>JAJZFV010000023.1 GCA_021805205.1 Actinomycetes bacterium | reverse complement strand
AATAGCAGGCTCGACTAGCAGCTAAAAGTCGATAAGTTGTCCTGGCTTTACCACAATATCTGGCAAAACCAGGACAACTGAGAACCTCGGCCACCTTTTAGTCGGCGACATTACTCAAAATCAAAGACCTTGCCTAGCCTAGGCCCGATGTAGCTCTGTGAGAGTGGATTGCTTAGCAGACTCCTAGTTTTGGTGATGCTTTCTCGTGGACCAATTGATCTCAAACTTCCGTACGGCAGGGCGAGTTGATCCAAATGAGTGTCAATAGAGCAACTTATTTAACCGAACTTCCGACCGCTAGCATTCTGTTTACTACCGCAAGCTTTGGAATGACTTGTTCAGTGTATGTTTCTTGCGTTCCATGACAAGTCCTCCCGCTTATAACTTGGTCAGTATTCTCACAGAAAGGTTTGAATATCTAGCATTCACGATGGCAAGTTTGGAGAGTAATTCCATCGGCGCCTTCTGCTTGGAAAGTAGTAATTGAAACCGAATGGTGTAGATTCAAGCAAATATTTTTGACAAATTTACATATCGCAGTTTGCTGTAGGCTAAGTTTATGACTGACGATACCGTAAAGTCGAAAGAGCAAACAAATGAAGGAAACACGGTTTAAGCGGTGTCTCATCACGGTATCTAGCCTTGCAACATTGTTGTCCAGTGCGGCTCTTACCACCACGATCAGCCCCGCTAGCGCTTCAACGGTACGGCCCTTACTTATTTGTCAACCCGGTGGAACCTGCGGAACCAAGCAGTACTTTGTTGCCGGTGATTCGTGCGAGGGTTACCCAATTGGAGAGGTGATCGTGGGTGCTGATGGAGGGCCACTAGTGTGCGTTTGGGAGGCGGTTGGACCCGGAAAAGGCGTTTTAATCTGGAAGTTGTGGGAAGAGGTTTATTCATGATGCCCATGCCTTCGGTGGAACTCCTCGAATATTTGATTGGTATTCGAATAGACACTACTCGCAACGGAACTTTAAATCCCCCAATTTCGGAGACGCGTATTGTGAGGTTGAGTGGAGGAGTTTATTTCGCAAATCTAAATCGTGCACCTTATCTTGATATAAACGACGCTGCTCGCACTATCCTCAATCAGGCCAAAGTTTTAGATTCCGAAACAGCAGATCCCCTTGGAATCAATTGGAAAAACTTTCGATGCGTCGGACCCTACAAGGCTAAACCAGCAAGCGTGTCCGTTATTCGAGGACAAATAGAAATGCTCTTTGACCTTGACTATCAAGAGGGAGCGGCTCTATGTACCCTCGCTCGATGGGCGTTGCGTATCGCCATACAAATCGCACGCGCCGAAGGTTTGGCGCTAGTTCCTTCGCTACTATTTTTTTCTGTCCTAATTTGTTTTGACAGTATGTCTCTCCATATACCAGATCCGATAGTTGTATACGGAGATGGAAATCTCTGGCAAGATGCCAATTACCGCCTACATGAAACACGATCTAGTCTTCTGGAACTTGTAAACCTTTCAAATCCAATTAGAGAGACTCCCCTCGATCTAAGCCGTGACCGGGAAGAGGAAATTCTAAATATCTTGTTAGACGGTGAGCCTCTTGAATTCGGTCAAGACGACGACGAAGCGCTCAATTCATTTACTGCGTTTCGTTCAAAAATGGTTAGCGAGTGGGAAGAATGGATGAATGATAATGACTTTTATACGGTTGGAATTTTTAGTGACGAATACGACATGGAGTATGCAGTCCCGCTCCTTTTAAAGCGTGAACTTTTACTTCGGGTTTCTGCTAGATCCAGTGGTCGTATCGTCGATAACCAAACATCTGCAACCGTATACGCTCGAGACCTTCCTCGGATCAGAGAGGTCGTTCTCCAAAAATAGTACGAGCCATGAGAATCGCTAAAGTGTGGATGTAAGGGACAGGAAGTACCATGACTTTAGGGAGAACTGGCCAGACGCTCGATACCTGTTTGCGGTCCGGCGCCGTTCGTCGTGCTTGAGGCCATCGCATATGCGGATCGCGGCGAACCAAAGGACGTGTATGACCTCGCATAGTTGTAGAGGCGTCGGCCAAATGTGACAAGCTATATCGCCGATCGATTCACAAACCTCGCGTTTAAGCACGCTGACATCATTCGTAGATCACTCGACCATCTTGCATGGGACTTCCTGACTATCGACAGCATCGCTCCTCGACGCGCTGGCGCATTCGCCGGAGGCACGGGCAACGAACTTGATGTCCTTGCGGCTAATGCACACATGTCTAGGTCGACGATCTAGTACGGGTGTGTCGCGATCAGGTGTGATGGAGTGGAGTGCACCTTACGTGCAGGAGAAATTTGAATTCGCTGATCGAACAGCTATCGAAACTTGAATTGGTCGATAAGTTAAGCCGAGTCGGGGGAATGCAACGGTCGATTTAAGGTTCCCCAGTTTCTGCACACGCCTGTTATGCCATCCTACGATGTTGGTGGAAAGGGCGTCACACTGGGAGCAACAAGGCGGAAAGTCTCCCTGGATGAAAAGACCGCAAAGGATCGATTAGCGCTTTAATTGAATACATGAAAACAGTTCCACTAGCTGATGCTCGCGCACAATTGTCGAAACTAATTGAAGAGGTAAGTTCGACATACGAGCGAATTGAAATTACCAGGAACGGACATCGTGCGGCGGTGCTTTTGGGAGCTGACGATTACGACGCAATTCTTGAGACTATTGCGGTTCTGTCGGACAGTATGCCTCTTGAAGCCCATAGAAGGGGATTGTCCGACATTGAAGAAGGTGACACATTAGGCCCTGAGGAGCTCGCGCAAGCGATGATTAAGTCAGGGCGACGTGTCGTCGCGAGATGATCGTTACAATTTGCAGATTGCACGTTCCGCATCGGTCGCACTAGCTGAAACGCTTCCGGAAAAGGTGGCTCTAGCTGCATACGAATTCATTACAGGAGCTTTATTAGAAAATCCGTATCGAGTCGGCAAGCCTTTGAAGGAGCCCTTTTGCAGGTTTTTTCGGCTCGTCGCGGCTCCTACCGGATACTTTACCTAATTGATGGAGAGTTGCGCAATGTAATGGTGACGTCCGTAATGCACAGGAGCGACGCATACAGGACGCTGTAGGTGCTTATTTGAGCGCGCATCGAACACACAGCGGATCACTCAAATGAGTATTACGGTGTCTCGCCGGGCTTCGCGCATCCCACATAGATAGGCAAAGGCTATGGAGAAGCGTCGGGATTTTCTGAGAAAGTGTCCTTGATGTCCGAGATCCTGCGCCCACCTTGCAAGATTGAGTTCCACGTAGTCGGGATTCTCACCTAATTCGAATGCCGCGCGCGCCATTGCGAGTAGATGCTTTGGCGCCCGTGCAATCTTATTCGCTTCGACTGTGCGGAAGCGACGATCGAGGCCGGGTGAGTCATTTGCAGACTTGATGGCGCGCTTTTCGATGTAGTTGGCGATGGCTGCGGTTGAATCTGTATCGATGACACGAATATCAAGTAAGGTTCCTCATGCGACCGTATGAGTCATCTCGCCAGGTGGGATACAGACTTTGACCATAGCTTCGGCAATTCGAAGAGCGAGCGCGACCTGCTCAGCTGTGATGAAGATTCCTTGAGCTAAAGCCATTTCTCGGGAGTCGTTTATACGTACCACAACTTGGAGGTGGGTGATCCCTCGGCGCCGGTACTCAATTATCTCGACGTGGGAGAGTCGAACCTGCGCCGATGACTCCTTAGCGGTGACTTCAACGATCTTGGCGAGTGCACGTCGAAGATAAATCGTAGTTCGCTGCCGTAGCTTGGTAGAGGGCGCATTCCAGATCACCGCTCCAGAAAAGTCATAGAACTCGTCACACAATCGTGCACCCAAGAAATCGTCGCTCTCGTCGTGGCGAGTCCAGCACCCGAGCCTGCGCCCGAGTTAACAGGTATCCGCGCTGATGGGATGGCACGGACTCGATACCCCTTCTCCCAAGGTTGGCCGATGTATGCTTCAAAAGCTCGGTACTGTTAGTGTTACAAAGATAGGCGGGGGCGTTGCGGCTTCCTCTTGTGGAGGGAGGCGGGCCTGAAGGTCCCTACACGCGAAACATAAGAATAAACGAGCATTTCACGACCTTCCGATGAGAAATCATCACCCAATCGATACCAATGCGACCTGGGTAATGGACTTTCAGTTTGACGAAACTGGGGACGGAAAAGTGTTGATACTGATCAACGCCATCGAAGAGTACCTAGGGGATTACCCGGCAACGTAAGTGGATCGCTCAAACGCTGCCGAAGGTTGTCTCAATTCTGGATGTAATCGGGCCAGAACGTGGAAACCCGGTCTGCATCAGAATGGTAAATGGATCGGAGTTCATCTCACATTCTCTGGAGCGCTTGGCCAAAGAGATAAGCGTCACCTTTATCGAACTAGGATCACGTTGGCGCCAACGGGAGTTGTAAGTCGTTCAACTCGAGGTTACGAGATGAGCTTTTGAGCTTGCTCTGGTGGTTAGTTGTTACTGTTTTGGTAGTTTAACTCGAGGTTACGGGACGAGCTCGTGAACGGTAAACTCTTTGCCTCAATCATCGAGGCGCGATTTTTGACCAGTAAAAATCGCCGTGAATATAACCGGACCCGAGAACATAGCTCCCTTGGTTACTTGAGCCCAAATGAGTTTTAGGCCCTCGACTTGACGGCCCAGAGAATGGTTCTCATTCGGTCAAGCAAACACCGAGGACACAACGTGCGAGAACTACTTCTGGTCCGAAGCAGCATAGGGATGGGACAAGCAGAGTTAGCGTAATCGTCGCACGAGCGAAGTGTACCGGGCTCAAGGGGCCGTCCACTTGGATGCTTAACTTGCGACTCCTCAGTACACGGTTTCTGCAACGTACGGGTGGGGCTTATGCGGCGTTGAAACTATAAGCCTTACTGAAGACCGCTTCCAAGGTACCAGATGAGCCATTGGCCGTTTCTATCTATAGCCAGTTCTGTAGTTGTAATGCCTGGGTCACAAGCGTTCACAGCGGTATTCGGGCTGCAAAACACAATTCTCCAACTTGCGCGCATTACCGAAGATCCGCAGGCAGAACTCACTGAGTTCGCAAGTGAACCGTCGCTAGCGAGTGGTTCCGTGGATACATCGGCCAAGGTATACGATCCGCTGATCGTACTGCCAAAGTTTTGTCCAAATAGCTGCGCAAATCCGTTACTTGGCATATCAAGCAACGCTCTATCAAAGTAGCGTACGAAGCTTGAGTTCTTAGCAGATAGATCAGCGTTGATGGAGTTTTCCAACACAACCGCCTCATTGGATGTCAAAGTCGCAGATCGATCGAGATTCAAAGTTGAAGGACAACCGGCCCCCGAATTTACTCCGGCTGTCTTGGCGGGTACGAAGTTTGGATATGTAGTATTGACAGGAAGATTAGCGATCGCAGTCACGATGGCATGTTCGTTGATTGATAGCGCATTACCGGAAGGGCGAGCCTTGGTGGCTGTAGTCGCGCTTTGTGTATTATTTGGCCTACTCGCGCCTTGGCCACAAGCGGTGAGCGTCACAGCCGCGAGGACCAGCATTAACTTTGGATACCCCTCAAGTCGAGTACGCCCAAAAAAGTCGTGAACCATGCCTGATTATAACTTACGTCCAAATCTAGTACAAGAGCACATAGTGGCAACCGAACCAAGCACTGATGAAAAGGATCATGGAGCCACTTCTAACGATCCGTGATTTATTATGAAAGTGCTGTCCAAGTTCCACTGCCAACTCTGTCGCACCCAGGACTCGCTCGGCCGCGTGCACCGAGGACTGATCCGTGAAGCCCGACCTCGAGATAAGCTTTCGACGTAGTGAGTGTGGATCGCTAGTAGTCAGTATCTTGGCGGCTCCAGATACGCAATACATCAAGCCTCCGGCAACCGAAGCACCGTCTGAGATTATGGATCCATAAAAAGATCGACCCAGGGAATCCTCTTCGAATTGCACGCGAAACGTAGCGGCGGTTCCATTTGATGTAAATCAGCCCCGGAAAGTCTCTCAAAAAGCCATAGCATCCGTTTGCGAAAGTTACATCAAATAGTCGGTGTGTCAAGGTTGTGGTTCATATTCGCCACAGCCGGTCGGTTGATCCAGACCCCTGCTTCGATTTCAAGGTAATTTTCGAACTTGGCTAAACCGATTGCCGTTACCTCGTCAGAATCGCACTCTAGGCTTGGCGAACTAACTCTTTTTGGCGATTGGCCTCGGATGAAATACGTGTATCTAGACACCCGACTTTTCGAAAGAAGGACTGAAATGGTAAGGCGTTCCATTGAGACCAAGGAACATGTCGATGGTGTTCTCGTAGGAACAATGAGATCAACACGGTCAACCAATGCTTAGGAGGATCTCCACGCGTACTTTACCCAACTTTTCACCCAACAATTGCATCCGAGAACGTCCCGTCCAGCCCGACGCTTTCTCACCACTCTTGCCAACAGACTTCAATGAGCTGCAAAATGAGATGCCTTGGGACGCAATGATTATGGGCTTGAACACTTTGTGAATACCTCATGACCCCTTGCTCCTGGGTTTGACTCCCGGTGGGACCACCATTTTTTCACAGTCGAAAGGCTCGGACTTAAGTGTGAACGACTTTTGGGCTAATCACACTTACGCGGGATCTAACCAAATTTCCCAGGGCTTGAATTCTCTGCAGCGCAAGATTGCTCAACTCTTACAACGGCTTATTAGCGAACAGCGTCGTAACTATATGAGCCTGATGTTCGATCGTGCATTCATTGAGTTGCGACCTATGCAAAGCTACTGCTGCAAATCGGCGAAATTAATACGGCAAATCTGGCGGGTCCCCACTTATTGGTCCAAAATTGATGTGAGTTTTGGATCGGGTTGTCGTACACAATAGCTATTCCAGGAGAGATCCCTATAGCTTTTTACCATTCGGTAGTAGCTAGCTGTTGAGGCTGTGGGCGAAGATCAATCGATTGTGGGATACGGGTTGCGTTTTCCACAATCTATTGATCGCTTGCGAAGCAATCGTCCACAACTCAAGCAGCTTGTTTTTCTCCTGGAACTGGTAAAAGATGCGCTGGAGCGTACCATCCTCGTCGTTTATACGACTTGGTAAGTACCATCCGTTGGTCTTTAGTGGTGAGTCCGAGAAATTGCGTTGGAGAAAAGGTATCCAAGAGAGCTATGACTTCTGAATTCATTGAATTCAACTCTATAGGTATCTAGAAGCGACTGTGCTTCTTGGATACTTTCAAATAGGTCGGCATTTAGAAGTTCATCTCTCAATCTGGAGTTGAAAGATTCAACTCTGACCCCATTAAGCTGCACTGTGCCATGGTGACCCAGGTTCTTTTCTGCCATAGAGTTACTCCCATCTCGACTGACCAGTCTTTTAGAACTTTCGAGATGAACTTACGGACCGTTGTCGCACCTTATGTAAATAGGGTGACCACGGCTTGCAACAAGGTCATCCAGAACTCACAATTACCCCTAGTGAATCTATTGATCTGGCTGCTACTGACGCTAGAGCCTCCCTGGAATATTCATCGATGATATTTAGAATCTTTATGGTACGGGTATCGGTTGTCTGATCGAATTGAAAGTCAAGTGCCCATGAA
>JAJZFV010000036.1 GCA_021805205.1 Actinomycetes bacterium | reverse complement strand
ATAATGCACTACTCCAGCCTGGAAAATCGTGGCCTCCAAGTTAGGGTTTTTCTGTGTGGTTAAAGCAGCATTTGTCCTTGTCAGGTAGAATATATCCATGTTGGGAAGTGAAGATAATCAGGTAGGACTAACCGATACCGAGGCCTTTTGTTCAAAGCTGCTCAAGCCCGGATCGATATATGAGTTTCTCTCAAAGAACCGAAGAAGACTCTTCCCCGATGAAAAGTTCGTCCACCTCTATCCATCCAAATTAGGAAGGCCATCGATCCCTCCGTCAACTATCGCCTCCATCATGGTACTTCAAACCCTTGAAGGTCTCTCAGATAGAGAAGCTATGGAACAGGTCAGATCTAATCTCTACTGGAAGATGGCCCTTGGACTAAGACTAGATGATGAAGGGTTTTCTCCCAATGTGCTGAATCTTTAGCTATCGGCCAAGCAGTGGATTTGTTTTACAAAATTCGACTTAGCGACGAGCGTCAAACTGTATCCCACCATCTCCTTGGAGGGTGGCACCGAAAGCAACTTTGCCACTTTTTAGAAGTGGAAGACCGCGCCAAGCAAAGTGCGAAATCTTCCAACCCTAACTTTGAAATGAGCATTTAAAGCTCTAATGGACTAGTGAAATAATAACTATGATCAGGATGACCAAGACCGCAAGGCCAATTAATTTGCGAATCACGACTACTCCTTTCTCCTGCAAATGAAGGGGACTAGCCCTTAGGTAGAACCGTCGACCCATTTAGCCTTTGAAGACGTCTTTTGCCTTTTCGGCAATCTGCTTGAGGTTGGCTCGAGCCTGTTGCGACTTCCCTTGCACTTGGAGACGTCTATTGCCCGTGACCTTTCCGATCTTCGCCTTTACCTTGCCAATCAATTGCCGAACCTCATTTTTTATTTTGTTCTTGATACTCAAATCGTGCTCCTTAGGTGATGGTTCGAGGGATTGACGTCGAGCAGAGAGCCCAGTCTTGTCGAAGTCTGATGAATTAGAGAACTCGTCGCCACGCCATTGTGGCGACGTTCTAGAGCTGGCGATTGGGTGGAGAGCCAGAACTATACCAGGCGTCGCAACTTTGCAAATAGGAATAATTGGATATGATAAGAGTCCATTGTGCCTCCGCACCGACATTTTTAGCCGTAAGCTGGGTCGAAGGAAGCGAGGTCTAGGCAACCTGGAACTCTAATTTTACACGATAAGGTATGCCGTGGCAAGCACGATCAAAGATAGGTCCGCCACTTTACGCAATACAGCTAATTTCGCAGTGTTTTCCTTTAGCCTCTTCAACCCCGGCGATGGGATTGGGGTAACGTCGAAGGAACCATCTAGAACCGCTTTCGATACTTTTACAAATGGTCGAATATGGTTACGTCCTTAGCTTCGAATCGTGAAAGAGCCCGTGGATCATGGTTAGAAATTGCCGCTCAGCAATAACCCCTTTTGGCCTGTTCGATGGCGATACCACTGTTGATGGACTGAAGCAATTGCTCGTTCAGAAGCTGAGCTTGGTGGGAGGCTCGGTGTTGCAAGAAAGCAATAGTTGCAACGTCCGCAAGGGCTTGCACATATTCAATCTCGGCTTACCTTAGCTCACCAAGCTCCGCCTTTTAAAAGGGTCAAAGCACCGATTGCATTATCTCTCAGGCGCATCGGTAAGAAGTGCGTCTAATGAAAGCCAGAATCTTAAGCTTGAAATACCAACCGTGGTCACAACTCACCTGCGCGCTCAAGATTCTGGATCACGACCGGTGAACTGGAGCGAAAGAAGGCGAGAAAGGGACCTTTCTTGGAGTTAGACCAAATAAGTTCCAAAATAAGTGTGGCATTCGGCGATGAGGCTATAACTGTCAAGTTGGGCCCGATCCAACGAGTTATAGCCCTGCGGCTGCAATTGAAAGAATCTCCAGGCTACGGTGCGTCAAGAAAGTCGGCAACACTACGACGTCAAATCCTGCCACCAAGGCGTCAACTAGTTCCTCAAGCGTCTGAGCCAACTTCGCCTCTTTTGCAAGATTGAACATCTCGAACTTCCTCTCGAGCCCACCTTTCTACTTCAGGGCGGCTAAAAATGGCAAAGAACCGACCAGTTTGGTCTAGTCAAAGAGTTAGCCAACCTCCGACCGCTATCAATAAAGTGGCGATAAATGCAAACGAACTAACTCGCCAACTGCATTGAAAGAGAGGTTTCGAGCGACGATACTTTGAAATGTTACCGACTCTCCAAGTCATCAACGGTAACGCCATCGTGATCTGCTTTTTACCACAATGTGCCTCTGCTACATCGGTGCCGCAAAGTTAAAGGGGCCCTCTAGTTCTCCAGTTGAAAAACTCCTCGCAATGAACGAAGTAGAAACTACAGACAATTAGAAAATTCAACTAGAACTTCACCGCTAATCACTAGGTAAAGCGACAATATGGAAGATGGTCGCCACCTATCACGCGACGACCATCTTCAATGCAAAATATACTTGGGGCCACAATTCTGGCTAATTATTGAGGGCGAAGCCTCATCAACCTCAAAGAGGGGTTACGTATGCACCCGTAATACCTCCATCGACCAAGAAGTTCGATGCAGTCATAAACGATGCGTCGTCCGAGGCCAAGAATGCAACTGCGGCGGCTATTTCATGGGCTTCGCCAAAACGACCCATCGGAATGTGAACCAGACGCCTCGCTGCCCTCTCTGGATCCTTTGCGAAGAGCTCAACTAGAAGTGGCGTACTAACTGGACCTGGGCTTATTGCATTTACCCTAACTCCACTCCTAGCAAATTGGACACCGAGCTCACGAGTCATCGCTAGTACACCACCCTTGGAGGCGGTATAGGAGATCTGCGAAGTTGCAGCTCCTAGGGTCGCAACAAAAGAAGCAGTATTTATGATCGATCCCTTATCTGCCTCTAACATGTGGGGCAATACCGCTTTACAACAGAGGTAGACCGACTTGAGATTCACATCCTGCACCCTCTGCCATGCTTCGACAGAGGTATCTAGGATCGAATCGTCGTCCGGGGGCGAGATTCCAGCGTTATTGAAGGCGATATCGATCTTACCGAATCGTGCCATGACGCTATCGACCATGGCATTTACGCTAGCTTCATCGGCGACGTTAGTCTCAATTGCGACCTGTCCAAATTCAGTAGCAACTTTATTAGCGGTCGCAATGTCAAGGTCCGCAATTACCACCTTTGCCCCTTCGGCGACAAAGCGCTCTACCGTTGCCTTACCTATACCGCTTCCACCACCGGTTACAATTGCGACCCTGTCCTCTAATCTCTTCATCTTTTAAAGCTCTCTCTTTCATTGAATTACTGCCTCGCGTTGAGGAAAAATCTAAATATCAGTGTTTATAAATACGTTCTTGACCTCGCAGAATGCATTAGGTGCATCTGGACCGAGTTCACGACCTAAACCAGACATCTTGTACCCGCCAAAAGGTGTCCAGTAACGGACCGAGGAGTGGGAGTTGACCGAAAGGTTTCCACTTTCGACTCCCCTCGCTACGCGAAGCCCCTTGCCTAAATTCGAAGTCCAGATTGAGCCAGAGAGGCCATACTCCGAGTCATTGGCCATCTCGATCGCCTCAGTCTCGTCTTTGAAGGTTGAGACCGTAACCACTGGTCCAAATACCTCTTCTCGAAAGAGAATGTGGCTCGAATCGACTCCACCTATGACCGTAGGGGGATACCAGAAACCTCGTCCGTCGGGGATCGATCCACGGAAGAGGACCAGTGATTCATCGACGTAGCTTTCAACAGACCTTCGGTGTGCGCCAGTAATAAGTGGCCCCATCTCTGATGAGTCGAGAGAGGGATCTTCGACTCGAAGGTTGGTCACTGCAACCTCGAACTTCGCCATGAACTCGTCGTAGGCCGACTCTTCAACTAGGATTCTGCTTCTGGCACAACAGTCTTGACCTGCATTATCAAAGACGCTATAGGGAGCGCTGGCGGCGGCTTTAGTGATGTCACTATCAGCAAAAACTATATTTGCTGACTTTCCCCCAAGCTCTAAGGTAACCCTCTTGATCCTTTTTGCTGCCTTCTGTTGGATTCCGATTCCAACCTCAGTAGAACCTGTAAAGACGATCTTGCGTACCAGTGGATCCTCGACCAACGCCTCGCCGACTACCGAGCCAGAGCCGGTAACCACCTGAAATACATTCTCCGGGATGCCAGCTTCAAGTGCTAATTCGGCGATTCTAAGTGCAGTTAGCGGGGTAACCTCAGCTGGTTTTAGTACGACTGTGGCACCGGCTGCAAGCGCCGGAGCAAATCCCCATCCGGCAATCGGCATCGGAAAGTTCCATGGAACAATAACCCCCACCACTCCAACTGGCTCCAGAAAGGTAATGTCGACACCACCGGGAACTGGTATTTGGGAGCCGGTCATTCGCTCCACGGCGCCAGCGTAGTAGGTTATAACATCGGCTACATTATTGGCCTCCCAGCGGGCGTTTGCAATTGTGTGGCCTGAGTTTTTTACCTCTAGTCGCGCCAACTCCTCATTAGCTTCACGAACCTTAGCCCCAAATGCCCGAAGTAGTTCGGCGCGCTTGCCCGGTGCCATCTGTCTCCAACTTTTAAAGGCTTGTTGGGAGCGTTCTATAGCCAAATGAGCATCAGCAGCCGAGGCCCTCTTCACCTCTGCTACGGTCTCTTCGGTCGATGGGTTGATTACTTGGGTTACTGACATCTGCTACATCCTTTCAAAGGAGCGGAAACGCTCCCAATCAGTTACCGCTGCATTGAATTGAGCCACCTCAATATCTGCCATATTCAAATAGTGTTCGACGACGTCGTCTCCAAATGCCCTTCTAGCCAGATCACTCTTGGCTAGTGAACTACGCGCCTCAGCCAATGTAGATGGAATTCGCGGCCTATCACTCCCATATGCGTTACCAATGAACTCCTCTTCTAGCTCATAGCCCTTCTCTACCCCTTCAAGTCCCGCGGCTATCATCGCCGCAACTAACAGGTAGGGATTTGCATCGCCGCCGGGCACTCTATTTTCGAAGCGCAACGATGAGCCAGCGCCAACTAATCGTATAGCACAGGTTCGATTATCGCGCCCCCAAGCGAGGGCGGTCGGCGCGAATGAGCCCTCAACAAATCGCTTATACGAGTTGATATTTGGCGCCATGAATACCGTAAGTTCCGCCATATGTCTGAGTTGGCCCGCTATGAATGATCTACCAAAGGCTGAAAGTTGGTGAGGATCTTCCAGTGAGGCCATTGTGAGGCCACCACTTTTGTCTCTGATCGAAAGATGAGTGTGGCATGAGGAGCCCTCACGTTCATTGTACTTTGCCATAAAGGTGATGGCCTTGCCGTGTTGAGATGCGATCTCCTTGGCGCCAAGCTTGTAGACAACGTGGTTATCGCAAGTTCTCATCGCAGATGCATATTTGAAGGCGATCTCGTGCTGTCCTAAGTTGCACTCACCCTTTATCGACTCTGCAATCATCGATGCCCCTTCCATCGATAGACGGATATCGCGTAGCAGCTTGTCGATCTTGGTTACGCCAAAGAGGGAGTAGTCGACGTTGTAGCGGTTGGACGGCGTCATATTGCGATAGCCCTTATCCCAAGCCTCTTCATAGGTATTGTCAAAGACAATGAACTCCAGCTCGGTTCCTACAAATGCCTCTAGCCCTAAAGCTTCAAGTCGCTCGATCTGACTAGCCAAGACTTGACGCGGTGAGGGCCGCACCCAAGTACCATCCTCATGGAGTAGATCTGCCTGAACCATTGCAGTATTTGTCTGCCACGGTACATAGCGAAGGGTGGATAGGTCTGGTCGGATGACCATATCACCGTAACCACGCTCCCAAGAACTTATCGAATAGCCACTTACTGTATTCATATCTACATCGACCGCAAGAAGGTAGTTACAACCTTCAGTCCCATGAGCCAAGACATCTGAGATAAAGAAGTTGGCTGATATCTTCTTTCCACTAAGTCGTCCCTGCATATCAGTGAAGGCGACGATCACAGTGTCGATATCGCCCCTCTCTATCTCCGATCGCAAGGTATCTAAATCGAGTTTTGACTTACGACTACCCTCGAACAACTCAGCCATTTATACACCTCTAACTAACCCTTGAACACTTTGAAGCGCCACCCTACAGGGTGGCGCTTTTCTACCCAATACGAAACGCCTACTTCTACCCTTCTAAAACCTTCTACTCCTCAGCTTTGAGTTCAGCTTCAATCTGCGCCAACTCAGCTAGATCTCCTTGAACCTTGGGGCCAGTGAACCATTTCCGTGCGCTCACTAGCCAAAAGATTCCAGCATAAGCAATCACTACCAACACCGCAACTGGAGCATAGTTAAAATTACTCCTGGTAATTGGCGAGACGGTTGGGAGCATGAAAAGGATGGCGATAAAGACGACCCAAGCGACCCCTACCCATCCAATAAGTGAGCTCCACTTACCAAGGTTCCACGGACCCTCTTTGAACGCCCCTTTATTGAGACGGCGAAGTAGCGTCGGGATAATGTATGCGATATAGAGGCCGATAGTAGCGATCGATGTAACCGCGGCATACGCTGTAGCGCTCCACTCATATGGCAGCCCCAAGAGGAACGCGAAGACGACCGCAAACCAGATTGAACGCGTTGGCGTACGGGTCTTGGGGTTGATGTGGTGCCAATAGTTAGATCCCGGAATCGCTCCGTCACGGGAGAAGGCATAGATCATCCTAGAATTTGCGGTGACCGAGGCCATTCCACAGTAACCCTGGGCAACCATTGCCACAAGAAGTAGAAGCTCGCCGCCCTTTCGACCAATTGAATCGATCCAAATCTGAACAGGCGGGACACCCGTACTCGATGCTATTGCACTGTTGTAGTCGCCATGGATCGCAAAGAGGATGCCTACGATCAATACGAATCCTGCCGCGAGGCTTACCAGAATTGAGTTAACGATTCCCTTGGGGCCGCTAACTGCCGCATTTATCGTCTCTTCAGACATGTGAGCCGATGCGTCATATCCAGTGAAGGTATATTGGGCCATCAGCAGACCTATCAAGATCACATAGAACGATGACTTGAAACCGGTCTGATTCACGAGCTTGGTAAATACAAAGGATGCGCTGGCATGGTGTGCCGGAATTAATGTCAGTGCAACAACGATAACCAAAACGCCGACCACGTGCCACCATACAGAAACGTCCGAGAGAAAGGCGACGACCTTTTGACCAAATTGGTTAAGGAGTCCATGGACCAGCAAAATCCCTAAAAAGCTAAGCAGAACAGCGTGTTTGTCGGCAGTAATTCCAGTGGTTAGATTTAAAAATGCGGTAAAGAACAGAGCAAATCCAAAGTCGATACCAGCAGTGACCGCTACTTGACCGAGGAGGTTGAACCAACCCGTAAACCAAGACCATGCTGCAGCATTGGTCTTGGCCAGCTTGGCAGACCAATAGTACAATCCACCTGCCGTGGGGTAAGCTGAGCAGATCTCTGCCATCCCCAATCCGACGATGGTTGTCATTATTCCTACGAAGACCCAGCCCCAAACCATCACAGCAGGTCCACCGGTCGTCATACCAAATCCAAATAGCGTTAGACATCCCGACAAGATCGAGATAATTGTGAATGAGACCGCAAAGTTAGAAAATGCACCGAGTCCCCGCTTCAGCTCTTGGGCATAACCAAGGGCATGAAGTTGAGCGGTGTCACTGTCCATTGTTCCGACACTGTCGGGTTGAGATCCATCGATAGCCATTACAACCCCCGAATAAATGTAGCTTTACCAACACAGCGACACGCCCCGTTGCTAGGTCGCAGCATCAGCTAAATTATGACACAGGGAAATCTAGGTCGACGGCTAAACCTCTATTCTTATCGTGTATTTGAAAATTCAAAATTGGGATTTTTACTTTGATTTTGACAAACCTACAGCCAACGTTGTCAATTGGAACAAAATAATTTAATTCAATAAGCGTAATGGAATCTTGACAAATCCAAAAGATTCATAATCCCGTGAAGGTGGAGCGATATTCAGCGGTGATCTATCTATAAACTTGTAAATGCTAGGGATACAAATTGATCATTTAACGCTCTCTGAAGCGGTCAATTTTCCCCAATTAAACGTGAATATGATCAGAACGTACAGTATCTAAAGAATTAAGGATTAGGTGAAAGGCGGTTAGCAACTTCAACCGCCTCAAGGAGTGCCCGAGCCTTGTTATCGCACTCCTTATCTTCAAGTTCAGCGATAGAGTCGAAGACCACGCCGGCTCCAGCTTGTATGTGACCCCGTCCATTGGGTTCAACAAAGATAGTACGGATCGCAATTGCAACGTCCATATTGCCACTTAAGTCCAGATATCCAACTACCCCAGCGTATGGCCCACGCTTGATAGTTTCTAAGTCGTTGATTATCTGCATGGCTCGAACCTTCGGAGCACCTGATACCGTTCCCGCCGGCATCGTAGCTCTCAAAACATCAACGGCGGAGTAACTCGGATCTAGCGCAACTGAGACCTGCGACGTAATATGCATTACCCTGGAGTACCGCTCTAGTGTCATCAATTCATCGATGGTCTCGCTACCAGCTTTTGAGATTCGTCCTAGATCATTTCTAGCAAGATCGACGAGCATCGTATGCTCTGCCCGCTCTTTAGGATCTTCCATCAACTGACTAGCTAGGAGTTCATCCTCAGAGTCACTCTTGCCGCGGCGACGTGTGCCTGCGATTGGTCGAGATATCACCCGTCCGGACTCCACGCGAACCAGGGGCTCTGGTGAAGAGCCTACGATAGTAATAGATGGAGACTCGATAAGGTACATATAGGGTGACGGGTTCTTCACGCGAAGCAGACGGTAGAGGGTTAACGCCTCTACCTTCAGATCGAAAGAAAACCTCTTTGAGAGGACTACTTGAAATATATCTCCATCCAAAATATGCTCTTTTGCGACTTCCACCGATCTCTGGTACATCTCCGAAGATGGGACCACGGCAAGCGACTCGAAGCTTCCCGATGAAGTCAAGTCCTCGACATCTAGCGGGGCCAAAAACCCCTTCGACGAGGCTTCGACGATCTCGTCGATTCGACTCTTGCACCGCCTGTATGCGTTATCGATCTCTTCCGTTGTAGCGTCAATTGATACTGCGACATTGGAGATCACCGTCAACCTTTGAAGCAGGTGGTCGAAGGCGACCACATCACCGATCAAGTGAAGCATCGAATCGGGAAATGTAGTGGCATCTGGAAGTACGTCGCCGATCTCCTCCACTTCACGTATTACGTCGTAACCGATGTGGCCGACAAAGCCTGAGTTGAGAGGTGGCAGATCTTGGCTTGGCTCAAATTCGAGACCCTTTACAAGATTGTTTAAGTTTTGAAGAAGGCCAGCCTCTGGGTCAAACAAGTCCGAGATCAGCGGTGTAGCCTCACCACTAAGGCTCACCTTTGTTCCCTCTGCGACGATGGTGGCCAACGGTCGAAGGCCAATAAAAGAGTAACGAGACCACCGCTCCCCCTGTTCTACTGATTCAAAGAGGAAAGTAGCCCCTCCTAGGACCCTTAGGGTTGCATAGAGAGTGACTGGGGTAACTTGATCTGCAATTAGAGATCTACGCAACGAAACCACGCGAGACTTACTGGCTTTGCTGACAAAGTCATCATACGATGGCGCGTACAAACTACTCTCCTTGTATCCCGTCGCTAATTGGCGTCTAGACGATTTGTAAAACAGCTATAGCTACCGGTATGGCAGGCACCACTTCCATTTTGGCGAACCTTCACTAGAAGGGTGTCTCCATCGCAGTCGTAGTAGAGCTCTTCAACCTCTTGGGTAGATCCAGAGGTCGCACCTTTATGCCACAGCTCGGAGCGACTCCTCGAATAGAAGTAGGTCTCGCGCTTCTCTAAGGTCAGTGAAAGAGACTCACTGTTCATCCAAGCCATCATTAGGACTTCTTTAGTCGCCACGTCCACCACGATCGCCGGAACCAGTCCGTCTTTATTGAATTTAATACTTGCAAGGTCAACGGTCATAAATAGAGCCCCGTCTCTGTGTCAATTCTGGTAGATGCTACTGCGTGAATGTCTCGCTCTCTCAACATCACATAGTCCTCGCCTTGAACTTCGACTTCGAATCGGTCTTCTGGGTTAAATAAGACCTTGTCGCCGATGGAGACGCTACGCACCAAAGGTCCGGTTGCGACTACCTCTGCCCAGGTCAAACGCTTAGCGACGGTCGCAGTTGCAGGTATCAAAATTCCTGACCTTGAGTGGCGCTCTCCTTCGCTCTGAGGAGTTGTAACTAAAACGCGATCAGCCAACATTGTGATTGCCAACTTGGACTCTTGCATACGATTTCCCTAAATTGCCTAAAGTGACAAGTCTATTTGACTTATGCAACAATTGAATGATTACTCTTGTACCGGTCGAACAACGATAGATTTGCTGATTAGAAAGTTTTTGACCTGCGAGATCGATAGCTGACCAAAGTGAAATACAGAGGCGGCCAATAGGCCAGAGACGCCTGGCACCTCAGCTCCCTCCAAAAAGTGCTCAAGTCTCCCGACTCCACCCGATGCGATTATCGGTATCGAGGTGAGTTCGGCGACTCGCATGAGGGCGCCAATATCAAAGCCTTCCTTTGTGCCGTCCCTATCCATGGAGGTCACCAGCAGCTCACCGGCGCCTAGCCTCTCTGCCACCTTGGCCCAAGTTCCCAACTCTAACCCGGTTGCATTTCTCCCTCCATGGGTATATACCTCGTAGAAGGAGCCGTTGAACTTCGCATCAATGGCAACTACGGCACACTGCGATCCAAACTCTTGAGCGATCTCACTTATAAGCGCGGGGTTGGAGATTGCAGAAGAATTGAGTGAAACCTTATCGGCTCCCGCTCTCAAGAGTTGCCTAGCATCGTCGACTCTACTTACTCCACCCCCAATCGTAAGCGGAATGAAGACTTGATCAGCGGCTCGCGACAGCAGATCGAGCGTTATCGGACGCGACGATGAGGATGCCGCGATGTCAAGAAAGACAATTTCATCGGCACCCGCCAAATCATATAGCGCAGCTAACTCAACTGGATCACCTGCATCGGTCAGATCGACGAAGTTGGTTCCTTTTACCACCCTTCCTGCGTCGATGTCTAGACACGGTATTACTCGTACGCTGCGCAACGTCTGGATCCCTCCGCTAGATCTAGTCTTCCCTCTGCGATAGCCCTACCACTTATGACCCCATAAAGAGCCTTGGCTCCAACCTCTGCTGCAAGTAGGTCGAGGTCTTCGAGGCGACTAACTCCACCTGAAGCTATCAACTCGCACCTTCCAGAGATGATCTTTCCCGCTAGGGAGAGGGTATCAATGTCGGGTCCGGCGAGCATTCCATCGCGAGAGATATCGGTCAAAACAAAACCCGCTACTCCATCTGTCACAAAGCGCTCTAGTGCCACCTCAAGGGTGAGATCGGAGTCCATAGTCCAACCTTCGATTGCGCAGAGGATCTTTCCTTCGACGCGGCGGTAGTCGAGGCCGATCCACACCTTTTCCGGTAGCGCAGATGCCAGCGATCGTGCAAAGTCTTCCGAGGAGATCGCTTTGCTTCCAACTACTATTCGATCCACGCCAAGATCTTGCAGCTGCTTAGCCCTCTCAATGCTGCGAATTCCGCCACCAACATCGATGCGGACCTTATATCTCGACAACTCGCCGATCAAGCGCGAGATCACTTCGTTATTATCTCCCATTTGGCGGGCTGCATCTAAGTCAACGATATGAAGGTGTGAGGCACCTTGCGATACGAACTTCATCGCCCACTCCATTGGATCGCCGTAGTCTGTAACGTCTTGGTAGTCACCTTTTCTCAGGCGTACGAAAGTTCCATTCAAAAGATCAATTGCGGGGATCAGGTGCATATTATAAATGATTCCTTTTCAAGACGCTACGATCCTTAACTCGCAACAGTTGCAATCGAGACGAAGTTCTCTAGTAGCCGCAACCCCTCTTTAGACGACTTCTCTGGATGAAATTGTGTTGCGTAGAGATCCCCGACTTCAACCGTGGCACTGTATTCAACTCCATAGGTCGCAGTCGATGAGGTAAAGTCCCCTAAGGGCGCAAAGTAGGAGTGAACGAAGTACATCCACCTGTCATCTTCTAAACCCGTAAATAGGCGTGACTTAGAAAAACCTTCGCGAATCGAGATTGTATTCCACTGCATCTGTGGCACCCGCTCCTGACCTTCGAAACGTAATACCTTACCCGGCAATAATCCAAGGCCCTTGGTTTCAGGTGATTCGCTCGAACCCTCGAATAACATCTGAAGGCCAACGCACACTCCAAGAAGTGGTATGCCAGATGCTACTCCGCGATAGACCAGTTCATCGAAGCCAAAGTGCTTCAGCGCATTTACGCAGGCACCAAAGTTTCCCACGCCCGGAAGTACAATGCCGGTGTAGTACTTCAAATCTATTGACGATTCAACTACGTCGACGTCCGCTCCCACATGGTTTAAAGCTTTTGCCACGCTCTGTAGATTTCCTATGCCATAATCAAGGAGGGCAATCTTTGTCCGCAACGATGCATATCCTTTACTATTTTTGTTCTTTGGCGCGAGTTCGCCCCCAACTGCAAAAGCTAGAGCTTTCCTTTGGTCGAAGGAAGGTCGTTCGAGATAACTTGTGCTGCGGAGCGTATGGTTCGCGCCACCGCTTTGAAGGTTGCCTCCACAATATGGTGGGCGTTTCTTCCCCGCCTCAGATCGATGTGGAGGCAGATATCAGCGGCAAAGGCAAACGCTCTGAAAAACTCTTCAGAGAGCTGTGGATCAAAGGGTGGAGTTCCCAATGGATATTGGCCGGAGTGATCGATGCCGTAGTAGAGAAACGGTCTACCCGAGAGATCTATCGCAATATCTACCAGGGCCTCATCTAGAGGCAGCGCCAACGAGGCGAAGCGGGCGATGCCCACCTTATCGCCCAAAGCACCCTTCAAAAGTTGCCCCGCAACTATACCAACGTCCTCCACCAAGTGGTGAGCGTCGACTTCAACGTCACCGGTGCATTCAAGAGAAAGATCCATTCCAGAGTGCTTCGCCAACTGATTCAACATGTGGTCGAAGAATGGAATAGAGGTGTCGACTTTGGCTGCCCCATTGCCCTCGATTCGAAGGTAACCCTCGATCTGGGTCTCTTTCGTTACCCTACTCACACTTGAAGCTCTATCGGCCACAGTCAACCTCAACTTTTACATCTATCGGGGCACAATAACTACAGGATGTCACTTAGGGCCTCCATGAATATATCGTTCTCATGAGCCGACCCAACCGTCACCCTCAAGCAATTATCTAACCTCGGCCAACGAGACCAATCACGTATCAATATCGACCTCTCGAGGAGCATCTCCCACAACTTATGGCCATCGATGCTATCTGGTCTAAAGAGGATAAAGTTAGCCGACGACCTCCAAAAGGTGACCGGAAGGGTCTCAAAGAAGTCCATTATGCGATCGCGTTCTGCCCTTAGAAACCCTACCCTAGCCTCCATCTCATCGACATACTCAAATGCTAGCTCGGCGAGTTTGGCCTTCGAAGTGTCGAAGTGGTACGGCAGGCAGACGCTCCACAGATTCTCAATGATTCGTGGGTCGCCTATGGCATAGCCCACGCGAAGTCCAGCCATCGACCAGATCTTCGAGAAGGTTCTAATCACAACTAGGCCGCTGTGACCTTTGGCAAATTGAACCGAATCGACCTCATTGAATTGACCATATGCCTCATCAATAACTATCAAACGCTCTCCATTTGCCGATAGATTCAAAGCGATATCAAGGTCTTCCAGAAGCCCCGTAGGGTTATTCGGAGAACATATAAAGCCCACGTCTATGAGGTCTTGATCGAATTGCGCTATCGCTGACTTGGCATCTATTAGGAAGTTATCGTCTCGTTCAAAGGGGAGATATGACGTACCTGTAGTTCTAGAGATCGTCTCGTACATTGCGTATGTAGGCTCAAAGGAGGCGGAACGCCTTCCTGCACCACCGTAGGTGAGAAGGATGGTTTGGATCACCTCGTTAGATCCATTGGCTACAAATACGCTCTCAGGATCGACGCCGTGGTAGTTGGCTATAACACCACGAAGATGCGAAGCGCTTCGATCGGGATATCTGTTGAGGTTTGCCTTAGCCACCTCCTCGTACCACCTTGATAAAAGGTCTGTGGAGGGGCCAAAGGGGGATTCATTTGTATTTAATCGAACCGCTACATCTAGCTGAGGAGAGTGGTACCCGCCACCAACTCCAAGTCCTGCCCGTGGCTCGATCATGGTCGTCCCATCCGCATCTTGGAGCTCTGTCCGTGGGCCCAAAGCCCCTCAGCGGCGGCGATCTCTTGAAGGTGACCACCTATTAGATCCATCGCTGCTGCACCCACCTCTACAGCGTGAATCCGCTTTTGAAAGTCGACTAACGAGAGGGCACTTGCAAATTTAGCAGTTCCGTTGGTCGGAAGGACGTGGCTCGGACCGGCGAGATAGTCTCCCACACTTGCTGGAGCGTGCCTGCCCAAAAAAACAGCACCAGCATTTTTAATCAAAGAGAGCATCTCTTTGTAGTCATCGGTCAAAATCTCAAGATGCTCCGGCGCTATGGCATTCGAGACCTCCATCGCTTGTCTACGGTCTCGAACCAGCGCAACGTAGCCCCCCTCTTCAAGTGTTGCCATCGTCTCGGTATGGCGTGGCGAGGTGCTAAGAATCTCCTTGCAGATTCCATCCGCCCTATTGGCGAGGTCCTCATCCCAGGTAACTAACCAAGCAAGGCCATCTGGTCCATGTTCAGCTTGAACGATGACGTCCATAATTGCCCAGGTTGGATCGACCGAAGAGTCAGCTACCACCACCACTTCGCTGGGGCCAGCATACGACATCGGTATTCCTACAACATCTGATACCAATCGCTTGGCTTGAGAGACATAGACGTTGCCGGGACCAACGATCACATCTGCCTTTTGAATAGAGTCGGTTCCATAGGCCATAGCAGCCACCGCTTGAGCCCCACCAACCTTATAGACGTGATCCACCTTTGCGATATAGGCTGCCGCGAGAGTTCCATCGTCGAGGTTGCCATCGGGAGTAGGCGGGGAGCAGAGGATGACTTTTTCAACTCCTGCCACCCTCGCAGGGATTGCTGTCATTAGAACCGACGAGGGGTATCGCGCTTTGCCACCCGGAACATAACAGCCAGCGACGTCTACCGGACGAGTCATCTGATGGATCACCATCTGATTTTGCACAATCGTACGATCCTCATGGACTTCGGCTCGATAGTATCCCTCGATCGCAGAAGCGGCGACCTCTAGGGCCCGCCGCAGCGCTGGGTCGAGCCTCTCATATGCAGCCAAGATCTCTTCGTGAGAGACCTCTATCTTGGCTAATTCGACCTTATCAAAGCGCTTCGTCAACTCGATGATCGCTTCATCACCGCGATTACGTACGTCGTCGACTATGGCCTTTACCGCCTCAATCGGAGGAGTGGCTGCCGACTTAGGGCGGGGTAGAACGGCCAAGTAGTCACCGTCAATATTGCGCAGATCTAATAACTTCAACATCGTATTAGGTAGCCTAGTTGAAAGTGTTAGACAACTTGAATAGATGTTTAGCCTCACCCCAACGCCAACAGTTCACTCGATAGCGCTATCTTTTATGTGTAATGAGTCAATCTAACGCAGAACTATCTTCGATCCAAAGCATCCTTGAAGAGCTCAGTCAGCGAATTAAGGGGATCGCCGACCAAGCCGTAAAGGATCCAAGTGATATGTCCACACCCCACCTTTTGGCGTTAGAGCGATCGCTAACGTCGGCGATTCGCTCAATAATCAAGGCGCAACGCTCCTAGGATCTCCTAATTTGACTCTTCCCGTCGAAGCAAGAAGCGCTGAATCTTTCCGCTTGGCGTCTTTGGCAAAGTATCCACAAAGCGAACCAGACGGGGGTAAGTGGTTTTAGCCAAGCGATCTCGTACCACCTGTCGAATCTCGTCTGCCAACTCCTCGCTCCCAACGAATCCTTCGCGGAGAACCACATAGGCGCAGATCGCCTCTCCTCGAAGTTCGTCCGGAACTCCAATGACGGCACATTCGGCTACCGATGGGTGGTTCATAATTGCCGACTCCACTTCAAATGGACCGACGCGATATCCCGCGGTGAGGATGACATCGTCGCTGCGCCCCGAGAAGTAGAAGTATCCCTCACTATTTTGCGATGCCACATCCCCAGTGAGGTAATAGCGCATATCGGGGGAGAAGCGCTCTTTGGACTTTTCTTCATTCCGATAGTAACCAGGGAACCAAAACAGCGGTGAAGCGCTGGTATCCATAGCTACCTCTCCATCGACGCCTTCGCCAAGTTCGTTGAAGTCACTATCTACTAGAACTGCCCTAAACCCAAGTGCGGCCTTGCCCATAGACCCAGGTTGCACTGGCAGGGCAAGACGGGGATCGAAGTGGTTATTGATCATCATCCCATTCTCGGTCTGTCCATAGTGATCTCGAATCTCTACGCCAAGGTTGCGATAGGCCCACTCGATTACTTCTGGATTTAAAGGCTCACCAGCACTTGACATTCGCTCTAGAAAACTTTCGACCTTTCGATTACCTAATGCAGTTCGCATCGCACGATATGCAGTAGGTGCCCCGGCAAAGTTAGTGATGCGGTACTCGCGCCAGATCTGTTCAACTCGATTTGGGTCGAAAGCTATATTGAGAAATAGAATTCCAAATCCCAAAGCAAGGGGTCCAACCACCCCGTAGTAAAGACCATATGCCCATCCAGGATCTGCCATATTCCAATATGTATCGGTTGGCCGAAGGCCAATTCCTAGGGTCATGTACGATTCAATGGCCGCCACAGCCCACAGGGGAACCGGTACACCTTTAGGAGATCCGGTCGTCCCTGAGGTATAGATCAAAATGATGTGATCAGAAGGTGAAATAGCTTCAAAGTTTTCATCGGATTGGTGCGAAAGTGCATCTCGCCAAGTCACGCCACCGTGGTACTCTTCGGCGTCAACCACCAATACCCGGGCAGATCTCCTGACGTCTTCGCCAACCTTGGCCTCGTTAGCCATGTTGGTAACGACAAACTTCGCCTCAGAGTCGATCGCCCGAAAAGATATGGCATCGGTTCCAAAAGCGGTAAAGAGCGGAACGTAAACTGCACCGAGCTGCCACAGAGCCAAGGCGGTAATAACGAGGGGCGGGCACTTCGGCAGAAGAACTCCCACCTTATCACCCTTACCAACCCCATTGGCCCGAAAGAAATTGGCTAATCTTTGAGCATCGGCTCGTAGTTCGCGCATGTCGATGCGGCGGGTGCCGTTGGAGTCAACGTAGTCGAGGCCAAAGAAGCGATCACCACCAATATTGGAGTAGACGATCTCTGCCAAGTTCGCACTATCTACCTCTTTGTACTTTTTAAAGAGATAGTCAAGGTAGCCCTCTAAGGTAAGTTCGTCCTCCACGATTTTTCTCCCCACTCTTTAGATAGACAAAGTAACTTTATTTGTGCGAAATATTATCACGGCCGACCATCGATCGAAACCTATCCTCCAAGGTCAAAGGCGACTTTAGACCAACAAATTACGATTTCAAAATTCGCTCATTCGATTCATTATCTAAAGGCACCTTCACCGAGGGGCAAATGTCATTCAAAATGCATTCGCCACACTTTGGCTTCCTGGCGATACAGGTATTTCTTCCGTGAAGAATCACCTGTAATGAAAAAGCCCCCCAGTCCTTTGGCGGAACAATTGCATTTAATTCAACCTCGATCGCCACTGGATCGTTCTTTGTTGCAAGTCCAAGTAAGGTCGTTATCCTCTTGACGTGGGTATCCACCGGAAGTCCTGGAAGCCCAAAGGCAACCGAGCGAACCACATTTGCAGTCTTGCGCCCAACTCCACCTAGCTTGACCAACTCTTCCATCTCGGTTGGCACCTCTCCACCGAGTTCGACTAGGGCCCGAGCCATTGCAATTAGATTCTTGGCCTTATTTCGATAAAAACCCGTGGAATGAATTATCTCTTCTAGTTCACCTATTTCAGCCATGGCTAGTTCAAAGGGTGTGGGATACTTCGCAAAGAGGGCTGGCGTAGTTGAATTTACCATCTTGTCGGTACATTGCGCCGACAAGATGGTCGCACTTAAAAGTTGGAAAGGATCTTCAAAGTCGAGTTCGCAAAGTTCTCGAGCTGTACCGGGATACTTAGCCGACAACCTGCTTAGGACCTCTGCGGCGCGGGCTTTCTTGTTCAACCTTCTAGCCAATACCTCTCCTCAGTAATCTCTTCGTTCATAAGCAAGCTATCCACATTCCATATAACTTTCGAACGGTGACGCTCTGTCAAGGGCATCGACTCTTTATTGACCTTTTTAATAAACTTCGCAACACTCCAATAAATGGTAATTCCTCGCAGCTGAAGCGACTTTCAGGTGATTGGGCAATGTAAAATTCGACAGATGGATGCTAAAAATCACAAAAATAACCCCTCAACAAAGTTTTTAGCTAAGTCTCTTTCGATCGCAATGCTCTATCTTGAGCTTCTAATTCCACTCTTTCCATCGATCCTTTTCATCTCTCGACCGCGCTGGGAGGAGTTATCCCAAAGGATAAAGATCGACAAAACCAAGAAAACAGCTACGCACATCGCTTTAGAGTTCATAGACGCCAGCCGATTTTATCTTTACATCGATTCCATCTATCTCTGTACTCTCCTTATTTCATTTGCGATCTACCTTCTTGCTCCTGTTCACAACAGTCCATCGATTATCACTTCTATAAAGGATAATTTTTCCAACCACCAAACAAAAAACGGTGTCATCGAAATCATCGCCGAGTTAATCGTGGTGGTGGCCTCAGCTCTTCGAATTATCTTCTATATAGTTTCGATAATCGACACCGCGATAAATGGTCGATTAAAGCTCTGGAGAATCACAAAACTTCCACCAAAGAATCAGACCAAAGTATCCATAGGTACCCTGGACCACGAGCGACCACCCCTTCACCTAGCCAAGAAAGCTAGACGTCCATGGTTCACATTCACGGCGCTTTCAATAGTTCTAACGACAGTGGTCGTTTCACTGGCAGAACTGTATATCCAAGGCGGATCATTGACCGGCAAGATAATCGGCGATAGCCAATCATCCATCAACTTCAATCTTTTGATGCTATGGTGGTGGCCTCATCAACTCCTTGCCCTCCATAACCCAATTTCAGCAACTTATATGGCAGCCAAGGGATTGAATCTATCCCTATCTCCCAACAGCGAGTTTTTAGCGATCTTATTCTCACCAATTACCCTCAAATATGGACCTAAGGTCTCAATGGTTATCATTCAATTGCTGCTTCCCGTTGTAGGTGGGGTGGGCACCTATCGCTTTTGCCGCATCCTAGGTACGACTCGAATGGGATCTCTAGCCTCGGGCCTATTGTTTGAAGTTACAGCGGTAGTACCAAGCGCTCTATCGGGTCATCTAGATGCAGCTATGATTGCAATTTTCCCTGTGGCCGCCGGAGAAGTCATCGCCTACCTTCAAGGACGACTAAGCCCAAGGAGAACCGTCCTTGGGGCAACATTTTTTTTGCTAATTACACTTCTTTCTTCCATTGGTTTAGGGTTACTGGCACTGCTTTTTATCAGCACCGTCGCATCCACTGCCGCATTGGCCTACGGGAGAATTGCGGTGCAAAGATTGCGCCGAATTGGTGCTCGATGCGGAGTTGGAGTCATTGTTGCGATCGTATTCGACGCTCCAAATCTCTACTACGCCATCGCTAAGCACTCAAAATTGGAGGTAAGCAACACATTCGATCTAAAGTCTGCTCTTCTTAGTAGCACTGGACATCTATTAGCGATACCTGACGCCAAAATCGCAACGTCGGTACAGTTTCTCGATCCATTGATGGTGGTTGCATCCATATTCCTGGTATCTGTCAACCTGTTGAACAGGCGAAGTCGTGCTGGTGTAATCGCCGCTACCTTGACCGTCGCGAGTCTTGTACTTATAGTTGGGCCATCATTTACCCTTGGAAGCGATATTTGGCCCGGCACCCTTCTATTGGGCCACACCATCGCCCCGCTCCCATTGACGATCCCCAATTCTTTACCAGGGCTAAACCTTGTATCCCAAGAGATGTTAACGGAAATCTTTTTTCTATTCACATCGATACTCGTAGGCCTCTTTGCGTCACACTCTTTTGCGTCCAGCAAATCGGAGCACTTCATTGTAAATTATGGGCTGAACTACGCCACTGTTGTGGCCACCGCTTTTGGCATAGTCTCGGCGATTCCAATATCTGGGATCGGGGAGGTAGCTTCGATAAAGGATACCTCCCTTTCAGCGATCGGCTCAACATCTAAACTTGCCAATTGTCTACGTGGCACCAAAACTCTCCTCGAACTTCCACCTGATGGAAACCACTTTGCCATAGAAGCAATGCGTTTGACAGGAGAGGTCTTACCCACCATAGGGTCCTCGCTAGGTTACAACGTGACATACGCCAGTAGTACCCTCGAGTCGATACTTAATTATTCGACTCACTCCAAAGTTGCCTATCTCCCCATATTTGAACACGAGATAAACTCCTCTAGAATCAACTCCGTCATAGTGACGTTGAATTCAGAGGAACCCTGGATCAGGTACATATCTGCACTGGGGTCAAGCTATCACCTAGCTTGCACAGCCCATACGGTTTCGATATCGAGGCGCTAATTGCGCTCTGTTGTAAAGCGGTAGACGTTCGCGAAAAATATCACCAAGGTTACCAAGTGGACCACCGAGCACCAAAGGCAAATGTTGTTGATCAAAACTAGCTCAGCGTAGATCAACCAAAGAATGAAGAGTACCGAACCTGCCGACATAACGAACCTGAGAATATCTAAGTTACGGCTTCTGGCAAGGGTTGGAAAATTTACACCAGCGAAGACTATGTAGAACGCAAGCCCAAGAACCGATACTGGCATACCCAAAAAGTGTGACTGTGCAGATGTGGTAACTTTAGCGCAGTTGATTATCCCAGTCTCAGGGCAGGCTAACACCGTCGCCTCTGTGAAGTGAGCGTACGTCAAGTACGCAGATACCAATATGCCCACGATCGAAAGTACGAATATTGCAATAGATAGAGGCGAGAGATCTCTCTCTCCAGCCGAGTTTCCTTTATCAACTAAACTTTCGCTCAAATCAATACCTTCCTACAAACTTTCTAACTTGACAATTCTAATTCCAAAAGCCCCGGAGTTATAGGCCCGCCTCTCCCAAGCGGCTTTGTCTGTAGCACCGACCGATAACATTTGAAGACTAACGGTTGGCGTAGTAGCCTTCCTCTGTGGCAAATGTGTCAGTTGAAGATCAAAAGTTGTTGATCAAACTATCTCCAACCGAAAAGATTGAATCACTAAGATTTCACGACTTTGCGATTGACATATCAAACGTCGTCGACGCCTATACCACCCAGAGCCCTTTCGATGAATTGAGCGGCCTAAGGGTTGGTACCGGAATACCCCGCGTAATCTGCGTTGGGACGTGGTACGGCGGACGAAGTACAATGTTCGCCGCAATTCACGGAAATTCCACCGCGATTGTCGTCTCATTAAGAAACGAAAAGATAACCAAGGTCGTAGCAACAATTGACAATGCAGTGGAGATAGCGAGGACAATCCGAGGGCAAATATAAGTTCAGGGAATACCCCATGGGGTATACTCTGTTATAGGTGTTGAAAAGTTATAGAGAGAAAGAGACCATGGCTACAGTTACATTGACCACAGATAAATTTGAGTCGACGATTCAAGACAACGGCATAGTCCTAATCGACTTTTGGGCCGCTTGGTGTGGACCATGCAGATCATTCGCACCTGTATTTGAAAAAGCCTCCGAGAAGCATGGCGATATAGTTTTCGCCAAAGTTGACACCGAAGCTCAACAGGAGCTCGCGGCGGCCTTTCAGATCACGTCAATCCCCACGCTTATGGCCTTTCGGGATCAGATACTCCTTTATGCCCAGCCCGGAGCTCTTCCTGCTAATGCACTCGAGTCGCTAATCGATCAGATCAAGGCTCTTGACATGGACGACGTTAGGAAGAAGGTAGCAGAGGCGCAAGAAGAGCACGACCACCACGGTCACAACCATTAAGCTCTGGCTTCTGCTTCTAAAATAAAGTCGATTTCCCATAAACCACCGATATGTGCGAAGAATAAAAAGAACCATCTATCGGTGGTTTAACTTGGGAGTCGCCATGGCTACATAGCCGCACTATAGTGTCGAGGAACACGAACCAACTTAGGCCACAAGGATCCGCGAACTTCATTGTGGCTAAAGTTCCACTTGCTTAATTATTTACAGCACATTTGAACGTTTGTAGGTCGGCTCCATAACTCCCTTTACGCAGGTTGAAGTCGATTAAATTCGTCCAGAAAACAGGAATATAAGAAATAAATACGAAAATTCCTGAAGTGAATCGCAAAAGTGATAGGGTAACTTAAAACTATGGATCGATCACCGAAAGCCAAGCATGGGAAATACTTATCCTTCCTGCTAATTTCGGCAATTCTTTCGGCCTGCGGAGCTACGTCGAATATGAGTTCAAATATACCACCAACCGTTAATTCGACATCTAAAACATCAGCCCCGTCAACAACAGCAGCAACTAGTTCATCAACGGGATCAAACGCCTCTGTCCTATCGATTCCACGCCTAACATCGCTTACCAACTACAGTTACAAAATGGAAGTTGGAAGCGGAAATACTTCTCTAACGATGGTCGGCGAGATTCACAGTAATACAAATTACGAGATAACCCTCGGCACGACACACACGTTCTTCATAGGCGGACAGGCATACGAGGTGCTAGGAAGCCTGGCGCCACAAAAGGTAACGCTGAATCAAAATTACTTTCAGCAGCAGGGGGTATTGGCAGCAGCAAGTGCCTTCGTAGACTTGACTAAAGCTTCCGGAGTTACAGTCAAAGCTAATGGCAATTGCACAGTAGCAGGTGAGGCAGGGGAAAGCTACACCGAGACGACACCCTCCACTCAAGGGATAGTCAACATAACCCAAGTCGGATGCGTCGCAGATAGCAACGGGGCCCTACTCAGCTTTGTTCAAGGAACATCCGGCACTGCCTCACCAGGTGGAACGGCTCAGAGATTTAATTTCGAAGTTACTGGAGTCGGAAACGTTCCACTGATACAACTGCCGTAGAAAAAAATGGCAATTCGGCCCTAGAAGTGCACCTCCAGGGCAAACTTTGGTAGTTGTGCTAAGACATCTTTAAAGTTCTACATTCGACGCTATGGAGAATCAGCGGAGGAGATGGGGAGGTTAACGACAACGTGAGCCCCTCCGTCTTGATGATTTCCAACTGTTACGGAGCCTCGATGAGCCAAAACTAAATACTTGACAACACTAAGCCCCAAGCCAAAATTGGTTGAACCCGAACTTACAAATGGCTCAAAGACTTGATCGACTAACGCCGGATCAAAACCTTCACCATGATCACGAATACCGATGATCGCGTTACCCCCCTCGCTCGATAACGATATCTCGACTGCGTCACCGGGCTTACTGTGACGTATTGCGTTGGCAGTTAGGTTCTCAACAATTTCGCTAATTCGAAGTGAATCAGCCAAACAGGTAACGGCCTCTTTTACATCTAAAACTAGAGCCACTTGCGCAGCCTTGGAGTAGTGAGAGAGGCTTAACAATGAAGTTGATACAACTTGTTCCAAGTCGCACCATGAAAGTTCCAATGGAATCACACTGTTTTGACCTTGGGCTACCTTGAGAAGCCCTTCGGTAATATAGATCAGCCTATCGACGCGCTTATCTATGCGATCAAGGAGAACTTCACTTTCACTTTCAGGTGATTCCGACCAGCGTGAATCTAGCTCAGCCCGCATTCCAGCTAACGGAGTCCTTAATTCGTGGCTAGCTGAAGCGATAAATCTACGCTGTATCTGCGACGCTTCTTCGATCTTTATCAAAAAGCTATTGAGAGTATCTGCCAAGGCAGCCAACTCATCGCCAGTTCCAGGGTCATCTAAGCGCTCTGGGGAGTGATCGTTTGAAAGATCTTGAGCCTGCCTCCGCATACGCTCAACGGGCTTCAATACCACACTCGCCAAGAGGCCAGCGCCCAAACTCGCAAATATTACAGCACAAATACCTCCAATTATCAAAATATCCTTTGCAACGTCCAACGTATCTACGACTTTGTCAGTTGAGCTTCCGACGATCGCGATCTCATCGCTACTCGATGAAATGGGCTTGAGGTAGAGCAAAAATGGGTTGGATGAGCCAGGACGAACAGTAGAGAGATATCTTTCCCCATCAATTTTCACTGGCAGCTGCGACCTTGCCAGGATAGGCCTCGATCCCGCCGCTATGGTCGAATATATGACCTGGTCATTCGAGGTCACGATCTGTGATAGGGACTGATCGGGTTCGAGAACGAGGCTAGAACTCGACGAGGCTAAGTGAATCAAATGCTGGTTAGTAGCAATTTGAAGGCGTTCCATACGCCCCCTTAGGGATCGCTCCAGAGTGGCTCGGGTTGCAGAGCCCAAATATGCATCGAAACCGATGCTCGAAATAATTACGATGAACGTTGTGATTGCGGTAACCGAAAATACGATTCGCATTCGCATCGACAAGTTAGTCTTTACAACTTTCATCCAAGCACCAGCCCACAGAGTATATCGTCTTTATCAGAGGCTTGCCGATTTCACTCTTTAGCTTCCTCCTCAACTGGTGTATGTACCAATCCAGAGTTGCATCCGATACAACGGATCCCTTATTTCGAAGAATCATCTCAACCGTAATACGAGTCAATATAACTCCTGGCCTCTTGATAAAGAGCCGCAATATTTCAAACTCTCGGGGCCTAAAAAGCATCGTTTTGCCACGATAAGTAACACTTCTATCTAGAACATTAAGGGTAAAGGCCCCGATGGTCTCGACTTTGTCAGAGCCAAGTGATCGAGCCAGCGATGCTTTCACACCGACTCGATCACCTCGCCTGAGAATCGCATGCAATCGAGCACTCAGCTCTGGTAAGCCAAAGGGCTTTACAAGGTAATCATCTGCACCTATCTCCAAGCCATCAACAACGTCATCAACTTCGCCCAATGAAGTAATCATTATTATTGCGACTTCGGGCCAACGCCCCACCAATGTCTTGCACACCTCTAAACCAGAGATTCCAGGTAGCAAAATATCCAATAGAACGACTTCAAAGGAACTTCTCTCCAAAGCTTCGATTGCTTGCTCACCGCTATTTGCAACTGTTACTTGGTAATATTCCATCTCCATACTTCTAGCCAATGCGTTGGCTAGGTCTAAATCATCCTCCACCAAGAGGACCTTACCAACCCAGCCCTCATCAGCTTTTGTATCGACTACCCTTTGCATGCGGTTCAATGATTCCATCACTAGAGCGCGCTGGCACCACTCATATAGGCATTTCCCTGGCTTTGAAGTTGCGAAATCGCACTGCTGATTGGCACGGAACCAGTAACGGCCTGCTGGAATGCCGAATCGAGTATCGCTTGCACCTGTGCGTAACGATCACTAACTGGACGGCCATAAGTATACGGTGATTCCATGGCTTGTACCGACGCAGCTAAACCAGGATGGCTCGATAAAAACGAGGCCGGAAGGGCATTTGCCGCGGTTCGAGTCTCTGGAGCAAAACCTGTATGTTCGTCCCAATAGACCTGCTGTGTTGGCTCTAGCCACCAAGAGACAAAAGTATAAGCTGCTTGATCTTGAGCCTTGCTGTGTCCTTTTGGCAGGACAAATCCCAGTCCTTGAAGAAGATTGGCGGCGTGACCAGTGGATCCTGCTGGTTCCACGAACGCTCCCACCTTAAACTTTCCACCGACGGAGTCGATAACCTTCTGCTCTCCCGCGGAAGTTCCGTCGATCATCGCCATATGGCCAGAGGCAAGGTCTTGACGGAGCGTTGTGCCATGATCGAAGACCATGTCGCCCGATGAATACAAGCTCTTAAAGTAGCTAAAGGTAGAGCTAGTAGCCGCATCATTGAAGGCTACAGAAGTTCCAACCGAGTTGCTGCCAGCAAGCATACTTCCGCCGTTACTCAATATTGCCGGGAGTATGTGTGCAGATGAATCCTTCCACCCTAGGGGTATCACAGATGGACTCTTCAGCTTCGCAGCATCTGCTGCTAGCTCAGCCCACGTCGTTGGAGCAGTTGTAATCCCTGCAGCTTGAAACATCGACTCGTTATAGAAGACCTCGGAGATCTTAGCGCTCGCTAGGATTCGGTAATGTTGGCCCTGTACCTCTCCGTTGGTCCACACCGATGGAAGGACATTCGACTGCGACAACTCAGTGGAGCCATTGATGTAAGGATTCCACGACAAAAGGGCGTTACCTTTGACCAGAGTCCCGTCGTAGTGGCTGATCTCAGCTAGTGTTGGTGGGTTGCCGGCAGCGATAGCAGCTGGCAACTTCGAAGACGCCTTTGTCACAACAACCTTAACGGTTATATCCGGATGACTTGCATTGAACATATTGACCAAGGCGCTAACCGCTGAACCAACTGGGCCGCCATTGTGAGACTCCCAGAGTGAAAAGGTAACATGCGATTGCGCTGTGGTCGATCGCGAACTTGTTACACTCGCCGCGGCGCTCCCGCTCCCACATGCGCTAAGCATGACCGCAGCAGCTGCCCCAGAGGCAATTAAGTTTCTCCTACTCCTGCGACTTGAAGTTGCAGCAATACTCTTAGCCAAAATATTTAAAATCGAATTGCGATTGGGGATATGCCCTCTTTGCGACTCTTGCATTGTTATAATTAACCTTTCGACTATGTCCCAATAGTTGCTAATCAGGCGACTGTCAACGTTCCCTGTTGATGGTCGCCTCTGTTTTGCCTCTGGATCCGAACCACCTCAAGCTATAAAGTCGTAATAGACCCCAAGTACGACTCCCATCCCAAAGGCGACCACGAATCGAGATCACATTGTGACCCCGCTATCTCTTCCCGCTACTCCAGCCACGATGTGCCTTTGCAGCAAGAAAAAGAGCAGTACAATTGGCGCAAGCGCCAAAATCGCAGCAGAGGTCAACTTTCGCCAATTTGCCTCAAATGCCTGCATGTAGTGGCTCAAAGCGACTTCTATCGGTTGAACCGAGTGCGACGTTGTCATGATTAGTGGCCATTGGAATTGGTTCCACGACGATATGAAGGTGAGCAAAGCCACCGTCAAAACAGCCGGCTTAGCGAGCGGGACCGCAACTCTGATGATGTACTTGAGGTGACCCACACCTTCGAGGCGCGCAGCCTCCCAATACTCCTTCGGCAGACTTTTGAAGAATTGTCTGAAGAGAAATACGCCAAAGGTTGAGGCTGCAAATGGGATGATCTGAATTATGTAGGTATTCAAAAGGTGAAGGTGCAGGGCGATTGAGTATTGAGGGATCAGTAGTGCCTGAGTCGGAAGCATCATCACGCCAACTATCATCACAAAAAAGACCGATGAGCCTCGAAACTTTATCTCGGATAGGGCATATCCCGCCATGGCAGAGGTGCACAAGACTAAAAATACGGTTGAGCCCGAGATTAGAACCGTATTTGCGATATACCTCAACCAATTTGTGTGCGTTAGCACATATGTAAATGCGCCAGTATGAAGAGCGGGGGTTAGTCGAGGAGGTATCGAAAAAACACCGCCGTGGGTATTGAAGGCGGTCACCACCATCCAGTAAAGAGGAAAAGCAAATAAACAGCTCACCAAAGTCACAAAGATCCGATTAACGAAGCGTCCAATATTCATATTTTTCTCTTTCATCGGTAGAAGACGATCCTGTCGGATATCCACTTCTGGACCATCGTTAATGTCAGAATTATGAAAAATAGAACGAAACTCATCGCCGCCGCCAGGCTGAAGTGAAGGTAAGTGAAGGCGGTTTGGTAGATCAGCACAGCGTCAGTAGTCGTCGAAAAGGCCGGTCCTCCAGCTCCTCCATGGGCTCCTCCAGTCATGGTATAGATCTGTGAAAATGCCTGCCAAGTATTGACTGTCGAAAGAATCACTACAAAAAAAGTGGTCGGCGATATTAGAGGCCAAATAATACGCCTAAATATTCTGTACTTTTTGGCACCATCCAATGTAGCCACCTCTAAAAGTTCCCGCGGAACTCTTGATAGCCCGGCTAGAAATATGATCACGTAAAGCCCCAATGAATGCCACAACGAGTCGATCATCACCGCTGGAAGCGCCCACGTAGTGCTTTCAAGCCATCCAAGTGCCGGAAGGTGTAGAAGGTTTAAGATGTAGTTAGCAAATCCAAAGTGCGGATTAAAGACCCACACCCAAATAATCGAAGTTGCAACGACTGGAGTTACGTGCGGTAGAAATACCGCAGCGCGCCAAATTCCCCCTCGACGGGAGGTCATTCCATCTCGCAATAGCATCGCGATAGCCAAAGCCAAAAGCGTTGTAGCGGGAATCATCACCAATGTGTAGTAAGCAGAATTTAAAAGTGACCGCCAGAAAAGAGGTTGATGAAACAGGGTCCTGAAATTCTTAAGGCCAACGAAGTTAGTGGTCGGTGAGAGAATTCCCCAGTGAAAGAAACTGATCACCAAAAGATAGGCGGCTGGAATGTAGAAGAAAACCAGAAAGACAGCTCCAGCTGGAAGAATGAGTCCGTATCCGATTAGCTTTTCTTTGACCCTAAAGTAAAAATCTCTCTGACGGCTCAACTTTCGAGCTGCTTCGAGTTCCATACCTGGCTCTATCTCATTTGCTAAAGTCGGTTGATTTGAGAACTTAAGAGCCATTATGACTGAAACTCCATTTCATGATCTTTCTACCTTTAAACTGATGTAACTATGGCTGGGAAAAAGTGGGCTTGATCAACCAACTAAGTATTCCGAAGGGCTATCTTTTTCCCCTGCTGCAGAACTAATCAAAGGGCCACCTTCAACTTCAAAGAACCGAAGGTCGCTAGTAGACGCATATAAGGTAATTTGATCTCCGATGTTTACCGGAGTATCTGGGGGCAGCTTGGCGATGAAGTTTTGATGGTGGTCACTTCCGTCAAGTCTTACGTAGGTCTGAAGCTGACTACCCATCTGCTCTACCAAAGAAATCTTCCCCGAGAATCTGACCGCACCCTCACTGCCTATGACCGTAAGTAACTCCGGACGAATACCAAGCGTCACTCTTTCATTGACGTAGTGATCTAAAAACCTGACCGACGAAGATGGGATGGAGATGCCACTGCCAAACCGGAAAAAGTTGTCGACCTTCCGCAATTCAGCGTCAATTAGATTCATCCCTGGCGAGCCGATGAACTTAGCAACAAATGAATCAGCTGGTGAATTGTAAATATCGCGGGGTTTAGCCACTTGCCTAATTTTGCCATTGTTCATAACTACGATTCGATCGGCAAGTGTCATAGCTTCGCCTTGATCGTGAGTTACATATATTGTGGTGATTCCCAGCGTATTGTGAAGTTTGCCTATCTCGATTCGCATATGCTCTCGAAGATTCGCATCTAAATTTGACAGGGGTTCGTCCATCAAGAAGACTGAAGGACGACCTACGAGCGCCCTTCCTAAAGCGACCCTCTGTCGTTGACCGCCAGATAACTCTTTGGGCTTTCGCCGTTTTAGCGCACTGAGCTCTAGTAGTTCGAGCACTTCATCAACCCTGGCACTTGCCTCTTCCTTTGTACTTCCTCGTGATCGCAGACCAAAAGATAAGTTGTCTGCAACCGACATATGGGGGTAGAGTGCGTAATTTTGAAATACCATTCCCACATTTCGCCGATCGCCAGAGACCTCATTCATTATGCGATCACCAAACTTAATCAGTCCAGTGGTGGCCTTTTCTAACCCCGCAATCATCCTTAGAGTGGTAGTCTTTCCACACCCGGACGGACCAAGCAAAACTACAAATTCGCCATCCTCAACCTCCAAGTCGATCCCATCCACGACCGTAGGACCAGCCTTGCCGTAGGATTTGGTCAAGGATTCTAAAGTAATTGAAGTCAAGGATCGATTGCCTTTCTTTCCAGCTCAAACTTTCCCTTACGAATCAGCAAGATCTGTCGATAACCAAGGGACTATTTATTTCTACGCGTCGTAAATTAACCGTCGATATATCCATAAAGGACCAGAGCTAAATTAACTGTTAATAACTTCTTGGAAAATTTTGGGACTCCGCCATAAGGATGGCCCTAAAAAGATCCGACGAAGGGAATCTGCTGGTACCTTCGGTAGCCTGGCGCCCTATGAGCCCAGTACGAAGACGACGGAGGCCAGCAGAAGCAGGTAACTCCTACAGCGGTGGTAATAGGAAAGTGGAAAATTGGCCCACAAGCATAAACAGGGCGAGTTTCACCTAGCCCCGTTGTTTACTTAGTTGTTATGTGGATCATAAGATCAACCCAAATTGACGGTATCTTGCTTTGCACCCAAAAAAGGGGGGGGTTTCGGTCCCTCTCTGCCAAGATTGTTGTCACCTAGCTTGATTTTTGTTTATAAGAGGGCGAAGACAGAGCCCCACCGAAAAGGTACCCAAAAGAACTAAAGCAAAAAGTAGTTGCAGCTCTATTTGAACTCGACAATTCACCGAGATGCTACACCTGGTGCTATCGCGAAGATCGCAAAGGATCACGGCATCAATGCAAACGTTGTCTACCAGTGGAACTCAGAGCGAAAAGCTAGTGCAAGTTCAGCCAGCGATAAGATCAACAAGATCAAAGCTGTTGTTGACACAGCTGCGATGAATGAGCACGAACTTGGCCAATGGTTAAGAGCAAATGGCGTTCCCTCAGTATCAACCTCGGCTTGGACAACTTACCGAAGTAATTTAGTGAGGGCGGAGAAGTTGATGATCAGAAAATGCAATCAGATAATGCAAGGTTGGATCGACCCTACAATGGATCCATGGAGAACCAAAAAGAAAACTCGTTCGAGATTCCTCCAAAAGCCACAAGACGAGTAATTGCGCCGAGCTACAAGGCAAGAATTCTCAAGGAGTATGATTCGTTAGACACTAACGGTAGGGGCGCACTGCTTAGACGCGAAGGTTTATATTCCTCTCATATTTCAAACTGGCGCAAGACTATTGGTGTCAATGGTGATTTATCGCAAGCCAAGACAAAAGGGCCTAGGCCGAAGCCTGAGGCATCCAAGATCAAATCATTGGAGAAGGAAAACCAGCGACTTGCCAAAGAGCTTGAAAAAGCCAGAAGGGTAATTGAAGTCCAGGGAAAACTTATCGCCTCTTAGAAGAGCTCTCACTAACGAGCGCCGAAGAAGAAGAGCAACCGAACTGGTGATAAAAGCTGTAGATGAATTAAGAGAGGTTATTGGAATCAATCGAGCTTGTAAAGCCCTTGACCTACCACGTTCGAGCTATTACCATTCCAAGGTTGAATCTAAAACTCCAAAAGTTATAGAAACAACTCAACCAAAACCTCAGCCGAGACAATTGACACCGACCGAGAGACAAAAGATCCTAGAGATCTGTGACTCAGAGCGATTCTGTGATGTTTCCCCACGCGAGATATATGCCACCCTGTTAGATGAAGGGGTCTACTTGGCATCTATTTCAACCTTTGTCAACGGCCATTAGAAAGTGCATGAATATGGCCATTCGGAATGAATGATTATGGTCACGAAAATTGCATACGAGATGAACGCATAGCGTGATCAACCGCTTTTAGATCTAATCGATCCAAGAGTTGTTGACACCATGGTCTTCTGGCTATCACTTTTAGGAAAAAAGAGGAATGAAGGCCCTTGTCTGCGGCATGATTGGGTTTGAACAACTCCCAAAGCCGAGAAAGGGCCCTGAAATGAAGGATAGCAAAGAATCCATGGATATCATCGAGGCTTACGATCTTTTTGGATCGTATAACGGTGCAGCTAAGTACGT
>JAJZFV010000037.1 GCA_021805205.1 Actinomycetes bacterium | reverse complement strand
GGCACTACAAATATCACTAGGATCGAAAAGGACGGGGGAGCCCTTATTGGCTTTGTTTTGTTTCACAGCTTGAAAAGCTACAGGCTTCCCCGTTCCTCTTTCCGTCGAAAAGAACTTTGTTAGCTAGATTGTTACCTCATAAGCCAAGATGCTATGTAGGTAAATAGCTTGATGATCTCCGCGTTAGATAACCGAGAGGAATATGGCTAGACCCCGCTGAAAGCTGAAGCGCCTAAAGTCTTTGCCTTGAATTAAAAAAATGGAGCGGACGACGGGATTCGAACCCGCGACCCTCACCTTGGCAAGGTGATGCTCTACCAACTGAGCCACGTCCGCATAACGCTCTATAGATTATAACAAGGATGTAATTGGTTCAGTGCAGTTGTTTGAAGAAGTATTAATCAGCAGTACCGAGCCTATCGTGGAGCTCCTCAAAGGCATCTTCAAGATAGTTGGCAAAGTCTTCAATAGACGAGCGGCTCCTCTCGTCACTTACAACGCCAAAGACAACTTCAGTACAATAGCTAACCACAGTGACGTTTAGTGGAACCGACTCCGCAAGGGGACCAAACGGAATAACCGAGGTCAGCTGGGCACCTGCGAGGTACAGAGGTGTATCAGGACCCTTTACTGAAGATATCAGAACATTGAAGGCCGGCGCAATGCTATCGAATGCCTTAATTCGATGGGCAAGATTTGAAAGCGCAGACGTCAGGACCGGAGGCACGAGCGCCGTGGCTTGGGTTACATTTTCAAGCTGCGCTCGCCTGTGAAAGTCCTTCGCCTTTCTCGTCGCAGCAGAGATGAACCTTATTCTCTCAAGTGGATCGCTAATGGAATTTCCGAGGGAGACCAAAAGGGCACTAATCTGGTTTGCGGTGGAACGCTCACGCCTAGGGTTAGACATCGGCATCATCGAGACTAAGTCTTCACCACCTTGATACCCCAACTGTTCAAGGTATCTGTCTAGAGCAAATGAGACCACCGCCATGGCTAGATCATTTACCGTTACCCCGCTCCTTCGGGCGATACTCTTGAACCTATCGATAGGCAATTTGATGTAGCATACTACTCTCTCAGGCTTTAGCGACCCATTTAAAGGTGTCTTGGGGGCCGTAAAGAGTCCTGGCAAATGAAGGGTATTCTCGGCTAGCTTTGTGTAGTTTATAAAGTCGAGGGCAGTATTTCCGAGCATATCCACGATTTTGGGTGCCTCACGAACCTTGTTTACTAGATCGCCAACGATCGAACCAATAAGATTCAGAGGATTTAGCGTTGTCAACTCATCATCATTTGCCTTTGGAAGTTCCTCCCCCCAAAAGGAATCTGGATCTGCCTCAAAGTCGAAGAGATTAGCCAAGACTTCGATCCCCATCACGCCGTCGATGAGAGCGTGGTGTATCTTTGCCAATACCGCAAAGTGACCGGGTAAGTCAGAGATCGACTCTACGACCATCACCTGCCAAAGAGGACGGTCCTTGGGCAAAGGCTCTGATATAAACGCACCCGCGAAATAATTCAAATCTTTTACGCTGCCATTGAAATCAGCTGCGATCACATGCTCTTCAATATTGAAATCATCAGCCTTGATCCAAAATGGTTCAGCTAAACCAAAGGGAACTTGGTATACCTTCGACTGGAAATTCTCCATCGAGTCAATTCGAGCGCCAAATTGACTGCGAACCCGCTGTAGCGCTCCGACACTTGTAGAGTCGTCCCTCAGTATTAGGAGAACTCCAATGTGGAGGTGCATTGTGGGGTTATCCAGGGCCAGAAAACCGCTGTCAAGGCCACTTAATCGTTTAGCAGTCAAACTGTCCTACCCTAAATTGAGAGTTCGATAGCTTAAAGATAGTGCTTTTTAGAAGATAAGAATGGATAACTACCGATAACCAGTAGATCCAAAGCCCCCTTCACCCCTAGAGCTATCGCTTAGGGCGTCAACTGCAAAGAAATCTATACCGACTCGCGGCACAAAGAGCATCTGGGCGATACGAGTACCGGCATCTATGGTCACACTGTCCCTTGGATGCATATTCGCTACGATAACCGCAACTTCTCCTTTGTAGGTTGGATCTATCAAACCCGGGGAATTCGGAAGAATCATAGAGCTATTTAGGGATATACCTGATCTAGGAAGGATCAATGCGACTACTTCAGGTGGAATCTCGAGGGCAAACCCAAGGGGTAAAGCTCGGCGCTCGAAAGGTTCAATTACTACACTTTCAAGGGCAACTAAGTCCACTGCCCCATCACCAATATGGCCATATTGGGGTGGTTTTACACCTTCACGGAGCACTTTGAAGCCGATTCTAAATTGCAAAGACATCTATAAAGATTAGATAGCTAGTTCGGTCTAATTGCGCCGATTATCGCATCTTTTATAGAAGATTGATCTTTATGATAAGGAACGAAGTCTCCGCGAAGTCCCTTGAGTTGACGAACTCGACGTTGAACTCCCCAAACTGTGCATAGCGTCATCGCCTCTTTTACGATGTCGTTCGACATCTTCGAGACACCTTGGGTTCGTTGGTGAAAGACTATAGCAACCTCGCTAATTGTAGCACCCAAGAGACGGCTTCTAAAGACCATCTCGATCTGAAAACCATAACCGTCGGCGCTCACTGTGTCTAGATTGATCTTTTCGATCAAGTCGGGACGATAAACCCTAAATCCACTCGTTGCGTCACGGACACCGATGCCAAGGGCGATATTGGCGTAGATGTTACCCCCGCGACTTAGAGCCAAACGCGATGGTGACAATCCCGGAGATCGACCTCCGGCGATGTAGCGCGAGCCAATTACAAGATCGGCTCCCCCGTCGGCAGCACTTAGAAGAGCTGGAAGCGATTCGGGCTCGTGCGACAGGTCAGCGTCCATCTCGATGAGAGCTGTTGCACCCGAAGAAATGGCTTCACGAAAACCAAATCGGTAGGCAGATCCGAGACCCTGTTTTCCTGACCTAACCCGAATGTCAAGACTTGAATTGTCTTTCATGAGCTCGCGGACAATTTGAGCAGTTCCATCTGGAGAAGAGTCGTCAATTACCAAGATATTTGCGTTAGGAACTGCGGCAAAGATACGCTTAGTCACGCCCTCGATATTTTGAGCCTCGTTATAGGTTGGAATTATCACAAAGGGCCTTGTGCTTGGCGTCTGGTTTGACACGCTCCTCCTTAGATTGAATCTATATCTTACCCAACCAATGGCTAGACTTCTACCAATGTTAGTTTGGATGGATTTAGAGATGACGGGGCTCGATATCAATCGCCACGTCATCGTAGAGATGGCAACAGTTATAACAGATGACGATCTGGAAAATATCATCACTGGACCTGATTTAGTTATTCACGCCTCAGACGAGGAGCTATCTCAGATGGATAGCTACGTCGAAAAGATGCACTCAAACTCAGGGCTCTTGGATGCGATTCGAACCTCTACCATCTCAATCGACCAGGCAGTTGAGGCGTCTCTCGCATTCATAAAGGAGCATGTAAAGAGTCCACGAAGCGTTCCACTTTGTGGAAATTCGATCGGTACCGATCGACGCTTTCTAGACAAATATGCTCCATCGATAGAGGAGTTCCTACACTATCGCTCGATTGATGTGTCGACCTTGAAAGAGTTAGCACGGCGATGGAACAAACAAGTTCTCGAAAGTGCACCTAAAAAGGCAGTTGGACATCGAGCGCTAGACGACATTCTTGAATCGGTCGCAGAATTAAAGCACTACCGCGACAACTTTATGCAGATCAACAAGGGCTAAACCAAACTTAAAAAAAGCACAATGCGAAAGCAGGAATGACCCCTTGCAACATCGCTTATCTAACGTCGTTTCAATATCGCACCAAAGCGATAGTAAGAATACGTCAAGGAGATCAAACAGGGAACGTTAGCGATAAGTACATAAGGCGCCATCGCAAGGGTTATCCAAGTCGGATTGAAGGCCAGGGTAACGGGCCAGATGAGTATCAAAAATACATGAACAAATCTGGCCCTCTGAAACTCATTCATCATGAGCTCAAGGCGATCCCTACTACCTGAACCAAGGGAAGCTTTATCGATCCCCCCTTTGAAAAACGAACCAGCCTCAGGGAGGTGGCTCTTCCACCGCTCCACTTTGGTCAATTTCTTGATCGCGGCGGCCCTACGAGAAAGCTCTAGGGCTGACATCGTTGGAGCGAATCGACCAAAGCGATCGTTTGGAATAGTCGAGAATAAAAAACCAATTACGAAGTTCGCTGCTATCCAAAATATGACGTCATAAAGGACGTAACGCAAATCCTGATGGATCAAGGAAGTAGCTATTAACTCCCGACTTTTTTCGATCGGAACTCCTGAAATCGCAAACCCCCTATATCGGTCTACCCTTCCAAGTATTTGGAATTGATAGAAGACTCCTAGCTATCGACCTAACGAAGACGAACAAGAAGACAAGGAAAGAAATCGGATGGAGAAGATAATTTAATCTACCGTACCTTCCCACCATCTTTGCTCCGCATGCAACCAAAAAAGTAACAACGGCGTAGACAACAAGGGCCACAATCATCTGCCGATGAAATAATTCGCGTGCAACTGCGATGTCCAGTGAAAGCACCGCAGTGATATATGAGCCGGTTCCAAGAACAGCTAACAGCGACACCGACTTGAATCCAGCCAGTACATTTTTGGAAAATCCTTCGACCATCTGTTTGAAGCCGAAGGGGTACATTCGAAAGGTCGCAATAGATCGGTCAAGGAGAGTAATAACTCTAAATCCATGGGCCGAATATGAGTTTGCCAGTGCAATATCGTCGGTGGTCTCAGAAACTATGGACCGGTGGCCACCGGTGGCAAGATAGTTATCTTTAGTGGTAACCAAAAGTGGACCAAAGGCAATCTTTTCAGTTCTCCTTAACTGATTAGAAATTACAGCGCCCGTGAGAGTAACTATGTTGAAGGAAAGGACCAACCCCTCTCCAAATGATCGCGTCACGTGAAATGGTTGAAGGCTGATCAGTCCTGGGGCGCCTTCGCCATCCAACATACCAAAAAGATTAATGAAATTTCTCCCTACAACGACGTCCGCATCGATAAAGACAAGAACATCTCCAGACGAACGATCTACCGCTTCGGCCAGTGCATTAGATTTACCATTCGTTCCTACAACAAATGACTTCGATACCTCAAACACTTCAACGAAGTCAAATTCTTCACAAAGCCGCAATGTGCCGTCAGTCGAACCATCGTTGGCAACGATTACCTCTACTTCAAAGGGTGCCCCTTTGACTATTTCTTCGAGAGATGCCAAGAGGTTACCGATAGAGGCCTCCTCATTGCGGGCCGGTATCAGAATCGAGACCGTTTTTTTGGAATCCAAAAGTTCAGCAGGAACCTCACCCTTCAACCGCCTCAATATCGCAAACGTGGCGATAGTAACTATGGCAACTACGACAACGGCGATTACCTCAGAAACAAACACCGCATCATAGTACATTATGCGGCACAAACCAAGGTCTGATCTTTTGAATTAGATATAGACAAAGGTAGACTGGGAGTTAGAAAACAAGCCTGGTAGTCTGGTCGACTCTAACCCAAGAGACGACTACTTCGAAACTACATTGGCGATAATTCGAGGATGGAAGATTTGTCGAGTCAATCGATCGTCATTAAAGCTAGCTTCAAGAAGGTATCAAACGAATACTCCAGAGCAAAGACTACCGCTAAAGCAACTGGGATAGCTTGGGGGGGATCTATGCTCGTTCTCGCCTCTGCACTGGTTCTAAAGAATATTCCGATTGCTTCTCTGCTTCTGGCAGCTGTTATCGCGACATCCATAGCCGCATTCCTACTCCTAGATTGGCGCAATGAAAAGTCAAAGTGGTCTAGCGCATCTAGTTCGTGCACGGTTGGCGACTCATGCGGCAACGAAGAGTGCGCCCCCGAAAAGCAAGGTTCTTGTGCAACTAGGCTTGGAGCAGAACGGGATAAAGCGATGCTCAAAGGCGAACTCGAACGCCTTGAAGTACTACTAGATCGTCAAGGTAAAGCAAGTTACGCTTTTTTAGGCCTTTGGATCCTACTTGGCATTGGCCTAGCCATAAAGGCACCAAACACTATCGCTGCCATCGCCGCGGGGAGCCTCACCCTTTCCTCGATTCTTGAAGGATACGTGCTCAAGATAATGCGGAAAATTGCTTCGTCAATTTAACGACATAATTTCCTGTATTTGCTTGAATCTGTTTTTAATTAAAGTTGTCAAAGTTTGACTAAAAGGTCAAAAATAGATCTGGTCCGATTTCGCTCCACACGGTCGAAGAAAGATGTTGATCAGAAAAGTTTTTATGAAAAACTAACTTGGTTTAAGTCAGTTCGCCTTTGCCTCGCTTACTTAAACCTCGAAAAGTTATGGTTCGGTAAAGAGTAAAACAGTTTTCTTACTTTCGGTGCAAAATGATAATATCATGATTTTTGAAAGGTGTTTCGCATTCACTTTTAATCGGTAGCGGATGCGACATACCAGTGACTCGTCAAAGCGTTTAGGTGGAAATTCAATATGGCCGTAACTGTCAGTTCCCTCGGCATGCAAGACTCTATTTTGCCGAACCAAGGAGAGCGACGCAAAAGAGGTCGACCTAGAAGCAAAGACGCCCAAGGACGAATCATCTCAGCCGCCCTCACGATATTGGGCGAAAGAGGGTTTTCATCGGTAACCATAGAGGCGGTTGCTCGTGAAGCTAAAGTTGGAAAGTCCACCATCTACCGTCACTGGAAGAGCAAGACAGAGCTAATCGAAGAGGCTATCGACAGAGAGTTGGAAGTTCTAACTGACAACGTATCTGGAATAGACATCGTTGAAGACCTGATAACTGTGACCTTCAACCTGGCCACGATCTTTAGGAATGGGTCCAACTCTACCTTTGCGCGCCTAATAGGAGAAGGGCAAACCGATCCAAAGGTAAATGAAATCAACCTCCGCCGCTACAAAGCTCATGAAGATGGACCAGTCGTTGATCTGCTTCGTTTGGGGATTAAAGAGGGACTGTTTCGCGATACGTTAAACCCCTACATGATAAGCGAGATGATCTTCGGTGCAATTTGCACTAGGGCGATTTTGCAACAAGATGAATATACGCCAGACGAGTGTCGTTCGCTGGTAGCTTCCCTCGTTGAAGGAATTCGCAAATAGCACCGCGACTTATGGTGCCCGGCGAGCAAGAAGTCGGAGGTCGCCTAGTGAATGTGGCCGTGATCGTGGAGCTGAAGCGAAGAAACTTCGTGAATAGGAACGTCACAGACGTGACACTCCATCTCAATAGTCGCATGGTTGATAGAGAACTTGCTCTCTAGCATCTGCTTTATCGTTGTAACTATCGATTGTCCTTCGTGAATAGTTACATCGCTGTCGCATATGACATGTCCAGACAACATCGATTCGCTTGAGCTCAACGACCATACGTGCAAATGGTGCACATCTACAACACGATCGACCTTTTTAATCTCAGCTTCAATTGCGCTCAAAGAAAGCCGCGACGGAACAGAGTCAAGTAGTATCGCAACTATTTCGCGAATAACGGAGATAGTTGATATAACAATTACAACAGCGACCACTATCGTGGCACCAAGGTCAGCGATTGTCACGGCTATGTAGTGGGCCAAAATGCCGGCGATCAATGCCGCCAGCCACGCAATAGAGTCCGAGCCAAAGTGCAAAATGTTGGCTCGCCTAAGAAGCGCATCTCCCTTAGCGCCGGCGAGTAGTAAGATCGAGATGAAGTTAACCACTATTCCAACTACTCCAAAGAGAGTCAGATAGGCAGCCATTTCTCCACTTGATCTAGTTGATGTTGCCCCTGATGCAACTAACGCATCAACCACGAGATACACGCTTGCCAACAACAACGACACAGAGGTGATCAGAGCGGCTACAACCTCAAGTCTTATCAATCCAAAGCTGTTCTTCTCGTTAGGTGCCCTACCGCTCAATGTTGTTGCCACCGCCGAAATCAACAACGAACCGACATCGAGAAGCAAGTGAAGCCCATTGGCGACTAGCGCCTTGGAAGAGGAGATCAGACCTACCGTTGTGACCGCAACGAAAAGTACAGCGTTGATCGAGGTGACCAAGCCATAGCGTGACTTATCCGATACACGGCTTTTGTGGCCATGACCATGTGTCGACGCATTACTTACCACTATAAACCTCCCCCGATCAGTCTACTCGACCTAGCAGAGTGAGATTATTACCCATCGAAAAGAGGTACCCAAATGCTATGGGGTACCTCTAGTTTGACGACGTAATAGAAAATCTCCCTAGCTCGGCGCTTTGTCATAGGCCACCCAAAAAGTAGGCAGTAGGGGCTCGATACTTAGCCTCTGTCAGGTTGCGGTGTCATTCTCAAGTAAGGCTTCAACTTTACAAAACCCTTGGGGAAACGAGCGGTTGCTTCATCATCTGATAGAGTGGGTGAAATTACCACATCGTCTCCATCCTTCCAATTTGCTGGAGTCGAGACCAAAAACTGGTCAGTGAGTTGTAACGAATCAATCACTCTTAGGATTTCATCGAAGTTACGACCTGTGGACGCTGGGTATGTCAATGATAGTCTTATCTTCTTAGCAGGATCGATAACAAAGACACTGCGCACAGTCAATGTACCAGATGCGTTTGGATGGATCATTCCGTAAAGATTTGCGACTTTACCATCGGGGTCACCAATCATTGGGAAATTAACAGCTTGACCTTGCGTCTCTGCGATATCAGCCTCCCACTCAACGTGTGAATCCACTGGATCGACACTTAGACCAATAACCTTTGTATTGCGCGCATCAAATTCACCTTTGAGCTTGGCCACTTGACCTAGTTCCGTTGTGCATACTGGAGTGAAATCCTTTGGGTGCGAAAACAAAACCGCCCAAGAGTCACCGATCCAGTCATGAAAGTTGATCTCGCCATGTGTTGTCGGCGCTTCAAAGTCCGGTGCTAGCTCACCAAGCAATAGTGCCATCTAATACTCCTCATCTAGTAGATCAATACGATCTCACACCTACGATTCTAGAAACCCAAAGGATAATTCTTGACCAATTCTCTCAACATTGTGAATGCAACTTTCCACAGTCGACTCGTGCAATCTGGAAACCGAATCTAATCGAATAAAGCCCGGAATTTATGTGGTGTCATGAAACCTCCGAAAGTATCTCCTACGGAATCCAAAGCCTCTAGATCATAGACAAAAACCACCTCACGATAGATTTATCAGAATAAAAAGGCAAAATATTAAATATATACCAACGAAATCCATAGATAAAAAAATTTTGGACGCAAATGATCGCTTTAAAACATTCTTGAAAAATAAACAAAATGTGCTACTAGCTGGCTTTATACATCATCGAATGAATAGCTGCATAAAACTTCGAATTACGAATCCAATGTTAAAAAGCAACATTAACGTGAACAAAGTGGAAACTGTGACTTACCTGAGAGCTAAATTCGGACTATCTTTTCTAGAAGCTCACCATCAATCAGGAGGATCTCTAAACAGTCATGGTTTCGAAGAGAAAACGCATATCGACGATACTTGCGACTTCTGCTGCGACCGCTCTCTTGCTTGCCGCATGCGGCAGCAGTGGCTCTAGCAGCTCTAGCTCGTCATCGCCGTCAAGCAGTTCGAGTGGAACTAAGGTAGCTGGCGGAACCGTAACCTTCGCCGAGGCCCCAAATGCCACTCCAAACTACATATTCCCACTGACGAGTGGCGCCTACTTCTCGGTGGCCAACCTCTCTCAGTTCCAATATCTGATGTATCGTCCCCTTTACTCCTTTGGTAATGGCACAAACATACTCATAAACAACACTCTTAGCCTCGCTAATCCACCGGTCTACTCCAACAACGACCAAACTGTAACGATTACGCTGAAGAACTACAAGTGGTCAGATGGCGAACAACTATCGTCACGCGATGTTCTGTTCTGGATGAATATGCTCAAGGCAAACAAGGCCAACTGGGCTGCTTACGTTCCCGGAGCCTTCCCTGACAACGTAGTCTCGATGAGCGCACCGAACTCGACTACCGTAGTCTTCAATCTGGACAAGAGCTATAACCCAACTTGGTTCACCTATAACGAGCTGTCTCAGATCACCCCTATGCCAATCGCGTGGGACGTTACTAGCTCTACATCACCTACACCACAACCAACTGACGCCAACTTGCCAGATACAACTACTGCCGGTGCGCAATCAGTGTATAAGTACCTCGACGGACTCTCGAAGAACACTTCGACCTACACGACTAACCCGCTATGGCAGATCGTTGATGGTCCGTACAAATTGACGGGCTTCACCTCCGCAGGACAAGCCACATTCGTACCGAACCCCTCGTACTCCGGACCAGTTAAGTCATCCATCTCGAAGTTCGTTGAACTTCCCTTCACAACTGATACTGCCGAGTACAATCAGTTACGTAGCGGGTCAGGAATCGATTTTGGTTACATTCCGGTTACCGACATCGCACAAAAGGGGCTTGTAGCTTCCTTGGGTTATAACTTCAACCCGTGGATCCTCTACTCATTCAACTACTGGGTCATAAACTTCAACAACCCAACAGTAGGACCTCTCTTCAAGCAGCTCTACATCCGCCAGGCTCTTCAACACCTCGTTGATCAGCAACAGTGGATAACGAGCTTCTACAAGGGATACGCGGTACCTACCTACTCACCAGTACCAGTAGAACCATCGTCAGCGTTTGCAGATGCGACCGCAAAGACTAACCAATTCCCGTATTCAGTCAGCCAAGCAATAAGCCTTCTAAAGGCACACGGCTGGACTGTAAATCCAAACGGGACTGACACCTGCACAAGCCCAGGAACTGCAGCTAATCAATGTGGCGCTGGAGTAGCTCAAGGGCAGACTCTAACGTTCAACCTTGAATATGCGTCTGGTACCCAAGCAGTACAGCAAGCTATGGATGCCTTCAAGTCAGCAGCGGCACAAGCAGGAATAACCATCAACGTATCGTCATCGACCTTCAACCAAGTCATCTCGAATGCGTCACCATGTACTGCTACGCAAGCAGCGTGCAAGTGGCAGATGGAAAACTGGGCAGGCGGTTGGACCTATGCACCAGACTATTACCCAACCGGCGATGAAATATTCCAGACCGGAGCAGGCGCCAACTTCGGCTCCTACTCAGATCCGACTGCTGATCAGCTGATAACCGCAACCTACACAGCTAGTGCGAGCCAATCACAATCGACTCTAAATTCGTATCAGGATTACATGGCAAAGAACCTTCCGGTTATGTACCAGCCAAACCCTGACTATGAACTAGCCGAGATAAAGAGCACGCTCCACGGAGTGCAGTTCAACGCCTTTGGAAACTTACTTCCTGAGTACATGTACTACACCAAATAGCAACTTGGATCAGCCCCTAGGTTGACCTCAATGCGCTGAAATCAGATGTGCCGGAGGAGATAACTTCGGCACATCTTTTTGTGGAAGGCACTTTGAAATCTAAGGGCAAACATCTACATAAGTGTCCAACATTAACCATTGAGTCGCTAAATTTGAATCGCACGTCACGGTGGAAATGGCCTAAAGGCCGTTTCATTGAGACAAAGACGGTAGAGAGGGTCAAATCCGTTGATAGCTTTTCTAGTAAAACGCGTTGGTCAAAGCGTCGTAGTCCTAATAGGCGTATCGATTATCGCCTTCATACTCGAGCATCTCTTGCCAGGAGGACCAGCGAAAGCAATTTTAGGTGGTCGCGCATCACCATTTCAGATAGCAGCCTTCAATCACGCAAACGGCCTCGACAAGCCCCTTTGGCAACAGTACGGAATATATGTTTGGCATCTCCTCCACGGAAATTTAGGACGATCCTACAAACTAAATCAGACCGTTAACTCAGTACTGGCCAACGACCTACCAAAGTCGATTCTCCTCGTAGGTTCGGCACTTGTTCTGTCACTCTTGATTGCAATCCCGATCGGAGTATTTCAAGCTGTACGGCGCAATGGTATCTTTGACTACGCTGCCACCTCTGTATCGTTCCTGCTCTACTCAATGCCAAGCTTTTGGCTAGGCATTATCTTGATTCTCGCCTTTGCAGTGAACCTCCATCTCTTCCCGGCGGAGGCTCCTCAGGGACAATCTATTGGCTCGATTATCTCGGACCCTCGAGCCATGTTTCTTCCCGTTATCACTCTGACGCTCGTAAGCTACGCCTCATTCACTAGGTACATGCGCTCTAGTGCAATCGAGGCCCTAGCCCAAGATTGGATTAGGACAGCAAAGGCCAAGGGCCTGTCGCAAAGGGTGATCCTCTTCAAGCACATGCTACGAAATGCCTTGATACCTATTGCAACCTTGGTCGGCCTCTCATTACCGTCTCTCATAACCGCTGGTATCGTAACCGAAAGCGTCTTCAACTTCCCCGGAACAGGATTTAGGTTTATTAACGCCGCGAGCACTGAAGACTACCCTCTCCTTCTTGGGATCATCATCCTCATAGGCGTTCTGACGGTAGTGGGCAACCTTTTAGCCGACATAACGTATGCGGTACTGGATCCACGTGTTAGATACCGATAACTGTAATGAATCTTGAGTCTTGAACATTTTTAAATTTTGAAAAGGGGATAACGTGTCAAAGATTGACGACCTAGATGAGGGTCTTTCAAGCGAAGGGGGGGGCGGCAACGAGATAATAGGGTCTACATCAGGCGGTGAAGCCCACTCTTCAGGATCGCAATTGAAGCTTATCGTACAGACTTTTCTTGAAAATAAACTTGCGATAGTCGGAATAGCTTTAGTTGTGGTTGCGACTCTTTTTTGCTTCGTTGGGCCGCTTCTCTACCACACCAACCAGGTGACAACTAGTTATAACATCACACAGCCGCCGGGCCACGGGCATCCTCTTGGAACCGACCAAAACGGCTACGACGTCCTTGGACGACTTATGGTCGGTGGGCAATCTTCCCTCGAGATCGGCTTTTCTGTAGCCATAATTGCCACCTTTATTGGTGTCCTCTATGGAGCGATTGCCGGTTTCATAGGAGGAATAGTCGACACCATCATGATGCGTATAGTCGACACCCTGCTTTCGATTCCAACGCTGCTACTCCTGATCTATCTAGCTGCAGTATTTCGCCCAACTCTGAAATTGCTAATTATCGTAATTTCGGCGGTCTCTTGGTTATCGCCTGCTCGCTTAGTTCGTGGAGAAGCCCTAACACTAAGAGTTCGCGACTACGTCAAAGCAGTTCGAGTAATGGGTGGAGGATCAAGAAGGATTATCGTGCGACACATAGTTCCAAATGCAATTGGGACGATTGTAGTGAACGCCACCTTCCAGATCGCAGATGCCATCTTGGTTATGGCAGTGCTATCGTACCTGGGACTAGGCCTTCCACCTCCCGCGGCCAACTGGGGATCGATGCTCTCGGATGGCGTTAACTACGTCTACGACGGGTATTGGTGGCTCATATATCCAGCGGGATTGGCAATTATCCTCACAGTAGTAGCATTCAACCTCATTGGAGATGCGATCCGCGACTCACTTGAGGTACGTCTACAAAAGAGATAGCCAAGTTCGCATATCTACCTTGCATAGTTCATATTTTGCAAATTTAGCTCGGAGTATCAATTGCCACTTTTAGAGATAGATGACCTCTATACAAACATTCGCCTCAAAAAGGGCGAGGTCAAAGCAGTGGGCGGAGTTTCGATCTCTGTAAATGCTGGTGAGACAGTTGGTCTAGTAGGAGAATCAGGTTGCGGCAAGACGATGACAGGAATGTCAATCATGCGACTTCTACCTGCCGCCGGCTACATCGCGTCAGGTAGGGTTCTCTTGGACGGCCGTGACTTAGTAAAGCTATCGGAAGAAGAGATGAGGGCGGTCAGAGGAAACGACATTGGAATGATCTTCCAAGATCCAATGACATCACTCAATCCATGTCTTACAATCGGCTCCCAGATAGCTGAATCGGTTGCACTCCATAAGAAGGTAAACAAAGCTAAAGCTATGGAGCGAGCCATCGAAGTTCTCGAACTAGTGGGCATGCCGAAACCCAAAGAGAGAATCAACGACTACCCCCACCAACTATCGGGTGGTCTGCGCCAACGCGTGATGATTGCGATGGCGCTCTCTTGCGAACCGAAGCTTCTCATCGCAGACGAGCCAACCACGGCACTCGATGTAACGATCCAAGCTCAGATCCTTGAATTGCTCGATTCTCTCAAGGAAAAACTTGGAATGGCAATGCTTCTGATCACTCACGACATGGGAGTTATCGCTGGGCGAGCCGATCGAGTTGTGGTTATGTACGCCGGTAAAGTGGTAGAACAAGCTCCTACCGAGAAGATCTTCGCCTCCACCAACCATCCCTATACTGAAGCTCTGCTCGCTTCGATTCCTAAGATGGACGGATCGGTAGCCCGTCTCTACTCCATCCCTGGAATTCCACCAGATCTTTCGAATCCACCCACTGGATGTCGATTTGCTGAAAGATGTCGCCTTGCATCAGATCAATGTCGTACCTCAGAGCCACAACTTACAAGCAACGATCAAGATCACTCCTTTGCATGCTTCCATCCAGTTGGAATAGAAGCCAACCACGTTAAGGTGGCGATCAAAGTTGAGGCAGAAGAGATAGCGCGGATCGAACACGCAGATCGCAAGCCTTTGATGGTGCTTGACCATGTATCTAAGGAGTTCGAAATCACCAAGGGAGCGATCCTGCAGCGAAAGGCGGGAACCCTCAAGGCCGTCACTGACCTCTCGCTCACCATCTACGATGGAGAAACCATTGGCATCGTTGGCGAATCGGGGTGTGGCAAGTCCACCACCGGTTCGATGATGGTAGCACTGGAGAGACCAACTGGCGGTAAGATCCTCTTCAACGGGGAAGATCTCTTTGGCCATAAGCCCAAGGAGCTTAGATCAGTCCGGTCGAATCTACAGCTGATGTTCCAGGACCCATATGCATCTTTGGATCCGAGGATGCGCGTTGGCTCAATCATTAGGGAACCTCTCGATATCAACAAGATTGGAACGCCTCAGGAGCGCGAGAAGAAGGTTATCTCCCTTCTCTCGGAAGTTGGACTCTCTGCTAAGGCGGTCGAACGCTATCCTCACGAATTCTCAGGCGGTCAACGTCAGCGAATCGGATTAGCAAGAGCACTAGCGCTAAATCCAAAGCTGATCGTAGCGGACGAACCAGTATCGGCACTGGACGTTTCAATTCGATCCCAAGTCTTGAACTTAATGAAGGATCTCCAGCGAACTCACGGCCTTACGTACGTAGTTATTTCACACGACTTATCCGTAGTTAGGTTCTTAGCTGATCGCATCGGAGTTATGTATCTCGGCAAGTTAGTTGAGATAGGAACCGGATACGATATCTATGAGAACCCGGCTCACCCTTATACCGCTGCACTGCTGTCAGCTGTACCTGAGCCAGAGCCCGAACGTGAAAAGACTAAGATCCGAAAGGTCATCCAGGGCGAACTTCCCTCTGCCATAAATCCACCGTCGGGGTGTCGATTCCGAACTAGGTGCGAGCGCGCAACCGATCTTTGCGCACAACAGGAGCCTCCAATGACTAGCTTTGGCGTACTTCATCAAGCAGCATGCCACTTCCCATTGATCTCGAATGTCGAGATTAGAAGCGGCGCCGCTACAAACTAAAAAGACCGCTGGCAACTGGGTAGCTTGCAAAGTAGAAGGGCAACTTTGCAAGCACCTATCTCAATGCTCACTAAATATAGGCAATGAAAAAACACCCCCTCGGTAATCCTTTCCAAGGGGGTGTTTTTTAAATACAACCAGAGATATTCAGAAAATCGAAGAGCGCTGGCATCACATATTTGGATCCGCGCTGACTCCCTTCACCACTTTCATTAGGCCAACTCTCGAATCAAATCGACACTTCTCTGTACTTGAGCCGCCTCCTCAAAGGATGCCAAGGCTGGGAAGTTTGTTTCTGCTTCGATATGGCATTGAACCAACTCGGACCACTCATGGACAAATGTATCTGCCCAACCTAAAGTATGGCCAGAACCCCACCACCTCTCCATAAAAGGATGGTCAAGGTCACTTACCAACACCTCTCGAAACCCGTCGGTATTCAAAGTCGAGCCATTCGGATGAGATCGTTGAAAAAGTTTCAACTTGTTCATGTCTTCAAGATTCCAGATCAAGGTACCCTCTTCACCCTCGACTTCAATCTCCAAGAAGTTGTCACGGCCATTGTGAATACGTCCCCCCGCCAAGGTAACGACTTGGCTCTCGGTGCTTCCCAACGCAAAGAAGCTATCCTCGCTTGCCTCACCAGCAGAGATTCGCCTAAGTGAGTTATCGGAATCGCTAAACGACCAGAGTTGAGAGTAGCTCACATCGAAGTCGCCGACGAAACGATGGGCGAGATCGACGAGGTGGGAGTAGTCCCCTACGGAACTTCCCCCAACAAAGTCTTCAAAGCGCCACCCCTTGCGTTTAGCTCGATCCAAAGCGTAAGACTGGTCGTAGCGCCCCCGAAATTGGCGAACCCGACCGATCTTTCCTTGTAAAACAAGGTCTCTCATCAATTCGACAGCTGGTACAAAGCGATAGTTATAACCAACAGCAGCAATTGAGTTGATATCCGATCCGCTGCCGGAGTGCAACATCGCCGCTAGCTGATTCGAGGTGACGAGATCGGTAGTTAACGGCTTTTCTACTAGGAGGGTTTTTCCGCTCTCCAATAAGGCAGAAACAGTCCGAAAGTGATCCTGGGTTGGCGATAAAACCGCCACAATCTCAATATCTTCATCGTCGACTATCTCTTCTAGGGTTGCCACTCCCTTGGTAAAGCCGATCAAAGAGGCTAGGGCCCCGACCTTAGAGGGGTCCCTGGTAAGGATCGACGAGAGCTCGAGGTGTGCATCTACCATACCCAAGACATTGATAGAGGCGATAGCTCTAGCGTGGGCCCGGGCCATCCAACCCCCTCCAACAAATGCAACCTTTATCACTGGCTTAGTCATCGTTCTTCCTATCTCCAAAACCCAACCAGGCTCCTTTCTGCCAATTGCAATTGCTTCCAACAAGTAAATGGCATTAGTAGAACCAAAGCGTAACTTTAAGCTAGCTGAGGCTGACAACTGTCTTACTATGCAATTCTTTTTAGGGGAGCAGCGATGGCTTCAAAGGATCAATGAGCTGAGCTGCGCGAGGCTTCCTTCAAAGCTCACCACATAAAAAAGAGTCCAGCCCCCGGACGGGGACTGGAATTCAATTGTCGTTATTCAAATACTAAAGAGACTCTTCAACGTACCGTTGAATCACCACTTTTGAGTTGAAGCTCCGTAGTTGAGAGGGTTCATCAAAGAAAGATCAAACCGTTCGAACAATAAATGTTATCTAGGCGTACACCTTGCCACCGGCTTGCAACGTTGCAAGCGCCGACTTATTGGAAGCTACATTTGACTTAGCTTGGTTGACAGCTGCTACCCCACCGTTGATCAACGAAGTAACAGTACTACTTTGAAGGTTCTCTATCGTCCTGAAGAGTCCAACACTAGCATTGCTCGATACTGGGTCCATTTCACTCCTTTCGCACTTATCCCTTATTTCGTATCGTTTATATCGGCTCATAACTTTAGATGAAAGATACTTCGAGTTTTGCCTTCTTTTTCGTCGAGAATGGCCGCACTGGCCGTGATAACTTAATCGAAACGACATTGGAAGGATCACTTACCTTGACAATCTCTATGTTTGAGGTCGACCCAAAAAAAGATGCAATCGTGATGACCGCCACCGGAAAGAGAGCTACCTTCGGGGAGGTAGATCAGGCATCGCACAACCTGGCCGGTCACCTCTATGAAATGGGGTTGCGAATGAGGGGCTCGATTGCGATTCTAATGAAAAACTCCATCGAAATGCTCGAAGTCGCTTGGGCGGGGCAAAGGAGCGGCCTCTACTATACCGCGATCAGTACTCGCCTTTTGGAAGATGAGGTCGCCTACATCATTGACGACTGCGGGGCTAGTGTAATCTTCTACTCAGCCGAACTGGCCGAACTCGCCAATAAGGCCCTCACCAGGATTGATCGAAAAATAGTAAAGGTAGAGGCCCTAGCCGATGGTTACAGCCTCGACGAGGGGGCAATCGAACTAAATACGCTCTTCAGCGAATCATCGACCGTCGTATACGATCAGGTAGAGGGTGCAGATATGTTGTACTCCTCAGGGACAACTGGTCGGCCAAAGGGTATAAAGTGGAACTTGAGCGGAAAGCCGTTTCTATCGGAGGCGACTAAGTTGGTGGCTCTAGCCTCAGCACTATATGGCTTTTCTCCCGAGACAAGATATCTCTCACCCGCTCCGCTATATCACGCCGCTCCATTGCGCTACAATCTCACCACTAATCGAATGGGCGGAACCACCTACATCATGGACCACTTTGATCCCGAGGACTTTCTACTCCAAGTTGAAAAGTACAAGATCAATACCACACAGATGGTTCCAACCATGTTCGTCCGCCTCCTTAAATTAGATAAGGCGGTAAGAGCCAAGTACGATCCCTCTTCTATAAAGTATGCAATTCACGCTGCAGCGCCTTGTCCGATCCCAATCAAGCAGGCGATGATCGATTGGTGGGGACCAGTAATCTATGAATACTACGCCGGAACCGAGGGAAATGGCTTTGTAGCGTGTACATCCGAGGAGTGGTTAACCCACAAAGGAAGCGTCGGGAGGTCACTACATGGCGAGATCAAGATCCTAAATGAGGAGCACCAAGAGGTTCCAACAGGCCAAGATGGAAAAGTCTACTTCGCAAATGGTGGTCGATTTACTTACCATAACGACGAAGCCAAGACCTCTGAGGCCCACACCAAAGACGGTTGGAGTACCATTGGCGACATTGGCCACTTGGACCAAGATGGATTCCTCTATCTAACCGACCGCGCATCGTATGTCATCATCTCGGGTGGCGTAAATATCTACCCCCAAGAGGCAGAGAACATCCTGATCTCACATTCAAAGGTTGCAGACGCAGCTGTTATCGGGGTTCCAAATGAAGACTTTGGCGAAGAGGTAAAGGGCGTCGTCGAGTTATTGGATCCAAAAGATGCATCTCCCGAACTAGAGAGAGAGCTTATCGAATTTTGCCGATCTCAACTAGCCCCGATAAAGTGCCCGCGATCGATAGACTTTCGACCATCTCTGCCGAGACAGCCAACTGGGAAACTTTACAAGCGCCTCTTGAAAGATGAGTACTGGGCCAACTATAAAGCACGGATATAGTCGTCTTCGGTAAAAACTGAAACGATTTAAACTGAAATCGCATCGAAACTTAGGTGTAAATTGGCGATCAATTATAAACTAAACATTAAGTTTTTTTACCAACGAGTTCCGTAACAACTGTTAATTAGGACTCTAAGCTCCCAGAACTTAAAATATATACACAAAAAAAAGAGGATGAAATTGCAAGCAATTGCAATTTCATCCTCTATTGTCCAATGTATTCTGGCTAAGGTCTACTACTTATCGTGGAGGTGTCGTCGCCACAGGCTGACCGACTTAATTTTTGATGAATCAATTCGATTTGCATACTTTCCGGCGATATCGCGGACTTCCTCCATCAAACCCTGTGAAAGAGTAGTCGGATTGAGGCCCAGTGCTAGAAACTTATCGTTAGCCACCACCAAAGTATTTTCAAGTGCTTCAACCCTTGGATTGTCGAGGTACTGAATCTCAACCCCCGTCAACTTGGATATGAGAGAGGCCAAGTCACGGACCCTATGGCTCTCGGTAACTTGATTCATAATCATAGGCTTGGCACCAGATTCCGGAGGATTGTCAATAGCCAACTCTACACAGCGAACCGTATCCCTAATATGAATGAATGCCCTGGTCTGGCCACCCGTTCCGTGAACCGTCAGAGGATAACCAATCGCCGCCTGCATCAGAAAGCGATTGAGAACTGTTCCGTAGTCACCGTCGTAGTCAAAACGGTTGATGAGCCTCTCGTCAAGTTGCGTTTGGGGGGTTTGAGTTCCCCATACGATACCTTGATGGAGGTCCGTAACCCTAATTTTGTCGTTCTTGGCGTAAAATGCGAACATTAGCTGATCGAGGGTCTTGGTCATATGGTAGACCGAACCTGGGTCGGCCGGGTGAAGGATCTCTTTCATCTCCATGCCGTCGTTAGTCTCAAGACCCACGGAGAGATATCCCTCTGGTATTACTGATTTTCCTGCCCAACCATAACCATAGACACCCATAGTTCCAAGGTGAACCAGGTGCGAATCGGTCTCGGTATCTACGAGAGCAGCGAGCAAGTTGTGGGTAGCCCGAACATTGTTGTCAACCGTGTAACGCTTGTGGTCAGCTGACTTCATTGAGTAGGGCGCGGCACGCTGTTCCGCAAAGTGCACTATAGCATCAGGCTTGTACCTTAGCAAAAGGTCACAGATCCTGTCGTATTCGTTGGCGAGGTCAACATTTTCAAATGAGATATCCTTGCCAGTCAAATCTTTCCAAGTTGCGATACGGCTGTGGATTGATGCGATTGGGGTCAGCGACTCCGCCTCTAACTCGACATCTATCTTGCGACGGGAGAGGTTATCGACTATCACAACATCATTACCGCTGTCGCTTAGATGCAGCGAGGTCGGCCAACCGCAAAAGCCGTCTCCACCTAGAACCATTATCGTCTTAGCCAATTTTGCCTCTCACATTACTTAACTCTGAACTGTTGTTTAGAGCAAAACTTTTCGAAGGTTAGCCGTTTCAAATCACCTTGGAACAACGACGAACGTCATCACTTCCCAATTAAGGGTAATGTCTTAATTCGCATAATATGTACATCGAATAATTAATAATTGATGAAGGGAGCACCGTCAATTACAAAATATTCGCCAGGTAACTTCACCCCTACGAGCTAGGTCGTCGATTGGGAGTGCACTTCCTTCAAAGATCTCCCCTTTATGGATTTTCAGATGCTCGATCGAACAATAGATCAGTGCGGAGGGACAAAAGTTTTCCACGACCGGACCTTGAGAATTCGGCCAGAACCCAACCAACTCTCCATCGCTGGCCAGACCATCAAAGACTCCCGCTTGTGAACTAAAGCGAAGTTCCCTTCCACAGGTTGGGCAATTGGTAACTCCATGAGCGTCGACCTTCAGTGCCGAGGGAATTCCGACGATATCGAAGGCGCACCAGGTATAGAGGTCAGTTCCCCCAATGGATAGACGATGAGAGGTCTCTTCTAGTGAAACTCCCTCTGCCCCCACGATCGTAGCGTGCTCTTCGTCAAGGATAGCTAATCCCCCATCTACGAGCTCCTCGATTCGAGGGATGACCTCTTCACCAAAGTCCACAACCAAGTCGTCTATTGATACTTCCCGTCCCGTCAAAAGCGAGAAAAAGATTGTTCGCCGAACTTCGATCATCTCGCGACTTTGATCTATTCCGTCTTCAAGAATTGAAAAGTCGGTCAAGATAAGACTCCGAGAAGAGAGGCGCTGATACACGACCTATGAATATCCTTCATGTACCTAGATTCTAATCCCTTGGCATTTAGCTGATATCGAATCGGCAAATGATGAGCTTTGCCTCGAACTTCGTCGCGGTTCGACTACTTGCCAGCGTTAGGGTTTGTCTTAGAGGTGATCTATTTGGACTTTTCCAATTAGCTCTTCAACATCTGGAACGCTAAAGAGCTCGGTACCATCTTTTTCAGAGGTCGCACTGCCACAGGCTACGCCGATGGCCATCGTCCTTTCCATATCTAAGCCACGCACCAGACCTGAAACGATGCCGGCAACCATTGAATCTCCAGCGCCAACTGAAGACCTAACTTCTATGGCAGGACTCTTTACGTGGAGAGAGTACTGATTAGTTACACAGAGAGCACCTCTCGAGCCAAGAGAGACTACAACGACGTCGACACCTAGATCGCAGATCTCCCTGGCTGCCTTCTCAATGTCGTCTATCCCGTTCAAACTACGACCTACTATCTGTTCGATCTCGTACTGATTGGGCTTTATAAGATATGGGCGAGCTTCGATGCACCTGCGCAAAATGTCACCAGTTGCGTCAAGGACGACCTTTCCCCCTTGTTCTCGAACTCGATCTATCATTTCGGCGTAGTAGTTACGTGGAACTCCAGGGGGAATCGAACCAGTCATAACCGCAATTCCATCTTTACAGTGTCGCAAAAAGTGAGCCGAGAGCTTCTCTAGGGCGTCTTCATCGACTTCGGGGCCAACGCCCGTGATTTCAATCTGTCGAGGGGGATCGTACTCGATTACAGTTGAATTTACTCTTGTCTCGCCTGGAACTTCTATCCATACGCTGTCGTGTAGGTGATCGCCCAAAAGATCTTGAAGCAGCAACCCCGACTTTCCCGCGATTATACCAAAGTGGCGATTGGGCACACCAAGGCGCTCCAATGCCCTCGCAACATTGACACCATTACCGCCTGGATCGTATCGATTACTAATTGCGTGAGTCTTTTGATCGTTATAGACCGCACGCACCTCATATGCGATGTCGACTGCAGGATTCAAGGTCATTACGGATACGGTTCGACCTGGACTTATCGACACAGCTAAATCGTTCCCCTCTTCTACCAAGTAAACGCCGATGAAAACCCGCCCAACGTCGCTATTGGCTCAGCTTCAATTTGACAAAATGGTCGAATTGACATTTGTAGCACACCCACAGTTAACAATAGTTGTGGGGCGTCGCCCGCGAATAACGAAGATCTATCAGCTCAAGTAGTCACATAGCCACATTGCTACAACCAAGTGAGAACTTCACTCCACTTGCGTAAGAGACTCGACGTATGCAACTGGATCAAAGTCGATCAAATCCCCGATCGCCTCTCCAACTCCTACCAGCTTGACCGGAATATTCAAGGTCTCTTCTATCGCAAATGCAATTCCACCCTTGGCTGATCCATCCAACTTGGTTAGAACCACTCCGGTTACTCCCACTGCCTCTGAAAATATCTTGGCCTGCGATAGGCCATTTTGACCTGTAGTTGCATCTAGAACCAGCAGAACTTCACCCAAAATTCCTTCGGCCTTTTCAACCGTACGGTATATCTTCTTCAACTCTTCAATCAGGTTTGTCTTATTTTGAAGGCGTCCCGCGGTATCACAGAGGATCAACTCACTTCCGCGAGCCCTTCCGCTAGAGATGGCGTCAAAGATTACACTAGATGGATCGGCACCAGGTGTACCTTGAACCACTGGAACCGAGGCTCGATCGGCCCAGATCGTCAACTGATCCGAGGCAGCCGCCCTGAAGGTATCGCCCGCCGCTAAGAGCAGCTTTTTATCAGAGTATCGATTTGCCACCTTTCCAATAGTGGTCGTCTTTCCAACTCCGTTTACTCCGACGAATAGCCATACCGTTGCCGGGCCAAGAGAGGCGTGGAGGCTACGATCTCGCTTAGACATGACCATCGCCATCGCTTCACGGATGGCATCGAGAGCTGCGGCTGGGTCTTTAACCTTTCGTTCGCGGATGATATTCTTTGCATCTTCCACGATCTTCATGGTCACTTCAACACCTACGTCGGAGAGGATCAGGGCCTCTTCCAACTCCTCGTAAAACGATTCGTCGATGGCAGTACGCTTAAAGAGGCCACTCAACTTGGAGCCGATCCCGCCCTTGGTTCTAGCTAGCGCGCCATTGAGATCTGAACTCGGAGCTTGCGCTACGTAAAGGCTCCTCTGTGCCTCGACACCATCGCCATCTACCTCGCCTGCTGCGCCGGCAAGTGTCAAGTCATCGCCTTGAGCTTCGAGGAGTTCGCCTCTTGTGCTCGAAGGGGCTTCATCTAAGGGCTTGGCGCCACTTGGTGTAATCGGTTCAGTGAGCACACCCTTGCCAGTTGGACCAGCTGAATCTTCCTCGGTAAGACTTCCTGGACTCGGGGCCTCTCGCCCCCCGCCCAACTCAGTGCCTAAAGAGGCTGACTTCTTCTTTTTGCTACTACTACTTACGAAAAAAAAGCCGCCCCCTAAGACGAGGAGCAAAACAACGATAATTATGACTGTTTCCATCACGATCCAGCATAGCAATGCGGTGCCGAAGGTTCAGAAGTGGGGATTTGGCTAGAGCCGATTCGCCAATCACCTAGTTCGCCAAGGTCAGCTGTCGATCTTCTAGACGTTCCACCAGAACCTTAGAGATTCCGTCCTTTGCCATCGATACTCCAATGAGTCGTTGAGCGATCTCCATGGTTCTCTTTTGGTGAGAGACGATGATGAGCTGAGACTTCTCCCCAAATGCTGAAAGCATCACCAATAGCCTGGATAGATTCAAATCGTCTAGCGCCGCCTCCACCTCATCAAGGACGTAAAAGGGAGAAGGTCGTGAAGAAAAGACTGCAAATAAAAATGCAAGTGCCACCAGAGATCTTTCCCCACCAGATAAGAGCGGAATTCTCCTTAGTGCTTTTCCAGGTATCGAAATATCGAAGTCGAGGCCCGAATCTAAGGGAGAGTCTGGATCTGATAGAAGGATCCTCGCTCCTCCACCGGGGAAGAGAAGTTTGAAGAGCGAATCAAAGTGTCCATTGATATCTGTAAAGGCTTCCATGAAGACGCTACGCATCTCGGCATCTATCGACTTTGAGATCGACTTCAACTCACTTCGGCTGGCGTTGATATCCTTGAGCTGCTCTGTCATGAAACGCGCCTGTTCTTGAAGCTCAACTACCTCCATCGCCGCAAGGTGGTTTATGGGGCCAAGCTCACCTAATTCTTTCTCCCGCTGGGTCAAAGCTTGAGCTGCCTCGTCCTCCTTTATCCCTGCGAGTATCGGGATCGACATCGCCACTTCAGGCGAGAGCTCTAGTTCGCGCAAGATCCGCTCTTCTAGAACCGCTAGGCGAATGGTCGCGCTCTGACGATCACTGCGCAACTTGGCGAGCTCATCTTGGGTCACACCCCTCTCAAAAGAGAGTTGATCGATCGAAGATCTAAGTGCGCTAGCCGCTCGAGTAGTTGCATCTTGGTCCCCGAGTATCTTTCTCTGTTCCGTCCGGATTATCTCCAGGAGCGAATCTACTTCAGATACCTTCTCGAGGGCCTTGATCCGAATCTGTTCAATCTCGCTTACTTGGGCTCGTAGGCGATCGCCCTCGATCTGATCCTCATTAAATCTCTCGGTAAGAGCCTCAATCTGCTCTCGGGTATGTTCAATATCGCTCACAACTTTGCGATACCGCTCTTGAAGGCGGGCCATCCGCACTTCTAGTTGGGAACGCTCTTGGCGAAGGCCGGCACGCCTTCTAGATAGCTCTCCCATCTCTTTACGCATATTCGAAAGAGTCGCCCGAACCTCTATCAACTCTTCAGAGACGCCACGATGTTCGGCCTCTAGTGGTGCTAGGCGCAGTCGAGCCTCCTCAAGGCTATCAGCTAGCGATTCCAGCGAGACTTTGGCACTTTCAATCTCGTGCTCCAAGCGATCCTTCTCTTCTTCAAAGCGACTCTGCTCACTTGAAAACTGCGTAACTTCACTCTTTAGCCTGCTAGTCGAAGCCTCGAGAGACCTTCTTCGCTCCCTGAGTGACACAATCTCTTTCGATTGAGCCTCCCGTACAGAGCGAAGGCGACCAAGTTCGTTCTCGATCTCAGCTAAGGACTCACGCGCCTCTTCTAGGGCCCTCCTAGAGGCCGCAGATTCGCCCTGAAACGATTCGAAGGAGTAGCTCGTTACAACAGCGCCATCCAATGTAACCACCACCAAGTTGGGGTCACTACGCGTTGCAGCCTCAGCATCCTCAATTGTTTCAGCGACATAGACTTGGTCGAGAAGGGATAGGAGAACTTCTTCAATCTCACCATGAATATACGTGATGAAGCTACTCACCTTCGGAAGAAAACTTTTCCCCTCACCCCTCCTCGGTGCTATTGGCCCTCTAGAGATAGATACGCTTCTCTCGTAGCCACCCCTGATCTCAAGGAAGTTATCCAATGCGCCACCGCGACTAGATGATACGACACCATTTGCAAAGCGTCCCAAAGCAGCTAAGACAGCCTTTTCATAGCTAGGCACGATCTCAATCAACTCTGCCACTACCCCAATAGGCGATGGACTCTTCTTGATATGGCGAAGGGCAGAGCGAGAGTGAAGTTCTTCGATCGCCTGAGTAAGAGTCTTTACAACACCTAGCCGTTCGCCACGGGCGCCGTTAAGATTCGCAAGGTCCAGTTCAGAGGCCTCAAGCTCTTTTCCGGCACTCTCAAGCTTCGGTAGCAACTGCTCTAGGAGCGCCTCATCTTGATTTAATTGCATCGACTTTTGCTCGAATTGCGCCTTGGAGGTAGCCATCTTCGCCTCCATCTGTACCAGCAGGGACTGACTCCTCTCCTTTGCCTTTACAAAGTCACCTTGGCGCGATATTAGCTGCCCAACCTTGGCTTTTTGATTTGTTAGCTCAGTAAAGAGTCGATTAGCGTTGGTTGAAAGTTCGCTCTCTTTTGCCTCGACCTGCGCGATAGAATCAAGGTTCACCTCCCTCGACGAACTTTGAACTTCCCTTTCGCGAGTTTCAAGATCAGCCAAGAGCGGCTCAACACTTACTACCTCTCTTTCGATCTCATCACGAGATCGAATCAATACTTCGAGGCTCCTCTTGGCCTCTTTGACCTTGGAGTCGTCGAGCAAGACCTTGACCCTATCGCCGAGGGCCCTCTGCCTCTCGGCAGAGATCGCTACGGCAACGTTCAATTCGCCTCTAACCGCCTCTAGGCGAGATATCGAACTCATGTGGCGAGAGTCATCAAATGATTGCAGTTGGGCGTCGAGACGCGCAAGCTCCAAAGTATTACTTGCTCGTTTGGCCTCGATATCCATGATCTTTTCGACGAGCTCCTCTTCGATTTGAGCTCCACCTTGACTGAGCTCTAGCTGCTCTCGGTAGGTGGAACCGAGGATATAAGCCCGTAGTTGAGCGATCTCATCGTTGAGATCGACGTGGCGCTTGGCCGCCTTTGCCTGCCGCTCAAGTGGTCGAATTCGCTTTTGCAGTTCGCGAGCGACCTCGCTTGCCTTATTAGCCTCTTCTTCGACCAAAAGAAGACGCCTCATCGTTCTCTCCTGGCGCCGTCGATACTTGGCGATTCCACTTGCGTCTTCGATGATTGCACGACGCTCGGCGGGCTTAGCATCTAAGATCTCATCGAGGTTTCCTTGAGAGATAATAATGTGCTGTCCCTTGCCGATGGATGCATCTGCTAGTAGTTCACTAACATCGATGAGGCGAACATCCTTACCATTCAATTCATAGCCAGAGTCGCCTCCCCGAGCTAAGAATCTACTCACCCCAACTTCGGCAAAGTCGATTGGAATCTGACCGTCGCCGTTATCGATGATCATGGTTACCCGCGCGCTCTTTGCCCCGCTTCGGCCGTCGCCCCCTCCATAGATGACATCTTCCATCTTGGAAGAACGAAGTGACTTTGGCGTCTGAGTGCCTAAGGTCCAGCTAATCGCATCAACGATATTAGATTTACCGGAGCCGTTAGGGCCAACAACGACGTTGATACCGCGCGAGAATTCGATAGTTGTTGGGTTGGCAAAAGACTTAAATCCTTTAATGGCGAGGGAACGAAGAAACATATCGAATTGGCACCTTACCTATTAGCCTCAGCTGAGCTGAATACAGATCCGAAGGATCGGCCATCATCAAGATTGATTGGGCTAACCGTCATGTAGTCGATATCGATGTGATTTGCAGAGCGCTCAATTGGCCGAGAAAGCCTTTGGCTATCTATAGGAGTAAGTTCGCCAGAACCTTGACAACCTGGGCAGAAGAAGGTCGATCGCCCCTTCATCACCACCCGTTCAATAGTTGCGTCGCACCTGTTACAGCTCTTACCGGCTCGAGCATAGACGTTATGAAGCATCTGATACCCACCGAGCTCGCCAGCAACGTCACGATACCCTCTATCGACGAGAGACGAACCGCGCAACTCAATCGCCTTGGATAAGATCGCCTTGATTGCCACACGTAACCGCCCTATCTCATCCGGACTCAAATCCCCAAATGTAACAAAGGGGTTAATTCCGGCATGAAAGAGCACTTCATCGCCGTACATATTTCCAATTCCACCGATGAGCGACTGATCCAGAAGTTGGAATTTAATTGGCATCGTTCTTCGCTCGCGGCCGCTTAGCAACCTTTCAAGTGGCTCATTGGCCTCTAGGGCATCGGGACCCAGCTTCGCCAGAGATCGGGGGCGTTTGAGGCGAAGATCGTACTCAAAGTCGACAAAGGCTCGACCGAAGGTGCGAGGATCATAGAAGGCAAGGAGACTTGAGTCATCGAAACCTAAACGCAAGTGGCTGTGGCGATCGAAGAGCAACTCCTCACCGGTCAGAAGCGATGACCGCAATTGTCCCGACATGCCCATATGCATTATTAGAAAAAGACGGCGATCCTTTGCGGACAAGGTGACTATCAAATACTTGGCATAGCGGCCAACCGCCTCGACTACGCACCCCAAGATCGCTGATGTGAAAAAGTCCTTCGAATTACAGTCGCGAATGATTCGATCTGAGCCGACATAGACATCCTCGATCTTCTTACCAACGATGACCCTCTCGATTCCTCTAGCTAAAGTCTCAACTTCAGGAAGCTCTGGCACGAATCAAAACCCTCTAATCAACCAAAAATGGAGTTCTAATAAGACTAGATGGCAATTGCCCCCACCCACTGACGAAGAGCAAATGATAGGGCAATATCTATTTCTGCTTGATCTTGCACGACGTAACATCAAAGCAGAAGATCAATGTCTCTAAGCCAGAGATCGAACCGCCAATCTCCATAAAGAGTTTTACCAACCATTTCGCCACCGCACATAACCGATCGAAGCCATCGAACTTTAGCTATATCAGAGTCAACTATTGAGTCCACTAAGTGCCTCAAGTGCAGCCCTTTGCTCCGCCTCTTTCTTGGAAGGACCCTCTCCAGAAAAGACCCTTCCATCGATCACAACTTCGGCGATAAAGGAAGGCATGTGGTCGGGGCCACTTGAAGTGACATGATACTTTGGTACTGGATTTCCGAGGCGAGCTTGGTGAATCTGAAGTTCACTCTTGGGGTCCAGCCGACTCTCAACTATCTCAATCTTTCCGATGTTTACCAAGAGGCAACGATCGACAAACTCCATCGCTCTCTCGTCACCGAGGTCAAGAAATACGGTTGCTACGATCGCCTCGAAGGCACCCGCCAAAATCGTACGCTTGCTGCGACCGCCGCTCGACTCCTCCCCAACCCCCAAAGTGAGATAGTCTCCAATGTTGAGTTGGCGAGCAAGTTGAGCTAGAACATCGGTGTTGACCAGGTTTGCCCTTCCAATGGTCAAACCACCTTCGTCAAACTCCGGAAACTCTATAAAAAGACGCCGCGAAACATAGGCCGCTAGTATCGAGTCTCCCAAAAATTCAAGGCGTTCATTGTCGGGGAAGCCCTGATTCTCAAGGGTGAAGGATCTATGGGTCAACGCCTCCTTTAAGTGCGGAAGCTCCACATACAAATCCTCGAGCGAACTCTTTCCCCCCGATGTCAGGGAGCTAAGTAGGACCAAGACGTCAGGGAGATCGCTTCCTACGGTAGATAGATCGACGTTGGCTCGACCCTTAGCCATCTATCTTGCCTTACTAGAATACGGTGCCGCTAGAAGGATATCTATCACAACGACAACTTTCGGGAAGGGTTCCATCGCGCCTTGCTTAGAGTTAAGCTTGGACACCGAGTTTCTCGGCAATGTAGTCAACTGCGTCCGAGACAGTCTTCAAATCCTCTAGGTCCTCGTCCTCAATGCGAAATGTATTAGCTGGGGTAGAGAACTCATCCTCCATCGCCTCGACTAATTCAATCAAGGCAAGGGAGTCGGCACTTAAATCATCGGTGAATGAGTAGCTAATGTTGACGCTGGATGGATCGATCTCGAGGATGTCAGCGAGGTGATTTTGAATTGCCTCAAAGATCGCTGCTTTGGTCTCGTACGTCTTAGCCACTTTGTAAAATCTCCTAGATCGAAAGGGATGATTGAAAGAATAATTTAGATAAAACTTCGAACGCTACTTAGTAACCGTAGCGGCAATCTTATCTGCAAGACCGTCCTTAGCCAACTTCATTGACATTGCAATAGCGTTATAGATTGCAGTCGACGAAGAGGAGCCGTGCGATATTACACAGATTCCGTTAACGCCTAGGAGCATGGCTCCACCATAGGTATCGGGGTTTAGCTCATCCAAGAGTGGAAGCAGCTTTGGTAAAGCTAGGTCAACCACTTCGGCGCCGTTTTCTCCTGCCGCCAGAGACTCAAATATAGACTTCGCGAGGGTTCTCATCGCTCCCTCGAGAGTCTTGAGTACGATGTTACCAACGAAGCCATCACAGACTACGACATCGACGTTGGCACTCATTACATCGCGACCCTCGACGTTGCCGATGAAGTTGATATTAGGCGAGGCATCTAGAAGGGACCAGGCCTCTTTTACAAGGCTGTTTCCCTTCCCCTTCTCTTCTCCGATGCTTAGGATACCGACACGGGGAGAGTCGATCCCGAAGAGTTCGTTGGAGTATACCGATCCCATCTCACCGAATTGAACCAACCATTGCGGTTGAACCTCCGAGTTTGCACCCGAGTCTATAACTACGGTGGGAGTAGAACCAGGAACCGGGATAACGGTAGCAATCGCTGGTCTAGCAACCTTGGGCAAGCGTCCCATCTTCAGCAGTGCCGATGCCATCGTGGCGCCGGTATTTCCCGCTGAGATCATAGATGAAGCCCGACCCTCTTTCACGAGTTCGGCACACCTCACCAGAGAGGAGTCCCTCTTGGTTCTCACTGACGAAGCAGGGTCATCGTGCATTTCAATTACTTCACTCGCTACTTCGATCTCGAAGCCTTCATTAGCAAGGGGAGCAACGACTGCCTCAGTTCCAACAAGGATCAAAGGAGCGTCCAGCTCTTCTTTGGCGCGCCTAGCGCCCTCTATGACGACGTCAGGGGCATTGTCGCCGCCCATGACGTCTAGCGCCAAGGGCAGCAAGGCTACCTAACCTCGATGGCTTGACGTCCGTGGTACCAACCGCAGTTTGGACAAACGTGGTGTGGTCGCTTTGCGAAGTTGCACTGTGGGCAACTGCTCTTGGAAGGGGCATTCAAGACCCAAGATGTAGATTGGTGGCTACGGCTCTTGCTCTTAGAAGTCTTACGCTTAGGTACTGCCATCTCAATTATTCTCTCTGCTATTTACGCAACTAGGTAATGCTACCAGTGCAAACCACTTAATACTTCTAGCCGAGCTTCCAATATGTGGACCTTATTGATCGGCTAAAAATATGCCCACATGATTCTATTAGCGATCTTCACGGTTTCGGCCCTAAATTTCGCCAATGTAATTCAACTAAAAGTCAACTACTTCAGTCGATCCAAGACCTTGAACCTTGGATCGATGCCATCGTCATCGTGATGACAGTCGACCTCATTACGATTGCCTCCGCAATACTGGCAGATCCCTTTGCAATCTGGCCGACAAAGTGGAGCAGCCGGAAGGGACAAGACGATTGAGTCGCGAGCCATCTCAGTGAGGTCGACAAATTCGCCTTCGAGTGGATAGCTCTCCTCTTCATCGCCGTCCTCTAAGAACAGCTCCCTAATCTCGACTTGGAGCTCTTCACTCGTTTCAGTTAGACACCGACGACACTCAGTTACTATCTCAACTTGTGCCTTACCGGTGAATAAGATCCCTGGATGAGCAGCCTCTAATCTTCCAACTAGATGGACTTCAGCACCATCTGGCACTCTGGCAGAAGAGACAAACATATCCTCAATCGAGCCTATTAGATCTAGATCGATTATCAACTCCGGACGGTGGAGCAGCTTGGTAACTGAGACGCGAAATGCTTTAGTCATCATAAATCCTAAGTATCTTCAATTAAAATGCACTTGAGTAGGGGAGATGATTCTACCCTTTATAATCAAAAATCCTCATCGAAGTCGTCATAGGGGACTTGCCCCCTGCCAGAGCGCCGTCCTCTAGTAGAGTCAGTTCGCTCCATCTCTTTGCCGAGAGAGCCATCAAAGAGATCGTCGTCTTGACGAAATTCACCCTCGCCGTCACTCCGAGGAATTTCAAGTGGAACGATATTCTGTGACAGACGATCCCTCCCAGCCTTTACCGATCGAGCGATATTCGATAGCGCAATCTCTAACTCCGCTAATTTTTGATCGGCGTAATTTTCCGCCTCCACACGAAACCGAGAGGCCTCCTCTCGTGCCCTTACGGTAATTCCATTTGCGTAACTTTGAGCCCGACGTACAATCTCTTGCTTAGAAACCATCAATTCGGCCTGTCGGCGAGCTTCGTCCATGATCTCATTAGCCTCATACTGAACTCTTTCCAAGTACTTATCCTGCTCTTTTTTGATCCAATTAGCCTCCGCCATCTCGGCGGGAAGATTTTCCTTTGCTAATCGAATCAGATAGACAACTTCATCACGGGGAACCATGACCGAAGCGGAGAGCGGAATCGCCTTCGCATTTAGTATCAATACTTCAAGGCGGTCTAAGATCGAAACGATGTCATCAGAGGTCTTTTCGGGTCCTTCTTCGTAGTAGGACATCCATACCTCCGTCTTCTAGATCAATTCGTTGGTCTGCCTTCGTAATTAAGATTAGCAATCAATATCTTCAATCTCATACAAAGCACAAAAAGTGATCAGCGAAGAAAAAGGCGCCTCCAACCACATAAACTCCTAAAGAATACCCTGTTTAATCCCGATAGAGCAGGTATCGAAGTAAGGTCAAATAGCCTCCAGATCCGGGATTTGGAGGCTGACCAAGGTCCTTGCTAATTCCTAAAGACGAAGTCGCCCCGCTCGTCGCTTAGATAGTCCTCCACCTCTTGTTTAAGAAGCGGATATCTCTTTAACTCCAGATCGCTCTTGAGGAGCTCTAGGGCGATCTTGCGAGCCTTTAGCAGTAATCCTTTATCTCTCAGTAACGATGCGACACGAAAGTCACTTCGCCCTTTTTGTTTCGATGCGGTAATAGTTCCGCTACCTCGAAGCTTGAGGTCCATCTCGGCCAATTCAAAGCCATTGGTAGTTGAGCAGATCGCCTCGAGTCGCTCCGAGGTATCGGCCATAAGCTCTTCCTTGGTCTCAACCAAGTAGCAATAAGACTGGTATTGACCACGACCGACGCGCCCCCTTAGCTGGTGGATTTGAGCAATACCAAAGCGCCCCGCATCCATTATCATCATCACGGTTGCATTAGGAACATCAACTCCGACTTCGATAACTGTAGTTGCAACTAGGACATCGATATTTCTTGCTCTAAAGTCCTCCATAACCGCCTCCTTTTCGGAGGGACTCATCTGTCCGTGAATCAGCCCAAGTCGAAGTTCCTTCAATCGACCGTGGCGCAGCTCATCGTAGATTTCAGTTGCGCTTCGAGCTGCGATCTTCTCTGACTCCTCTACTAGGGGACATACGATATAAGCCTGTCTACCCGCGGCTACCTCACGTTCGATTCGGATAAATGATCGATGGAGTTCATCATCGTTGCGAGCCCACTTGGTAACGATTGAACTTCTCCCTGGTGGCATAATGTCCAAGACACTCACGTCCAGGTCGCCAAAGAGGGTCATAGCGGCAGTTCTTGGGATGGGAGTTGCGGTCATAATCAAGACATCAGGCTCACTATCGCTGGAGAAGCGCTCTCGAAGGAGAGCTCTTTGCTCCACCCCAAACCGATGCTGTTCGTCGATTACAATCAGGCCAAGATCGGCAAAGTCGACCCCTTCAGAGAGAAGAGCGTGGGTTCCAACCACGATATCTACTCCCCCGCTGCCTAGGGCCTCCAACAGACTTCTACGTCGAGCCGCTGTAACCTTTCCCGCCAAAAAGTCGATAGTAACTGGTCTCCGCTTACCAAAAAAGACCAATTCACTTCGCTTTTCATCGACTTCGAGACCATCGATCATCCTTCCTATAGAACGGAAGTGCTGCTCTGCCAGGACTTCAGTCGGCGCAAGAATGGCGACTTGATATCCCGATTGCACCGCAAATAGTGATGCACATATTGCTACCAGAGTCTTGCCTGCCCCCACATCTCCTTGAAGTAGTCGATGCATAGGCACCTTGGATGCCATATCCCGTGCGATCTCAGCAATGGTGCGAACTTGAGCAGTTGTCGGGGTAATCGAAAGGGTTCGGAAGAATCGCTCCACGATCGTCTCGGTGCTATCCATCTCAAGGTCTGGTTGGAAAGAGCTAGAAGGATTAAAGTTAACTGATCTACCCCCAACGATGCTAAGACGATCTACCCCTGTAACGTCGTGCACCTTCCCCCGCTGCTGCATCTCCATCTCCAACTTTGATTTAACCAATTTGAGTTGAAGGCGGAGTAGTTCGTCGAATGCGAGGCGACGGCGACCAGTCTCGACGTCTTCCATCGTCTCTGGAAAGTGGATTAGGCGGTAGGCGCTATTGCGATCGAGCAACTCTTCCCGGTCGGCCAAGGTGGATGAGAGGGCCTCGCAGATCTCACCACCACGCTCCAATGCAGCTCTGATAAATCTTGGCATCTCATCTGACCTAAAGTCAAATCGTTCAGAGTGAGGATATATCGGCACGATTCGCCCGGTCCTGTCACCGACTAGGTCGATTAAGGGATTTACCATCGAAGAGGTATTGCGAAAACGCTCGATCTTGCCAAAGATTGCAGCCTCGGTCCCGACCTTGAGTTGATGTTTACGCCAAGGTTGGTTGAAGAATGTGAGTCGAAGCCTTGCACTGCTATCACTAACTACCACATCAATCACCTCTTTACCCTTGGCCCGGTATCGCGGCTCAACCGCAGTGATGGTCGCAATTACCAGGACCTCTTGGGCAAGTGGTGCCTCGGCGATGGTCATATGATTACTGCGATCAACGTACCTTCGGGGAAAGTATTCGACTAAGTCGAGAAGCGACTCGAACCCTGCACGCTTTAACGACTCAAGCTTTGTCTTGGCGATCGTGTCGATAGAGTCAACTGACAATTGGCTTAGTTGTCGAAGAGTCGAACACATGTACACATTATATTTCTAAAACAAAGGCTATAAACCTTTGGGAACCAACTCACCTCGGTCGTCACCGCCGGAAGGGCCGATCCGACTCAGTAGCGCTTATTCAATTCCAATCAAATAGGGGTAGTTGGGCTGTTGACCGTGGTGGAATTCAACCTCTATCTCCGGAAAGTTCATAACCATCCATTCGCTTATCTCTCGCGAAATGGCGGGGGTAGAACCCTCCCCTTCGATTATGGTCACGATCTCTGATTCATCGGTGAGAAGCTTGCCGATAGTATCTATGATCACCTCAGTTAAGTCCACTGATACAGCGACGATTCCATCGATGGTGATTCCAATGTAATCCCCACTTTTTATCTTTCCAATTGCATCGGGATAGTCCCGCACCGCGCGTGTAACTTCAGCCACGACGACGTGTCTAGCCCCCTCCTCCATCGCTTCAAAGTTTTCATCGATAGCGACCATTGGATCGAACGACACAAGTGCGCTCATGCCTTCAACGACGCCACGAGTCGGAATTACCCGTACGTTTTTACTGGATACCTCGGCCGCAATTTGTGCTACTGCCGTGACATTGGAGTTGTTGGGAAGGACTATTACGTCACTCGAAGGAGCCTCATCGATCGCCTTCAATATCTCATCGGTTGAAGGATTCATGCTTTGACCACCCTGAATGATTCTATGCACTCCAAGTGATCTGAAGATCCGCCGAACTCCGTCGCCATTTGCAACCGCAACTACCGAAGTCTTGGGCACCTCTTTGACCTCTACTCCATAAAGGTCAGGAGATCCTTGTCCCTTTGACTCCAGAACCCAACGCTCTTCGCGCACCTGTTCGTGCAGGTCGGTCACGCGTATATTTGAGACTTGCCCACTTTGAATGCCGGCCTCGATCGAGGCCCCAATCTCATCGGTGTGAATATGACAATTATAGGTATCATCTTGACCCACGACCACAATCGAGTCACCCAGAGAAGCCCAGAGTTCTCTGAAGTTGTCGATGAGAACCTCTGAATTGGACTCAAGGATAAACATCACCTCGTAGCGCGGGCCCTCCTCTGAGAGGTCTTCCTCTCTAAATTCACTCGAAAGATGTGTCGAGGGAACCTTTGACTCGAAGTTGAAGGCGATGTCGATGCCCCAAGTAAAGTTAGTGGAGCTGATTGCATATGCCATGGAAGCGACGAAGAGGACGAACCCAGCTCCTCCAGAATCAACTACATCAGCGCGGGCGAGCGCCTCTAGGTACTTGGGAGTATCGTCTAGTGACCGTTGCGACTCATCGAAGATCTTTTCCACAAACAGAGAGATATCTAAATCAACGAGTGCCTCAGCCACCTTGGCCACATCGCGCAGAACCGTAAGTATTGTTCCCTCGACCGGACGAAGGACGGCGCTGCGAGCACGCTCATTTGCTGTATGCAAAAAGGTAGCAACGTCTTGCGAAGTTACCTCTGAGTCACGGTCATCACTGGCAAAAACAGTCGCAAAGGAGGCGATAACCTGGGAAAGAATCACGCCCGAGTTTCCGCGAGCCCCAAGAAGAGCCCCTTTCGAGATTGCTTTGGCTTGAGTTGCATCAACATCAACCAAGGAATCGAAGTCGACGTGGGAAAGGGCTTCAACCGCAGAGCGAACAGTGTAGAACATATTAGTTCCGGTGTCGCCATCTGGAACTGGAAAGACGTTCAAACGATCAATGCGGTCGCGAAACGACTCCAGGAAACGATAGTAACGCTTTAGAACCGAGACGAGGAACTCGCCCTTTGCAACCATTTGTAAATCCACTCTGTGAAACTAGATATAGACAATATAGGAGATAAAGAGGGATTTGCCAATAACCCAACTATGCTGATATGGCTAAATTGTTTGAGTTGAATCGTAACGCCAGGAGAAAATATGGCTTCGGTATGTCAGGTTTGCGGCAAGGGCCCACACTTCGGAATGTCCCTTAGCCACTCGCATCGTCGTAATAAGCGTCGTTGGAACCCAAATATTCAACGAGTTCGCGCCGTTGTATCGGGATCCACTCGTCGTATCAATGTATGCACCTCATGCATCCGTTCAGGTAAAGTAACAAAGGCGGCGTAGATAAGATTGAGGGCGTGAATAAATGCGCTCTCTTATATCTATCCTTTGGTGGACCAAATACTGAAGTCGAGATCTTGCCCTTCATGGAGAATGTGACCCGCGGTCGCAACATTCCACAAGAGCGCCTCGTCGAAGTATCTAAGCACTACTACCTCTTCGGTGGCAAGAGCCCAATTAACCAGATCAATCTCGATATAATCGAGAGACTTAAGGCCGCGCTCTTTGAGCGCGGCCTTTTAGTCGATCTTTACTTTGGTAATCGAAATTGGGAACCCTACGTTGAAGATTCGGTCAAAGCTATCGCCTCAGATGGACACGACAGCTTCTACTACTTCGCCACCTCTGCCTACTCCTCTTATTCTGGATGCCGACAGTACCGAGAGGACGTCGCTCGATCACTCAAGGATCATCCATCGAACCTTTCTGCTAAAAAACTTCCTCACTTCTATAACAGAAGAGGTTTTGTTCAACCCTTTATAGATGACATAATCGAGAAAATCACCTCGCTGGAGTTACCTCTAGACCAAATAGAGATCTGCTACAGCGCCCACTCAGTTCCGCTGTCAATGGTTGAAGCTAGCTTCTACACCCAGCAGTTAGATCAAGCTATAACCTATATCCACTCTAGGGTAGTGGAACATTTTGGCACAGAGATATCTAGAGTAAAGGTCTATCAATCGAGATCTGGTCCTCCCAATCAACCATGGCTCGAACCTGATATCAGCGACCATATGGCAAGTCTCGACGGTAAGAGCTGCGTTCTCTCGGTACCTGTCGGCTTTATCTCCGACCATATGGAGGTGATATACGACCTTGACACCTTGGCAAAGGAAAACGCCGCAAACCTCGGTCTAAAGTACCTAAGGGTAAAGACTCCATCCTCCTCGCCACTTTTCATCGATATGATCGCAGATCTTCTCGAAGAGGAGATAGACCCTTCACTTGAAAAGAGAGTGATCAAGGAGGTTGGAGAGCCATTTGAGACCTGCAGTCAGAGGTGCTGCCTGGTCGAGCGCCCTCACCATTAAAGGGAAAGCCAACACCGATCTCACCGATTGATCGAGCTAAACCCAGGCAAAGCCCTGCTAGATGAAGATAGCCACGTCACCGCATTGATCGCGGTGACGTGGCTATCTTTCAAAGTTTTAGAAAAGTAGAGTCCCTGCCAACGTAAATACAAAAGCGGCGCGCTACAGAGAGAGGGTTTAGCTAGATACCACTTAGCAGTAGAAACTCAAATTTGGATCTACACCTCAGCATCGATCCATCCACTTAGTTACACGAGGAGAGATCGATGAGAGTCAAACCAGCTTTACCTAGATGTAGGTCTTTAGGATCTCGAGTTGTCGTAGAAGCTTCGCCGGCAATCTATCGCCAAAGGTGTCAAAGTGTGAACCTATGGCATCAACTTCGCCAGCCAACTCTGAACCATCTACGTGGAAGAGCTCTGACAGCTTCTCAGTTGCGATTTCAAGGTCATCGTCTGCTATATCTTCCACCTTTGGAACTATGCCATAGGGACCTTCAACCCCTTCCGCCTCGCCCTCAAGGCGGGCCACAATCCAAGCTAGAACACGAGCATTTTCGCCGTAGCCGGGCCAAATGAATCGGTTGTTGGCATCCTTTCGGAACCAGTTGACCATGTAAATCTTGGGGAGGTTGACGTTTTCCTTCTCACCGAAGCTAAGCCAGTGTGCGAAGTAGTCTCCCATGTTGTATCCGCAGAATGGCAACATTGCAAATGGGTCACGGCGAAGGTTGCCCACCGCACCTACCGCTGCAGCTGTGGTCTCAGAGGCCATAGTTGAACCCAAGAAGACACCATGGTCCCAATCACGTGACTCTGCAACCAATGGCACCAACGAACGGCGACGGCCACCAAATAACATCGCCGAGATTGGAACACCAGCTGGATCCTGCCACTCCGCTGCGATCTGAGGCGCCTGTCCGGCGGAGACTGTAAATCTGGCATTGGGATGAGAGGCTGGCTTTCCTGAGGTCGCATCATAGCTTTCACCTCTCCAGTCGGTTAGATTGCCTGGACGCTCTCCATCCATTCCCTCCCACCAAACGTCTCCATCCTCAGTGAGGGCAGTGTTGGTGAAGATTGTATCGTGGGTGATGGTACGCATTGCATTGGCGTTGGTCTCATATGAGGTGCCTGGTGCGACGCCAAAGAATCCGGCCTCTGGATTCACCCCATAGAGGCGTCCATCCTCTCCTAAGCGGAGCCAGCAGATGTCATCTCCGAGAGTCTCTACCTTCCAACCCTCGAGCGACGGCTCAAGCATCGCCAAATTGGTCTTGCCACATGCCGACGGGAATGAACCAGTTACATAGTGGACTTGGCCCTTGGGTGAGGTTAACTTGAGAAGCAGCATGTGCTCAGCTAGCCAACCCTCATCACGGGCGGTAGCCGATGCAATCCTAAGTGCTAGGCACTTCTTTCCGAGGAGGGCATTTCCACCGTATCCCGAACCATACGACCAGATCTCACGCGTCTCTGGGAAGTGAGAGATGTAGATGTTATCGGGATCGCAGGGCCACGCTACATCGCTTTGTCCCTCGGCAAGAGGAGATCCAACCGAGTGGATGCAGTGTATAAATTCGCCGTCTTCACCTAGTTGCTCCAGAACGCTGGTCCCCATCTTTGCCATGATACGCATGTTGGTTACCACGTAAGGCGAATCTGTCAGCTGAATACCGATCTTAGAAAATGGAGATCCTAACGGACCCATGGAGAAGGGAATCACATACATAGTACGCCCCTCCATCGAACCCGCATAAAGGCCACTCATAGTCTGCTTCATCTCGCTCGGATCACGCCAATTATTGGTGGGGCCTGCGTCGATCTCATTGCTTGAGCAGATAAAAGTACGATCCTCGACCCGAGCTACGTCCCTTGGATCGGAGTGGGCCCAGTAGGAGTTAGGGCGCTTGACGTCAGATAGTTTCCTAAAGGTTCCCTTCTCGACTAGAAGTTGGGCTAGTCGATCGAACTCCTCCTTCGAACCATCGCAAAAGTAGATCGACGATGGACGAGTCAGCTGAGCTATCTCGTCCACCCAATCGATCAGCCTCTTATTCGAAGTAGGATATTCCATTTACAATCCTTTCCCTTAGAAATCGGTGCGTCGCTAAGTATCAGATACTTTTTACTAGAAAGTGATGACTAATAATTATTACAAGCGAAACAACAAAATGCAAAGGGTAATGGCAATAAATCCGAGCAGATGTAGATGAAATATGTCACAAAAAGAGTTTGAGCTACTGGAGAAGCGGATAATCGCTGGACATCGGGGTGATGGAAGCTTACTAGTTGGGATAGGAGACGATGCCGCAGTGGTATCCGGCGACTCCTCCCTAAACTACAGCTACACCACCGACGCAACTATTGAAGGTGTCCACTTCAAGCGAAGATACTTTACAGTTGCCGACATTGCTCGCAAGGTAGTAGCCGTTAACTTCTCCGACTTGGCGGCGATGGGCGCCGCTCCACGGTACCTTCTCTCATCCATAATTGCGCCCCAACGCTTCAGCGTCGGAGAGCTCATCGACGCCATTGCAAACGAAACCCAAAGTTATGGTGCAGAGTTGATCGGTGGAAACCTCTCCCAAGGTGAGACCCTGGCGATTACCGCTACCGCAATAGGTACAACTCCAATAAATTCGAATCTGCTACTTCGAAGTGGAGCCAGGGAGGGAGATCTTCTCTATAGCACCGGCCCCTTGGGTGCTTCAAGCGCAGGACTTCGTTCATTCAACTCTCCGGAGTACCAAAACCCCCAGATGGAGTGGTTTCATCTAAACCCCAAGGCAAAGGTCCACGAGGGTAGGTGCCTCCGCGAAGCTGGTGTAAGGTGCGCAATCGATCTATCTGATGGACTAGTTGGAGACTTACGCCATATAGCAAATCGAAGTGGCGTTCGAGTTGTGATCGAAAACCCTCCAATTAGAGATGGCGCAACACTTGATGACTGCCTCTACGGCGGCGAAGACTACGAACTAATCTTCGCAGCGCCACCGGCGTTAGATATCGTAGAAATCTTCGTACAACGAGATCTAGCGCCACCGATTCGCTTCGGTCGTATCGAAGATGGTTCGCCCCATGTTGTAGCCGATGGAATCGAGCTCAGCCGTAGTGGCTTTGAGCACATCTTCTAAAAGCCGGGCAACCCCTCGGTCACATTGACCACAGCAAGGGGCCGAGAGTAGATCTATCGCTCAATGTATGGGCAATGGCGACAGCCACTATTGCAACAAAAGCCCCGCTTTATGTGTTTAAGAGCGGTCATGACTAAAAACCCAGAGGGAACATCGAAGTAGAAGTCACTTCCTGCTTCCAAAGACTCAAGGTAGAGCTCGAGGCGCGCCTGAGCATTAGGGTCGGTGTAATTAAATCGCTTTGCTGAAGGGACAAATGCCCTTGGAATGGGGAGGCTGTAACCCTGTGTCTTCGCTAAATCCTCTCCGACCTTCTCAATCTGATCTAGGATTTGGTCAAAACCATGGTTCATCTGAGTATTAGAGGCTTCCAATTTCACCCTCAAAGGTGATGATCAAGCCACCGTTTGCTGTAGCACTACCGTTGAAGCTCAACTTCTGCCGCTCAATTGAAAATTCGGCTAACTCGTCTTCAAAGAGTGTTGAGTGAAGGCGAAATGACAACTCCTTGATCTGCTCACCGTCGCCGCACAGCCGATTTACGATAGTTGCGCCAACTGTAGCAAGCAGTGGACCATGTACTACTAGCCCTGGGAGCGACTCTACTTCGCGGCAGTAGTTTCGATCTAGATGTATCTTGTGGCCGTTATAGGTAAGGGCAGAGTACCGAAAGAGCATTGAGGCATCGGCTACAAATTCGGCGCTCAAGATATCTTGCGACCCTTTGAAGCCGAAGAGACCCTTTGCGGGGGTATCGGCAACTACTATCTGGCGCGGTTCTCTTCTTTGGGTAACGTAGACCAAGTTTTGAAGATCCCTAAAAACTAGGGCTCGTGAGGTGTCATCTGAAACCTCATGCAAGATATCGACAAAGGTAAGTTCTCCGCTTTTACCGATCTTGGAGGATACTCGATCTATCCTGGAAACCTTGGAGTAGCTCTCTCCATTGGAGAGCTTAGTTAAAAGCTCCAACTTACCACCGGCGTACATGCGATAACCCGCTATCGAGGGCGGAACCAGTGACAGTTCATCGATAACCTCATGGCCGTCGCCACCGTAACGGGCCGGAGGGAACGAATTTGGAAAAAAGATCCAAGGGGTTACGATCTCAGGCGGCCCATTAGAGAGAAGCGGAGTGCTCAGGAGATCAGCGAGCAGCCTCAAACGACTCTCAATATATGTGTCAGCTACAGTGATCAGTGTGAGATGGTCGGGATTCATTGACCGTTGATTATAACAAAGGAGTAAATATTACGAGTTCACGGCCAACTTATTTAAAGGTGTTTCAGAATTTTCCAACCTAGCGACTAGCCTCTATCACCTAGTCAACTTAGGAAGCGGCATATCTTGGTTACTGCATTCGTGCTAATTCAAACTGAAGTGGGGAGAGTCTCCGAAGTCGGTGAAAAGCTTTCACATCTGCCGGGCGTTGAGTTTGCCGACGAGATAACTGGTCCCTACGACGTCATAGCAAGAGTCGTCGCCAACGACCTCACGGAATTGGGTAACTCGGTCACGACTGCGATCGCTAGAATCCCAGGAGTCACCCGAACTCTAACCTGTCCAACCACAAAGTCGATCAAACTTAACGTCCCCTAGATCACCAAGCGCTGGGATCAGTGAGCTCCAACTTTGGCCACATCGTTGGCTTCCAATACCATTCCTAAACTTACAACAGGTAGTTCGCACGACCTCTACCTGCGTCAACAGCTATCTAAAAAGTAAGCGCCGAACCTAGCAAGATTTGAAGCCATTAGCTACACGCACTCCAATGACCGCACCTTGGATTTTAGGAGTGGAAGGACGCTGCCACAATAAAGGCACGAATACCCAACCCCGCAATAAAGAGTCCGCCGATACCGTAGAGCCAGTAGAGCCACTTGGCCATTGTGTCGCGATAGGCAAATAAAAATCCCGATGCGATGATCGCCACAAATCCGTAGAACGGGTGAAAGGCGGCCATCTTTTTGTGCTCACTTGCTACCAGATAGATTCCAGTCAAAACCTGTATGTAGATTGCAGCTTGGACAAATACTGTAAACCACCACAACGCCCTAGTTCGCATCTTTAGGTTCTTGATGGCTGCTAAGGTCCAGATTCCCGCTAGCGCGTTGCCGCCGATCACGATCCATGCCCAAACAACGTGAAAGTCAGTTACTGAGGCGATCATCTACAACATTCCTAGCCCTCGTCCTTGCGAGACTCCAGCCTAGCTCAAAACCCGATAACTCAAAGGGTAGCTTTGGTTTTGAACGCGGCCAATTGGTCGATTAGCGTCCAATAATCGGAGTGCGATACCAATGCCTCGCCCCATAAGTTCGCCCATCTATTGTCCTCTCAGTATTGATACCGCGCTCAATAGCTCCAATTTCGCCCTCCCTCCGCAAAACTCTACTAAACCCCTCTCTACCTGAAAATAGAAGTATCTCATTGGAGGGTGTGGAAAAGATATCCGAGGGGGTTATTTTGGGGTGAAAGTGCTCGCTCGCTGTGACCGAGGGCGGAGAGAAGATAGACCGCCTAGTTGACCTGCTGCGTAGAGTAACTAGCTCCTCGCCCCCGAGAAGTGACAGATCCCGAAGCGTATTGCTGTCGGCTATTCCAGGAAAGATAGCCACGTTTCCAAAGAGCGTTATAAAGCCGTCGCTCTCGTTTCCCCACCTATGGCGAGCCTGGGAGAGATCTTGGAGTACTCCCATTACAAGGACGCCTTGGCTCGCCCCTTCAGAGAGGATCGAAGAGAGATCTCGAATTGGTGCGATATTGGCCATCTCGTCGAGTAACAGAGCGACATTTGGGCTAGGACGGAAGGTTCCATCCTTAATCGATCGATCCCTGGCCCACTCGTAACTAGCACTTTTGATCGACTGCATCAATCCAAGTACCACTGGTGCAACCACCTGTTGCTGGGCCGATGGAGCTACAACAAAGATGGTATCGCGCGATCTCACGAAGCTCTTTGGGTCGAAGAATGCTTGACGCTCTTGATTCAATACCGAGGGGCTTCGATATGCAGAGAGTATTGATGAGGCGGTGGATGCGATTCCGCTCTGCTCCTTTGGTGCTGCAAGGGCAACCGAAGAGAGCGATCTAAACGCCTCGGGCTCGCCACGGTTTTCAAGGATAGAGAGGGCGCTTTCGAAGTTACGCCCTTCGATAGTCTCCATAACAAAATCCATACTGCGTGGCTGTGGATCTATCTTTGCGGCTAGCAAAATCGACGAGATCAAAGATTGAGCCCGCTCCTCCCAGAAGCTCAGTTGGCCACCGCGATTGGCTGTGTTAGAAGCGCCAAACATCGCATGTGCCATCACCATAGCGTCGTCAAAGGTCTCAATTGCGCTAATCGGTGAAAAGAAGAGGCGCCTGGCTCCCTTCAAATCTCTTACTGATTCAAGGGGGTCAAAGACAAAGACCTGGCCCTTTCGTCGGCGATGCTCAATCGACTCGGCGATGATGTCCTCCTTGGTCGAGGTAACCACAGTCGCGATATCAAGATTCTTGAGGTTTGGAATGACGATAGAGCGCGTTTTTCCACAGCGAGGTGGACCAAGAATTAGAAGGTGGGATTCAGATGAAAGAATAACATCTCCACCGCTACCATGACCTAAGTTGAACACCTACAACTCCCTCTTTCTCAAAGAAGATCGTTATACCGCAGGAGGTCAAAGACAAAAAGGGGATGTAAAGAGCAAAAGGGGCCATCGGTGTTACCGAACGGCCCCTTCAAAGGCGATTTTAGATGTTTCCCCTACTGGCCGAAGCCAACTTCGACCACAAGGTAAGTAAAGATCAATCTACCAAATGGTCAAGGCTTAGGGTCAGCCTAGTCGATGGAGATAGCAGCAAACTGGGCAGTAACCTCGTCGTCGATCTTGCGCTTGGCGAGCACGTAGTAGACGACTCCACCGACTAGCAGTCCAACGAATACTGAGATGTCGGCGCCATTTGTGGCATTGGAGAAGACCGATACGTAGTGGGGATAGACGTCGATGGTCAACATTGCACCGACCATACCGGCGATCTGAGCCACCACACCGGGCATGAATATTCCATTTCCCCGATAGTAGATTCCCCTATCGACAAGCTGCAGATCAGTAGCAGAGTACTGCCGCTTTCTCATCAACCAGTCAACTAGATAGATAGCAGTCCAAGGGGCCACCCACACGATGATGTAGAGGATGAACTCAGAGAGCAAGGTGTTGAAGGAGGATGAAAATACCGCATAGGCGGCCAAAGAGGTACATATCACGGTGTCGAGAAGAGTCGCCTTCCATCGCGCCAACTTAAGGCCGAGAGCCTGAAGCGTAACCCCCGAGGAGTATAGGTCCAAGCTATTGATGGCAAAGATCTGGATGATTGCAACGATGAGATATGGCCAAATAAACCAAGGTGTGAGCTTGGATGCAATACCAGGGATGGAACCAGAAGCCGAACCGGCGAAGGTCGCCGCTGCAGCACCGAGGATCATAAGAAGAACCGACGGTACATATGTTCCAAGGGTAACAAAGAGAACCGTCTTGCCCTTGGAGGCATCACGGGGGAGGTAACGGGAGTAGTCATTTCCATTTTCAGTCCAACCGAGGCCCGAGGCGGAGAGGATAAAGGCTAATCCTTCAGTTAAGGTCTGCCAGTTGGCACCGTGTGCCACGGAGTGAAGATTGACTTTGCCGATACTCAAAATTCCAAAGACCAAAAAGAGGACGAAGAAGGGTATGAATAGGACCTTCAGTGTCTTTAAGATCGCTTGGTGTCCAAAGGCGGGCAGAATTAACTGGATACCGCCAGCGACTACGAGAAGAATGACCTTCACTGTCGTAGACGAGCCCACTCCGACCTTAGACAGAAGGGCCATCCCTGCAATGACTACGATCGCAATACCTTCGGTCTCAAAGCCAACCTGAGTTAACCAGTTGAAGAGAGCTATGAGTCGCGAACCTTTGGAACCGAAGCTAGCACGGTTGATGATAAAGGTAGTTGTGCCCGCTTCAGGACCCTGAAGTGAAGCCACTCCAAGGAGGATATAGGAGAGGTTCCCTAGAAGGATAATCACAACTGATTGGAAGAAGGACAGGCCGAAGCTCATCAATACAGCCCCGTAGACGAGGATCTCGACGTTGAAGATGGCGCCACCCCACATCCAGAAGAGGCTCGAAGGGGTCGCCCACCTCTCGCTCTTTGGAATGTAGTCAATGCCGCGCTTCTCGAGGGTGAACGGTCCGGCTTCCGCTATGGGAATCTCGAAGGCCTCTTTCAAGCTCTTATTCTCCTCTTGTATAAATACTTCACGCACCAAAGCGCGCTACTTACCCTAACTACTACTTCGGGCAAACCAACCCGAGCAGCCCTTACTCGTCGGAGGTGTCTTCTCCGAGAGCCTCCCGTAGCTTTCTACGAAATGTTGATGTAACCCGATCGGCTCGGGTATTTACAAAACCAGTGGCACCGAGCGGGAACCCCTTTGAGTTGTATGCCTCTTGGATAGCGAGATCTTCAATGATGATCTTCTCCTCGTAGGCAACCGCCTCACCCATTGCAAGTTTGGAGCCACCTAAGTCGTTTCGAACCAATATTGAGTAGAGGCGAGAAGAACGCTCCGCCGTTGGCGTTACAAAGAATGCAATAGTGTTCACGCCTCCGGTTGCTAAAAACTCGATCCGCAGCGTCAGCTGAAATGGTGCCACAAATTTATAGGTAAGTCTCCTCCGCTGAAGCAGTTCATGTTGACCGGTGCTCACAAGTGGATCTTCACGATTGGAAAAGGTGTGCTCGTAAGTGGCAACGAAGCCGGGGCCATCCTCTGAGATCTCAAAGTCGCCCACCACCTTATCCTCACCATCGCCGAAGGTAGAGCTATGAACGAACGGGAAGTGAGCGACATCGAGGAAGTTATCAGCTAGGAATGCTGCGTGCTGTCTAGCCTCGAAGACTTCGAGGTAGCCAGTATCAAAGTTAGGGTCATCAAACTCTTCTATCACGATTATCGGAGCTTTAGGTTCGCCTATGGCTACGAAGACCAGGCCGTATCGCTCCTCAACAGAAAATGGCGCAGATAGCCGTGCTGCCTTTGGAATCGTTGCGTCGCCTCCGAGTGCCGGGATTTCACTACAGCCCCCGTCGTAGGAGAACTTCCATCCGTGATATCCACACTCAATGTAATCGTCGCAGAACTTTCCAATGGAGATAGGTGCTCCTCGATGGGGGCACCTATCTTCAAAAGCGACAATCTTTTCGTCCCGGCGAAAAAAAACGTAGTCCTTATCGAGAATTGAGATAGGCGTCGGTGACTCGTCAATATCAGCTGACTTGGCGACGACATGGTAGAAATTTGACAACCGCTCATCGCGATTGTCGAGAAGGTTTTGCTCTTTCGGAGCCACGATCACCTCAAAAGTTTCTTCGAATGGCGAAAATGCCTACTAGCTAAGACCTGTGAAATAAGGCTAGTCGAGGCATTTAGCCATCCGGAGCGTCGAAGTTACAAATCTGTTACATGCTATAAATTTGCCAACTAAGACTTCATAGCCGCCTCTTTGAGAATTGCAAGGATCTTTTCGCTATCACGCCCCGGAAAAGGTGGTGGGAGCACCTTTGAAGACCTTTGCCCATTTACTATCGCAAATGGTGCAGGTTGAACTACACCAGCCACTTCGACGAAGGAACCCCTTGCGCGGTTATGAGGGTGATCTATGGCTTCATTTGGAGTTAGAACTGGAAAGGCACAGGTATCTAATTGTGATAAGAGGGCGGTAAAGTATTGGCGGGTGTTCGAGGCGAAGATCTCTTCGAATCGCCTCCTCATCTCATTCCACCGCGACTTATTGGATTGATCAACAAAACACTCCTCGGAGTCAACTCCAAGAGTTGCAACCAGCGCCCGATAGAACTGTGGCTCTAGCGCAGCTACTCCAAAGTAGCCACCGTCGCCGCAGCGGTAGATCGAGTAAAAAGGTGTTCCCCCGTCAAGGAGGTTCGATCCCCGCTGATCAAGCCACGATCCATTAGAGCGCATCCCAAATATCATGGCGGCCAAGTTAGATGCACCGTCAATCATGGCTACATCCAACTCAGAAAAACCTCGATCCTCCCGAGCTCCTACCAGAGTTGAGACGATAGCAAAGGCCATCGCCATTCCACCACCACCAAAGTCACCAATCAAGTTAAGAGGAATGGAAGGTGGGCCGTCCTTTTCGCCAATCATAGAAAGTACCCCCGAGAGGGAGATGTAATTCATATCGTGACCCGCCAAATTTGATATCGGCCCACTCTGTCCCCATCCAGTCATACGACCATAGGTCAAATGGGGATTTGTGGCCTCAAGACGATCCCGAGTAAAACCAAGTCGTTCCATTACTCCGGGTCGAAACCCTTCGAGTAGGACATCGGAGGCTCGGATCAGAGATAGGGCTATCTCGAAGTCTTCGGGGTCTTTGAAGTCAAGGTCGATCGAGACCTTTGACCGACCCATGACATCACTTTTGAAGATCTGGGCCAAAACCGAATCTTCTTTGGATCGATCGACCTGACGACGATCGATCCGAATAACCGTAGCACCCATATCGGCGAGGAGCATACCTGCAAATGGCGCAGGTCCAATGGCAGGAAACTCAACAACCAGAATATTTGATAGCGGCCCCGACGATTCACGAAGTCCCATCAATTCATTTCGCAGCGTCAAAGTCACATCTCCAAAAATCACATAAGTTACGACCATTCAATCTACATCTTCGAGCTCTTAGAATTTGGAGATATCGACAAACCCCACTACATCGACCACCGGTCTATCAGCTGATACACTTTGGTTTTATAACCCACGGGCAACCTTTGGTTGCGGGATCGAATTTGTGGGCAGTGATCGAAGGCGACGGTGACGTATTGCGCAATGAGAATAGGATCGCTGAGATATCTTCGATGTGGGAGGAGGCTCTGGCAAATTGGAAGGTGCCGGACCAACTCCTAGCCAGAGCAGCGAAGAGTCCTTATCGCCTAAATCCAGCCAAGTTTAGGCCCGATCCATCAAGGAGACTTAGCGGGACCGTTCAAGAACTAGAGAGGTTAATTCACGATCAGCCGAGGTCACCTCACTCTCTCTTAGACGTCGGTTCTGCCTCCGGAAGCCTCTCGCTTTTGGTCGTCGATCAAGTCGATAAAGTAATTGCGCTCGATCAGAGCAGAGAGATGCTCGACGCCTTCGAGGAGAACGCCAAAGAGTTGGGGGTCTTCGAAAGGGTAACCACAGTTCATTCTCCTTGGCCATCTCCTATACCGCTTAAGGCAGATATCGTACTGAGCGCAAACGTCCTATACAACGTCCCTAACCCAGCCAAATTCATCGATGCCCTGATTGGAGCTGCAGGCCAGAGTGTTGTTATAGAGTTGACTCAGAACCACCCCCTCTCAATTGTCAACGAACTATACCAACGCTTTCACACTCTGGATCGCCCCACAATACCTACCGCCGATTACATAGTTGACCTAGTGGAGGCCTTTGGTTATAGCCCTAGGGTTGAACGCTGGATTCGCTCTACCACCAACGATCGAATCACCGCCGAGGAACGACTAACGGAATATCAAAGCCGCGCCTGCATCGAAGAGACCCGCAAAGAGGAGCTAAGGCAGTATCTTTTAGAGCACGAACTACCCATGGCTGAGGTGGTTATGGTCGCATTCGAAATCTAAAGGTCGCCACCTTATCTGACGGGCGATAGCGAAAAAGTTGTCGCAGGCAACAGAACGGCGACAACTAACTCTCAACGATCCTTCGAATTAGGGCAGCCTTTATATCCTGGTACTCCTGGTAAGAGAGGGCTCCCCTCTCGAACGCATCAAACAGCTTTGTTATCTCGTCGACCGGAGAAAAGGAATTTTTCGAAGCGCCACCCTTGGAATCGATCGAACCCTTCCTCTGCTCCGCAGTGTAATTGATCATGTTACGTATCTTTACCGGATCATCTTGAAACCGAAGAGTCATCACTGAATCGTCGCCCATCGACGAGATCCTGACGCTTCCAACCCTTAGAAGCCTTTCTACTAAGGAGATATTAACCTCAATCTCGCCCAGCCTCTCCAGAGGTACTTCGGCTGACTTTTTGGCCAATAGACCCTGCTTCAAGATCATCCGTTTGGCCGTCACTTGAAATGCGTAGAAACGCCATTGCAGATACCTCAAAAGATAAAAAACAATCGCACCAACTATCGCAACCAGCAATATCAGAGTAACGAATAATGGTAAGTGGGGGACAAAGATAGTTACCGCCAGGCAAAGGACAACCACAAATAAGCACGCCAGAAATGGCCCCGCCAATACCACCACGTTAGGACGACATTCGAAGAGAATCTGCTCTCCATTATCTGCCAGTCGCCCTCCTTCGCCTGCTGTCTTTTCTGGGACTGGCGAATCAACCAATTATTGCAACCTCCGACGGCAAATGACTCTTGATTGAGACAATACCATTTGAAAAAGCCATAACAACTCAACCAGGCTTTACCGAAACCTCAAAAGCCGCCCAACTATATAGGAGCACTATAGTCACGTCATAAATTACGATCCAAAACAATTCTGAGGCAAAAATCGATCGATCTCATAAGTCAACTTGTACCGCTTACCGACGGACCGTATCAAATTATGCTTTTACATGCTTCGAGCAAGCCGAAGTTAGAGGTTTTGACGAATTAGAGGTATGTCTCAATGGCGAATGTAGCGATCATCTTTGGCGGAGTATCTCCAGAGCACGACATTTCGATCCTTACAGGACTCCAGGCCGAAAGAGGGGTCGACGCCCGAAAGCACCGAGTCATTCCGATCTTCGTCGCCAAAAATGGGGACTTTTTCGTAGCTCCAAATAACCTTGAAGCACCAAATTACGGATCAGGCGCGCCTAAAGACTCAACTCACGTCAATTTAGTTATTGGAGGTGACAGCGGTTTCTACACTCAACCAAAGGCGCTGGGTAAGGCAAAAAAGATTGAGGTAGACATCGTCGTCAACTGCCTCCATGGAGGACCGGGCGAAGATGGGACGATGCAATCGCTACTCGATCTGGCTCAGATTCGATATACCGGCCCCAATGCACTTGGAGCAGCACTTGGAATGGATAAGTTTGCATTTGGGGGAGCTTGCGATGCCCTCGGCATCAGCCACCTCGATCGGGCTCTCTTCGTGGATGGGAGCGAAATCTCCTTTCCAGGACCCTACATTATGAAACCACGTTATGGTGGGTCTTCTATCGGAATCGACGTAGTTGCCGACGTAGAGACCGCAAGGGCGCGAATGAAGAGTAACGTTCACTTCAAGGCAGGTGCGGTTGTAGAACCATACCGCGAAGACCTCTTTGACCTCCAAATAGCGGTCAAGACTTACCCCTCTCTAACTCTAAGTCAAATAGAGAGGCCTCTCCGCGATCGATCGAGGGGCGAGATACTCTCTTACAAGGATAAATACGTAGGTGGAAGCGGAATGGTAGAGGCCCCTCGAGAGCTTCCTGCTAAGTTGGCCCCCCACATCGAAGAGAAGATGAGGCAATACGCAACACTCCTAGCAAAGGCGATACCACTTCGCGGGGTAACTCGGATCGACTTCCTTTCCAACGGCGAAGACGAGCTCTATGTAAATGAGGTCAATACCATACCCGGAAGCCTCTCCAAGTACCTCTTCATCGATCCCCCGCTTCCATTTACCGCCCTACTTGAAGACCTCATCTCAGAGGCTCAAAGTGCACCAACATATACGCCTACAGCAATTGGGGCAGATGGGTCGGCACTAAACTCCGCATCATCAATCGCCTCAAAGTTAGCATAAAGGCAGACCCCTACCGCATTCGATGGCCCAGGTTAGGGGCCTAAAATACAAGACCTCAGAGTCTTACTGCGCATTCCATTGGCCAACTTGACTTTCACCCAACCCGCCGTCCGGCAAAAATTGAACACTCTTAACAGTGAAGTTATTGGGAATTCCAAATGTGGCGCAACCATTCTGGGATTGCTGTAGCAATATCGTATGGGTCCCAGAGTTGAAGTTTGCACAATTAGATGCATCATCGAAGGATGGTTGGTAGGTTTGGCCATCGCTTCCAATTGCTGAGGCGTTCAAATTAATATCGCCATTGAGAACCGAATTGCCTTAATTTGTAATTGTAAACTCCGTCGCCACGATCTTCTGTCCAGCTGGCGCCGTACCAAAGGTTGGCTCCATGGGAGTAGCTGGGTCGTCGATCTTAGAAAGAGCTACGGTGTAGTTACCGGACGACGAGTCTGTAAATTGCAAGACAGAGCCGACCGCAGGCGCTTGCGTGGTTGTAGTAGCAGCCTGAGAAGTAGTCACGGTTGTCGAAGCGGTCGATGACGATTGAGTGGTAGCGACCTGTCCAGAACTCTGAGCTACCGTAATCGTACCACAAGCGGCCAGGGCAAAGCCGCACCTGGTAATAGTGTAAACAGATTCTTTTTCACGCTGATAACCTCTTCAAATGATCTGAGATCCGTCAGACCGCAAAGTTATAAGAGAGATGTAGCACCTTAGATGAAATAGAATAGGTTTCCTTTAGAAACCTATTCTAAATAAAATAACGACCATGTGGTATTTATCTTCAACTAATTCCTAAGCTGCTATAAAAGTGTTCAACTTAGAAATTACGGATCGACTAGAAGGCGCGAAACTTATTTATTCATGCCCGTCTCACCGTTCAAGCGAAGTGGTCCGGTAGATCATTCTCGTAGACTACGACGTCGCCAGATTGACTATTTTCGCGAACCCACTCCACGGCCTTCTCACGACTCTTGACCTCAATAATTTTGCACTTAGAGGTGACGGTAAGGGTGTCGCCAGGTCCCGCCTTGGGGACGATGGTCGATCGAATGGTATTCAGGGCACCAGCTCGCAAAGCCCTCAGGTTAGTCTTACCAATTATTACAATAAAGTCTGCAATTTGAGCAACTTCACCGCCTAGAGCCCTGTTCTCTTCGTATTGCTTATCACCAAGCTCGATCATTCCTGGAGTAACAAAGATAAGTCGACCTCCAATCAACCTCTTCGAAAGGCCAAGTCCAAGGGCAAATCGAGCCCCAGTTGGATTCGAATTATAGGTATCATCGACTACGGTAACGCCGCGGTCGTTTGTTTCAATTACACATCGGTTCTTCGTCGGAGCAATTAATGAGAGGCGATCACCGATCTCTTCCTCGGCGACGCCAACTTCAAGAGCGATTGCCACCGCTACAGCCAAATTCGAGTTGGCCACTTGCACGTCTGTGCTTCCAATTCTGCGTCCTTTGACGTAAACGACGTGATTTCCCTCGGAGTCATCGAGGACGGCGACGTCCTTAGTCAAATCTTTTCCTGAGACCCGAACTACCTTTTTGCCATTCGCTTCGAGCTCACCGGCGGCTTTTAGGAGGCGAAGATCGTCTACTTGTACTACAACCGTCTCGGCCGAGGCGGTGATCTCAAGCTTTGCCTCCAGTATCTTCTCTTCGGTGCCAAACCGTTCTAGGTGAACCGGTCCGAGGGCGGTTAGAGCAGAAATCTTAGGAGGACACCAAGAGCAGAGACTTGCAATCTCGCCCTTGCCATACGTTCCCATCTCGGCGATGAAGAGATCTGTACCTGGTAACAGGTTCTCATTTATAGCCCTGGTTAGTCCTCCACGGTTGTTGAAGGAGGCGGGGGTGGCAAATACACGCAGAGACCCTTCGGTCAATGTAGCGAGGTAGTTCTTGGTTGAAGTCTTGCCATAGGATCCAGTGATGCCAACGATGGTTGGGGCAACCTCTTCCAACTTCTTCTTAGCAGAAAGGATGTAGGGTGCAAATTTCTTATCTTCAATAGGCTGCATTATGTAGATTGCAACTTCGACAAAGAGGAATGAGAGTCCCATTTCAGCGACTCCCATTGGGGCAGCCAAACCTAGGACTTGAGCAATCAGGGCATAGAGGATATTGATAGCCACAACCACTCCAAAGAGTGCTTTGAGGCGCCTCGTCCAATTCAACTTTGAGGTTCGACCACGGTATCCTAGCCCAACCGGCAAGATCAAAGAAAAGATCGCAGTTCCAACAAACGAGTCAATTACACCTGAGTTGAGTGTCGGACGTGAAAGCGATATGAATATGAAGATAAATACGAAGAAACTCAAGGTTGCGTTGATGGCCATATCTCGACTGGCGTACCAACGGACTGCAAAGCGAAAAACGTATCCTTGGACGTAGTGCTCTCGTTGGGCCACGCGAAGCCACTTCAACGAGACGATCAGCGACACGGCAAAGGCCACTACGGTGAAAGCTAGACCGGTCGCTGTATTCACATTAGCTACATTCATACATCAACCTCTTCTCGAGGTGAACCTAACGGCCCACACTGCATCTATCAAAACTTTTCGAAAATTTAAAATTACCAACCTAATGATCTTGCCATAGCCACGACGCTACTTGGCGAAGAGGCCATGGAGCTCTTTGACAACGTCATCGGCTTCACTCAAGAAGGTAAAGTGGTCCCCTCTAACTACAATAAGGCGCCCCATGTCGACCATTTCAACTCCCCTTTGAGCATGACTCAAAGGTGCAGCAGTGTCATCTTGTCCCCAATAAAAGACAAAGGGTATACCTTCGATGGAGGCAAGTTGCTCCGAATAGTCTTCGTTTACAACTTTGACAAAGGTCTCTCTCATCACTCCTTCGGCTCTGCGGTAGTCCAGCGAACCATGATTCGAACGGTACTTCTCGAGACGCGAATAAGGTAGCATTCTCATACGCACCAGGAACTTCAGAGTTCTAAGTCCAAGCGATGGACCCTTTTTGCCTTCGGGTCGAAATAGTGGCACGCCGGAGATGATAAAGCCAACACAACTAGCTCCAAGGGTTAGGCTTTCCTTCGCTATGCCTTTAGCAAGTTGAACTGCGATTCGGCCTCCAAAGGAGTGTCCCACCACCGCTACCTCTTCGATCCCGTACTTGCACACCAAGTCACGAATCGCATCAGCTACGGCTTTGCTATACCAAATGGTTCCTTCACCGGTCTCTGGAGGTGGAGTGGCACCGAATCCGGGCAAATCAAGTCGAGCTGCCATAAAGCCAGCAGCCACCGCCTTTTCTGCGATCACGCTAAAGTCCGCTCGACTCCTGCCCCATCCGTGTAGGAAGACTACACCCTTTTTTGATTGCCCTTCGATCTCGCCAAAGATGGTTCCATTAGATAATGATGTCAGCATTGATTTAGATTCCGGTCAGCGATTAGCGCTTGTGGACCTCTCCATAGGCTTGGTCTACCTCTTCGTCTTCATCGTCGTCATAGTCATCGTCGTCGTCGTACTCGTCGTAATTACTTGGACGAATCTCAGCACCCTCTTCAAGAAGGCGTTCTTCCTCGGTTGCTGCCATACACCAATCGGCGTGGCCACGAACTGAATCCCCATTGCATTCAACGCAACGAACAACTGGCTTAACGAAAGCTCTCTTGGCCATTCTCGCCTCTTCGTACCGCCGGTGTCGTCCTTTTTTCACCTAAAAACTCCCTTACGCGCCTTTAGCGTCCTTCGAAGCAACTTTGCAGTTCGATATGAAACTTCTTCAATCCTTCGCAATACATGCGATGCGTCATTTGGAAAGCTAGCGGCGCCGCCAAATCTCTCTTTGGTCTTCGCACCTACAAACTCGCCGAACGAGATAAGCACGTTAATTCTAGCATCAAGTCCCTAGTGGTACCCACTTTGCCCGCGGACGCATTAACTTAATAACCATGAGTGACCCTAAATTTAGTCCCGAAGAAATGATCCAGAGATTCCAGAGCAGAGCCCGAGCGGTAAAGTCAAGAGGAATTCCACCAATTGAAGGTCCTGAACGTCAGCGATTTATCAAGGCGGCCCAAGACGACTTCATGGACTTTTCCATCATTGGAGATGCGAGCTGCACACTTGAAGATGGAATCTTAATCCTTACAGTTGACCTTCGTCCAAATTCATAGTCCGACCTTTTTCCGGGAGTTCTCCACCATCTCGACTTCTCCATTTGGTGAAAGTGCTAAAGCAATATCACCATCACGAACTCGGGTGAGATAACTCCCAATAGCCTCTTTACGCCATCCGACAACTAAACGACCCTTCGGCACTTGGGCGAAAAGGTCAACTACATCCGGTCTGATAGCTAGGGTTGCGGGGTCGATCTTGAGACGTTTGGCGTAGCTAGAGAGCCAGGTCATTATGAAACTTATAGATTCATTAGTAATAGTTGGTGCTTCCACTGCGAGCATATCGTCGAGCTCGCTTAAGTTCAGGGACTCACTATCGGAGATGACCTTCAATATCTCAAATTCGATTCCATCGGTGAGGTAACGGGCGTCCATGCCGCGAACGGAACGAACATCAGAGGCCTTTCGCGGCATTGATTGAGCCAAAGATCCAATTGCGATATCTGGCAAGACGAATCTTGATGGCTTGTCCACCGCAACTGCTTTTTCTTCGCGCCACTTTACCAGTGCGAAAGCGGCCTTTCGGTTCTTGCCCTTAAGAGCCTTTGCCTCCCGCAACTTAGAAAACACCCTTTTAGGATCGGCGATACCTGAAAAATCAGAGCTTATGTAGTCACTCAACTCTGACGTTAGCCATTCAAGCCTTCCGGCAGCATCCACAGCCTCAACGAGACGATCTCGAAGAAGAACTAGATGCGCTACATCTTGACCAGCGTAGCGAAGTTGGTTCTTATCTAAGGGTCGAGCTAGCCAATCCGAAAGACGATCCGACTTATCAAGGTGGATATCTAAAAAGGCCTCAAGGAGAACTGAGAGCCCGGGCGTGGAATATCCAATAAAGTTGGCTGCTATCTGAGTGTCGAAAAAAACTCGTGGTACAGTCCCCAAGTAACGATTAAAGATCTCCAAATCCTGCTGGGCTGCGTGAAACACAACCTCAATCTCGCTCTCGAAGATATCTTTGAGTAAAGAGATATCGACTTTCAGGGGATCGATCAAAAAGACGTCTTCACCTGCTCCTATCTGAACCAGCCCCAGCCTCGCGAAGTAGCTCTTTTCTCGATGAAATTCAGTATCTACGGCAATTACATCGCACTTAGAGATGATTGAAATAGCATTCATTAAGTTTGCTGAATTATCTACGTAGTACTCCGCCACTGAATCACTTTCTCATCGAATACAAAAGTCGCACCAGCCCCCACTAGCACCCTTCTACGATAGTCGGGTGGCACAAGATTCTTTTATCATCACAAACAACAATGAGATCTCAACTGCGAAGTTGGCATCGGAAGCCTCAAGGAAAGGCCAACCATGCCCCTTTTGCGCAATAGCAAATGGCAACGGCGCTGCCAAAATTTTTTTTGAATCCGAACAGGTCCTAGCGCTACTCGACCATCGTCCAATTGCCGAGGGCCACACCCTGGTGATTCCAAAGCAGCACTTCAGTGACGTGACCCAAATTCCCCAACAACTCGGCGGAGAGCTGCACCATATTGTGGGCAAGGTAGTAGGAGCACAACGAAGCGCCCTAAGGGTAGCAGGTGCCATGGTTTTGAACAATAACCTTATAGATCAACATGTAAGCCACTACCACATCCATGTGATACCACGAAGGGTCGCAGATGGGATCTCTCTTGCCAAAGGTCAATCAGTGCCAAGTGGCTCGAGAAGACTTCTTGAAGTTGCTGACCTTCTAAAAGCCGCTATTCAATAGCCCCAGTTACCGAGCTAGGGCTCCTCTACATGTCCCTCAGATAACTAATCAGTTAGATCAACCACAAGATAGTTAGACTTCCCCTTTCGAAGAAGGAGTGCCCCAATCGAGAGTTGATCTTTTAAAGTCACTACCGTATCTTCATCGGCGATGCGACTACCAGTCAGATATAGCCCTCCGGCCTTGATTAACTTTCTTCCTTCACTTCGACTCGGTACTAGCCCCGATTCGATCGCAACCTCCAGGATTGTTGCGCCGTCTTTAAGTCGGGACCGAGAGATCGTTGAACGAGGGGCGCCAGAGAGTGCCATCCGAAGGGCGTTTGGTTCCACGCTTGCGATGTCATCGGCAAAGAGAGCCTCTGAAGCGGCTACAGCTAGCTCTAAACCCTCTTTGCCATGAATGAACTCAGTGATCGATCTAGCGAGGGCGTATTGTCCAATCCGCTTTTCGGGTGATTCGATTGAAGAACGAACGATCTCATCGATCTCATTGAGGCTGTAAAAGGTGAATACCTTGAGTAACTTTTCAATATCTGAGTCGTCACTGCGCAAGAAGAATTGATAAAACTCATACTGAGAAGTCAGCTCGCTGTCGAGGTAGATCGCACCACCGACGCTTTTACCAAACTTGGTACCGTCAGACTTTGTCAGGAGAGGCGTGGTAATTCCATAGACTTCACGCCCTCTTGACTTAGATATGTAGTCGATCCCAACGGTTATATTTCCCCATTGATCCGAGCCACCTAGCTGCATATTACATCCGTAAGAGTCGCTCAACTGACCAAAGTCGTAAGCTTGCATCAGCATGTAAGTAAATTCAGTGAACGAAATTCCGTGCTCACTCGAGATCCTAGAGGATACCGAATCCTTGGCCAGCATCTGATTTACAGTCACGAACTTACCGGGATCACGCAGGAACGAGATAAAGGAGATCTTCTCAAGCCAATCACGATTGTTGACCAGGATTGCGCTCTTTGGTCCACCAGAAAAGTCGAGGTAAGCCTCAAGCTGTCGTCCTACTTTAGCTAAGTTGTACTCGATCGCCTCATCGTCCAAGAGGCTTCTTTCAGAAGAGCGCCCCGAGGGGTCGCCGACCATCGCGGTTCCACCTCCGGCAACCACTATGGGGCGATTTCCACCCAACTGCAGTCGGCGAAGGAGGAGGAGTTGAATCAGATTCCCTAGATGGAGGCTGGCCGCGGTGGGATCAAAGCCGATATATGCGGTTGCATCTCCGTTATCTATCAGATCGTAAACCTTCTCTGAGGTGATCTGATTTACTAGGCCACGCCTCTTTAGATCATCTGAAACCTTGCTTTGCATTCAGTCAAATCTAATCGAAGTAGAGTGGCACGTGAACGGTGTCTCGGTGCACTATGGCTAGATCACCTCCACTTTAGCCTCTGACGATATTAGCTTTTATGACGGCGTGGCTAAGAAATTGGAAAGTTCAGCGGTGATAGCCTGATGAAAATTTTGGTGTGCAATCAGATTTTCGTCGCGATTTGATTCGAATACCACTACCAGCGGCCGGCGTTCCCGGCGAACTATAGTGATTGCTTTAGTGAGGTCGGCCACATCCTTTGTAACTATGACATCAACGGAAAATCCCCTGATCATTGAACCAAGATCGCCGTTATGAGGAGTACCAAAGAGAGCCTCAAATTCATCTTCACCGAGCTGTTCACGTTGCGAAAGAAATGAAAATATCCCGCCACCGTTGTTATCGTTTACCACAATTAGGGCAGGGGGCGATAGTCTCTCAACCTCACGAAGAAAAGATAGATCGTAGAGGAAGGCCAGATCGCCGATGAGCAGCGCACCGATTCCATCGTTGGTACCACTACTACCGAGATGGCTGACGAGTGCACCTGTAAATGAGGCGATTACGCCATCAATTCCGTTTACGCCACGATTTTCATAGACCACTGGCGAATCCTCCCTCAAGGGCATCATCGCTTCAATGTCGCGAATCGCCATTGACGCCGCCCCGAAAAGTAGATCTTTATCATTTAATTCACCCATGAGTCGCCTTGCAACTAGGACCTCCCCCAAAAGACGACCATCGTCAGCCATGGCATCGATCGAAGAGGTTATCTTCTTATCGATTGCGAGAAACTTCTCGGTATAGTCCCGGTCAAACGGGCCAGTAGAGATCGACTGTATCGATAACAAACAGTCAAGAAGGTGGCTTAGCTCCCCAGCCATCAGGCATTGTGCAACACCTTCACCGTCGTCACCAGCCCAGGAGTGTCTGATTACGCGGCAGTTCTCACCACCTACCTTGGTCAACCATTGGGCCAACGGTTTTGACGTAACCGTCTTGCCAAAGTACAAGACCACATCTGGGACCTCTAATTGGCACAGGTCAAAGTTGCGAATAATTTGATCGAAGTTTGTAATCGCATACTGGCTCCTACGAGCGACTCTCGAACGCGGATCTACAAAGGTCGGCCACCCCAAGATCTCGCTCATGGCAAAGATCGCCTCGGTTTCAGAGTGCTCCGATGCAATTATTATTCCACGTCGAGTGCGCAATAATTCAACGGCGATCGACTCCCGATCCCTAACTTGACAGAGGTCGACCCCCTGATACCAGGGCGCATTAGATTGCCGCGCCTCTAGAAGTTCAACTTCAGTGTCACCCGATACCAAGGGTTCTCTAAAAGCGACGTTGATTTGAACTGGTCCTGGGCTTTGCCACAGTCCAGCAGCCTCGAGATACGACCTAGAAATTTGAGAACGAAGGCGACTGTGGCCATCTTGAGCACCGGCATCAATGAAGGTACGAGAGGTCAAGTATCCAGAAAAGAGTTGGATTTGATCAATCGTCTGAGATGAGCCACTTCGATAGAGTTCGAAGGGACGATCACTTGAAAGGACGATTAGAGGAACGTTGGACATCGATGCCTCGACTACCGCCGGGGTAAGTTCGGCTACCGCTGTACCCGAGGTAGTAACTATCGCCACTGGGGCTGAGATTACCTTGGCCGTTCCTAGTGCGAAAAATGCTGATGCCCGTTCATCTAGGATAACTTGAGATTGAACCTCGTTGCGACGGGCAAAGGCAATAGCGAGAGGGGTCGATCGTGATCCGGGGGAAATAAGCGCTTTTGTAAGACCGCATCTAATCAATTCATCGACGATAGTGGCCGCTACCTGCTCATTTATTTTCGCTATTCCAACTGCCAAGGTCTAAAATCTCAATTCAACTACTAAATACACTCGAGCCAATGGCTCCGGTTTGGACTTATCTCTACGATCGATAACTCTAACGTTGGTCCCACCTCAAGGATAACGTTAGAGTTGTCACAATGTGTGAACACTAAAGACTCCAAACGCTAAAGGTGGGCACCTTATGCCAATTTCGAAGACGATAGCATCTCTCAGAGATTAAGAGAAACCCCCCCTATAGGACAAAATAAGATTAAATACGAATGGTCACCAGCAGAACTATGACGAAGATAAAGCTGATACATGGATTTACTCAAAATAATGATTGCCTTCTACCCTTCGCAGATCTACTTCAGGTAGTGGCAGATGCCCAAGTTGAGATCGTCGAAGCTCCCCACCATGGAAATTCACCTTTAAAGGGTGGAACCCTAGAACAAGTTGGTGCAGAGGTGGGTCACCTCTTTCGCGATGATGATTGCGTCTTTGTTGGTTATTCCCTAGGCGGAAGGATCCTTCTAGAGGCACTCGCATCTGGCTCGCTACATAGAGGCGACGTAATAGTCTTTGGAGCAGCAATCGACGAAGGTAGCATCGAGGGGCGCAAAGCGAGGATTGCAGCCGACCTAAAGTTGTCTCAAAGGGTCGCAACCATAGCCGATCCCCAAGAGTTCAGAGAATTTCTTCGAACCTGGCTAGCTGCACCGCTCTTCAACGAAATCAGTGAAGATCAAGCCCAGTTAGAGGCTCGATTGAGCAACACCCCGCAAGAGATAGCGAAAGTTTTAGTAGAGCTTTCTACGGGCTTACAGGTTGGTTTAATGGATCGACTGAAGCAGTTCCTCAACCCACCAAAGGCCGCCAAAAATCGCCTCGGTTACATCTACGGTAGTAAAGATGTCAAATTCAAAGCGGTAGCAACGTCTCTAAAGGAGGAGATAGATCGGGTCTCAGTAGTTGAAGTAGCTCCCTGTGGCCACTTCACAATTGGCGAGAGGCCATACGAAAGTGCTAGAGCTATCGTTGAGGTACTGCGAGGATGGGGATATGACTACTAATAAAGATGCTGAAGTTACAAACTCCGACACCGCAAAGGCTTGGGAGCGTTTCGCATTCAGCGATGTCGCGATGGAGTTTCTCGACTCTGGCGGCCTAAAAAGGGCAATCTCCCTTGCCTTGGAGCGAGGCGCCAAGACTATAGCCCTAGTGGCAAAAAAGAGATACCTCGATGAATTGGCCACCATCGCAGAAGAAGTGGCGACTTGCCTGGCGACGCCCGACGAAGTACATTTCGTAACCTTTTCGGAGATAGTCCAACACGTTCCGGCCGAGGTTGCAAAGTCGGCGCAATCTTTTGCCAAGGAAAACGCTATCGAGGCGATCGTCGTAGTTGGAGGCGGTAGCGCTATCGGTACAGCCAAAGTAATGGCACTCGCCCTTAGTCAGAAGAGGGCCTTTATTGCAGTGCCCACCACATTTTCGGGATCCGAGATGACTCCGATATATGGGATAACAACAGAGGGTAGAAAGGTAACCACCAGGGACGAGGCGGTTCGCCCTACAGCTGTAATATATGACATCTCCCTCTTTGAGACACTTCCTCCATCGATTGCTCTACCATCCATCGCAAATGCCTATGCTCACGCCGCTGAGGCCTTCTGGGGGCCTAATCCAAGTCGTACAGCAACCCACTTCGCGGCAAGTGCCATAGAGGCGCTGTCGACTGGATTAAAGTTGATCCAAGACAACTCACAGCTGGAGATTGAGCTAGCCCTTACGACAGATTCGTTACGGGAGTTAACCTACGGCGCTGCATTGGCGGCAGTAGCCTTTGGATCAACTGGAAGCGGTCTTCACCACAAACTATGTCATTTGATTGGAGGAGCCTTTAACCTCGACCATGCCAAGACCCATATGATCGTAGGTCTAGAGGTGTTACCGAAAATGGCGTTACTACATGAGCCGAATAGGTATCACGAGGTAACAGTGGGGATCGAAGCCATCTCTGGTCTAATCGACCGTTTCCAACTACCTAATTCTTTAGCTTCAATCGGCTTCGAACTAGGCAAAACCGATCTTCTCCTCATTGAGGCCAAAGAGCTAGCAAAGCAGGTCCAACCCTCACTCGATCAAGATCAGGTACAACTTGTCATCGAAAAGATAGTCGGCGCATGAATCTGAGTGGCTTAAATGGCTTTTCTCCGATCGATAAATTTACTCACAGCGCCACTTCCAATATGTAACTTAGATATAAGGGTAATTAGGGGGATACGTGACTGATGAATCGAGATCAAGGGCGCAAGAGATCACCCAGCGAGCAATAGCTTCATTCGATGACTGTGCATCGGAGCGTTTGATGACGATAATGAAGTCGCTCACTTACCACCTCCACCAATTCGCCAAAGAGGTCTCACTTACCACAGAGGAGTGGATGGCTGGCATCGACTTTCTAATGGCGACTGGAAAAATTTCGAGCGATAAACGCAATGAATTTATACTGCTATCCGATCTCCTTGGTCTATCTAGTCTCCAAGTAGCTATCAATGAGAGAGCAGACGAAGCAACAGAGTCCACCGTACTTGGCCCCTTCTTCGTAGAAGGTGCCAAGGTATTTCAAAACGGTGCGGACATCTCAAATGGAGCACAGGGAGAGGCAACCTATGTCTCCATCACGATCTCAGACTCAGCTGGAGAGGCTATAAGTGGCGTTGCAGTCGATGTTTGGGGCGCTGACGCAGATGGCTTCTACGACGTCCAATACAAGGGTGATAAGTTGTTTAATCGCGGCCGATTCCTAAGCGACGATGAAGGAAAGGTCTCCTTTTGGTCGATTCTTCCGGTTGCTTACCCAGTCCCGTCGGATGGACCTGGGGGAGAACTTTTGAGAGCTACCTCACGTTCGAATATGCGCCCCGCGCATATTCACTTCGCACTCGCTAAAGAGGGTTTTCGCCAAGTGGTCACACACCTCTTCGTTGATGGAGATCCCTACCTCGGTAGGGATGCCGTATTTGGAGAGAGGGATAGCCTCGTCTGCAAATTCCATCGAGCAAGCGGAGATGAGACCGCTACCGAAGCCAAGCTTCAAACTTCACACTACGAGATACAACACAACTTCACCATGGCGAGGATATAGAGGTGCAGGAACAACTCCAGGTAAAGGTTGAGACCAAAGCTTTGATTGTCGGAAGTGGACCTGCAGGCTCATCTATGAGCCTCTTCCTAGCCACTTACGGGATAGAACACCTAGTCATTAGCAAGTACTTCTGGACCGCGAATACCCCCAGGGCACACATTACCAATCAGCGAACAGTGGAGATAATGCGCGACCTCGGAATCGAGGACCGAATAAAGCGATTCGGGACGCCACATCACCTTATGGGAGATACCTCATTTTGTACATCGCTAACGGGGGAAGAGCTGGGAAGGGTGAGGACATGGGGCACCCACCCTCATCGCGAAAGCGAATACCTTAGTGCCAGCCCTTCGTCCAACTACGACCTTCCTCAAAACTTATTCGAACCGATCTTGGTCGATGCCTCGTCATCGCGAGGAGGAAAGTTTCGCTTTGGGGTAGAGTACCTCACTCACCAGCAGTACGAGGATTTCGTAGATGTCACAGTCAAAGATCGTTTGACCAACGAACAGTACCTAATTCGAACAAAGTACCTCATAGGTGCAGACGGGGGCCGTTCCAAGGTCGCATCCGATATGGGCGCCTCCATGGAAGGAAAGATGGATATCGCAGGGTCGATGAATATCGTCTTTCGCGCCGATCTCTCAAAGTACGTCGCTCATCGACCAAGCGTCCTCTACTGGGTGCTTCAACCAGGGGCCGACATTGGCGGCATCGGCCTTGGGCTGGTCCGAATGGTTCGGCCCTGGAACGAGTGGCTGATAGTTTGGGGCTACGATATCGATGCTCCACCCCCCGAAGTCAACGAGGAGTTCGCCAAGGGAGTGGTGCGTAATTTGGTTGGTGATGAGAGTATCGATCCAATAATCGACTCGGTCTCACTCTGGGGTAACAATCGAATGTATGCCACCACCTACCAGAGCGGTCGGGTCTTCATTATGGGCGATGCTGCACATCGCCATCCACCCTCAAATGGCCTAGGTTCCAACACTTCGATTCAGGATGCGTATAACCTCGCGTGGAAGCTCGCTTTAGTATTGACCCAAAGGGCGGGTGAGGGGCTTCTCGCGAGCTATCAGGAAGAGCGTGCCCCCATCGGAAAGCAGATTGTCCTACGTGCAAATAAGTCGATTGAGGAGTTTGGCGCCATCCTTTCAGCCCTTGGCGTCACGGACACCACCAACGTGAATGAGATGAGATCAAATATGGCCCAGCTCCACGACGAATCGCCAATTGGCCTAAGCAGAAGGCAGAGGCTAGTTGATGCCTTTGATCTAAAGGATTATGAGTTCAATGCACATGGCGTTGAACTAGGGCAAAGGTACAGATCGTCTGGGGTTGCAGGTGATGGGAGCGAGGAACCTCCCTATGTGCGAGATCCCGAACTCTACTACCACCCGACGACCTTTCCCGGTGCACGCCTTCCCCACGTTTGGGTGGTGGACGAAGCACAACAAAAAGTTTCGACCCATGACATATGTGGAAAAGGTCGATTTACGCTGCTTACGGGTACAAATGGTTCTGCTTGGAAAGTTGCATGTGAGAGGGTCTCAGACGAATTAGCCATCCCGATCGATGGCTACGTCATCGGGCCAGGACAACTCTATCGCGACGTCTACAACGACTTTGCAAAGATGAGGGAGGTAGACGAAGATGGCGCAATCCTCGTTAGGCCCGACATGCACGTCGCATGGAGGAGCATGGGGATGGTCGAAGATCCGTCGCATACCCTAGCTGCTACGATGCGTCAAATACTCTCACTCTAAGTTTCGAAGATGAATTGAGGTAAACGGAGGCAAAACATAGAGCCAAGTGCGACGGGTTGGGTAAATTTTCTAAATGCAAATTAAAGGGAGATCGCTTGGGAAGAAAAGTCTCGATAGGCCTTCGGCTCTGCTTTGAAGTGCTGTGCTACCCAGTGCTACCCAGTGCTTTTCGCCGGCTAATGCCTTAAATTTCCAATCAGCGAAACAACACCCAAGACTATGAGGATTAGGGCTGCGACAAGCTCTATGTACTTTTCCTCGATACGATCCGTAAGTTTAGATGCCACCATTGCTACAAATACTGCGGCTGACATTCCGAGGCCACCAGCAACTCCAATGATTAGAGCGCTGTGGTAGTGGGCGACCAAATTCAAGGTAACTACCTGAGTGATATCTCCAATCTCTGCGACAAAGACCACGACAAAGATCAACCAAAAGGGCCTTAGACCGGAAAATCGCCTTCGGATTGAAGAGATTGTCGACTCTTCCTCCTCGTCTCCACGGATAGCACGCACAATCATGAATAGCCCAAGGGCAATGAAGGCCACTGATGAGAGATTTGAGATTATCTTGGTGGGCAGATGCGAAAGTAGTGAACCTATGGTTGCTGCAATTGCGCTCTGTAGAAATAAGGCGGCACTGGCGGCGAAGAAGACTAGACGTCGAGAGAATGTTCGGGCGAGAAGGATCGATGAGACGAGTGTCTTATCTGGCAATTCACCCAAAAATATAAGTCCGAAGGAGCTAAAGAACAGGGCAACTTGCGACATGGATCTCTCCACTTCAAAAGAGTATTTTTTACGTTACGGTTAGGCGATATTTTGTTAGGTCCGAGCAAACTGCTTATTTCAAAAGATGGCCCCTTACCGTCCTCTGCCTCCAGCGAATATTAAAGTGAACCGGCTCCAACAGAATTAACCTCGAAACATCATTTGCAACTTTGAATTTTAGTTACTTTGTTGCACCACTGCCGAGATACAGCCTTGGCAGGTCGAGAAGGTACTTTCAAGGTCATCGATGCAAATATCTACCACGCCATAGGTTAGAGGATCAAGGCCACTGCTGTTGTAAGAGCGAAGGCTAGTTGCAACTTTCCAGTTCCACCAAGGACTTCGATGAGCTCCCTTCCCTTTGCCCCTCCAATTACCTTTCGGATCAACGGCAGGGAGATTGGAACCAGAAGAATCACCAGCAAGACAAAGGTGTCACTTCCAATGAGTGCCAGCGGCAACAATATTCCTACCAACACAGTCAACGTGTAGAAGATTCGAGAGTTGCGATCGCCAAGTCTTACCGCCAGCGTCCTTTTACCACTTATTTTATCGGTATCGATATCTCTGACATTATTTACCACCAAGAGCGACACTGCTAGAAGGCCAGAGGCACTTCCAAGAACGATCGATTCAAAGGTGACGTGGCCCGCTTGGACGTAGTAGGTCCCAACAACTGCAACTAGGCCAAAGAAGATAAAGACAAATAGTTCTCCAAAGCCGTAGTAGCCATAGGGATGCTTGCCACCGGTGTAATACCACCCCGCAGCAATTGCAACTGCTCCAACCACAAAGAGAAGAGGGGTAGTTAGAATCGCCAAGATAGCACCGGCTACTCCAGCAACTGCGAATGCAGCCATAGCTGCTAGCAAGACTTGTTTTGCCGTTGCCGATCCACTCGCTACCAGGCGCATTGGGCCGACCCGCTTATCGTCGGTCCCACGCTTGCCATCGGAGTAGTCGTTGGCGTAGTTGGTCGCAATCTGAATCGCAAGTGCAACTATCGCTGCTAGCAGAGCACGAACTACGTTAAAGTCCCCTCTTGCAGCGGCACTTCCCACCACAACTGGGACTATCGCTGCGGGCAGCGTCCTCGGCCTTGCTCCTGCTATCCACTTTGACTTCAACAACCGTCTTCCATTCACTAACTTTGACCAAAAGTGTAACGGCCTTCGCCAGCCCTAAGGGTTGACCGGCGAAGGCGAGAGGTGTAAAACTAAGGTCTACGAGGAAACTGATCGAAGTTAGGCTTACGCTTCTCCTTGTATGCGTCGCGGCCCTCCTGAGCCTCTTCGGTCATGTAGAAGAGAAGTGTTGCATCGCCTGCGAGCTGTTGTACACCAGCTAAGCCATCTTCAGCTGCGTTGAACGAAGCCTTTAGCATCCTTAATGCCAGAGGGGAAAGGGCAAGCATCTCTTTGCACCAATTGACCGTCTCCTCTTCGAGTTTGTCTACTGGCACTACCGTATTTACAAGGCCCCAATCAAGAGCCTTTGCGGCATCGTATTGACGGCAGAGGAACCAGATCTCCTTAGCGCGCTTTACTCCAATCGTACGAGCTAAAAGCGATGAGCCGTAGCCCCCGTCGAATGACCCAACGCGAGGGCCGGTCTGGCCAAACCTTGCATTTTCCGCCGCTATGGTGAGATCACAGACCAGATGAAGTACGTGTCCTCCACCGATGGCATATCCTGCGACCATAGCAACAACCGGCTTCGGTAGGCGACGAATTTGTACCTGGAGGTCAAGGACGTTTAGTCTACCTATCCCAGCTTGTCCCAAATGGTCATCACCGATGTAACCATCTTCTCCGCGGATCCTCTGATCGCCACCTGAACAGAACGCGAGGTCCCCTTCACCGGTGAGGATTATTGCACCCACAGATGGATCATTTCGAGCCGCCTCGAATGCAGATGAGAGCTCTACCAATGTTTGTGGACGAAATGCGTTACGAACCTCGGGACGATTGATCGTTATCTTTGCAATGTTGTCAAAGTGTTCGTACTTGATGTCACGGTACTCCCCCGCACTCTTCCAATCAAACTGAACTCTACTCATCGTGCTACTTCCTTCTTTCATCAACTATCTCTCAAACGGATCCCAAAACATAGTAATTCCATCCAATCCCGAGATATCCGCCTCAGGAGAGTCAGAAGATACAAAGCCAGTCCATTGCTTATCCAAACCGATCGCAATAGGACTCAGACAACAAGCTACGACGAAATTATCACCTCAATTAAAAACTCTCCTCGATAGGCTTAGATTGAGATGAAAAAGCTAAAGCTATTTATTGAAGAGCAGAGTAACGAACTAGCAAAGCGCCTCCTAGATGAGATGTTGGGGGGAAACGCAGTTGCGATAGCCAACCCAAAGTGGCCCAAGAGCTTCGTTGACACCATCGTCAAGGTCATTGACCCAACTGAAGTAGTTATCGAGGGCAGCACTTCGAGTAGAACGATTGCAAACGCAGTTCCCGAACACGCCCGCCTCGTTGCAACTACCTCCGGAACTTCAGGTCTTCCTAAAGTCGTCTGCCACAGCTGGGAAAATTTAGAGGCATCGGCAAAAGCCTCTCTGGCATACCTTGGAGCCAAGGAGGGTGAAGGTCTATGGATAAATGCCCTTCCGATAAATCACGTTGGTGGATTTACAACAATAACCAAGTCACATTTTGCCAACCACCATCTCGTCACATTGAAGTCATTTGACTATTCCGCCTTTGAAGAGTTGGCTCGCAGCAGTAGCGTGCCGATCTACACTTCACTGGTAAAGGCAAACCTTACCAAGCTCGAACTGTCATTGTTCGAAAAGATCCTTCTCGGAGCGGGAACTCCCCCGTCGAGGCGACCCCAAAACGCAGTCGTGACATATGGCCTCACTGAAACCGGAAGCGGTTGCGTCTACGACGGAATCGCCCTGGAGGGTGTTGATATCAAGATTGAAGACGGCGAGATCCTCCTTCGAGGGCCAATGATAGCTCAAAGTTACCGCGACGGCACCCCTTTGACCGATGCTAACGGGTACTTTCACACCGGTGACAGTGGTTCATTGGGAGTTAACGGAGTACTCAAGGTCGACGGAAGAATATCTGAGACGATCAATACCGGCGGGGAGAAGGTAGCTCCAAATGCGATCGAAGAGGCAATCAATGAGGCGTTGGAGTTACCGGAGTATGCGATCTTTGGCTGTCGTGACGAATCCTTTGGTGAAATAGTGGCTATAGCCATCACCAACTACGAAGGATCAGGAATTACACTCGATGCCCTCCAGGAGGTTGTGACAGAGAGGTTTCCACGCTACTTTGTGCCGAGACGCCTCTTCACAGTTGACTCCCTGCCAAAGACTGACCTTGGCAAGGTACAGCGTGCGAGGCTGACCGAGATGTTCAGTTCAGCCTCGTAATGGCTCTACGGGGTAACCATAGCGCCGCCGTCTACCACCATCGTCTCACCTGTGATCCAGCGCGAAAGGTCAGAGCCCAAAAATAGGGCGGCACCGGCGATATCATCTGGTTCACCAATTCTTTTCATTGGTAGATAGGATGCCACTGTCGCTTCATGATTTTCCCACAGAGCCTTGGCAAAATCGGTACGTACCAATCCGGGTGCTATTGCGTTTACTCGAACCTTTGGTCCAAGATCATTTGCTAGCTGCTTTGTCATGTGAATTACAGCTGCCTTTGAAACGTTATAAAAGCCGATACCTGGTTCGACTGACATTCCACCGATGGAAGCAATATTGATCACAGACGAAGTGCTCTGGGCCTCTTGCATATACCGCCTATAGGCCGCTTGAGTAAACCAAAGCACTCCAAGGAGATTTACATCGAGAATCTTTTGCGCCCTCGAGGCGTCGATATCGATCATTGGACCGTAGTAGGGATTAGTAGCAGCGTTATTTACCAGTACGTCCACCGATCCAAAACGAGCAATGGTCTCATCGACCACCCTGTAGGCCTCGGCTTCCACGCCGACGTTGGCTGCAACAAAGTCGATTGCTCCGCCTTCGCCGGCAGATACTTCGCTTACTACTTCGCGCAATGAATCGGCCTTACGGCTCGAGATAACAACATTTGCGCCGTGACGGTAGAAGTGCTCCGCAATCGATCTGCCGATACCCCGAGAACCGCCGGTAACTAAAACTGTCTTATTCGAAAAGTCAAAACTCATGGCCTTAGCATTACACATCGAATGAGTAGACGGCGCTCGATTTTGCAATTCTCACTAGACATCGACTCAAGATTTGGACGCGATTCATTGAAAGACGCATATGACACCTAGCTTCTACAACGAAAGGACTCTAAAGTCGATTTGAGGTGGCACTTTAGGCCCTCTCGACGAGCTCAAGCTGTCATTCGATCCCGAAGGTATTCATCACATCTGCAAGGAGGCGATAGTACCCAATTAGGACGATCGCCTCGAAGACTATCGATTGATCGTAGTGATTCCTAAGTTCAGCAAAACACTCGCCGTCGATCACTCCATCGTCGAACAACTGATCGACAGCCCTTAGAAGAACCGCTACTTCTTCTTCGAATAAATCGATCCGATCTAAAGCTATCGAGTCAATCTCCTCTTCCGAGAGTCCGCAGTCTAAGGCAATCTTGCCGTGCGCCATCGCCTCAAACTTGGCACCGCTCCTCGCTGCAACCCGAAGAATTGTTGCCTCTCGCTGACGTGGTGACAATTTACCACCAAATCGTAACGCTGCCCCTACCTGCTGTAGGCCACTACCAATCTTGGGAGAGAGAAGCATTGCTCCAAAAGGACCCGCCAACGAAGAGTCATCGAGCACTAGTTGAAAGTACTGCCTTGAGGTCCCCCTCGGCCCTTTGGTGATAGTGTCGTAGAGCTCTTTACCGTCGTCACCGAGGTCATCTCTTCTTGGAGAAATAAATCGTTGCGTCATCAAACTCGGCTCCTCTTTTGCGACTTTTCGTCTTCCTAAAGTACCTTAACTCTGCCTAACTGCAAATTTTAAGTTTCAAGCAATCAGTCAACTTTCCAACGGTGACACGATCAATACATAGAGATTCATAGAGTGCCTCTGCAACTGTGATTTTAGGAAAAATACAATTAAAAATTATGCTTTCCACAAAGTTGGGGTGGTAGTTTTAGCGATATGGCCAGTATTTGTAAGAATCGTTTCGACAACTTAAACAAAATTCAAAGCTTCGATCCAACCACGCAGTACCGTGAGATCTACAAGTTGATGACCACTTACGAATTTCCGTGGGATATGAATCAAGCCCTCTCTTTTGCTCTCTTTCGAACGTACGCCGTTCCTACGATTGGCTCACTCCTCGCTCACACCGGAGAGTTGCTTGGCCGGGTTCAGAAGAGATACGACGACACCGTAGTCGTACTCGATGCAATATTGGAGAATGGTCCTAATGAAGGCGACGGCTTAGCTGCACTTCGAAGAATGAACCAGATGCACAATGCATACAACATCAGTAACGACGACATGCTGTACGTACTAAGCACCTTCGTAGTGACCCCTATTCGTTGGATGGACGACTACGGCTGGCGTCCGATGTCAGAAAATGAAAAGGTTGCAGCCGCCAACTACTACCGCGACTTGGGACGCCGCATGGGTATTCGAGAGATTCCGGAGAGTTGGCAGTCGTTTACAGAGTTCTTGGATGGCTACGAGAATGCAAAATTCGCCTTCGACAAAGGCGGCGCCGACGTGGCCAGTTCAACGATCGAACTCTTCACAACCTTTCCTCCAAATCAACTGCTTCCAAAGTCACTTGTGTACAAGATGTCCTATGCCTTGATGGATGAACCCCTACTAAATGCCTTTGGATTTCCCTCTCCGAACCCAACATTCAAGGCTCTGGTTCGTTGGGGATTGAAGTTGCGCGGGAAGGTGGTAGAGCAACTTCCGCCCCGCAAAACTCCGAAGTGGCCACGTGAAATGCCTCAAGTAAGAAGTTATCCAAAAGGTTACGACATCGAAAAGGTCGGTACTTTTCCACCTCACCAGAGCTCATCTCCAGAACCTAATTGACCAAAAGAAAGCCAAGTGCATCGCCTAAACCATCGGTTTATACCGAGAGGTAGCCTCAGGTCAACAAAATTCGATTCTTTCGGCTATCAACCGATGGCGCCATATCCTCTCCACGAGGAAATTGAGACAAATTGTCTTTATTCTGGGCCCTCGCTAAGACTTTGGGATTTATGTCGCCTATACCCTTTGACGACGAGGTGGCCCTTCTTTGCGTTAGCTAAAGCAAAGGGGGCATTCTGCGACAACCACCTCGTTCGGTCCACGACAAAGATCGAAGTTAAACGGTACAAGCTGTAACTTATTTATTCCCATAGCTCTGATCATGATTAGCTCCAATAGTCAACCCATCGAAGATAAATTAATGATCGAAACATCAGCTAAGATTGGCGTATTTGCTATTAAATTATCCATTGAATAATTAAACAAATTACCAGTTACATAGACCAAGGACCGAGGTAATTCTCGGCCCTTGGTCTATAGTCTTCTAGGTAGTTAGATGTGGAGAGTTATCTATCTGGCGCTCTTGATCGACTCTTCGTACCTCTTTGCCTCTAGCTCCATCTTCTCGGAGTAGGTAGATGGGTGAAAGCGCTTTGTCTGCTTATTGGCGCTTCGCCTGTACTCTAAGTGCATTCCGGTCGAGAGTACTAGGACGATAAGGCCGGTGGCAAAGGCCATTGCGATGATATTGACTGCGATGATTGTCATTTGATTACCCCTTTTAGTAGTTGTTACGCTCTTTAGTTCGTTCCATCGAATTACTTGCTGATGAGATATACACTACGGCTGGTAAGTAATGGAAAAGTAATGAACCGGTATCGTCTTTGCCATTGTTTATTGAGAATTCTCTAAGAATTATCTGCTACTCAGCTTCACGATACAAGCTAGATAATCAAAAGATTTTGGGGGTTGTTGACCTCCCAAACGATCATAACTTACGAAGGATTTTAGTGCGCAATGGACAATAAAATAAATTGTCTCGACGCGGAGAACCGTCGCCACGAGTAATGTATCTGGCCCTAAATTGCAGCAGTAGCACTATCAGCGAGTCGTACCGTCTCAATACATTCAACCTCAGGAGAGGCAACTACTTCCGTGGCGTAAAACTGCATTTACTCCCTTGAAGTTGAGGGTTAGCCCCGAAGTTGAAGTGCTTACGGACCTTAGATGGAGATATCTTGGAACCTGATTTACTGGAACCACCTGGTGGAAGTTCCCCGTTAACGATGCGACCCGCGATGGAGCTAAAGGCTGTCCAAATAGCAGTATGGTTTTAACGCTCAGAATTATGTTCTGGCCCGACGCCTTAGGAATGAGGACTATCGTTGCTACCCCACCCGGACCTGCTGCGACATTTATTCCACCTTGATCAATGGTCACTTTAGAAATTGGTATTTGACTTTTAGCTTTGAACCGTGCGGTAACTTGACCTGCGATGTACGAAGCGCCAATGGAGGCACTTACTACAACGCTACCTGCCTTGGCACAGACGTTGCCATGGGGAAGTGAGACCTCGGAGAAGGTAGCGACTAAGCCAATCTTTGAAATGCGCGGAGTTGAATATGAGTCGGTGGATATCTCAAAGCTCGATATCTTTCGATCTAGCAACTCAAACGCCGCTACACCGCTACCGAGAGTAACGGATGGTTGAACATTAAGAGCCTTTTGAGCAGCTATCTCTATTCGGGACTTGATACGTGCATCAAGGATAGGTTGGGATAGCAGGCTAGCCACAATCAGAACCAAAAGGATCGAGATCGCGGCGACAATACCTCTTCGCTTTTTCAATTCAACTCAACTTCCTGTAAAAGTAATCTTCAAGTGCCGTCCGGTGGTTCGCCCGATGCTCCGCCTTAGTAACACTACATTGTGGCACTCCAAAAGTTATTTTTTGGATATTTAGCGGCGAAATTATCGGGTAACTCTAAGAAAGTAAAGCAGCGGCGATGGAAATCAGGGGGGATCTTTCTCCTTTCGTACAAAACACCTCCGCACATTGGTACTACCCCAGCTCTAGGTTGGTCAAGGGGGAAGGGCAAGTAGGCAGAAGACTTACCAGGTTGTCGCCGCCGAGGTTAGATTCAAGGGCTCGATTGTGGTCAAGACACCAATGCCGGCGTAATTCTAAATAGACTTCTATATGTCAAGAAAGGGGTACGCGTGGCAAATCGCCTAGCCCAAAGTACAAGTCTCTACCTCAGACAACACAGTGAAAATCCCGTCGATTGGTGGCCGTGGTCGAATGAAGCGCTGGAGGAGGCCAAGCGACTCGATAGACCGATATTTATCTCTATCGGCTACTCCTCCTGCCACTGGTGCCATGTAATGGCCCACGAATCCTTTGAAGACGAAAAGATTGCCGAGATTCTCAATGAGAACTTTATAGCAATCAAAGTAGACCGAGAAGAGCATCCGGACGTCGATGCCACCTATATGAATGCTCTGCTTACAATGGCGGACCACGGTGGATGGCCGCTCAATCTTTTTTGCACTCCCGATGGAAAACCATTCTTCGGTGGTACCTACTTTCCTCCCCGGGAGGGTGGCCACATTCCAAGCTTCGAGCGAGTCCTCAAGACCATGGCCCACCTCTTTTACGAATCCCGTGATGAGGTTGAAGAAAATGCTGCGAACGTAGCCGAGGCACTCAAGGAACGGAACGTCCTAGCAACCACCTCCGGACTCGACATCGACGTCGACGCTCTTATCACCTCATTTAGAAGTGGCTACGCTAAAAGGTACGACAAGGAGTGGGGAGGGGTCGGTAGAGCACCGAAGTTCCTACAACCTCACATGGTCAAAGCAATCTACGAAATCGCGGACCTAGCCGAAGATAGCACTATCTCCAACCAGTTAGTCGAGGCTGCCAACCATACTCTACGCTTCGCGGCCTCAGGCGGTCTCTTCGACCACGTGGGTGGCGGTTTTGCACGTTATTCAACCGATGCCTTCTGGATGGTTCCACACTTCGAAAAGATGCTCTACGACCAGGCCCTAAATGTCAGGGCATATCTCCTTGGATTCGTCGAATCCAACGATAGTGACTTCGAGTACGTAGTACGAAAGACGTGCGACTTCGTCCTAGATGAGATGACTCTTGAAGATGGTCTATTTGTATCCTCTTACGATGCCGACTCCGACGGCGAGGAGGGAGCCTTCTATATCTTTCGAATAGAGGAGATCCGAGAGGCATTCGAAGGGGAAGACCTCGAACTCGAACGTCAGCTTGGCATCACCAAGGCCGGAAATTTTGAAGGGCGCAACATTATCCACCGCCCTAATGCAAAGTCAATCGAGGGAGATCAAAGCATCCAAGATGGCCTTCAAAAGTTGCGCCAACTCCGATCTAAGCGCAACAAACCTGCCCGTGACGACAAGGCGATCGTCGAGTGGAACTCGATGATGATCGTTGCCCTACTCGAAGCTGGCTTTAGACTTGACGAACCGAGGTATACCCAAGCTGCGCAACGCTGTCTCGGGGTGCTTGTTGAAAGGGCGCAGATCTTCGATGTTGCAGCCCGTATCGGCGGCGCAAGTCCAAACGAGGTACCGGCAACACTCGTTGACTACGCCAACTTCATCGAAGCCTATTTGACCGCATACCTACTTGGATCTGAGATAAAAGATCCGTCGAAGATAGTCCCACTCTTAGACAAGATGATCGAAGACTTCTACGACGAGGAAACCTCAAACTTCTCACTAAGCGCAAAGGGTCAAAGTAGCCTCTTTATCAAAAGCAGTGATCACCTCGACGGTGCCTACGCTTCAGCCAGTGCCACCGCCATTAGCTGCCTCTTACTCGCCAACCACGTCCTTGGAGAAGACAAGTATCAGCAGATAGCGCTGGAGGCACTTGCGCCCCTCGCACCCTTAGTTCAGCGAACCCCCGAACACTTTGCTCCGCTAACGGCGCTAATTCTCGGTCTAGCGAATGAACCCTCCGAGATAGTCGTCACCGCCTATCAAGGAGATCTCGTAGATAAATTGCGCCGCTACTTTAGAGCCGGAACTTTGATCGCTACCGGAGACGACAAAAGTGGTCCCCTCTATTCATATCGAGATCCAAACTTGGCATATATCTGTGTAAATTATGCCTGCCAGCTTCCAATCAGCGAGGGTGGCACATTAGAAACCACATTGCAACTTGAAAAGACTGGAAGGCGTAATGGCTAAAGCCGAGGCAAATCAGTCCAACGAATTCATCTACTTGGGCCACCTTCAAAGTGAGATCTTCGCACTAAGCATCGATCATCGATCAATCTTGCGTATTGAGTCGAGCGAGCCATTCCCGAGTGACATGCCTCTGTACACCCCCTTCACCGGATACGGGCGCAAGAGAGATGCACTGGCTGACCCATCTAGACCCGAACTAGTTGGTTTTGAAAGGATCGAACCCAATAGCTCAAAGATTTCAAAGTCAAAGATAGGCCAGATCTTAGAAGAGCTAGACACCTCGGCCACCAGTGCGCTATTGGGATCGCTAGGGCCATCGGTTCCATACGGTCAACTAGATGGGAACAGACCGTCTACCACCATCGTAGATATTCGCAAAAAATTCGCTATTGGCATTGACCCGAAGAGCTCAAGGATATCGGTTACCTATCCCCTTGGATCGGTGATAATGACTACCCCAATACGTGATCCTCGAGTGGTAGCTTGTTTTCCTCGCGAATGTCCGATCATGGATCGAAGCAAAGAGATTGCAGAGGTTCTAGGCTTTAGCCCCGCCTTCTTGGTTATAGCTCTGGCCAAGGTATATAAGGGATACTGCAAGAAGGTAGCGGTCACCGCCCTTCCTGAACCCTAGCAGTTGCCTTTGAAGACCTCTAGGAAGTCAACCCAACAAAGAGATTGGCGCATCTTATAGTTGACTTGAGCCAAAGTGGCTTTGCAAGGATCTCGTCGGCCAAGGAAATTATTGCTCTGATAGCCCTTGAAGCAAGTGGCAGGTACATCGGCACCGGCGAAGGCAATCGTCAAAGTAAAATTCACCGAGATTGCTCGATATGATAGAGCCAAGATGTGCGCTTTGAAGCAAATGAGTCCAACTTCTTGAGCAACCTCATTGATCTAAGCCACCCCGATCATAAGATCGCCAATTGGAGGAAGTTAGATGTACCCAAAGTTCATAGACGAAGTAGTAAACCTCGATAATGTAGAGCCAGACATTCGCGAGACGATCATCACAGTAGGGGACAAGACAGGCTTCGTTCCGGCGGTCTTTACCAAGCTTGCACTGCGACCCGATGAATTTCGAGCATTTTTCGCATACCACAACGCCCTAATGTCGAAGGAAGGTGGACTTTCCAAAAAAGAGCGAGAGATGATCGTCGTCGTTACCTCGGCACAAAATAACTGCCTCTACTGCGTTGTAGCACACGGAGCCATTCTTCGGATCTACTCCAAAGACTCCACCATTAGCGACCAAATTGCAACTAACTATCGCCTAGCGGAATTGAGCGAAAGAGAAAGGGTTATCTGCGACTTTGCAGTAAGGGTTGCAGTCTCGGCCGACTCTATCGACGAAGAAGACTACGACGCATGTTACTCCGTCGGCCTCACCGATGATGAGATTTGGGATATTGGAGCTATAAGCGCAATGTTTGCTATGTCGAATCGAATCGCAGGCTTTACTCAACTACGGCCGAACAGAGAGTTCTACACCATGGGCCGCAAGTACTAAAACTCGATCTTCGACTCTTTGCCTTCTTTGCCTTCTTTGCCCTCTTTGCCCTCTTTGCCCTCTTTGCCCTCTTTGCCCACTTTGAACACTGCCATAAATACCACCTTTAGAAGCACGGCTGATCGCTAAGCACTGCAACTCCAATTGCATCTAACTTTGTTCAACTTGGAACTAATCTGAAAAAGCGGCGACCACGACGCTTAAATATGTGAAAGAAGGTCCGGGAAAGACCACCGATTATGGCTCATCTTATCGTTCGACGAATTGCGAGATATCGATTGTAGATAGCCGATACCAGCGGAACAAATGTTTAAAGGCAGCGATAGAGTGCCGCCGCAAGCTCGTTGGAACGCTGATCGTTAATCAGAGCGCTTGCCATCTTGTTCATGGTATAGCCAAAGCTAACTTCGGCTTCAAGATCACCAAAGCCTAGACTTCCACCAGCACCTGGATGGCCAAAGGCACTTGGAGGAAGCGACTCTCCGATCATCGGCGCAAGGGCAAAGCCCATACCAAATGCCGTCTCCCGACCTAGAATTTCATCGACTCCACGGGAGCGCTCTCTGATCGCCTCTTTAATGATTTCATCACTGAGAAGCTTTATCCCGTTGTGACCGCTGACAACCCCCTTGTAGATACTTGCCAGTGTCTCGGCAGATATCATCGCGCTCGAGGAGGGCATGGCCAAGGATCGATACCCAACTTCATTCCATCGTTGATCATAGGCAAAGAGTCTTCCCGGGCCATGAATCGCACTTATTGAATACTGAGATAGTCCAGCTTCTCTTTCGAGATCGATTTGTGCTTCAACATCTACCGAAGGTGGATCAGTAACAATCTCCGCGATCGACCCATCGAGTTTTTGACTCCAAGATAGGTCGAGCTCAACACCGAGGGGAACCGCAATTAGTTGGTTAAAGATTGATGGGACATCTCTGTTATAGAGTCTACGAAGCACCTCACCGTGGATCCAGCCGAAGGTTCGAAGGTGATATCCGTGGCGACTACCCGGTTCCCAAATAGGAACCTGGCGCTCAAGCGCCTCTATCACCAAATCCCAACCTTGTACATCAGGGAGGGTAAGGAAATCATTATCCACGATTGCGACGCCTGATCGGTGCGAGAGGGTATCGCCAAGCATGATCGATCCTTTGCCTCCCTGTGCGAAGAATGGCCATACCTCAGCGATTGGAGTCTCGTAACTAATTAGCCCTTGAGAGATGGCAATGTGGATAGCGATGGCCGTAATTCCCTTGGTCGATGAGAAGACCACCACCGGAGTCGAAGAGGTATACGGTTGGCTTCTAGCGATATCACGATAGCCAGCAGCAATATCTACTACCTTTTTATCTCCAACATAGGCGACCACAGAGGCACCTACCTCTAGTCCATCTTTTAAGTGGCTGCGGAAGACATCGACCACCTCGCCAAAGCCATCCTCAACAAAAACAGAATCTGAGTTAATTTCGCCCATAGACCAAAGTTAGCCTAGAGAAGTAGCAAAGCTCACATGATTCGAGATTTCCAAGAGGATAATCTTCCACTTACCAAGGTAGAGGAGATGAAGGTATGAGACAATACCAAAATTTCGCTGGCTAAAAGGGGCTACTTCGAGATATCGCCACCATACCGTGCCGGATATTAAAGTACTCGACACCTCTTATCAGCAAGCGGTAACTATCTCAAACTTACGTCGTAGGCTCGACCGCTCTTCGAGTAGGTCAAGATCGACTCCTCCTCGGCGACAATTACCATTCCCATAGCAACGAGGAGATCGAGATGGTACTTTGTCTCAAAGGTCGCGAGCATCTTATTAAAGAGGTCCATCTCCGAAAGGTCCCTCAAACGTCTAGTCCACTTCAGTATGTGAGCTACCTCATAGACGCTACAGCGACGATCTCCAAGTGCGTCGTATGTTTGACGAAGGCGGAGGTCATGGTGGGTGATCAATTGATCGATTCGAAGGTGGCCACTTTCGATAACGGGCCCGTGGGCGGGCAAAAGTCGAGCATCTGGAAGCTGCCTTACCTTGGCCAAGGATCCCAAGTAGTCACCGAGGGGAAGGGGTGGTCGATCTGCTTCAAGTGCAATCGATGGGGTTATGTGGGGAAGCACATGGTCACCGGCAAAGAGAAGCTTTGCCTCCCTGTCGTGAAAGACGACGTGTCCGCGAGTGTGGCCTGGGGTGGCAACGACATCTAAAGTACGGCCACCAATTTGAAGAGCCATTCCTTCATAGAGCCAGTCGTCGGGCCTCTCGTACAGCTTTGCTATCTCATCGTCGCCCCTAGAGAAGACGCGTGCTTCTTTGTAAAGATCATCCGCTCCGCAGGCGCTTAGAAGACCGAACTGCCTTTCAAAGGAGGTTTCGATACGTCTCTCGATTATTTCGAATGATGACTTCTCCCCAATTCCAATTCGAACTCTGCTCTTAAATTCACGTCGAAGTGCCACTGCCTGCGTGTAGTGATCTCGATGGATATGGGTTATGAGAAACTCTGAAACATCCCCAACTTCAACCCCCACCAATCCAAGGGATTGCTCTAGTTGCTTCCTAGCCACCTCAAGGAATTGCCCCGAATCAATTAGAACCGCACTATTAGCTTCGAGGAGCAGGTAGACATTTACAGCTCGCAGGGTATCTCCTGGAAGCGGAAGAGGGATTCTAAATACATTGGGTGCCACCTCGTAAGCGCCAGGTTCCTCCCACTCGTACCGCTTCTTCTCTCGTTCGGCCTCATTCTTAAAGTTATCTTCGCTCAGCTTAAATCACCATCCGTAAAGACCTTATCAAGCCTAAAATTCAGACGTGGCCTAGATATGATCTAATGGGTCCAAGTTGTCACAGGATTGAGCACCGCCCAAACTATAACTGCCGTCGTAACAGGAAGGTTCTAAAGGGTGGCTTAGTTTGTACTTATCGGACCGTCTTTACAGTCACATACCAGGCTGCTACGAGCTACCTCAAATTGACCAATCAACGCCTTCGAACGAGGCCTTTGACAACACTTCAATCGCTAACCGTGGAATCGGAGGCGAAGGGTGGTTCAAAGGTCACCTCACAATTGAATATCTACTGATGGATTTAACGTCGATAGCCATCTCTGACGATTCATCGATATCAGCAGAGTCAGTTACAAAGGAGATCTGATACACCGTGCCCCCGTTTGCAACATTACCCGGGAATGCGAGGTGAATGTTTTCGAAGGTGCTTTCGCCGATCGTCAGGGTGGCGGTTGCAATTAAGTTTGCGATCTCATCTCCAGTTTGATTTATAGCTTCAAACTCAACAAAGAGGTTGCCTCCAGTTGAAATCCAACGCGCCACCCTAATTTCAAGCTTTGACTGAGATGGGCGAGCCACATAACTTGTCTGGTGCAAGGTCGCACCCACTTGATGGCCCGCGGAATCGAATACCGCTGGTTTTTCCTTTTCACTATTGGGTGAAGTAGTGGCAGTTGGAGCTGACGAGTCAACTTCGACTTGGGCCCCACCAACGCTCACCTTAAATGACGTAAGGCGATTTAAAATGCCGATGACCTGTGGCCTGAAAAATATCATCACGAAAAGAATTAACCCAAACCACTTGAGGGAATTTATGTAATTGAGAAGAGTCGTCAATTTACCTTTCTTTCCGCTAAATTCGCCGAGCCTAGCCATGATCTATTGAAGAATCAAGCAAATCATATACTCCGATTAAATCAACGGCTCCTTCTAAGTTTTTAGTGCGATCTTAAATCCGCCATAACCGAAGAAAACAACTCGATCGATCTACTCGCAAAACCCACAAAAATCGGGATTGCAGAGCAGGGCTAGTGGCAGAGTCGCTAATTATTGCTCACAGCTAAGGCAAGTTTTCCAAATAAGTCATAACAAACTATCCCAGGTGCTTCGGATAAGAAACCTGTAGATCAATTTCCGAGAAGTGGCAGACCTAGTCGACTATCAAGGCGAGTCGCTTTCTTGGAACCGAAATTGCGACAACGTCTCCCTTGGACGTAGTTTCATCGCCGTCGTCTTCGATCTTAACATTGAAGCGGGACACAAATTTGAGGTCACCCTTAGTTCTAAGATTCGCAACCTTTCCTTTAGTTGTATGTACAATGCGATCAACCTGAAGATCGCCAATGACTATGAAGTCGCCACCGTCTAGCACCTCAGCCTCGTCGGTAGAAATTATCTTGGCATCAGACTCTAAAAATGCAAACCGAGAACCCTCTCGCTCCACGAAGTTAACGAACCCTAGTGCACTTGCCGAAGCCCTAGACATAGTGGCAGTAAGAACCTTGGTGGTAGCGACACGTCCTTCGACCCTACCTGCACTTACGATGTTCACAAAGTCAGCTAGAAGTATTGCCTCGTCGATATCGTGAGTAACCAGAACCAGATACCTTACCCTAGGGACTACATATTCTGAGATAAAGTCGATCACCTCCCGTCTACGTGCCACGTCAATCTGCGAAAGGGGTTCGTCGAGGATCATCACCTCTGAATTTGAGGCAAATGCTCTAACTATTGCCCCCCTCTGATATTGCCCTCCCGAAAGCGACGGAACTGGAGCATCGGAAAATCCTCTCACCCCAAAGAGGTCTATTAGCTGATCAGTTGTGTATTGCGAGTCGGCGATCGACAGCGCTAGGTCGATATTTTCTCGAAGGGTTAAGTGACGCCACAGGCCACCCTTTTGAGGGACGTAACCTATCCGCCGCGTAAAAGAGCTCTCACGGGGTTCCAGCTCTACTTGCAACCCGTCGACTCTATGGTGGGCAAGCGAATGCAGTGTGAGAGTCTTACCCGACCCACTAGGGCCAACGATGGCGGTCGCTCCTTCAGTAATCGCAAGGTGCATGTCAATAACGAAATCACCAACTTTCCCCTCTATGGTTACAGCCACCTCTCCCCCCACGGTTGGATCTCTACGACTGCGGTGTCTAAGCAACCCCGACAGCTGCCAAAGACGGATCGATTTCGGCCAGTTCACCTTAGAGATAAGAAATGCCAAAACGCCTGATATCAGTAATGTAGCTACGACCGGTATAACTGTCGCTGGTAGACCGCTTCCTTCAAATGAAACATAGGTATAGATCGGTAGTGAAGCTGGAGAATAAGCGACGATAAGTACCGCGCCGAACTCACCGAAGGCCCTCAAGTAGCTGCTAACCAAGGTAGACCGCAGAGAGGGCCAGATAAGTGGTGTAAAGATAACTAGCAAGCGGGTTACTTCGCTCATCTCCAGCGAATCGGCAACTACCTGAGCCTCAGTCTCGAGGAGAGCGAAGGCTCCGCGGAATCCCTCGATCGTAAATGGAAGCGCCGCAAAGAGCTGTGCGATGGTTACCCCAACCAAAGAGTCAGTCAATCGTCCATGAAAAACTTTTCCGATCGGCGAGTTTGGACCAAGCGAAATCAACAACATGATTCCAGCAATTAAGGGGGGCACTCCAAGGGGAATTCGAAAGAGGAGGGTGCCTAGCTTTGCAATCCGATTACTACGAGTCGCCAGGTAGTATCCCGAGAAGAGGCCGAGGAGCAACGATAGCAGAATCGATATTATCGACGGTATCGCCGAATCGATCGACGCAGCTATAAAGTCGGAGGGAGCGAGCGGTAGTTGATGGTGGTAAAAAAAGTAGACCACGAGGGCACCAACTGGAACTGCGATAAAAGCGGCTGAAACAAATAGCGCTCCGCCTATCAACCAACGTCTGAAGATGCTCGCTCCTTTGCCCGTAAATTTACCTATTTCCGCACTACTACCCTCTCCAACTATAGGTTAGGTAACACCAGCGATTTGCAACCAGTGGAATTCGAAATTGATTTTTTCAATCAAATACCATGGAATCTATTTCCAAATTCCTCAGAAGATCTCAAAAGGTGCTTAGGGTTGTGCAATCTGTATCCCCGATGGGCCCGCCGCTAGATTTCCAGTTACAACCGCAGGAGCGGGAGACACTCCGACTTTTTTTAGAAGGGCTTGGCCAGCACTTGAGTAGATGAAGTTGACGAATGCGACCGCTTGAGCCTTATCTGCCGCCGATGAAAGAATCGAGATGGTAAATGACGCACCGAGATTTAAGCCAGTTGAAACATATGGGATATGAGCAAGTACCGCTTCATTGGTATAGAAAAATCCTGCATCTAACTGACCAGCCTGAAGACGAGCCACCAGGGTCTGCTCCGGAAATACTTGGGCTGGGTTTTCAACTGGACCAAGGATTTTGCTAACCAGATTCGGTTGCGACAGAGCTTGCCCTTCTTTGGTTACTAGAGTCTCGGTGAGAATACCTTTGGGGTCAGTCGCAGGATCGGTTCGGCCAATCTTGATTCCAGGCTGCTCCATTACCTGATACCACTTCGAGCTCTTGAATTGACTTGCGAAGGGCGAACTCGGGCTATAGCCAACAACCAGTGGAGATGAACCCAAAGTTATATACCAATTTTCCAAATTTCCATTTGCGGCACCCATGAGTGGATCGTTAGCCTTCTTCGAGGCCGAAATGAAGACGTCGAATTGGCTTGGTGCCGTCTTGATTTGATTCACCAATCCGGTCGAACCTCCTGGAACTCCGGAGAAGGAGATGCCAGTCGCCTTTTCAAAGGCCGGGCCAATGTCGTTTACCATAGCTCCAACTAAAGAGCCGGCATAGGCAACCCGAACCGTACCACCGATTGACGTAAGAGGGGGGCTTGAGGTTGTAGCGGTGGTCGCATTCGATCCACTAGCTGCAGATCCATTTCCACAGGCTGATAATACAACCGTAGCGGCCGCCGCGGTCAAAAAAACACCGGCTCTTGCTCTTGTAAAGTACTTTGAAGAAATCAACTTTTATTTCTCGCTATTGTTACTGTTATCGTTTTCGTACGCATGAACATATTTGATTATGTTTAGATTGAGCTATATCCGCCAAGAAGGTCGATCTTACGCTTCAACCTTCTATTGGTCACCATCTCAACAAAGAGCCGTACTTCGGGAAGTTCGAAGTTACAATTCCGAACAACCAAATACGATCTTTGGGCTTGTACCACCTTAAATCCAAGGTCGGCGTTCACTGCGATCGACTCCATCGTCAAGGTGGCATCATAGGTTCCGAACCGCACTGCATTGGCAACATCTTGATGGCTATCGAAGGTCTCAGCGGCTTCCGAAGATCCGCCTACGATTGAATCGTAGAAGCCTCGTACTCCAGAACCTCTCTTGCGAAGTGCGAAGCGGATCGCCTCGTCCCCTAATGATGAGAGGTCAATATTGCAATAGATCGAATTTCGCTTAGTAGCTAGGACTAAGTTCCAATCGGCTAACGCAAACGAGGTCAAACCATCGGGAAGATTATTGATCCAATTCTCCTCACCAAAGTGAACCAATCCGATGTGGCAACGCTCCGAGATCACACTTTCAACCGCCTCCTTGTTCGTAGTAGAGGTCCAAAGGTAACGGAAGTGGCTCTCTTCCGATACCATTCTGGTGAGGAAGGCCAAGAGAGGATCGCACCCGTCAACAAAGACGAAGGGACGATCCAAAAGCGTCGATGATCCTCCCGTGCGAAGAGCATTTGGAAAATGACTGGTCACAACCGCAGAGGTGGTCTCTCTGAAAATAGCACTGCCATTTAGGTAACCAAGGTAGATACCAGTAGCAACTTGCGCCTCCTCTTCGCTACCAAAGAGATAGTCGAGAGAGGTCTCTAGAGCCGCTGCAAGACGCTTGGCCACTTGTAGCCGTGGTGATTCGCCATCTGACTCAATTGCCGAAATGGACTGACGAGAGAGGCCAACAAGTGTTGCGAGTTGAGCTTGGGTTAGCTCTAACTCGCGCCTCCTTTGGGCCACCCGATTCGACACCATTACCTCCATAAATGTAAACCAAACTTTACATTACACCAAAAATAAATGAAAAACCCGTCAGAATCGAACTTAGCTCGTGGACTCGGTTCCTTTAAATCACACCTATGCCATCGGAATAAAAGAGATAACAACAACCAAGTTATTTTTTCGCTTTTGATCGTTACCTAAAGGGATACTTTTTACTCTTTGCGTCAAGCAAAAAGCGACGATGCCCTACGAGTTCAACCTTGAGAGATCGCGATAGCTGAGGTAGCGTTCGATATCAACCGACAAGAGCATGATTGAGAAGAACCACCGATTTAAAGATAAAAGGCTCCGATCGCATATGCGATCGGAGCCTTACAGTCGATGGATCTTACCCGATAACTAACTTTTGCCCAGAGAACTAATTTAGGTAAAAAGTTTTAGACGTAGAGGATCTAGACAAAATTTACAGGTCGCAACTTTAACCAAGGTTTAACCAACCTAAAAAAGTAACTCGCAATCTCCTTAGTCGTCGATGACTTGGAACTTTACCAGCTCTTCAGCCATAACCCAACCGAATGCAATCAAAGTGTCATTGCGTTCTCGGTCTAGACTAGCGAAGAATTGTTCAAACTCTGCGAATTGGTCAGAGCGCGAATTTGGCTCGTATGCTGCATATCCACAGACTTCATTGCTTCCAGAGAAGATAAAGCTTCGATCATCGACTCGATTCTCACCGCCATATCGCTTGGCCAATCTTCTGGCCCAAGCCCGCTCTTCACCTGATGTCTTGTGGCCCGGTCGGGGAACGATATCAACGAGTTCTTCAAAGATTTCAAATCCGCCGTTATTGGCCAACTTGGCTCCAACTAGGACGTCTTCGTCTGGGAAGGCTAGAAGTGCTTTACGGAACTGGCCCTGCCGGAGAGCATATAGACCATCTCTGGCATTAATGTTGTGGTCCACACAAAGAACACCAACGATAATTGCAGGAGTGCCGCCTATCCGCTCGAGCGTATAGAAGGAAAAAGCCACTAACTTCGCTCCATCACGAACTTCAGTAACAAGAACCCACTCTTCTCTGGCCTTCGACAAGTACCCGAAGTCAATGTTGGCCTCATTCGATGCAACTAAGTCAGCCATTTGACTTAATTCTCCATCGCTTAGAACACTGCAATCACGGGTAATAATTTCGAATGACATACCTTCGAGACTCTCCTTGAGCAAAGACCGAATGCGGATGCGAACGCCATATACATCCTAGTCTTTGTATGGTCGCTTAAGTTCACTTACACGCCTTTAGGCGGATCCATCAACTCCAAGCAAAGCTGTCAGCTGGAAGAACTTCTAGCAATTCACCCATAAATGACTCGTCTTCACCATCGATTTGAAAGTCTAAACCTAGGTCTGCACGCATTCCAGCAACCTCTAGGAAGACAGGAATTTCACCTCTATGGCGCGAAATCACTGTTGCAAGATTTTGCAACAGTGAGCTATCAAGGTCTTCAATATCCATACGAATCGTCAACTCGCTTCGTGACTTTTGCTCCACATTGACCACCTCACAAGAGATCGCAGAAATCTTCAATTCATCGTCGCGAGTATCAACTCTTCCCCTGACAAAGACTATAAGGTCGTCACGGAGCCTAGTAAATTGCTCATTTACAGATCTTGGGAAGACCATAACATCGATAGAACCAGTTGTATCTTCCAAGACGAACCTTACCATCTGAAGGCCCTTCTTGGTAAGACGGAGCGAGTACTTTGAGATAATACCGCCGAGCTCGATTACGCTTCCATCCTCGGGTCCCCCACCATTGGCTTTAGCCTCAACCAGCTCACCAATCGTCATCGCTACCCTTTTACGGATGATCCCTTGAGCCATTGCTATTGGATTATCGGTGACGTACATACCAAGCATCTCCCGCTCCATCGCCAAAATATCGCTCATGACGTCTTTGTCATCGGGAACAACTATCTCGAGGTCCACCGATGTTGGCGAGTCATCTATAGATGGAGCATCAAAGAGGCCCATTACTCCCTCAGCGATCTCACGCCGCTTACGAATAGCTCTATCGACTAGTCCATCAAAGATCGCCAACAATCCCCTGCGGCTATGGCCAAACGAGTCAAATGCTCCAGCCCTAATCAGCGCTTCAATGGCTCTCTTATTCAGGAGTGACAGATCCACCCGCATGAAAAAATCGCTTAGATTCTTATAGCGCCCGTTTTCTAAGCGCTCCTTCACAATCAACTCAGAGACACCGTCTCCGACGTTACGAATACCGGCTAGGCCAATACGAATAGCCTTCTTGCCATCGTAGGTGGTTGGCCAAAAGTCGCTACGAGACTCATTTACATCTGGAACCAGAACGACGATATCGTGCTCTCTAGCATCCGACAGTACGATTCCAACTTTGTCCTTATCGTCCATTACCGAGGTTAGATAGGCGCAAAGATACTGCTCTGTATAGTTTGCTTTGAGGTACGCGGTCTGGTACGAGACAAATCCATAGCCATAGGAGTGAGATTTATTGAAGGCGTAGTCGGCGAAGGGTTCAATGATGTCAAAGAGTTCAGTACCGAGGGCCTCTCCATATCCATTTCTTGCACAGCCTTCAACGAACTTAGCCCTGTGACCCTGAATGATCTCTTTGATCTTCTTTCCACACGCTTTTCTGAGGTCGTCCGCCTCCGCCAAGGTATAACCGGCAAACTTTTGGGCGACTCGCATCACCGACTCCTGATAGATCATTAGGCCGTAGGTGTCGCTCAAGATCTCTTCTAAGTCGGGGTGGCTGTACTTAATCTCGGTTCGGCCATTCTTTCGATCGGCGTAGTCGTTGTGCATGTTTGCAGCCATCGGCCCCGGTCTATAAAGTGCCACGAGCGCCGCAATATCGTCGAATCGAGTTGGAGCCAACGATCGCATCAGGGCCCGCATTTGATTGCCTTCCAACTGGAAGACTCCGATCGAATCGGCGTCTCGAAGCATCTTGAAGGTCTTTTCATCGTCGAGCGCGACATTATCGATGTCGACCTCGTCGCCGGTGGTCTCTTTAATTATTTCAAGTGCGCGATCGATAACCGAGAGCGTTCTAAGGCCGAGAAAGTCCATCTTCAAAAGGCCGAGATCTTCCACTCCGTGCATCTCATATTGAGTTACGACTGGTGCGGCTTCGCCATTTGGTGCAGTATCTCCCTTCCGCTGGATCGGAAGGTAGTTGGTAAGGGGCTCATGGGTAATCACGACGGCCGCGGCGTGTATGCCATCTTGACGCCGTAGCCCTTCGAGCCCCCTTGCCACATCAACAACCTCGCGGACATCACTATCGGTCTCGATCATCTTGCGCAGTTCACTAGCGGCGGCATAACCACTTTCGTATCCGGGCTTTAGCTCTAGACAGGCAGCCAAGGGCGTATCTTTACCCATTACCAACGGCGGCATCGCCTTTGCTACCTTGTCTCCAACGGCATAGTCTTTGTTCAAGACACGCGCCGCATCTCGCACAGCTGCTCGAGCCTTAATCTTAGAGAATGTAACGATCTGAGCCACGTGATCGCTGCCGTAACGCTCCGAGGCGTAACGAATCATGTCTTGGCGATAACGTTCGTCGAAGTCCATGTCGATGTCTGGCATAGAGACTCGACTTGGATTCAAAAACCTCTCGAAGAGCAGGTCATACTTGATCGGATCGAGGTCAACTATTCCCAAGGTGTAGGCCACCAAACATCCAGCCGCTGATCCTCTACCAGGTCCTACCCGAATTTTTCGACTCTTTGCAAATCTAATAAGATCCCACACCACTAGGAAGTAGGCGCTAAATCCCATCCGCCCAATTACGTCTAGCTCATAGTCGAGGCGTTCGACTACCTCGGGTGGAAGTTCGCTTCCGTAACGACTGCGCGCACCTTCGTAGGAGAGCTCTCTGAGATAGTTTGAGGCAGATTCATCGTATGTGGCTAGACGAAACTTCTCTGGAACTTCGAATTCGGGCAATCTTGGCTTACCAAATTCGATCTCGACCTTGGCGCGCTCGCCGATCCAAAGGGTATTATCACACGCCCCCTCAAATTCAGCAAAGAGGTCACGCATCTCCCGAGCCGTCTTGATATAGTGCTCGTCACCTTCGAACTTGAAGCGATTTGGGTCACTTAGGGTAGCATTGGTCTGGACGCAAAGAAGGGCGTCGTGGTGAACGTGATCAGTTCTTGAGATGTAGTGCGAGTCATTGGTGGCAAGAAGATGCAGATCGAGCTTCTTTGCCATCTCCTTTAGCATCGGGTTAGTCTTACGCTGGAGCTCAAGTCCATGGTCTTGGACCTCAACAAAGAGGTTATCTCTTCCGAAGATGTCCTTTAGAGTACTGGCGTGTTCATATGCACCCTTGATATCATCGCGAGCCAACGCTTGAAGAACCAACCCTCCAAGACATCCAGTTGTAGCTATGACACCCTCTGAATACTTAGCGAGCAACTCATAGTCAACTCTTGGCTTGTAGTAGTAGCCCTCGAGGTAAGCCAGAGAAGAGAGCTGGATCAGATTATGGTAGCCCGCATTGTTTTCGGCCAAAAGAATGATGTGGTAGTAGAGCTTCTCAGTAGCGCTAAATTCACTGGACTCGTCCACCTTGCCACGACGCGACGGACGGTCAAAGCGAGAACCACCCGACATATAAGCTTCGATCCCGATGATGGGGTTTACTCCCTTTTTACGAGCTTCGCTGTAAAAGGGAAGAACACCATACATGTTGCCGTGGTCTGTAATTGCCATGGCACTTTGACCATCTGCAACAGCTGCTGCAATGGCTGCTTCAATCTTTGAAGCGCCATCGAGCATCGAAAACTCAGTGTGGTTGTGAAGGTGTACAAATGAATCCAACTAGCTACCTCCCATACGCTCACTCAAATTAGCTCTAACTTGGTCGTACCCATCGCAGGTAGATGTTAGGCGAAATCACATCGTTGGTATTCGAAGATCCTACTACTTAAAATTCCGTGAGCCACACGCCCTCTAGCTGCAGAAAGATTGGTTGTAGTGGGGAAATGTCTCAGCGAAATTTGCCAATTTTTTTTCCTGGTATCCCTCGATTGACTCAAAATCAACTCCCTGCGATTATAGGAATCGGACCAAAAGCCTATTAGGGCTTGGCACAGCGGACACTTCAGCCGAGCCAATTCAATAGGTGCAAGCAAACGGCTCGCGGAGCAAATCGGAGAGCCGTACAACCGGAAGCGCTAACTACAAAGTAGCCAATCGCAACCAAGAAGATCTACCTCCCGAGATGCCCGCAATGAAATCTTCGAGGTAATTATCTTTTCGATCTGCTATTGAATCGTATCGATAAACGTCGTCAACCACTTGGTTCAAGCAATTGAAAGCAACACTTGGCCAAAGGTATCCATCGAACTCACCAAAGATCCAAAGCAAAGTCTCTATATAGGTATTAGCAAAGACCTTTGGTGACCTGATTATCGCATCTACTTTTGAGTACCGTAGTACTCGCCATCTGTAATATGCGGTCCCCATGTAGCCTCACCAATGGTCATCGAAATATGAGTCATAAAGTGGTCCGGATCGGATCCATGCCAATGCTCTTCGCCATCCCCTGCTACGACTACGTCCCCGACCTTAATTTTTACAACATCTCCGCCGCGGGATTGAACTAGGCCGCGACCTTCGGTTACATACAAGGTCTGGCCACCTCGGTGCGAGTGCCAAGCTGACCTTGATCCAGGAGTAAAGTGCACTGCCCCAACCGACATCGGGGAGAGATCGTTACCATTTGAGAGGCGATCAATATAGACGTCGCCGGTAAACATCTCATTTGGCCCTTTCAATGTAGCGCTATTCCTATTGAGCTCCATTTGTTGCCTCCCCTTGACTAGTGAAAATCAAAATTGAAGTTCATCTCTATAGTTTGCCAAAATTAGCACCTAACAGTGCCACTTCCAATCGACAACCAACCCACTAAAAGTACCTCGGAATGGCCAGAGAAGCCTTCGGATCGAAAGTCTGCTCAGTATGCTACCCGTCACAAAAAACCACTTAGTTGAACAATATCCAAATGCGGCGGGTCGACTTCGATTTCAAAAAACCGACCCGTTGGGAAAAGAGTACACCTCAACTAAGTCATGGACCATAGTCCATTGAACATTGGTAATGGCCACCTATCATCGACCCCAGGTTCAACTACTACTTACATCCAATCTACAGAATCGAGGCAACTTTCCAAAGCCTAGAATCGTCGTTACTACACAATCAACCGTGACTTGATTGTGTAGATTTACGTTTTTTGACTCGACCTCTAGAGAACTAATTCAAGTTAGGCGTGGAGTTCATTCAGAGTTCCACGCGACGAGGTTGGGAGCGAGTCAATTCGACGTTGATTGAACTGGCAACGATAAACCTTTGATTGCAACGAAGAGCCAACCAACTTTACATCATGGGTGATCGAAAGTCAGCGAAAGATGGCTCCACAACTTTTACTTCTAACCGCAACTATCACTCAACAAAATGCTCGCAATCAAGGCTTTACCAGCACCTTAATCGCTCGTCGCTCAGCCATATCTTCGTATCCAACTGCAATGTCCTTTAGTGCCACCTCTTTGTCAAAGATTAGGCCTGCCTCAATAGTTCCGTCCAGGACATCTGGCAACAGCTCCTCGATGTATGCTCGAGCCGTTGCGACTCCACCGGTCAAGGTGATATTTCTCAGAAAGACACTTCGGTCCATCGGAACGGTACCGTATTGCGGGACACCAACCCTGCTCACAACTCCGCCGGCGCGAACTACAGCAAATGCGGTCGCAATCGCATCATCGAGGCCCACACACTCGAGGACCTTGTGGGTGCCCTCTCCCTTTGTCAACTCCATTACCCTGGCAATCGCCTCATCACCGCGTTCGGCGACGATATCGGTCGCCCCAAATCTAAGTCCTAGATCGGTGCGATCCTTATGGCGCCCAATGAGGATGATCTGCTCGGCGCCTAACCTCTATGCGGAGATAACAGCAGAAAGACCGACTGCGCCGTCACCAATCACTGTCACGGTCGATCCCTTTGAAACTCCGGCCTTATGGGCGCAGTGATACCCCGTCGGTAGAACGTCAGAGAGCGAAAGTAGAGCTGGTATTAACTCCGAATCTTGCGAAACCGATAACTTTACTAGGGTTCCATCGGCATGAGGGACCCTAACCGCCTCTCCTTGCCCACCGTCAACACCATTGTTGGCCCAGAAACCTCCGTGCAGACAAGAAGTCTGCAGCCCTTCACGGCAGAAATCACAGGTATTGTCTGACTAAACAATGGGCGCCACAACCAAGTCCCCGCGACGCAAACCTCTAACCTCTTTGCCAACGTCTTCGACCACCCCTAGAAATTCGTGGCCGATACGTTGTCCAGCTGCTACCGGCGGTAAAGAGCGATATGGCCAAAGGTCGCTCCCACAGATGCATGCGGTTACAACACTCACTATCGCATCGGTAGGAACCTCAATTTTGGGATCGGGAACCTCTTCAACCCGTACATCTCCTGCTGCGTAAATCTTTGTTGCTTTCATATCTTTATCTGCTTTCTAACTTTAAACCTGTAGCAAACTGAATTAGAAATCTCAGTTTGGGATCTCGCATACGTCATATATCCCGGCATGCAATAGCATCTGGTAGATCCAAGCGCGTGAAATAGCGCAGGTCTATTTACTATTTCATAAAGGACCAAAGGGCGATTCAACTCGAATCCTCGACTGAAATTTCGTCGACTTCAAAGTCTCGCCTTGACGAACAGTTGGTCAAACCCTTGCGACCAAGAGCCGTCGGACTCAAAAAAATGTGACGACTTTCCCAATCGATACTTTAATCGGCACGGCGATGAAAGTTATCTGGGCTCAAATTGATGCTACGATTACGATTTAAGCCGATGCCGAACCTGATTTCGGCAATCACTTGTCACTTCACGAGGTAGACGCAAACTCCATCAAAAGGTACAACCGAGGCCATAGCGCTAAGTCAAATAGATCCAATCGAAGTTCACGGTCAGTTAACGCCGATAGTTGCCAGGTTACAACTTTCGAACCATAACCAATGCCGCCATTTCAAAACGTAAAACCACAACAGCCTTGGAGCTCCACCACCCAAGGACCATCACCAAAAAAGAGCAAATGTGGACGATCCCTACTTGAAGGGCAAAACATTTTTTTATCCGTGTCCATAGAAATCCTACCACCTCGAAAGTCGCAATAGAAAAGTGATGCGACGGAGTCTTGAAACTCCGTCGCATCGCATTCTGCTCACATTAGATCGTTGTGGCGCTGTTCCTATTTACTATGGCTGAGTAAAGCTCAAAGTCGCACTTGGCGCGAGGCTATTGAGTAGCCCAGAGACGATCGGCGTACCGAGTCCAGTTGGGAGGTTATACCCCTTACCAGCAGAATAACCTGGTGCAGTTGGATATGGCAGCTGATTATTTCCCACCGTGATGTTATGGAAGTCGGAAGAGTAGGTCTTGGGATTCGACGCCAGTGAATAAAGTGTCGAATTGAGCTGACCAAGGTCATGTCCGCCAGCCTCGACAACTGCTTGATCGAGATCCGCTGTGATCGCCGCCCATGCGGGGGAGGCTTCACTTGTTCCACCGAAGAAGTAGAAGTTATTCTGACCAGCACCGAGGAATCCGAGGTAGATCATCGAAGCAGTATAAACCGAGGCATTGAAGGATACATCAGATGTTGTCCTAGCTGACATTCCCGAAACTGCACTCTGGTATGGCGCTGCGCTATAGACGACGCTTGGAGCACCGCCCGTTGCCCCAAAGGTACCGTAGGCGCATCCAAATGGACACGTCGCTGGATCCGAGTCGTTCCAGGTGTACTCAGAGCCATACCCGCCCTTCTTATTCAAGAAGAGGTCGGTTCCTCCAGTCGAGGTGACGTTTGGATCAGAAGCAGGGAATGATGCATTTGCAGTTGCATATCCAGCGCTAGCACCGCTATCGCCTGAAGAGGCAAAGACGCTAATTCCAGCTGCTGCAGCCTGCTGGTAGATGCTATCCGCTTGGGTGAGCTGCAAGTTGTTACCACCGCCTGCGATCGCAGCTTCCGGAGCACCAAAACTCATCGACATCACGTCACCAAGGTGGTTCGAGACCGCATATCGCTCGGCGACGTTGAGGTCGTTGCCGTTTGGCGACGACGCCACAATCAAGTTAATCGTTGCGCCAGGCGCTAAGTCGTGGACCGTCTGAACATCGAGGCTCGTCTCTTCGGCCCACCCAGTTTCCCCTGCATGTTGCAACGGATTGTAGGTTGGCTGTCCATCGGGATAGTAGATGTTGAGTTTTGCCGGCGGCAACCCAAACTCGGCGTCGTAGGTTGCGAGGTCAGATGCAACTGTTGGACTTCCATATGCGTCGATAATCGCAATTTGTTCTCCGGTACCTGCAAGCTGACCGTTGATCTTCCATGGCACTCTATAGGCCGCATGGAATTGACTTGGACCATAACAAGCTAAACCAACCTGCGCAATGCAGGTCGCCGGATCAAATCCATTCGCCGACAAAGACGAACTTGCCTGAATGGCAATTGGATTTACTTGATATACGATCGGTGACGTATTTGCAGTAGTTGAAGCCGACACTGCTCCGGATACTGCAACGCCGCCCAGTGCAAGTGCTGAGGCTCCTACGGCTACAAATACTTTGCTCCTTGCAATGCGAAGTCTTGCGCCCTTCATTTTCCCCATATATTTTCTCCCCCAATCGGAATAATGGACCGAATTTACCAAAAGCTCGACCTTTAATTAGTAAAAAGCAGCAAATTATTTCACATTAAGTTATGAAAAGTCTTAGAAATCTACCTTCAGCTGGTGATGTTTAGAAGCGATCCTTGAAAAAATAATGAAATTGAAACTATCAAGCACTTTGCAATCTTGGGACGTCCATCAATTGCAGACTCATTAGAGGACTAAATCTCCGCTGTGGATATATTCAAACGATCTTTTCTTAGCTAAGTCGAACTACACTGCCTACCCGAACCCCGTCTAGACACGTTCTATCAAAGTCATTCGAATTGATATACACCTACTGCGTGTACAAAGAAACGTAGCTGCTAAAGCGCATTGAAAGATCTAGGGCTGCAATTCCTCGTGGTAGCGCCCGAGGCTCTTCTCTTACTACACAGGCACGCTGTTCCCTCCGAGGCGCATCGAAACCTACGACCGAGGAACCTGGAGCTTCGTCATTTTCGTTCGAAATAGTTGACTCGTCGATCTATAAGGATGAAACTTAATAGAGGCAAATCCAGTGAAGGCAGCTTGACCAATCGCCCAAGGGCTTGGATCAGCAAGGATTTATGATGCGTCTTATACAATGACTCGACGCACAGCCGCAACATCTAGCTCGAGTTTGGAGGTGCTTCTCGAGACACCTGAGACTCTAGGCTTCAACGGAGATACCCCTGAAGAAAATCTAGGTAAGCATCGGTTTTTTTGATCTAATTAGAGCGTTGAAATCAATTTTGAACCACGCAATTTCTACGCTTTAGATAAGGAAAAACTTAGCTCTAACTTATTATAACGGCGTGTCTTAGCGAATTTTATTCGATCTCCGAGGGGTCAGGCCAATACCTAGAAGGTTCTAGCTGGGAAATTCTTAGAAGCCGGCAACTAATTAGTCGCCAATACAAAAATTCAGGTCTTATAAATTATTTAATTTCAATAAAAATTTTATTATGACTACCTAAAATTACGCTATAATGAGATTCACGGAGAAGAAATATCTTCAAAAATTCTTAGAGAATAATTCTCTCCTGAAAGCGATCAATCTCATGGTTCAAATTCTCGATGCCGACGGCGTCACACCATTTTCTCCCCCAAGAAAAACAATAACAAAGGTCGTGGGACGCCCTATAGTTTCAGTAGTTCGCCATCGAAGAGTAGCAATAATTGCAATATCTTCACTTGGATTAGCGGCAATTTTGCTTGCGACTAGCTCGCCGGCGTTCGCAGCAACCACTGTGAATCTTGGATCAGCGCAGTCTTACGCCATAATTGCAGGGTCAACCATAACCAATACCGGCTCGTCGGTAATTAATGGAGACGTTGGACTTTCATCTGGAACATCGATAACCGGATTTCCACCTGGGATTATCTCAGGAACAACCAATAGCGGTAACTCTGCAGCAATTGCAGCCCAAACATCTGCCACCGCCGCTTACGGTGTTGTAGCAAATGCCACGCCCGCGGCCACGGTAGCGGCAGGTTCACTCGGGGGGACCACCCTCCTTCCAGGCAACTACCACAATTCGACGCTCACCATAAACGGAACCCTGACATTGAATGGAAATGGAGACGCCAATGCAGTCTTTATCTTTCAAAGCGACTCGACTTTAGTTACGGCTTCATCGAGCAAGGTACTTTTGGAAAATGGAGCGCAGGCTTGTAACGTATTCTGGCAGGTAGGTAGTTCGGCAACCCTAGGTACCACCACCAATTTCTCAGGTACGATCCTGGCACTGACGTCGGCAACCCTAGATACTGGAGCTAACGTTGATGGTCGAATTCTGGCGCAAACAGGAGCAGTAACCCTAGGAAACAATACCATAACCGTTCCAGTCTGTGCAGCTTCATCGACTAGCGCAACTTCAACTACCCTTGCGACTACGACCACATCTGCAACTGCAACAACTTCAGCTAGTTCAGTTACCACAGTACCTAGCCCTACGACGATACCCAGTCCTACGACAGTGCCAAGCGCTACGACAGTACTAATTAGCAATTCATTACCTAGCGCTACGACGATACCAGTAGGCGCACCGGCCACAGGTCGAGGTGGTACCGCTGGACCGACCAAACGTCAGTTAGTGCTAATAGGATTTGCTGCACTCCTAGCGACCCTTGGTGCAGGTGCATTCGCCATCAAAACTCGTAGACAAAGTAGGTAGAAAGTAGCTATGCCAAGTCGGCCTATACACTATGCGAAGCACCAAAGGCATGAAGGATTTTGGTGGGCATTTTGCGGACTTGCAGCTACCATTGCGACCATATCACTCATTGGAACCTTTCCAGTGAGTGATCCGCACAAAAAGCAGTTGACACCCTCTGTAGCTTTGCAACAACCGCCGTTTTCAACTCTTCAAGGCGTAAATAACGCTAAGCCGCTTGCTAGTTTGACTTCAAGCACCGTAATATCTTCCCCGCCGATTGAATTAATCATCCCTGCGATCGGCCTCTATTCAAGCGTCGGAAAGTTGGGGTTGCAAAGTAACGGACAAGTAATGGTACCTTCCAGTAGCCACACAATTGGCTGGTATACCGGAGGGGTGACACCAGGAGAAGTTGGATCGGCTGTTATTCTTGGACACGTCGATTCATACCTCGGACCCGGTACGTTCTTCAATCTCAAATCCCTACAACAGGGAGATGCAATAGACGTCGTTCTGGCGGATGGAATAATCGAAAAGTTTCTCGTAACCAAAGTTGAACAGTACTCTAAAGCGTTCTTTCCAGATGAGTTAGTCTATGGATCGACTGGGGTTCGAGGACTTCAGTTAGTAACCTGCGGGGGAACTTTCAACCACTTTACCGGCAGCTATGAGTCAAATATCGTAGTATTTAGTGTTTTGACAGGCTAGCTTTCATGACAGGACAAATAAATTAAGGTTCAACCTTATTCCACTCTTATAAATCACAAATAACCGAATCGAAGTAAACACCTATAGATTCAGATTGATGATTCCGGGGAAGATCACGCTGACAGTCGACTGAATTCTGACTCGATACACTTATTGTCGGCTTCAGCTTATAATCGGCCACGACAAAGCTTCTATAGGTCCCCACGACCCATGAAAGAGCAAAGTTAGGTGCTAAATTCGCTGTCGCAACTCGCGAGCAGATCCCCTCCGTCGGTCTTTAGCCGCCTGATAATCAATTCAGGAAACATAATCTTGGCCGAAATAGATTTGCAAATTCAATTCAAATTCTCCCATAATTAACGAGGATTTGCGCCAAGGTCAAAACGGCATTTCCAACCGAGGAACGAAATTGGCAATATTTTGAAAAGTTATAGTTTAAAGTAACATTAGCTCACTGTTGAAAGCTTTGTCTCGTTGAGATTACTTTTGAGAGTTTACAAAAATTCAGTCGATCGAGCATTGATGACTATTGAAGCCGAGCTGTGCAATGGGAACACCGTGGCATTTTAGCCTTTCAGTTCAGGCGACAAGCGAGCCAACGATCTCTAAATTTGGCCCAGATTTACTGTTTTACCTCGACAAAGAACTTTCTCGTGGGATCTCCCTAAAAGCGTTGATCTATCCAACTCGTGATCGCGATCTAGACGATATCGGAGAAATTCATAAATGCTAATCAGAGGTGGCCTGCAACTTGGTCTACCGTTACTACCAGCAAGACGATCAATTATCCAAGTTAGGCTAAGTTTCTCCCTTGGGTAGAGATCGCTGCCTTCAATTTACCGACTCCAAAACAACCGACCCGGTTTCATCAGCCTTACATGATGTTTAGTTCGCGAGCGATTTGGTGGCACCCTCAAGGGAGGCTATAGCCCCAGCAAGAAGATCTCTGGCTTGAACTCCCAACTCTTCCATCTCAAGAGACGACATAATAGTAAGTGGATCTAGCGCAGCGACCTTTATGCCTCCCTCAACCTCTTGCAAAACCACGTTGCAAGGTACGAAGAGTGCGACCGAGGTCGACATGTTTAGCGCTTGATTTACAAACTTAGGATTGCAAGCGCCTAGAACCTTCATTGGAGTTCTTTCAACACCCAACTTTTCCTTTAAGGTAGCTGCCATATCAATCTCCGTTAGAACACCGAACCCCACACTTTTGAGTGCGCTTCTGACTTCGGACTCTACCTCTTCCATAGTTCCGGAGACTACTTTTTCAAGATCTGCCATTTTCAAACTCACTTTCTATTGACGCCAACCTTCACCTGATGCGAGCTATATCTTTATCTCGTGACTAAAGCCTCAGTCAAGCATCGCTCTCTCTTGGTTTAAATTGCCATCTTGTCAAGGAAACATTTGCAAAAATCTCTATTCCAACACTTCATCTCAAGATATACCAGCGGGAAGTACCACTTCTATTAGAAACGGACCGGGAGTATCAAATGACCGAATCAAGGCTTTCGATAGATCGCTCACTGACGTCACCTTAACTGCATCAACACCCATGGAGCGCGAAAGCTTGCAGAAATCAATCAAAGGTCCATTCAATTCGAGCATTCTTCTGGCACTGGGGCTCGACTCCAGTGCGCCTACCTTAGCGAGCTCAAGCTCGAGTATCGCATAGCTCTGATTATTAAAGAGCACTGTAGTGACATTTAGATTCTCGCGTGCTTGGGTCCAAAGCGCCTGAAATGTGTAGAGTGACGAACCATCTGCTTCAAGGCAAAGGACTCGTGCATCGGGATCTGCTATCGAAGCTCCCGTGGCTAGAGGCATTCCTTGACCGATGGCGCCTCCGGTAAGTGTGAGCCACCGGTGCCGCGGTGCCCCTTTGGTGGCTGACGGCAAAGAAAACCCAGACGTATTGGCTTCGTCTACCACGATGGTTCCTTCACGTAGCAGTGCGCCTATGGTCAGGGCAACCTTGGTGGCCGACAGTTCACCAACAGGAATCTCGGGGCGAGCAAAGCTCTGTCGCTCCTGAGGATCCGATAGCACCATCGAATCAGCCAGCTCTTTAATCTTTGCTAGCGGATCTTCATCGCCGCCTACTAGGTGAAATATGTGAGCGTCCTGTGGAGCTAAGAGGCTTCTGGCATTGGGATAAGCAAAGAAGGAAGCCGGCTCTTTGGCACCAATTGTGATGATATTCTTTGCTCCCGACAATTGCGCAGAGGCCATCTCGCCCAAATACGCCAAGCGATCTATCGATAATAACTCCCCTCCTCGGTCAATTACGGAGGGAAATGTCTCAGCTAGTACCCGAACGCCGTAGGTGGCGACAATTCTTTCAATCAAATCGAGGCTCTCAGCACGTAAGCTATCGCCGCCGAGCAACAGTAGTGTATCGCTCCCTTGGGCGATTATCTTTCGCGCTAGTTCTAGCTCGATCGTCTCGATCTTGTCCTTCTCACAGATCCATAAGTTGCCCTCGAAGGAGGCACCAAAGTCAGAACCGACGTCATCCCAACTAGCGTCTGCGGGAATGATAAGGGATGCTATTCCCTTATCAAACGAAGTTGCCTCTCTATGGGCGACGTCGACCAATGAACCAATTTGGTTCGCCTGATGAGCGGTTCCAACAAACTTGGAAAACGATCTAGCGACTCCGGCGATATCACTTGTTAGTGGCGCGTCGTATTTGAGATGGTAGGTTGCATGGTCACCTACGACATTTATGATCGGGGTCTTGGCGCGCCTTGCGTTGTGAAAGTTTGCTAAACCATTTCCCATTCCCGGACCTAGGTGCAAAAGGGTCGAAGCTGGTTTTCCTGCTACCCTTCCGTACCCATCGGCAGCTCCACTTGCTACTCCCTCGAACAGACAAAGCACCCCACGCATCGCCGGAACTTTATCTAACGCTGCAACAAAGTGCATCTCCGAGGTACCTGGGTTAGTAAAACAGACCTCGACTCCACGGTCAACCAGACGATTTAGGAGAAACTCAGCACCATTCATTTAGAAGACCTTTCCCGGATTCAAGATGCCATTTGGATCGAAGGCGCGTTTTATCTCCCTCATCAAAGCAATCTTTGCGGGATCGCTATGTTCAATAAAGTACTTCTTCTTTGCTGTACCAATCCCATGCTCCGCTGAGATCTCACCCCCCAGCTCAACGCCTACCTTGTATAGATCTGACATGATGTGGTCTTTGAGCTTGGGATCGCTCTCAAATACCGAAAGGTGAATATTTCCATCACCGGCGTGGCCAACGGCTGTTATGAGCGTTTCATATCGTTCACCGACTGCTCCGACTTTTTCCATGAAAGTAGGAACCTCTGACCTAGGCACGACGATGTCTATCATCTCGGTCGCCCCTAGATCTTTTGCGACCCAAAAGGCCGACTCTCTAGCTGCTAGAAGATGAAGTGCCTGACTAGCAGAGAGTGCAAATACGTCGAGGGCTCCGGATTCGATTAGTTGATCCGAAATGCGCAATTGCTGTCGCTCTAGTGTCTCTTGGTCTGACTCTTCGAGCATGCAAATTAGGTAGGCCCTAGCTCCATCAGCCACAGACTTTGGTATCCCTAAATTGAGACCCTCCCTTGAGGCCATGACCATCAATCCGGAGCCCTCGACATATTCGAGTATTGAGGGCGTGAAGTTAGATCGCAAAACCTCAGGAATTGCACTCGAGATCGCCCCAACGCTGGCGAATGGGACTAACAGCGTTACCGTTGAATCAGCCACCGGCGTTATCGCGACTGTAACTTTAGTTACTAGGGCTAGAGTTCCTTCAGAACCCATGATTAATTGGCAAAGATCATAACCACTCGAAGATTTAACAAACTTGCCACCACTTTCGATAACGTTTCCACTCGCTGTGACGAACTCAAGGCCCAAAACGTTGTGGCGAGTAACACCGTATTTGACGGCCCTCATGCCACCAGCATTAGTGGCGATGTTGCCACCAATCGAAGCCGATAGTTCGCCAGGGTAGACGGGGTAGACAAAGCCTACTTCCGCTAGGGCTTGGGACAACTTCGACAGAGTCACCCCCGCCTCTAGTGTTGCAGTGTGATTCAGGGTATCAATCTCTAGAATCCTATCCATCTTTTCGAACGAGAGTAGAACTCCATCTGCTGTCGCTATCGCTCCTCCGCTCAATCCGCTCCCACTACCCCGAGCGGTCACGGACACTGAAAGTTCATTGGCTATGGCGACAATATCCGCGCACTCTTTGGCCGAATGGATATATATGAGGCAGTGTGGAGCAATTCTTTCGAGACCGAGAGATTCGTCGTGGGAATAGTCCTCACTAATGTCACCACCGACGAGTACGCGACCATCGCCTAACAGTTGAATTGCTCGCTCAATAAAGGTATCTATCGAATCAGAATTCTTCACAAGGGCAAATGTAACACGCCACTTATGAAGATAACAATCAGAATGGAGTTCGAAAATTGATAGCATCCGACAATTCAATACGCTCCGTTTAAATAGGTAGCCAAGTGAAACACGAAGCGATCCAACTCGATAACGACCCTTGAAAACCTGCCCGATCGAAGCGCAGCGATAAAAGGTAGAATCGGCACTCTTTCAATTGCCATGGCGAGCAAATAACAGCGTCCTGCTTTTTCGACAACAACCTGAGCTTACGATTGGAACTGACTTCTAAAAAACGCCAATGCTGGCATAAACAAATAAGTACAGATCCGAGATCAAAGCCAAGTTGGCTCTTGAAGCTCCAATTGGCTAAAAATTCCACAGCTGATTTAGCTCGGCTATGCGCAGTTCGTCAAGGCTGATCGGCCAATTTGGTAGAAGCAGCTAATCGAAAATTCCCATGTTGCATCCAACTAATAAAGTACCTCAGTCAAAAGTGAACCCGAGTTAGATACGGATACCTTTAGAAAAAAAATTGGCTAGCTTGAAGTGGAAAGTGAATAATTAACTTTCAGCGAAGGTGTAGCCTCGGATTCAAAGTGATGCGGACGGTGTTTTAGGATGAGGTCCACCGCACTCGTCGCTTCAAGTTGAATCCTAAATGAACTTCCGCCACATGGGTCACTGCCTTTGAAGATAGTGCCAAGTAACAATTCTTCTTATCGTTAGCGCCTGGAGTACAAGCTCAAAGATTCACTTCTACATTTCCATAGTCATCCAATCTGCTATTCAAAATAAATCACGATCCACCTAGGTGTAGGATCGGTTCAATCGCGATTTAAGTACCGACCATTGAGAGGAGTCAATTTGTCAAACCGTCAATTCGAAACACTTCTTACCGGTGGAGGTTTCTTCGAATCACCGCGCTGGCACGATGGAAGGTGGTTTGTATCGGACTTCTATCACCATCAGGTCGTATCGGTCACTGAAGAGGGTTCAGTTCAAATTGAGATGACTATTGAGAATCAGCCAAGCGGAATCGGCTGGCTTCCAGATGGTTCGATGTTGGTGGTCTCGATGAAGGATCATTCAATATTACGCAAAGGGGTAGACGGATCCGTAACCGTCCACGCTCGTCTAGGCGACTACTGCAACGGTCCTCTAAATGATTTGGTAGTTGACAGCAAGGGAAATGCTTGGGTTGGGGACTTTGGTTTCGACTTGATGGGGTTTCAAGACCCCTCCCCAACCAATCTTGTCTTAGTAAAGTCAAGTGGCGAGGCCAAGGTAGTCGCAGACCAAATGCTCTTTCCAAACGGAATGGTAATTACAGATGACGAAAAGAGCCTCGTAGTCGGCGAGACACTGGGGTGTCGCTATAGCGCATTCGACATAAACGATGACGGCACTTTGTCTAATCGAAGGGTATTTGCCCAGTTAGGTCCGAGCCCAACACTAGGCGCCTTCACGGAGGTTCTGCCTCAAATTACGGTTGCACCTGATGGCTGTGGAATGGACTCCGATGGCAACATATGGATGGCTGATGCCCTCGGCAATCGCCTTTTACACATTGCAGAAGGAGGAGAAATTCTCGAAGAGGTCAAAGCTCCAGAAGGGCTCGGATTCTTTGCCTGCATGCTTGGGGGCTCCGATGGCAAAACCCTACTCGCTTGCGCTGCCCCTGATTTCTTAGAGGCCAATCGAATTCTCAGTAATGATGCAGTTCTTCTCGTCACCAAGGTTGAGACAGGTCGCGGCGGAAGGCCATAGAGACAAGCGCCAACTTGCCTCTTATAAGCCTGAAGGTACGAAAATTAATTCGATCGATGCCGCCGAAATCATGGCTAAGCCCCACCTCAATTACTCGCCGCAGAATGGGCCATGGATTAAGGTCAACGTGGTTTAGGCGAACAGCAGACATCACTTTTAGATAAGAGAGCCACAGCCCTTCGCCACGAGCGGCTCACTTATCCATGGACATACCAATTTAGATAAGTGAGCCGTCTTTGTGGCGCTTAAGCTTTCTTACTTCTTACTTGTGGCCCTCGTGGCACGGTGAGGAAGGTAGTAGAAAACTTGCCACCAACAGGGGTACCGCACTTTTAGATTCATTCGAACTTATACAAATTGACTTTTTACACCATCACTTACTTCATTCAAATGATCCAAGTCATCAAAGTCAAGTACCTGAAGGTAGACTCGCTCTGCACCGGCCTCTTGGTAGAGAGAGATCTTTTCCACTATCTGATTTGCGGAACCGCATAGTCCATTCTCGGTTAGGTCATCGATAGAACGGCCAATCCTACTAGCCCGCTTAGCTAGAGTCTCACTATCGTTGCCAAGGCACACAACTAGAGCGACGGAGTTGATTATGTCAGATGGTGATCGACCTGAATTAGTCGCGGCAAGACTTACTAGGTCAAATTGCGCCTTACACGCTTCGATCGAGGCAAATGGCACGTTGTACTCTTGAGCAAAGGCTCCGGCTAAGGCAGGTGTCTTCTTTGGTCCACGCCCACCAATAATGATGGGTGGATGGGGACTACTGACGGGCTTGGGTAGTGCCGGAGAGTTCGCAAGCTTGAAGTACTTGCCACTGTAGCTAAAGCTATCGCCGACCTTGGTCTTCCAAAGGCCAGTCACTATCTCCAACTGCTCTTTGAGACGATCAAATCTTTCGGAGGTGTCAGGGAACTCGATGCCATAGGCGCTATGTTCGGCCTCAAACCAACCTGCTCCGAGACCCAGCTCTATACGACCGTTCGACATTTCATCTACCTGAGCTACCGAAATCGCAAGTACTGAAGGATTACGAAATGTCGCTGAAGTAAGTAAGGTTCCAAGACGAATTGTTGAGGTCTCTCTAGCAATTGCACCTAAGGTAACCCAGGAGTCAGTTGGGCCTGGAAGTGGCGAGCCATCTCCCATCCTCAAATAGTGATCCGACCTAAAGAATGCATCAAAACCAAGCTCTTCAGCCCTTTGGGCGACCTTCAATTGTTGCAAGTAACTGGCGCCCTGTTGAGGCTCTACAAAAATTCTTAACTTCATTGCTCCACACTACTAGAGTCGCTCGATCCAGCGGTTTGTAATTCAAGAACGCAAGCTTCTGGCGATCGAAGCGATAATGCGTATCCTGATGAATAAAGATCAAAGTCAAAGCCATCTTTAGAGCCAATTCAACGCTGTAGAGCGAGCCACCGTAAGTGCAATTTTGCAGGAGTAATTTTCGAATGTCAACTTCGCCACCTTACAGGCCACCTTTGGTTTTAAAGTGAACCTTGAGCCTTGATTACCGTCGTTCTCTGTGTTGATACCATCGCACGAGTTTGCGCCAGAAAAGCAGGCTCTTTTGTCGGCTACCCGCTTGCGCTAAGGAATATTCGGAGAAAGTAGCCACGAGGCAAGATTTGCCCGACTACGAACTTCCGTATTCAGAGTTTTATTGATGGTGCATAGTCACAGAGTCGAAGGCTCGTAACTTAATCAGTTAACGTCTTTGCGGTCTCGTCTCCCAATAAATAGATGCCCTCACAGCTCCTCCCCAATGTCCTAAACTCCCAATGTTCTAAAGTGGTGCGTTACTCTCCAACCTTCGAAGATTGACTAACCCTAGAGCCCCAGGTAGCACGGTACAGCGTGGCAGGATCTGCAAGGGCGAGCACAAAACTGGTCTCAATGAAACCTATGGACCACACGGACATTTGGGTACCGCCGTTCATATCTCACTGGAGCGGGATCTTCCATCAATGGCCCCTTCACTTGCCAATTGCAGTGCTTCACAGTTGCGCTAGTCTCTTCTTTTCCCGATCTAACAAAGCAAAGGATCGAAGCGCCACAGCACTCGATTTATCAAAAAAAACATAATATGACCTAGCCAAACTGTAGGCTCAGCGGGAAACACTGATAGCTCCGATGAACAGGAAGTTAGGGTTCCACATGCGCCTTTGCTCATTTCAAAATGCGCCAGAGGAGAGCCGTAGCCGTAAACTGTCACTGTGAACGAGACCGACAAGCACAATCAAGTTATATTCTTCGATCTGGGTGGAGTCCTTGGCGACTTCGGGGGAATTAGCACCCTCCACCAAATCTCTTCACTGAAGGACGATGCAGAACTTTGGCATCGATGGCTATCGTCGCCCAGCGTTCGCGACTTTGAATCTGGACGCACAAGTCTGGATCGCTTCGTGGTCGAGATTGCTAAGGAGTGGGAATTCTCAATCTCACCCAATGAATTCAAGGATCAGTTTTTAAGTTGGGTAAAGGGACCAATCGATGGAGCCTTCGAGTTGTTGTCATCGATTAAGGAGAAGATACAGATCGGATGCATGAGCAATACCAATGAACCCCACTGGACTAATACCATCTCCCACTGGGACTTCGTGAAGCTTTTTGACTATCCAGTTCTATCCTTTCAAGTCGGAATGTTAAAGCCTGACCCAGAGATCTTTGCGTATCTAACCGCGGTTTCAGGGCGCAAGCCGAACCAAATAATCTTCCTAGACGACAACCAGATCAATGTCGATGCAGCGATTCAATCCGGGATCCAAGCCTTCCAGGTAAACGGAGTCGAAGGGTGTCAGAGGGTCCTCAAAGAACTCGAAATACTCTCCTGATCGGTCGACGAAGCCGTAATTTGATACTTATCACCTCCGAATGACCGGCAAATAGCCCTACTATGTAGAGTTCGCTGAGATCTCGAAATAACAGCGACGATTGAGGGTTATAGACTTGGCGTCTATTTGGGTCCTGCTTCCGCCGTATTCAAAGATGGTCATTGACAATGATTTCCGCTTCTCTGGCTACCAATGGACGATTTAATTTTGAGGGAATCGAGGTGAGTAATGTGACTTTGGAGTCAAATAGTAGGATTGAGATACCAGAGTCTGCACTTACCTGGCGATTCTCTAGGAGTTCGGGACCCGGGGGTCAACACGTCAACACCAGTGACACCAAGGTGGAGTTGATCTGTGACCTAACCCAACTGCGAGCTTCTCAGGTTGATCTGGATCGAATCATTGCTCGCTACGGAGGTGAACTTCGAGTTACCGCATCCTCGCAGAGGTCCCAACTTCAAAATAGGCAGATCGCCTTGCGCCTCCTGGTGGAAAAGCTGGAGGCGACCACTCATATTCAACGCAAACGCCGTCCCACCAAACCTACCCATGGATCTACCCAGAGGCGACTCGACAGCAAGAGGAAGGCCTCACTTCAAAAGGCTGCACGGAGACGACCAAATGACGAGTAATTTCTCCTAGTTCCACGATCGGCTCAATTGTGCATGCCTAAGGCGAAGTATCTATCCTTGCGGTTCAAAGAGACCGTATCCAATACAAAACTTAGGCTACCTCAGGAGCTAAAACCCATCTTTCGCCAACTTCATGTTAAGCCGTTGCTATTTCCGTATCGTATCGATGCACGTCGCCCTAAGTATGCGGCAATAAGTTGGAAGGCCGCGGCAAATAGTAGAACCACGATTACCGAGTCGACCACCGTCAAAAAGCGCATCAGCAATATCAGAGAGCAGATAGCAACGATTCGACCAAAGTTCGTCGAAATCTCGCGAGAGAGAACGTACTCCCCCCTTAACTGATTGACCGATGGGTCGCTATCCATCACATCGAGAACCACGCTAGAGAGCGGAACCATCAATCCCGGATAGGCAAACCCTGTAATCAGACCGTATGTAAGAAGTATGGGATAGCTCGAGCCAAATGCAAGCAAGATCAAGGAAGCGCCATAGGCAATCGAACCTACCCACATCGTTACTCCACGATATCTGCGGGGCAGGCGACCAGCGATAACCGAGCTGATAACCCCGGCTAGCGATGCAGCAGAGACGAATAGACCTTGGGCACTCGAGCTATGGGTCGCTACTTCGACCAGAACTATCATCGATAGATCTGCGCCACCTTGCTTGAAGCCATGGAGTGCTATCGCACTCCATACCAGAGTCCACCCTTTGCGACGCGGAGGTATGATCATGGCATGGCGCATCGAGACCGCGCCTATTCCGCTGCTCGACTTCAATCTCCTAGAGGCAAACCATGCCAGACAAAAACTGGCCGTGGCGATGGCAAAGACGGATATGTAACCTATCTCACCGCCGATTCTCGAGATGACATAGCCACCGATTAGGGGCATCACGACGTTGAGGACACTCAACATTGCAAAGCTCAATCCGTAGTAGTGACTCCTCTGGCTTGGCTCGAGCACATCGAAGGCGAGTGTATTATTTCCAAACCAATAGATCGCAGAGGCCGATCCATTGAAGAGGCCAAGGGGAACAACCAACTCTACGGCGCTGGTTCGCAACAAAATCAAAGTCAAATAAAAGATAGCGGTGAGGACAATTCCAATTCGAAACAGTTGACGAGGCGAGATCTCCGGAAAGGCACGAATGACGATCATCGACACCAGGATCAGCGCAACGTAGCGCCCCAATCCATAAAGGGCCATCTCATAGACGCTTCCACTTGCAACATAAAAGAAGAGCGACACAAAGATGGTCGAGGTGGCATAGCCGCCAAGAACCAAACCTGAACTTGCCAGTAGCCTCTGTGCCGGCCGATCTATCTTTAGGAGATCGGTCACTCTCGATTCGTGATCTAGTTGTGTCATTTCTATCAGACCAGCTTCTAGTCAAACGTTCGCGATTAGACGTGGTATATTCCACGCCTAATCGAGTTACAATGGCGATCAAATACCACTAGGGCGAAATTTCGAAGAGTCGTACCTAGGCATTATTGTGGTCACACAACATGCAAAGGGTCGTGTCCAGTGGCCACTTAGCAGTAGAGGAGCGAGGATTGGTTCGCTCACAGAGATCGAAATATCTAGCTTTAACTCTAGTGGCGGCGACCAAAAGGCTAAACCATCGCATCGAAACTGCGAGGGGCAGCACCATCGAAACCGATAGCTAGTAGGGTCCGGATTGGTTCACCGTCGTTTTGTCCTGTTCAAACCCATGTCTTTTAGGACTCAACCCTCAATCTACAAATCGCAAAGTCAGTCAAGATCGGGTTGGAAGTTGCACAGAGAGACCAACTTCATCGCTAATCCCAGTAGACAGATCGAAAATCAAGCGGAGAGAAGGGTTGATGGCAGTGGCTGTGTTGGATCTCATTAGTTAAACACAGTGCCTGGAACGAGATAATGAGAGTCAGACCTCCGTCTTTTCCGCCAAATAGCGATCGTACATTTAGCAATAGAGATAGGTGAAGGTCGAAGATTTAGCAAATCTCTTCTTTGACCGAACTTTTCCAATTTATCTGTCTATCATCGGGTTAGTGCAATGGTCGTAAACCGCACGAGTGCGTTTCTGCTTGGTTTGATCAAATCCCTTCGATGAAGGTCTTCAAACACGGCGGCGACGCCGTTTTAAAAATCGTCCTTGGGGGGAATTATGAAGACTCAAGCAGCAGTACTTTGGGAAGCGGGAACGCAGTGGAGCGTCGAGGAGGTCGATCTTGGAGATCCACTTCCAGGCGAAGTGCGGGTGAAGCTCGCCGCCTCCGGAATGTGTCACTCTGATGAACACCTACTTACAGGTGATCTACCCGCACCACTTCCAATTGTGGGCGGCCACGAGGGTGCCGGGTGGGTAGAAGCAGTCGGTAAAGGCGTCACCACTGTACAAGAGGGCGATCCTGTAGTCTTGAGCTTCATCCCGTCGTGTGGTAGGTGTCGCGCCTGCTCCACAGGCCACCAAAACCTGTGCGAACTAGGAGCATTGATCCTATCCGGCAGCGAACTAGCCGGAGGACAAAGAATTACTGCACGGGGCCAGGGCGTTGGAACTATGTGCTGCCTGGGCACCTTCTCACCTTATGTAGTTGCCCACGAAAATTCAGTAGTAAAAGTTCGAGGCGATATCCCACTAGACAAAGCTGCCCTAGTTGGGTGCGGCGTGACTACTGGTTATGGCTCCTCGGTCTACACCGCCGAGGTAAAAGCGGGGGACGTTCTCTGCGTGATCGGTGTTGGCGGAATCGGTATGAACGCAGTGCAAGGAGGAAGGATTGCGGGGGCTCGATATATCGTAGCTATCGATCCAACTCCATCGAAGCTCGACACTGCCAAGAGATTTGGGGCCACGCATACCGCTACCTCAATTGACGAAGCGCGAGCTATCGTACTAGACATCACCGACGGTCACATGGCAGATGCCGCAGTCATCGCAATTGGAGTCGGCGAAGGTGAGATAATCGCTAGTGCGATGGGGCTAATCGGCAAGAATGGTCGTTTAGTAATGACATCTATCTCTCCGTTGATGCAGATCGACGCCAAAATCAGCCTTCTAGATATGACACTCTTTCAAAAGCAGCTCCGCGGATCAATCTTTGGGTCGGCCAATCCACGACACGACATTCCGCGCCTCTTGGATCTCTACCGTGATGGCATCTTGAAGCTCGACGACCTGATCACCAAGACCTACACTTTGGATCAAATCAACGAGGGGTATGCCGACATGAGGGACGGAAGAAATATCCGAGGAGTCATTCTCTTCGATTGATCTCATACCTCCAGAACACAGGGAAGCTATAAGCCGTAGCCTCATCGCGAACGGCGATAAGTTGAAGCTTTGCTAGTAGTTGTACCATGGGGATAAAGACGTCCTTTAGCACTCTCAGCAGATAGCCACTTGGATCATACCGGTGGCTATCTGCTTTTTAAGGGTCCCAGACGCCATCTGGGTCGAGAGGGAGGGCGTATCTATCTTCCGCGTTAGAGCCTTCCGCAAAGCATGGCAGCTGCAGCGCATAAAATGGTATTTTCTAAGAACGGTAAATTGCCATTTACGATAGATCTTACGTAAAACAGCTAAAAAAGTTCCCTTAGCCGAGAAGGCGCCTTAGGATAAAGCCGTTATCATCAAAGCGTTGACGTCATATGTGAATAACGGTGAATTGAGAGCCAAAGTCGCATTTTTAATTGAAGAGGCGCTCTTCCACGAAGATTATCTCCTTGCGCCCACCCGACAGAGAGCTCTTCGGCTATCGCAATTTGCTCGCCAACTAGTCGAGGTAGCTAGGGTGCGACCATATCTGCCTACCTCGCCAGAGGAGACTTCATTCTTTCTAAGGCTGCTCGACATTGGCGTCGCAAGGGCCATCCCACTTCGAGATCAACAAGTGTCAAATGACGACATCACAGAGCCAGGTCCTACGTTCTCGATCTCTTTTGTGGTCCCCCACTACAACGATCCATCGGGACTTGAAAATACTTTAAAATACATCACCGACTTCATCGACCATAACCAGGACCAAATCATCGCCCAGGTGATCGTCGTCGACGACGGATCTAAAGACATTGAAACGATCCAAAGGATCATCGAAAAAGCCAGTAGAGGGTATGCAGCGCGCTCCAAAGAGACGCAAATGCCGATATCGCTAATTACGATAGTCAAAAACGGCGGCCCTGCAAGAGCCCGCAATGTCGGTGCACAACATTGCACTGGCGAGATAATCGCCTTTATCGACTGCGGAGTAACCTTCGCCTCTACGGTTGAAAGGCTACTTTACCTCGTCTCCTCCTCAATTGCTCAGGTGGCTGCTCCTAGAATTGTCCCAGAGGGTACCAACTGCACCATAAGTGGCCCTCTCCTCTTCCAAGAAGTTCACTTTCCACTCGATCTAGGGCCACATCGGGGAAGGGTAGGCGAAGGTGGCCCCCACTATCTTCCATCGACCCTGCTGGTTGTAGATCGTGCAACTTTTGAGGCTCACAACGGCTTCGATGAAAAGATGCGATATGGAGAAGACGTCGACTTTGTAAAACGAGTGGCACGGAACTCAGGTAGGTGTTACTACGACTCTTCGGTCATAGCGACCCATCCGCCAAGGCAAGGTCTCAAAGATCTTTCAAAGCAGGCCTTCCACTACGGCTCCTCAATGGCCACCCTTCATCGCTCCACCGACGGCGAGATCTTTCAGCTATCTAGGGGTTGGATCAACCTTTCACCGATATCGACAATCGCCGCGTCACTCCTCCTCCAACAACTTGCAATGAGGCGCCAACGATCTAACTTTAGTGATATTCCAGGTCAAACTCTTAAAGCTACGAGCGAGAGAGATAGCTCGCTTTCTTCTCTTAGACGCACCTATGGCCTTGCAGAGATATTGATCAAGGCGACAATTGCAACGATCGTGCTGCGGTCAACGTCAAAGTCGAAAACTCCTAGAGCCATTTTCTTCAACCAGTTGAAGACCCAAACCGAATGCCACGGCGATTTGGAGTTATTCGGTACCACCAATGCCAAAAGTTTGAGGGGGCGACTTACAGGAGGCAGGGCTGCGGTCATTGCATTTGGAGTTGAAGCAGGACTGCAGATAATCGTCTCGGTTATGGAGTTCAAATCAAATTTTGAAGAGCGGCGAAGCGAAGTAAATTACGGGGCAAACTTCAACCAAAATGCCACCAGAAAAGATCCCCAGATTGCACTTGATACTACCAACCAGGGCTGTATCGAAAAATGGTCGATAACTAGCGCAGCCTTGGTTTCGATCGTCTATGACATCTCATATGGCGCAGGAGTCGCCTTTGGTTCTTTGCGCGAGCGAACGCTTCCAATTTCAAAATTGTGAAGAGAACTTCGCCTATCCTAAGCTGCTATTTAACCCTGTATTTTCCAAAAGTTTCAAATTTCTTTAATTCACAATTACCGATAGTCAGATTGCTATGCACCCCTCGCTAGTTTGTAGAAACAACAAATTGCGAGTGTCAAACTGTTCGGGGTCACAATGGGGTGATCGCGTGGTCTCGACCGATATTACATGGGCCATTGGCTAATTCGGTGGCTCATAGCGTCGTCGTCGAGGGATAATTCGCCGTAGGGGGTAACGATAGAATGCCGCTCGAAAAGCCGGCAACCGGAAGTCAGCTCACGCTTGGTGAGGTACTGTCACAACCATCGCTGGGCCTCACTCTGATCAGTGGAGTCGAAGGCGACAAGCTTCGCCCTGTAACTGGTGCCCACTCGTTTGAGATTTCACACCCAACTCGATGGTTCTCATCCCATTGGATTGCCCTTACCACAGGACTACGGTTGAAGGGAAAGCCAGAAGAGCAGCGCCTGTTGGTAGAAGAGCTGGCGAACGCCAACATCTGCGCCCTAGGCTTCGCCCTCGATATCAACTTCAAACAGGTCCCAACTGCCTTAATCGAAGCAGCTAAAGAGTTTGAACTACCCCTCTTCACGGTGCCGTTTGCTACCGGATTCGCAGAGATCATTGCATTTATCAACCAAAGCCTTCTCTCTCCAAATGTAGGAGCACTTCGACGCTTCGTCTCGGTGCAGGACTACCTCATCGATGCCCTGCTGTCGCAGTCACCGATCAGATCGTTAGTAGAACGCCTTGCACCATTGGTCTCCTCTGAGGTTGCCTTTGTCACTCGAGAGCTAGCTGTTGGCTTTACATCAGACAACATTCGACGCGAAGTCCTAAATGCGATATTGATCGAGGTATCGCGCCATGTAGAGATCGAGAAGGCAAATGCCAAAGCGCGAAGTGGCAGTCGAGGTAAAGGGGCGGCCGAGAACCAAAGCGTCACATTAACCCAAATATTTGAATTTGAAACCGACTTTGGCCCGGGGTTGGCACTGGCAGTCCTCGATGGCGATCGAGATCCCTCTTGGTTAACGCTAGTGCAGACGAATGCCATCCCAGGAGAAGTTGGTTTTCACCTCTCGCTCCCGCTTATTCGATCAGCCGGCCACATCCTATCAATTGCACTTCAGACACGCAACGAAAGAGCCAACGAAAAGCGTGCACTTGAGAGGGCTCTACTCATCGAATCACTAGCGATCAAGCCAACTCGAGCATCCTCGATTCGAGGTGGGCGGGGTTCATTAGAACGCCTGATAACTGTGGGGATCGACTTTTCCAAGCCCGTCTTTGTAGCCGTATCATCCTCGGACGATTTAAAACGTCACCAAGCTGACTTTAGACGAAGGTCAGAGGAGACAGGTGCGATCGAGATCGACGACGTACATGACGAAAGATTAATCGCCCTAATCCAGTGCGAAAAGGCATCTATTGAGCCTCTGGTAAGCCAATTCGACGCCAACTACCCTTCTACATTTACAGGAATATCGAGGGCAATAGACGGTCCAAATGGCCTTGTACTTGGTTATCGCGAGGCGCTTTCGGCACTCTCGGAGCTCGAAGCGAATAACCGCAAAGCGTCGAGCCTCAACTGGCAGCATTTAATTCGTTTTGAGGATGTAAAGATGGCTACATGGCTCCTTGCGCAGGTAGAACCAGTGGCCCTAGAGGCTAAACAAAAGACAAAGGTAGAGCAGTTAGAGATTGAAAAGCACACCGTTGCAACTTTGATCGCCTATCTCGAGTGCAACCTCGACATCACTGAAGCGGCAAAACGCCTAGCAATCCACCCCAACTCGATGCGCTACCGCCTCAATAAAGTGCGCGAAGGCCTCGGTATCGACCTAGACGACTTCGAAGAGTTAGTCGACGTCTACCTATCACTTAAGCGCCACCGTCGCAGTTAAGATTCGAGGGATGTTTATAAAAATCTCCAATTATTACCCTGATTTTTGAATATAATTACCTAGCGCCACGGGTGTATCGTAGGGGGACCAATTAAATACAACCGACTAGAGGGCACTACGTTGGCAACTTCATTCTGGCACCCATTTGCGAACATGACTGACGTCAAAGACAAGAGTTTTACCATCGTACGAGGGGAGGGGAACTACGTATTCGATAAAGACGGCAAAGGCTACTTCGATGCAACTGCTTCACTGTGGTATGCCAATGCAGGGTACGGCAGACCCGAGATAGTCGACGCCATCAAGGCTCAGGCAGATACCCTCACCTGTTACTCCACCTTTGGTGACATAACCAACGAACCCATCGAGGAGCTTGCCGACTTTGTCGCCCAAAGATCTCCTATGGCAAATTCCAAGGTCTTTTTCGTCTCCGGTGGCGGCGATGCCATCGAAACCGCCGCCAAGCTATCGCGCAAGTTTTTTGTTGAGTTGGGGCAGAGCCAAAGAACCGTAATCGTTAGTCGAAAAGACTCCTACCACGGAACCCATGGCTTTGGCACCTCGTTAGCTGGAATCGATCCGAATCGGGTTGGGTGGGGAGAGTTAATACCGGATGTGGCACTCGTAGATAGAGACGACCCCGAAGACCTGCTGCGCCTAGCAAATTCTGTCGGTGCGGATAAAGTTGCTGCAATCTTTGTTGAACCGGTAATCGGCGCAGGTGGAGTGCACCTTCCAACGGAGGGCTACCTCGAGAGAATAAGGCAGATAACAAAAGAGATTGGCGCTCTGATGATCGTCGACTCGGTGATCTGCGGCTTCGGTCGACTCGGTTACTGGTTTGGACCAGAACGCTTCGGTGTAGTGCCAGACATGATTACCTTTGCCAAAGGTATAACCTCTGGGTACGTACCCCTCGGCGGAGTCGTGGTATCGGGCGAAGTCTCCGATCCATTCTTCAATAGAGGCGTCATCTTTCGCCATGGCCCGACATATGCTGGCCACCCACTAGCGGCGGCGGCTGGTATAGCTAATTGCACCTTCTTAGAAAAAGAGGGGCTGATAAAAAGGGGCGAAGCGTTAGAGGGTCATCTCAAGGAGGCTCTAGATGGATCTAGCGACTCACCCCTTATCGAAGAGGTAAGAGGCGGACTTGGCCTTCTGGGAGCCATCGAATTCTCAAAAGAGCGCCGTCAAGTCGATCCAGGGGTCATGGGCAGAGTTCAGATGGAGATGAGAAGTCGGGGATTTTTGGTTCGACCCTTAGTTTCATCCATTGCGGTCTCTCCCCCGCTCACTGCAACCGAAGATGAATTAGAGCGGTTAGGAAGTGCATTCGTCGATGCATTGAAGGCCGCCGACCGATAATCTTGAGTAACGACATGACTCCCTAAGCTCTAGCTTCGGCCATATAGGGTTACCGACCTATCCTACTTCCATAAGGTAGGAAGCGACCCTCAGCCGAGGAGCTCTAATGCCATGTGAAAAAGTCAAATCTGATACAAGTGAAGATAAGTAGGTAGGTACCCCTCAATGAAGGCAGTTATAGTTCGCGAGCACGGTGATTCGTCAAAGATGGAGATCGGCGACCTCCCTAAACCAACTCCAAATAGCCACCAAGTCCTAATTGAGACCATGTACGCTTCGATAAACTTCGCCGATATCATGGCGGTCGCAGGAAACTACGCCGTTGGTACGCCACCGTTTACCCCCGGCATCGATGCCTATGGCACCATCGTTGAGGTGGGCGACGAGGTCGACTCCACTTGGATAGGAAAGAGGGTAATTGCCTTCGTTGACCAAGGTGGCTATAGCGAATATTGCCTCGCTACCATGGGACAATTCTTCGAAGTAGCAGATGGTACCGACGAGTTACAAGCCGCTGCTTCACCACTGCTTCTCGGCACCGCCTATGGCCTATTGCATAGCGCTACTCAGATTGTACAAAGTGATGCGATCTTGGTTCACGCTGGGGCAGGTGGGGTCGGTACTACTTTGATCTCAATGGCCGCTGCCGATGGGGCATCAAAGATCGCCGCACTGGTATCACGGGAGGAGAAGGTAAAGGTAGTTGAAGACAGAGGAGCGATCGGCCTTCTCTACGGTGACGAAGGTGAATACGCCCCAAGAGTTCGGGAGGCGCTCGGAGGCGGAATCGACCTCTCGCTAAATTCAATCGGAGGCTTTACCCTCGAAGAGGATCTAAAAGTTACAAACGGTTTTGGCCGAGTTTTAGTCTTTGGAATGGCAAGTGGTCGCCCCGGAACAGTCGCCTCTAACATGCTTCATCCCACTTCTCGAGCAGTAATCGGCTATTCATTTGGAAATCTACGCCGGAACCGTCCGGAACTGGTCGAACCATTGATGCAAAAGGCCTTGACATATCTTACGAGCGGGCAAGTAACCCTAGAGATCGGTGAGGTGATGAAGCTAGACCAAGTTCGCGAGGCCCACAATTTAATTTCATCTCGAAAAAGTATTGGCAAGGTTCTCCTCAGCTTCTAGCAATGGTGACATCGAAAGCTACTATTCGTTAGCTCTGGAATCCGATTTTGCCTTATTACCGATTGATCGTGACTGTTGGTCATACGACCCATCGAACCTTTGGTAGATTTAGGGTTGAAGGTGTCAAAACGGCTCAGTGCCAAGAAAAAAAGAGTGGTCGCCTAGGGTCTTGAAACGACTTTGATCTACCACGAGAAGGATAAAAAAGGAGAAAGATATGGAAGAAGATAAGGTTGAAGCTGCCAAAGAAGCCGAGGCTGAAACATCAAGCGGCGAAGGTGGCAAAGTGACCGAAGCGCTGATTCTAGAGGAGATCTCTATCGATTCAATGTGCGGCGTCTACTAGGACCATCTCTACTAATTTGGATCGGCCACCTCGGGTACCGATGTTAGCAAAGCTAAATCACGTGTGACTTTTTAAATGGTCTAGATATAGCCATTTGGGCTTAGTTCGCCCAATGGATTTAATTAAAGGGTGGAGGGAGATTTATGACAATTACAATCTCCAAAGATTTTTCGTATCGCAAAGAAGAATTTGGTGGCCTCTTCTATAACTTCAATACTCGCCAACTTCTACTTGCAAAGTCGAAGATAACAGTCAAGGTGATGGATTTGGTCGCAACAAGTCCGCTTAGCAAGGCTGAGATCTTATCCGATCAGGCTCTCGACGACTTTACTCCCCAATCGATTGAAGCCACCTTGGATCAATTGATGGCCAAGGGGATTTTAACGGACCAAGATACGTCGGTAGAGTGTCCACCCAATAAGGAGACCTCCCAATGAATGGTGAACTTAGAGATCAGATGCGCAGAGGGTTGGCTTCGCCAATCTGCTTGACGTGGGAGATTACCTACGGATGCAACCTCTCATGCGTTCACTGCCTCTCAAGCTCAGGAAAGCGTCGCCCCGACGAATTAACCACCGCCGAATCCAAGACGTTGATCGATCGATTCCGTGAGATGTCGATCTTCTACGTCAACATCGGAGGTGGCGAACCAATGATTCGCCGTGACTTCTTTGAGATCATCGAATACGCCACTACTAACCGGGTTGGAGTAAAGTTTTCGACCAACGGCTCGAGGATCGACAAAGATGGCGCCCGCCGCTTAGCTGCAATGGATTATCTAGACGTGCAGATCTCCATCGACGGCCACGACAGAGAGTCGAACGACGCCATCCGAGGTGACGGCGCCTTTGAGATGGCGATCCGAGCCCTTTCAAACCTCAAAGAAGCCGGCTTCGATACCCCTAAGATCTCCGTCGTCGCAACTAGGGATTCGGTCGAGCACTTAGATGGGCTCGACGCAATTGCTAAGGAGTATGGGGCTCAACTACGCATAACACGCCTTAGACCCTCGGGGAGAGGAGTCGACTCCTACTCTTACCTAAATCCAACCTCTAACCAGCAACATCGTCTCTACCAGTGGCTTTCGGGGCGAAGCGACGTCCTCACCGGCGACTCATTCTTTCATCTCTCGCCCCTTGGAGAGCCACTCGACGGACTCAATATGTGCGGAGCCGGGCGCGTAGTTTGCCTGATAGATCCGGTCGGCGACGTCTATGCCTGCCCATTTACAATCGACGACAACTTCAAAGCCGGAAATATAAGAGACCGCGACTTTGAAGAGATATGGCAAGGTTCTCCCCTCTTTCAATCCTTCCGCGAGACCGAAGGACCAACTTCTTGCACTAACTGCAGCGCATTTGCCGCCTGCAATGGGGGTTGCATGGCAACTAAGTACTTCACCGGCCTCTCGCTCGACGACCCGGACCCAGATTGCGCCAAGGGCCTCGGCGCCAACTCGAAGGATCTTCAGTCAAATACTGCGCTAATTACGATATCGAGACGACCACAACGCCTTGAGCTCTCCCACCAGAGGTGACAGATGGCGCCTTAGTTAGCTGCATATTTCAGGAGTGGTTGACAACCCTAAATTCCGCCAACCACTCCTGAAATTCAGTTGCGACTATCCTTTGCCCATGCACATCCCTTGCCTCATCTGATGCCAAGAAGACTATTGGATCTGCCATTATCGAGGGGTCGAGAAGCTGATCCTTAAGTTTTCCAGGTAGATCTGGAGGAATCATTCCAGTGGCAGTTGCACCGCCGGGAAGCAAGATATTCACCCTTACAACGGAATCGGACAAGTCAGCAGCCATGATGCGAGCCATAGCTTCAACTGCGGCACCGGCTGGTCCGTAAGGTATGAAACCCTTTCGCTCCATAGTCTGTGAGTTCATCGAGATGACGACGACCCTCCCGCCACCATTAGCTAACATCTGTGGAACAACCGACCTCGTTACAAGAAAAGTTCCCAGCACCTTGCTGTCGATAACTCCTTCAAATCCCCATTTGGTTACCTCGTAGAAGGGGGCTGGTTCGCTCATGAACCTAGGATTTACACTTACCATTCCAAGGCCAGCGTTGTTAACAAGCATGTCTATGCCGCCAAAGGCTTGGTTTATCGATGCCAAACCACTAGCTACCGAAGTTTCATCTCTCACATCCATGGCAATACCCAAGACTCGCCCACCTATTGAAGATGCGACTTGCAGTACCCTTTCGACTTCGCGGCCGGTAATGGCAACTTGGTGTCCCGTAGCTGCAAGTGCTCGAGCCATGGCTAAGCCAAGTCCGCTCGTTCCACCGGTAATAACAATCCTCTTCGAAGCGATATTTGTCAAACTAAACCCCTAATCAGATGGCCAATCTTAAAAGAATCGAAGGATTCGACTCTTGAACTTTCGGACCTTGGCTTACACAAGCCACCTTGAACAGATGTTATTCGCATAAATCAAAGTCGTCGAGGTAAAAGAGGTAAATGAGCGGCAAATCTCGACCGATGGTCATCACCGCCAAAAAGCTTCAACCACCTTGGCCGAGGGAGAAGATGAATTCGAGGCGGAATTGCAATCGCTACAACGTTCAATTGACCATCTAAATGGAGCGCTTTTGAGTAGTATCGACTAGGTCGGAAAGTTGAAAAGCCGCCGCTCAATCAAGGGCTTACTTCGATAGCGGCGATGCAAACTTCGCGAGCACAAAAAAGACGGACTTTACTTCTGCGACTCCCCCCTTCACCATTCGGGGTGGCGATATCAGAGGTAATCAAATTAACGGTGCAGTAGGACACTATTGAACGAAAGGTCAGATGAGTTACTATCGGATCGCGATCGAGAGGGTACGGCAAGAGGTTTCGAGCTCGCGCTTGAAGGTTGCTAATCGGTCTTACTTTGGACCGGTCATAACCAATTTGAATCGAAGAGATCGCTATACCAGAGGTTACTTTGACTTCTGTCGGAAGGTCCTATCGGGCGATCAAGTTGCGGTCTTCGTCTTTGAGGGGGCATCTATCGCACCAAATGAGTACTCCTATGAGTATCAGCCACTTCTCGCCGAGGCTGCTAGATCGATTGCAACAGAGCTCTCAAAACTCAAGAGTGAATTTCCCAAGACCAAATTTTTTCTATCCTTAGCCCACAGGGGACCACAAGGTTCTAGTGCGCTATCGCAGAGGGCACTTCTTGGCCCTACCCCGTACCTCGACGTAACCTCCGGTGAAGTCTGCGCCGAGGCCACAATGGGCCAAGTTGAAGAGCTCATCGACGACTATGTAACCGCAGCAAAGATCGCTATAGAAGTTGGATTCCACGGCATAGAGATCGCGGCGGGTCAATATTCGATCATTCGAGCATTCTTATCTCCCCTAACGAATCAACGCAATGATGAATATGGTTGGGACCGAGGGTTGTTACTTCGCTCGGTGATTCAAAGGATCTCCAAATCCGCAGAGGGCGGGATCATAGGAGTTCGCCAATCCATCGACGAGCTCGCTCCATGGGGTGGATTTGGCCCGGAAGAGGCTGCAGATGAGGTCGTGAAGCTCGAAAAAGAAGTTCCCGGCACCATTGGGTACATCCTCTGCGAGCGAGGCTCGATCTTTTCGACGGCTGAGACCGAGGCTGACTATAGCGCGGGGTCGCTCTACAACGTCGAGGCGACTGATAGGTATCTACACCGAATCAGTGAAGTCCTCGGCGATGACAGGCCTCTGATCGTCGACTCCGGCGGGATTTATGACGATGGGGACATAGAAGAGATACTTTCCCGAAGCCGCAAAGTCGAATTGATCGATCTAACTCGTCCAATAATAGCCGATCCCTACCTCCTAGATCCCAACCACGCACCTAGAAGCTGCATCGCCTGCAATCAGGGGTGCCTAGTCGGAGATTCACGGAACTTCCCAATCTCATGTGCCGTAAATCCCACTATCGCACCGGAGATAGAGGCTCCGAAACGCCTGGGGCTGTCTCGAAGAGGGGCTAAGCCTCCATCTAGCGCCGCTGCTGCGAAGATTGCAGTAGTAGGTGGCGGAGTAGCTGGAATCACTGCAGCTCTAAAGCTCTCCGAGACGAAGTACCAAGTGACTCTATTTGAAGAAAGCTCCAAATTGGGCGGGCAATTGCGTCGCTTTGCCACAACGCATCCAAACCAAAGGCTGGCAAATCTTCTGAACCAGCTCACAAACGAGGTAAATGAGTCGAAGATAAAATTAGAGCTTGAGGCGTTGGTATCCAACTACAGCGATTTAGACGACTTTGATGAAGTGGTTGTAGCTACAGGTGCCAGATTCCGCCCGCGGACATCGGCTTCGATTGCAAATTTTGAAGTGACAAACCCCATAGAAGCTAACTCAGCTATGGGTCAACTCGATCCGATGCTTTTATTTGACCCAAAGATATCAATTAGCCTCGATACCGATTCAAAGATAATCTTCTACGACGTTGTTGGCGACGACTCCTCAAGGGCGATAGTCAAACGCCTTATCACACTTGGCCTCCGATTTACCTATATCTGTCCCGATCCTGTCGCATTTAGCCAGCTCGCACTATCACATGGCCTTGTTGAGGGCAATGCAACGCTCATTAGGAGTGGTGCCGAACTAATCTTCGAAGCGAAGGTAGGTGCTTTGGAGGATCGCTCTTGTCTAGTTGAAGAGATCTACAGTCAGTACCAACGAGTCATTGACTTCGACTACTTCATTGAGTCGAATCGTTACTTTGCACAAGATCAAACCTTTCGAAACGGACGTGGCCTTTTGATTGGGGACGCACTAGCGCCACGGTCGATTCGAAGCGCCATAGCAGAAGGTAGCCGCCTCATCGACGAGGTGGCGGTGGCACTCAATCGTTCAACTTCGGGAGCGGGTCTATGAAGTATCCAATTCTCTCCTCATCGATAAAGATTGGAAGGGTCGAGGTAAAAAATCGAATCGTCTTTGCCGCCCACCTAACTAACTACGCCGAAGAACAGATGCCCTCTGAGCGTCACGTTGCCTACTACCGTGCCAGGGCACGAGGTGGGGCTGGACTAATTATCACCGAAGAACACTCAACTCACCCCACTGATTGGCCTTATGAGAAGTTGATAGCCGGCTTTCGGAGCGAGGTCGTCGAAGGATATCGTAGGATCACCGATGCGGTGCACCAATACGACTGCAAGATCTTCGCCCAGATAAACCACAATGGAGGCCAAGGTTCAGGTCGCTACAGCGGTCGCGAAGTTTGGGGGCCGTCGCCAACTATCGATCCCCTATTCAAAGAGGTGGCCCACCAAGTCGACCTAAGCGAGATCGACGAGATAGTCGAGGGCTATGAAACTGTGGCGTCCAACGTCGCGGCCGGAGGCTTCGATGGGGTTGAACTCCAATGCTCCCACAGCTCAATCGTCAGGGCATTTCTATCTAATGCAACCAACCAACGAACCGACCAATACGGCGGACCTCTTACGAACCGATGCCGCCTTCTCCTGCGCATCATCGAGGGGGTCAGAAGGGCAATTGGACCGGAGTTGGCCCTGGGGGTTCGCCTCTGCGGAGACGAACTGATTGAAGGTGGCATAACCATCGAGGAGACCGTTGAAGTCGCAGCGATGGTGGAGGCGACTGGAATGGTCGACTACATCAACACCTCAATCGGAGTCGCTACCTATAGCCTCTATGCCATCGAAGCCTCAATGGCTGTTCCGCCTTCGTATAGCCTCTTTATTCCTAATGCCATTAGGCGACGAGTAACCCTTCCGGTCGTCGGAGTTGGAAGATTCAAAGATCCACTGCAGTGTGAGAAGGCTCTCGCAAATGGAGACTGCGACTTGATTGGAGTAGTGAGGGGACAGATCTCCGATCCCGACTTCGCCCGCAAAGCACTCTACCAAGATGAAACGGAGTCCATTAGGACGTGCCTATCATGCAATCAGGAGTGCGTCGGGCGCATGGGAGTAAATCGTTGGTTGGGTTGTATCGAAAACCGAAGTGCCGGTAGAGAGTATCTGTTAGAGAGAAGATCAAAACCTTCGATATCACTTCCCGGTAGTTCAAAGGCGAAAACATCCCATAAGGCAAAGGTTGTCATCGCTGGAGGTGGCCCAGCCGGAATGGCGGCAACCATTGCCCTAGCTCGGCAAGGTTATCTGGTAGCACCATTTGAAGCAAGGGGGGAACTAGGAGGGGCGATTACAACCGCCGCTATGGGGCCATCGCGTGCTGAGATCTACGACCTAATTCGAAACTTAGCCCGGGAATTATCTGAGTTAAAGATCAACTACAACCTCGCTACCAAAGTAGATCGAGAGCTTTTAGCAGATCTTTCGCCAGATCTTTTGATCATCGCTACCGGATCGAAAAAGAAGAAGCCCTACTACGTCGCTAACTACAGCGATCCGATGGCTCTACCACAAATAGACAGTGACGAATCGGTCGCCACTGCTCTAGAGATATACGACTCGTACGAAAGTTTTGCTGGACTAAAGGATCTGAAAGAGGGAGAGCGTGTCGTCATCTTCGATGAAGTCGGCTTCCACGACGCGACCTCGAATGCACTATTCGCCCTGGAGCGAGGGGCGAGTGTTACCTATATAACACCGGCACTTTCAGCGGCAAGTGGGATCTCGCTAACTCTTGATCTGGAGTGGTGGAGGATCAAGATGGCCAAAGGCGGCGCAGAGATCGTCAAAAACACCATTATCACTGCAATAGATAACAAGACCATATCGACCGTCAACCACATCAACGGAGTGCCGAGGCAATTTGAAGCGGACTTCCTAATACTAAGTACCGCCCGCCTGCCATTGAACGACCTTGATGAGATCGCCAAAGAGGCCGCAATTGCCTCAGTAAAGATCGGCGATAGCCTTGCCCCTAGACGGGCGCACTCTGCGATAATCGAAGGTAGCGACGTCGTCGAAGCGGTCGAAAAGGAACTTTGGAGACCATAGTGGCAAAAGTAGACCTTGAACAACGCTTGACCGTTGAAGACTTATCCAAACTTAGCTTCAAAGGCAAAGGTTACATCACCTTCCCCAATACCTCACTTGTGATCTCGGTTGAATCAATTCAATACGCATCATCGAATGAAAGTTGGGGCTAACTTTGAATCTCATCGATCAAAGAGAAGATCACCAAACTTTGCTGATTTCACTATGGGGTGGCCACGATCAATTAATCTGTAGCCAACTTGGCCCAAACACTCCCCTTTTGGAGGTCGACCAATGGGACGATGACCCAGCTACTGAGGCTCCTGGTCTATTCGACTGCAACAGCTGTAGGCGTCGTAGCGAAATTGGTCTGAGGTTTAAGGTATTCGCGCCACAGAACCTTTATCCGACGGACGTGGCTCTTACTATTCAGTCGGCTTCCCACTCTTTTCTGGGTGGTGCCGGCTACAGCTATTCCATACCTGACTCGATTTTGGTAATGGGTGACCACCGCGCAATTGGTATCAGCGCCAAGCTAGCTACAACCTTCGCCCTCGCCTTTGTCGGTGCTATAGCTGCGATCTACAACGATCGCATAGCCACAACCAACTACGACATTGGTGCCACCTACTACGAACGTAGCGGAACTAGCGGATATGTGATAACTACCATTGATCCGAGACGACGAGGAACAGGTTCGCCAGACAACGAGTCTCCTAAGGTCTACGGGGCAAGCCAAAATGATCATCAAGATGACACCTCAGGTGAATTAGCATCTGATGTCGAAGGTCCAACTCCTTCTAGCACGGCGCCACATATACATAACGACGGTCAAAGTTCTTTGAATCGGTTTGATTCATTTGAGATTATCGAGACCTCAGGCACCACCGCCTCCCTTGCCACCTCAGAGGTCGTTCTGGTGGTAGGCGGCGGCCTAAAGAGCGCTGATGCGATTAAAAAGGTCGTCGCAATCGCGGAAAAACTCAACGTCGGCTACGGAGCGACCAGGGTGATATGCGATGCCGGATTGATGGACCACTCCCGTCAAATCGGAACAACTGGGATAACGATCTCCCCCGAGCTCTATATCGCCCTAGGAGTATCGGGCCAACCACAACACCTCGGTGGTCTTGAGAATGTCGGCGAGGGGATATCTTTCAACCTCGATAAAGGTGCGCCGATCAACACCTTCGTCGACAATGCCTTCATTAGCGATGGACAAGAGGTGCTAGAGCACCTCTATCGAATAGTAATGGAACAAGATGATCAATAACGTCCAGCAACAACACTCTTTCGAGCCCAATGGTGAGTCGCAATTCGACCTTATCGTCGTAGGATGTGGGCCAGCTGGAGCTGCGGCGGCGGCTACTGCTTCGCGCAAGGGACTAAAAGTATTGATCTTGGAGCGTGGCAGCTACGTCGGTGCCAAGAACCTATACGGTGGGGTTATATACCTATCAATCCTTCGGGAGCTCTTGGAGGAGGCCGAAATTGCAAAAATACCCTTCGAGCGAAAGATCTATCGCCGCACCACGATGATTTTGGATAGGGATCGAGCGATATCGCTCTCAGTCGACAACCCTAGCTGGACAGAAGGCCTCCCAAATGCCATCACCTCGCATCGACGAGAGTTTGACGGCTTTCTAGCAAAGATAGCCCAAGACCGAGGTGCCACATTGATCCTTGAGGCACTTGTAACCGATATCGAACCGGGCGACCGTGGTAAAGATGCCAAAGTAACGGTCTCGAATGGAGATGGTTCGACCGAAGTAATTAGTGCAAAATACGTCGTCGTAGCAGAGGGTTCAAATCCACACCTTCTAGAGAAGATCAGCGGGAAAAAGGGGGAGGCGCCGGTATTTTCGCTTGGGGTCAAAGAGACTATCTCCCTCGATCCCACGATCATCGATGAACGCTTTGGTGTCGATCGCACTAGCGGTGTCGATATCGAAGTCCTCGGCGCGACCGACGATGTGGCGGGGGGAGGCTTTATCTACACCAACCATGGCTCCATCTCAATCGGCCTAGTTGTCGACATCGACGACCTTGCCTCTAAAAAGCGACGCCCCGAGGATCTCCTCGAATCGTTCAAGTCCCATCCTTCGATTGCACCCCTGATCAAAGGGGGAACTCGCCTTGAGTATGGGGCACACTTGTTAAATGAAGCCGGATATCGCAACTTTCCAAAGTCGCCGATAGGAAGAGTCGTCTTCGCCGGTGACTCTGCTTCAACGCTACTAGCTGCTGGAATCTACCTCGAAGGAGTTAACTACGCAATAGCATCGGGAATCGAGGTAGCACGCCTTATCGCAGATACCGTTCTATCAAATAACTTTGACGAGCTGGTTACTTTAGCATCACGGATATCAAGGTCGTTTATCGGTATAAACCACAAGCGCCTCTCTGGAGCATTCGAATTCGCTTCATCGGATTTCGCCCAAGATAAGCTGCCTAAGTTAGCTAACTACTTTGCTGATAAGGTCTTTACCGTGAACGATCCTGAGACAAAGATTGGATTTGCAGGAGCCTTGAAGTTTGCAATGAAAGAGGCAAAGATAACTAGAGCCGAAATGGCTCGTAGTCTCATTAGCGGCTTTCGTATATTTAAATGAATTTGATCGACGAGATGAACTCTAATGACTTGCAGCTGCTAAAACCCTATTTGGCGAAGGATCAGAAAATAAATGACAAAGTCATCATCTAGTCCAAAGTTCGACTTTCAAAGGGCCCCTCTTGCGGAGAGCCAAGGTGAGATCGAAGGAAAAACCAGTTTCGACGATGAAGAAGATAAGGCTTCTAAAACTGAGGTCTCTCTTCGTCACTTACTCGACGACCTCTCCGTGGCAGTGGCCTTCAGAACCTCCTCAACCGCCCACATTCGAGTAGTCGACGATGGCTGTGGAGGATGTTCGACAAAAGCTTGTCTATACGTTTGTCCTGCGAATCTCTTTATACTCACCGCAGATCAATCGATTCTATTCAACTACGAAGGCTGCTTTGAATGCGGTGCGTGCGAAATTGCTTGCCCCACCTATGTCAACTGGTCGTATCCAACTGGCGGATACGGAGTCTCGTTCAAACACGGCTAGGAGCGCAATCGGGGAACCTTTCGCTAAAATGACTCAATATTTTTCTTGCTCCCAAATGCATGCTCCGCGGCCATAACTCGACTACCGCACCGAAAAGTTTGGGTCATCTTGAATTGAGTTCGGTCGACACAATTTTCAGTTGTTCGTCCAAATTGTAAAAATTAACCTCGATAATGCAAGTTTCTTCGATAGCTTATCGCTTACCTTTATCCCCAAAATCGGTGCCATGAAGTCGATGTCAACTTATACTTTCCAAATCAAATAGACCATTAGAAGTAACCAACCCCCCCAAAGCAAAATGTCTTATTTATTCGATTCGCTGGTTCTAGGATTACCAATTGGCTGGATTAGTCACCATGAAAGGCAGCGATGGAAAAGCAATATCTAGCTCACTCAATAGAGCCCTACGAGTTGGTGCGCACAAGCTGTCTCCAGAGGGCAAAGTCGTTGTCGCACCTCTCCATAGACGAACTGGCGATCGGAAAATTCGCCTACAAGATAGCAGCCGGAGACCGCGGGGTAATTGGAACCGTCGATAGCAATTTCTTCCTCGATTTTGATGACATCACCACAGGGATCTACTACGTCCTAATTGCCGATACTATAAACTTTGGATCGGGATGGTTTCCCTACTTGAAAAAAATCGACGGAGGCTCGGGAGCTGTATCTATCGCAACCGCGCTTTCAAACTACTGTAGGCAATACGCCATACCCACACCGAACCAACTCTGTTCGCTCACCACCGATACCGTAGCTCAGATGTTAGGTCAAGAAAATAGTGACGAAGCTGGGCAGTTGATGGAGCTCTATCGTATCGCCCTCTTTCAGCTTGGCCAATTGTTAATTGAGGACTACCAAGGCGACGCAATGAATCTGGTGGAAGAGGCTGGTGAGAGCGCTGGCAAGCTGGTAACTATATTGGCCTCATTGCCGTTCTACAAGGACTTTGTCATCGAAGGATCGGAGATAACATACTTCTACAAGCGGGCCCAGATTGCAGCTAGCGATATTGCATTGGTAACAGCGGGTCAATCGAAACAATTTAAAGATATAGATCGGTTGACAATCTTTGCCGACAACGTCCTGCCAAATCTCCTTAGGGTTGAAGGAGTCCTCAAATTTAGCGAAGAACTCACCCAAAAGATAGCTTCAGAGCAACTCTTTGAGGTAGGAAGTAGTGACGAGGTCGAGCTTCGAGCAGCGACCGTAGTAGCGTGCGAATCCATAGTGAACCACCTGAATCTAGATCACCAAATCACCATCTCACCGAGGGAACTCGACCAACTCCTTTGGTCCATGGGGAGACAAAAGATCTACAAAGAATCCCCTCGCCATAGATGTCGATGCACCTTCTACTAAGCGAACTGACACCTTGGGATCTATGGCTGGTTGAGAATTTTGGCTCTATTGACCTTCATGTGGACCAATTCGCCCTTTCATAGGGAAGTTTGAGATCAATTGGTCTACGAGAAAGCATCTAAACCTCTAAATTGCAATTAACATTATCGAGATTTCCCGTCCCACTCCTTAAAGGGCGAGAGTATCAAAACATCGAATATCCCAATCAAGTAAATTAAATTCAGGAAAGTATTAATCAGAGGAGTCCAATTGGATCTAGCGGCCGTTCTCTATCGTAAGCGAAGAGATGGAGGCGACTGGAGTAGACTCACCCGACTTTCACCGAGTGAGCTCAACGTTATGTTGGTCGGAGCCCGGATGGTAAAAGAGTCGAGGGTCAAAAGAGCATCTGTGGTCCTCGTTGGCGACGAGATTGACCGCAATCTGATCGCCTACTGTCGCGCTTATGGCTTCTCTGACGCCATCTGCGTCGACGCCAGTGCCTTATCGAATCGCACCTCTTCTTGGGGAGTTGCTGAAGTCATATCCGCCGTTCAATTCCTAGGCGCTGGACTTACCTTGATACCGCAGTATCCCCAAGGATTAAATGTGATCGATCCCTCCCCCGTCGCTAGCTCAATTTTGGGCTATGAGTACATTGCAAATGTCTCTACCCTATCGGTTGAGAGTAACCAGATCCATATCACTCAGAAACTCGCCTCATCCGAGATCATCCTTGTCAGCAAGCGACAGACATTTGCCGCTATGACACCTAATTCGAGCGAGCTTCGGCCAAAAGTCTCCGATGAGATAGCAGCTAGAGCCATGGAGGTTGCATTGGTCACTACTTCGATTGGCGATGCGATTTCAGTGCCAGTTGAGATCACATCGGTGGAGAAGTACATAAGACCGTCAATTCGAAGTATTCCGGTGGCCCAAAGTGCATCAGTTCGCAGGGATCAACTGATGGAGGGAGCACCCAAGCGCTCAAAAGTCGTTACCGCTATCGACCCCAAAGATGGTGCTAGCCTTATCCTCGAGAAGATCGACGAGATCAGGAGGTAGATGTTGAGACACTTAACCTCGATGACCTACCCCGAAGTAGAGGAGGTAGAGAAGTCCTCTGTACTGATAATTCCAATCGGCTCTACCGAGCAACACGGTCCGCACCTGCCAGTTCTCACCGATTCAATAATCACTAACGCTTTGGCAGAGGTGCTCGCTCAGAGGCGACCCGACAAATCGATCTTGGCCCCTCCGATAACCATAGGTGCATCGCACGAGCACATACATTTTCCTGGAACCCTCTCCATTGGAAATGAGGTATTGACCTCTATGGTGGTAGAGCTTGGGAGATCCGCCTCCCGCTTTGCTGGCACTCTTTTTATCACCGCCCACGGTGGAAACGTCATAGCAATGGCAAGGGGGATAGAAATTCTAAAGGGTGAAAAACGCAGAGTCACAGCTTGGTGGCCCACCCAAGAGGTCCTGCGTCAAGCGGCACTTCGCTGGAGTGGACCAGACGAAGCCAGGGGATTAGAGCATCCCGACCTTCACGCTGGCAGAACCGAGACCTCAGCGATGATGGCGCTCGCCCCAGATATGGTGCACCTCGATAGGGCAGAGTCCGGAGGAAGCAGTAACTTCGAGCAGATTCTCCCCCATATGATCAACTACGGCGTCAAGGCGGTCTCGACTAACGGCGTAATAGGAGACCCAACAGGTTCCAACCAAGAGGAGGGGGCGGCGATCTTGGGTGCCTTTAGCAACTCGCTAGTAGAACACTTCGATGGCTTTTACGCTACGGTAATCCACGCACCGGTAGCATGGCCGACCCTCTAGTTGTAGATAACGGTGACAGATTGACTGGGATTATAGATCGCAAGAAGGTCTCTATAGTGGCCGGCGGTGGTCGCGGTATCGGCAAAGAAGTAGCACAACAACTCTCGATCCTCGATCACAAAGTGGTGGTACTAGATTTTCCGGAGCCATCTGACCTAGGAGTCTACAAAAGTGGATCGATCCTCAGCTCTGAATATAGCGCATTTGGTGTCGACCTTCGAGATGCTAAGGCAACAGCTATATGCGCCCAAGAGATAAATGCCCAATACGGGCCAATTGATACACTATCGATAACCGTTGGGGCTATCGATGGAGGCCGAAACTTCCTCGAGTTATCGGATACTGAAATAGTCGAAGCCGTTACGAATAACCTCACCGCGGTTCACAACTGCATAACTGCATTTGTCCCCTACCTAACTACTGATCCCTGGTCCAACCCCTTCTCTAGATCCATAGTTGCCCTCACCTCAGTCGCCTCGATCAAAGCGCTACGCGGTCTTGCATCTTACTCTGCGGCAAAGGGGGGACTTAGAAGCTACCTTATGGTAGCCGCAGTTGAATTGAGTGATATAGAGATCCGGCTAAACATCGTTGCCCCTGGTTCAACTCGCGGCGCGATGCTAGACGCCTCAAGCGACCTCTATGGCCTCAGCAGCAGCGACGAATTTGCCACCCATCACCTTAGCAAAAGGATCATCGAGGCAGATGAAGTAGCTCAAGCGATACTATCGCTTCATCAAAATCCATCAATGGTAGCCTCAGAGTTGGTGATCGACGGTGGGATGGTACGCAGTTAGACCTCTCACAACTGCGCTAACTAGCGCCAAGATAATTTAAGACATATCCGTCGCAGGGGTAGGTGAACCTTGCGACTGCCTATCGCAACACTCCCTTTTTAGATAGTGCTTTGGCGTATGCGATCAAAGCCTCTTCTTTTCCAAATGGAGCAACTATTTGGAGTGAGAATGGCGTCTGCCACCTCTCTCGTCCACCTAAATCATCGATCGAGATCTCTGCACTTGCCAGCTTTCCATCGACCCAATTCCAGATCTCATCGTCGACACTTTTAGATACTGGTACGCTTATCGCCGGCAACATTGCAAAGTTAAAGGGAAGGGTATTTAGATTCAATATCTCATCGTAGGCCTTTTGAATCGTGGGGACTCGATGATTTAGAGTAGGCACAACGATAAAGTTGAACTCGTCGAAGAGCGACTCTATAAAGTGGCTAAAGTGGTGGCGCTCTTCAAGGGCGGCAGAGATTGAAGCTTCACTTTGGTGAGCTGCAATCAAGCGCCTACAAACCATTGGATCGAGTCGATGCCCCTCTTGTAAAAGGGGTTCATTGATTGAAAGTGCCTCAGCAACTAGAAGTTCTGTTGCACTTCGATGGATCGATGCCCGATCGAGGCCACCCTTTAGTTCATAACCCAACCCCGAAGAGGCAAAGAAGGCCTCAACCATAACCGCTGTTGCCGGATTGAGAAACTCCTCTAAAACTGCTACTTTGGCCCTTTCGACATCGAGGCTGACGTCAAGGATGTCAACTACGAGGTAGGACCAGGCTAACTCAATCCCCTCTATAGTTGAGGCAAGGGGGCCGACGGTGTCGAGACTTGGCGCCAATGGATAGCATCCCTTGGTCGAGATCCTCCCCCAAGTAGTCTTTAGGCCATAGATTCCACAGCACGCCGCGGGAACTCTAATTGAGCCACCTGAGTCGGTGCCAATGGCAAAGTCGCAGGCTCCAATTGCGGCGGCAACGGCCGAACCAGAAGAAGAACCCCCTGGTATCAGGGTGGGGTCAATTGGATTCAGAGGCGTTCCATACCAAGGGTTAATTCCCTGGGTTCCAAAGGCAAGCTCGACCAAGTTCGACTTTCCCACTATCGTCACGCCGCGATCGACCATGTAATCCAAGCTCGCAGCATCAGTAGAAGCTTTGACGCCCCGACTCGCTATCAGACGAGAACCAACGGTAGTCACGATGCTCTCTAGATCGAGGATATCTTTTATCACCACTCGTGGATCGTTAGCACCCCCCTTGCGAACCTTAGAAAGATCTTCCCCTATTCGCCAGTTGAATGCATCACTCATATCTCACCTTTTTCCTAATCTGACTCTACCACCGATAGCGACAACAGATAACTAGGCGGTGCTAGAGGAACTTTCAAACCAGTGAAATAAAGTATTGAGCCGAAGATGATTCGAACCAGGAGATTGTCCGCCCCGGAGGTAGTTACAAACAATCGCAAGGGTTACCCCATCGCATTACAAGGGCCGACCTCGGTACTCAATAAAACTGCTCAGGCGCCTATGGACTATTGTCGATCGATGCAACACCTGCCACCGTGCCGTCGCTTATCATCTTAGTAAGGGCGCTGGTTTGACCGAGAATATAGCCATCTATAAAGTCAGCTGAGACGTTATTTACAACCTGTAGGTACTGGTCATTCGAGGTATAAGGGGTGAGGTGATCCGCACCGATTAGGTGCAGATAGTACTTTGGGGTATTTGCGCCACTATAGATCTGATCCGAATCTGCTGGAACATTTATTACGTCGTTAGTGCCTTGAATCACCAAAATCGGAATCGTCGTCCCCGAGAAGTAGGTTCCTTTGTAAGAGCTCAACTCTGCACCCGAAAAGACGATAACTGCATCGATTCTCTTATCGCGGCAGCACGAGTTATCAGCTAAAGCAAGCACTGTATCGCCGCCGTCACTCTGTCCGGTTGCCACCACTTTGGCAGGATCGAAGAGTCCATAGAGTGCCGAAGTTGGACTCTGCTCATCGTCGATTAATTGAGTAAGGGCATAGGTCATGTCGCTGGGTTGATTGACGATGTCCGCCTCGTTGGGACCCCCTGGCGACGATGGAGTATTGAGCGGAAAATTTATACCTGCAACGACAAAACCATCACCTACCAAGGAGTTGATTAGTGGAAGATAAGTGGTGTAGGGCTCATTAAAGCCCGGCGCAAAGAGGACTAAGGGGAGTCGATCGTTGCCTCGATATGGAGTTTGGTTGGCGGCATTTGCGATATAGGGATAGTAGACCCCAACCGTTATCGTTCGCGGACCACAGAGCGTTCCCCCCTGCCCATTTGGTAGGCAAAGGTTGGTGTTGGCCTCCGATATCGACATGGTGTCGCTCTGTACCCCATATAGGCTTGCACCTTGGACGGTACCAGGCAATGCAACTGTCGTGGTGGTAGGCGGAACGGTAGTTGAAGTTGTATTCGAGCCGCCAGAAATTGTAGTCGTCACCGATGGCGAGGGCGAAAGTGAAACTATCCCGATGACACCAATGATGACAATCGCAAGAAATATGAGCGTCGACCTTATAAGACGATGACGACGCGGAGGAAGAACTCTTTGAGCTGATGGTTGATCCCGGGAGGACTGAGATGGCACTTTAAAGCTAAGCTCCCCCGTCACCACCCACGAAGGTGCGAGCCTCATCTACTTCAATTTGATGCAACTTTGCCAGCCGCGCCTCATGGCGACCACCTTCAAAGGGTGTATTCAAAAAGACCTCCAAGATCGCTATGGCATACTCCTCGGCAACAATCCGAGCACCCATGGAGATAATGTTGGCGTTGTTGTGAGCTCGAGCCAACCTCGCAGTAAACTCGTCCGGGCATAGCGCCGCCCGAGCTCCAATTACTTTATTGGCGGCTAGCTGCTCACCTTGGCCCGAACCACCCAGCACTACGCCAAAGTCACAGCCACCATCACGAATGGTTCTCGCAACTGATGCGCAGATCTGCGGATAGTCGATTGGATCAGGGGTGAAGGTTCCGTGATCTATAACCTCGTAGCCGTTTTGCTTGAGATGGCTAATAATCGCGCCCTTCAATTCAAAACCGGCGTGGTCAGAACCCACTGCGATCTTCATCTGCCACTCCCAACATCTATCAAAGAATAACTAAACGCCTCGCTAAAATGAGACTTTCTACCGAGCCCTAGAGGTATGTCCCCGGCCTTGCTCCGTCTTCACTCGGCGCACTTGGTAGACCCCTACGTCGTAGCTCTTCAATCTGGCTGCGGGCCTGGGCCTGCTGCGCAAAGAGCATCGCCTGAATACCGTGAAAGAGGCCCTCGAGCCATCCGACGAGTTGAGCATGAGCAATGATTAACTCTGGACCAGTTAAATCGTCAGCGGTTACAAACGGTAGCGAGATCCGATCGAGTTCATCGGCGAGGCCTTTATCTAAGGCACTCTTCAACTCTAATACAGAACTCGAATATATCTCCTTGAGCCGTGCCCTCGCCGGATCGTCTAAGTTCAGAGTTCGCAACTCCTCGAGAAGGGTCTTGGCCATTGTTCCGACCCGAAGAACCTTAGCTGGAGAGGAGATTCCTTCTCCCGACTCTTCACTGTCACTATTCGAATCGTCCCCTGCATCTCCTTCGGGAGCAGAGATTGGAATTAACTTTGAATTCAGTTCGTCACTCATAACGCCTTACAATCTAGAAGTCAGAACGGCTATTTGCCTCACTGCCTTGTCCACAATGGAGTAGCGATCAGCCTCTAATCCGCCAGATAACCGATAAGAGGTACCTTCAACTCGGCATCTGTAAGAGATCCGTGACGACAGATCAACTCCATCGGACCAGTTTCAAGTGGATCATAAAAAGCGACGTCGCCACGGGCAAGAAGTGCAACGTCACCCAAGCGCGACGCAACCACATCGCGATTTCTTTGAGCACCATTCCCAAAGAGTCCATCTTCCAGAGCCTCCTCTTTGGTTATCACCCATCCAACTTCACCATAGAGGTCGCTAGTGCACTGATATAAAGCTTCTATCTGAGAGCTGTCACAATGAAGCCAGCGGAATCTACCTTCGCCACTCATTCGAGTGGTGCGGTCCAGGACGAAGTCGTCCATTCGAATTGGCTTATCAGGTATCTCTACTTGACCGTGGTCAGCGGTTATTAATAGCGACGCCCCCTTGGGAAGGACCCTCATGATCTCGCCGACGTAGAAGTCCAAAAACTCCAACTCCATGGAGTAGTAGTCGCCGAGGCCAAATTCATGCGCTACGTTATCTACTCCCTCGTAGTAGCTGTAGACCAGTGGGGCTCCACCTAGAAGAGAGCTTCGAATCTCGCCCACCATGGAGGAGATTGTTCGAAAAAATCGAAAGTTTCTATCTCCCAAATAGGCTTTAGAGAAGTATGTGTCCTTGAAGATGATCTTCGAGATAACCGCTACATCAAGGTCAAAAAAACTACGTGACAGAGAAATACTCGATGGATCGGGACCGCTCTGTCCATCCAATCCATCGCAACGCCAGGTGAGGGTATTCATAATATGGCCATCGGGAATGTTGATGCGATATCCGATGATTCCGTGGTTGATTGGCGCCTTACCGGTGGCGATAGACGTCAGCGCTGTAGCAGTTGTAGTTGGAGCAACAGAATCGATTACCCCACCACGCAGCTTGGAGATATTGGGGAGGTGGCCTAAGTGTTGGCTCAGTTGCAGCGCACCTAAGCCGTCCACGACTAAAACTACAACCTGATTCGATTCCACTACGCTTCGGGGAAGCCACTCAGAACAGTCAAACGAATAAGTAGAGTCGCTCTCCGCGATGGTCTCTTCAAGGCTGTCGGTTGTGGGCCAGTCGTAGCCACCTCTATTTTTGGCTAATGCCAACGATGTCGCAGCAATCACATTCGATATGCAGCCGTTTTCGTAATCTGGCTTGGGGGTTCTCATCCTTAAAGTTTGTTACCTTCCCTAAACGCATCGTTGCGTTCGATTAGCCAACATAAACAAGATACCATAACGCAGCCCCTCCCTTGATCCATCGACACCTCAGGAAATCTTATTAAACTTTGGACTGTGACCTATTTCTCTAGCAGTGCGAGGTTAGATATAGCGGGTGTCCCTCAGAGTAACTCCATACCTTGAAGTCACATTTGCACACCCCTTTCAATATGCGCACAAAGAGGCAAAGTAGCGCTTTGAGACAGATCAGTTATGGAAAGACAACTCAAGTGATAAGAATTACTATTATTCGGATCTAGTTCGATATGTCATGACATAAACGAGCAACTAGATTGGCATGTGTGAGAGTTTCAACGCGTGGAGATTATGCATCGAGGGCACTACTCTCGCTTGCCTTGCACGCAGATGAGCCCGGACCCACATCAGTACAAGAGGTCGCAAAGCGGACAGGGTTGCCGCAACCATACCTAGAGCAGATTCTCCTAGCCCTAAAAGGGGCAGGCATCGTTAAATCAAAGCGCGGCGTTGGCGGTGGCTACGTCCTTGCTCGTGCGCCAGAACGCATCACTTTAGGTCAAATCGTAAGTGCGGTCGATGGACCGATACAAGCTGGTGACTTTGGATTGCCTCATGAGAATGGATCCTGCGAACACGAGGGTCAGTGTGTATTGCTAGAGGTTTGGAATGAGGTCGGCTCGCACATGCGCCATCACCTTGATACCTTCACCTTGGCCTCAATGGTAAAGAGAGCTCGTGGAGAGCGCTACGACATAACCATCCCCAACGACGATCACGCCTGGGGAATATAGGGAGATCAGGATTCTCCTAGATCGTCGCCTCTTTGATCGAGCGAGGATAACGGTCATAAGCGTCTTCTTTACCAAATACCACCCCAAGGTTCAATGAGTGTGCACGGCCCCCTATTGGTGATCCACTCCCTATGTAAGTCGACATCGTCGATCTTATATGCTTGTCGCCATTGCGGCCTTTTTCCGAAAGTGGCTAGTTGCGTAAAATTCTCTGCACTTTGAAGATCCTCGTAGTATGTCCCGCTGGTCGGTTAGTCCAAGAGCTGTGAATTCATGTGGACTTAGATAACCAAGTGAACTATGGGCCCTGCTTTCGTTGTATCTCTTGAGGTATTTGTCAGCTAGGACTTGAGCTTCCTCAACGCTTAGAAACAGTTCTCCATTCAGAAGCTCGTCTCGGAGTCTTCCATTGAACGACTCACACTTTCCGTTCTGCCAGGGTGAGCCTGGGTCGATGAAGTAAAGCGTAATTCCCATTTCAGATGCGAATTCTTCTATGACCTTTGAGATGAACTCTGGTCCGTTATCCATCCTGATATAGCTTGGTGTTCCTCTGCTTGCAACTATCCCATCGAGTACTGCGACTACAGTCTTTGCGTCAATTGAACGATCTACGAGGGTGGCTAGGTATTCGCGAGAGTACTCGTCGATCACATTTAAGAACTTCAATACTCGACCATCACTTGTTGCAT
>JAJZFV010000025.1 GCA_021805205.1 Actinomycetes bacterium | reverse complement strand
CCATGCATCCATGATTAGATGCTTGCTAATTGCAAATGGTTTTACTTTCAATCCTTGCCTCTCCATCAGCTCATCCCCATATCGGTTGACCTCTGGTTAGACCTTGAACTGCTCGACCCCTTTGCTCTAGTCCCGTTACAGGACCTTCATAGCTACTACGAGTCGATCCGCCCCTGTGTGTCACATCGGTACTTAACCACTTATGTTGTTTGACACTTGTGGGTTTCCCTCTCAGATACCTCGCTTTAGAGTTAATGCTCCAAGTAGGGTATCTCCTATTGACACGACAGGTTCTCCTGTTCTCAACTAGCGCCTGTGATGAACTCACGCCATCTTTACACCGGACATCGCTAGATCCACATTTAGGTCGCTCTCTAGCTTCGGGAGTTACCCTTATCCCAGGAAAGCCTTCAATCCCTGGTTTCGATGTCAAAGTCGATCTGTTTCGATGCGTCAGCAATGGTTCACTCATGTTCGTCTTTTCATCACCTACATGACTCGGTACTTCCGGGTCTTTTCCTAGATCGCTCCCCATCTTGACTTTTAACCAAGATGACATCTAGGTTGTTTGGACTCTCCGCCTAATCGGCGAGTCCGGAGGGCCTACCTCCATCACTAGTTAAGCTTTCGAAAGGTTTTACTAGGACTTATTCCCTTTCTTTGTCAGGACGCACGAAGGCCGAAAATCGTTTTAAGATTTCTTTTTCCATTCTGAGCTGCTCATTCTCCTTGCGGAGGCGATCGATCTCCTCAAGAATATCCGATCCTTCACCGGTGCTAGTCTTCTTTGCTCGACGAGAACCATAGACCCAATTGTTGAGTGTCGCCTCCGAGATACCCAACTCATTAGCCACCTGCTTTATGGAACGATTTCCAACCTCTACAAGTTTGACTGCGTCACTTTTGAAGTCTGAATCAAACTTTCTACGAGGCTTTGACTCTTTTGGATTCAATTCTCCCATGACTACCATTCTCCTTCGAATTAGGGAGAGCCGTGTCGCGTATCGTGAGAAGGTTCACCGAAACCACATGGCATCGATAGAAGAACACCTACGAGGCCATGTTAGCCACCGATGCCAAGAGACGAAAAAGAACTAGAAGCAGAGAATCGAAGACTAAAGAGCATTGTGTTGCCGATCTGACGTTAGGTGTATCGATGCTCTGAGGAACTTCTCTAGGGAAACTTACTCTTCCCGGATCGCAGACGTAGCGCTGTAAAGCTGCTACAGAAGCGATTTTTAGGTTTCTAAAAAGAAGGGCATGTAAATTGACTTCGCAACAAGGTCTACTTAGAAGAAAGGCCAGCCAGCCGAGGCAAGATTTGGATAAGAAGCTTACAGAATTACTCAGTAGCTTTGCACTTTCGAACCATCCCCGTAAGCGATATCGGAAGGCCTATAGGTACACCCCTTGAAAAGGGATACAAGGTCCATTCATCGCCTTTGGCGCGATGCTGGTCTAAAGGTTCCTTTTCGAAAGAGAAATAATAAAAGGTCATATCGCGGACTAGCTTTTGCGGGCTCATCAGCCAATAGCGCCAAATGTAGCCTGGGCAATGGACTTTCAATTGGATGCAACAAGTGAGACAGGGCGATCTATTGCCCTTTCTGCTCGATGGCCCAGGCAAGTGGGTAGTCGGTGGAGGTCAATTTCTTACATAGACCAAAATGCCAATTTGGTTGGCCTGGGAAAACTTTAAAGAAGGCAGTGGTTTTGCTACATTCGACGAGGGACCCTAGGGGAAAAATGGGGACTGGATAACGGATGACCTATGTACTTCGGCTTGCAGAATCTGCACTCGAACATGTCGAGCATGTTGCCCGGCGACACCGAACCAAATTAGCACCAGGGACTCAATTATGACCCTTACTATCTTTAGTGGCCCGGCGTCGGGTGTGAGCTCTATTTCTATAGGACTATAGCGAGCGATGAGCTCATCAACACTATTCGCCGAGGACTGTTCGCAATCAGTCACTTGGGGCTTATGGGTATTCGCAAAAATAGCTTCCAGGAGTCGAGCATTACTGCAATCAACGTAGTAGGCCGCATGATCCTGTGGGCTCTTAATCGACCCTACCGGCATTGGCGGTACCATAGCATAACCCGTAACACCGACAGCCGATGCTTCAAGCTCATTAAGGGCACGCTTCATAGCACCCAATAAGCTAAGGTATGAAGCTGCCCCACAAACAAATGCAGGCGGAGAGTCGCCGCTTAGTATTGCCAACACAGTCGGTACATCGGCCCTTAGTCTCCACATCCTGAGCGACCGACCAGCTCTTTGCCACCTTTCATGTGCCTCTAAGATATCAATATCCATCGCATCCGATTGGATAGGTACCGGAGAGTATTCGCCCAGCCATAGACGCATGAGAGCATCGCGTTCAATCAACTCAAGGATCGCAGACGCTTGAGCTTGATGACTGCTCGATCCTGCTGCAACCCCCGATGAATTGGAATACGCAATCCTTAGACGGCCTAACTGCTCCATCGATAACGGGTAAAACACGACGTCCACGGGAACCGCACAATCGATGCCGGTCGCTAGACGCCTTCCCATTATCCACTCAATAGGCATCTCCTCTGAGAACGCACGAAGTTGCGGATTCTGCTCAATGTACGTGCGGGACAGCAGATGACTCTTCCGCACATCTAGACATTGGGTATCGAGTGCTCTCGCCCCACAGACTTTGTCCCACCGAAGCTTCCCACAAGCTGCGCGTTCTACGCCCTCGGCGATAGAGACAATTTGGCTGACGGCGGAGTTCGGGTGCGCACCTGCCCCGTAGATGTCGAGCTGGGGAGCGCCGGTCACGGACGTGATCGGGGTGATGGCGACGTTGCACCTAGAGTAACGACCGTCACTGCGGGCCTCGCTTAGGTTGGGGCGATATCCACCTCAGTACGGCTCCCGAGTGCTAGCTTAAACCCTCGGGGATTCGTATAAAGACGATTTGAGAGCTCTAAGCAGTGAATCGACACCAATTGTATGCAAGGACAGCTTGGCGTTTAATACCCAAACAGTCCGCTGCTCATCACCCGCTCGCAGTCTGAAGCCTCCTTGCTTACACGTCTCGAGAAGCGATTCGATCTCGGGATTCATCAGACTCTCCGAAAAGTGCTGAGCGAATATAGGTTTTTAGACCCGAGGTCCTCACAATTACTAAAGGGGACTTAACCCTGGTATTGAATCCGCAAACCGAAGGCACATCTACCGACTTGTAGAAGGGGAACTTATCATGACTCAAATCGAACCAATCTCATCAGATAGAATTTCCAGCTCTCTCCGAGGCCTCGGTATATCGCTTCGCGTCGACGGCGATGGCGACTCCGTAGCTAACTTTGTCAAAGGCAATCTACGCGTATTCAAGCTGTTATTCATGGCAACCGGTCAAGACTGCGACATCCTCAAAATCCATGGATTTTTCTGCACTGACTCTCTGGGCTTGGAGGACCTAACCCAGTTGATCGGCAATTGCAACCAATGGAACCGGGGGTACCTTTGGCCCGCCACCATGGTCACTTTTCACAGCAATATCGCACAACTTGGGGCTGACGTGAATATCCCGCTACCCGCCGGGGTAAGCGATGCCGAACTGTCGGTATTTCTGGATACCACCATCAGCGCCTTCTGGCAGTGCAGCGAATGGTTGACTCAGGAAGTGGGCTCGATCCACGGGGATCGCCACTTCAGCGAGCAAGACCGAGTCGATCTCGAAAAGCTTTTTGGTCAGGCATCATGAGTGTCTCCGGGGCCGCCGGTTACCGCGGCGACGCCTAGTGCAGCCAAAGTCTCTGCGGGGGAGAACGGGATCTCCGGTTAGTACAAACACGGCCTTTCGCCCGGGTTACTTTGGGTCAGTGACCAAGGCGCGGCATACGGGACGAGGCGCTAAGAGTGCATGGTCCGCCGGACAAGACTCAGCAGTTCCGCCCAATCTCCGCATGACACCACGCTGGGCGATAAAATACCGTCCGGTTCCGCTGGCAAAGCCGCGCCACGGAAGAGGATGCGAAATGGAATCTGCATATCGCTCAGGACATCGAGGTGATCGTCGACGAAGTGTGTGACCCCGAGTGCTTTACACAGAGGGGCCTTCTCCGATCGCTTTTCGACAAAGTGAATGCTCGAGGGAGGAATCATCTCATCGCCGAGGAAGCCGTGCAATCCCAGCCACTGGCGCGAGAGTTCTCTGGTTCTGTGTCCCGCTCGAGAGACAATAAGGATGCGCCCTTCAAATATACCGGCAAGGGTACGGACTGCTTCCAGGGCCCCTAGCATCACCGGGGTATCCATTGGACGTGTCCCGAAAAAAGACGCTTCGTCAGCGCCGAGCGAACGGTCGAGCAGCACTCCACCTACGTCAAGTCCGATCGTTGGAAGGCCATTCCCACCGACCATACATAAGCCTCCCCGCCAAGCACCTTCAGAGTGAGATTCTATCGGCCGATCCGCATGTGAGGCTGGCACGAGTGGATCGAAACTTGTTCTGCTTGACTTCAGTGCTAGGTTCAACCGCGTCATCGTGAGAAGACACGATGCTCCGCCCTTTTCCGCCCTTTTCCGCCAACTCCGGAGACGAGTAACGGCGATCGGCGATAGATATCCAGGAATTCTCCAAAAAAAGCCGATCAAATCTTGCTCTTTGGTAAGGATTCAATTTAAATTAAAAGTAGGGCTAATCCGAGCTTCAAATCAAAAGTTTGTAGATGTTGGCGTCGCAACGGTACTTAGCCTCGCGGTTTAGTTAGTTCGGTTGACCATTATCTACTTCGATAGTCGCCACTTTACGAGCTGGTCCATTCGTAGAGGTGCTCAGGCCTTCCGCTTGCTCCGTACTTTAGGGTAAGGGTAACTTTACCTAACCGCGCAAGGTAGGCGAGATAACGTTGAGTTGTACTTCTGGACAGACCTGATCGTCGGGCGATTTCATCAGCGGTGATTTTTTCGTCAATCGCCTTTAGTGTCGTCATGACAACTTCAAGGGTGTGCTGCGAATGCCCCTTTGGAAGCGTCTCTTCGCTAGGTGCAGTTCGAAGAACCGACCATAGGCGATCTATTTGGGATTGATCAAGGTCCACTGATGAATCGAATTCTGCTCTCATCAGTCGGTACGCCTCCAATCTTTCCGTAAGGCTCCTCGAGTCGAATGGTTTTGTTATGTAGTGAATTGCTCCGCACTTCATCGCTTCCCGTACGCTGGCGCTATCTCTGGCTGCGCTTATTACGATGACGTCCGGCCTTGGTGGTTCCATTGCTCGTAATTGGCGAAGTACGGTCAGTCCGTCGGTGTTTGGAAGGTATAGGTCCAAAAGAACAAGGTCTGGATTCAAATCTTTTGCGGCAGATAGCGCAAGTGCACCTGTGTTGGCGTATCCACAAGTTTCAAAGTCCTCGAGTCTGTCAACGTATGCGCCGTGCAACTGGGCCACACGAAAGTCGTCGTCTACTACAAGTATTCGAATCTTTGGCTTCTGTTGACTCTCTTTGCTCATCCTCAATACCGTCCTAATTTGGGCTTCATCTACGTCGAGCATTCTCTAATTGATATAAGACATTGGTAGCACTCCATTACGTCTCAAGCGAGCCAATTTTTAGATATCTATCATTTTGATTATTGGGTCTTGAAATTTTCAACGCCCTAGTTTCGCTTGATTGCGGTTATCGAGAGCTCCGCGTAGCGTTACGGTGAAACTTGCACCGGGGATATTTTCAACTTCAACTTCGCCGTTGTACTTCGCCGCAATCTGAGCGACAAGTGCCAATCCAAGTCCTCTTCGATATCCTCTTCCCGCCACCTTTGTGGAATATCCATCGGTGAAGATGGAACTAAACAGGGCGTTTGGTACGCCATGTCCACTATCGGTAACCGTAATGTAAAGGTCATCTTCGATTGTTTCGAGGTCTAGCTCTATCCACTTCGAATCATCACCGCTTTGAGAGGTAGTCTCTGACTCCCCTTTCGAAAGTACTGCGTCGAGGGCGTTGTCGATCAAATTGCCAACCACAGTCAGAATATCTAGAGGATTTCTAAGTGCTCCGCGGACCTTGGTCTCATTCGTTACACCAAGGGTAACTCCCCTCTCCGACGTAACCGCACTCTTGGCAATTATCAAAGCTCGTAGTAGTGGGTCGTCTATCTCGTCCAATCGTTCATTGGTCAGATTCTCTCGAGTGGATAGATTTAGGGCGAAGTTGATAGCCTCGGTCGACTCCCCCAGTTCTATAAGTCCTACAATTGTGTGGATCTTGTTGGAGAATTCATGTGCCTGAGCTCGCAGAGCTTCGGTCATGCCGACCATTCCATCGAGTTCTCGAAGCAGCCCCTCCCACTCAGTCCGGTCCTGAATTGTTATTACGTGCCCCAAGCTCTTGCCGTCTCTCTCGACCGGGATTCGAGAGATTGAGAGAATCGATCTTCCAACGACAACCGGCAGATCGCGACCTGGCACCTCTCCAGTTAATATCTGTCTGAGGCGACGCCCTCGTACTAGGTGCTTTAGCGGCCTACCGATCGATCGCTCCGGAATCCCTATGAGCCTTCGCGATTCAGCGTTGAAGAATCGTACTTCGCCGTTGGTGTCACAGGCGATGACTCCCTCTGATATTCCTTTTAGCAAGGCCTCTTGCTCCTGAATAAGGGAGGCAAGTTCGACGCTACTAAGGCCGAAGGTTGCTGCGAGATTTCGTCTGTAGAGATACCAAAGGCTCAAGCTAGTCAGTGTACCGACGAATATCAGTGCGAACAAGACCTTTGAAAGGACGTACTTGATGTAAAAGTAGAGAGGATGTCCTTGTGCAATGATTTCAACGATGGCGACAACTTGGTGCTTACCATCTGAGAGTGGGAAGTAGCGGAAGTGAAGAGGTGTATTTTTCTTGATGGTGGTTGCGCAAAAGGAACTTCCCTCAGCTGGCGATCCGTAAGTTAGGTTTGTCAAATTTTGAATATGTTGCGGAGAATTTGAAGAAGCTGTGGTGGTGGGCCCTGAGGTATTCGACGTTGCTAACGCCTGTGGGATGGGTTTAGCCGGCGTTTGGGCGAGATATGACGGAAAGACTACAAATGCCAAGTCGTTGACTGAACAGAGGCTTGAAAGTTCCTTGCTGGTCTGATTGTTTATCTCAACTTTTGTGTTGTTGGTTGTAATCCCACTAGCGATTGACGGTATCGATTGAAGTAGTGCTTCGGAGTGAGAGATCGAGTTTGATGCAAGGCGTAGTTCGGTTGAAGAGGCCGTAAAGACCAAAAGAGTACCGATAGTCAACGTGATTATGCCTGTAAGGGTCGAAGCGTAGATTGTTAGCTGTCGAATTGAGTTATTTGTCTGACCAGACCGTAAAGACAAATAATTCCCCCTGCCCTTGTCGTTTGAGATCTCGAAAGATATATTACCTAGCTCGCCAAGTCGTACGACTACTGCCACTTTGCTGTGGGATTTATGGGAAAAATCACCATTTTTGGGATTATTTGGTTAATTCGAAATTAATATCAGCTGTGAAAGCGCTGATTGTAAGTTAACACTTGCTGTCGTGATGCGTACCGGGGGATGGTCGTTCACATAAAGAGGCAGCAGCGGAAATTATCTGCAATTGGGGGTTAAATTGCGATCACGTCGCCATGTCTCAGTTCCAGACTTCAAATTAGATGCTTGCTTGGATCTAAGGAGTAGTCGGTGAAGCTGTTCTTACTTACTTTAGGTTTCGGTATCGTCTCCGCCTCGATCTATGCACTACTTAGCGTTGGGCTATCGCTCCAATTTGGAGTTACTAACTTCGTCAACTTTGCATATGGTGCCTACCTCGGCGTAGGGATGCTATTGACCTATACCTTCTCAGCGACTCTAGGGTTGCCATTCTGGCTCTCAATGGTCTTAGCTACCATTGGAACTGGTCTCGTTTCAATGTTCATCTCCGAATATGTCCTTGGACCCTTCGTGAAGCGGAAGAAGTCGCTCTTCTACATGCTCATTGTAACCTTCGGACTCTCGCTGATTCTCGATAACGTTCTTCAGATCTTCTATGGAGTTGGCTTCAATGAATATCCGATAAGTCAATCAACTCCGATAACGATTGGGCCATTTAGCTTTACTGGAAATCAACTTCTGATCATCGCAATCGCTGGTGTTGTCATGATCGGGGTTCACCTCCTTCTCTCGCGTTCACGTCTTGGAAAAGCGATGCGAGCCATGAGCGATAACTCGGATCTAGCCCGGGCCTCTGGGATTGATACCAATATGGTAACTAGATGGACTTGGTTTATAAGCGGAGCCCTAGTGTCCCTAGTCATAAATTCCTTTAACTAAGGAATTAATCCCCTTTTGTAGTGTTTTACCTTTACAGAGGTATATTTCACTACACTTAGGAGAGTAATGGAAAAGAAGATCGGTCGACCTGCT
>JAJZFV010000034.1 GCA_021805205.1 Actinomycetes bacterium | reverse complement strand
TCTCTACTGGAGCTTTGTTACAAGATGGGGATCACCACCTCTAACTCTCGGCCTTTACATATCAGATGACAACCCTCACATCGAAGCGCTCTTTCGAACAACCAAGTACTGGCCAGGTTATCCCTATTCAAGGATTTGAAAGTCTTACAGATAGTCGAATCTGGGTGGAGAAGTTTGTCAGTTACTACAACTATCACCATCGCCATAGTGCTCTAAAGTTCGTCACTCCACATGATGTCCACGAAGGTAACCACATGGAGGTGCTGTCGAAACGGGCCGAGCTCTACAATAAGGCGAGAGAACTGAGTCCAAGGAGGTGGGTCAACTCTAAAGTGAGAGATTGGACTCCTCCTGGTGGAACATGGACCACACCACCGCGAGATAGATCGGTCGTTAGTCAAAGTTTGATCACTTAGATCGATCTCGGAACACCCCAACTCTTCAATGACTATTTGCCTTAGCTGGTAGCAGCAGCAGAAAACTGTTGGTGAAAGCGGTCAAAGATTGTTGGATTGTGTGTAGGCGCTCCGCGTTTATGCACATTTCAATAATCGCTTACGAACCGATCGGTGACGATGAAAAAACCATTGTCGATAACTGAGAAATCGTAGAGTCAAAAACGGCTCAAAATGGCCAAATGGCCATTAATCTAAAAGCAGGCAAATGCGTCAACTATCCTGACATTCACCGGTATCGACTCGTACCCGACCAAATGGTCTTTCAATTCAAAGTGGTCTAAGTACCTTTGAGTAATCGAGTAAACACAATTCGTTCGACCCCCGGACCGTTATAGTCGGGCACCGGACCTGTTAGTTCGAAACCCATGAAAAGGTGGAACGCAATTGAGTCTTCGTTGATTGGGCTTGTTATCGCTCGCACGATATCGCGCCCTCTTTCTCTCGCCCCGGAGAAGAACACTTGATAGAGCTGACTCGCAAGGCCAGAACCGCGGAACTTTGGGTTAACCCCGACGAAGTGAATGTATGCCTCGCAAGGTTCACAGGGAGAGTGAAAGCCAACGAGGAATCCGGCGAGCTCTTCACCGCTTGTAGCAATCAGACTCGTAGCATGAAAGTGATCCAAAAATAGGCGTGGCACGCTACTCCTGACATCACGCCCCCACCAATCGTTGACTACAGCAATAATCGAATCGTAGTCAGATGGTTTTGCTTGACGGATCGCCCAATCACTCATTGCTCTAAATCATAACAATGGCTGGGCGCCAGATAGGGTAGAAAGGGGCGGCTTGCGATTATAGAAATTACAACAGCGCCCCTCTGGATCTAGAGTCGGTAAAGAAGCTCAGAGGTTAGCTTACCATCGAGGGGATACGATGATCGCAAAACCCTATCGCGGCTAGCACCTCAGGACCGACTCCTCATACGTTGGAAATGCAATTAACCGAAAAATGACCCGTCGCGGAGAACCATGTGGTATCACTCTCGTGATGCAAAAGTGCTCAGGCTCCTATTGGATGAATAAGGTTGGGGCTCTTGTGGTGCACTTTAGGGTGAGTTCAGAAGTTATCCCATGAGTAGAGTCTTTTCCGAAGTAGCCCAAGAAACGAGAGATCAAGACAGGGCTAACCTTCCATGAATGGGGCAGCAGCCCAAATCTAACCTTGGGAAAGCTCAAAGCCTTTACGGTTTTGGCACCAAATGCCCACCATCATTTAAATCTTAGAGTTGTTTACCCTTGTTGTTGGGTAAGGGCTGCGATCGGATCTCCAATGGAGGTGGCTGCGGCGGTAGTTACCGTCCCGGCGAAGCACCCCAGGGTATAGGGGTACTCGTTGGTGGCGACATAGTGGTACATATTTACCGTCTTCCCATCCCATTGAATTGGAGATACTCGCCCATGACACTGATCTAGCTGCGAATTAGTCACGAGAGAACCGTTGCTATTTCGTTCGACGTAGATTCCGAATCCATCGAGCGCATATCCAACCAGGGTTGAAGATCCTGTGGCGGTTTTTAATATGCAGGGTGATATGTCGTGGTAGTGGTAGGTTCCGAAGTGGTCGGGGTGACCTCCGCACACATCTTGTGTCTCGTGGGCAACGGCATCGAGCGAACCTGCGTCTAATGCGTTGAATAGCAAGACGCCGTTGGTGAGAACTCCTATTGCACCCTGTGGCAGACACGACGGTTCACTAGCAACGGTAGGTGAAGATGGAATGGTAATTGATAGTGCTTTAGGGACTACGTGATTAGGGTTGGTATCGTATTGATATGCGGGGTCGCTGGGCGATATTGGGAAATTTCCGACCGGCATCCCAACTGGTACCGAGTCGGTGGCAATGGTCCTGATGCCATTTGAGATCGTCATATGAAAGTAGGCGTTTGAATAGTAGTTCGAACCTTGAACCGCCAACTTGGCTGCTGGAGTCCATGTGTCATTGCTGGTATTGATCCAAGGTCCGCCATGGACTCGGCGATTATTTGTCCTTAGAGTTCCGCAGCTATCGACGTAGCCCACTGCAGCTGACCCATAAAGAACCTTGCCGTCACCTAGTGGTAGAACACTGGGACTAGCTTGGGGAATAGTTGCGGTAGTTGACGGCGATGAGCCTATTTGTGTCGTCGATGACGGGGCTGAAGAGGTCGCTTGCGATGAAGTTGTTGTAGAGCCGCCTCCAGCGCTCAGCGTAACGGTGTTGGTACCACAGCTAGCAACGACCGCTGCTAGGCCAGAGAGAAGCACTCCACGAAACGCCGTCTTGTGCCTTATGTGTAATAATTTTTCTAACATGAACAAAAAGGTATCGGCAAGTAGTTATTGAAATATTAAATTTGGCAGTTATGCCAAAATGGCAAAGTACCGGACACCTACGTATCGATATGGGAAGTTGTCGATGTCCTAGAACCATACTCAACTACCCTTCCGATGGTCTCTCGTAAGAGCTCAAAACACAACTGCTCATACAAGAACTAGGTCGAGATCGCCCCAAGGAAAGGAAATAACTTTGGGCGATGTTGCTTCAGTTTTGTTCTCTTGGAAAAATATCTTCTCTCTTAACCAGAGGTGCTGCTAGCGCTTCATCAAGATCCACTAGCTGCACCTCTGGTGACAATGCTTTCGGCACAGAGGGCTAGCAAATTGTGGATCCAACTACTGCTACCGAGGCCTCTATTTGCAAGATAGAAAAAAGCTAATCGATCGAGATCTCAGCTATTGGCATGTCTTCATCTGTATTAGAGGTGGCGCTATCTGCTGCAGGCGCCTTGGAACTTCCCCTAGCCCAGGAGATGATCGCCGCAATGACACAGGCGATGACCGCGAAGATAAATGCTTCGCGAATGCCAGAGGCAAAGGGCACCGAGATCAACTTAGGGAAGAAGCCACGCCCGGTTAGTGCGACTACATCTTTGTGGGGAATCTGGGCCATTGCCGATGGACCCAAAAGCTTAGCAATTGGGTTATATCCAAGTAGTGCTGAGAAGAGAACCGATACTGGAGGTACGTGTGAAAGGCTACTTGCCGCTGCCAACTTAACTCCGTGTGCGGTGAGACCCTTGGTAAGTGCCGATGGCAGAGTGGCGGAGAGCCCGGCGATCATCAACGAGAAGAAGATACCGATTGAAAATACCTGAGCTGAGTTTTGAAAGGTTGAATTCATAGCTCCGCCGACACCTCTATCGCCTGGAGGAAGCGAGTTCATCACCGCAGCTCGATTAGGGGAGGCGAAAAGGCCCTGAGAGAGGCCTGACACTAAGAGAATTACCGCAAATGCCACATAAGGAAAGTCGACCGGAAGAAAGAGGAAGGCGACGAAGGCCAGCGCCGTCCCAATCGGTCCAACCGTCGCAAATATGCGAGGACCGATCTTATCCGAGAAGTAACCTGAGAGAGGCCCTGCTATCAAAAAGCCGATGGTAAGTGGCAACATATAGATACCTGCCCACAGTGGGGTCGCTTCAAAGCTATAGCCGTGAAGTGGAAGCCAGATTCCTTGTAGCCATATGATCAACATGAACATCAGCCCACCTCTAGAGACCGAGACCAAAAAGGTTGAGATGGTTCCAAAGGAGAAGGCTCTGATCTTGAAGAGGCTTATGCGAAACATAGGATGATCACTCTTTAGCTCAACCACTACGAAGATTGCAAAGAGGGCTAATCCTGCAATTAGCTCACCTAATACAGCTGGAGAGGTCCATCCGGTGGAGCTCTTGCCGTGTGGTTGAATACCGTAGGTGATTCCCACCATAATAAGGACAAAGCCAAGGGCGAAGGTGACGTTTCCGTTCCAATCGATCTTTGCCGGCTTTCTAATCCCTCGCTCTTCAAGCTTGAGATAGGCCCAAACCGTTCCAAAGATTCCAATTGGAACTGAGATCAGAAATATCAAGCGCCAATTGATTGGGGCTAATAGACCACCGAGTACCAATCCAATGAAGGAGCCTGAGATACCTGCAACCTGGTTGATTCCAAGCGCAGTTCCACGTTGGTTAGCCGGAAAGGCATCGGCGAGGATGGCAGAGGCGTTCGCCACCAAGAAGGCTGAGCCTACACCTTGAAGAAGTCGAAAGATAATTAGGTAAAGTGCACCGCTTCGGCCGTGATAGGGGTCAACGGTAAGTATCAGAGAGGCGATGGTGTAGATAACGAAGCCCAGGTTATACATCTTCACTCTACCGAAGATGTCTCCGAGGCGACCGAGGCTAACCACCAAGACACTTGTGATAATGAGAAAGCCAAGGATCATCCAAAGGAGGTAGAAGCTATTACCCGGCGCTAGTGGATCAAGGCCGATGCCTCGAAATATGTTTGGTAAGGCAATTAGGGTTATGGAGGAGTCGATGGTTGCCATCAAAACTCCAAGCGTCGTATTTGAGAGCGCTATCCACTTGTACCTATCAGACTTTTCATTCAATAACTTTTCGCTGATCACTTCGAACCCGTCAATCTCTAACTAGCGGAGAGCTCTGCTAAGCCAATCGTTTGTAGCCTCTGACCAACTAACACCATATTAAAGTGAGAGTCGGAGTAAGGAAAGATCCGAAACTTCACTTGGCGTTCGCAAAAGACTAACTCCGCTATTTGAAATTTATATCTGTCACAGAATAAACTATCAGATATGTCAGAAGTAGCCAACTCCAATCGTCAAATTACAGCTCACGAGTTGACCCAAGTCATAGCGAATCTTCGACGAGCGATGCGCCGTACCCAGCACGACCTATTTGCCGATCGCTACTTCACAGCTTCGGAGTACGAGTTTCTAAGATACGTAGCTGACCACGAGAGGGTAAGGGTTGGAATAGCCGCCGAAGCGCTCTCGATCGCCCCGAATACAGCGTCAACGATCGTGAAGCGACTATTGAAGATGGGCGTAATAGAGAGAAACGGAACCACGGAAGATCGCCGAGTTGGAGAGCTATCTCTTACCGACTTTGGGCGATCAAAACTCTTGACCCTGATTGACCACAGGGTTTCGGTACTGGTCGCCGCATTTGAAAAGCTTGATCACGAAGCAGAGGAGGCGATCAATCTAGCCCTACCAGCACTCTATAAGTTGATCGACACCGTTTCTAGCCTCGAAGCCAACGACGTACCAAGTATCGTTAAATAGCAGATCAAAAAGCTTCAACAAAGCGATACCCGCTTTGTGATCAGAAATTCTTCTCCACCATTTTTATTCTTCTGACGCGCCAAGAGTTAGCGAGTTGATATCTGCTCCGGACAAACAGAGATGTTGAGCCTTGAAACGTCGTTATAGACCGTAACTTTGTTATGGATCAGCGATCGAAACTGACTCGGTAGATACCGTAGTTCTATCCTCGGAGAAGGTACGCTAACTCTGAAGATAAGAGCCATATGGCTCGGCCTAATCTGATGTGCTGCATCCGAGTCGTCGCTCCAGCCGATACTAAGCCTAATTTTGGCTCAGCTTCAACATTAACGACGGCCATCTAAGTAGCTACAAACAAGGCAAATTGCCTTAGATTCCTTAGGGTCTTTCAATCTTGGCTACCTAAATCAATGGCATCGTTGGTTCTGACAAAGTGCTAAAAGACAGGATCGCTCGCCCCTCGGGTCGTAGTCTTGGTTGTGGCTTACGGCGGTTTGCTATCTTGCGAATTCGTTACATTTCAACCATTGAAGATGATTGACATAAATCATAATTTCGATTAGGGTAAAAGGACAGAGGTCATACCAACGATTCATTCTTTTTGATTTATCTGTTATGGCCTCATATCATGATCGTTCCAGACGATTGAGGTAGCGGTTGCCTAGCTACGGCTTTAATGCTGTGGTTTGAGGTAGGAGGGGAATCGTTGAAGGAAATTACGCGCAGTGAGCCAGGAGTTGTGGCTGGTTCTGCGATTTTGAGTCGCACCAAGAAGAGGACGAGGGGGTTGGGTTCGCGAGAGAGGAGGTTCGCCTTTTGGCTTATTTTGCCTACTTTCGTGGGACTTACGGCCATTCTTCTGTATCCATCGGCTCAGACGATTCTCTGGTCTTTTCAGCATTATGTGTTGACTGATCCACTTCAGCATAACTTCACCCTCTCCAACTACACCCAACTCTTTCACGATCACGTCTTTTGGTTGGCACTAAAGTTCACCATCTTTTATGCGGTCTTAAGCGTTTTGGGTCAGACAATCGTTGGTCTAGGCGTCGCCCTCATGGCTAATAGGGAGTTTCGTGGAAGGGGTCTATTTCGTGCAGCCCTACTCTTTCCATGGATGATGCCAACCGTCATAACCGCCGTTGTCTGGCGCTTTATGTACGACCCAAACTATGGCCTCTTCAATGGAGTACTACAAAGACTAGGACTACCCCACTCGTTCGTGTGGCTTGGATCACCAACACTTGCAGTAATAGCACTCTTTTTGGTAGCTATCTGGAAGGTTAATTCATTTGCAGCCTTAGTCTTCTTGGCAGGCCTACAGTCAATTCCAGCCTCGGTCTATGAGGCCGCCGACGTCGATGGTGCTACAGCTTGGCAAAGGTTTAGTCGCATAACAATGCCGATGCTTCGCCCAACCATCCTTGTAGTGTTAGTTCTTCGAACCGTTGAGGCGCTTCAGGCCTTTGATATCATCTATGGACTCACCCTTGGTGGACCAGGATATTCAACCCTAAACCTTCCCCTCTACCTCTACCAACAGGCGATACAAGGTTTGAACTTTGGTTATGGTTCAGCTATGGGCGTTGTCCTAGCAATCATGATCTCCGCCTTTGCAATCTTCTACGTAAAAGTCCTATACCGTCCCGAGTCCTTGGGCTAAAGAGCGAGTCGAGCAACCACAGATGTCAATTACAGAAGTTCCAAATCAGAAGGTCCAAAAGCGTAAAACCTCGACTGCTCGCCCTCGAAGCGGGCCGATGAGGCGTCAACGAAGGAGCGGATGGGCCAAGGCTCGTATGGGTCTTTTCAACGCGAGTGCCATCGTCCTTGGGTTTTATGCGCTCTTTCCAGTGCTATGGATAGTGATCACTTCACTAAAGCCTCAATCACAGCTAACAACCCAACCAGTTACCCTGATACCCTCCTCAATCACCTTGGGTAGCTATAGGACTGCACTTGGGCAGGCGCCCTTTGGAAGATACTATATAAACTCCCTGGTAGTTAGCGTCTCGTCCACCCTCGCCACCCTATTTCTTGGAACTTTGGCGGGATATGCCATTGCAAGACTCCGCTTTAGATTTAAAAAGACGGTACTGCTAGTGATTCTCGGCTTTTCATTCCTTCCACCTATCACATTGGTGGTTCCACTATTCAATCTCTTCCGCCACTTTTCACTCCTCAATACCTATTGGGCCTTGATCATTCCGTATACCTTTTTGAGCCTGCCAATATGTGTCTGGTTGATGAATGCATACCTCCAAGACCTGCCGAAAGAGCTCGAAGAGGCGGCTATGGTCGATGGCCTCAACTACTTTGGTGCATTTATTCGAATCATCCTCCGGGTATCGATACCTGGGATTGTGACCGCCGGCCTCATCATCTTTGCAACCGATTGGAATGAATTCCTCTTGGCTCTCACATTCATGACCGATAATTCGATGAGAACACTTCCAGTGGGTATCGCCCTATATCCAGGTCAATACACATTTCCTTGGGGAATCATATCGGCGGCGACGGTACTTGCTCTGGTGCCGGTAGCCCTAGCGGTATCTGTATTTCAAAAGCGACTTATAAGTGGAATGACCTTGGGGGCTGTCAAATAATGACGACAACAGATGTGGAAAAAATCGACAACCTAGCGGGCAATAGATTCCTAGTTCGCTCTATCGAAAGCTACAGCCAAGATGCTCATGGAATTACTCTGAGGGTTGGAGGGGTGAGTTTCGTACCAATAGGAATGGTACCGGGAATTATCACCTCCGAACCGACCTCAAAGCAGGGTCTGGAGTCGCTTCTTCCAAATGCTCCAACGATTGAGGAGGCTAACGAGGAGCACGATCCTACAGTCAGAGCAAAGGCTTCGCTCATAGTTCATGGCTATGGAAAAAACACCTTTCGGATTACCCTTATCCCGGACGATTTGGAGATCGAGGACATAGACGGTATCAACTTTGGAATATTGAAGACGGAGCTGCCGCAGTGCTCGGCGCTAAGCCTAGAGGATCTGGGAAAGTCTCTCGAGATACGAAGCGAATCGTTGACCCTTAAGTTCAATAAAGAGCCCTTCTCCTTCGAACTAATCGACCTAAGTGGAGCCCTGATAACAAGAGGCGGCGGGGACCGGCGTCAAGTTGCCGGCTTTCCATACTCTCCACACATAGCTTTTGCCAAGGAGAGCTCTTCGTTCTCACTTGAGATCGCTCACGACGAATACATCGTCGGACTCGGTGAGCAATTTAGCCCCCTAATCCACAATGGATCCTCCTTTGAATTAGTAGCCAACGATGCTTCAGGGGTAGGAACTGGCCTTGTCTACAAGCCAGCACCGGTCCTCCACTCCTCTAGGGGCTATACGGCATTTATTCATGGACCTGGACCGATGAAGGTAAGAGTGGGTGACCCCTATCCTAACGTTCTCGAGGTCTTGAATGAAGAGGCGAGGCTTGACCTGTTCCTGATAGCTGGTGTTGACGTTCGTGAGAGGCTTACGCTATATACCGAGTTGACGGGGCGCATGAAGGTACCACCGCGATGGGCCTTTGGCCTTTGGATGTCAAGGTGTAGATATCCCAATCGTCGATCCCTCGAAGAGGCGGCAGATGGAATGAGAGAGCACAATATCCCGTGCGACGTTCTCCACATCGACCCCGATTGGCTGGTCCTCGATCGCCTCAACTGCGACTTCATCTGGTCGCATGAGAAGTACCCAGAGCCGATCGAGATGATGGCCTCTCTCAAAGAGAGGGGATTTAGGATCTCACTTTGGGAACTTCCCTACATCGACGATGCATCTCCCTTGATCGAAGAGGCAAAAGAGGGTGGCTATCTCGTCTCCGACGGCAATGGCGATGCGGCAAAGGTAGTTAGAACTTTCTCGAAAGACGGACGCCCTCGGCGTTTGGTCGACTTTTCCAATCCAGAGGCTCGCATTTGGTGGAAGAAGAAGAACAAAGAGCTTCTTGATCTTGGGGTCTCTGTATTGAAGTGCGACTTTGGCGAAGGACTTCCCGATGACGCAAAGATGCACGATGGATCGAGGGGTAGGAATTGGCGCAATCTTTACCCTCTTTGGTATTCCAGAACCGTCTCCGAGGCGATGGAAGAGTATAAAGGCGAAGCTCCCCTGGTTTGGAGTCGTGCCGGTTGGGCATCATCACAGCGTTATCCAGCGCAATGGGGAGGAGACCCTGAATCAAGCTTCGCCGGTCTTTCAAATAGCCTTCGAGGAGGATTGAATTGGGGCCTCTCGGCTCCAGGTATGTGGGCCCATGACGTGGGCGGTTTTTTCGGAGTTGGTCCTTCGAGAGAGTTATACATTCGCTGGGCCCAAGTGGGCTGCCTCTCTCCCTTGACTCGCTTTCACGGCTTGACACCGAGGGAACCTTGGCACTTTGGAGAAGAAGCCGAGACGATCGTTAGGAAGTTTGCAGAGCTTAGATACCGACTACTCCCCAACATCATTAGCGCTGCGTGGGAAGGGGCCAAGTTCGGATGGCCAATGTTACGCCCTCTGATCTTTGAAGATAGTCAGGAACTCTCCAACTACCGGGTCAACCACGAATTTCTTTTAGGTCCAAACATCTTGGTTGTGGCCGTCCTCAGCGGCGAAAGTGACCTAGCAAATGTGGAGGTGGTCCTACCTAAGGGCCAGTGGTCAGACTACTGGAGTGGTCAATCGCACGTTGGTCCCAAGAGCTTCAAGATGGACGTTCCGCTTGATAGGATCCCGATCTTTATACGAAGCGGAAGTGCAATTGCATTCGGTCCATCAGGACGTTACACCGACGAAATATCGAGCGAAACTTGGGAGATCGAAGTTTGGGATGGACCGCCCCATAAAAGTGTGATCTATCAGGATGGCGAGGCCTTTACCTACATCTTCGATCCCTCTGGGAGTGGAGATAACAGGCCAAAACTATACATTAGCGAAGCGAGGCCAAGGCTCTCCTCGGCGCGATTGCATAGGAGCGACGGAAAAGTTGAAGAGCTAGAGATCGTCCTAAATCCAGATCGACAGATCGATTTCGACTAGCAAAAAATAGTAAAGATTCACTGTCGCGCCGCAACTTTACTTGACATTTAGGTAAACAAATGTTAGATTAGTGGTCAGTGGACAGTCCACTTGATGTTCAAAAAACTTCTTGAGTTTGAGTCATCTCGTATTTAGTGGGAAAGTGCGCCTGCACGGGGGAAAGGGAGCCATAGATGGGTTCAGAACTAGAAAAGGCCGAGGATAACTCGACTAGAGAGATAGGCAGACGAAAGTTCCTTGGTCTTGGAGTTGCAGCAGTTGGCGGAGTTGTCTTGGCTGCTTGTGGAAGTGGAAGCTCCTCGGCGACTACAACTGCGGCGGCTTCTTCGGGACCAACGACAACTGGTGCGCCGGCTCGTCAGACAGGGCCAATCGTTCTTGCGGGACCTCAAGATAACTCCGGAACTACAACGATCCTTATAAATCAGTGGAATAATGCAAATCCCGATACTCCAGTTACCTTTCAGACCATTCCACCAACGACTAACGATGTATACAACCAATACGTCACGGCACTAGCCGGTGGGGCCTCTACCCCAGATGTATTAACCATGGACGTAACTTATCCTGGTACGTTCGCTGCAGCTGGGTGGGTTCTCCCCCTTGATCAATATGCTTCTACATCGTTCCAGTCGGCCTTTATTCCAACCGCTCTCGACATCGGAAAATATAAGGGTAAGCTCTATGCAATTCCACAGTCGATCGACGTTGGGCAGCTCTACTACCGCACTGACCTGCTTGCAAAGTACAACGAGACCGTTCCAACCACCTACGCCGAATTAGTTCGTATCGCGCAGAAGGTACAGGCGGGCGAACGGGCTAGTAATCCTGAGTTCTGGGGCTACGTTTGGGAAGGCGCCCAGATCGAGGCGATCTTCGACGAGTTCTGTGAGTACACATGGGGTTATGGCGGCGAGATCTCCTCTGGTTCAAAGGTGACCTTGGATACTCCAGCAGGTACCAAATCACTACAGTTCCTCTACGACTGCATCTACACCAACAAGATCTCTCCTCCCGGAACCTCCACGATGAAGCCAAACGACGCCTTGGTGCTAATGCAAAACGGCAATGCCCTCTTTATGCGTAACTGGACCTATGCCTACACCCTTGCAAATAGTCCAACGCAATCTAAAGTTCCAGGAAAGGTGAACAATGCCCCACTGCCAGGACAAAGCAACGGAAGTGGTCATGGCTGTACCGGCGGTTGGATGTATGGAATCAACTCCAAGTCAACACGCCCCGAGGCTGCCTGGAGAGTTATTCAGTACCTGACTTCCCAAGCGCAACAGATTCAGCTAACTGCTGGAGCTGGACTACTATCTGCCCGTCAAGACGTTCAGGCAAATACCGAGCTACTGGTGAAGTCACCTAACCTCAAGAATCTTCCCACCATACTCGCGAGTGCCAAGGCTAGACCATCGATTCAAAACTACCCAGCGGTCTCCGCGACGCTGCAGGCCCCATTGAATTCGGTAATTGCCAACCAGTCTTCGGTTTCAGCCGGCCTTCAAGCTATGCAAGCAGCAGTAGGCAGCGCAGTGGTTGCCTAAAACATATCTTCCTCATGGAAGTTCCCCATAAAAAGGTCCCCCATCTACCTTCATTCGAAGTTAAATTGGGGGACCTTTTTATTTGTATGGCTATCTGTCAAACTTCTCTTCTTCGGTGCATGAGTTGCCACCGACCAAGAGAATAAGCTCCAACGTTGAAGCTACTTTCCTACTGGAACACAATGCGATCCAACGTGGTAGGTAGCCACCTGGCCCCTTAGAATCGACTCCACCTCAGAGGCGAGGATGGTAGTTATTCGATCTTGTGACTCATGAGTCAATCCTGCCACGTGAGGAGAGGCTATAACCTTTTTATGGTTATTTAGAGGGTGTGCTTTAGGTGGTTCAGCCTCCCTTACGTCAAGTGCCGCTCCGCATATGTGACCTGAATCTAGAGCCATTACTAGAGCATCCTCATCGACCAAGGCGCCACGAGATGAATTTATAAGGTAGGAACCCTCTCTCATTTTGGCTAGGAATTCGGCGTCTACTAGGTTCTTTGTCGACGGCGTGAGAGGTACATGCAGTGATACGATGTCGCAGGTTGCCAATAGCTCATCTATAGTCTCGCAACGACGATCAACTCCTTCTACCTTTCTATCGGCTGGGAGCAGAGGGTCGTATCCGAAGACCTTCATACCAATGGCGTGGCTAAGTCTGGCAGTTTCACGGCCAGTTGCTCCAAGGCCGATTACTCCCCAGCTCTTAGCGTTGAGCTCGAAGCCCAATCGACGATCCCATCGCCCAGCTTTGGTGTCATTGTCTTGATTTACAAGGTCCTTTGCAAAGGCGAAGGCCATTGCTAGGGCGTGTTCACCGACACTTGTGGCATTTGCACCAAGTGCTGCAACTACGACCACGCCCAACTCATCGGCGGCTGTAAGGTCGATATTGTCGAGACCTACACCTGCCCTAGCAACCACCTTAAGCATCGGCGCGCTAGCTAGGAGTTCTCGATTTACTTGGGTACGATTTCTAACCACTAAGGCATCGGCTCGGGCGATGGCTTGCCTTAGCTTCTCACCATCTTTCCAGAGCTCAGGTTGGTATGAGAAGGTTAATTGCTCCTTAGCAAGGTCAAAGGCCTTACCCCATACGTCTTCTACAACTAACACGCAGTTGGAAAACTTTGTTGGGGAGATCTCTTCGGAGGTGGAATTATTCAAGGTCACCGCTCCTTTGCTGCTTCGCTTTGGTGGCTCAGATAGCTACCCATTGGTCACTTCTAGATCCAATGCTAGTCGTAGAAATGCCCTTAATGGTCTTACCACTGCTAGGATTTACCGATATAAGGTCATCACCTATTGGGGGCAATATGCAATCAAATTTTTCTCAGACCCAAGCGGTCGCCAGAGGGTTACTTATGGCTTATGGCCTCTCTAACGAAGTGGCACAACGCAGTGCATATGAGATCACAATGGCCGATGCGTGGGGAAGAGGTTCGCATGGACTACTACGACTGCCCCACTACCTGAGGCGAATCGACGGAGGCGGCATCTCTAAGGATTCACAGCTATCAGTGGAAACGGATACCGGTCCGCTACTATCTCTCGATGGCAACGGAGGTATGGGGCACTTTCAAGCTCACGCCGCAAGCGTTTTAGCCAGCGAGCGAGCTCTAAGATATGGCATAGGCATCGTCGGCGTTTCAGACTCAAACCATTGTGGTGTTCTTGGTCTCTATGTCTTGGAGATGATCAAAAACGGATTGCTTGGGCTGGCATTTACCAACGGACCAGCCGTTATGCCTGCGTGGAACGGCAACAAAGCTATCCTCTCCACCAGCCCCATAGCCTGTGGTATCCCAAGTAGGCCCCGCCCAGTAATCATCGACTTAGCTACATCCACCGTAGCTAGAGGAAGAATTGCTCAAGCGGCGGCCAAGGACGAGGTGATACCGGATGGCTGGGCATTTGATTCAAGTGGAGCGCCTACTACCGATCCTAAAGAGGCTCTCTTTGGAATGCTAGCTCCAATGGCAGGGGCAAAGGGGTTTGCCCTGGCCCTGATGGTAGAGGCACTTACCGGGGGATTAGTAGGTCCGTCACTCTCGACAGAGGTAGCCGATCCCCTCTCCTTAGATGAAGTCTCCAAGCGACAGGGATTAAGCCACCTCCTCATTGCAATCGACCCTCGACAATTTGGTGGTGGAGAAGACTCTCTTAAAAGAATCGATGCCTTGGCGGAGCAGGTAACTGCCACCAATGGTCGACTGCCGGGTAGGTCGAGGCCACTTCCAGAAGAGATAACCGACGACACCAAGGTAGAGATAGCCGACTCCGTGGCACACGAGATCATCGAGATGGCAAATAGTGCAAATATAGATCTTCCCCCCAGCTGGAAGATCTAGGCAATCGTTACAGTACTCCAAGCTCCACTAGCGAGGACCGAAGCTTCTCCACTTGGGAGGTTTCTGCTATCTGAGCCGGTGGGGCTACTGTCATATCCATAAGTCCAAGGAGAGACAGCGCCGCCTTCCATCCAGCTGGAAATCCCGGCATTCGACACGCTTGGACGATTCGAAGGAGGCGAATCTGCAGTTGACTCGCGAGATCGTAGTCTCTTCTCAAAGTTGCCTCATTGAGATCTACTACCAGCTTGGGAACCAGATTGACCGAAGCGGCAATAGTCCCGCCTCCACCAACCAGATTGGTTGAACTAAGCATGGTATCGGTCCCAGTCAATACCGAGAAGGTCTGGTTATTCCTTAGTCTGAGCTGATCACAGGTGCTAGCGAAGTATTCGAAGTCCCTACTGGAATCTTTGATTCCGACGATATTTTCATGCTCTGCTAGCTCGCCAACTAGCACAGGAGAGATCTGAACCTTTGTCATTTGAGGAATGTTGTATATAACGATCGGTAGCGGTGAACTATCAGCGATCGATACAAAGAAGTCCCTAATCGCCTTTGGTTCCAGTGGATAGTAAAAAGGAGGCGGTACCAGAGCGCTTGTAGCGCCTGCCTCGTGGTACTGGGCTAAATCTATGCGGGCGTCACTTGGGGTAACCGAGACCGTAGCTGGAATCAGATGGTGGGAATCGGAGATCTTCGATCGAACAAAACTGGTAATCGCAACCCGGTCGGCCCGTCCCAAAAGTGGCCCCTCACCGGTCGAACCTACTGGGCATATTCCACCTACACCTCCAGCTACAACGTGGTCGACGAGCTTTGTCATTGAGTCATAGTCGATGGAGTAGTCGGCCTTTAGTGCAGTGGCTAGGGCTACAAAGACTCCCTTTGGTGCACCAATTGTACCATTACCGCTCGATGCCATCTCTTTTAAACTCCTTAATTAATCTTCTAAACTTCAACAATTATTTGGAAATGCCACCGAAGGAGTAGGGGTGATTCAGAAACACTTTTCCAAAGAGGCGATCATCGATATCCCATGAAGGGCGAATCTTTCCCAATTTATCCCTTACCCAGCCCTCGATCAACCTTCGATCCTGAATTTGTTTCACGCCGCCAAAACCAATATTGCATCTCGGCGATCAAATATTTCTCTGAGTTTTCCAAGTTGAACTTGGAGAGCTAATCGGCAATTTATCTTCTGTCACCGAATGAGGCGAAGGGATCTGGATCTCTCGAGAGTGACCTTCCCCCATCTATCACTAGGTTCTCCCCGGTAATAAACGATGCCGCGGGCGAAGCTAAAAATAGAACTCCTTGCGCAACGTCGTTAGCAGTGCCCATCCTTCCCAGTAGCGTAGGGGCCTTCTCGGTTGTGCCAAGGCCATCTAATGCACTTTGGGTCGAGGGTGTAGCAATAGCGCCGGGAGAGATTGAATTTACCCTTATGCCATATGGAGAGAGCTCCACCGCTAAAGCTTTGGTAAGTGAGATAATTCCTCCCTTGGTTGCCACGTAAGAGGCGTAGGTGGCTACGGGGAGTTGAGCCTGTATTGCGCCTAAATTAATGATGCTACCTCCCCCCCTTTGCACCATCGATGGAGCCACTAGCTGACTAAAGTGCCAAGTCGCACCGAGATTCGTTGCAACTATTCTCTCCCACTCCAGGTGGGAGACGTCTAGAAACTTCTCCCTAGATCCATGGTCAGCGGCGTTATTGACTAAGAGGTCGATCGCACCCAACTCCACCTTTGCTCTTTGGTAGAGGTCGATGCGGTTACCGTGATCTGAGATATCGCACTCTAGTGCCAATCCCTCTCCGCCTAGCTCTCTAATTGCAGCGACGGTCTCTGAAGCACCCTGTAAGTTGCGATCTACTACCCCTATTCGAGCCCCACTTTGGGCAAGTAGTAGGCATATCGCAGCTCCAATTCCTCCCCCGCCCCCGGTTACTAGGCAAACTTGACCTTCGAGAACGCTACTCACGTTGACCTCCTCGGAACCTCTGAACCTCTTCTACCTACCAGAAAGTCAAAGTCGCAACCGGTATCTGCTCCCATGACGTGTTCTCGGTAGAGCCTTACATATCCACTTGAATCGTTGAAGTCGACCCCTTGGCGAATGCTGGCTCGCAATTGCATCTCCTCATCTGAAATCTCTAAGGTGAGACGGCGGTTGGGTACATCTAAAAACACGCTATCTCCATCTTGCACCAACGAAAGGGGGCCGCCACTTGCCGCTTCAGGAGCAACGTGGAGAACTACAGTTCCAAATGAGGTTCCACTCATACGGGCGTCCGATATCCGAACCATATCGCGGAGCCCCTCCTTTACGAGTTTTTTGGGAATCGCTAGATTTCCAACCTCAGGCATCCCTGGGTATCCCTTGGGGCCAGCATTTCGTAGGATCAAGATGTCATTTGGATCTACCTCGAAGTCCTCAGAATCGATCTTCTGGTTGTACTCTTCGATAGAGTCAAAGACCAACGCCTTGCCACGGTGTTGGCATAGCTTAGGATCTGCTGCTGACAACTTCAATACCGCTCCATTTGGGGCTAAGTTACCAAATAGCACCACAGATCCACTTCCGGGTGGAAGAAGTGGTTGCTCCTTGCTCCTTATTACCTCGCGGTTCCAGTTTCTAGCGTCAGCGATCTCTTCGCCGATCGTCCTACCCGATACCGTTAGAGCATCGAGGTGAAGGTGCTCCGAGATCTCATTCAAAAGCGGTGGAAGGCCTCCAGCCGCGTGAAAGTCGGCCATCAAAAAGCGACCACTTGGCTTTAGGTCGGCAAGTGTTGGAACACCTCTACCAACGTCGTTGAAGTCTTTCAATTCAAGTTCGACCTCGGCCCTACCTGCGATCGCAAGCAGATGGATGATGGCATTAGTAGAGCCACCCAGGGCTACGTTAGCCACGATCGCATTTTCGAAGCTATGTCGAGTCAAGATCTTCGAAGGACGGAGATCTTCTCTAACCATTGCCACGATTCTTCGCCCAGCAAGTTGAGCCGTACTCCTACGCTGTCCGTCTGTGGCGGGAATGGTAGAAGTACCAGTTGGCGATAGACCTAGGGCTTCAGTTATACAGGCCATTGTCGATGCGGTTCCCATCGTGGTGCAGTGACCGACGCTACGTGAGACGCACGCCTCAGATGAGACAAAGTCCTCTTGGGTCATGACGCCGGCCCTAACATCTTCAGAGAAGCGCCAGAGATCGGTACCAGAGCCGACGGTCTCTCCACGAAATACTCCGTTCATCATTGGGCCACCTGTAAGTATGATCGTTGGAAGATCAACGCTTAGGGCCCCCATGATCGCAGCTGGTGTAGTCTTATCGCAGCCCGTTAATAGAACCACGCCGTCGAGAGGGTTAGCGCGGATTAGCTCCTCGATCTCCATCGCCGCCAAGTTGCGATAGAGCATCGCACTTGGGCGCATAAGGGTCTCACCGAGTGCCATCGTCGGAAATTCAAAGGGAAACCCACCAGCCTCGTAGATTCCGGCCTTTACCGATTGGGCGATCTCATGAAGGTGAGAGTTGCATGGGGCAAGATCGGACCACGATGCACCGATCCCAATGACGGGACGCCCAGAGAACATATCGTCTGGGAATCCCTCAGATTTGGTATGAGAACGATGGTAAAAGCCAAGTTTTCCACTTTGGCCAAACCAGTTCCAACTTCGTAGTTCTTCGGTCACAGCCCCTCTACACCTATCGAGACGTACTTTGTCTCTTGATATTCAGCCAATCCATCGTGAGCCCCTTCTCGTCCGAGGCCACTTCTCTTCAATCCCCCCATAGGGGAATAGACCACCGATGGCAGCGGATGGTTGATCCCAAGAATCCCGACTTCGATCCTCTCTGACAGTCTCCAGATCCGCCCTTGATCCGAGGTGTAGGCGTATCCAGCTAGCCCCATAGATGTCCTATTGGAGCGCTCAATCACCTCTTCTTCGTCGTCAAACGAGAAGACACCGGCGACCGGGCCAAAGACCTCTTCTCTAGCAAGTTGGCACTCCTCGGCTACATTTACCAAGAAGCCGGGTCGATAGTAGTTGGGACCATCACACATCTTTGGCTCTCCTCCTAGAAAGTAAGCCCCGGCAGAGGTTGCCTCACGAACGATCTTATCTACCTCACGAAGACGACTCTGATCTATAAGGGGTCCAAGATCGACCGGTTCGCCCCCGAGAGGGTCGCCAACGCTCATCGCCTCAGTTAGCTTTCCGAGTCTGTCGCAGACTTGATCCATAATTGAAGAGGCAACAAAGACTCGGTTAGCAGCGATGCACGACTGTCCATTGTTCCTAAATTTGGCTATCTGGAGACCTTGGATAGCTCTATCTATATCAGCGTCGCTAAAGATGATAAATGGAGCGTCACCCCCCAATTCAAGGGCACACTTTACGATACGAGCCGAAGCCCGTTTCATCAGGGCGGAACCTACCGCCGTCGATCCGGTAAAGCTGATAACCTCTACCGACTCATGATCGATGAGAGCATTTGACTGGGGTGAAGCTGGTCCGTAGATAAGATTGACGACGCCCTTTGGTATACCGGCGTCAACCAGTGCCCGAAACACCTCCGCCACCGCCAATGGCGCCTTCTCGGATGGTCGAGCCACGACGGTGCAACCTGCCGCCAAAGCCGGTGCCACTTTGCGAGCTTGAATTGATACCGGAAAGTTCCAGGGAGTCAAAGTGGCTGCGACTCCAATCGGTCTCGAAATCGAAATCTGTCGCCGGCTTTGATCCTCACTTGCAAAAACTTCGCCTTGTGGACGGCGAATCTCCTCAGAGAACCATCTAAAGTACTCTGCGCTGAAGCGAATCTCACCGATGGCCTCGGGCAAGAGCTTTCCGGATTCAAGGCTAAGGATATAGCCAATCGCCTCGGCGCGCTCCAACAGTAGCTCATATGTACGCCTCAAGATATCGCTTCTGTAACGTGTAGAAGTATTAGACCAGCTTCTGAAAGCATCAGCCGCGCTATCGGCGGCGGCATCTGCTTCATCTGCTCCACCGTAGGCGATCTGGGCGATGACCCTATCGTTGACTGGATTGGTTACATCGCGAAGACCGGAGGTAAATGATGGGCTCCATTCGCCTCCGATCAACATTGGTACAACCGCTCCCGCATCGATGAGCGCTTGGGTAGCAATTGCCATATCTATGCGCTCCGATAGAGCTTGGTGATAACGAACTCTTTGTGGCCAATCGCCTCTGCAGCTGTCAAACGTCCATTGATGGTGCGATCGATTAGCTCCATCAACTGATCTCCAGCCTCCTTTAGCCCATAGTCGCGACGAAGAAGTCCAGATACATCGAGATCGATATGCTCTCCCATGGTGCTGGCCGTTAGGGGGTTGGCCGTGATTTTAATTACTGGTTCAATTGGATTTCCGATTATGTTTCCTTGTCCGGTAGGAAAGAGGTGGATGACGGCTCCTGCTGCAGCCATTAAAGTTATGCACTCGGCGGCGGCTGAAGAGGTATCCATGAAGTTCAATCCCGGAACGCTTGGGGCAACGGCTGGCTCGAGTGCATCAACCACCGGGACAGAACCTGTCTTAGCGATATTTCCCATAGCCTTCTCTTCAATGGTCGAGAGGCCACCTCTGATATTTCCCTGGGTCGGCTGTGAGCCTAAAAGGTCCACGCCCTGCGCCTCTACCGTCGCCAAGTAGTCATTGAAGAATGCCATGAATTTATCTTTAACGGCGTCGTTTACGCATCTATTAGCGATCAGGTGTTCACCACCGGTCAATTCGGTGGTCTCACCAAAGAGCACGGTTCCCCCAGCTAGAACGGTTCGATCAACGGCTTGCGATGTGGTGGGGCATGCACCGAGGCCACTTGTGGTATCGGATTCCCCGCACTTGATCGACATCATCACTTCGCTTCGTTCAACCGGAGTTCTTTGAATCTCGCTCGCATCTTGAAGTAGTCGAGCGGCGATCCGAGCTCCTTGCGCGATGGTATTTAGGTCGCCGTTACGCTCGATCGAGAGACGTTCAACTGGCTTTTGGGTAAGGGCGATTCCATCTGCCACCCGATCGGTCCAGGAGGGTTCAATTCCAACTACTACCACCGCCGCTACGTTTGGGTTTGCTCCAGTACCGATCAAAGTTCTAAAGGTCAATTCGAGGTCTTCACCGAATTGAAGGCGACCGTAGGCGTGAGGGATAGCAATCGTACCTGGAACAAGTGCTGCGATACCTTCTACTGCTGCATTGGATAGGTCGTCGACTGCCAATATGACCACATAGTTACGGATTCCAACGGCTCCGTTTGCGCGACGATAACCGGTTAGGCCTTGATTTGCCATCTATTGCTCCTAATGTTGTGGATGTGAACTAACTCCCCTGCTTCGATTTGACCTCTGGAAGATCCAATGATCTCACCGTATTCAACTATCGATGCCTCGGCTGGGATTGAAACTAGAGCCACCTTGTGGCCAAGTGGAATTGCTTCCCTAGTTACAATCTCGATCTGATCCTCGGAGTCAAGATATGCAAGCCGTGCTTTGCCGGCCTCAACATCCCTAACCGCAACAGCTACGGAGTCTCCTTGCTGATGGGCCAAAAAGGCCAATTCATCGCTCATGCGTCACCTCAGTGTTAATATCTGGTTTATAAGGTATGACCTCTGTCCAATAACACTAGCGCTTGAAGGTGGTGATGTCAATTAAAAATCGATTCGACTTTGAAGCAATTTACTGGTGGATCTCGCCAGCTTCTCGTACTCGAAGTAGTGCCGCTTCACGAGCGCCAATGATGTGAGATGATGCAGCTACTCGCGCCGCCTCGACGTCGTGGTCTCGAATCGCCTCAAATATTGCACGATGATCCTGTCGTGAACGCTCTAGGCGGCCAGGGACCGTCAATGTAGTGTCCATTCCTGCGGCCATCATCTCCTGGAGTATACCTACGGTCTGCAGTAGAAAACGGTTTCTGGCTATCTCTACGATCAAGAGGTGAAATCCAGAATCTAGTTGGGCAAGGCGCGAAAAGTCGGTAGGGTTAGTTCGGGCCTCCTCTTCCGCTTCTAGGGCTAGACGAAGGCGTTCGATATCTTCCTCGCTAGCGTTAGCTGCAGCCCACCCCGCCGCCGGAGCCTCAAGCACATTTCGCATGGCATAGAGCTCTGTCATGGAGATCTCTTGCTTGGCGAGGCGATCTCTCATCACGTCGTCTGCACTTGCTACTATAAAGACGCCTTGACCATGGCGAACTGCAACCCTACCATGGGCTTCAAGGGTCTTGACCGCTTCGCGAAGTGCGGGGCGCGAAACTCCCAAAAGTCGGGCCAGATCCCGCTCCGAAGGAAGTCTGGACCCAGCCGTCAACTGCGATTCTTCAATTATCTGCTCAATTCGGGCGACAATCTTCTCAGTTAGGTGACCCGACTCCTTAATTGGATGCCAGATAGTATCCATAGACTCCTCTCGGTCTTACCTCAAATTGCATACGGCGCACCTCTCTAGAGTTGGTACAGCGGTGGCTGAAGGCAGATCGCCACCTTGTACCGCCAATACTCGAATCGATCGGCACTACCTCCAAGACGAACCCTCTTTCTAGCCTTTGATGCACCTTGAGTACGCCGAAGTCTACCTTTGTCCACTTTAAAGATAACATGGCCCCTCCAGACGGTGAAAAAACTTGACCGCCTTTTGTAGCAGAGGCTATTTGGCCATGCTAACATTTGAAACTGGTCAGTGGTAAGAACTCTTATCTGATATCGACTATTTTTTCACCAAAGTTGGTTCTTCGTCAAGTCGAAAGCCGTTCAAAGGGGGCTCCAATGGCAACTGTAACCATGGAAAAGCTTACAAAGGTCTATCCAAATGGCCAAAAGGTCGTCCAAGGCTTAGATCTCTCAATAAGAGAGGGTGAATTTGTGGTACTTGTCGGCCCATCCGGGTGTGGAAAGACCACCACACTTCGAATGGTTGCAGGATTGGAAGAGATCTCGGACGGGACTCTAATGATCGGTGATCGTATTGTAAACGACCTTACCGCACGCGATAGAGACATTGCTATGGTCTTTCAGAATTACGCACTTTATCCCCATATGACAGTTGCACAAAATATCGGCTTTGCCCTAACCCTTCGGAAGAAGAGTAAAGAGGAGGTGGCAAGATCTGTAGCAAATGCGGCTGAAGTTTTAGGACTTATGGAGCAGCTGGAGAAGAAGCCTGGACAGCTCTCCGGCGGTCAACGTCAAAGAGTAGCCATGGGTCGTGCAATAGTTCGCGACCCTTCAGTCTTTCTCATGGATGAACCTCTATCTAACTTAGATGCCAACCTTAGAGTTAAAATGCGGGCCGAGGTCTCCCGGGTGCAGCGACAATTGGGTGTTGCCACCCTGTATGTAACCCACGACCAAGTAGAGGCGATGACGATGGGAGACCGAGTTGCCGTGATGCACGCCGGCGATCTTCAGCAGTGCGCCGATCCTCAGACCATCTACTCCAAACCCGCCAACCTTTTTGTAGCGAGTTTCATTGGGTCACCTTCGATGAACATCTTTGAGGCGGGGCTCTCTGAAGATGGAAGCTACATCAACCTCGGCGGCCAACGGGTAGAACTTGCAAGCTACACGAATGCCAATTTGGATCGATACCGTGGAAAAAAAGTGGCTGTTGGCTTTCGACCGGAACACCTCTCGGTTGCAACAAGCCAGAGCTATAGCAACATCAAGGTGGCGGTAGATCTAGTTGAGGCCCTGGGATCTGAACTCCTGGTCTACTTTCGCTTCAACGCTAAGGCGATCAAAGTAGCTGGAGCAATTGCCGAGGATGAAGATATGACAGATATCGAGTTCGGAGCCAATAAGGGTGGCGGAAGTGGAGTTGGTGTGGCAAGGATACCACCTAACTACCACTTTCAAACCGGACAAGAGATCGATCTAACCCTAAATAGCGAAAAGACATTATTTTTTGATATTGCCACAGGCGAGGCGATTTAACGGCGCTAAGGCGGATCTCCCTTTGTCAAAGCCAAACCAGTTAACTTTATATACAGTCGATTCTCCAAATTCGTCGAGCGCCTCTGGTCGTCGCTAACCTCTTTGTTACCAAGTTTAATTTGAACTTATATACCCATGTCACCCATCTCGAGAGTGTCGAGTAGTGCATATTGCACCTTACAATGGCTGGCTCTTTGACCCCGGATTGACTCTATTTGGAGTCCGTGAGCTCTTATCCAAAAGAACGAACCCCAAGCTAGATCTTTTGATTACAAACGACCTCTTAGTTCGTCGGTCCAGGTCAACGTCACCTCTGACTTGGTCACCATAAGGGCCTAGAGTTAGCCGGTGAGCAGCGATCCCAGGTTGCGTCGTATAAAGAGCGGGGCAGAAAATAGAAGGGTCGGAATCACCATCAGAAGAAACATCACCGATATTCCGAATCGGGCCGACAAAAGTCCAATTACGAATGGCCCAGCCAATGAAATCATTCCTGTCGTAGCCGAAAGGATAGAATTGCCTTTGGCGAGTTGGGAAGGGGTTGCTGTCTCATTCAATAGATTTAGGGCCAGGGGATATGTAAGACCATGGGGTACTCCAAGTAAAACCATAGCTACCACGAACCAAATAGAGTTGGTCGAAAGTCCGATAACGACTACCCCGACGATGGTCAATATCGCAGAGACCCTGAGCCAATCGAGATCTCGTTCTTTAGTCGGATGTAGTAGCAAGAACGCTCGTGAGGCAAAGGATACAAGAAAGAAGACCGTAAGTGCCTCTTGGGAGAAGGCGGCGGTGGAGCCGAATCGAGATCGCGCCAGAATTGCGGCAAAGCTGATGATAGCCACGAATGGAAATTGATAGAGGGCAAGGCTAAAGACTGCGTCGCGAAAGCCCCTCTCCTTGAAGAGGATGTATGCGGTACTACCTTGACCTCCACGCTCGCCTACTTTTGTATCGACTTTACCCAACTTTGCAACTCCTAGACCAGATCCAATAGCCGCAAGTGGGATGAAGGAGGCAAGTGCCAGGCGAAGAGAATCATGGCTCAAGTGCAGTGCTGCAGATTCAATCAGTGGACCTATAGCAAGGCTAAGGCTAAGGGCTACAGTAAATGCCACTGCCCCACGCTTGGATGAGACAGAACCCAAATTGGCCGAGGAGCTCGCTAGGGCGGGCATAATTATTCCTCCGCTAACCGCGAGGAGGAGCACCGATGCAATCAATTCAATGTAGCTTCGAGCCAGAACTAACGCCAACATTGCAAATGGGAAAGCTACAAGCCCAGTTATAAAGATGCTTCTATGGGCCCGCCTCAGGCTCGCAATTGTCAGGTTGGTTGCAACCGATGCACCGCCCCAAATTGTAGCCAATAGTCCAATTCGAGTCACTCCAATTCCAAGTAACTCGTGGCCGATTAGGGGCATGGTAGTCTGAGCTGCGTTTTGGCTAGCTCTAAATAGCCCTGTTGCAAATAGGTAGATCGAAATTACGATCAACTCTTGCGTTGATAGTTCGAGAAGGCGCCTTATTGAGGCTGCAATTCCCCTGGTCTCATTCACTTGATCTCCAAGGATTGACAGTTCACTAGAGGTACTTGAACCACTTTCCGAGGAGATTACCCTCTTCCTGCATTCAACCTCTAACTATCAGGCTAGTGGTATGAACAGTTAACTTTCACGGTGCGCTTTGTCACTTAATGCAATGTTACCTTCGGCAAAAGTGCCCTATCTCCATCGGGCCCCTATCGAGAAAGTCCTTCGATGATGCTGTTACCACCATCTACCACTATTATCTGCCCTGTGAGATAGGAACTTCCTTCAGAGGCGAGGTATCGCGCTAGGGTGGCTATCTCCTCTGGACGACCGCTTCTACCTAAAGGTGTTGCTTTACCGTGGCGGAGCTCCTCTTCGGTCGAGGAGGGGGTAGCGATCCATCCCGGAGCAATTGCATTACAGGTGATATTAAATCTGGCATTTTCCAAGGCGACCGTCTTTGTCAATCCTACCATCGCCGCCTTTGCTGAGGCATAAGCGACCTCGCCAACGTTGGTCTGTATAAAGCCAGTGGTAGAGGCAATGTTTACGATCCGACCAAAGAAGTTACGACGCATCTGGGCTAACGCAGATCTGGTCGCCAGCATTGCAGTCGTAAGGTTGCGTGCGATCGAAGCGTTCCATTGAGATAATTCGATCTCGTGGCTCTGAAGGAAGGTTTCATTTGATCCAACTTGAACCATACCGGCGTTGTTTACTAGAGTGCGGAGCGCACCTAGCCCTTCCAGCTTGGAGAAGAGGTCCAATACCGAAGCCTCATCGCTGTGGTCACAGATAAAGCCAACTCCTTCGCAGCTATTGGAGGTGATCTCTTTGGCTCTGGCATAGATTCTCTCAGTGGTAGAGGTTACAACCACGATTTCATGGTCCTTAGAGAGCTCCTTTGCAATGGCAATGCCGATACCAGAGGGGGACCCAGCTCCAGTTACTAAAGCTACACTCCTTGATGCGCCCATCAAGTCTTCCTTTCACATAGGCTCGCAATTTGAAAATAAGGAAAATACCGGTGAAGCCACAGTGCCTAAATCGGTCGATAGAAGTTGCCTTATCGCTTTAACAAAGCCTCTTTAGCAAAGCGGCGAACTTCAAATACCACCGTGGTAGCTAGTCTCGGGGAAACTCCTTCGCCACCAGATATCCCAGCCCTCGCACCTTACTAAAAGACCATTTCGAAAACTTTCGTTTTACTGCCTCTGAAGTGGCTCTTGGTGGGTTGAAGCTAGGGCCAAAGCTAGCTTGGCAGCCGTACTATCTACTTCAACCCTTGGAACACAAAGACAGTAGCCTTCCCAGGGCCTCTAAAAGAGATCACTACTCGATTGCAATCAACGCCAAAGCTCTCGAACCTGGCGCGCTAAGCAATGATCTCCTCGGATGCAACACCCTAAAGCGAGCGAGCGACCTCAAGTAGATTCTCACGCATACCGTCATAGGTTGCGACCTTCGGAATGAGATTCTTCGGAACCTTAGCGGTCATCGAATAGTTGATGTCAACCACATTTGCCACTGGAACCTTAGAGGTTTGGGAGAGGAGCTGGTAGGCGTCCATGGTATGAAGGCCGAACAACTCTTCCAACCAGCGAACCATCTCTACGTTTGCGATCCTCCAAGAGTCTTCGAGGGGTCTAGACGAACCTACGGTTATGATCTCCTCGTCGGTCTCAAGGCGAGGCCAAAGCGGAGCTCTTCCCTTGATGAGTTCGACGATGATGGTCGAGTCCATCGCTCCTTCGACCGCGGTGCCACAGGATTCGCCTTCGCCTTGGCGGTAGTGGCCGTCTCCAATCGAAAAGAGAGCCCCTTCGACATTCACGCCTAGGTACACCGTAGTTCCGGCCTTCATGTCTGGGGTATCCATATTTCCACCAAATCGCTCCGGTGTAAGTGAGGTTCTTACCTCGTTAGCCGCCGGAGCAACTCCAACGGTTCCTAGCATTGGCGATATCGGAAGGTCCACCTGAAAGTCACTAAAACGAGCTTGGAAGCCTACAGTGCCTCGGCTTCGATCAAGTTCATAGATCCAAGTGGTATCAGGGAGAGGATCGTGTAATAGGGCGGTTCTGTCAGTGGCAGTCAAACCACCAAAGAATGGAATCGCCGACGATACTCCGTAGTTGCGTGCCGGGGTTAGATCTACAATGTGCAGCACCAAGGTGTCGCCGGGCTCTGCCCCTTGTACGTAGAACGGGCCGGTTTGAGGGTTGATGAAGTTCATGTCGACCTTCTCACTTGAGAGGTCGGTAACTGACTTGATGGTGTTGTTGAAGGCGTCTTCACTCCACAGCTTCAACACAGTTCCAGGCTTGATAGCCATGGCTGGCTTGTTGCCACCGAAGGTATACACGAACTGATCTCGCGTAGGCCTAAATTCAATTATCTCCATCTTGATACTCTCCTTTATCTCTACTTCTACTTCAAATATTGTTTCCGTGGTGTCAAGCCCCTAAAGGCTGGCATCACCACGGGCGACGTGCTGGATTGGCGACAGTTTTCTGTTTTTGTCTTTGTCGACAATGCCTAAGGGCAAGTTGCAATAGTGGCCAATCGTGGTATTTTGAGACCTTTAGCTACTCTTATAAAAGCGTTACCATCTCTCTATTTAGTTGAGACAACGACGATACTCCTAGAAGTTGCATTTGAACCGTCAGTTCTTTGGCAAAAATATCGATCACCCTCTCGACCCCGCGTTGACCGTTGGCCATCAAACCATATAGGTAAGGTCGCCCTAAGAAGACACCGCTAGCACCAAGACACATAGCCGCGAGAATATCGCTTCCAGATCGCACTCCTCCATCGAGAAAGACTTGGATCGAATCGCCCACCAGATCTCGAGTGGGCTCAATTAAACGGAGCGGCTCCATCGAGTGATCCAATTGCCTCCCACCGTGGTTAGAGAGAAGGACCGCCTCGACACCCATATCTGCCATCACTCTAGCGTCGTTGGGTGACTGGACTCCTTTTACGATGATTGGGCCATCCCAACTCTCTCGCAGGAAAGCTAGGTCGTCGTAGTTCAAACGAGGGTCAAATACCGATCGAACTAGATCTGAAACTGTGCCGTCGGTCGACTTCAGCGTGGCAAACTCAAGTGGCGGCCTCGTTAGTAGGTTTACCCACCAACGAGGATGAAGCGCCATATCAGCGATGGTCTTTGGGGTTATCTTGGGTGGTATCGCAAATCCATTTCGCTCATCGCGATATCGAAGGCCAGCAGTTGCGGTATCGATGGTGAGCATTATTGCCCGATACCCGGCACCTCTTACCTGCTCGAGCAGGTCAATCGTAAAAGATCGATCGCGCCAGATATAGAGCTGAAAGAAGAGCTTGGAGTGCGGCAGGTAGGACGATAGTTCTCCCGGAGCTATCGTGCCCATGGTAGAAAGGGTATAGATCACCTCTTTCTTTGCAGCCGCGCGCCCCACCGCCAGCTCTCCTTGATGGTGCATCAGCCGAGTAAATCCAGTTGGAGCAAGGGCAAAAGGAAGTGGCGATTCAACTCCGACGAAGTTCGTCCTTAGATCGACACTTTCTACCCCTTGCAACTGCCTAGGAGTAAATCTCACCCGCGAAAATAGCTCCAAGGAATTTTTATAGGTCGATTCGTCACCAGCTGAGCCATCGACGTAGTCAAAGACGCTCCTTGGAACCATCTTTGAAGCTCGAAGACGGATGTCGTTGATCGTCGCAACGCTCCTTGGAAGCTCTGGAGCCATCAAATTCGGAAGCTTCAGATCAACCATCGGAAGGATCTCAGCAAAGGTGGGGCGATTAAAACGATCAAATCTGGTCTGTTTTGACTCTTCGCTCAACTACCCCACCGCCTATCGCACAATATTAGATTTCGAATAGCCTTCGCCTCAGTCGCACTGTCAAGTCAAAACGACTGAAGCTTATAAAACACCGGTTGAAAACTTCCCGGTACCCGCTTCGACAGAGGAAGCGACTGCAACCTTTGACAACACTACATCTAGCACACTTTTGAATTCTTGCTAAAAGAGGGTTGTAGCTGCCTCGATTCGCAAAGTTCAATCAGTAACTAAATCTCCTTGACTACGCCAAGGTGCCAGAAGCAGACAGAGCCTAGAGAGAGTCAAAGCCTCTCATGGCTCTGTCTGCTTCAGATAGCCGACCACCAATACCTAATTGGGTTGGGGGCGCCAGTTGCACCTTTGGCCGACCTTGAACTATCGAAGACAAGCTCCAACTTCAATAGCTATGGCTATCGTCAAGTTAGAACTGAATTCCTCGGGTAAGGGCACCATCAACAACGAGGTTGGTTCCACTGATACGACTTGCTAGTGGTGAGGCTAAAAAGACGACGGCGTTAGCCGAGTCCTCAGCTGTACCCATCTTGCCAGTTGGATTTAGTCCTAGTGCCATATTGAATAGATCGGGATTGCCCTCCTCGATTTGATTCCATACCCCACCTTCAAAGTAGGTGTTGCCTGGCGATACAGTATTAGCCCTAATTCCTTGGGCGGCATAGGTAAAGGCGAGGTGTGCGCTATATGCAATAATTGCTGACTTGACGGTACCGTAAGGTCCACCGGCAAAGTCTGCTTCGCGACCCGAAACGCTCGAGATGTTAATCACCGATGCGTTGGAACTCTGCTCGAGATGGCTAAAAGCGGCCTTGGTCACGTTTACAGTTCCCATTAGGTCCACCCGTAGCGATAGCTCCCAGTTCTCATCGGTATCTGGGATGGCCAAGGCACTTACGTTATTTACGACAGTGTCGATTCCGCCCATCGCCTCGGCCGCGCTCGCGACCCAAGCGTCGATAGCTGCCTTATCGCCAACGTCGACCACGCTTCCAATTACCTTTGGACCTATAGAAGCAAATGCCTCCTGGGTCTGTCGCACCTCTTCGGGGTTTCTTGCACAAAAGGCCACTTGAGATCCTTCTTTTAGGAAGGTCTCAACGATGGCCCGTCCAATTCCCTTTGTTCCACCCGTCACCAAGGCCCTGTTACCTTGTAATTTAAGATCCATATTTCCCCCTAGTGAAATCTCTAAATAAGATAATCATTCAAATTGCCTAGAACCGCTCAATATAGGATGAATAATTTAGATCAGCGCTATCTAATTATCCAAATCTTTAGCATTGGCCAGAGCGCACTCAACAAGGTTGTCCGGGAGGAGATGCTAGGTGCACTCTGGCCAAATTTGCTATATTGCGACCGTCAAAGCCTCTTCGACCTATCGCCTACGACTATGCAAGATCTCTTCGATTTGTCAGTATTGACACCGATCCAAAGCTCTGGGGATCTAATTCAAGGCGATATGCCGACCTATATAAACCTCTATAAATCCATGTGGGTATCGCATTGAAACCAAGTCGCCTAGTTTTTGACTCAAGGTACAAACTAGAGAGATCGAGCAAATTATGCGCTATAAATTGACCGGTTAACTTCGCCTATCTTTCCCAGTGAACTTCGTAGATCTACCAACCAGAAAAGGCTGCAACCGCCTCTGGATCCACCCTGCCACTTGCGGCGTCCTCGATCGCTTGGCCGATGATAGAGACCCCTCGCTCGATCAACTCATCTGAGATTATCATCGGTGGAGTGATCTCTAGAACGTTAGGTCCCACGCTAAAGACGCATAACCCAAGTTCAAAGGCGCGATAGATAGTAGCAGCGGTAAGAGATTTAGCAATTTGCTTCGACTCGCGATCGCTCACAAGCTCAACTCCAGTTACCAGACCATAACCTCGAATATCTCCGATATAGGGGCTATCTAGCTCCGCAAAGAGTCTTCGCATCAACTCTCCAGCAGCCTTGGTTCTAGCTGGAATATCATCTTCGATCAAGGTTCGTATCACGGCGCGCCCCACCTCGGCTGATACTGGATTACCAGCCGTTGTTAGTAACGCTGCCGCAGTGGGGCCATTTAGGAGTTCGGTTGGCCCGACTGCCGCCGAGAGTGGAAAGCCATTTCCAATCGCCTTACCAAAGCAGACGATATCGGGGGTCACCCCATCGTGGGCAAAGGCGTGAAGTAGCCCGGGCCTGCCTAACCCTACCTTTACCTCGTCGCAGATCATTATGACGTTGTAGCTGTGGCACAACTTTTCAATCTCGGCCAAGAACCCCTTTGGCGGCACCACTAGGCCTCCATCGTCGAGGATAGGTTCGACGATTATACATGCCACCTCGCCACCGCGAAATGCAGCCTCGATCTGAGCGAGGCTCGCCTTCGTTGCACCCTCGGGGGTTGGATCGTCGATCGGCGGTCGATAAGGGTTGGGGTATGACACAAAGATGGTATCTGAGTCGGGTTCAGTAGCCCCAGTATCGACGTGAACCCCAGATACACTCATTGATAGGCCGATACCTCCGTGGTATGAGTGCTCAAAGGCGACGATTTTACGCTTGGAAGAGTTGAATCGCACGCCTCGTAGAGCCACGTCGCAGGCGTCGCTTCCGGCATGGCCAATGTAGACCTTGCGATCCGGTCCACCAGGCGTTATAGCTAGGAGTTCCTCGGCAAAGGCTATGGCACTTGAATTTGCTATAGACAGACCCATTCCACCAGGATTCTTCGCCGCCCTAGTGATGGCTTCGGTAACCCGAGGATGGCCATAGCCAAGACCTGCCGCAGTCCAAGTGGCGCTAAAGTCTATTAGCTTTCGCCCCCCTGCCTCGAAAAGGGTCGCCCCCTCCCCGCCTTCAACGACGACGGGGAAGAAGCGTAGCTTCTCGATACCTGCAATGACTTGGCTATCGCGGCGAAAGAGGTCAGCGGCCTCCTTTGAAAGGCGATCCAGTCCTGCAATATCCTTTGCCAACTAGACCTCCGGCGTAGGGAACGGGCCCTTATTGATACCCGATGAGGCAGGAAGTTCCTTACCCTCAGGCTCTGATAGCGAACGCCTAAGACCGTTGAAGACCTTGGTAGCAAGACCTGGGTATGCAAATGTAATAATAAGTGCTATCCCCATTAGTGCACCAGCGATAAATGGCGCGGCTGTTATAGAGGTCTGACCCTTGACGTTGAAGTAGAAGACCGCAAGGATGATGGCTCCACCGAGCACCGGGATTATGGTCTCGGCAATCTTATCTCGCCTCTCCTTGGTCAAGTGAAGGATGGTTCCGACCTCAACCATTAGGTAGCTCACCATGAGACACAACGCCCCAATTGTAGAGAAGTAGAAGTACATATCGAGGGCTGGATCGCCTGTTCCAAGAACTGGGTGACCGGTATAGAAGGAGATTGCGGCGACAACGGTGATCACAACGATGACGGTGCGAAGCGCTACCGCTGGCTCGCCCTTACGATCGAGCTTTCCCCAGGACTTCGGTCCAAGACCATCGCGAGAGAAGGCATAGAGGAGACGTCCCGCTGTACCAATAGAAGCCAACATACATCCGAACGCCGACATGATAGCGGTGAAGGAGAGGACCAATGAGAACCATAGGCCTACGTAGTTGTGCCCCAGTTGTGCAAGGGAGTTGCCAGAGGTAGAAAAGGCTTTGACTCCAGCTGCGTTAGTACCAAAGCCGACGGTCTGGGCGAACATGACGACGATAAAGAGGACCGATGTTCCAGCGACAACTCCTAAGAGCGACCGTGGGATGTTTCGACTTGGATTGGAAGTCTCTTCTCCAAGTGCCGCGGCGCCTTCGAAGCCAGCCCACGAGAGAAAGGCTCCAACGACCGCACCCATGATCGTAGTGAAGCTTTCGTGGTTAGTTCCAAAGGTGGATAGGTCTAGGCCACCGCCGTGAGCCACTCCACCCTTGCCGAGAATTACCACAGAGAGGACAACCATAGATACCACTCCAACACCTTCGATGATGAGGAGGATCTTTACCACGTTCTTAAATTCACGGGTCGATAGGAGAATAGCAAAGATGATGCCAATAACACCGCTAAGAAGCCACGGAACCTTAAAGGGATGGGCAGGTGACCCTTGAGCATTGGCTATGAAGGCATTAACGAAGCTACCGATAGCTCCAATATTTCCGAGGGCAAAGAGAGCATAGGTCGCCATGATCCCAACCCCAGAGAAGAACCCAGCCCTTGGCCCTACAGTCATACCAACCAAGGCATAGGTGCTACCAGCTTGGTTGAACTTTTGGGTAAGGCGTATGAAGCCGTGTGAGATGAGCGATATACCAATTGCGCCCAGTACAAAGATCAATGGAACGGCTTTACCGACGACTGCGGCGGTTCCTTGGCCGTTTCCGGACATTGCAAGGCTTGGTCCTACGATACCGAGCGATAGACCTGCGGCTCCCCAGAGCGTAAGGTTTCTCTTTGGTCTCGAGGATTGCGTTGCTTCAACAGTTGAAGAACTCATTTACGTCCCCTTTGTAAATTAACAATGAATTCAGATTGCAAGTTTCCACCCTTGTAATCGTTGTCAACTAGAGGTCCACGCTGACCTATGGATCTGTTACCTAACCCATCGCCGAAGGAGATTGAAGCTACCCGACCCATCGAACCCCTCTCGCCCCGCAGCTTTCGAAGATCGACGGATATGGCTTATGACCCACTCGCCCACAACTCGCCCCATGTCCCCGCGGGGTTCGTCTGGGGCAGAATCTTAAATCAACTCCCCGGTCAAGTCTTTGGAACAAACATTCCAAAAACTTGATTTTTTTCGATTTTGATACTGTATCACTCAAAATAGGAAAATACGAGTATTAAAGTGAAATTGGGCATGAGTTCACAAGAATGAAATAATTCAAAAGTCATTTCGAAACGATCCAGCTGCCAAAGTGGATGGAAAATTGGTGAGATTGGGCCTCAATGGCGCGAAGGTACGTGAAGTCGAAGCGAGAGAGATAGACCGAGATCGATATATATTTCGAAGATCGGTACCAAAGAAGTAGTTGCGCAACGTAGATGTGGTAATTTACCTTTTCGGTATAGTCAAAACCGATCTCCCATTTAGCGTCCTTAAAAAATGAAATCCCTATTCGGTGCAAATACTGTGTTGCGGAAGATAGCAAGCAAGGTAAGGCGACAAGGTAAAGAGGGGCTTGAATGTCGATTGAAGAGATCGAGGTAGTAAAAGGTGCAAGTAAAGCGGCACGACCGATATCGATAGCTGATCACCTCCGTAGAAATATGGACCTCATGACTCCATCGGAGCGCAAGATAGCTCGGACCCTACTATCTTCATATCCCGCAATTGGTTTGGGAAGCGTAGCCGACCTTGCACAACACTCATCCTCTAGCCCTGCAAGTGTGATTCGTCTGGTGCAAAAGCTCGGCTTCGGGGGATTCTTAGAGTTTCAGGGGGCTCTTCTCGAAGAGCTTTCAGTCAGACGAGCCGGCCCCAAGGATCGATTAGAGAGAAGCCCCAACCACTCCAACTTTGAAGTGGCGATATCTCCTCTAGCCAAGGGGATGGCAGAGACTATCACCTCGATCACCGACACCATCCCTGAGTCTGAGTTTCAGGCTGCAGTTGAGACCTTATGCGACCTATCAAAGAAGATATGGCTGATAGGGGGACGAAGCTCAAAGAGCTGGGCGATGCTCCTTGAAAACTATCTGCTACGACTACGCCCCGATGTGGCATTGCTCTCAAATGACTTGAATAGCAGGTCTGCAGCTATCATCGACGCCTCCAAAAAGTCGGTTTTAGTGGCCTTCGACGTTCGTCGCTATGAGCTTGATACAGTGCAAGTGGTGAGATCCTTCAAAGAGCGCCACGCTAAAGTCCTCCTCATAACCGACGTGCTACTCTCGCCCGCATCGAACTACGCCGATGTGGTGCTTCCGATCAACGTTGAAGTTCCCGCCCCCTTCGACACCGCAGTCGCTGGGATAGCATTGGTAGAGATGTTGACGACTGCGGTCTTATCTAGCCTTGGCGAATTCGGGGTACAGAGAATGAACCTCTGGGAGGAGAGCACCGCCAACGGCCTTACCGATTGAAAGAGCGGGGTAAGCCCCCACAGCTTGGATCCTTTGCCAACTTCAAAGAGGGGCTCTTCTCAGTAGATTGACCTTGGTCACGACAGATAGGGGCTCTTTAAGCCAGCTCCTGTTAGCTCTACAACCGTGAGGTGGCTACCATCCCCTCTTGCAGAACTATCCCTTGCTGCCAGAGGGCTTTGACGACGGTAGTCAAGCCATTTGATAGCTCCGGCGTAGGTGGCTGCGGCGGTATCTTCGACGTCGACCCCTTGTAAACTAAGTCGAGCCTTGGCCTCAACTATCTCCTCTTCATCTACCACCACCACTGGCCAACTTCGCTTTGAGATCACCTCTGCCATCTCTATCAATCTTGGGGGCTTGGCAATCGCAATACCTTCGGCCAAAGTTGAATTAGAGATCGAGTTAGTCGAGGGTAACGACAGATGGCCTCCTCTCCAAGAGTCCCCTCCTATTTCAGTCAAAGCGCTAAGGTGCAGATCTCCCATCGTCGAATCGGCTAAGTTCCAGGTGACTCCGGGGGCGACAGTTCGATAGCCAAGTTGCATACTTTCATCGTCGGGCCCATGGGTCAATTGCAAGTGTGGATCTTTTACACCTCGATCGGTGACAGATGGAGAGATTTGCTCCAGGAGGAGGCTATTGATGGGGGCGACATTTTTAGCTTGAACTACTACTACTCGAGGCACCTTCAGATCGCTAACGTGGCGAGCAAGCTCAGATAGTGCCACCTCAATTCCCAGTAGAAGAGTTCCGTTTCCAGCTGGGATTATGATCTCATCGGGCAGCACCTTATTATTGTCGCTCAGAAGTTCGTAGAGCAGGCTCTTGGTTCCGTGGTGAAAGAGTGGATTGTAGATATGGCTCATGTAGTAGAGGTGGTAGCGATCGAGGTCTTCAACTATCGCCTCCGAGGTCGCGCTGCGATCACCAGGTATCTGGTTAACTATCCCACCAAACCTCTTGATTTGGGCGATCTTTGATTTTGAAGTCTCCTCCGGAAGATAGACCCTCAGAGAGATACCGGCTCTGGCGCAATATGCAGAGAGAGATACCGCGGCATTTCCAGAGGAGTCCACCGCCGCTTGGGTGACCCCTGCGTACTTCGCCGCCGATACAATCATCGAGGAGCCTCGGTCTTTGTAGGAGAGTGTTGGATTTAAAAAGTCAAGCTTTAGCTCCACCCTATCGCCAGGGGTTGAGGTGACGATGTCGGTAATTTGTGGAGTGAGCCCCTCTCCAAGTGAGATTAGGTGACCATCAATTTCACTTATTGACTTTGATGCTTCGGCGGCTCTTGGGGATATCGACTTTACTTGTCCATCGTCATCGATACCTTCACCGAATCTTTCGACATCTATCTGTCTTACTACCTCCAGAAGTGTCGAAGCGAGCGATCCAACCCCCCACATCGACCGCTTGGTTGTCGACTCTTTGAGTTGGCTATCTATCGCCAACTGGAAGTGGCCCCCGCATTCACAGAGGTACCCCGTAGAGTTGATCGGATACTTGGCACCGCACCTTCTACACTCAAACACCTTCACCCGCTCCTTGAATCAATGAAATCTACTACGGTCGCAAAGTCGTCCCTTATCGGTATCGATAAGGTCGATGTAAATCCGCCTTGGCCTCACCTAATTTGAACCAAATACCCGTTGGCGAGGTCTACTTTGAAAAAATCGACTTGAGACCAAACCTCTCCTCTACCAAAGTCACTTCCAAACCTTTCCTAAACGAAGACCACTCGCCAAAGCTGCCAAAGCTGCCTTAGTCAATGGGCAATAACATAAGTTGGGATAGCAATGACAAAATCTCTATCGCGTGGTGCTTGTTATTTGTGCAGCGTCGATTGGAACGAAGTAATGGCAAGGATTCGCTCTATCTCATTTCTCACCAGCATCAAGCCCTCATCAACTCCCATGCCCGGTTTGGCAAGTACCTGATCTGCGCCAAGTGCGACCGCTAAATGGGTGGTAGCCCTAGCTGAAATTTCGCTTTCGTTACAACTACCACCGAGGTATGCCGCCATAGCCCTATCCTTTACCGCCAAGGTCGCTTCGGCGATCTGATCGAGGCCGCCTAAGTCAGGTGACTTAATGTGAATCATATCCGCGGCGTCAGCCTCGGCGAAGGCTGAAATGTCATCGATATCGTTGCACCATTCATCGGCAACTATATCGACCTCAACTCCCTTTTCCCTCAAGAGCCCCTTCAACTTGGCCATCACCTCGATCTGTCCATCGCGACTTCCTCCGTCGATAGGGTGTTCAAATCTAAGGTTGTATTTGGGCGATAGCTGCTTTAGCGTTGCCATGTAGTCGACGAGGCGAGGCAGATCTCCGCCAAAGGCTGCTCCAAAGGTTCCATAGACGTCAAAGTGGAGGGTGGGGCTATAACCCCCGTGGGGTCTTAGTCTTTCAATCCTTGAAACAACGTAGGAGAGGTAGTCTGCAAAGATCGCACCGTCGCCACCGACCAAGGTGGCAACGTTGTTGATGAGGCCGTGAGGAAGGGCATCTACCTCCTTTAGGATCATTTTGTCGACGTTACTATAACGATCGTCGCCGCTTTGAGCAAAGATGGATACTCGATCAAAGGCACCCTCCAGCTGATACTCTCTTGCAATCGTTGTTGCCATCAACTCTCGAGCCGAGTTAGAGATCAAATCAAGGATGGCAGATGTTATAGCAAAGCGGAGGGCAGTTGGAAGTGGATAGCCCTCTTGCCTATCGCTATCGAATTTTGGTTCGTCGCTTAAAACAGTTGCCTCGTCACTATTGCGAATCTCCTTCGACGTCCTCAATCGGGTGATCTCTTTAGCCTCATCGCGAAATGAGGTGATTTCACGACCTACCATCCAATCTCTAAGCTCGGTCTCAACGAATCTTTTGATACGAATAAGATCACCATGGCTATAAGGGGCTTCTCTATTTGCTACGCCTCCATATTGCACCGTTAATAGATCGCCAACTCCGATAGCACCGTCGCCTCCAAAGAGGATCACCGATAGCCCAACACCTGCCATGCGAGTGGCGCTAAAGCCAGGGGTAATCGGAGCCGTAGAGTAGACGAAGCCGTCTTTGGTACTGTCTTTGGCTATCGCAACTTGATCGTCGCTAAAGAAACCAGCAAGGCCAAGGCTAACTACTACCCCTGCAACCTTGATACTGGGTTGGGGCCATTTCGTTATTCGACTGGTGTCTCGATCCAATTTGGACATCTTGTTATCTCTTCCTTTTTGGCGCAATGCTGGAATGGGTAGAGCAAGCGCCTATCAAATCTTTTAGCCAAAGTAATCTACGCCAGGCTGGCATTAGCACAACCCAAACTCCCCCCCGACCAAGAGCTAAAAGAGGCTCTGCATTAGGTTTCGTGACGATTGAATGTGCTCTCGCATCGCCTCTTCTGCTCCTTTGGCATCTCTTGCCTCAAGGCAATCCAAAAGGTCACGATGAGATATCATCGAGCTTTCATGGCTGGGACGCACCCGGTAAAACGACCTCCAAAAGCGCAGGTTATGCGAAAGTAGCCTCTCGGCCATAT
>JAJZFV010000017.1 GCA_021805205.1 Actinomycetes bacterium | reverse complement strand
TGGCGGCTGGTCATAACCTGGCGAGAATAGCAAATCTCGGGATAAATCCCTTCGAATCCCCGAATGTAGTGCCCATATAGCGATAACGGGAGGGGAACCTCACCGCAGGAGCTCCAAGGGGCTTCAAAGGGAGAAGGAAATCCTCTCCAATGCTCGAGAGTCGGACCCAATTCAGTGTCTAAGTTGAGATTTGGACTTCGCTTGCGCCAGCTTGGCATCTGGCGAGGTTGAAATAGGCATATTTACACCAGCCACCTAGAGCAATCATAAATTCAGGAGGAGGCGACGCATGAGCTTGACCGAGGTAGGCTTCTTGCCACCGTCCGTCGGCTTTAGCCGCCTCGAACGCAGCTAGCCCCGATGCGGTCATTTCCCCCGATGCAATTAGTCGTTCAGCGCTTGCGACGTTCTTGGCCGACCAACGACTCTTGGCCCTTCGGGGAGTGAAGCGTCGGCAGTAACTTTGATTGTCGCGGCTATCGATTTGACCGTCGATCCAACCAAAGCAGATCGCCTCTTCCAGGGCCTCTTCGTAGGTTAGGTTGGTGAGGCCACCCTTTGATTTACTTAGGACTAACCAAACCCCATTGGATGATGTGCCACATGCTTCGAGCCACCCTCTCCAGCTTGCCCTATCTCTTACCAGTAGCTCTTCAACTTCTGCCACAACACCAACCTAGATCGAACCAAATAGTGCGAGTTGCGCATGAACAAAGGTCGTTGAATTTTCTAGACGGCGATTCGATTTAGCCAAAGCTGTGCCTATGGCATTGCGCAGGTCAATGTTCCATTTGATCTTGTGGTTATGGCTAGATCCAGCCTTTGTCCCAAATGGTGATAATCGCCGCTGGAGTGAGGCATTAGCTATGTCAGGGCTATTGAAATAGTAGGTAGTTCAATGAATTGAAAATCCGGTGATTCAAATTCTTGAGGGTGGAGAAGGCGTGCCAACTGTTCCACTCCGTCAGCTACTCGTGGTGAAGGTCTTGAAAAGTATGCATCGCCATCGACTACTACGGTTCGTACCGGGAGCAGCAGGCCTTCGCTATGGAAGATTGCCTGTTCAAGGTTGAACCCGCAGGCGGCTATCACGATTATTTCTGGGCTTTGCTTTAGGACTATATCCCAGCTGGTGGGGTAAGAGTACTCTCCAGGTCGACTGAGAAGGTTCTCTCCGCCGGCTGCTTCTACCATCTCGGGCAGCCAGTGACCAGAGTTGTATGGGGGATCGATCCATTCTGCCATAAAGACTCGTGGACGGCTTAGCCCCTTTGTTGCGGAGCGAACCGCATCGATTCGATTTCGCATCCGCCCTGCCACCTCTTCTCCACGCTCTTTTACCCCTAGCTTTTCTGCTAAGGTGACGACACTATCTACGACATCGTCCAGTGTCCTAGGGTTCATGGAAAAGATCTCAATCCCAATTGGGCAGGCCGAATCTAGATCGCCGCTAGAGACTGCACAGACTTCGCAGAGATCTTGGGTGATGACCAGATCTGGTTTGAGGCTATCCAACAATTGTGCATCTACGGCGTAAATCGAATGGCCGGCCGAGGCTGAAGCCGATACAGCTGCATCGATCTCAGCGCTCGACATATTTGATACATCGAGATTTACCCTAGCCACGAGGGGCTTATCTTTGATCTCAGGGGGCCAATTGCAATCTTCGGAGATGCCAACGATGGAGTCAATTAGACCGAGTTCCGCGATAATGTCGGTTGCGCTAGGAAGTAGTGAGACGATTCGCATAGCCAAACTCTATCACGATCTAGGAGGTGGTATCCGTGGGGATGGAGGAGCATTGGCGAGGTTTACGAAGCCGCCGCCTCCATCTACCTCAAGGACCTATTTCAAAAAAAATTCCAAGTTACAAGTATTTGGTTACTGGCGTAATCTCTTGGCGGGTGAAGCTAGGAGACGACCCTAAAGATTGTGCCGGTGGAGTCCTTGGCTACTGCCATCTTTCCATAGGGAGTCGGGGTTGGCTCCATTATTAGGGACCCCCCGTTGGCTCTAATCTTTTCTGCGGTTTCATCACAATCTGTCACCCGTGCATACCAATACCAACGCGACGGCTGATCGTCGTTGGATCGACTGGCATCGAAGAATCCCATGGCTGTCGATCCTTCTATGCCTGCTGTGTTGTAGCGAAAGTCTTCGCTGTCACTTACAACGTTCATAGAAATTCCAAAAACCGACTCATAGAAGGCGATTGACTTTGCAAAGTCTCTGGTGTGTAGTTCAAAGTATCCCGGAGCGCCATCTTCATCGAATACCGAGAATCCCTTGTGCTCCCCAGGCTCCCAGATACCGATGGTTGCTCCAGATGGGTCTCCAACGATAGCCATCTTTCCAAGGGTGGAGACTTCAGTTACACCGTGGTGGACTACACCCCCATTGGATGCCACCTTCGATACAGTCGTCGCGGCGTCTTCTACGCCTAGATAGATCGTCCAAGTGTTGGCAGAGGAAGGATTTGATTGAGGCGCAGAGACCCCGCCTGCGATCATCCCACCACCGTAGAGGAAGTTGAAGTATCCTCCAAATTGCTCTATCGGATCGGTCGACTCCCAACCAAGTACAGCCTTGTAGAAAGATCGTGAGGCTTCAATTGAGGTGGTGAGTAGGTCGATCCAACTGGGAAAGCCGCCTGTGCTGATGGTAAAGGTCGCCACTATTTCCTCGAATTTCTACTCGGTCATCGTCACGCGGTTGTCAGGTAGGTAAGTCGCCTCAACTATCACCGCTTGTCACTCAAAGGTTATCAGTCGATGGTCAAATTGGCGAGGAAAAATCGGCCAACCTCAAACCAATGATAAAACGACTCCCAGCAAGTGCCTTTATGTGATCTGTTGTGGTTGAAAATAATTTGAACCATTGCGCTGTGACGCCTTGCTTGGGTAGCATTTGGGGATGGACAAAGGTGAGCTCATAGAGAGGGTACAGAACTACATCGGTCGACGGTTGTCGTTAGCGGAGTCAACTAAGGCCCAATACCGAAGTGACCTCTATGACCTAGTCGACGTTGCGATCGAAGTCGGCGTTCCCGACTTCTCGAACGACTCACTTCGCATCATCTTTTCTCACTATCGGAAACAAAAGCTAGCCCAGCGAACTATTTTGCGAAAAGCCAGCGTAGCTAGAGGATTTGTTGACTTTCTAAATTCGACTGAGGGCAAGGTCGATGCTTCGCGGCCGTTAAATGTGGGAAAGTCGGTTCACTCTCTCCCGAGGCCAATGCCAACCTCTACTACAGCCCGCATCCTCGATGCGGCGGAGGCTGCGGCACGGTCGTCGAAAGAGAGGACAGTTGCTCAGGATTGGCTCATCTTGGAGCTGCTCTATGGCTCGGGGCTGAGGGTTTCGGAGGTCGCAAATATTACCTTTGGACAGATCGATGCCGCAGGGGGGTATGTTCGGGTAATTGGAAAAGGGGCAAAGGTGAGAGACGTTCCAATATCCAAAGCCTCTACAAGTGCCTATAAAAATTTTTTATCAGTGGTTGGAATCAGCTCTCTTCGGATAGGCGAAAAGATTTTTATTAATAGCAGATCAAATCCTTTGACTCCTAGAGATGTTCGTAGAGTGGTCGATCGATGGTCGACAACCCCTACTTCGCCACACAGATTTCGCCACTCTTTCGCCACTGACCTGCTAAATGGCGGTGCCGACTTGAGATCGGTACAAGAGATGATGGGGCATAGCTCGGTGGCGACCACATCCATCTACACTGCAATATCACTCTCTGCACTTAAAGAGGTGCACGCAAAGACTCATCCGCTTTCAAATGACGACTAAGATAGAAGTTGTGGAGATGAACGATACTGATCAAATAACGTTGCTTTGGAAAGAGTACAAAGCAACAAAGAGCGCTGCAGCACGCGATCGTCTTATCGTTAACTACTCTCCTTTGGTAAAGTACGTTGCCGGTAGGGTGGCTAGCGGTCTACCAGGCAATATTGACCCAGCTGACCTTGTCTCATACGGAATCTTTGGCCTAATTGATGCCATAGATAAGTTCGATCTTGAACGAGCTAACAAATTCGAGACCTATGCCATCGCCCGAATCAAGGGTGCCATCATCGATGAATTGCGTGCCATCGACTGGGTTCCAAGATCGGTTAGAGCTAAAGCTCGTTCGGTGGAAAAAGCTATAACAAAGCTCGAGGCAAAGCTACTTCGAAGTCCAAGTGACGAGGAGATAGCAGTTGAGCTTGGCATAACTCCTAAAGACCTAGGGGACATACTGACAGAGACTAGAAGACTTGGAGTCGCTGCTCTAGATGAGATCCTCTCTTCGTCCGATAGGGGTGAATCGGGAACTCTTGGGGATTCGCTGCCCGATAAGACGAACGGGCCAGTTCTTTCATTTGAGAACGAGGAGACTAAGCAGCTTTTGGCTCAGGCAGTTAATCGCCTTGGGGACCGAGAAAAGATGGTCTTGGCCCTCTATTACTACGAAGGATTTACCCTTGCAGAGATAGGGCAAGTTCTAGGTGTAACTGAGTCGAGGGTCTGTCAGATCCACACCAAGGCAGTTATGCAGTTGCGTCTACGCCTAAACGACTTCGAAACCCCCTAGTCGGTCCTTTTAACGACCGAAGTCACGTTGTTACTCTAAGTGGTTTTATAAGATTTTATACGGACTGCGATGCCTGCTGCGATCCCCACCGGTCAAAGTTAGGTAATTGCTATTTCGATTGCATTATTGGGTTCGATACGCGGTTCCTAAGGTACCTAGCCAAATAACTTTTGTCTTTGTCGCCTGAGTAAAGGGTATCTCATCGATCGATCTATCGAGGATTGGGGCGCGGGAGCTTGGTCTCATTCGGCGAACAATCAACACTTTCCAAGCTTTTCGGTTTGAAAGTCAGTTGTAATATCAATTGAAATTGGTCCTCTAGTTCATAGGCCATAATCCTCTAGGTGCGATTAGGATGAATTCGTTGTAATTTAGGCGTGAGTGCACCCCAACGGTCGCATTTCGCATGCGCGCGCATTCATGCTACATAACCGTGGGAGGATATAGAAAGAATGAGTCAGCAACCAGTCGTTACGATGCGCCAGCTTCTCGAAGCTGGAGTCCACTTTGGACACCAGACCCGTCGTTGGAACCCGAAGATGAAGCGATTCATCTACGGCGAACAAAACGGTGTATACGTAATCGACCTACATCAAACTCTCAAAAGAATTGAGACGGCCTACCTATTTTTGCGTGACGCTGCCGCTAAGGACAAGACCGTCCTCTTTGTGGGAACGAAGAAGCAAACCCAAGAGGCAATTGCTCAGTATGCTACCGCATGCGGAATGCCATATGTAAATGAGCGCTGGTTGGGTGGAATGCTTACCAACTTCTCCACCATTCTTGGTCGTGTCAAGAAGATGCAGGAGTACGAGAGAATGAAGGAGGCTGGTGACTTTGAGGCAATGCCAAAGAAGGAAGCACTCATCCTCTCTCGCGAACTTGAAAAGTTGCAGCGAAACCTTGGGGGTCTTCGCAATCTAGACAAGCTTCCAGATGCGCTTTTCATCATCGACACCAAGAAGGAAGCAATTGCTGTTACCGAAGCTAACAAGCTAGGGCTACCTATCGTCGCCGTAGTTGACACCAACTGTGATCCAGATGTCATTAAGTACGTCATTCCTGGCAACGATGATGCAATTCGTTCCGGCGAACTGATGTGCCGAATTGTAGCGGATGCGGTTCTAGAGGGACGTCGCATGTCAAACAAGGTAACTGTGATGGCTCCTGTTGTCGATGCCGAAGAGGTACGCCGTCAAGAAGAAGAGCAAGCAATTGCTCGCCGTGAGGCCGCTGAGGCACAGAGACAACGAGAGGCCCGTATCGCCTCGAAGAAGAATGCACCAAAGGATAGCCAAGGCGAGTAGCCCTTGTCGTTCTGTGAATTCTAAGTGACAACTGTGGCTGACTTCCATATTGGTAGTTAGCCACATTGATGTTGAATGATATTGTTTGAGGACAGAGGTATATAAATGGCAATAACTGCAGCGGACGTATCAGCACTGCGAAAGAGTACCGGTGCTGGAATGATGGACGCCAAGAAGGCCCTTGAAGAGGCGAATGGCGACATGGAAGCAGCAGCCAAGATCCTTCGTGAAAAGGGTATGGCTGGTGCAGCAAAGCGTGCCGATCGCGATAATAGCCAAGGCGCGGTATCTTTGGTGATTCTAAATGACAGCCTCGGTGCTGTTGTCGAGCTCAAGTGCGAGACCGACTTCGTAGCTAAGAGCGCTGAATTTGTCGCCCTGCTCGAGAAGATGACGACTTCGGTAGCCGAGTCCGGCGAATCAGCGATAGCTGAGTACGAGACGGAGATCGGTGTCCTCGCCTCAACCCTCAAGGAAAAGATCGAAGTCGGCCGCATCTCGCGCTTCGAGGCACCAAGTGGCTCGGTCGTCGATGGCTATCTCCACATCCAATCTGATCGTGGCGTAAATGCAGTCTTGGTTGAAGTGGCCGGTGGCTCAAGGGCGCTAGCTCACGACATTGCGATGCACATTGGCTTTGCCCGCCCCCGATTTGTCACCCGTGAAGAGGTTCCCGCCGAGGAGGTAGCAACCGAGCGTGCGACCCTCGAGACGATCTCTCGAAATGAGGGTAAGCCAGAGGCTCAGATCGAAAAGATCGTAGATGGCAGAATGCGCGGTTTCTACGAGAATATCTGTCTTCTAGATCAACACTTCGTACGAGACGAGAAGCAGACCATCGCACAGCTTCTTGGTAGCGCTACCGTAACCCGATTCTCCCAGATCGTAATCGGTTAGCCGAATATGTCAAGTGAGGAACTTTCAGCAGCTTCAAAGTGGCGAAGGGCCGTACTCAAGATCTCGGGTGAGGCGCTCGCAAGTAGTTCGAATACCGAAGTAATCGACGCTGTGATCTTGAATCAGATTGCCGAAGAGGTAGTTGAGGCGGCATCCAAGTTGAAAGTGGAACTCGCGATCATCGTTGGAGGTGGCAATATCTGGCGCGGTGCCGTAGGCGCTGGCGCAAAGATTGAGAGAGCCACCTCCGATCATATGGGGATGTTAGCGACGACAATTAACGCCCTGGCACTTCAAAATGCAATTGAGCGAATTGGATATCCAACGCGGGTGCAGAGTGCAATCCAAATGGCAGAACTTGCCGAGCCCTACATCAGAAGGAAGGCTGTACGCCACCTCGAGAAGGGGCGTATCGTCATCTTCGCATCGGGCACCGGCAACCCCTACTTCACTACCGATACTGCCGCTGCACTTAGGGCTGCAGAAATCGATGCAGAGGTGGTATTGAAGGGAACCCACTCCGGAATCGACGGCATCTACAGTGCCGACCCAAAGTTGGATCCAACTGCAACCAAATACGACTACATTTCATTTATGGAGGTTGTCTCAAGGGAACTAAAGGTGATGGACTTGACTGCTATAACCTTCTGTAAAGACAACAACCTTCCGGTTCACGTCTTTGACTTGATGAAACCGGGCAATATTTTGCGAGCTCTTCGCGGAGAAGAATTAGGAACCTTTGTTTCATGATGGACGAATCAATAATTGAATTGACCCTCCTCGACGGTAAGGAGAGGATGGCGAAGGTTGTTGCACACACACAGACAGAGTTCTCGTCTTTTCGTACCGGAAGAGCTTCATCTGCGATGGTGGAGCGTTTGATGGTGGAGTACTACGGGACCGACGTACCGATGGTACAGTTGGCCGGTTTTTCGGTTCCTGAAGCCCGACTACTTGTTATCACTCCGTTCGATAAGGGTGCCCTCGGTGCTATTGAGAAGGCGATTCAGAGTTCAGATCTTGGTATCAACCCGTCGAATGACGGAACTGTAATCCGCCTCGCATTTCCAGTATTGACCGAGGAGCGGCGCAAAGATCTCGTGAAGCAGGTAAAGGCCAAAGCTGAGGATGGAAGAGTTCAAGTCCGTAATCAACGTCGAGCACTGCGTCAAGAGTTAGAGGCGGCTCAAAAGCGGAATGAGATCAATCAAGATCAATTAGAGCGGGCAGAGAAGGATCTTGATAAGCTCACCTCTGATCACATTGCCGAAATTGATCGAATGCTAGAGACTAAAGAGAAAGAGCTGCTTGAAGTCTGATTGGGACTTTAAAGGGTTTAGCGTGCTAGGAGGGAACAGTGGCGCATGAAAATCTCGAAGGTCCTCGTGATGAAGGACGCTTTGAAGATGAATGGCCGTTAGCAGACGGTGAAAGCGCCACGGGGAGTCGCTCTAAAAGCTCTCTGCCGCACTGGACCGAACCGCCTACGGGTGAGATTCCAATTCAATTCAAGTTTCGTTCCGATAGTGGTCTGACTCCAGAGTTAATAGATCTGACTTCGGTGGATCAAGGGGCCCTAAATTGGCTCCATGAACGGCGTAAGATCGAAAATAACCATGGCCTTGGCGAAGTTGCTCGTGAAGTTTTTGATAGCGGGTCTAGCCGCAAGGGGAGACACTTCGCCGATTCAAAACGATCCGCCCGAAATATAATTGACATTGACGAAGCCTCCGAGCTTCCATCGGGTCGTCACTTTGCGACAGAGAAGAAGCGCAAAGTTAGGGTGGTCTCTTCATCGAATCTTCAGCCGCGGATCGAAGAAGGCGATGACAGTTTGGAATTTATCGCTGGTGATGAGTTCTTCGCTAATCCTTCGCATCGAGTGCGCACCACCAACTCCAGTGCGCCATTCGACGCGTCAAATGACTCGGCTGATCAGGTAGGTGAGGCGTTTTCTGATATTTTGCGTGCAAAGAGTCACGAGTCTCCTAGCAGCTTGCGATTGAGTGAAGGTAGCTCAGGTGAAAGCTTTGGTGCGATAGATGGAAATGTGCCTCGACGAAGTTCTGCTAGGGGATCGCGTAGAGGCTTTGGCACTTCGAGTCGATCCAAGACGTCAAAGAGATCGGAAAGATTGGTCTCGGAAAGCAAGGAATCGTCAATGAGTGCTTCCGAGGATAACGAACTCCCCTCCGAAAGGGCGAACAAAAGGTCCTCGTTGGGCTCGGTTGCCACTAGAGTCGTTACCGGCCTTTTACTAGGGGCCCTGGTTGTCGTCTGCTTCCTGGTATCTCCTATTGCGGTACTTGTTCTACTTTCTGCAGCCGTTGCGATCTCTACCGGTGAATTTTTGTCGATGGTACGCGATCGCAGGGTAGTTATCGCCCCGGATGGCAAAAAGACGGTTGAGGCAACCATAAACCCAGCCCCCTTCATCTCCATTGCCGCGAGTGTTGCAGTTATTTGGTTCGCCTACTATCACGGCGCCTCATCTGTAATATACATAACCTCAATCTCGCTAGTTTTTCTGATGCTCTGGTACACCTTCGGAGTGGTCAAGGGTGAGGTGATCATAAACGTAGCGGTCAACTTTTTCTCTATCGTTTGGATTGGTGTGGGTGCTGCATTTGTGGCACTCATAATGAGGGCTCAAACCGGTAACAAGGTAGGTATGGCTTATGCCATGTCGCTTCTTCTAGCAACGGTTTCGGCTGACACTTTTGCTTACTTTGGAGGTCGGTTTGCTGGTCGCCACAAGCTTGCTCCAGATATCTCCCCCGGTAAGACCGTTGAAGGTTATCTGATTGGTTTGGTTGGATCGATTGCGGTTGGTGCCTTGATCTCATCTCGAATTCACCCCATGACCGTTACCCTTGGGGTGGTCTTTGGTGCGGTCGCAGGTCTGATTGGCCCTGTTGGAGATTTGATCGAGTCCAAGATAAAGCGAGAGCTTGGAGCTAAGGATGCGGGGTTTATTCTTCCTGGACACGGTGGATTTTTGGATAGAATCGACTCTCTAATCTTCGTAGCGCCGATTATCTACTTCATACTCTTTTTCTCCCATCACATCCAAACCTTTTTCTAGGTGCTCTCCTTCGACCTTGCTCATCGGTGATATGTAAGCGACTGGGTTGACATGTGCGGAGTTATCTCGGCTTTATCTTTCACGTTCAATTGCTCTATCAGTTAGCCGAAGCATTATTTACCAATTACTAAACGCACGCTCCAGAAGTGCCGATTGAAATTCAAACCCACTGAGGAAACGGCCTCAGAGGGTCTTTGGTGACTGGGGAATTTATGGAGCGTTGGCTTTTGAAGATGAGAGTCGGAAGGCGTCTCGGTGTTTCGTCGGCGGTTTTGACCCTTCTGATGCTAGTTTTAGCTGGTTATGGTCTTATATCAGCTGCATCGAATTCATCGTCGCTGGACTCTTCGTCGGCGTCCTTTAAAAGATTTTATGCAGTTGAAACCCTCAACCAAATCGGTACCCAAGTGGCCCTCGCAGAGAATTCGGTAGCCTTTGACTATAACTCGGGGCAATCACACTCTGGGGACCTGCAATCTTTTGAACAGGCTGTGGCACAGTTTCGGGGCGAGCTTGCTTCGTTAAAAAAATTTGCACTCCCTGCCAAAGAGGCAAAGTTGCTCAAGAGTGCAGCATCTAACTTTGAAGCCTACGTATCAATGTCGAATCAGATCAATACTGCCTTTGCCGGAAATAGCCCAAAGTCAACCGCAACCGCTAACAATATCGTCAGCCAATTGGCCTTCGGTTCCTACTCGAATCCGTTAGCTCAGATCTATACCATGGGGCACGACAGCTACCTAGCATCTGTAAATGGTCAAAAGGGTGCCCTTAAGACGAGTGAATTAGTCTTTGTAATCCTTGGATTGGCAACCGTTGCAATTGCTGCATTTCTTTCTCGGATAACCGCAAGGTCTATTACTCGTCCTCTCGGCGAAGCCGTTAATGCGATCGAGAGGGCATCCTCGGGCGATCTTACCCCGTATCATGTTGAGGATTCACAAGACGAAATCGGTCAAGTTCACTTTGCCTTATCCCAATTGATAGCTCGTGTGGGTGGGGCAATTGCCCAGATTTCGGCCCATGCCGTAGCCTTATCTAACTCTTCAGAGGCCCTCGCCGGTAACTCCGCAGACCAGTCGCAACGGGCTAATTCGAATATGAATCAATCAAACGGTGTAGCTGCTGCCGCGGAACAAGTCTCCTCTAACGTAGAGCAAGTTGCGGCATCCGCTGAAGAGATGCGAGCCGCGATCGACGAGATAGCTAGAGGAGCCGCTGAAGCGGCTCGCGTTGCGGCAAATGCGGTCTCTTCATCTCAAGTTGCAGTATCTTCGATATCCAAGCTAGGGGATAGCTCTTCAAAGGTGGGAGAGGTGGTATCGGTGATTACATCTATCGCTGAACAGACCAATCTGCTAGCTCTCAATGCAGCTATTGAAGCTGCCCGAGCCGGAGAGGCCGGTAAGGGATTTGCTGTTGTTGCATCTGAGGTTAAAGATCTTGCAAAGGAGACCAGCACTGCTACCCAATCTATCGCTGATCGAATTCGAGAGATGCAAGACGACACCAATCTAGCGATCGGTGCAATCGAAGAGATATCCAATATCATCAATAAAATCAACGACCTTCAATCTTCGATTGCTTCGGCGGTAGAGGAGCAGTCGGCAACGACGCAGGAGATCGGCCGTGCAGTGGCTGAAGCTGCAGCTGGAACTGGCCACATCGCGGAGCAGATCGTTTCGGTTGTAGATAATGCCAGGGTTAATAGCTCCGGTGCCAGTAGTGTAAATGAAGCCGCGCGCAATCTAGCGCGTCTAAGTGAAGAGCTCGAGGCGGTCGCTAGCAAATTCACGGTTGGTTCCTCCTCTTCTACGTCGAGCTCTTCTAGCTTCAATGTGAGTAGATCCCAGAGGCAGGAAAGTAGCGCTAGTCATCGCTTTGGACTTAACCGCAAAGGGGAAGCACCCGTCGTCTCCGAGGTAGAGATCTCTGGTTGAGTCAACTAACTGGCTTTGAGCCCTTGGCTCTAGGGGATCGACTTTGAGATCTCTTAGAGCCTTAGATCTTCAACGGAGCAATTTTGAGCGTGGTGATGGTTCGCGAGCGAACCGTTAGAGGACTATGGCAAAGCGGGATTGTACAAGGATGGCTGTGGCAGCCTCGGTATTTCTTGCCGTGAGGTCCCGATAATTTGTGATTTGCAAGTACTAAAGGTGCAATTGTTTTTTGATCATCAATCAAGATGATTTAGCTCAAAGCAGATCCATCACGGCGGTCTTTGAAGAAGGGCTAACCTGCCCTAAAAACTAAAGGCCACGGTAGATCTCAGATCTATCGTGGCCTTTCTTGCTTTGGTCGATTCGATCTAGTCAAACTTGGTCGGTAGCTTATCGTCAACCGACCAAGTTCCAAGACCGCTTATTCGCTAGGCGTGCTTAGTTAGTTACGGCTTTCCATGGGCAAGTAGCCTTTAGGAGTTGCCGCGGTCGTAGACTGATCGCACCGCTCCTGTCGCTGGGTTCAATATCACCCTCTGATAGTTGGGCTGGTCAAAGTTGAAGAGCGAGTTGATACTGCCAGCACTAGCGTCAGCTGCCCCATCACCTAGCGATGGCAACTTCCAGTTGTTCTCGATGAACTTCACAACCGAGCTTTGATCGATGGTGTTGTGATCGACGTAGTTGACCTTGGCATATGGCGAGATAACCATAAATGGTAGACGTGGCCCAAGTCCACAGCGTCCCATCTCCGGTTGACCAGATGTGGTTAGAGGAACTCCATTTGTTGCGGTTCCACAAAGTCCCGTACCAGTAAGGGCATCGACCGAGGATTGGCTGGTTGTCACTAGCGGCGAGATTACGTGGTCGTACCAACCGTCAGAGTCGTCATAGGTGATAACTTCAGCAGTCGATGACCATGTCGGAAGTTGCTCAAGGTGATTTATCGTCGAGACGATGAAGTTTTGCTCGTCGATTGGATCAGAGTAACCGGTGTGTCCGTCTTGGTAGGCCGGTGCCTTTAGGTAAGATACCGCAGGCATGTTGCCACTATCTGCTGCCGCCCAAAAGTCTGCCGTGTCGTATTGGTGGTTGGCTTGATCGCTATGGCCGATCATTGAGACCGAGGTTGGAGGTAGGTGCATCGGATTGGCGGTCGATCTATAGTACTGGAATGGCTCATGGTGAGGGATGTAGTCAGTTATGGTGCTACCTCCGATGTTTTGATGGTTCTGAGCGCAGACCTGAGCTGTCGTAGGTGCGGTGCCATGGCCCGGAACGTATCCGGCATCGAATCCTCCTTGGAACCAACCCCAAGTTATATTTGCCTTAGTCAGCTCAGTTCCGATGTTTGGTCCACCCATGGCGATGGTGTTGTGCGGGAGAGTCGCATCTCCACCGTCAACAGTCGGTAGATATGAGCAGATGTCGTAGTAAGGATCTGAGTCACTGATGTCAGTTCCGGGACCTGCACCAAGGTTTACGCTCGATCCAACTTGACCACCTGTGGTAGTTATTTTTGAGGCTAGCGGATTGGCGGTGTTTAGACCAGCGGGTGCGGTGCGACTTGGGTCGTTGATCGTGGAGAAGCTTGGACCGCAGATCACGCCATAGGTGTTAGCCGAAGCGACATTTAGGGCTCCATCGGTCGAAGGGCCGTAGTTGGTGCCATATGCATTGTCACTCATGGCGAAGCGCTGTGCATAGTTCCAAAGGCCAGTGACGGTGTAGCCGTCGTAGTAGTCCATTACTGCATAGTTGTTGGATTCATTTGGTCCAGCCTGCTCTGCTACGCCATTGGTCTTTAGGTTTGCAAGGCACTGAGCTAAGGTCTTGCTGTGGCCAGTATTTAATATGAAACCCGTCCCACCATTGGCGTAGGCCATCTGCTCGTGGAGATAGCCGTGGTCTTGGTCACAGGTCATGGCTTGGCTAGGATCGAGGCGCATTGGGTTTCCATTTGCGGTCGAAGGCGCACCCGATGGAATTTGGTTCAAATTGTTGGTTAGCTCGGTTCCGGTTGGCTGGCCATTTACGACGTCGTTGTAGAGGCCATTTACTGAAGGAGTCGACTTCGAAGCGACGAACTTCGTCTCTCCGGCGGGATTGGTTGCATATGGATAGGTTCCAAAGTAGTGGTCGAAGGATACATTTTCTCCAAAGATCACTACGAGGTGTTTGATCGGTGTAGCCGTATTTGCCGAGATCGAGGTAACCTCATCGGCCGATGCTGCGGTTCTGGCAGCGGCCCCGAGGATGCTCCCTCCGGCCAGCAGCAGTGCTGAAAGGGCAGTCAAGCCCTTCTTCGCCCCTGATAATTTCATTGTATCTCCCAAGATTTAACCCAATTAGGAAGTGAAAGTTTGGCTTTCAGCTTCCTTTCAGGAAATTATCAGTGGACTTTGAACTTGAGATATTTTTTGATTGAAGCTTTGTTTACTTATTTCTGTAATCGGAGAGAACGCCGGTAGGTGCTATCTCGCCAGAGTCGATCGCAAGGAGTTCTTGCCCTAACATCCCTATTGGTTGGACAGTAGGAAGGTCATTGATCCCAAGGCGAATCAACCTCGAAGTATGCGTCGGATTTTTGAAACTCGAAGGCTGCTTTGTGCCTCTTCTTAGGTAATTTTTACCTAGCATCGTTATCAAGATGTAACTCGGGTAAAGGTGCAGATGACAGAGGCAACGAAGGTATCAATTTTTGGTTCGACCGGGAGCATCGGTCTGCAAGCGATTGATGTCGTAAAGGCGAGCAAGGGGCGATTGAGCATCTATGGTCTGTCGGCAAACTCTTCACTGGAGGCGCTTTCATCGCAGATAGCGCAACACTCACCTGAAGTGGTGGTGGTTGGCAGTGGTCAAATGGCTACCGAGGTGAAAAGTAGGTTTGCGAATCTTCGAGTTGAAGTTGGCCAAGAGGGTCTCTATAGCGTTGCTGGTGAAGCAGATGTAGCCCTAAATGCCGTAGTCGGCTTTGCTGGTTTAACTGTAACCCTTGGTGCCATTGCGGGTCAAAAGACCATCGCCCTAGCCAACAAAGAGTCCTTAGTCGCCGGTGGACCACTGGTTCGTCAAAAGTTGGTTGAGTCGAAATCTGTGATCGTACCAGTCGACTCTGAACACGCAGCCATCCATCAATGTTTGAGGAGCGGTAGATCCTCTGAGGTACATAGGTTAATTCTCACCTCCTCTGGCGGACCATTTAGGAGTTATAGCCCCAAGGAGCTTGAGGACGTTACGGTTGAAGAGGCGCTAAATCACCCCACTTGGAAGATGGGGCCAAAGATTACAATCGACTCTTCAACACTGATGAATAAGGCACTTGAGGTGATCGAGGCCCATGAGCTCTTCAACGTTACTCCTAGCCAGATTGACGTTGTAGTCCACCCTGAGTCGATAGTGCACTCTATGGTAGAGTTTGTTGATGGTTCTCAGATCGCCCAAATCTCTCGACCAGATATGCGATTGCCGATAGCATATGCATTGAACTATCCCGAGAGGCTTCCGCCGATCTTCGGTGGCCTCGATTATGCGGGTGGCTTGACGCTTCACTTCGAGGAGCCGCGACGCTCGATCTTCAAGGCCCTTGACTTTGCATATATGGCACTTGAACTAGGCGATGGAGCTCCAACATGGCTAAACGCTGCCAACGAAGTGGCAGTCGATGCCTTCTTGAACCGAAAGATTAAGTGGCTCGATATCTATCGAGTTATAGAAGGATCCTTTGAATCCTTCGAAAAGTGGACTTTTTCAGAGTTTGAATCTGTTTTATCACTCGATGAGTTGGCGCGTAGGCGCGCATCGGAGATTGTCGCGTCGGTAGAAATTTGACTTTGGGTACTGATTGGTGAGTGTTATTCAATGAATAGTGAAAAGATCAGCGTTGGTGACGAAGACGATTTGGCATCCACCAGAGGTAAGGTATGGCGTTCGCTCGCCAGGTTATCGCTTGCGATATTTGCAATTGCTATGGTATCGATCTACCTCCACATCGGTAAGACCCTCATCGTCGTAGCCGCTCTTGTCGCCATGATCATGGTGCACGAACTTGGTCACTTTGTCGTGGCTAAGTTGTCGGGGATGAAGGTCACTGAGTACTTCCTTGGCTTTGGACCTAAGCTCTTCTCGTTTCGACGTGGCGAGACCGAATATGGAGTCAAGGCGATTCCAGCCGGAGGCTACGTCAAGATAGTCGGCATGAGCAACATCGAAGAGCTCTCCGCCGAAGATGAGGCGCGTTCGTACCGCAATTCGTCATTTCCACGGCGCTTGGCGGTATCGGTGGCTGGATCTTTTATGCACTTTGTAATGGCATACTTTCTGCTAGTGGCACTCTTTCTCTTCGTGGGGGTCCCATCTTCGACCAGGATTGAGATCTCTGCGCTTTCGATTGCTAAGGGTGGAGTAGTTACACCAGCGATGGAGGCGGGGCTAAAGCCTGGTGATGTGGTTTACGGTATCAACGGAAAGAATCTAACTAGCCCAAATCAGTTTGTAACTACGATCCAGGATTCGCCAAATAAACAAGTTTCACTAGATGTCTATCGCAACGGCAACAAAATGGTGATACCGGTTACTCCAACTACAGAGTCGAAGCTCAATGTAGCCTCGGCTTCACCTTCAGGTGCAGGAGTAATAGGCGTTCATTTGGTACTACCAAATGAATCGCTTCCTATACTTTCATCGCTCGGAAGGCCGTTCTCTGCGATTGGATCCTATTCGTCTCAGACTATCTCTTCCCTGATGAGCCACTTCTCGCTAAGCGGTATAACCAGCTACGTACATGCCCTATCGCACCCCGCGACTACCACATCTGGCCCCGGAGCTTCAGTTCGCTTCGAATCGCCGGTGGGAATTGTTCGACTGGCATCGCAGGCGGCTAACGTCGGTATTGGTGCGGTGCTAACCCTACTATTTTCGATCAATGTCTTCGTCGGGATCTTCAACCTCATTCCACTGCTGCCACTAGATGGAGGGCACGTGGTAATCGCAGCCTATGAGAGGATCCGGTCTCGCAAGGGAAAGAAGTACCACGCGGATATGATGAAGATGATTCCTGTCACATACGCGGTTCTTCTGGTTATAGTTCTGCTTGGAGTGACGGCACTTTACCTCGATATCACCCATCCACTTGCAAATCCATTCGGATAGGCAAAGTATCTCCCCCTTTGGCGGCGTAAAAGTAGAATCGCCTATTCGCATAGGCTTATCAATGAGAATTTAAAGTTGGAGGTGGCTAACTTGGCCCGTGAAGGAAAGTTCATCAATCCTAGACGCAACTCTCGCCAGATCATGGTTGGAAACGTGCCGGTGGGCGGCCAAAGTCCAGTAACAGTACAGTCGATGACTACCACCAAGACGGCGGACGTTGAAGGCACCCTATCTCAGATCTATGCTCTGGCTGGAGCTGGTTGCGACATAGTGCGATGTACTTGCAATGAAGTAGAAGCTGCAATGGGGCTGGCTCAGATCGTCCCTAGATCTCCCCTTCCAATAGTGGCAGACATTCACTTTCACGTTGAGATGGCCTTGGCTGCATTGGAGGCCGGGGTCGCTGGACTTAGACTCAATCCGGGAAATCTTCGTAAACCTGAGGAGATTAAGTTAGTTGCTCGTGAGGCTAAAGACCGGAACGTCCCTATTCGGATTGGTGTAAATGCGGGTTCGCTTCATCCAGATCTCTACAAGAAGTACGGTGGAGCTACTCCAGAGGCGCTGGTCGAGTCAGCCCTAAACGAGCTAAATCTCTTCCGCGAAGTCGACTTTGAGGACGTTAAGATCTCGGTAAAGGCCTCTAACGTCGTCCTTATGATCGAGTCATATCGCATGCTCGCCGAGATGACAGATCATCCACTGCACCTCGGAGTTACCGAGGCCGGACCTCCTCCAAATGGCTTGATCAAAGCTACAGCAGGTATCGCTACCCTTCTGGCTGAAGGAATTGGAGATACCATTCGCTACTCTCTGACCGCTGATCCGGTGGAAGAGGTAAAGGCTGGTCGCACACTTCTTGAGTCTTTGGGATTGAGAGAGAGGCGCGGCCTGGACCTGATCGCATGTCCAAGTTGTGGTCGTGCTGAGATCGATGTGATTGCACTTGCTAAAGAGGCTCAAACCGAACTTGAGAAGTTGAATCTACCGATTCAAGTTGCTGTAATGGGCTGTGTGGTAAATGGTCCAGGCGAAGCCCGAGAGGCCGATATAGGTATAGCAGGCGGGCGAGGCAAGGGTCACTTGATCATCAAAGGCAAGATCGTTCGGGTGGTCAAAGAGGACGAGATGGTCCAAGCCCTCGTTGATGAGGCGCAGAAGCTAGTGGCCGAGGGCTTCGAGGCGAGGCTTGCCGCAGCTGACCCTAATGCCGAGGCAGAGGCGGCACGTGATCGAGAAGAGTTGCTCGAAGCCAAGGGTGCAGATGCCAATAACTCATCGGTTCGTATCGAAAATATAAAGCGACGAGTTGCAGAGGATTAGCCTGCGGTAGCCCTCAAATAGCCGATCGTGGCGTGACGCAATTGCTTTAGGCTGATTACCATGCTCATGTCAAAATTGGTAGTAAAGACGCTTAGAGAGGCGCCCTCTGACGCTGAAGCGATTTCGCACCAGCTCCTAGTTCGGGGCGGTTATATAAGGCGCTTGGCCTCGGGGATATATAGCTTTTTGCCCCTTGGCCTTCGTGTCTTGCGTAAGGTAGAAGCGATTGTGCGCGAGGAGTTCGACGCCGTTGGAGCCCAAGAGCTCTTCCTTCCAGCCCTCCACCCAGTTGAAATTTGGCAAGAGACTAATCGAATCAACACCATGGACGACGTTCTGATGAAGGTTGAGGTTCGAGGAAGCGACTTTGTCCTTGGACCGACCCATGAAGAGGCGGTAATTGCAACCGTCGCTCCCGACCTTGCCTCTTATCGTGACCTTCCCGCCACGGTCTATCAGATCCAGACGAAGTTTCGCGCCGAGGCTCGCCCCCGGTTTGGGCTACTTAGAACCCGCGAATTTATCATGGCCGACGCCTACTCCTTCGACGCCGACAAAGAGGGGATGCGAACTACTTATAAGACCCTCTTCGACGCCTATTGCGCTATCTTTGACCGCATTGGGGTCGAATACTTTCCGGTTGAGGCCGACGCTGGTTCCATAGGTGGGGATGTAAACCACGAATTTATGGTTCCTGCAGCGATTGGAGAGGACCACTTTGCCTACTGCAAGAGTTGTGGTTATGCAGCCAATATCGAGGCGGCTGTAAGGGGCGAGCGAGGCTATGAGGTCACCGAGGCTGTAAAGGAGATGACTAAGGTTGAGACTCCCAACTCATCGACCATCAAAGCAGTGGTCGACTATTTGAATAGCCACGGCTACGTCGCCTCTGCAGAGACCTCACTCAAGGCGATGATTTGCCTTGATAACTCAGGTGCGTACCACCTTCTACTGGTTCCGGGCGATCGCAAGGTGAGAATACCGTCTGGTCTTCGTGCAGCAGAGACGACTGACTTTGATGCCAACCCCAACCTCCACCTTGGCTACATCGGACCTGTGGGTATGGGCGACGTTGGCATAACCATTTGGGTCGATCGGTCAGTTGGCGAAGAGATTGGATACTGTACCGGCGCGAATGAGGCTGGATACCACCTCCTCAACGTACTGTTGGGGCGTGACTACATTGCGGATCATATAGCCGACTTGGTTGAAGTGGTAGCGGGGGATCCTTGTCCTCGCTGTGAGGGTGAGATCGAGTTAGTCAGATCAGTTGAAGCTGGTCACACCTTTCAGCTTGGGCTAACCTATTCCAATAAGATCAAGAGTGCCCGTTTTTCGGGTGAGGATGGTAGCGAGGCTCCTTACTATATGGGTTGCTACGGTATCGGAATCTCGCGTATCCCAGCCCTAGTTGCTGAAGTATCCCACGACGGAAATGGTCTGATTTGGCCGGTGGAGTTGTCACCATTTGAGGTCGTAGTGGTCGCCCTCGGCTATGGCTCGAACGATCTAGTAACCGATGCGGCTGATCGAATCTACTACAACTTGATCGACGAAGAGTTCGATGTCTTGCTAGATGATAGAAACATCGCTGCGGGTGTGAAACTTAAAGATGCTGACTTGATTGGCATCAGCTACCAAGTTGTTGTGGGCGCCCGTGGAGTTGCCGACGGTAACGTCGAGGTCAAAGATAGAAGCAGCGGCGAGGCGACAGTGGTAGCCATCGATCAGGTGGGCGAGTACCTTATCAACCTACTTGCTTGATAATTAAGTGAACGTAAGGTTTGGTAACAAGCCCTTAAGTTGCTCCTGATCAAATAGACTTAGATAGCAGGTTTTTCTACAAGCGTGGGTTCATCGCCCACGCTTGTGCATCTTTAGGTGAACTTTTTGAGATTGGAGGTGTGATTATGGCTAAAAGACTCACTAATAGTGAAGTGGTGGAGGCAGCTGTTGAGGGGGCAATCGAAGAGATTGTTCATGAAGCTGGATTGAGCATCTTGGAGGTTGAAGCTACCGCCGACGCGTTGGCGATTACCCTTGAGGACCCCTCCGGGAATGTGGATGCGGAAGACCTTGAGGCCGTGACACCGAAGATCTCTGAGGTGCTTGATACTTTAGAGCTCCTAGATCGTTCGTACCCCAAGAGTTACAACCTGGAGATATCTTCGCCAGGTTTAGAGCGTCTACTCAAGACATATGAACACTTTCTTCGGTTTATGGGTTCGAAGGTGACAATCAGAACTCGCGAAAAGGTGGGTGAAGAACGTCGCTTTTTGGGATGGATCGCTCTCGTCAATGAAGGGGCGATTGAGTTGGCCCTAGATTCTCCGATCTCTAAAAATCGGGTCACGATTGATCTTGAAAATATTGAGCGAGCTCGTACGGTCTTTGAATGGCAAGGCGGGGAGAAGAAGGTGAACAACCCACCTAAAGGTAGCAAGAAGAAGTAATTTCCACCGAATCGCGGTGGCATAAGAGTAGAAGGAGACTGAAAGTGGCGAAACTCGGAAATAATTTCATGGAGCCACTCCAGGCTATTGCACGTGACAAGGGTGTCTCGGTCGACATCCTACTGGAGTCCCTCGCTAATGCTCTACTTGCGGCTTATAAGCGTCGTCCTGATTCAGCAGAAGAGGCTGAAGTTACCATAGATCCCGATTCAGGGGAGATCGTAGTATGGGCCCAAGAGCTCGACGAGGACGGAAACGTCGTAAAAGAGTGGGACGATACTCCAACTGACTTTGGACGCATTGCAGCTCAAACCGCAAAGCAGGTCATGTTCGCCCGTATTCGCGACGCTGAACGTGACATGAAGTACGAAGAGTACGCAGGCAGGGAGGGCGATATTGTAACTGGTATCGTCCAGCAGGCAGATGCTCGATATACACTGCTCAACCTTGGTAAGGTAGAGGCTCTTTTGCCTCTTTCTGAGCAGCTTCCTGGTGAGCGATACGGAAACGGCGCCCGAGTAAAGGCGTATATCGTTGAGGTGCGTCGTACCAATAAGGGACCTCAAATCGTAGTCTCGCGTTCGCATCCTGGCCTTATGAAGAAGCTCTTCGAGTTAGAGGTTCCAGAGATAGCAAGTGGTGTGGTTGAAGTCAAGGCCCTGGCCCGCGAGCCTGGGTATAGGTCTAAGATTGCGGTCTACTCAAACGATCAAAATATCGATCCAGTAGGTGCGTGTGTCGGCCCACGTGGTGCCCGAGTTCGAATGGTAATGAGTGAGCTCCGTAACGAGCGGATTGACATTGTCTTCTTTAGTGACGATCCTGCAGAGTTTGTAGCAAGAGCGCTTCAGCCAGCCTCGGTTCGTGAAGTTCGACTCGACGAAGCTACTGGAACCGCAACTGTGGTGGTGGACCCTTCGGAGCAACCCCTTGCAATTGGTAAAGAGGGTCTAAACGCCAAGTTGGCCGCGAGATTAACTGGCTGGAGGATCGATATTTCAACGCCAGAGGATCTCTATGGCAACGGGAACGTCGAAGACGATGAAGACGACCAAGTAACCGAAGAGGAATCTTCTGAGGAGTAGTATTCGCTCTGAAAAGCCGTCAAAGTTCAAGCGAACCTGTGTTGTCTGTAGACAACGGGATGAGTTGGTGAATCTTTGGCGGCTTCGAATGAATAATGAAGGTGTAGCATCACCTGTTGTTGTGGATGGTCGTGGCCTATGGGTGCATCGGCAGCCTAGCCCGTGCTTTGAAGCAACTAAGATAATTAAGGCTCTAAAACGTTTTGGTTGCAGAGCAGTGGATCTGTCGGCCCTTATCGATGATGCTTTCGAGCAATGACTGGGTCGCCCGTGTGAAGGCTCTGTAGTGGGGCCCCACAATTTTGTCGTCCAATATCTAGAGTTGGGCGCGTGTGTGTAAATTTGAGAGGGCTGAAGTAGCAGTTGGCAAAACGGATACGGGTATACGACCTGGCCAAATCATTGGGACTATCGAATAAGGGTGCCTTTGACCTTTGTAATGACTTGGGAATGGGTATAAAGAGCCCTTCGTCAAGTATTGAAGAGGCGCAAGCTGACAGAGCGCGCCGCAAGATCGAACGCGATGGCTTCGGCAGTTATGAGCGTGCCGGCGGTGGGGAAGACTCTCACGGTCATGGACGCTCTTCAAGTCATAGTTCCTCCGAGGCTAAGCAGGCTCCTCAGGTCAGTGAGGCGGTTACCGCCTCGCCTGCCACTAAGCAAGAGACCACTGAGGCCAAGGCAGTTTCAAGTGAGGCTAGTCCAGCTGAAGTTAAGGCTAAGCCTTTGGGCGATGACCGCGACTCAAGGGTCGCAAAGGTGAGAGCTGAAGCTCCCGCTTCAGTAGTCGAAAGGCCCAAGGTAGAGACTCCCGCTGCTGCGGTGGCAGAAGAAAGGTCGGCCCCAGCCAAGACTCAAAGCCGTACGCCGGACGAATCTGTTTCTACTGAAAAGGCAGTATCGGCCCAACAAAGCGATATAAGTGGCGCTACAGCCACTGAGGCTGCTCCTGCTGCCCCAAGAGATTTTTCTCAATCACAAGATTTTTCGCGCACCGGTCCAATTGGCAACCGTAGGGTTGTCAGGTACAGTGAAGGCCGTAGTAGTGCGCCACGAGATAACAAGAGTGAGACTACTTCAGATAGTGCTCCATCGCTCGAAAACAATGAGCAGGTTGCACCTCCTAGTCGTCCTCGAGTGCCTCTTTCGCTCTCAGGTAAGCCGATCCCACCGCCGCCAGGTGGCTTCAACAGAGGCCCACGCCCCGATGGACAGGGGACACAAGGCGGATACCAAGATCGTGGGCAACGACAAGGCGGATACAATCGCGGCCCACGCCCCGATGGTCAAGGAACACAAGGCGGATACCAAGATCGGGGTCAAGGCGGATACAATCGCGGCCCACGCCCCGATGGACAGGGGACACAAGGCGGATACCAAGATCGGGGCCAGAGTGGCTTCAACAGAGGCCCACGCCCCGATGGCCAAGGTGGTCAAGGTGGCCAAGGCGGATACAACCGCGGCCCACGCCCCGATGGTCAAGGAACACAGGGTGGCTTCAACAGAGGCCCACGCCCCGATGGACAGGGTGGCCAAGGCGGATACAACCGCGGCCCACGCCCCGATGGTCAAGGAACACAGGGTGGCTTCAACAGAGGCCCACGCCCCGATGGACAGGGTGGTCAAGGCGGTTACAACCGCGGCCCACGCCCAGATGGCCAAGGAACCCAAGGCGGTTACAACCGCGGCCCACGCCCCGATGGCCAAGGTGGTCAAGGTGGCCAAGGCGGATATAACCGCGGCCCACGGACCGATGGACCTGGTGGCCAAGGCGGCTTTACTCCGAGGACCGGTGGATCGTTTGGCGGGGCCAGGGGTTCCACGCCTCCGCCACCGTCGGGAGCACCATTTGGTCTGAAGGGTGGCCCTCAAAGGGGATCTCGCCCAGTTTCTAAGAGCGCAAGACGTCGTTCCAAGAAGGCCAATGAAGAGCTAGAGCCAACGCAAGTAGCGAATTACATCCCCTCCAATGCTCCAGTTCCAGATGGTGAAGTGATTGTTGAGCGAGGATCGACTGCGCAAGAGATAGGACCTAAGTTCAATCGCTCTGCCGGCGATGTAGTCAGATTCCTATTCCTCCAAGGTGAGTTGGTTACGGCTACACAAAGCCTCTCTGACGACGCCATTGAACTATTTGCAGCTGAGATTGGCGCCCAAGTCAAATTGGTTGACCCAGGTCAAGAGCAAGAGGCTGAGCTATATGCCAAGTACTTCTCGGCCGATGACGACATCGATGACGAAGATATTGAGTGGCGCGCCCCTGTCGTCACAGTCATGGGACACGTCGACCACGGTAAGACCAAACTCCTCGACCGGATTCGTGAGACGAATGTTGTAGCCAAAGAGGCTGGTGGTATCACTCAGCACATCGGTGCCTACCGAGCTATGGTCGATGATCGATTTGTTACGTTCATCGATACTCCGGGCCACGAAGCATTCACTCAGATGAGAGCTCGTGGAGCAGGAGTTACAGATATCGTGGTCTTGGTTGTCGCAGCTGATGACGGTGTCATGCCTCAGACTTTAGAGGCGATCGACCACGCTAAGGCGGCAAAGGTTCCGATAGTCGTTGCCATCAACAAGATCGATAAGGCCGACGCTGATCCTACTAGGGTAATGCAACAGCTATCTGAGCACGGTTTAATACCTGAGGCTTGGGGCGGAGATACCATCACCGTTGAAGTTTCTGCGCTTCAAAACCTAGGCGTCGATGACCTGCTGGAACAGCTGGTTGTTTTGGCCGAAGTTCTAGAGCTAAGGGCATCTAAGACGGGTAAGGCAAAGGGAGTCGTCCTTGAGGCGAACCTCGATCCAGGGCGAGGCCCTGTCGCAACGGTTATCGTGCAGCAAGGTACCCTCCACGTTGGAGATCCTTTGGTTGCAGGCGTTGCATTCGGTAGAGTAAAGGCGCTCATCGACGAGGCTGGACGACCAGTCAAAGAGGCGGAGCCATCTACGCCAGTGCAGGTATTGGGCTTCTCTGAGGTTCCAAGTGCGGGCGACGAATTTAGAGAGACCGATGAGCTTTCGGTAGCGCGTCAGATCGGATCCATGCGCGAGCAGAGGCAGAGGATTGCTGGGTACACTGCTCAGCCAGGTAGTGCACCTGGTGCCAAGCTAGAAGACCTCTTCGAGCAGATCAAGCGTGGAGAGACTGCGACGTTGAACGTCATCATCAAGGCGGACGTACAAGGATCTCTAGAAGCGGTTACCGAGTCTTTGCGCAAACTAGAGCGCCCAGAAGTTCGTTTGAGTATTGTACGTCGTGCAGTCGGCGGTATCAACGAAAACGATATCTCTCTCGGCGCAGCTTCCAATGCTCTCATAATTGGCTTCAACGTTCGTCCTGATCGTAGGGCGCGTGAGGCGGCTGAAGCTCAGCACGTTGAGATCCGAACCTATGAGATCATCTATAAGATGCTCGAGGACATCGAGGCGGCTATGGTCGGCATTCTGGCTCCTGAGTATGAAGAGGTCGTTACCGGTGACGCCGAAGTTCGCGAGATCTTCAGGGTTCCAAAGATCGGAGCAGTTGCTGGTTGTTACGTGCAAAGCGGTGTTATCACCCGTGGCAGCAAGGTCCGATTCCTTCGTGAAGGCGTCGTAATTTGGAAGGGTTCTATCACCTCTCTTCGACGTTTCAAAGATGACGTACGTGAGGTTGCAGCTGGCTTTGAGTGCGGTATCGGTCTGAGCGACTTCCAAGATCTCCGAAGTGGCGACACCATTGAAACCTTCGAGGATCGCGAGATTCCCCGTAGCTAGTAGAGGATTGAAGATGGTTCACCGCCATAATCGAAGCGAGACGTTTTCCCGTATCGAGCGTGTTTCAAATGAAGTGCAAAGGGCAGTTGGGGTCGAGATCGAGAGGATCTACGACCCTGAGGCTCTCGGTACCATCATCACCGTGACAGAGGTGCGGGTAGACCCTGATCTGCGCCGGGCTCGAGTCTATTTAGACCATATCACTCCCGAGGTCGACGAGTGGCTGGAGAAGAACCGGGGTCGTCTCCAAGGAGCTATCGCCCGTACTGTTAGGATGCGCCAAACCCCTCACCTTGAATTTATGGCCGATCCGGCGATTGAGATGGGTGGAAAGATCGAGTCGATACTACGAAAGATCGTGGTTGACGAACCAGCCGACAGCGATAGCCAAGATATCTGATCGTGGCTAAAAAAATGCGTGTCAAGGAGGGCGGTCGTCGTATCGCCATAACCCTCATTGATAAAGAGGTGGGAGTAACTTCAAATAGCGTCGTTGGTAAGGTTCGTTATTTGAGCGGCAACTCTCGAGTGGGCCATAGTGGTACGCTCGATCCATTCGCAAGTGGACTTATGGTGGTTGCACTCGGTCAGGCCACAAGACTTCTCCCTTTTTTTCATGACACTCCGAAACTCTATCGGGCTCGCCTGCTCCTAGGGTCATCTACCGATACCGGTGACCTTACCGGTGCGGTAACTGCCACGAGCCCCACTCCTGATACCTCTGAGGCCCAGCTTGCTGCGATCTTGTCTTCATTTATCGGTGAGTCCTCTCAAGTGCCCCCGGTCTACTCTGCCAGAAAAGTTGATGGGGTTAGAAGCTACCAATTAGCCCGAGAGGGCAAGGCAGTTGAACTTGAAGCTTCTCAAATAAATATCTTTGCCATTGAGGGTCACCTGGTTGATGCTACAACCATAGATTTCGAAGTACGCTGCTCGCGGGGTACCTATATTCGGACCCTCGGGGAAGATATCGCTAAGCGCCTTGGGACTTTGGGCTACCTTTCGAAGTTACGGCGGATTGAAAGTGATGGATTTAGCGTCGATGACGCATCGTTGTTACCTGCCGAAAAGAGCGACCTTCGATTTTGCGATAGAGCAGTTCTAGATCGCTTTGGCACTTTTGGGGTCGATGAAGCTGTAGCTAAGCGTCTCATTAACGGGATTGAAGTCGATCTTGCCGATCTACGGCTTAGTCGACCGGAGAACGATGGTTACGTCTTTGTCTTCCATCAAGATCGGTTTGATCACCCCGCAACTCTAGAGGATGTGATTGGCCTATTTGAAGTGGTTGAGGGAAGGCTTCAGTCGAGAGTAACCTTTCCTCAGTTCTCGTAGATCCCTCCTCCCCTCTATCAAGTGTGTCATTTGCGATGGTCACTCAGGATTGGATTTATTCGGGACAGTGGCTCGTTGGTCTTCAGGGCTTTAAAACAGGGCGCCGCAAACTCAGTAAAGCCAAGTTTGCGGCGCCTCTTTAGCTCTCAAGAACGACCTGTGCTTGTCGCTGTTGTTAGACGTGACGTTATTGCATGATGAAGTTGGTGTAGTAGATTCCGGTTATCTCATTTTTGCCAGTCGCTACCTTTATGGTTTTATTGAAGTCCTTGATCAACTCCTTGGCCAAATCCTGCTTCGCCGCAACCGAGAGTAGCTGGGTGTAGGTCCAACCTGAAAGGTCGTTGATAGCAATCGATGTCAAGCTCTTTGAAAGGGGTGAGATATCTGCAGTTAGGTCATTTACCCCAAGTTGAAGGCTCATCGATACCTGGATCAGATGGCCGTCGGCCAGGTTGGTTGTAATCTGTCCAAAGTCGTAGACTGGGCCTACTTTTGGTGGTACAAATGCCGCTTTAGCTGGCTTAGAACCTCCCATAAGGATCGAAGCACCGACTCCGCCACCTGCTGCAGCAACCAAGACGAGGAGGACGATAAGAATGATCTTCTTCTTCCCCCCCTTTTTGGGGCCGCCTTCCGTCTGCTCTTCCGCCTTCTTAGCTGTCGTAGCCATCTTCTTCATCCTTGTCTATTGATGCCCCCGCATCGCGAGGTCGCTTAAAACCAAAGACGCATCACCTAATGTTCTTTATCGGTAGGAAGATTCCGGTTCCTTAGTTTTGATGGAGCTACTTTTGACTAAATTGCGACCACGGATGATCGTCTCGGTCGCAGTTAGTAGTAACCCTGCGAGCGATACCATGGAGTTTGTCAACTACAATCGAACTTCGATGGGTACTTGCCTGCGCGACAAAGTGGTGCTGGAGGAAGATGCAGCTTCTAAGTAGCGGAAATCTAGATTCGATCGATCGTCCAAGTGTGTTGACGATTGGAACCTTTGACGGTTTGCATATTGGGCACATGGCACTGATCAATCGAGCGCGCCAGATCGCGAGCGAGAGAGGATTTGTTTCAGTTGCGGTCACCTTCAACCCCCACCCTGCTGCTGTAATTCGTCCCGAGCATGCCCCACTTTTAATCAACTCCTTCGAAGAGCGACTTGAGCTATTGGAAAAGTCGGGGATCGACTACTGCTACGTGGTTGAGTTCGATAAGGCGGCTGCATCTGAAGAGGCCCTGGACTTTGTGAAGACGACTTTAGTGGATCGACTAATCGCTAAAGCGATAGTGGTTGGCGTCGACTTTCGATTTGGTAAGGATCGCAAGGGTAGTGTTGAGTTACTTCAGCGAGCGGGTGAAGAGTTCGACTTTGTAGTCGAGAGCGACCCACTGGTAAAGATTGAGGGGGATCAGCTTACGCAGATATGCCAAGCGATTCAGGATAACTCTGGATGTTCATCGCTAGTGTCATCGTCTACCGTAATTAGAAAGCTGGTCTCTAGGGGAAGGGTGGATCTCGCCAAGGAACTTTTGAGACGGGAGTTTTTTATAACCGGATTAGTTGAAAGTGGCGATGGGCGAGGCGGTAGTGAGCTTGGATATCCTACAGCCAACGTCTCATATGGAAGCGATAGAGCCCTACCTTTGGATGGAATCTACGCCGGCAGCGTCGAAGTAGATGGAGTCACCTATCGCTCTGCGATCTCCGTTGGAACCAGACCTACCTACTACCCGGGCGGTGGCAGCCGATTGATCGAGGCCTTTATCCTTGACTTTTCGGGAGACCTCTACAACAAGAGGGTTAGGGTGAACTTCGCCTCCTTTATTCGGGATCAGATAGCCTTCGAATCGTCTCAAGAGTTAATAGAGCAGATTGAAAAGGACGTAAAAGTTGTTGTTGGCTCGATAACGTTAGGAAGTTGAAGCAGAACCGACTAAGGTGATTTATCCGTAATGTTCGCTAAGGGCGACCGGTACAAGGTGTTTTGATGATTGATAAGCAAGCAATAATCGCAGAGTACGGCAAGAGTGAGACCGACACAGGATCGCCAGAGGTCCAGATTGCACTTTTGAGCGCTCGTATCTCGAATTTGACTGAGCACCTAAGGGCTCATAAGGGTGACCACCACACCCGCCGTGGTCTAATGATGCTGATTGGACAGCGTCGACGTCTGCTCGACTACGTCCGCAGCAATGACGTTGATCGTTATCGATCGATCATATCCCGTCTAGGTATTCGTCGCTAATCTAGCCCCTCTCCAGTTGCGAGAGTTCGAGCTTTAGCTCCATAGTTGAATCACTGTAGCCTCTACAGTCCTTAGGCCCTCTGCTGGAGGGCCTAACTTCGTTTAATCAATTATCATCCGGTGCCCCTCTCAACTAAATTGCCAAGATATCTTCTAACAACTTGGTCAACTTGGTTCTGGTGACAAAGTCCAAGTTAAAGCCTCCTAAAGCAAAGGTTCGGCGCTCGATCTTTCTATTAGATCAGCTAAATTTCGCGAGACAGCACTAGATGGATAGGGTGCACTTTGACCATGGAGCTATCGAAAGTTCTCCTTAGATCGGCTAGCTTGTATGTTGTAAGCGTTTTGTTCCTCTGGCTCACGGCACAGCTTTCAGTGGAGCAATCCCGGAAGTTCACTTTGGGGTTGGTGCACTGAGAACTGGCCGATTTTATTGAGCAAATCTGATTCGCTTACCGACTGTCTCTTCTTCAATAGGTGGGGTTGAGACGAATTAATGAAAGGTAAGTAATGGCTGAAGTTATAAGGGATGAAGTCAAGATCGACTCGTCCGACAAGGTTCTCTCCTTTGAAACCGGATTGCTAGCTCCGCTAGCCGATGGAGCGGTTGTAGCCCGTATCGGTGACACTATGGTCCTGGCGACCGCTGTAGCTTCAAAGGGCGTAAAAGAGGGGATCGACTTTTTCCCGTTGACGGTTGACGTTGAAGAGAGAATGTATGCCGCCGGAAAGATTCCAGGCTCATTCTTCCGTCGCGAAGGAAGAGCTACCGACTTTGCCGTCCTCGCAGCACGGCTGACCGATAGGCCGATCCGCCCATGTTTTCCGAAGGACTTTAGACACGAGGTTCACGTTGTGGGAACCATCTTGGGCGTCGATCACCAAAATCCATACGACGTCCTCTTTATCAATGCCGCCTCTGCTGCATTGATGATCTCTGGAATCCCATTTCAGGGTCCTGTTGGTGCGGTTAGGATCTCCTATGGCACAGACGGTACCTGGACTGCATTTCCCGGATACCAAGAGGGAGACGAGTCTTCGTTCGAGCTAGTTGTAGCTGGCCGCGAAGTAACCGAAGGGGAAAATGCTGGCGACATCGCCATCATCATGGTTGAAGCTGGCGGCACCGCATCGTCTTGGGGTAACTACTTAGATGGTGCGCCAAAGGTGACCGAAGAGGTCATCGCTAATGGCCTCGAGGAGTCGAAGCGCTGGATCCGACAGTCGATTGAGCTTCAGAGAAGCTTTGCTTCGAAGGTCGGAGACATTACTCCGATGCAATACGTTTCAGTCAAGGACTTCAGCGACGAACTCTTTGCAGAGATCGAGAGCTCTTCCTTGGATGCAATTCGCCAAGCAAATACCATCGCGGTAAAGCAGGAGAGACAGGAAGCTCTCGATGCCATCGAAGCGGGGCTACAAGCATCCTTAGCGGAGCGCTATCCAGATTCGACCAAGGCTATATCTCAGGTAGTACGGTCACTCACCAAGCGAGTCATCCGCGAGAGAATCGTAAACGACCATATTCGAATCGACGGTCGTGACACGGTTACGATTCGACCTCTTACGGCGATGGTTGGTCTGATTCCGACGGCACACGGATCTGCCCTATTTCAGCGTGGCGAGACCCAGGTATTGAATGTCTGTACCTTGGGTATGCCGAAGATGAATCAACTCCTCGACTCTCTTGGGACTGACGAGCAAAAGAGATACATGCACCACTACAACTTCCCTCCATTTTCAACCGGAGAAGTTGGCGCAATGCGTGGTCCAAAGCGTAGAGAGATCGGCCACGGCCTCCTAGCGGAGAGGGCACTGTTGCCAGTAGTTCCTAGTGAATCTGAATTTCCTTATACCTTGCGCTTAGTCTCTGAGGCGTTCTCCTCTAACGGCTCGACCTCAATGGCGTCGGTCTGCGGTTCGACCCTTTCACTTATGGATGCCGGCGTTCCAATCAAGGCTCCAGTTGCTGGTATTGCTATGGGTCTTGTGCACCATGACGGCAAGTACACCACCCTCACCGACATCCTCGGAGCCGAAGATGCCTTTGGCGATATGGACTTCAAGGTGGCAGGAACCGACGACTTTGTAACCGCTCTTCAGCTCGATACCAAGATCGATGGAATTCCGGCTGACGTATTGGGTCGTGCACTTACTCAGGCGAAAGAGGCCAGACTAAAGGTTCTAGAAGTTATGGCTGGCGCCCTTTCTTCTCCTCGTGATGAGATAAACGGAAATGCTCCAAAGATCGTCTCCTTCGAGATCCCGCTCGACAAGATGGGTGAGGTGATTGGACCTAAGGGTAAAAACATCAACGCCTTGCAGGCCGATACCGGCGCAGAGATCTCCCTCGATGAGGCTGGTGACGTTGCGGTTGTAACTATTGGTGCTCGTGAGATGTCGGCCGTCAATGCTGCTAGAGCGGCAATCGAAGCGATTGTAAATCCACCTTTGGCCCAGATCGGTGGCCACTATCAAGGCAAGGTCGTTGGAATCGCCAAGTTTGGCGCATTTGTAAACATTCTTCCCGGTAGAGATGGACTACTGCACATCAGTAAGATCGGTGGCGGTAAGAGAATCGATCGAGTCGAAGATGTTCTATCGATGGGCGAAGAGCTTCGTGTGGTAGTAGACGACATCGACGCCAACGGCAAGTTGAGCCTTTCCATAGTCACCGATGAGAGTGAAGAAGATATCGAAGAGGTAGAAGTTGGTGATGAGAGCCCAAAAGCTGAGGTTATCGTAACTAACCGTTACGAGGAGGACGATATTGAAGTCGTCTCTTTCGAAGAGGCCTTCGCCGATGAGCTACTTCAACACTACGGTGACCTCGGACCGAGCGTAGCTGAGCCAAGGCCAAGTTTTGATGGCCCTCGTAATCGAGATCGTCGTGGCGGACGTCCCCGTCGCGACTTCAACAGAAGGTAGAAGTTAAAGAGCGTGGCACAATTAGATCGACCAATCAAGGTAGCAGTCTTTGGAGCCGGTGGGCAGATGGGGATTAGCGTCTGCAAAGCAGTAGTCGCAGATCCGGCCCTAGAGCTAACAAAGGCGCTCGATCCAAGGTTGGCCGGGATCGACTTGGGCCACGCTACCTCTATCCTCGGTACCGGAATAGTAGTAGATGGGCAACGAGAGGCCATAGTCCATGGGGAAGTCGACGTCGCAGTCGACTTCACTGAGGCCAGCGCCTGCTTTGAAAACGCCCTCTACTGTGCTAGTGCTGGAATCCACATGGTGATTGGAACCACCGGGCTTACCGACGCGCAGATCAAAGAGCTCACCATGGCCTTCGATAAGTCCGAAGCCAATTGTCTTATAGCCCCTAACTTCGCAATCGGTGCGATTCTGATGATGAAGTTCGCAGAGATGGCAGCAAAGTTCTTTGAAACCGCGGAGGTGGTGGAGTTGCACCACAATCGCAAGGTTGATGCTCCGAGCGGAACCGCCCTTGCGACTGCAAAGAGGATTGCGGCGGCCAAAGGTGCTGAATTTGACGCCGATCCAACCAAAAGAGAGCTCGAGGGGGCCAGAGGCCATCGATATCAAGGGGGAGTAAATATTCACTCCTTGAGGATCGCTGGAATGGTCGCCCACCAGGAGGCTATCTTTGGTACTACTGGTCAGACTTTGACTATCCGCCACGACTCATACGATAGGACCTCGTTCATGCCAGGCGTCATCATGGCAGTAAAAGGCATATTCGACTTAGATGGCCTTGTTATGGGTCTGGACTCTGTCGTCGATGGTTTGCTCGGGTAATCGTTTCCGTATCATAAATTTTTACTAGAATAAAAGTTGTCTACTAGATGGCTTATCCATCTTCGGTAGATCTTCTCTTGTTTCAAGTGCTAAGGAGTCAAATGGGTGCCGCGCTAGACCAATTCGGTGCAGTTATTACGGCTATGGTTACGGCCTTCGATAGCAATGATGAGCTCGATATCGATGCAACCGTCAAATTGGCCAAGAAGCTCGCGGCAGATGGAAATAGCGCCCTAGTCATATCTGGAACAACCGGCGAAGCATCGACTTTAACTGATCCAGAGAAGATAACCCTCTGGGAGACCTTGGCTAGCGAGTTAACGATTCCTATCATCGCTGGTTCTGGCTCCAATGAGACGGCCCACTCGATCACAATGACAAAGCGCGCCACTAATGCTGGTGTGGCTGGAATCTTAGCGGTCGCACCCTACTACAACCGTCCACCTCAAAGTGGTATCTATGGCCACTTCGATGCCATGGCCTCAGCTACCTCGTTGCCTGTTTTTGTCTACGACATACCAATAAGGACCGGTCGAAAGGTGGCGGCATCGACTCTAAAGAGGGTGATTGCTGACCACGCTAACGTTGTGGCTCTAAAGGATGCAGCTGGCGACCCATCTGCTACCGCAGCACTTATTCCAGGGCTACCAAGTTACTTTGACGTCTATAGCGGTGATGACTCCTTGACTCTGCCTCTGCTCTCTGTCGGTGCAGTTGGTGTAATCGGCGTGGCTACCCACTGGGCTACAGACCTATTTCGGGATATGATCGAGGCGTTTTCTAAAGGTGATAACAGAAGGGCGATAGAGGTCAACCAAGCACTTTTGTCGTCTTACGAATACGAAACTGGAGAGGTTGCTCCAAATCCTATTCCTACCAAGGTTATTATGAACTACCTAGGTATGAATGTAGGAAGGTGTCGCCTACCTATGGGCGATGCTCCAAAAGGCCACGAAGAAGTGGCAAAGAGGGTAGTCGATGAACTGGCTATCTCTCGTTCCAAGCTAAATATCAAATAAGGATTCAATTGAGTAAAGAAGGTAAAGCACCAGCCACAGCACGCGTCGTCTTTTTAGGCGGCCTTGGCGAAATTGGTCGCAACTGCGCAGCGATTGAAGTCGACGATCAAATCTTGATCATCGACTGTGGGCTTATGTTCCCTAACCACGACACACCTGGGGTAGATCTAATCCTCCCTGACTTCACCTACTTGGTGGAGAATAAAGAGAAGGTGGTGGGGGTTGTTGTAACCCACGGCCACGAAGATCACATCGGTGCTCTTCCGTACCTACTTCGTGAGATGAAGTTAGACATCTATGGCTCTGCTATTGCACTTGGGCTGGCATCTAATCGTATCGATGAGGCACAGCTTCGCCCCAAGGCTAACTTGCGTACCGTTGCAGACCTCGAGAAGGTAAAGATTGGCAACTTTGAGGTGGAGTTTGTTCCCATAACCCACTCAGTGCCAGATTCTTTTGCGCTAGTAATCCGATCGGCTGCTGGTGTTATCGTTCACTCTGGTGACTTCAAGATTGACCTAACACCGGTGGATGGTCGCATCTCGGACTTGGCTCGATTGGGGGAGATATCTCGATCAGAGGGGATCGACCTTCTGCTGGCGGACTCGACCAATGCTGAAGAGGAGGGTCACTCCACCTCTGAAAGTGCGATTGGACCTGTTCTGGCCCAACTGTTGGCGGTAAATTCCGATAAGAGGATTATCGTCACTTGCTTTGCCTCCCACATCCACCGTATACAGCAGATAGCAAACGCCGCGATCGACTCCAAGAGAATCATCTTTCCATTGGGAAGGTCGATGGGCAAGAATATCGCCCTGGCACGCTCCCTCGGAAACTTGCACTTACCCGATCAATACCTAGATGAGATCGAGAACGTCAACCGATACGAGCCAGAGCAGGTCTTGGTTCTGTCGACTGGTAGCCAGGGAGAGCCGCTTTCGGCACTCTCGTTGATGGCTGCAAATGAGAATAGATTCCTCAAAGTCGACGACGGCGACGTTGTGATCATCTCGGCTGACGTTATTCCGGGTAATGAGTCGGCCGTGGGCAAGGTAATAGATGGCCTTCACCGCAGGGGTGCTGGAGTTATCCACGCTGGAATAGCTCAAGTTCACACCTCAGGCCACGCTAAGCGGGATGAGCTACGCCTCTTTCACTCCATCTTGCGCCCCAAGAACTTCGTACCTGTTCACGGTGAGTATCGCCACATGACCTCTCATATGCGCTTAGCAATAGATATGGGCCAAGATAAGAGCCATACCCTTGTGGCTAGCGATGGCGACGTGGTTGAGCTAGCCAACGGAAATATTGCAATTGTCGATAAGGTACCAGCAGACATGCTCTACGTCGACGGCGTAGTAGATGGACTGCCAAAGGCGACCCTTCGAGATAGAAAGACGCTATCGACCGAGGGATTTGTGGTAGTGGTGGCAGCCGTTGACGTTCGCAATAGAACTATGGTCGGTGAAGTAGAGATCGCCACTAGGGGTTGGGTCCACCTAGCAGACGATGCTCCAGATCACATTGAGGCTCTCTTGGCTGACATTAAAAATGCGGTTAGAGCCACCATCGAGACCTCTATCGGTGAAATTGGAGATGATGTTGACTCCTTGGCTCGCCACGTTAGAACTACGGCTGCCAAGATGATAGAGAAGCGCTCTAAGATGCGCCCAATGGTGATACCAGTCATAACAGCGCTCTAAGGTAACTTTCAAGAGACAGCGATGGCTCGACTTGGTTCTATTTGATAGACTCAAGTTGAGTTTCGTCGTTGTAATTTCACGTTTTGTATTATTTGGCTCTGCGGCGATCACCACGTAAAAGTTTATGAGTCATTTAGCCGATAACTACAAGTAGGTGTACGAAGGAGGCGGTCGGCTCTGGTTAGTCAAGATTCATCTGGAACTTCCAAGAATCCAAATCGAGCACGGGCGAACTCTTCTCGGAGCACTGCCAAGGGCTCTTCATCTCGAAGCAGCTCCACTCGTTCGAGGGGCTCTACCTCATCAAGTGCCGCTTCAAGCTCGGGGCGAAGTGGCAGTAAGCCGATAATCGACTTTACTACTTCGGGCCAAAGCTCTCGCGCTCGGAGCAAAACCACGGGATCGACTCCTAGTCGTGGCCCTAAGGTCGCTGTCGGAAGACACTCAAAGAGTGAGGTTAGGTCGACTCCCATCAAGAGCGACATCGTGGGACTTTTTATCCTTGGGGTAGTTGCCCTCTCTCTTTTGGTATCGTTTCGGATCTTTGGAGTTTTGGGAGATCGCTACAATCACCTTCTAGGAGTACTCTTTGGTCCCCTTAGATTCGCCCTTTTTGTCTATCTCGCCTACTATGGTTTGGCTCTGGCTTTAGCGGTCAGGAGTTCTCTAAAAGAGCGCTACCTTATCAGCGGTGGGGGAGCCATAGTCTCTGCAGCCGTTATCGTTGCTGCGATACTGAACCACTTCAACCACGGAGCGCCTCTTAGTTACTCACGTCGTGGCGGAGTTATCGCCTACGGCCTCTTCATGGGTCTTTCAAAGATAATCTCCCCTACCGGAGCTGTGATAGTTGCATCGTTGTCGCTCCTCACCTTTGCCAGCGATCTAGCTGGTTATGGTCCACTTACTGTTCTGAGGAAGAAGCGTCATTTAGTTGCAGGTAGATTCGTCGATCCCTCTAGAGGGGGCCAATTGGTTCAAGGCGCAACTTCGGAAGGGATAGTAGCCCAGAGGCAAGACTACATTGACCTTGACGCCATGGAGAGGTCCTACTCCTCGAGTGACTTCGAGGAACCTCAAACTGATGCTACCGCGAGCGGTTCAATCATCAACTTTGACGGCAACTCTTCCATAGATGACAGAGGCGCATTGGGATATGAAAGCAAGAGAGATCGAATTAAAGATCGACTGCGATCTAATCGGGCGAAAAAGGAAGATACCCGACCTTTGCTAGGCGGCTCGCCACCAGAGAGAGAACTCTACGATCAATTTAGTGACGATAAGTTCGTCGCCGGGGAGTTTGAAGGCGACGAGCAGCTTGTCGAAGTATTCGGTCCCGAAGATCGATCTCCCCACGACTTTGGCCTCTCGGGCCATTTAGTCCAAGAACTTCACTTTGAGGGAAGTATCGATTTGAGGTCCCCCGAAGATCTCCACGGCGCAACTTCCAACCAAGATTCGCACGAGCCTAAAGGCGCTACGACGGGTGAGGTTACCCTCCCTAAGAACCCGTTGATCTACGACTACCAAGATGAAGGTGTTGATCGATCAGTCGACCGAGAGTGGAGCGTTGATGCCCCCGATAGCTTCGACCAACCTTTACAAGATCGATTGGAGTCGTCGACCTTTGTGGGAAATGACGACCGCTTTGAGGTAGGCCATGATCTCGGTGAAGCCGGTACATCCTCAATAGACGTTGTAGACGAGAATAGTTATAGTCCGTTGGCAGATGACGATCAGAGTGATTCACCAGATAGTGATGTAACGGAGGGGAAGGTGGAGTGGAGACTCCCCTCGACCTCGATCCTGAAGAGGTCTCAGGTACGTAGCCTAGACAAGAATGAGCTGTGGAATCGTGGTACCGTACTATGCAAGGCGTTGGCCTCGCATAAGGTGGAGACGACCCTAGTTGGCATGACCGTAGGGCCGACCGTAACACGCTATGAGTTGGAGTTAGGCGCTGGCGTAAAGGTGTCTAGGGTTACTTCGCTACACAAAGATATTGCATATGCCATGGCAGCCGCAGACGTTCGTATCCTCGCTCCAATTCCGGGGCGAAGCGCTATCGGTGTTGAGGTCCCAAATGAGCAGCGCTTGACCGTCTCACTTGGAGATGTACTTTCTTCGCCGGAGGCTGCTGCCGCAACACATCCCCTTTCGGTAGCCATTGGCCGTGACATTTCTGGTAAGGCGACGTTAGTAAATTTGGCTGAGATGCCCCACGTCCTGATTGCTGGTTCAACCGGTTCGGGAAAGTCATCCTGTCTCAACTCGATTCTTACTTCGATCTTGGTTCGATCGACCCCCGACCAAGTACGCATGATCTTGGTCGATCCTAAGCGGGTGGAGTTGGGGCAGTACAACGGTGTTCCACACCTGCTTACTCCTGTGGTTACCGAACCCAAGAAGGCCGCTAACGCGTTGAATTGGGCGGTAAGGGAGATGGAGTCGAGGTACAACCTACTGAGCGAAATCGGAGCACGTGATCTCGCATCTTACAATTTGATTCTAGATCAGATGGAGGAGGCCGATTCGATCGAGATCGACGAGGTCGAGATCTCAGCAGAGACCATCGCCCACGGCGATTCACCGCTATTCGACTCGATTCAAGAGAAGAAGTACCGACGTTTGCCCTACATCGTGGTCGTGGTCGATGAATTGAACGATCTAATGATGGTTGCAGCTAAGGACGTTGAGGAGTCGATCTGTCGAATTGCACAGATGGCTAGAGCGGTTGGAATTCACTTGGTGATAGCTACGCAGCGCCCCAGCGTCGACGTCATCACCGGTCTGATAAAGGCTAATATTCCTTCGAGGATGGCATTTTCTGTATCTTCCTTGGCTGACTCTCGAGTAATCCTCGATCAACCAGGAGCCGAAAGGTTGATCGGAAAGGGAGATATGTTGATGTTAGGAGCCTCTTCTAGCCATCCTCAACGCCTTCAAGCTCCCTGGGTCTCTGAAGACGAAGTCCGTAAAGTGGTAGCCACTTGGCTTCGTCAAGGCAAGGCTAACTTCATTGAGGGGTTGGAACAAGGTGAGGAGAGGCAGAGTCTTATCCCCACCGATGACGATGGAGACGAGCTCTTCAACGCAGCGGTTGAGTTGGTGGTTAGCTCGCAGCTTGGCTCAACGACGATGTTACAGCGAAAGTTGAGAATTGGTTTTTCGCGTGCCGGAAGGCTCATGGACCTCCTCGAGCGGCGGGGAATCGTGGGACCTCAAGAGGGTTCACGGCCAAGGATCGTTTTGATGACCAAAGAAGAGTTTGAAAATGAACGTGAGGCTGGCGGCTTTTAGCCAAGAGGCTCGGTAATTGAACAATCGGGAGCGCAATCCCCTTCCGTAAGGGAGGGGTCAAGCGACCTCGTTCTTTCTTGGTCTCCCTGATTTACGTCTAGGAGTCTGCTAAGCAATCCACGCTCACAGTGCGATTTCGGGCCTATGCTATTCAAGATCTTTGATTTTGAGTAATGTCGCCGACTAAAAGGTGGCCGAGGTTCTCAGTTGTCCTGGTTTTGCC
>JAJZFV010000001.1 GCA_021805205.1 Actinomycetes bacterium | reverse complement strand
TAGTCTTGATGGAAGCTTGGGAGAAGAGCCGCCCCGTAGTAGTGCATCGGGGGTGCGCCGCTACAGCTGAGCACGTCGAAAAGTCAGATGGAGGACTAATCTTCGACGACTACCTCTCCTTCGAGGCGACTATCGAGGTGTTGTTGCGAGATCCAAGCATCGGTGATGAGCTCGGTAAAAATGGATACAAATACGCCCACAACCTCTACTTCGAAGATAACATAGCTCGCCGCTACTACGACTTCTTGCAAAAGCAGCTCGCATATCGATAGCCAATCGAAGACCAGCGCTCTCTTCTCGGAGGAAATTTGATTCAGCGCCCCGCCGTAGAGAGCATCACTTAGTTACAGTGCACTTTGGTAGATCTTTTCGAGGGTGTGCGCAAAGCGGGTGGTGTTCTTAGTTACAAAGAGCCTATCCATCGCTGCTGGTGGCCTACCATCTGCTAGTGTCCACAGCCAAAGCGAGGCTCGAGGGTATTGACCCAGCAGCTCAGTTCGAGGTACAGAAGAATCCGGCATCAGTTGGTGCTCACCACTGCTAAGGGCAACGATGTACCTATATCCTTCGATCTTAGGATTTCTAAGGGGTCGCTGCCAGTTAGGTATGAGGCCGCTCAAGGTTTGGCTAATGCTATTTAGAAGCTCGTCTAGCTCTGTTAGGGAAAAGATTGCAACTGTCGTCTCAAAGCCGAGGCTGTCGCATAAGTGCTCCTCGAGATCTAAGAAATCCGGCTTAGAGGTTGAATCGAATGAGACATTACCACTTGAGATGTAGGTCCTTACCCCTGAGAACCCGTATTCCTCAAAGTATGCAGCAAGGGTCTCCATCGAAATTCGCCTATTGCCAAGGTTGATTCCACTTAGAAGTGCTACGTAACGCAAGTTGAGACCTATCCCTAAACCTTTAGTGACATCGCCCTAGCAGCTCTATTTCGATATAACTCGAAATTCAAGTGCCACCAGGCCACTAACCAACGATGGATTAACGACTTGAAAACCGATCTTCTCCTCAGCCCAGGCTAGCGGTACCCGAGTACTGTCGTTTATCGTCACCGCAATACCATAGACCCCATCTAGAAGCGGTACCGAGTCGAAGTAGAGTTCAAAGACTCCATCACTATCGATATCGAATGGATCCGTCTTTAGATCCAAGCTATTAGCTGTAAATACCGACTCGCTATTGGGGGCGATGATCGACAGCGTTAGGTTGGCTCCGCTAACTTCCCTCTTCGCGGCATAGGCAACCACTATCTTCAACGGATCGTGCGGGGCGATACGGGTGCTATCCCCGGTTTGCTTGCCCTCCACCACCGCTTTAACTGAGGTAATGACGATCGGCTCATCGGCGGGTAGTACCACTCCAGGATCGCCTTCAGCGGCTGCATCACCAATGATTGCACCACCGACGTGTCCTTTATTACGACTTAGCGAATCGCGAAGATCGGCTATGGCAACCGCTGGGGAGCCTTCACCGATCAAATTACCGTGATCAAGTACATATGCAAAGTCGCATATGGCCCGGACCAGGTCTGGTGAGTGGGAAACGAATACGATCGTACGCCCATCTTTTTGAAACGACTTGATGCGCTCAACACACTTACGCTGAAAGTTTTCATCTCCAACGGCAAGTACTTCATCGACGAGTAGAACATCGGGGTCTACATTTACCGCAACGGCAAAGCCGAGGCGGGCATACATTCCGGATGAGTAGTACTTGACCTGGTTGTCGATGAACTGACCAAGTTCGCTAAATTCAACGATCTCATCGAATCGAGATTTAACTTCCTTTACCGGAAGACCAAGGAGAGTCGCTGAGAGGAAGATATTATCCCGTCCCGAAAGCTCAGGATGGAAACCAGCTCCAACCTCAAGCATCGCAGAGACCCGACCCTTGACTCGGATCTCTCCAGAGTTAGGTTGGATGATTCCAGCGATGGTCTTCAATAGGGTAGATTTCCCCGACCCATTATGGCCAAGCAGGCCAACAGAGGTACCTTCTTGGATTTCAAGTGAAACATTCTTCAATGCATAAAACTCTTGAAATGGGTTCTTACCCCCGTGGATTACCCGTTCCTTCAGTGAAGAGAACTTTTCAGAGTACAGACGAAAAACTTTTGTGACGTCATCTACTTCTATCGCATTAGACAAAGATTAAAGCTCCTCAGCAAAATTTCCCTCCATGCGACCAAATACCTTCAGCGCGATAACAAAGAGAATCGTCGAAACAACAAGAACAATCGTCAACTGACCCGCAAACCAAGCGACCGAGTTAGTCGGGAGAATGTGCACTGGGGTGTGCGAGACACCGAGGGGCGAAACCTTGGCGTATAGGACTCGCTGGAAGGTCAATACGATAGCGGTCATTGGGCTAATAAAGTCCAAGAACAAAATCCCGTGGCGCATCAGTGGAACAGCTATCTGCTGGTAGGGATAGACGATCGGTGTTGCCCAGAACCAGGCCATCAGAACGATCTCAAGAAGGTGCTGGGTGTCTCTGTAGAAGACGTTTAGTGCACCCAAGAGGATGGCGATGGCTCCGGAGAAGATCATCAAATCGACAAAGGCGAAGACTAGCAGCGGCAGATAGGAAAAGGCCGGTACGTCCCTAGCGATTATCAGCGCAATGACTAGAACGATGCTCTGTAGAAAGAAGAAGACCATCGACGAGCCAACTGAGGCCAATGGAAGAACTTCGCGCGGGAACGAGACCTTCTTTATGATTCCAGCGTTAGCTACCACCGATCCCGTTGCGCTCATAATTGCGTTCGAGAAGAAGTTCCAAACAACTAGACCACAGAGCAAAAATATTGCGAACTGGGGAATTCCGTTTTTTAGAACCAATTGGAAGACGACAAAGTAGATAATTAGGGTCAGGGCTGGGTTTAGCATCGACCAAACAAATCCCAAAACGCTGTTTTTATATTTGACCGAGAGTTCTTTGCGAACCATGCTTACCAGCAGTGGACGATACTCCCAAAGGCGTACGATGCGCTTTGGCACACTTATAGAGGGAGCTACAACGTGTAGCTCACTTCTACTGGTGCGAACCTGATCGCCGCCTTCGGAGTGCTCCTCGGATTGAAAGTGATCTAGCACATTCACTCCTACAAATTCATTTATTGAAAGTTCAATAAGACTTAAAAGTCTACTTGGTTGAGATCTTGGCCATCGAAGATCGAGTTATAACTTGATCGATGAAGCCATACTCCTTAGCTGATTCAGCGGTGAACCATCTATCGCGCTCTGAGTCCCTTTGGACCGTAGCTAGGTCTTGGCCGGTGTGCATTGCAATCCTCTCGGCCAGCATCTTCTTCATATATCCGATCTGCTCGGCCTGAATAGCGATATCGGCTGCTTGCCCTTGCATCTGCGCCGAGGGCTGGTGCATCATGATTCTTGAGTGAGGAAGAGCAAATCGCTTTCCTTTGGTTCCGGCACAGAGCAAGAACTGGCCCATTGAAGCGGCTAGTCCCAAACAGATTGTGGCAATATCACAGCTCACATATTGCATCGTGTCGTAGATTGCAAGACCATCGGTTACCGATCCACCGGGTGAATTTATATAAAGGGCGATATCTTTAGTCGGATCCTCAGCCTCTAGAAGCAACAGCTGGGCGCAAATAGCATTCGCCATCGCCTGGTCAACAACACTGCCAAGAAAGATAATGCGCTCGCGCAAAAGTCTTTGGAAGATGTCAGATCCAGACTCGAGGCGAGTTGGGTCGCCGGCCATCATGATTTGGTTAATGGTTGAGTTAGTCGACTGCATCGTAAAATCCATATCTCCAAGCTAATAGATCAATAAGAGTTTGTTACCCAAATACAACACCGCGGTGGCAACTTTCATCCAATCGACAGACGAATAACAAATCGTCAATGTTTACAGGGAGCATGGTTTGCATCACCGGGGTGAGCGACTATGTTGTTTATTCGCTATTCGAAACATGCGGACGTGGCGAAATTGGCAGACGCGCTAGATTTAGGTTCTAGTGCCGAAAGGCGTGGGAGTTCGAGTCTCCCCGTCCGCACCATCACTCAAATCTAGCTAAGCTCAACTCCCTCACCATCTCTTCGATCGATTCCATATCAATACGGCTCTCCCGACGATGTCGATTATTTGCTTCGGTCTGATAATATATTTCCATTATGGAAATATTTCATGATGGAAGCGAACAAGTAGCCGACTCGATCTTGCGCTCCTCACGGGCGATCTTAGCCATCGCAGTCAAATCACTAAATGAGATCGAAGAGGTGATATCGATTCCTCAATATCGAATTCTGGTGATCCTTGGCGGAAGGGGCGACCTTCCAATGAATGAAATTGTAAAGGAGACTTCACTTGCGCCAGCTTCGGCGACCCGTCTATGCGCTGACCTGATCAAAAAGGGTCTACTCGACCGTAAGTCACACCCCGACGACCGACGACAAGTGATCGTTGCAATCACAAATGAGGGGGCGAAGCTCCTCAAAGACGTCACCGAATCGCGTCGCAGGATGATCCAAGAGGTGGTCTCTAAGCTGAGCGACGGCGACCTAACTGATGTAGACAAAGGCTTTGAACTCTTCGCCAACGCCTCGCCAGAACCAGACGAGAAGCTCCTTGCCGCAAGGCTTGGGTGGAGCTAAAGGTTCAATCGTGGAGCAGTCTCTAGCGTCAAAATTCAACTCTCTAAACAAATCTACGCGCCAGTTATCTCTGAGTATCTTCATAGGAATCGTCGCCGGTTTGGGGGCGATAATCTTCTACGGAGCCCTAAAGCTCGCCACTAACCTCTTTCTCCACAAGATCGCGGCCTTTTATCCTCCAAATGCAGCAGGCGAAGGTGGACCCGTCGGAGATGCCACCATCGGGCACCGCGCCTTATTCCTACTCTCGATCACACTTGGCTCACTTATCGCCGGGGTAATCGTCTTTCTCCTCGCGCCAGAGGCCGAGGGCCACGGTACAGATGCCGCGATCTCGGCGGTACACAACGACCCCAAGGGGGTAAGGCTTCGGGCCGTAGCTGTAAAGATCGTTGCCTCTGCCCTTACAATTGGATCGGGAGGATCGGCAGGTCGCGAAGGGCCAACTGCCCAGATCTCTGCTGGAATCGGTTCAGTAGTGGCACGATGGCTGAACCTCGATGAGGTTGACGCCAAGTTAGTAGTAGCAGTTGGCCTCGGATCAGGGATTGGAGCCATCTTCAAGGCGCCTTTAGGGGGAGCGATACTGGCTTCAGAGATCCTCTTTGCCTCAGACTTCGAGATCTCATATCTTGTGCCTTCGATGGTGGCATCTGGAGTTGCATACGTCATCTTCGGTAGCGCATATGGATTTGCCTCAGTATTTTCGGTCCCAAATCCACACTTCGTCGTCTCTATCTCCAGCTTCGCCTTGATAGCAGTCCTTGGCCTAGCTGCTGGATTAGCAGGAGTCGCCTATTCAAAGGCCTTCTACTTCACCGTCTCACTAGCACGACGCCTCAAAAAGTTTCGATACTTCTTGGTGGTACTTGGGGGATTTCTAGTGGGATTGATTGGATTTATCTACCCCCAAGACGTGGGAACGGGATATGGCTACCTCCAGCAGATGATCGACGGAGGCGGGGCTTTAGGTAAAGCAGCCCTCGTAATCTTGCTCATAGGGCTCCTTCGAATCGTCGCCACATCGCTTTCTATCGGCCTCGGAGGTTCCGGAGGGGTATTTGGCCCTGGCGTAGTCGTAGGGGGCTACATTGGCGCTTCAGTGTGGAAATTAGCGGTCCATATTGCGCCATCGCTCGCCCATCAAGAGGCTGCCTTTATCGTAATTGGCATGACCGCGTGCTTTGGAGCCATTGCCAGGGCGCCACTTGCCATGATTGCCCTTATCAGCGAGATGACAAATACCATCGTCTACGTTGGACCAACACTTATTGCCATAACAGTCGCACTCGGTGTGGTCACACTTTTTGGCTCAACCATCTACGAGAGTCAACTTGTCTCTAAGGAAGACCCTCGAACATTGGATCAAGCTAGAAAGTCAAAGAGGTCAAAGGCGACACTTTGAAGTTAGCGACTCCGACCGATGGTAGTACCAGCCCATAGTTCCAGAGTCCACACTCGAACGTAGATATAAAGGTAAAACCCGACCATATGCAGTGCAAAGTGGATAAAGTTCTCAAAGCTATTAATCCAGTTGAGCCGAACTTTGCCTAAATGGTTATCTCCTTTGGCAGCGGAGCCACCAATTTGAAGAGCTCAATATCGCCGCCGCGATATACCAGTTGTATACCAAGTGAGCTCAACTTGGCGAACTTGTCACTTGGTGCTACGTCAGCTATCCCGTAACCATTTGAAAAGGTGACCTTAGGCGAGGTTGTGACCAGGATATAGACACTTGATGAAAGTATTGGGATTGGGGAGGCACTGAGATCGCTAAAGACGTAACTACGTCCGGAAAAGCGCCCAAGTAGGCGAGGGTCACCTATTACTTCACTTGAATCGCTGATGTAGCTTGCAGCGATAGTCAATGGCTGACGATCTACCGATGAAATCGGATAATAGGTATTTCCGATCGCTTGGGATGCCACTAGAAGCAACCCAACCGTGATCGATAGCGCAACCAATATTGAACTGAAGCTAACCACCCTCCTACCCATTCGAGTGACCGCAATTAGAACCTTAACTGAGGAGGCAAAGACGAAGATGCTGGCGCCAAAGCCATATAGAGGTTCATTTAGTGGAGGTAACACCCCAAAGAGAGATGCTCCAACCACCAAGATAATTGCAGTCAATGGCCCTAGAACCCCTAAGACCCCCACTCCTCCGCCGACTAACACCACTTCAATGATCGAGGTCAAATTGGAGGTTATCGACGTCAATATGAGCTTTGGTGAGGCCACAAATCTCCCCAGCGAGGCATATGTCGCCGACTGACCATAGGGTATCAGAGTTGGCGCATAGGCCGAGATAAAGATTGAAAAGTCGATCGCTTTGGCAAATCCAAGGGCCGAGTAAACCACCATCGCCAAAACCCCAAGTATCGCCTCAGTGATAGCTTCAATTCTCTTTGCAAACCGAAGCGATAACAACCTTGCCACCCCGACAAAGGCGAGGATTAGCCCCCCGTAGAATCCGTTCACCAGAAGAGCCACGATCGCTACTATCCGCATTGGAATCTTGGTCCCTGATGAGGGCTTTAAGATGAGCATTCCAAAGACCATCGACAGCGCTAGATCAAAGTGAAACTCCCCAAATAGAGAGAGATAGAAGAATGGATTTAGCAAAACCATCATCAGAACGATCGCTTCGTAACGCAACTGATGCGACTGTTCTTTTGCACTTCCCCTCAGAAGGTCGGTTCCATATGAAAAAGCGAGAAAGTTGATCGCCGAGAGCAGTACCACATATATCGAGGCCAGCACCAACGGGCTTCGCGCTACGAGCGCTATAACCGACACTAATCCAAAGAGGAAGCTTCCCGATGAGCGAAAGAACGGAAAACCGAAGTAGCCGCCCCCTAGCCCTATCTGTCCGTTACCAATGAGTGCAAACTCTTGGTAGTAACCGCCAAAGTTCACCTCAAGAGAGTAGGTGCGGACGCGAAGCGCCATAATGACTAGCGAAGCAATGAACTGAACCAGAAGCAGAACTCGCCCAAGAGCCTTTAGAGAATCATTTGGAGACGGATCGTTTCCCACAACTAGAGACTAGCGATAGCACCTATAAAACTTGAATGTTTTAGTTACATTGATGATATTTTGCAGCTAAAGCGTCCAAAGATCACCTTGCGACCTATCTCCGCCGCCACTAAGCGAGATCGTCACCTCTTCAATAGAGCGATCTACGATTCGAAAGGCACTCACCTTATATGGCCTCTCTTTCAAAGAGATCAAAATGTGGAACCAACGATCATCGGGGCAAGCTGCGACGTCGGTAGGCGATGGATAAGCCTCAGTCATGGTATGACTATGATAGAGGCCAACTATCTCTAAACCCTCGGTATCTGCCTCTTGGTCAATCGTTAGAATGTCTTTGGATTCCATAGTAAATTCAAAGGGCGAAGGAATTTGACTTCGTGCCCTCCGAACAGAGTTAATGACATCGCCCCTACCGATTAAGAGTCCGCAGGCCTCATTGGGAGTTTCCTCGACACAATGGCGGATGATCTCGGAGATGTCATTACTGCTAATGTGAACCATCAAATTTAGACTAGGCAAAGTAAGCCCAAAAGTAGGTACAAATGGCTAAAAAGAAGCAGTCGACCGCGGAGTTAATTGCAACAGGAGAGAGATCTATTGCTCAAAACCGAAAGGCACGCCACGAATATGAGATCCTCGAAGAACTCGAGTGTGGCATAGAGCTAAAGGGTGCCGAGGTAAAGTCCCTTCGCGAGGGCAAAGCTCAAATTCAAGACGCCTTTGGTCGCATCGTAAATGGTGAAATATTCATCTTTCAGATGAATATCGCAAAGTATGAATTTACAAATGGATATGGCGCCTTCGAAGCAACGAGGCCACGAAAGTTGTTGGCCCATCGGGGCGAAATCGACGAGTTAACCGGGAAGCTCCAACAAAAGTCCTTGACATTGGTACCCCTGTCTCTTTATTTCAAGGGTGGAAAAGTAAAAGTCAAGCTGGCGGTAGCTAAAGGTAAGAAGTTATATGACAAGCGCAAAGATCTGGCAGAAAAAGACCAAAAGCGAGATCAACAACGTGAAATGGCATCCTTGCGCCGAAATAGCTACTAACGCCTTATACTTGAAAAGCTACTTTCAAAACGGAAGTACATATGAGGGGGTGTCAGGCTTCGACTTTGGGATTTGAGGTATGGGAAGCGAGTCGTGGTATCCGGACCCACGTTAATGAGCCGGGGCAAAAAATAAACGCCGAGCCTACGCTCGCACTCGCTGCCTAATTAACGGCGCGACGTCCTCCCATCCCGAGCTCTTAGGGGTGGTTCTGGGCGACATCAAATAGAGATAAGCTCGACCAACGCCTGTAAGGAAGAGACGAAAACTAAAACGGGCTAAGGGTTAGAACAGAGGTAACCGGTACTCTAACCACAAAAATTACTTGGCTACTGCACTCGGAGAAGCCATACTAACGAACCGAAGGACGCGGGTTCAATTCCCGCCACCTCCACTTCACCACTAAAACGCTTTTGCGCACGAGAAAGACCGCGAATGAGACGTTCTTTTTAAGCTTTTTCGAGTGGTCAGTGCAACGAACTGTATAAGTTTCTACATTGGTTTGAGCAATATTAAGGGTTTTCTCGGCTGATTCACTCAAGCTGTGTAGTGTGCGCTTCAGGTCGATGCGCCTGCACTTGGAGAGGTTAGTGTTTGCAGGATTTTATTGCCAACGAGGTCCATTGGAATCCTTCGATCCTCGTTGTCATTGCCAATGCGGATCTAGTGCGAAAACCTGCACACCAATCGCGATGGTGAACCCGGCATGTTGAGCAATCTCGTTTCCCTGGTCCCACGTGTTGGTCTTTGTGAGAGACCTCCCAAAGGCATTGCCATCTCTACGCGTTGCCGCTACAACATATTCGTCGCTGCGACCAATAGGTGTGAACGGCCCCCTGTTGGTGATCCCCTTCTCTACCAAGACTGTTGTCACCTAGCTTGATTTTTGCTTCTAAGAGCGCGAACATGGATTGAAAATGAAAGGTGCCCAAAAGAACTCAAGCAAAAAGTAGTTGCAGCTCTATTTGGGCTTGACAATTCACCGAAAAGCTACATCCGATGCCATCGGTAACTGTCAAGTCAGTTGACGTATTTCTTGAAAATATCTTTGGTGTCCTGCTACGCCGTGGCTGACCTCCTCTCTCGCTGCTCTGCACTCGGCGTGGTCCATGTATCTCCAGCTGGTGACCAGTTACGAATCTTGCCGGAGATCCATCGAGACGGGTTCTTCGTCTTGGACTTCTCGTACAGCGCTTGTCGCTGAGCGAGTATCTCAAGGTGGTCTCCGTTGTGCATCTCACTTGCGGTGACGAAGTTCAAAGCCGAGTGGCGATGGTGATCGTTGTAGTACGTGACGAACTTCTCTGACTCTTCCGCAATCTTTGGACCGCCTCGCCGGAATCTTTGGACCATGAATCCATAATCTTTGGACCACCTCGCCGGAATCTTTGGACCACCTGATTCTTTATCTGATTAACT
>JAJZFV010000021.1 GCA_021805205.1 Actinomycetes bacterium | reverse complement strand
CCGGATGGGAGATCGGAATTGTTGGCAATAGCAAAGGGGTGATCTTCTCTGAAGAGGCTAAAAAGGCGACCGAATTTATACTGCTCTCGAATCAGCGTGATACTCCCCTCATCTTCTTGACCAACACAACCGGCTTCATTGTGGGTAAGAACTACGAAGAAAATGGGATCATCAAAGATGGGGCAAAGATGATAAATGCAGTTGCTAATTCAAAGGTTCCCCACATAACCCTCAACCTATCAGCCTCCTTCGGCGCCGGGAACTACGGAATGAGTGGAAGGGCATTTAAACCCCGATTCGTCTTTTCATGGCCCAATGCTAAGAGTGCGGTTATGGGGGCGGCACAACTTGCCGGGGTATTGTCCATCGTTGCAAGGGCGTCGACCCCCAAAGATCAGTCCTTTGACGAAGAGGCGGACCTGCTCCAGCGTAAGGCCGTCGAAGATCAAATAACCACCGAGCAAGAGGCGTTCTTTATGTCTGGTCGCCTCTACGACGATGGCGTCATCGATCCACGAGATACCAGAAGCGTCTTATCGATTGCACTTTCAGCGATTCACTCAAATAAAGTAGAAGGGGCAACAGGTTATGGCGTTTTTAGAATGTAACGACAAAAACACCATAAGGCCGATCAAGAATCTCCTTATCGCAAATAGAGGCGAGATCGCCGCTCGTATAGCTACAACCGCCCGGCAATATGGAATCTCTCCAAGAGGGATCTATTCAGAGGCGGATAGATCATTGAATTATCTAGACGATATGGACGTAGCTCACTATCTCGGAGAGAGCCACCCATCGGTTAGCTACCTAAGTATCGATAAGATCATCAGAGCCGCTGTTGCCATGGATTGTGATGCAGTTGCACCTGGATATGGATTTCTATCGGAAAATGCAGCATTTGCTCAAGCGGTTTCAGATGCTGGACTTATGTTTGTAGGACCACCGCCACGGATAATAGCAGCCCTAGGATCAAAGGCACGAGCAAAAGAGATAGCGTATCAAGCCCAAGTTCCGGTTCTTAATTCGGTGATAGTTACGCCACAGACAAACCTTGACCAAGAACTAGCGGCGAAGATCTCCTCGTCGATTGAGGCACCCTATCTGATAAAAGCGGTCTTCGGTGGAGGAGGGCGCGGGATGCGCCTCGTACCGAAGATAGATGAAATCTTGGGGGAGATCGAAGCGGCTCAGCGCGAAGCTAAGTCTGCCTTCGGGGATCCAACGCTTTACGTGGAGAGCTACATTGAAGATCCCAGACACATCGAAGTTCAGATCATCGGAGACAACTACGGAAACCTTACGACCCTATTCGAGCGCGAGTGCTCGATACAGCGGCGGTTTCAAAAGGTAGTTGAAGAGGCACCCTCTCCTTCGATCGACGACGACGTTCGAATGGGACTTTTCCATGCCTCCAAGGCTTTGGCTGCAACTATAAACTACTCCAACCTCGGAACTGCTGAATTCGTAGTGACAAAGGACAACCGCTTCTACTTCCTCGAGGTCAACACCCGCCTGCAGGTTGAACACCGCGTAACTGAGGCCATCACCGGCCTCGACCTAGTTGGGCTTCAACTTGAGATGGCTATGGGTTATAGCCTTCCGCGCCAGTTAGAGGGGATAGAGACGCAAGGTCACGCCATTGAGGCCAGAATCTATGGAGAGTCGACCGGCGAGGGATTCATTCCTTCGTCTGGAAGGATTACCTCGATCGAACTCAAAAACTTCGATCTAGTAGATCAAAGTTACCAAAGCGACGATGAAGTGTCGATCTTCTACGACTCGATGATCGCAAAGGTAGTTACCCACGGAAGAGATCGAGAGACGGCCATATCGAAGCTTGCTCATGGTCTTTTTACATCCCATGTAGCAGGAGTCGACACCAACCTTCAACTGCTTCGTACGATCAGCAGAGACCAGATATTTCAAGGTCGCTTTACCTCAACCAACTACATAGGCCAACTATTAGAGAGAGCGGATGAGAATAGCCTTAGCGAACAGCCGCCTAAGGCAGTAGTGGCCGCAGCGGCGATCTACTTTATAGACCGAGCAGTGCGCTCCGGAGGAACTCTTTCCAACCTGCCCACCTCCTTTCGCAACCTTCCGAGCAAGGCTTTTAGCCTCGACCTTCAAATCAATGAAAGAGAGGTGGAGATCAAATATAGGTGCGACCGACAAAACCGGGTTAGCTTCGAAGCCGACGGTATCGATATCGGCCCTACCTCGTATACAGTTAGACCAGACTCTATTGTCATCGAGACAGATGGGCTAAGGCAAAGATTTCCATATAAAAGTCGTGGTGAAGTGGTTATTATCGAGGTCGCAACGGCATCGATACCCTTTACCAAGGTCTCCTCATACAAGCGAAAAGAGCAGGTCGCACTTGGATCTCTTACGACCAAGATGGCTGGAACAATTACCAAGGTAATGGTCGAAGTCGGCGACGAAGTAAAAACAGGGGAGACAATTGCGGTAATCGAGGCGATGAAGATCGAACAACCGATAATCTCTCCATCGGACGGAAAGGTCGAAGAGCTATACGTATCTCTAAATCAACGGATCGATCGAGGCGTGACCGTAGCGAAGATCAGCCCGTGACAAGTGCGATAAGTCTACGTTCACTCGACTTAGGTGATCGTCGACGCTTTCAAACAAATAATTTGACCATTCATCGCCAGATGGTAGTAAAAAGGCAACAATTCGTATCTAAGCAAGAAACTAACCGATCATGGAGTGCCAAATGGACTATTCAATGGACCCCTACCAAAGGCTCGTACAAGATCTCAAAGACGAATCCGATGAGTTGATTGAGCTTATCAAAGCAGAGAGACTCGAAGCTTTAACTACTCGAACTCCAGCCAAAGGTTGGGACGTAGCTGACTCCATCAAACATCTGACCTACTTCGACGGTGCCCTATCCCTAGCGATCGAAGACCGCGAGGGCTTCGAGGTCGCAAAGAAGAGACTTCTTGCTGGAGGGGTCGAAATCGCTACTGAGGAGATGCGACTGTTGGCTATAGACAAGGTAGTTGAGAGCTTTATTGATGCTCGCTCTTCCATGATCGCACTCCTTAGCACAACACCTTCGAATCAGAGAGTCCCTTGGTATGGGCCAGAGATGTCAGCCATGAGCGCAACATCAGCGCGGCTCATGGAGACATTCGCCCATGGTTTGGACGTCTACGATGCGCTCGGCAAAGAAAAACCCTTCACTGATCGAATCTCCCACATCTGTTTTCTCGGCTCTGCCACCATAGCCTTCTCCTTTGTAATCCACAATTTGACTCCTCCAACTGAGCCGATCTACCTCGAACTAGTGCTACCGTCGGGTTCGATCTACTCAAAAGGCGATCAAAGTGCAAAAAACTCGATCCGCGGAAGCGCAAAAGATTATGCCCTCCTTGTTACCCAGAGAAGAGCGAGGAGAAGCCTCGATCTCGTAGCTAACGGCGAAATTGCTAATTCATATCTCGACATCGCTCAAGCCTTTGCAGGAAACCCGTCGCGGGTGGATCCAGATCGATATGACCTCACCTAAAAGCTAGACGATAGACCAATCGATGGTGGATTTGCCATTTATACCGACCCTGGAACCTGGAAAACCTCCAATCGAGATCCAGATATCAAGTAGGGGCGAAAAATTAGGAGGAACCCATGACGCCGAGTGAGTCGGTAAGAGTTGGAAATTTTTCAGGCTTCTACGGTGACCGAGCCGATGGACTGAGCGCTCTGCTCCATAGTGATGTCGACTACGTCACGGGGGATTTTTTAGCTGAACTCACGATGTCGATCTTGAATAAGTCGCGACGCAAGGATGATCGGCAAGGATACGCGCGGACCTTCGTGGGTCAACTGCGGGAAAATCTTTCGACCATCGTGGAGCGCGAGGTAAAGGTTATAACAAATGCCGGTGGGGTCGCTCCACGTCTTCTGGCTGAGCTTTTAGATATCCACTGTCGCGAGGCGGGTTATCTCCTCAAGGTGGCAGTAGTAGACGGCGATGACCTACTTAAGTGTGAGGGGTCGGGGGTGAAACTACTCCGCCACCTTCACGACCACAGACCAATAGATCTAAGCGGCGAAGAGGTGACCGCTGCCAACTGCTACTTCGGGGCATTTGGTATAGCCAAGGCGCTCGAGTTGGGAGCCGATGTAGTAATCACCGGCAGGGTCACCGATGCGGCGCTTGCGATGGGGCCTGCGATCTACTTCCACGGTTGGGTGCAAAGCGACTTTGACCAATTGGCTGGAGCACTGGTGGCGGGCCACATAATTGAGTGCGGCTCTCAAGCTTGCGGCGGTAACTACTCCTTTATCGATGAGATAGAAGATCCTGGACTCTTCGGTCTACCGATAGCAGAGATCTTTGACGACGGATCATCGGTGATTACAAAGAGCGCAAATTCAGGAGGAGTTGTATCCATCGGAACGATAAAGTCGCAACTCCTCTACGAGATCTCGTCACCTTTGTATCTAAACCCCGATGTAATTGCTGACTTTTCAACGATCAAACTTTCTCAAATAGCTAAGAACGAAGTTCGCGTAAGCGAAACTAGGGGGTTGGCGCCGACCGACGACCTCAAGGTATCACTTTTGGTAGACGGCGGATATCGCAACTCCATGACCGCGGTAATAACTGGCCTTGATCCCAAAAAAAAAGCAGATCTCCTAATAGAACACCTCAAGTTGAAGCTAGATATCGGTCAATTTGACTCATTCGAAACCGAATTAACGAAGGCGGCCAAGGATGACCCGCCCTCGAACGAAGAGGCCAATTCATACCTCAAGGTATCGGTAGCGTCGTCAAATGAGGAGCTAGCAGGCAGACGATTTTCAAATGCAATAGTTGAACTAGCCCTCTCCAACTACGCGGGCTTCCATAGCACCACACCCCCAGGGTCGGCATCGCGCTTCGATAGATACATACCAGCATTGATAGAACGAAGCTCGGTAGTAGAGATGGTATCGCTCGTAGGTGTCGAAGACTCCCAGTTCACGATCGAGGGACCAAGTAACTATTCGTCTTACGATGAACTCGCAGTCAGATTAGCAGCCATTCAAAACGATCGCGCCAACTTAGGTAGCCTATCTGAAACTACCACGGTGACGATGGCTCCCCTTGGAGCCATCGTGGGTGCTCGTTCAGGGGACAAGGGAGGGGACTGTAATATTGGGATCTTCGTCAACGATTCACCCTCCTATGAGTGGCTCGAGGGGTTCCTAACCGAGGAGAAGTTCAAGTCTCTCTTTCCTGACTTTGCTAAATTCAAGGTTCTTCGCTATCGATTCGACAATCTATTAGCTCTGAACTTTATAGTCGAAGGCCTTTTGGGTGACGGAGTCTCATCATCGACTCGAAACGACCCTCAAGGTAAAGGCGCTGGGGAGTACGTCCGGTCTCGAATCGTGCCCATACCTACCACCCTAAATTCACTCAAGCGCAATATTTGACCTCAAAGTCGAAAAACCACCCCCTCTAGCCCATAGCTGTAAGGTCGATCTTGGTATATCGAAAGCCGAAGTATGGCCCGGTCACCCTAACGCATTTCGAAGGACTCGTCCTGCCCCACCGCCAAAGCCTCCCCCTAGGCCACCGCCCCCGAAGCCACCAAATCGTGTTGTCAGCGATGATGTTGCCGGAATAGGTAGAGAATTATTAGCGAGCATTACCGTTTGGCCACCTCTCAATCCTGCTGTGATCTGGGTGTAGATGCTGCCTACCACTCCAACCGATACCGCTACCCTCTTTGTAGACGAACCATTCACCTCTGTTACGTACCTATTGACTCCATCTGTCGAAACCGCAGAGGTTGGAACCACGACTGCGTTTGCGGCTGTCGCCACCGAGATCGTAACTTGTGCTTGATCACCCGAAAGGTGGCCAAGGTTTGGATCGGCAAATGTCACAGTTACGGGATAGGTCGGCGAAGTTGAGGTTCCTACGGCTGCCCCTATCGAGGATATAGTTCCGGCAACTGAGGTTTTGGTCGAATCGGGTTCGACACTAGCAGATTGATTAAGGCGAAGTAGAGGTAGCTGGCTCGGCGTGACATAGAAGGTAGCGTCGTAGTCGTCACCACTGCCAATGATCACAAACTGCGAAGTGTTGGAAGTTCCATTCACAGTTGAGCCAGGAGATAGGCCTATCGCTGCCACGACACCCGCGATCGGGGCTTTCAAAGTAGCCAACCCCAGCGCCGTATTCGCCTCCTGAAGGTTAGCTTCGGCCAAGGATACATTGGCGTTATCGAGAGCTATCTGCGTTTGCGTAGCTGGCTGGATAGGTGGTTGAGTACCACGTAACGAACTTCCTGTGGAAGCGCCAGATCCGTTAGTGTTGGCTTGGGTGGTCGCGACACTAACCGCCTTATTTAGCTCGGCTGTGAGGGACAAGACCTGATTCGAGGCACTGCTAGCAGTCGCGATAGCACTCGAACAAGTTGTAGCCGTCGTCGACTTTCCCGATACCGGAGACGGGCTTGCTGCACCGATAGTGGAAGTAGTCCCTTGGCTTTGGTTGCTCCCAGACTTTACCTGACCACTTAAGGTAGTGGAGTTGCCGCTCGAGGCACTTACCGCTGGAGCGGAGCAGATTGAGTCTGCTTGGGCGAGGGCGGAAGCAAGTGAGCTCTCGGCCCCAGTTAGTTGACTCTGGATCTGCTTTATCGATGACCCTTGTCCACCATCTACAAGGGTTGTAGGAGGAGAGGTTGTAGTGGTGGTCTGCGAGGCAAGGTCATTGTATAGCTTCAACTGATCATCTGCCAAGATCTTATTATCGCTCTGTACAGTTGCATTCAAGTTCGAAGAGTCGAGGGTAGCTAGGACATCTCCCACACTTACCCTTTGCCCTACGGTAACTGGAACAGTCGCAACCGTACCAGGGGTTGCAAAGTCGACAACAGATTGAGATGACGGTGTTATTGAAGCTATCGCGTCAATAGTCTGACTCACCGATCCGATCTTCGAGATCGCCACTCGGTATGAAACTGCCTTTGTGGTTGTATTGACGTAGGCATAGAGGCCGCTACCGGCTATCGCTAAGGTCACCAAAACCCTAAAAGGAGTTATCCAACTTGGCAAGTGGCGCGATCTAGGTATCGCAATCGAGCCGAAGTCATCGCTTCCAAAGCTGTTCCATCCCTCTGAGTGATCGACCCTCTGGTTAGCCAAGGGAACCTCCCTGCGGTGCACCGAAGCCAAATCTACCCGCAGGAAGACAGCCATTTGCAGTTGGCGCCGAGATTGCGATCCTGGTAGCTGCGACGGCTCCTATAGAGTTCATAGCACCTACCGCCCGAGCACATTGGCCAACTACGAGATCTGATGCCGATGCTGCGGTGCGCTCAAGATAGGTAGTTGTCGAAGTCAAGGTAACCGGGATCACTACCGTCGATTCAGTCGACCTATTGGTGGCTGTTACTTGTGCCACTCCGTTGGCAACGGAAGAGACCACCCCAGATGCCACCGCAAAGTTTGCGCCACCTCGAAATCTAGCCGCCCCAGATGCTCCTCCATGTGATCTGCGTCCTCCAAATCCGCCAACGCCATTTCCAAGACTGCACTTTCCATTTGTTGGCTGACTAAGGGTAACAGAAGTAGCAGTAACCGGCCTACCAAAGAACGATCCAGAGGTTGAGCTTGGAGTCGTTGGAGTTCCAACTGCGGTAATGCAGACCCCAGCTACTAGCGCCGACGCCGACGCCGACACGGTTTTAGTCAAAATAGTGGTAGAGCTGTAGGTAACTGTAGTTTGACCCGTTGTAGGGTTCTGAACTTCCAAGGTGGTACCACTTACAGAAGCGATTGTTCCAAAAGCTCCAGGAACCGTAGCTCCAGCCCCTGTATTTGGCGTTGGGTTAGAGTTCGACGTCGAGGCAACTACCGAAGTGCTAGGTGCTGATATCGCAGTTACCGAATTGCCACAGGCGCTTAGGAGAGCTCCGAGCCCGACGGCAATCACATAAGTCTTGTTATATTTCATCTATTGTCTCCTAAAATCCAAATCCATTGATGTGACGACAAAAGCTTTATTCACTGCGGAGGGCATCGATAGGAGGCAGATTTGCCGCCCTTCCAGCTGGATATACCCCGAAGCCAACGCCAATTCCAACCGCCACAACTAGGGCGCCAGCCATCGCTGGGATCGATAACTTTATCGGATTCGAGATGAAGTGGGGCAAAATTACCGCTCCAGCGATGCCGAGCGCTACCCCAATCAACCCACCAACCAAACCCAAGATCGAAGCTTCAATGAGAAACTGCCTCCTAATTACCCGTGGAGTCGCACCCAAAGCCTTTCTCAGCCCTATCTCCCTTATCCGTTCAGTAACCGAGACCAACATTATGTTCATAACCCCAATCCCACCAACTAATAGCGAGATCGCAGCAACCCCACCGAGGAGGATAGTTAGGGTCTTATCGACCGATGTTGCAGTTGACAACACCGACTGCTGCGACTGGATAGAAAAGTCAGCATCTGCGGCAAGGGTGATTCCATGGAGCGCTAACAACTCCGCATCTGCCTCTTGATAGGCGGCGCTCAATGACGAAGCACTTCGTGCCTCAATTAATATCGACGACAGACTGTCACGGTTTGGACCACCAACTATCTCATCTGCCAAAGTAGTAAATGGCACTACCGCTTGATCATCGAGGCTAGAGGTGGCAGAAGCCGAACTAGAGGAGCCGACCGTATTTAGAATACCTATTACCGTCATCGGCACCCCATCGATATTGACGCTTTGACCCACTGGATCACGCCCGCCAAAGAGTTCGGCCGCGGTCACCGACCCCAAAACAACGACATTACTTTGATTAGCGATATCGGACGCTGAAAGGAACCTACCTTGGGTTATCGATCTGCCACGCACACCAAGCCAAGTCGGAAAGGTTCCAACAACCGAGGTGGTCCAGTTATTGTTTCCCGCCACTAAGGTTCCGCTCCTAGTGTTAGTAGCTGCTACCGCTTGGATATCTGGAGCTACGATTGGATTTGATAGAGCATTTGCATCCGAAAGGGTGAGCGTCGAGGCAGAGCCGAAGCCCCCTCGGATACCCGCTGCCGAGGTGGTACTACCGGGGGTAACAGTTAACAGGTTGGTACCCAATGAGCTGATCTCTGAGGCAACTTGCCCCTGTGCCCCTTGCCCAAGCCCAACCGTCAAAGTCACCGCGGTGATACCAATCATCACCCCTAATATCGTCAAGATCGATCGAAGGCGATGGGTGAGAATCGACGAGACTCCTGTCTTTAACGTCTCAAGGAAGTTCATCTCGAGCCACCTTCTTCCAAAGATGTTCCGATCAGACCATCACGGATTGCAATGGTGCGTTCCGCCTGTGCCGCTACCTCACGGTCGTGAGTAATAAGAACGATCGTCCTTCCACTTTGGTGCAGCTCTTTGAAAAGACCAAGTACGTCAGTAGCGGCCTTAGAGTCGAGGTTACCGCTCGGCTCATCGGCTAATATCAAGGCGGGATTAGTGACGAGAGCTCTCGCAATTGCGACCCGCTGCTGCTGACCACCTGACAACTCTCCTGGACGGTGGGAGATCCTATCGCCCAATCCAACTCGACTTAGCGCCGCGATAGCCATCGCCTTTCGACGAGTTGCATCAACCCCAGCATAGATCAGAGGTAACTCCACATTCTTCCAGGCATTTAGCGATGGGAGCAGGTTAAATTGCTGAAATACAAATCCGATTCGTCGGTTACGCACCGCAGCAAGCTCCTCCTCATTCATCCTCGACACATCTTCGCCGGCCAGTTCAAATCGACCTGAGGTCGGAACGTCGAGGCAGCCCAATATGTGCATAAGCGTCGACTTGCCTGAGCCTGACGGTCCGATGATTGCTACAAACTCTCCCTTTTCGATCTGGAAACTTACACCTCGAAGCGCCTCAACCTTTACCGCGCCGCTGTCGTAGACCTTCCTAATCTCATCGACAAAGATCACCGGCTTCATTTTTGCCTTATTATCTGATTCCTGTTGCAGCGCCATTGACAGAGAGCTATCGTCATCGTCGAGCTTCATCAGCCGAGACCTCCACCAAAGCCGCCACCAAAGCCGCCTGCTCCTCCAAAGCCACCTGCTCTACCGAAGCCGCCTCTTCCCGCTCTAGCTCCGACACCGATCGCCACTCCATTAATAGTTAATCTCGTTACCCATATCTTTTGTCCGGCTGTGACTCCGGAGAGAATCTGCGTCTGTCCGCCAGAGGTCACTCCAGTAGTAACGGCGGTCGGAACTTTATTTCCGTTTTGGTCGAGGGAGAGTACCTCTTGGGAACCAGAAACCGAAAGTGCAGTTGATGGAACCAGAATCGCATCTTGAACAACCTGTGTAACAATTGAGACATCGGCCGAAAGGCCGGCGTAGAGGCCCGATGGGGTACCGGTTACGTCAATGGTAACAGGAAAAGAAGAGACCCCGGAAGTAGTAGAGGCGACTAGCCCTACCGAAGAAACGACGCCATAGGCCACCGTCGGCGAACCAGGTACCGTAATCGTCGCCTGATCTCCACTTTGAATCTGCCCTACCTGTGCCGAGGTAACCGACGCAGTCACAGTATATGAATTTGTAGCGATTATGGAAAACTGGGCACTCAACGAACTAGCACTTGAGGTGGAAGAGTTAGCCCCTCCTCCAGCGCCCCCAGCCGAGGCGCTGGTCCCGTTTCCATTTACCTGTTGTCCAACTGATAGGTTGACAGCGGTTACAGTTCCAGCAATCGGTGCGGTCAAATTGGCATCACTCAATGAGGCCTGAGCATTAGATACCTGCGTTTGCGCAGCGGCGATAGCGGCGTTATCGGCGGCGATCTGTTGCGCCGATGCAGAGTTTGTCTGGTCTGTGGTAAGTTGAGCTTGGTCGTTAGCCAGCGTCGCTTGATCCAAGTTTAGGGTCGCAGCTAGCGTGGTCGAATCTACGGTTGCCAGCGATTGACCGGCTGTAACGCTCTGGCCAACCTTTACATTCACCGCAGTCACTCTTCCTGCAACAGCAAAGTTGACGTCTGCGCTATCGCCTGGCTCTACGGTCCCGGTGGTGGCAACGGTTCGAGAGATAGTTCCAGTGGAGACCGTCTGCAAAACAGTTGACGTTTTGATTATCGGCGTTCCGTTAGCACCTTTAGCCGTAGTGCGCTTAGTCAAATACCACGTGGCAAGGTTCGAGACCACCAGCAACGCCACGACGGCGCCAAAGGTCGTTGTTCTTCTAGCTCGTCGATTTTTACCATCTTCCATTTAAAGACACCCTCTAAGTATTCAGCTGAATCGCAAAGTGGCTAAAAGCCAAACATGCCCCGGAGATATCAAAATTGAACATCCTTAAGGCTCCCTAGCGCATTTCTGTGTAAATTACTTAAATTGACGGTGTCGAAGGTGAAGGCTATCTCCCGAGGAGGCCCTCTTTTACGATCGAAGACCTATTCTGCAAGGACTTTTACCTTAAATTTCCAGTCACAAAAGCGATTGTAGAACCCAATAAATTATGGAAGAAAAATATCGTTTACTTGAACGACATATCTTTCATAGAAAGGTATTGCACCCTTCTAGGGCCAACGTGTTACCGGGAGACGAAGGACAAAGGTAGCACCATCGTCTGGTTCACAAGTAATTCGCCCACCGTGGGAAATGATAATCCGTTCCGCAATCGATAGTCCAAGGCCCGAACCCACCTTGCTACCTCCCCTGCTCCTATCACCACGAATGAACGGCTTGAAGATCTGAGGGGCGAGGGCATCGGAGATACCAACTCCATTGTCATGAAATATTACAAACGCCTCTGCACCCTCTTCTAATAAGGTCACCTCAATGACCAGACCCGTAGCTAGGCCGCTGTGACGAAGAGAATTTGTGAAGAAATTGTCAAGAACCTCGCGCAGTCGAAGTCGATCCCCCCTTACGTAAACTTCACTCTGAATATCAGAGAGTAAAGTTACCGTCGGCTCCCGAAGCCGATACGATTCCACTATGTCGAAGAGAAATTCACCAAGTTCAATTACCTCGAAGTCCAGGGGTTTGGGCTTGTCGAACTTAGAGATATTCAAAAGATCAGAGACTAAGAGATTTAATCTCAGTGCCTCTTCGTGAATCCTATTGACGATCGACGCCTCTTCTTTGTCACCTAGATCGCGTTCGAGCAGAATCTCTGAAAAGCCGAGGATAGCAGTGAGTGGTGTTCCTAGTTCATGGCTGGCAGAAGCCATGAACTCGCGCAGGGATATCGATGCCTCCTCCCTGGCCCTAAATTGTCCTTCAAGAGCGCTCACCATCGAGTTGAAAGATTTGACCAAGCTCTCGACCTCTCTGCTATTGCTCTCGATATCAACTCTTACACCTAGGTTGCCCTTCGAAACCTCCTCTGCTACAGCCGATAACCGCTCTAGCGGCAGAACTTCGCGACCGACAACGACGCTTGCCGCAAGAAGTAGCACTCCAACGATCAATAACGTTGCTGCCAACTCAGTTATGGCAAGAGTTGTAAGGGTCGATCGAGCATCGGCGACTGGAAGCGCAATTATCACATACCCCCTACTTTGTGTAAGGCTGCGCGCAAGTCCAAGATAGGGAAGTGAACGGTCGTTAGAACCTATGACAAAGAAGCCACGCTCGAGGTAACTCTTCAGAGTCTTCGAGGAGATCTCATTCAAAGGTGGTAGTCGACTGGATGGCTCTGAAAGACCAAATGTCAAACTGCCTAGGTATCGACCACTCATCGAATAAAGAAAGGCGCAGGTTCCACTTGGAATTCGGGAACCTCGCGGCGTTGCCCCGGATGAAAAAAGTGCACCCCGTGAGCGCGGAATAGGAGGCACATTACTACCGGAGCTTACCAACGCAGGTTTGGAAACGTTAGTAGTAGCGCTTAGGGTGTTACTCTCGTAGTCAGCAAGTAGGGTTCGGGTAACGATAAAACTAGAGCTAATGAGCCGTGTTTTGTCTGTGTTATTCAAGTAATTGGACTCTACTAAGAATGAGGCTACATCGAGGGATCCAACCGCAACCACCACTGAAACCAGGAGAAATGAAGAGATCCTTCTCTTCAAAGTTCCCTTCACATCCCCCAAGGAGCGACGAAACCTCAGCTTCAATGGGGAGCCCTAATTGAATATCCAACGCCTCGAATGGTACGGATCATCGCAGTTCCAGTTGCATCTATCTTTCTGCGGAGATAGCTGATATAGACCGCAATTTGATTGGCTGCATCTTCCACTTCATCGTCCCAGAGGGTGTCTCGAATTTGCGCCCTGGTCACCACCTGGTTGGCATTGATCATGAGATAAGTGAGAAGGCGGTACTCCGCTGGAGTCAAATCGATCGAGACTCCGCCACGACTGACCTCTTGTCGAGTCAAGTCGACGACTAAATCACCTACCTTCAAGCTCTCGGCCGGTGCAGCCACCCTCATGGTTCGGCTCAGAATTGTATTTACACGGGCCCGGAGCTCCTCTACCTCAAAAGGCTTGACTACGTAGTCCGTACCACCTAACCTCAAACCATAGATTCTGTCATCAACCTCTCGGCGAGCCGAAAGGTAAAGTACCGGCACCGATGTGGTTCTCCAGTTCGCCTTAATCCTCTCTAGCACCTCGAAGCCGTCCATATCCGGCAACATGACGTCAAGGATTATAAGATCTGGAATCATCGTTGTAGCTACATCTATGGCACTCTGTCCGGTACCACAGGAACGGATAAGGGTCTCTGGATCCTCGAGGGCGGTACGGACTAGGTCGACGATAACGGGTTCGTCGTCCACGACTAAAATACGCCTTGAATCAGCCACGATAGCTCCTCTAACTTTCAATGGCAAGCACCCTTTGTAAAATACCATAGTGAGGTAGTTTGCTATCGAAGCAACGGCAATTGATCTAAGAGAGCGCAAAGCGCTCCGATAAAATCGGCCAAAGCCGTCGATGATCAGCTCCGAAGTCCCGGTCGCCCAGAAAGATTAGCCCCCTCTTGGAGTGGGGATCGATCCAAATAAAAACTCCAGAGGCGCCAAAGTGGCCATAGGTATCTGCCGAGGTGGCATCAGACATCCAGTGAGGACTCTTACTTGCGTGTATCTCAACGCCAAGGCCAAAGGCGTTCGCCTCGTACCTTCCAAAACCGGGGAGAACTCCACTCAAAAGAGGATTTTGCACAGAGGCCGCAAAATCGAGGGTAGCTCTTTGAAAAAGTGTTGGTCTAAAGAGCTCTAGTGTTAGCTTTAGAAGATCCTCGCCGCTACCGATGAGGCGAGCTGCACCACCTGTCGGACCACTACGTTCAAATCTCTCGTTGCTTAATCGAATTGAAAAGATTCCAAGGGGAGCAAGTATCGCCTCTCGAAGGTAGGAGTAGTGCGACATCTCGCTCTTTGCCTCCGCAAAAGAGCACATCAATTCAAAGCCCAAATTCGAATAGATTCGCTTGGTCTGCCGCTTTGCAACCAACGAGGGGTCGAACGAGATCTCACCGCGCAACAACGCCCCGACCACCTCGATAGTCACCTCTCCATCAACGTCAAATGGGAGTCCCGAAGAATGAGAGAGGAGGTCTGCCACAGTTAACGGAGTCGGCAAAGGAGCTACAACGGAGTCGTATCCGAACAACCCCTCTTCAAAGGCGACGAGAAGGCCAACTGAACTTATTAACTTGGAGATTGATGCTAGGAAAAATACCCTCGAAGCATCTCCAACGACCTCAATCGAAGGCCCCCTTTGCGACGAAAGATCGACCCCTATGGCAACGAAATCCCCAAGAGGTCCAAATATCTCATCTGCGGCGATCCGTGACAATTGCATATAAACAGATGATAGAAGAGATATTTGAACAGCTACGCCACGGATTGCCCAGCTAATTTAACCGATAGCAGAGCCCTCGAAGGAGCTTGAATGAAGTTGCACCAGGAGAGGATACGCGTACCCGGGGCGGGACTCGAACCCGCATGACCCTTTCAGGTCCGGGGGGTTTAAGCCCCCTGCGTCTACCATTCCGCCACCCGGGCAAACGTTCTAGTGATTCTAATCAGTGCCTCTTGGCTACTAGAACACTTTCGAGTTAAATACCGAATGCAAAAGCTAGCTGATGTCTACGGCTCTACTAGGTCCGAGGTGCAGTAGGGGCATCTAGTTGCTTCGATAGCGATCTCAGAGGCACAATACTGGCACTTCTTGGTAGTTGGATCTGCAACTGGCGCATTCTTCTTAGTCTTTGAGACCAGAGAGTTGACCGGCTTTACAACAAAGAAGAAGATTACTGCAGCCAAGATTACAAAACTTATAACCGCATTTAGGAAATCGCCAATTAGGAAGTTACTTTTATTGATCACAAAGTGAAGAGCAGAAAAGTTGAATTTGCCTAAAATACCAACTAGCGGAGTGATCAAGTCTTTGACTAATGCGGTCACTACCGCCCCAAAGGCTGCACCAATTACTATACCAACCGCGAGGTCAACGACGTTTCCACGCAGTATAAAGGTCTTGAATTCCTTCAGCATTTTCATCCATTCAAAGTAGCAGCAAATTTAAGGTGTCGATGCTATTTCTCGGTAACATATCTGAACCAAGCCACCGAATTTGCCGCAATTGATATCGAAATACGATTGGCAAAGCCATCGCACTCACCCGCTTCGCTCTTGATGATCGAATCATTCACGACTCCCCCGCCAGAGAAATCTAGTGAATCACTATTTATTAACTCGCGGTATTGACCCGCCTTTGGAACCCCAACCTCAAGACGCTCGTACTTCCAGCCTGAGAAGTTAGCGACAATTATCACTCCAATATCGCTGTCGGAGGCCAACTTACGCATCGTAATGAACAGGTTGCGGTTTGCGTCACTTCCTCTAATCCACATAAAAGCAGATGGATCAATGTCGGTTTCAAAGAGCTCCGGAAGGCTCTTATAAAGGTCATTAAGACGCGACACTAACGCCACTACGCCATGGTGCAGTGGCGATTCAAGCAGATGCCAGTCCAGACTTCGATCGTGGTTCCACTCATCGACTTGAGCAAATTCGTTACCCATAAAGATCATCTTCTTGCCAGGGTGAGCCCACATCCAGGCAAAGAGGCCTCTGACAGTTGATATTTTATCAAAGTGATTGCCGGCGAATTTTCTATAGAGGGATCCCTTGCCGTGGACCACCTCATCGTGAGAGAGTGGCAATATGAAGTGCTCGGAAAATCCGTAGTGGAATCCAAAGGTGATCTCACCGTGATGGTAACTTCGGTACATCGGATCGCGACTCAGATAGGAAAGGGTGTCGTGCATCCATCCCATATTCCACTTGAAGCCAAAGCCAAGACCACCGTCGTAGGTCGGTTGCGAAACTCTAGGAAAGGCGGTCGACTCTTCAGCTATGGTGGTACCGCCCGCCTGATGAATCGCTTCGTTCATCGCCTTCATGAAGTCAATAGCCTCTAAATCTTCATTTCCACCGTACTTATTTGGAATCCACTCGCCACGGCTGTAGTCCAGATAGAGCATCGACGCTACCGCGTCCACCCGCAGCGCATCAAAGTGAAAGTCCTCCATCAGACAGAGGGCCGATCCAATGAGAAAGTTACGCACGTGGGGTGATGCGTAGTTATACACCAGAGTTCCCCAATCCCCGTGGTTCGCCATTCTGGGATCCTCTTTTTCGAAAAGTGGTCCTCCATCGAAGTTAGCTAAGGCAAATTCATCTTTAGGAAAGTGCGCCGGTACCCAATCGCAAATCACACCAATTCCGTGGTTATGACAACGATCTACAAACTTTCGCAGTTGATCGCGGGATCCATATCGAACCGTCGGAGCGTACATTGAAGTGGTCTGATATCCCCACGAGCCGTAGAAAGGGTGCTCATTGATCGGCATCAGTTCTATATGGGTAAATCCAAGTTTTACAACGTGAGGAATCAGTGCGTCACCGATCTCGTCATAGCTAAGTATTCGCTCCGGATTTGCCGGGTCACGTACGAAGGAGCCGAGATGGACTTCGTAGATAGACATTGGAAGACGTCCATACCAAGAGGCCCTATCGTCGAGCCACTTGGTATCTGTAAATTGATACTGGTCATCAAAGGCCACAATCGAGCCACCACTAGGAGGATTGGCTGCCTGCCGAGCGAATGGGTCGGAGCGCTCTACGAAGTTAGAAAAACTAACCTCAATCCGGTACTTGTAGCGAAGACCTGGTCCACAACCTTCCATGAAACCATGCCAGATACCCGAGTCACCGAATTTATTGAGGTGGTACGCAATATTAGGATCCCAGCCATTCATGTCGCCAATAACGGCCACTGTCAATGCCCGAGGTGCCCAAACTGCAAAATAGGTTCCAAAACGATCTCCGAGATACCCAGCGTGAGACCCCATAAAGTCAAAAATCCGAGGATGACGACCCTCGGCGAATAGGTATACATCCAACTCACCCAAGACTTTAATTTCTGCCATTTGTGGTCCCCCTAAAGTTCTTCAAGTACGCTTTGAGCCCGTACTAACGGCGGTAAAAGTTTGCGATAGATTCGACTCGGTCTTCGGCTCCTCGGACAGCGTTCCAAGACGATCGACCCTTGAGCGCCTCCCCAACTTGGCGTACCGATGAAGCTGGAATATCGATCCACTCTGGGCGAAAGGTCTTTTCGTAGAGAAGTTCGTAACATGCCTTCTCAAATTCAAAGAATGCGACTGCTTCCATGCAGCTTTCACTCAACACTAATTCAGCACCAGTTGGACTAGAGACATATCCCCGCAAAAACTCTCTTCGCATTTCAATGACACGATCAAATAGATCGACCACCGCCTCAGGTGCTATAGCTACTCCTACCAGGTACGAAAGAGAACGAAGTCCTCCACTGATGTCGCGAAAGGTACTGTCGAAGGGGTGTAACCCCTCACCAACTGGTTCTCCTTCAAAGTCTATGACGACGACACGTCCGCCTTCGATCAAGCACTGACCAAGATGAAAATCGCCGTGAGATGGGCTGTTTCCAAGGTTTCCACCAAGGGATCTCAAGGTCTCTCCAACTTCCACGAAATACTTTGTTTGGCCCAAATCTACCCCGACTACCTCACCGTCAAATTCATCCCCTCGCGCCAAACACCTACCGACATACCAATCGAGTAACCCCACTGAGTCAGCGCTAATTTCAGAGATTGCGGAGTGAACCTCTCCCAATGCCTTGCCGGCAGAAGCGATATTTGCCATGACCGAGTTCCAGTCGCCAGCCCTCATAGCATCGACGGTTACTTGAAATAGGCTCTTTGGATCTTTGAGGCTTCCAGTAAGGATGGACTCTATTCTTCCGGCCGAGTCAACAACCTTACCAAAGTAAGGAGTGACAGCAGCTGACTGCTTCATCTCCTGGTAGTACCTTGCCTCACGATTAAATGGGTCGATCTTTCGGTAATACTTAGCAAAGATCGATTCGCCGATGAGAAAGGAGGAGTTGGTTTGATCTAGGGCGATAGGAGTCATAACTGAACCATTCCTATCTAACCCTATTGAAATTGACTCCCTCGATTCAAATAATCTTCCTCGCATATACGAAGTAAAGATAACGGGCGAGGTCTCAAAGAGTTCCGTTAGATGAATTGCCTGACCATCGTTTACCTCGACTGCTACGAATCGAAAGGCTATAGCTCCGTCTGTAATCAGTTTCATCGGGAAAAATGTATTGGCGCCAACTTGGGCAACTTGACCATCTGAATCGACCGAGACGAGTATCGCGTCTTTGGGTAGCCACCGGGGGCGGGCATCAACCACGGCGTATTTATTCAGAAAGTAGTTGCCAACTTCTATCGAATTTGACGCCACCGACCCCTCCTAGAACTTACGGATCGAAAGATCCAACCAGATCGACCCATAGGGTGCAAGTGTTAGGGCATATGGGTCACCCGAAATTACTGGGAACGGCTCGCCTCCAAGAAACTCGATGGGTTGAACATTTATAAACTTCGAAAGATCGATAGTCGTATATTGCGTTCGGGCCGAGAAGTTGGAGACACAAACGACCGTCGACCCATCTTCGCTCAGATGGCGCACGTAGGCAATGGTAGCTTTATTGTTTGAGTGGATGACGTCGAAACTTCCCATACCGAATACGTCGTAGTTGCGGCGAAGCCAAATCATCTTCCGCAACCAATTTAAAAATGAGCTCGGATCCTTCATCGACGACTCTACGTTAACTCGGAGATAGCCAAAGACCGGATCCATAAGTGGCGGCAAGTAGATCTCGCTATAGTCAGCGCGAGAGAAGCCTCCGTTGCGGTCTGAAGTCCATTGCATGGGAGTGCGCACCCCGTCGCGGTCACCCAAAAACAGGTTGTCGCCCATCAAAATCTCATCGCCGTAGTAGAGAACCGGAGAGCCGGGCATCGATAGAAGGAGCATGTGAAGGAGTTCGGCTACCCGTCGATCGTTGTCGATCAGGGGAGCAAGTCGCCTACCGATTCCGACGTTTCTTCGAGCCTTAGGGTCCTTGGCGTACTCGGCGTACATGAAGTCCCTCTCCTCGTCGTTTACCATCTCGAGGGTCAACTCGTCGTGGTTCCTTAGGAAGATACCCCACTGGCACCCCTCGGGGATCGCAGGTGTATCGGCTATCGCCTCCAATAGAGGCTCCCCCGACTCTTTCTTTACCGACATGAACATCTTGGGCATGATCGGAAAGTGAAACGACATGTGACACTCATCGCCATCCCCGAAGTACTCAACTACCTCGTGTGGAAGCTGATTCGCCTCGGCAAGAAGGATCTTGTTGGTGTAACGAGAGTCGACTTCAGTTCTTATCTTTTTTAGAAAGTCATGGGTTTCATCGAGGTTCTCGCAGTTAGTTCCATCTCGTTCGAAGAGGTATGGCACTGCATCGAGACGAAAACCATCGAGACCCTTCTCGAGCCAAAAGTGCAATACGTCTACCATGGCTCGGCCTACCTCAGGATTGTCATAGTTGAGGTCAGGCTGGTGGGAGAAGAAGCGGTGCCAATAGTATTGACCCCTTCCTTCATGGTAGGTCCAATTAGATACCTCGGTATCGACAAAGATAATTCGTGCCTCTTTGTACCGATCCTGATCGTCGTTCCAGACGTAAAAGTCGGCCTTGTCGTTAGTACGAGAAGATGCCGATTCGATAAACCATGGGTGCTTATCGGAGGTGTGATTCATAACTAAGTCGGCAATTACCTTGATGTCACGGTTATGAGCCTTTTCAATGAGCTCCTCAACGTCACCTACGGAGCCGTAGCTCGGAAGAACCGTTAGGAAGTCGCTGATATCGTAGCCACCATCTCGAAGTGGTGACTCATAGAAAGGGAGAAGCCAGATGCAGTCGATTCCAAGCCACTCAAGATAGTCCAACTTTTCAATAAGACCCCGGATATCACCGGTTCCGTCGTTGTTAGAGTCATAGAAGCCTCTTGTTAGGACTTCGTAGAAGATCGCCTTCTTGTACCAATCTGCCGATAACTCAAAGTTAGACACGCTTACGCTTCTCCCAGCCACCAATAACCTAACCAGCTACTAATGTGCCGGTATCGTAGCCGAAATTCTATAGATCAAAGATCGGAAAAAGCGACTCCGAATGACCTTTTATTCGTACTTTTGAAAATTAGTGAAATTACGCTATGGCCTGCTTATAGTCTTCCACCGACAACGACTTACTAAATGGAAATCTCAAAGAGGTGTGCCGGCTGAACTGTCGGATCCAGCCTGATATAGCTTCGATCGCCCGACCAACTATAAAGAGCTCCAGTAAAGTAATCAAAGACCTCAAAGTCACCGTCGAGAGCCATCGACCTCCTAATTGGCCACAGTTCCATCATGCATTGAGAGACATTGTTTGGATCCAGATTCACAACCACCAAGATCGCACGATCTACACAGGAGTCACGCCGCAAAAAGGCGAGGATTGCATCTGAGTCGGTAGGGACTTCGACAAAAGAGTAGCCGTTCGATATCGCACCAATGTTTCGCCGACGAAATTCATTTAATTGCGATATCAAGCCTTCAAGAGGTGCACTCTGCATGTGGTCTCTCACCACTATCTGGTACTTCTCGGAATCGAGGTACTCCTCGGAATCTTCTTTGACCGCCTTGTTTTCGCCAAATTCGAAGCCAGAGTATATGCCCCAAGATCCAACCATGGTTGCTGCCAAAGTAGCCCTGATGGCGAAAGACGAAAGGGGCTTTTCGCGTAAATTGTCAGGCAAAATGTCGGGTGTATTTGGCCAGAAGTTCGCCCGCATCGAGGAGGCGTACTCAACCGATGACAATTCCTTACCGTATTCGATCAGCTCCCACTTCGAATTTCTCCAAGTGAAGTAGGAGTAGCTCATGGAATATCCAAGCTCTCCAAGGGCGATCATCAACTTGGGCATCGTAAATGCCTCAGCCAACATGACCACTCCCGGACATTCCCTTCGGAGTCGATTGGCCACGTATCTCCAGAATGAAAGAGGCTTTGTGTGAGGATTATCGACCCTAAATGTTCTGACGCCTCGTTCTATCCAAAAAACCAGTACCTCATAGATCGTGGCCCACTGCTGCAATGCTCGATCATCGTCGTCGGCGAAGAAGTAGATCGGATAGATATCTTGATACTTCTTAGGAGGATTTTCTGCGTATGCAATCTCGCCGTTACTTCTAGTTACAAACCAATCGGGATGCTCGCGAACCCATGGATGATCGGGAGAACATTGAAGCGCTATATCCAAAGCAACATCAATATTTGCCTCTCTAGCACGGGCAATTAGGTAGTCAAAGTCAGCAAGAGTTCCGATAGATGGTTCGATAGCAGTGTGGCCACCGAAGCTAGAACCAATGGCCCAGGGCGATCCAACGTCGCCTTCAGCTGCAATGACTGCATTGTTTGGCCCCTTCCTATTGGTGTGGCCAATTGGATGAATCGGAGGAAGGTAGAGGGTGTCAAATCCGAGGCGACTAACCTTGGGAAGGAGTTCAATTACGCCCCTGAGGCCGCCTACCGAGCGAGGAAATACCTCGTACCAACTACTAAATGCGGAGCGTTGATCTTCAACGTAGACTCCTTGACATTTGAAGGTAGTCAACAGCGATAGCCTTCGGGGAAGGTGGGCCATAAAAGTTGACTGTTCGACCAAGAGATGCGACAGCTTCGACTCAACATCTTCACCTCCTTCAAGAACTGAAATCAATTCTTCAATCGCCAAACGGCGATTGAGAACAGACTCTTCATTACTTTCCAGCATGAAGGTTGCGAAGTTGATCAACTCCTCATCTAACAATTGTCCTTTGAGATAGGTGGCGATATCTTGGATTTCGAGATCGAAGGTATCCCCGACACTACGCTTCTTAGCTGCTAGGCCAATCAATCTATCGACCTCATCGGTCCACGCACAAAGAACTGGGTAGTAGAGGCCAGTATTGTCAAACTCTACTTCGACCACGTAACGATCGTTGACTTCGGATTCGAGTTGCCAGAGCTCCAAAGATGGATCGAAAAATGATTTAGCAAGGTCTTCGGAATTCAATTGATCAGCAGGTACCAAAGCTAACAACGACCTAAGTGGCACCTTTGGCTCACCCACTATGTCGAATTCGAATCGAATAACTAGGCCCTTGTGGGCCTTTATAAAACCACGTCGAAAGTACGTTATTGGGCTAACTTGCCTGATGTCATAAGGAGCAATCACATAAATCGACCCTAGCCTACCTAAGTGACCGACGCCACTTGTAGATCAAGCTATTTCCAAAGCTCTAGCGAACAGCGATAATCCCGCAAGGGTATCGCAATTGACGAAAAACATCGCAGAAAGTGCTACGCAGCTAGAACGCGCTAATCAGTCGAGTCTTCGATAAGTTCATTGGAACGTCGTGAGTTCCAAAAGGCCTCTTCTTCCGCAGACTCACCGACAAAACTCCAAGCCATCTCATCTAGAAACTTCACGTCAGTGGAACAGCTATTGCATTCAACCTTCGCGTTTAGGGTGCCACCACAGCCCTTATGGCTGACGGAGAATGGCGCTTTGCCCTCTGGAGCAATCCAGCGATCACCCCACTGCCGCAGTACAGCGATTAGCACCCATAACTCCGACCCCTTCTCGGTGAGGCGATACTCGTATCGAAGTGGCTTTTCGCTATAGGCCACGCGGGCCAAAATTCCAACCGAAATTAATTTTTTGATTCGATTTGAGAGAACATTTCGAGCGACTCCAAGGTGTCTCTGAAAGTCATCAAATCTAGATACCCCCATACAAGCATCTCGTATAATCAAAATGCTCCAGGTGTCTCCAAGGACATTCACAACCTCTGAAACGCTTGATGCGATACCAGTTTTTCCATCTAAATTCGCACCTTCTGACAACGACGCCTCCATATCCCGTACAGTCCTAAAGTGCTCTTCCGGGTCAAACCACTTCTTCATCTCAAAACAGATTCCTCTGAATATACTCACAGGCTGTTTTTTATTGGGAGACGTACCGTGCGTATCACGAAAAAACAAACCCCGTCATCACATCATCTCACGATTTGAGAAGTTGGCCAATTTTGAAGATTTTGAAATCGATTTCGTCTCAAATAACTCCTAATCTCACCAATACATTATCGTGACAAACAAGTCGGACCTTTAAAGCAAATAGGTAACTCTCAGTCATTGCTTATCGTGGGATTTGACTGGCTCATAGACTACTTGTTATCACCATTCAAGGACCTCATTGCGAATCTGACTAGGATCATCTCGCAGGCGTTTAGGACTTTGGAGCTTTCGATGAATGTCAAAGTAGGTTTTGTTGGACTTGGGCTAATGGGCGCCCCCATGGCGGAGAATTTATTATCCGCCGGATTTGACGTACACGTAATCTCGCGATCTCGCGGCCCCATCGACCGCTTAGTAACCAAGGGCGCTGTTCACGCGACCTCGTATCGAGAACTAGCCGAAGGAGCAAAGTTCATCGTTACGATGCTGCCTACTCCCAAATCCACACGTGAGGTACTCTTCGAGCCAGATGGATTAATTGCCCAGCTTGACCCCGAAACAATCCTTATCGATATGGCAACTGAAGATCCGTCCCTATCGTTGGAGATCTACAACATCGCTAAGGGCAATCAAATCGCAGCGCTCGACGCGCCTGTTTCAGGCGGAGACGTAGGTGCTATAGCTGGAAAGTTATCGATAATGGTAGGGGGCGACCGGGAAGCCTTCGATCGGGCCCAAGGCCTCTTTGCCCCGATGGGCACCCCAAGATACCTAGGAGGAGCTGGATCGGGCAGCAAGGTAAAGGCCGCGAATCAAGTTATAGTCGCGGGAACTCTAGCCGCTCTATCTGAGGCACTGCTACTACTTGACGACTCTGTTTCAACCGTCGACGCATTAGCCGCCCTAGGTGGCGGAAGAGCGGGTTCAGCGCTTTTAGAGGCCAAGGGGGCGTCGATGATAGAGGGTAGGTTTGAGCCAGGCTTCAAAGTTGACCTACACCTAAAGGATCTCAAGATTGCCCTCGACTACGCCAAAGAAAAAGGGGTAAGTGCTCCCGTCACCGCTCTGGCGACCCAACTCTTAACTGCCGTCTCTCTCTCAGGAGGTGGCGACTTGGACCACAGTGCAATCATTCAAGCCATTCGAGGGTTGGCAAAACTACAGTTAAACCTCGGATAAAGGCAACCCAATGGGATCAGAACAGATCGACGACCTAATCAAGACCTACAGCTCCACTGCCACCTTGAGTAATCTCGTCTCAAATGAGAGGGAGGATCTGATCTGCTTTATTGCAGAGAAAGATGATGGAAGATATAGGGTCAAGGTCAAGCGCAGCACTGCAGTCGAGCACCCTTCCTACCTTGTGGTAGCTGAAGATAAGATTGCAATTTCTAGACCCTATCGCGCCACCGACAAGCTCTACCAGATGTCCAAGAAAGGTACTGAGGTCTTCGTTGGAGTAGATGGACGGTTGAACCTACTGCGCCATGATGGCACTTGTTCTGTAATCTCAAATATCAAGGTAGACCACTTCTCATTTATCGATCCGATCGATTCGATAGTTGCCGTCGTCGACGAGAGATTGATCGTCCGAATTGAAATGGACGGAACCTCAGAGGTGCTCTTCGATGAGAGAAGCCTCGGGGACGACGACTATTTCGTGGCTGATCCAGTCGCATCACTCGACAGTGACCTGTTCGCATTTAGATTTTGGCTCGACTCTACCATGCCCTTCTTTCGAAGCAGCCTAAGGACATTTTCACTGCGAAGTAGATCCGAGGTAGCAGTCGACCTCTACCCATCACCGATCTACTCTCAACCTCAATTTGGCGGAGGTGGCAGGTACTTCTCCTACATAGCCGTAGTCGAAGATCATTTAAAGATAGTGCTGCACCGGGGTACGGAGCGAACCATACTCCTGCCTGATCAGCTCGATCAGGGCGACTACGACTATGGATTTGGTCAACGAACCTACTGCTATAACGACGGAGAAGACAGCATCTACTGCCAAAATTACTCTGACGGATACTCCACCTTGATTCGAGTCAACTTGAATAGTTTGCAGGCAAACGAGCTCGAATATGGACACTTTGAAGTACCGGCACCGACTTCAAGAGGGATCGTTGCAATTAGAAGCGGAGCTAAAACACCCACCAATATCACTGGATTAGATTCTTCTCGGTCGAGTGATGACAAAGTTTCAAGCAATAAAACTTTGATCTACAGTAGCTACCCGCTAGTCGAGCGAGCGCGACTCAAAGAACCAGAGTCCTTCTCTGTCGAATCGACCGATGATATGGGCGACGAATTTACGATAAGTGGCCACATCTATCGGGCCGAGATAGAGATAGGGTTGATGGTACTTATCCATGGTGGGCCTATCGGTGCATCCAAAGTCACCTGGAACCCAAAGATACCCCTTCTAAATCAGCTGGGAATATCAGTAGTAACCTTTAATCAGCGCGGTTCAAGTAGTTATGGCCACTCCTTCATGCTCTCACTAAGTAACAGGTACGCAGTCGCCGACGTCGACGATACTTTGGCAGTCATACAACATGTAGCCCAACTTACAGAGCCAACCGCTCCGATAATCATCTCCGGGGGCTCTGCCGCTGGGGTCGTTGCAGTTGCAGCCGCCCACAGATTGAGCAAGATCGCGATAGCGAACGACGAGAAGGAGATTTCACTAAACGATAAGGTTCGCGGATTGATTCTAAATTATCCAGTGGTCGACATCACCTATGTTCAAAACCATACACATCGCTTTGAAAAGAGCCTCTTTGAGCACCTTATTGGAAAATTTCCAGCTTCGCTCGACCTCTTTGAGCAACGTTCTCCAAAGAACATAGATATGGATCTTCCGACATTGATCATTCACGGGACCAACGACAAGGTAGTCCCCATTGAATCGGTGATAGAGTTCGCTGGGGCCAGACCGAATGTGAGGCTGGAAAAGATGGAGGGTTACGGCCACGGCTTTTCAGACCCCGAAGGACAGAGGCGCGAATTACAGCTAGTAACTGCCTTCGTCCAGCAACATATTCTTTAGATCTCCTCTAACTCCAAACCTTTGGTCTCCGGAAAGAAAAAGATCAATATTGGGATCAGAAGTAGCATCGGGATGAAGAGAAGGGCTAGCGAATTTCCGAGGGGATGGCTCTGCCCGTAGAAGCCGACGAAGAAGATTCCCAGAATCGAACCGATCCGCGCAGCCAAAGTTACCAATCCACCACCAAGACTTCTACTCGAGGTATCGAATAGTTCGGTCTGATAGACCCCAAGGGACGGGACAACCGCTGTAATGCATGCTGAACCGATGATGGTCCAGATCCATAGCGAGACACCGGTTGTCAAAAATCCTAGAGCTAAACCGCCACCCCCAACGACGATCCCAAGAATTGCAACAACCCTGCGCCCCTTGGTCTCTGCGAATCGACCACCGATTGCTAGACCCAGTGCACCTGGAATATTGGTAAGAATAACAAAGAGGCCGATCGCCGCAGCACTAAAGTGACGGGAGTTACGAAGGTACTCATTGCGAAATTGAGTCGACGGAATCAAAAAGGCATTGGTAAGAAATGCCGCCATCGATGCGATCGCGAGGCGCTTTGGATCGATAGCCCTAAAGTCGATCCTGCGATCCACTATGACACTATAGCGCTGCGAGTCAGTGAGGTTTCGCACCGCGAAGTATCCGATGATCCCAAATGGCAATGATATTGCATAGAGAATCCTCCACGACGTATTTGAGATTCCCGCTATCGGAAGGAGCACGTCGCAGGAGCCCGCTCCGAGGGCGGTACCGATGAGAAGTACCGCCAACGACCAGGCCCGTGCCCTTGAAGGAACCTTCTCCGCCGCTAAGATCGTGACCAAAATTCCAGCCACGGCGGTGGATGCTTTGGCGAAGACTTGTAGCGTCGTCAACGCCAAAAGAGAGGGGGCCAAAGCCGTTGACGCTGACAACAGTGCTCCGGCGACCACCATAGCTCTGAGAGTGACATTGCGTCCAAATCTCTTGGTTAGCATAAGAATCGGTAGCGCTACGAAAATATCGAGCCTCGATGCAAAGAGGGCATTGGCTTGTGCGTGCACCGATGATCCAAACTCTCTTGCCGCAAATGTCAGAGTCTGACCCATCAAGGTGGTGAAGTAGGCGACCGCGATTGAAAGGAAAAAGAGGCGAATCAGCTCTTTCAAATTGCGCTCAGGAAGAGCATCTGGGGGCAGCCATGGGGGCGAATCGATGGTCGAGGCGATAGACAGTAACCTACCTCGAAGGCCTCGAACGATTAGATCTCCTATCAAGGGAATAGACGATTCAACCTCTATCTCCTGGCGGCACTCTAAGGTGCCATCGAGGCTCTTTTCAACGGTTACTTTACGGAGATAGCTAGAGAAGAGTGAGTCGTCATCAACGATACTAAAGGTTCCATCCCCATTGGCGACCTCCCTGACCACTCCTCTTCGAGGTTTGGAGAGTTCTGCAAATTGCGAGTCAGTGAGGGGAATAGTTTCAACAAATCTAAAGTGACGCGGCATAAAAAAATGTAAAACTCTCTACTTCCGAAGCCGACGACTTCGGTCAACTCTCACTCAGCGACATTGCGAAGATGAGTCTAACCCCCTAGATATCGCTACTTTTCGCGATGGTATAGAAATAATTTCAAGGATAAGGTTCCCGCTAGGATCATTAGGATAGATACCCTAAATCTCGACCAAGTGACCCCCTAGCGCAAAAGGCTGTATCAATTCGATGAGCGAGCCACACTTTCACGTAATTGGAGGCCAACCACTAGAAGGGCGTTTTCGCGTCCAAGGTGCCAAGAATGCAGTCCTCAAGGAGATGGCAGCGACAATCTTGGCAACGGGTGAACACCACCTCACCAACGTACCGCGGATTATCGACGTCGAGATAATGTGTGAACTTCTCGAATCGATGAATATAAAGTCATTTTTTCTTGCCGAGGATCACCTCGTCATTACCACGCCACCCCCAAGTGAGATCACTCCATTCGCCTCCTACGAGCTAGTTGAACGAATTAGGGCATCTATAACGGTCCTAGGGCCACTGCTCGGAAGGTTAAGGTCGGCAAAAATTTCAATGCCCGGTGGTGACGACTTCGGCAATCGCCCAATTGACATCCACCTAAATGCACTAGAGAGCCTCGGGGCTACCTTCGCATCCGCACATGGATATATCGATGGAAGGGTAGAGTTCCTTGTCGGCAGCGAGATCGACTTAGCCTATCCAAGCCACACCGCTACCGATAATATTTTGATGGCAGCCGTCCTCGCAGAAGGTGAGACGACCATCAACAATGCAGCCCGGGAGCCGGAGGTAATTGACTTAGGTCGGATGCTAAATGCAATGGGGGCGAAGATCGAAGGATTGGGGACCTCTACCATCTCTATTACCGGGGTCAAAGACCTACACCCAACCACCCATCGAGTAATTTCGGATCGCCTCGATGCCGCCACCGCTATAGCAGCTGTAGCAATGGCAAAAGGGGAGATAACTATCGAAGGGATTCGCACCAAAGAGATGGTAACCGTGCTTCGAAAGTTCAAGGAGATGGGAGTGACGATTCAAGAGAGTGACACTGACCAGATAATGGTCAGTTCAGATCGCCGCCTTAGAGCAACTCAGATATCCTCACTACCCTATCCTGGGGTTGCAACCGACTACCTTCCACTTTTGGTCGCCTGCCTGGCTACGGCAGATGGCGGATCGATCGTAACCGAGAATCTCTATGCCGGGCGCTTCAAGTACGTCGACGAACTGAGGCGTCTTGGAGCACACATGATCACACAGGGCCATCACATCGCAGTCGAAGGAGTTGAAATCCTCCTTGGAGCCAAGGTCAAGGCACCAGATATTCGCGCTGGCGCAGCTCTCTTGGTCGCAGCCCTAGCAGCAGAGGGTACTTCTGAGATATTTGGCCCGCTTCACCTTCAGCGTGGATACGAAAAAATTGAAGAGCGCTTTGGGGCGCTGGGGGCATCTTTGAAACTTGTCTCCAACGAGACCTGACATTTCAACAAATTGTTGCCGAGAGTGTGCTAACTTAGCGAAAATTAGATTTCAAGTGGGGAACAGATGAAGCCTGGGAATGCTACCGACCTCTTCAAGGCAGCGGCAGAAGGAAATAGAATCGCCCTAGCTCGCGCAATAAGTGCAATTGAACGAGGCGACAAAGTTGGCGAAGAGGTCTCCCGCCTCGCCTTTCCGAAGAGCGAGATCGGAGTCAGCATAGGGATTACCGGCTCTCCGGGGGCTGGTAAATCTACGCTTACGTCGGCAATCATCGATGTTATACGAGCCAAGGATGAAGAGATCGCGGTAGTTGCGATCGATCCTTCATCGCCCTTTACCGGAGGAGCCATACTTGGCGACCGCATACGGATGCAGGATCACGCACTAGATAACGGCGTCTACATACGATCTATGGCAACTCGTGGCCATCTCGGCGGATTGACCGTAGCCGTACCTGAAGCAGTCCGCCTACTGTCAGCGGTGGGCTTTGCCACGACCATCGTGGAGACCGTCGGAGTAGGTCAGATCGAGATTGATATCGTAAACGAAGCGGACACTACCGTCGTCGTTGTAAATCCTGGATGGGGAGATTCGATACAGGCTAACAAGGCCGGACTAATGGAGATAGCCGACGTCTTCATCATTAACAAGGCCGATCGCGTGGGAACCAGAGAGACTCGCCGTGACCTTGAATCGATGCTCGATCTGAGTGCCGCTAAAGAGTTTCGTCCACCCATCATCGAAACAGTCGCATCCGAAGGCAAAGGCGTAGCCGAAGCCTATGATGCAATCCTCTCTCACAGAAGCTGGGCAGACGCAAGTGGACTAACGGCGGAGAGGCGGAGGAGGAGGAGGCGAAACGAGGTTGAGCGGATCATTCGCGCCACGATTGAGGCGAAGGTCGCAAAGCTCATCAGAGATGGCGAATCAGACGGTAGCTTCAGAAAACTTGATGACCTTTCTCTAGATCCCCACAGCCTGGCAAGTTCAATGCTTGAAGGGTCGCAGTAGTCGCCATTGCGGTGATTGGTAGACCACCTTGCTGTTTGACCCCTAAAGTTAGCTGATCGAAGTGCGTCAATTGCGATCCATCGTTGGTTGATCCGGCTGCAACTCTAAAGAGGATGGAATTTAGTACCGCCGACGGGTTGGCTCCGGAAGTCAACTTTATGAAATCATAGTAAAGTACCAAGATTTTAAGATTTGGAGAAGCAATGGAATTTATCGAACTTGGCCGAACCGACTCGGAGATCGCCATTCTCAAACTCAATCGTCCGAAGGCAAATGCCCTCTCTCCTGAGCTACTTATCGAATTGAAAGAGGCAGCAGACCTACTCCACAATGACCTTCCTCGAGCGGTAGTAGTCTGGGGTGGTGAAAAGATCTTTGCCGCCGGGGCTGACATCTCTAGATTCGGCGATCACGTTCTGGCACGCAAGATTGGCGGACTCTTTCATGCAGCTCTAAATCGAATCGCGCAACTACCTCGCCCTACCGTAGCTGCCATCGCCGGCTATGCCTTAGGTGGCGGTTGCGAGTTGGCACTTGCCTGTGACTTTAGGGTGGCTTCTCCCGAAGCCAAGCTTGGTCAACCAGAGATACTTCTAGGAATTATTCCTGGTGGAGGGGGAACTCAACGTTTGCCACGAATCATTGGAGTTCCAAAGGCAAAAGAGTTGATCTTCAGTGGCAGAAGCGTAGATACAAAAGAGGCTCTAGCCATAGGTCTTATCGACGCCATAGCGCCATCGAGAGAAGAACTACTTGAAACCGCACTCTCCTTCGTTGGGGCCATGGCAGCAGGAGCTTCGGCCTCGATTGGTCTCGCCAAGGCCGCCATCGATAAGGGCATCGAAGCACCAATCGATGAGGGCCTCGAAGCCGAACTAGATCTGTTCTCAGAGTCATTCAAGACTCAAGACTCTGAGATCGGGGTCAAATCATTTCTAGAGAATGGTCCAGGTAAGGCTCAATTTACGGGCAAGTAGAAGATTCCACGCCAAAGATGCGACTGGACTTCAGAGCGCTGACTACTCAATCCTCCTCTGAAGTCCACCAACGGGTAGCTGAAGCTGATTCAAATCCCCCGTTGCAAGCAGTGAAATGACTAGCTAGATACCCTCAACCCAAGTTCAAACTTGGACGCCAAGAGGGGATGTGTCGGTACAACCTGAATCAAGTAACCGTAGGTCCCTCCCGTAGCGGTATCGAGGGTCATGCCAAAACGATGAATAACTCGAACCTCATCATCGGATTGAGTTGGGTCGTTTTCGACTCTTGAATCTAGATACTTTGCAACTAAGGTCTCATAGCTCTGAAAGTCCATACCTCGGTGAGAGACTGGGCCAAAGAGGACTTCGACTTCAAAGTCCCCAGGGGCGAGGTCGCCTCCTGCGATCTCAATGTGGAGCGATAGAGGCTGTCCGTCTTCGGTCATGTCATCGTTGTGGGCCTCAAAGCTAAAGAGGGAGACCTTCTCAAAGCCAGAGATGACCTCACTTTTCCAATTGGTGAACTCCCGCAGTTTGGAAAATTCGTCTTCAAAGAGCTCAAGCGAGCGACGATACAGTGGTATGTAGTGCTTATCGGTGTAGTCCTTCACCATTCGCGATCCAGTGACGAATGGAATTAGGTTGATCATCGAGTAACGAACTCTCTCGTACCACCCCTTGCGCTCGCCGTTGGCATCCTGAGCGAAGTAGAGCGGAACCACCTCTTTTTCAATGGTCTCGAACAAGGAATTTGCCTCGAAGTAGTCGGTCTCTTCAATAGAGAGGCCATCGGGTGCGCTCAGAGGAGCAAAGCCATTTTGACCGTCGTAGCACTCAGCCCACCATCCGTCGAGTATGGAACAGTTAAGGGTACCGTTCATTGCAGCCTTCATTCCTGAGGTACCTGATGCCTCTAGGGGGCGGCGCGGGGTATTCAACCAAACGTCGACACCCTGATATAGATGGCGCGCAATTGAGATGTCGTAGTCGGGAATAAAGATGAATCTATCTTCAACACGATTCTCCCTAGCAAATGTCACAATCCGCTTGATCAGCTCTTTGCCAGCATCGTCGGCCGGGTGAGCCTTACCGGCAAAGATAAAAGCAACTGGCCTCCGTGGATCATTTAGAATTCGAAGCAAGCGCTCCGGATCCGACAAAAGCAAGGTGGCTCGCTTATATGGTGCAAATCGCCTAGCGAAGCCAAAGACCAAGGTATCAGGGGAAATATTGGAGTACATCGACTTTCCCGAGACCCTCTCTTTGACCTGGTTCGGGGCTAGTCGGTCGCTAAGTAATTCAGAGAGGCGCGCTTTGGCCACCTTTTTAGCAGCTGCGATATCACTTAAAGGAATCTCAGCCATCTTTGAAAACTCGCTAGCGTCGGCTTCAGGCCATGAGCCAAGGAGCGACTTAGATAGGATCTCATCCACCTCGGCCATAGTCCAACTACGAGCATGCACTCCGTTGGTGACGTGATCGATAGGAACTTGACTGACGTCTAGACGAGGATATAACTCCGCAAAGAGATCTCTCGATACATCTCCGTGGAGCTTCGAGACGGCATTGGCGTGACTCGACATCCGCAACCCCAAGTGGGCCATGTTGAACAGACGAGCTCCTCCGGACCTCTCTCCACAACTGCCAAGATACAAAAAGTCCTCAACGCTCATATCGAACTTAGATAAGTGAACTGAGAGGTATCGCTCAACGAGAGTTCTGTCAAATTTATCGATTCCAGCTGGGACCGGGGTATGAGTGGTAAAGATAGTGGTCGATCGAGTCGCCTCGATCGCCTCCGCAATAGTTAGTCCTTGCGAGACAAAGAAGTGCATCCGCGCTATCGTCAAAAATCCGGCATGACCCTCATTCATGTGAAAGACGTTCGCGGCGATACCCAAATGTGATAGAGCTTTTACCCCACCGATCCCAAGGAGTATCTCTTGAAGAATTCGATGTTCGGTGTCGCCCCCGTAGAGGCGGTCCGAGATGTTACGAATCCAAGGATCATTCCCTTCTACATCGGTATCCAGAAGAATTAAAGGAATCCTACCCACTGAAGCTCTTCGAATCTGAACTTGCGCGGTTGCATCTCCAAACTCTAGGGTAAATCGATCTGATGGATCGTTCGATGTGAGGCGAGCCGAATCGGGATCATGGTGAAAGTCCTCCAATTGCCATCCATCGTGACTGAGCGACTGAGAGAAGTAACCTTCCCGATAGAAGATCCCAACACCGGTAATCGGTACCCCGAGAGACGAGGCACTCTTCAAGTGATCCCCAGCCAAAACTCCAAGGCCACCGGAGTATTGACTCAGGGCCTCGGTGATACCAAACTCAGGTGAAAAGTATGCAACTTCGAGGTTGGAATTTGGGTACTTTATTTGAAAGTATGCATCGGACGAAACGTGTCGTTCCAAGTCAGCTGCAATGCGGTTGAGACTCTCTACAAATCGAGGATCATTCGATAACTCCAGAAGACGCCCTCTTCGGACGCGATCGAGGAGCGCGCCTGGATTCCTACGGGCTAATTCGAATAGCTCCGGGTCGATCCAGCGAAATAACTCGGCCGATGGGAGATGCCACGACCAGCGCAGATTTGAGACAATATCTTCTAGTTTCTCTAGGTTTTTAGGAAGCGCCGAACCAACGGCAAATACGTGTGAGGCCTTCATGGCTATAGAAACTAGAAGAAATCTAAGCCACTTGGGCTGTAATAAACCGACGTGGCTAAAAATGATGACAATTGACTAAAGCTATTCATCAAAGTTTTACCGAACCGATAAAATTTAGCGGCAGACTCTCTCAAGGTGCAGAATCAGCCCAATCGCCGAAACCTGCTGGGTCGACGAGACCTCCTTGGACCATAAATTAGTTACAGGCAACTTTGACTCCGGTCGCCGGATTAACCGACTTTCGGTCTATGTATGCCAGCTTGAAAAGCTTGACTTCGCGATTCAAAGTGAAACAATCAATCTATTGAAATCTCGAACTATGCAAAAAGCAAAGTACTAAAGCAGTATCTATAAAACAGTCTTTTAATAAGCAAATCCCATATTAATATAGACTAAAAAAGCAACTTTTCAAACTATTGCTAATATATTCAGTCTAAAATAAAGATTGAGTGGCCTAGACCATCTTCTATTCAACGGCATTTGTATCTTGAAGATAACAGTTATCTTGAAGAGCGACTCTATATCCTAAACTGGACTTATGTAGTCGCAGTATAAGCGTCTAGCACCGTTTTCATTCGAATCAAACTCCTAGACGCTGTATGTAAATACCACCTATGCTACTCATTGAAGAGATATTTTAAATCGAGAATTTTAATGCTTACCCTGGAAATATTCTCCGTTTTTAGTACTTAGTTTCATAAATTAATCAACTTCATATCCAACTAACAAAAACAGAAACATTAATTGATTCCAAACATTCATAGATAAAGACAGGATAATTCAAAGGAGGTTATCCGTCGAACGAACGCCGCGCAGCAGCTCACCTAGTTTCGTTATCGTCGAACAACTTCACCTCAAGTCGATAAAGACCCATTCTTCCACTTCTCCGATTGCCAAATGGTCCAAAGCCTGGGAAACAGACGAGGGAATATGATCAGCGACATCACCATGCGCACCTCAAATATAAGATACTCGCTTCATAGCCACTTAGGATCTCTCGTTCGAATCCCAAGAGATCCTATGGAATTCTTGTCGCACCATTTCAACATCAACCGGCTCTTGCAGTAAACTGTCGACAGAATCGCCAAGCGCACCAGATCAACACCAACTGGCCTCGCCAAAGTAAATTGTGGTTGACTATCAACGGTTACGTCAAATGGTTCAGGAAAGATATTTCTTGTATTCAAAGAGCAAGTAGAACTAATGCTCATCCAAAGAAGATCTAGTCAATTTTTGAAATAGAGTAGTGACTAAATGTTACTAACTCTGCCCCTAATGGGTGATGAAGCTCTATGGCAAAGTTCGTACGATCTAAAGAATGGGTAGTGAAAAATTGTCGCTCGATCGAAATCTAGCTCTTGAACTTGTACGAGTTACAGAATCTGCAGCAATAGCCGCGTCAAGGTGGATGGGGCGCGGAGATAAGAATGGGGCCGATGGCGCAGCAGTAGACGCAATGAGAAGCGCCCTTTCCACCATAGCTATGGACGGAATAGTAGTAATCGGCGAGGGTGAAAAGGACGAAGCCCCGATGCTCTTCAATGGTGAACGAATTGGTGACGGTAGCGAACCTAAGGTCGACATCGCCGTTGATCCAATTGAAGGAACAACCCCTACGGCTCTCGGTCGAGAAAATGCTCTAAGCGTTATCGCTCTCTCTGAACGTGGCACGATGTTCAATCCAGGTCCATGCTTCTATATGAATAAAATTGCGGCGGGTCCAGAATCTAGGGGAAAGATTAGCTTAGACCTCACCCCGACTGAGAATGTAAGAGAGGTGGCCAAAGCCAAAGCGATACCTATCCGTGAAGTAACAGTAGTTATTCTCGACCGACCAAGAAATCAAGAGATTATCGAAGAGGTGCGAAAGGCAGGGGCAAGGGTCCACCTAATAACCGACGGAGACGTTGCCGCAGCAATTTCCACAGCATGGCCAACCTCGGGCGCTGATCTACTCCTAGGCATCGGTGGAACACCCGAAGGTGTGGTATCGGCAGCTGCACTAAAAAGCATGGGGGGCGAGATCCAAGGCCGTCTCTGGCCTCGCGACGATGCAGAATCAAAGGCGATTATTGCCGCGGGCCTTGAAATCGACAAGACCCTAACACACAACGATCTGATACAAAGTGAAAACTGCTTCTTCGCTGCAACTGGTGTCACCAATGGTGAGCTGTTACGCGGCGTGCGGTACACGCCTACAGGCGCAGTTACTCAATCCCTAGTAATGAGATCGAAGTCTGGAACTGTTCGTTTGATCGAAAGTACTCACAGATTAAGCAAATTCAGCGAATATCTATCAGAGTAAACATTCCCATCACGACTAATGACCTTTGCCCCAAGTGAAGTAAAGAGCAATACGAGGCGCTCATCACATTCGACGATCGGCGCCTCTAGGTAGCGAACACCTCTTTTTACCATATAGAACGCCACCGCCTTTAGCGCACCCCGACTCAAACCTAGGCCGCGCTTTGCCTCTGCGACGAAAATACGCTCAACCATAGCTACAGCCCCCGTTTGTCTAAGCGTAACAAAGGCAGAGGGTATTTCTTGGTCGTCAAATCCCAAGATCGTAAACGACTCCTCAACCGCCGTCTCGATAGCTATATGCGCACCAAATCCTCCCACATGGTTACCGTAAAAGTCATCTTCAAAGATCTGGGAGAGAAGGTCCCCTACGCCCCTCAAAAGAAAATATCGAGTGACAAAACCGCCGTTTGAAGATCTAAATTCGGTGGTAAACAACGGTTCGGCAAATCTCGCATAGGCACCCTTCTTATTCATCCGAAAAACGACGATCGAATCAAACCAATATCGGCGCTTATAGTTACCAAGAAGTTGCTCCGCACCCTCCACAATCTCTTCGGTGGCACCGTCATAAAGCGTGACATGAGGCACGAAAGGATAGGGTGGTTGACCAAGTCCAAATTCGCCACGAATCCACTCACTCAGAGATTGGAGCTCGAACACCGTTTCAACACGGAGGAGCGAAACAAACTTGTCAACCCTAAAGGACCCGGTTGGTCCAATTTCAACTTCAATCGGTGAGAGGTTACTCACCCTGTCAAATAGTGACACAAGGAGCGGAACCAGGCGGGATGAATCAACGTTCGTGGGACTAGACAAGGTTAGATGCGGCTCCACGATCGAGAGCTGCGGTGAAGAAATAGCGCGACGCAAACCATCTATTTCAGAACGAACTTCGCCATCAAAAGCGAAAACTACCCCAAGACGCAAAGAGGCCATAACTTAGATTCTAAGTTATGGCCTCTAAGTAAAAAGTCAGATCTAAATCCTAACTTGCAGCCTCAAGACGAACTTGGGCCCGACGATACTCGTCACTTGGACCTTCACCGACCTGATGTGAGGCGCTAAAGTCCAACGCAGCCCTAGCCCTTTCGACGTCAATATCGGTATCAGCCTCTGCGACCCCCGCTAAGACTCGCACGACATTCTTGGAGACAGAGACAAATCCCCCATGAATAGCGAACTTTCGAACGGAACCATCATCGAATTGAAGCTTGCAAACACAGATCTCGACGCTTCCGATAAATGGAGCATGGTTAGCAAGAAATGCAATATCTCCACCGCCACTTCGAAGAGTGACCGATATAGCATGCCCTCTAAAAAGTGCCCTCTCGGGAGATAGAATCTCGGCGTGCAAGTTCATAGACATCCTTAGTTTCCTGCCAGGCTCTTCGCTTTTGCGAGAACGCTCTCCACGTCACCAACGTTTAGAAACGCCTGCTCTGGAACCTCATCAAGCTCACCATCGACGAGTGCCTCGAACGATTGAATGGTGTCTGCGATTGGAACGTAGATCCCCTTCAAACCAGTAAAGACTTCACCGACGAAGAATGGCTGCGATAGGAACCTTTGGATCTTCCGAGCTCTAGTAACAGTAACTCGGTCCTCCTCGGAGAGCTCGTCAAGACCAAGGATTGCAATGATGTCCTGAAGCTCCTTATATCGCTGCAGTACCTCTTGAACTCGAGTCGCTACCTTGTAGTGGCGATCGCCCACTATGTGGGGAGCGAGGATATTCGAGGTCGAGGAGAGCGGATCTACAGCAGGATAGATACCCATTGATGCAATTGAACGTGAGAGCTCAGTCGTAGCATCGAGGTGGGTAAAGGTAGTAAATGGAGCTGGGTCTGTATAGTCGTCAGCTGGAACATAGACCGCCTGAAGTGAGGTGATTGAACGTCCCTTGGTAGAGGTAATACGCTCTTGGAGTTCACCCATCTCATCCGCTAGAGTTGGTTGATAACCAACGGCGGAAGGCATGCGTCCCAAGAGTGTCGAAACCTCAGAACCAGCCTGCACAAACCTAAAGACGTTATCAATAAAGAGAAGCACGTCTTGATTCTTCACATCGCGGAAGTATTCAGCCATGGTCAAAGCTGAAAGAGCGACTCTAAGTCGAACGCCAGGTGGCTCATCCATCTGTCCGTAGACGAGTGCCGCCTTCTCGATAACCCCCGACTCTTGCATTTCAATCCAGAGGTCGGTTCCTTCTCGAGTTCTCTCTCCAACACCTGCAAAGACCGAAACGCCACCGTGCTGCTGGGCAACTCGGTTGATCATCTCCATGATCAGAACCGTCTTACCAACTCCTGCACCGCCAAAGAGACCAATCTTTCCACCTTCAACGTATGGCTCAAGGAGGTCAATAACTTTGATACCGGTCTCGAACATCTTTGCGCGAGGCTCAAGCTGATCGAAGTCGGGCGCACTCCTGTGAATGTCCCAGTAATCCTCTGGCTCAGGAATCGAATCGGCATCAAGAACTTCACCAATAACGTTGAAGACGTGGCCAAGGACGCCGTCACCAACAGGTACAGAGATTCCACGGCCCGTATTCCTAACTGTTGCTCCACGCCTCAGACCATCGGTCTGACGCAAACAGACACAGCGAACTCTACCGTCGCCGATCTGTTGGGCTACCTCGGCTACGACGGTAATCTGCTTACCATCCAGAACCAAGTCCACCTCAAGGGCGGTATTAATCTCAGGGATTGACTCAGGTGGAAACTCAACGTCGATAACTGGACCGACGATTGCTACTACCCGACCATCCTCCAACCTCAAATCACTATCAGAGACCGCGGTCACTAAACACAACTCCTAATTCGAATGCCAAACAAATAATGCCCATATTCAAAGATCACTGGGAGAGCTCGTCGCCATCTCCCGAACCCTTCAACGCTTCAGCGCCACCGACGATCTCCATGATCTCAGTTGTAATGGCATCTTGACGAGCTCGGTTCATGATTCTCGTATACTTTTTGACGAGTTCTTCTGCGTTCTCGGTAGCCGCCTTCATAGCACGCTGCTTATAAGCGTATTCAGAGGCAGAAGCCTCCAACAAAAGGGTAAAAATGGTCTCCTCGACGTAAAGTCGTAACAGTGGATCGATAATCTCCTCTGCAGAAGGTTCAATCTCAAAGTCCAAATTCGATCCGCCACCCTTGAGCGAATCGGGATCGATCGGCAATAAAGGGACCATCTCCATCCTCTGGTTTCCGGCCGACACAAACCGTGTCGTTAAGACATCAACCGAGGATATAACTCCACTATCGTAGGCTTCGAGGACACTTGCAGCGATCGTTCGAGCGTGTTCGTACGTGGGGCGCTCAGAGACTCCCATCAAAGAGAGTTCTAAGGGTACGCCCCTGTAGTTGAAGAATGCCACAGCCTTCTTACCCACACCGAAGAGACGAATACGCCCTTGATCGTTACCGTCACGCGCTATCAACTTCTCGACGAAGCGAAGAGGGGCAGAGTTGAAAGATCCACATAGACCTCTATCGGAGGTGACCACCACAATCCCCCTTGAACCACCTGGTTCAGGAGTAAAGTAACGGCTCTTCGGAAGCCCAGCAGACCCAGCTATATCTTCGACTACCGCTACCATGGATTCGTAAAAAGGCTTGGCCTCGTTAATTCGCCCCATTGCGCGAACGATCCGGCTCGCGGCAATGAGCTCCATCGCCTTGGTGATCTTCTTGGTCGCCTGGACACTCTTTATTCGCCGGCGCAGTATGCGCTCTTGCCCTCCAGCCACGTGACCTAGGCCTCCCCGCCGACGCCGGAGTCGAAACCTGCCTTGAATCGGCCGATTACCTCATCTAAACGTGACTGGTCTGGTAGAGAGCCCTTTGTCCTAATCTCTTCAGCAAGCTCTGGTGCGTTGGCCCGGACATATTGCGTCATCTCATTTATGAATCGGGCAACTACATCGACTGGGACATCGTCAACTGCTCCTGATGTGCCGGCATAGATTGCAAGAACTTGATCCTCGACTGAAACCGGTGCATTCTGGGGCTGCTTCAGAATCTCAGTTAGTCGATATCCGCGATCCAACTGCGCCTGAGATACCTTGTCAAGCTCCGATCCGAAGGCTGCGAAGGCTTCTAGTTCACGAAACTGCGCGAGGTCCAACTTCAAAGTTCCAGAGACCGAACGCATCGCCTTAATCTGAGCCGAGCCACCGACTCGGGAGACCGATATACCCACGTTAATTGCAGGTCGCACTCCGGAGTAGAAGAGGTCACCGTCGAGGTAAACCTGTCCGTCGGTGATTGAGATGACGTTGGTTGGAATATAGGCAGAAACGTCCCCAGCTTTAGTTTCAATGATCGGCAATGCCGTCAAAGAGCCACCACCACGCTCGGCCGACAGCTTTGCAGCACGTTCTAGAAGACGAGAGTGAAGGTAGAAGACGTCACCAGGATAAGCCTCTCGACCAGGTGGCCGACGCAACAACAACGAAAGCTGGCGATAGGCCTCGGCCTGCTTCGAAAGGTCGTCGTAGACGATTAGGGCATGCTCCCCATTCTCCATCCAATGCTGACCCATTGCACAGCCAGCATAAGGAGCAAGAAACTTATATGGAGCACCGTCTGAAGCCGAAGCGTTGACAATAACCGTGTACTCGAGGGCGCCATGCTCCTCAAGAGTGGCAACGGCGGATGCAACTGTTGAATTTTTTTGACCAATGGATACGTATATACACTTTACGCCCTGGCCCTTTTGATTGATAATTGTATCGAGTGCGACCGAAGTCTTGCCCGTCTTCCTATCACCGATGATCAGCTCACGCTGTCCCCTACCGATAGGTGTCATAGCATCAATTGCCTTAATACCAGTCTGTAGCGGCTCCTTCACTGGCTGACGATCGACAATACCTGGAGCCTGAACTTCAAGTCTTCGTGTTATCGTCGTCTCAACTGGGCCCTTACCATCAATCGGCTCGCCTAGGGCATTAACCACTCGACCTAAGAGTGCGTCTCCAACTGGAACCGACAAGATGCTACCCGTTGCGCGAACGATTTGACCTTCATCTATGCCTTCGCCAGTACCCAAGATAACGGCGCCGACGGTCTCTTCGTCCAAGTTGAGAGCCAAGCCCAATGTGCCGTTCTCAAACTCTAGGAGCTCATTCACGCCAACTTGAGGAAGCCCTGATACCCTTGCAATTCCGTCAAATATCTCAAGGATTCTTCCGACCATCTCGCCAGTAGCCGTTGGAGCAAAGCCCTCAAGGCGGGAGCGAAGAACCTCAGAAATACGCTCTGAACTAATTGACAACTCTGTCATTGGTTGCCTTTCAACCTTTACTTTCCTACTGCCGC
>JAJZFV010000007.1 GCA_021805205.1 Actinomycetes bacterium | reverse complement strand
GTTACGGTTGAGTGCAATGGAGACCTTTCATATTGAAGTCGTCTGCTACCAATCTAGCTTTTTCCAATTGGTTCAACAGAGGTAGTAATCCGAGGTGTAGATTTCGGCTAGGGCTGAGCAAACCTTACGATTACGCGATTGTACCTCGTTTTGCCTCTTCAAACTCTACAAATGCACTGTATGCCCTTGGTCCATAGACCGTGGCTGGTCCGCCGTTCATCAATATCGCCACGCCAATCATTTCAGCTACCTGTTGTTGGGTGGCTCCCTTTCTAGCCGCCCCCTTAGCGTGCGAAGCTATGCATCCGTCGCACTCTCTGGTAATTGCAATTGCTAAGGCAATTAATTCTTTTTGCGCTCCACCGATCTCACCATCTGCCAGGGCTGCTCGGTTTAGGTTGGCAAATGCGGTCCAAGTCTCCCCGGTCATCGAACGAAGCTCTTTTACCGCTGGTGAAAGCTCCGAAAGTACTTCGTGGTAGTGCCCCTCTGCCATCTCATCGTCTCACTTTCTAATTCTTTTTACATTGTTTATTACCAAATATAGGTATCGATCTCGAGTTGTTCAAATGCGTAAACGACAAAGCGCGGTCCTCGTCGACCGCGCTTTGTTCCATGATAGGTGTCAAGCTTTGTGCCATACAAAGTTCAAGACTTCTGTTATTGGCACGTTTCTTGTAACTATAGGCCAATACGACTTGCTAGACGCTCTCTATGGAAGGTCGCATCACCGAAGAGTAGCTGAGATGCCTTGGCCCTCTTGAAGTAGAGGTGGGCGTCGTGCTCCCAGGTAAATCCAATTCCACCGTGGATCTGGATGTTTTCAGCTGCTGCCTTGAAGTATGCATCGGAGCAGAACGACTTGGCAAGTGGTGCCGCAACCTGAAACTCTTCATTCATCTCGCTAGCGGCCCAAGCGCTGTAGTAGGCGGCGGACTTTGCCGACTCTACTTCGAGGAGTAGGTCAGCACACTTGTGCTTGATGGCTTGGAAGCTTCCTATCGGCCTCCCGAACTGGATTCTTACCTTGGCATAATCTACCGCCATCTCGAGGCACCTCGAGGCCCCACCGACCTGCTCTGCTGCCAACGCAACACAGGCTAGGTCTAGGCCAGTCTCGACTCCGTCGACTGCCTCTCCTTCGTTACCTATCAGACGTCCAGTGGCGCCATTTAGGGTTACAGTCGCCATCTTACGGGTTTGATCCAGCGTCTCAACTGGGGATGCAGAGACCCCAGCATCCTTTGAATCTACTGCAAAGAGGGACACGCCCTTGCTTGTTTTGGCTGTGACCAAAATTAGGTTTGCGATGTGGCCATCGAGTACAAACCTCTTCTCGCCGGTGATCGTCCAGACTCCGCCTTCGTGGGTGGCAGTCGTATCGATAGCCTCAAGATCCCACGAACCGTTGGCTTCGACTGAGGCCAGGGTGGCAAGGGTCTCGCCAGCTGCTATCGAGGGTAGGTACTCCTCGCATGCGCCTTCGTCACCGGAAGAGAGGATTACATTTGCTGCAACTGCGACAGTTGAAAAGAATGGGCTACAAAAGAGGGCTCTTCCCATCTCTTCAAAGACGACGGTGGTCTCGAGGGCGCCGTAACCGGCACCTCCGAACTTTTCAGGTATGGCAAGAGAGCAGAGGCCAAGCTGCTCTGACAACTGCTTCCAGGTGTCAAGGTCGTAACCGGTAGAGCTCTCCATGAGGCTTCTAACGGTCTTTACCGAGGACTTCTCTTCCATAAACCGTCGCACTGATTTGCGAAGCTCCTCTTGCTCCTCAGAAAATGCGAAGTTCATTAATTCTCCGATCGACATAGTTTGGTTGCGAACTTATCTAAATCTATCTAAGTTTTAGATTCTGTGTAGGTGATTTAAAGATAAAAGCTCGCGGCGCGATGCCATTGAAGGTAACTATCTGCGGTGGGGATTGTTGTTTGGTGCCATAAAGTATGAGGGCGCCGATACAACTTTCAACGAATTAGCCCTCCATCTCACCGAAAGGGCTGCTAGAGCCGCTGTGGCAGACAAAGTAGTTGGTTTAGAGGCGAGCCGGAGTGGGCAAATTTGCTTTTGCGAAGCCATTTCCTTGGAAGTAAGTGATCCCTTTGGTGGTTTGGATTAGTTAGATGTTTTTTTGAAAAGTAGCAATGAGGTATAGGGTCATTTCAACTGATAGCACAATCCGAGATCCCTCTGCTAGGTGGGCTCGTCGGCTGGCCAAGATCGTCGTATCCAATAGGAGAAACTTCCTCCTAGCATATGGGGCTTCGATCGTTGGGATGAGTGGTCAAGTGGTCATCCCACTATACGAACGATCAATCGTCGATCGCACCCTCTCTTCTCCTACGTCGTCAGTTGCAGTACTGGTTTTTATAGTGATCGGCCTTGCCTTTCTTACCTTTGGCCTCTCTTTTGTCAGAAGGTACTTTGGTGGGAGACTCGCTTTTGACGTACAACATCAACTCAAGGTTGATCTCTTCCGCCACCTGCAACGATTGGACTTCTCTCACCACGATGAGATGCAATCGGGGCAGTTAATGTCGCGCGCTAACTCCGATGTCGGTCTGGTCCAGGGTTTTTTGTCGTTTTTGCCGATGCTGTCGGGCAACTTGGTGATGCTGATTATCAGCCTCGCAGTGATGTTTAGCCTCTCGCTTCCACTGGCGTTGGTTGAGTTGGTGATGGTTCCGACGGTTGCTATAGCGGCAAATCGACTCAGGCGACCTTTATACGGAGCCTCTGCTAAGGTGCAGCAAAAGACTGGTGAAGTTTCTGTTGTAGTAGAGGAGTCGATAACCGGAATTCGTGTGGTCAAGGGATTTGGACGGGAGAGGGACCGAATCAACACCTTGATATCGGGGGCCAGGGCAATCTTCTGGTCTCGCCTCGGCCTCGAGAAAAAAGATGCTACGATGCAGTCGACCTTGAACTTCATAGTGGGTGCAGTTCAAGGTGGGGTGCTTCTAGTGGGGGCCGACTTGGCTCGTACGCACACCATTACCATCGGTACCTTTTTGGTATTTTTTGCATACATCGTCCAGATCGCATCCCCAATTCGCCAACTTGGCGTCTTTATCTCCTACATCCAGAGAGCTGGTGCTGGAGCATCTCGAGTCTTCGAAGTACTAGATGCAAATCCACTAGTCGCTGATCCTCCAAATGCTGAGGCGATAGATGGAAACTTCGATCGCATCGTCTTTTCCAACGTTGAATTTGGCTATGACCCGACTGACCCGATCTTGAAGGGGCTGAATCTCGAGATAGCTCGAGGTGAAGTTGTCGCGATCGTTGGCGGTAGCGGCTCAGGTAAGTCGACCCTCGCCCTACTTCTTCCCCGCTTTTACGACCCTCAACGGGGTTCGATATCGCTAGGTGGTCAAAACATTAGAGATGTTGCGATCGCTGACCTTCGAGGCCGGATAGGAGTCGTCTTTGAAGATACCTTCCTCTTCTCTGATACGGTTGCTAGAAATATCTCCTTTGGGCGCCCCAATGCTACGCAGCTAGAGATTGAAACGGCTGCTGAAAGGGCGGGTGCACTCGATTTTATTAAAGGTCTACCAAATGGCTTTGATACCATGGTTGGCGAAAATGGGGTGATGCTATCTGGAGGCCAAATACAACGAATCTCACTAGCCAGGGCACTACTAACTGACCCTGAGATATTGATTCTCGACGATGCCACTTCTGCGGTTGACGTATCGACCGAGGCTGAGATCAATAGGGCTCTAGTTGAATTTTCAAAGGGGCGATCTGTCTTGATGGTGGCCCACAGAAAGTCGACACTTTCCCTTGCTACTCGGATTGTACTTCTCGACCGCGGCGTCGTCGTAGCTGACGGTAGCTACGAAAGTCTTGTCGCCACCTCTGAGTTATTTCGACGGATGGTTTCAGGGGCCGATGAATCGCTTGATCTGGTGATCGATGAAGTAATCGATACCGATGCTAAGGCGGATCGGGGGCAGTTAGCTACCCAACCAACCCTAGCTCTTCGCGGCATTGGCGAAGTTGGCCTGCAAAACAAAGGGGGTCGAAGCCGTAAGAGTGCTTCCTCCTTTGAATCTCCGCTACAAGAGGCGCCATATTTAGAAGAGTCGAAGGACGGCTTTAGATTCTCTAAGTTTCTGCGTCCGTTTAGCGCAAGACTTTCGATAGCTGCGCTGCTGCTGATCGTTGATACGCTGTTGCAGCTTGTTGGGCCATCGCTCGTTAGAAGTGGAATCGATAAGGGAGTTATAGCCGGCTCCTCGCGGGCGATTTTGATAGTCGCCGCACTTTACGTGGCTATAAATACCATCGATTCGTTGGTGCAATATAGCCAAGTGGTTGTTGCGGTATCTACCTCGGAGAAGATCCTCTATGGCTTGCGTATAAAGATCTTCTCTCACTTGATGCGCCTTGGCCTTGACTACTATGAGTCGGAGCTCTCAGGGCGTATTCAGACTCGCATGACCACCGATCTAGATTCCATGAGCGATCTCTTGCAAGATGGTGTTACTAGCTTTATCGTCAATCTTCTCTCCTTTGTCGCCGTCGGTGGACTCCTTCTCATCAGCAACTTGAAGCTGGCCCTAGCTGGCCTATGGGTTTTGATACCAATGACGATTGCAACCTTGTGGTTTGCTAGAGCTTCAAATCGCGCCTATACCATCTCTAGAGAGAGGGTTGCTCAAGTAAATGCCAATTTGGCAGAGGGAATTACCGGGGTAAGGGTCACTCAAGCCTTTGGAATGGAGAGGGAGAATAGCAAGAACTTTGAACGCCTCTCGGCTCGCTATCGCGACTCCAGGGTCGCATCTCAGAGGTTAGTTGCAATCTACTTTCCGCTATTGCTTTTGCTCTCTGAGGTGGCTTCTGCCTCGGTCCTCTACTACGGTACTTTGTTGATTCACTCTCATGCGGTGACGATTGGTGTGGTCATAGCCTTTACCCTCTACCTCGACCAGCTGTTTTCTCCAGTGCAGCAGCTATCGCAGACCTTTGACTCATTTTTACAAGCCAAGGTGGCTCGAGATCGTATCGACGACCTTCTAAATACCCAAACCTCGCTTAGCTTCGATGATTCAGATGATTCCCATAGGGTCACCGATGGGGAGGTCGACTTTGACGATGTCACATTTAAATATGGCGATAAGGTGGCCCTGCACGACCTTTCTCTACTGATCCCACCAGGAGAGATGGTCTCTGTCGTGGGTGAGACCGGCGCCGGCAAGTCGACCTTGGTGAAGTTGATCGCCCGCTTCTATGACCCTGCCTCAGGTGTTGTCAAGGTCGACGGAGTCGATCTGCGCCGCTTTACCCTAGAGGGATACCACAGCGGGGTGGGTTACGTCCCGCAAGAGGCCTTCCTCTTCTCTGGGACGATCGCCTCTAACATCTCGTTCTCACGCCCAGATGCCACAAGAGATGAGATCGTTGTAGCTGCCAAGGCCGTTGGAGCTTATGACTTTATCATTGCAATGAAGGATGGCTTTGACTGCCAAGTGAGCGAGCGTGGAAGGTCGCTTTCGGCTGGTCAGCGCCAATTGATCGCCCTAGCTCGTGCCCATCTAGCTAATCCAAAGATCCTGATCCTCGATGAGGCGACCGCTAACCTCGATCTCTTTACCGAGAAGATCGTCACCGATGCCATAACCAAGGTGGCAAATGGAGTGAGCACCATAATGATCGCCCATCGCCTTCAAAGCGCCACCTTGGCAGATCGTATCCTTGTCGTGGCAGATGGGATGGTGGTCGAAGATGGAACGCATGAAGATCTGATTAGTCGCGGTGGCAAGTACGAGAAGCTGTGGCGTAACTACGAGTCTGAGGGTGCTACCTCGGAGCTTCTGTAGCTTATTTCTCTCTCAAGCTGGCCTTGTTTGGCGAATTGAAATAATTGTCTCTTATTTCTTGCTTTCTACTTTGAAGCGCCACTTTGGCAATCTTAGATTGGATCGTATCATGCAAGTAGGAGATAAGGTAAAGGACTTTACCCTTCTAGATCAGTACGGTAAGCCATTTACGCTGAGTGAAAATCTTGACGGCGGTTATTTGGTTCTCTTCTTTTATCCCGCTGCGATGACCAAGGGCTGTACTGCTGAGTCTTGTCACTTTAGAGATCTAGGTGCCGAGTTCAAAGAGGTTGGAGCCAAGCGAGTTGGTATCAGTGCCGATCCAGTCGCCAAGCAACTTCAGTTTTCCAGTACCAACGCCTTCGACTATCCACTCTTAGCCGACATAGATGGCCAGGTCGCCTCTGACTTTGGTGTAAAGAGACGCTTTGGCCCCATTCCAGTGAAGCGCCATACCTTTGTAATCTCGCCATCGATGGAGATTGAATTGATATTGGCTTCTGAGCTGAACATGGGCCTTCACGCCGATAAGTCCCTCGCCTATCTGAGGAGCAAGGTCGCAAAGTAATTGACCTTCAGCTAGATTTCTCGAACATATGTTCGATATAATTTAGGTATGAAGGTTACCAATCTGACTAAGTTGCAGGCAGTTGTAGAGCCGGCGTCCCTCCTCATGGATCAGCGCATCGACGTCCTTGGTCACCTTAAAGATCTACTACCAGGTGGATCTCTGAAACGTGGTTCGGTAGGTGTCGTCTACGGTGACTTTGGCAGCGGTGCAACCTCCATGGTCTTTTCGCTTGTGTCACAGGCTATATCAGAGGGTAGCTTCGTTGGGTTGGTCGGCCTTCACAGCTGGGGCTTTGGCGCGGCTGCGGATATGGGTATTGACCTGCGTCGCCTTTTAGTCGTGGAGTGTGGATCGAATAAAGCTATCGAGGTCTCCTCCCTCCTTTTAGACGGCTTTGACATCGTAGTCTTAGCGCTAGATCGCTCTATTGACTATAAGAGTTCTCGTTCTCTAGCCAATAGAGCAAGGGTCTCTAAGTCAATACTGCTCTACCTCTACAGCGGCATCTCGTCCTTAGCTCACCTTCCCTATGGAGCTGACTTTTCGATATGGACCAAGGCGAGTAGGTGGGAGCTTTTAGGATCGGCCCCTATATCCAACAGGTCATTAGTGGTTCAGGCCGACTCGGCCAAGTGGCCTAGTGTTAGATCTAAGTCGGTGGTTGGGCTATGAGGCGGAGATCCTTTGGTGGCGGAACCCTATTTGAGCTAGAGACCAAACCTTTGGCGAGGACCCTTGTGATCTCTTACCGCGGTTGGCCCTTTTTGGCACGGTCAATTCCAGATGATCAGGCGGCGGTAGTCATTAAAAATGCCAGAGTCGTTGCCCTTACAGGTGGCGCTAGAAGGCTAGGCGTATCTATCGGTGATCGAGCCATAACCCTTGCCTCCTCCTCCTTTGAGCTCGCTTGCATAGAGGACGACTTCGACTTCGATATGGCATCCTTTGAAGAGGTAGTTGCGATAGCTGAATCTTTTTGTCCAGAGGTTGAGGTATTTTCTCCAGGTGTGTGTGGATTCAACGTCAAGGGACCGGCACGCTACTTCGGCGGAGAAGAGTCCTTATTGGATAAAGTGATCGATGCTCTTAGTGGACTATCTGTATCTAAGGGTGGTGCTATCTCAGTGGTAAAACCCCCTAATGGAGCCAAGGGCTTCCACCTTTTATCTGACCGCCTCTTAGATCTCTCGTTCGGAGTTGGTCTAGCAGATGGTCCATTTGTAGCCAAAGTTGCCTCGACCTTCTCAGCTGTAGTTGAGGCAGGGTTCTCTAAGGAATTTATCTCCCCCTTTCCAATTGGAATATTGATCGACGAAGGGGAGGTCGATACCTTATCTAAGGTAGGAGTTAACTCCGTAGGTCAGATCTTAGATATTCCAAGAGATCTGATGGTGGAGCGCTTTGGCAAGGTTGGTAGTCGCCTCTATGAGCTAGCTCGAGGGGTAGATGGTGACCTCATTGAAGCACGAGAGGTTAAAGAGCGCCACCAAGTACGCATAGATCTAGATCCCCCAGAGACTCTGAGTCAAGCCATATCCTTTGCCATTAGAGCTAAGGTCGACGACTTCTTTACAGCCCTAACGCTCGAAGGGGTCTACCCCCTTCGAGTTCGGATCTCATTTGAGACCGAGACTACTGAGGCCATAAGTAGGGTTTGGTCGAGTTCGGTGCCGATCTCTCCTTCATTTTTGATCAGTTACGTCAGAAGGCAGTTGGAGGGGTGGCAAAACCCCACAATAGGGCAAGACCCTCCACGATCTGGGATCATCTACTGCGATATTGAAGTTTTAGAGGTCACCTCAACTCCATTTGTCCAACTCGACCTATATCAAGTGGCGATCCATCCTCAAGATAGGGTCTTGCGTGCCATAGAGAGAGCTCGGGACAAAGTTGGAGATGGCTCTATCAAGGTTCCCCGCAAGAGGGCGGGGAGATCCCCCAAGGATCAGTTCCAGCTCCTTAATTGGCAGCTAGATTTATTCGAAGAGGAGCTAAGGGTAGAGAGCTCCAAAGAGGCTCCACCTTGGCCAGGTCAAGTTCCCAACGTCAAACCCTCTATGGTCTTTGATCCCATGGTGGAGATGGAGTTAGTATCTGAAGGAGGGGTGGCTGTGGGAGTTAGTCCGAGTGGCGAATTGACTTGCAGCCCCAAGTTCTTCTCGGTTCCATCGTTGGGATGGAAAATGCGGGAGATCGAACGTATCTTGGGGCCGTGGCCAATGAATGAACTTTGGTGGGACGATGCTCGTCGACGCAGGCTAGCTCGAGTTCAGATCGTAAGCCGTGACGGAGTAGCGCTCAATGCAGTAATGGAGGCTTCAAAGTGGCACCTTGAAGCCATCTACGATTAGCCGACCTTCTCCTTATCTTTACTATAAGCCGTTGGGATGAGTTGGGTCTTTGGGTTTGGCCGCCTCTAACTCTACGATCTGGTTGGTTAGATCGTCGATGACCTTCTCTGGCCCCTCGCTATTTATGGCTAATGCGAGTTTGATCCATTCACTTACCCACTCCTCGAGTTCGGTACCGATCCAGATTCGAAGAGTCTTTGTCAGCTTGCTCGAAGATACTGTAAGAGTTCCACTTGCTACATTGGCCGATACCACCGTTGGTATCGGGATGACTGTGGTCTTCTTGTTGCCGACAAAGACGATGCGAGTGTTGGTGACAAATAGCTGTCCAGTATCCACACTTGCTTCATGGGTGGCTCCCGCAACGTAGTGACCCTTCGATCTCCCAACGTTGTAGCGGATACTCCTTCCCCCCAGTGAACCTATGGGTATAGAGACACCTTGGTGGCCGGAGACGTAGTGACCAGCAGATTTGACCTCCCCCAAGAGCGATACGTTGTGGACCTGTATGTAAACACCCTCACCCTTTTGGAGGTTTATGGAGCTATTTGTAAAGTCTCCACCCTGCTTTAGCAGATTTAGTGCCTTTTGCAACTCTTCATACTGCTGGTTCCACGCATTGAATGCAGCCTGTGCCTGTTCGAATTCTTGCTTCTCTTTGAGTCCTTTAAAAAGTTCCACTTCATCCCCATTTGGTAGCCTTCTTCTTTTATAGCACGCCGCTGTGTCGTATCGTATCGTCTTGAGCTTGGAGTCTTACGATAAAGATTTCACTCTTTCTTATCGAACATATGTTCGATAAGATATAGATATGGCCTATGAATATCGATATGCCGAGTTGCACTGCCACTCCAACTTCAGCTTTCTAGATGGTGTCTCGTCTCCAGTCGAGATAGTAGAGAGGGCGCTCGAGGTTGAGCTACCCATATGCGCTCTAACGGATCACAATGGCCTCTATGGCGTAGTTGCCTTCTCCTCTGCCGCCAAAGGAACCACTTTGAGGACCGTCTTTGGAGCCGAGTTAACTTTGAATAGCGATCGACCTCGCGACAACGTTGAAGATCCAAGTGGTAACCACATAGTAGCTTTAGCCAAAGGACCACGGGGTTACGGACAGCTATCTCGCCTCATCTCTGAGGGACATATGAAAAATAGAGAGAAGGGATCATTCGTGCTGACCCTCGATGATCTATCTCATAACAACCTCGACGACATCTACTTTTTGAGCGGTTGCCGCAAGGGGGGGATATCGCAGGCTCTATATGAGTATGGCCCATCTGCTGCCTTGAAGGAGGCCCTTCGTTTGAGCGAAGCGCTGGGTAGGGACAACTTTGCCATTGAGTGCTGGGACCATGGGGACCCTGTAGATGAGGTTAGAAACGACGAATTAATACGAATCGCAGATCGTGCCGGATTGAACGTCCTCGCCACCAATAACGTTCACTATGCCCGCCAAAGTGGCGCCCGCACCTTCGCTACGGTCGCTGCAATAAGGGCAAATAGAACCCTAGACGAGATCGAAGGGTGGCTCCCCCCGTCTCATCTTGCATAC
>JAJZFV010000015.1 GCA_021805205.1 Actinomycetes bacterium | reverse complement strand
CTAGAAGCAGAGTTGTGGCAGTAAGGAATGTAAGCATCCAAGTCGTGAGGGTGAGGAATAAGTTTGCTGCTGGTTGCGAGGAGAGAATCGAATTCTTCCGGACGTACCGATTATTACGCTTTGTAAAGAAGTGATACACCCGGATTACAACTGCATCGATCGAGCGCGATGTTCTGGTAACAAAGCCACCGGGAATAACCAGTGTCCGAAGTACGCTTGCCACGGTGGTCGCGAAAAGGACTGCGCCTATAGCAGCTAACACATATCTCAAGTTCTATAGCTCCCTTGTGCGCGGTGGCAGAGACTCGAAGCTGTTTCGATCAATATCAATCTATGCGAGTATTGTTTACATTATTGTTGGGCTCGTTCGATTGTGGGAACAGAAATTTTATGGCGACCTCTATTTCTGCCGAAATATAGGGCGGTGTTATTTGTGATCTTTGAGATAGTTGTGGGAAATGGTTAAAGATCAAGTGAGTCAACTTGAAATTACGGCGCGCGACATGGTTAAGATACGACGCCGAAAGAGTGACGGCGTAGCGCTACTTTCAAGTTATCTGCTCTACTTATCAACAGTAGTGGTGCTTTTTATCGTTTTTATGCTTTGGGGAACCAACCTTCTCACCTCGATTACCCAAAGGTCTCTTCTTTCGACTTTTGAACGTCAAGTAGCGTCCGGCACTTATGGGGCCATATCCGAAGGTTCTGTGATCGGCTCAATTGCAATACCGAAGATCGGGTTAAGCATGGCCTTCGTTCAAGGAACCTCCGAGGCTGATTTAATCGAGGGGCCGGGCCATTATCTTGGAACGGCGTTACCTGGGCAAAGCGGCAATGTATCAATCGCGGGTCATCGAACGACCTATGGCGCTCCTTTTTACAACTTAGATAAACTCTCTCCGGGCGATAAGGTGATCTTGACCACGCATGCCGGACAATTCACTTACTTAGTTACCGGTTCGACTGTTGTATCGCCGTCGAATACCAGTGTTTTGGCTACAACGGCCGAACCAACGCTGACTCTAACTACTTGCAATCCTCGATTTTCAGCCACTACTCGCTTGGTGGTTACTGCGAAGTTAAGTGGTAGCGTATATTCGAAGTCTGCTGTAGTTACCTCGAGACGCACAACCGTAGCCACCTCGTCATCTATAAGTGGCCGTAGTATCGTTGGAGCACTACTTGCGTTGGTTCCTGCCGTGTTGTTGTCGATGATTGCAATTTCGCTTTTTACAAAGAGGCGTCGCTACTTCTTCTTCTCTACCCTTTTGTCGATTTCGTACTTATTGTGGTTAGTGGCCTTCTTCTTCGGCGGGCGATTTTTGCCAGGTAGTTTCTGATGGAGTGTTTTCGCAAGAGTTCTGCATCCCAACTTTTATTTCTCTGGATTTCGGCTGCCGTTCTCGCCGCTTGTGGCTTTTCGTCGAGCTCGACCGTTGCCTCCTCTGTCTCTTCTACAGCGGTCACCACGTCGACCACCCTACCCAATGTTAAGCTTTCGAATTTTGGCGCCACAATTCAAAGTTGGAACCTATCCCATACCTTGGATCCCAATAACCCGAATGGATACTGGCCCAGACTTTCAGATGGGCGAGATACCTACTCGGCATTGAATATTCAAGATGGTGTTGTTCTCGGTTTTACCTTTGCTCTCACACCCTCGATTCCCTTGAAGTTGGCTTCGGCACTAGCAAGGGATTTTATGCCACCATCGACGGTCGTGGTTGCAACTAAAAAAGGTGCCCTGTGCACAGTCGAAAAATTTTCTAAATTTCTAGGACATGATCCATATGCTGCATTCATTCTGGACTCTACTGGGAATGTTAAGTCGATACTCTTCGGCGTCGATAACGTTCCGAGTGGATGTTGAAAATTGGAATTTACAGTACGTTTAGGGGAGTTCATTGACTATTCGGACATTGGTAGGGTTCGGTACGCGTCCTGAAGCGATCAAGATGGCGCCCATGGTAAAGTCGCTTCAACGAGATTCACTCTTTGACGTCAGTGTGGTCACAACCGGACAACACACTTCGATCCTGCGACAGGTGCTAGACGTATTTTCGATCGAGCCAACCCTCGAATTGGAGCTAATTCGTAATACAAACTCGCTCGGTGAGCTCACCTCTAAACTTATGGAACTTGCGACTACGGCTATCGAAAAGATCTCCCCCGACGTTGTAGTTGTACAAGGAGATACCACGACTACTTTTGTGTTGGCACTTGCGTCGTTTTATGCAAAGACTAAGGTTGTCCACTTGGAGGCGGGTTTGAGGACTTCGAATCCGTATTCACCTTTCCCCGAAGAGATAAATCGTCGAATCACCTCACAACTTGCTGATCTGCACCTGGCTCCAACTGCTCTGGCAGCCCAAAACCTGATAAATGAGGCAACGCCTGTTGAAAGTATCGTGACAACTGGAAATACGGTTATCGATGCTCTGCTCGACGTTGTCAATGGCGACTATGAGATGGAAACGGAGGAAGTACCGACGATACTTGCTTCTGGCAGACGATACATCCTCGTAACAATGCATCGAAGGGAGTCATGGGGTGAACCGATGGCTCAGGTATCAAAGGCGCTGGGAGAAATAGCCAAGAGATATCCTTATTACGATCTAGTTCTTCCGTTGCACCCGAATGAATTGGTTCAAAGTGCAATGAGGAGTGGCCTAGATGGAGCTCGCAACGTAAAGATTATCTCGCCAGCACCTTACGTCGACTTTTGTAGGTTGATGAATGGTGCGACACTTATCCTTACCGATAGTGGTGGCATTCAAGAAGAGGCTCCTTCAATAGGAAAGCCCGTGCTAGTCGCTAGGGACACAACGGAGAGGCCAGAAGCCATATCCGCCGGAGTCGCAAAGCTGGTGGGAACGGATCCGCATAATGTCGCTCGAGAGATCGCGAGACTGCTTGATGATAGCGACTACTACAGTTCGATAGCGCATCGGTCGAATCCATTCGGCGACGGTAAGGCTGCTCCTCGCTCTGTCGATGCAATAAAGTGGCTTTTTGGTGCGGGCGATCGACCAGCCGACTTTATCTATGGTGACCAATAAGTTACCATCGAAGTTTCAGTCAATAGAAGGTCGGAGTTGAGAGCAATTGCCTAGGAACAAGGAGTCAATTCAGCGAAAGGTTTCAACCTTTTTTGCTTTGCTTCTTGCGGCAGCCTTTGTTCTAACATCATGCGGAGGTGGCCCGCCTAAGTTTTCGAATCCAGGTCCTCTATCGACATTGAAGGCAACTGAGCCGTCGAACCCAACCTCGACATCGGCAACGACAAATAGTCCACAAGCGGTTGAGGCTCCAACATCGTCTCAATCGTCTTCGCGGGTCGCTCCGACGAGCCCTTCGACGATCTCCACTTTGCCCCAAATCGCTTTGCTCCCACCATCTGGGGCCGGTACTGCCAACCTTGCGATGTACCAAAGTGGGGGAGGTCTTTATTCCTTTAGACAATTTCGTTCCTTAGAGTCGAATAATACGGGAAATAACGGTTACGACGATGCAACCTTGAATCCATCAACCTTGCAAGTAGTGGATCTGGGCCCTTTCTACCAAGGTCCCACCACTGTTGCAGTCGATCTTTCGATCTCTCCAGCGGCAATATCTTTTGCATGGCCCAGTGATCGTGGATATTCGAATTTGATATGCGATCTTCCAGGGGGTGGTAGTTTCAATCTCGATGCATTGTGTATTAGATCTCAGCTTGTGCAAATTGCTGCGATGGCAAAGGCAAATTCATATCCTCTTTCGCAGTCGCAGAGCGAGTCATTTACTCAACTGCAAAGCGATATTGATCCGACGCTTGGCTCCTCTGTAAATCAGCAACAACTAAATCAGGCCGTCGATCTCTCGTTGGATGTTGCCAATTCAATTGCAACGAATCGAATTGGAGGTGTTGAAGATAGCCAATTTCGATACTCTGTGACCATAGATACGCTTGATAACCTTTCCTCAACTCTTAATGCGGTAAGGTCGACGTTTCCATCGAGAGCGATGGTCCGAATTGTGATCGATCCAGGCGTTCCACTTAGTCAATATCAAAGTGCTATCGATCTCGCACATTCGATGTCCATCTCGGTAATGATCGAATTGATGGACTCACAATACATGGCATCGTATTCATATGCGCGTTATCAAAGTCGGATCGATCAAATTTTGAGTACCTTGCAACATGTTGATGTTTGGGAAGTTGGTAACGAAGTTAACGGAAACTGGTTGGGGCCACAGGTTGGAGCCAAGGTGGCATATGCAATCGATGAAGCAGCAAGTCTCTCTTCGACCCCCCTTTATTTGACGTTATATTGGCAATTGGGTGAAGACGACGCATCGCACTCCATCTTTAATTGGGTCAATACGAATTTGACTCCAACCGAGATTTCGAAGCTTACGTCGGTGGGTATTTCTATGTATCCACAGGAGGCCCCATTGGGAGCTTCCTTCTACAGAGCAATGACCACACTGCATACGGTTTACTTCCCTAATCAGAGCATTTACATCGGTGAGCTGGGATACGGAGGTAGTGGTGTCACTGGATCGTGGTGGTGGGGATCGCCTTCGGTAAGTGATTCTTCAAAAGCGTCAACGGTAACTACCTATATGGGACTCTTACTTTCTCTTCCATTCAGTGTCTCATCTGGTCCTTTTTGGTGGTACTTTGCTGAGGAGTACGCCTCTTCACCCCAACTAATAGCTGCTTTGCGCAACTGGTACCGTCAATAGGTATCGAATTTGTCTCTATGAGTGGTTTGAAGGTTCGAAAGTAATACAGAATTCAAAATAAAACCGCAAAAAGTGGTTATCGTCATTTTTAGTGATAAACTTAAGGACATATTAGATTCTTCTAAGAGTCATCTGCTCCGACGCCTAGTGTCGAGAGTAGGAGAGGATGGTAATGAGATGTCGGGCGTAAGCACTACATTGACAACATTAGGAAGCGTTACTGGAACAACTCTAGGCAGCGTTATCTCTACTATTGCAGCAAGTCAAACTACAGGAGTTTCTCACAGCGCGCTAGCCTTTACCGGTTTTGCCCTTGGGGGATATTCGCTACTCGTGGCAGGTTTAGTAGTCCTCGGTGCTGTGCTAAAGGTTTTCAACAGGTAAAAATCGTTGTTTTTCTAAGATTTTATGAAGTTTTACCTCATAATAAGATATTTACAAACCACTAATAGTAATATTCAACCATATTGGATCGCAAGTAATTTGGAGTTAAAATGCGAATTTCACGGAAGGGATTCGGAAGGCTCCTAGGAGCTGGAACCGGAGTTAGGGTTGCGACGGCTGGAATTCTCGCATCTACTGCGACTCTGACGGCATTGACGTCCTTGCCTAGGGCAGCCTCGGCCACAACAAGTTCATCAGATCCCCAGCAGATCGCAAAGTCACTGCAATCTCTTGCGCCAGGGTCTACTGTTTGGGGCACTACATCCGAGCCGAACAAAACCTTAGTCCTTTACGACGTCACTGGTCCTTGGGGTTATCTAGGGCAAATGTATGCCATCCTGGCCGGAAACTTGGCCAGCCACGGTGGAATGGTTGTCGCCCAGCCGGCCACTGACTATGTGGCGGGGGAAGCCTCGAAGTTTAACTTAGTGATATACATCGGCTCAACCTACAACGAGCCGCTTCCTCAAGCAATGATTACGGATGTAACTACATCTTCGACTCCTGTTCTCTGGCTTGGCGAGAACGCATGGGAGCTAGATAACTCCTCGGCGGCCGCTACGACCGCCTTTGAAAATAAGTACGGTTGGGATCCATCTACGAGTTACTTCGATAACGACAACATCACCTCTGTCTCTTACAAGGGTGAAACCATCAATCGAAATGTTCTCTCTGGGGCGGTAATTGGTGCCAACATTACCAATCCATCGAGGGTGAACATCCTTGCGATGGCTAACTGCACCTCTTCGACTGGCACGGCAGTAGCTTGTCAGAGCCAAGCTCGTGCTGGAGGTAATAGCTCATTTCCATACGCCATTCAATCGAGCAACATCACCTTCGTAGGAGAAAACCCCCTCTCTTATATCGCCGAGAATGATCGTTATCTAGTTTTGGCAGATCTAATTGACGCTACATTGATGCCTAACGCCTCAAGTCACCGTGCCCTTGTTCGTCTCGAAGACGTCAATGTGAACGACTCTACGACACAACTACTGGATGTTGCTAGATACCTTCACTCTCAGCACGTACCCTTTAGCATCAACTTGATTCCTCACTGGCTTGATCCTCTGGGAACCTACAGTAATGGTACGCCTACAAATATCCCGCTCAACTCACCTCAGGCGGCTACCTTTGTAAAGACGCTAAAGGAGATGATTCGGTTAGGTGGCAACTTGGCGATGGAGGGTTATACCCACCAGTACTCAAATATTGCCAATCCCTATGATGGAACAAGTGCAGATGACTTCGAGTTCTACCGTGGTCAATGTTCGACGACGAACAGCTATCCCTACAACTTTGTTTCTCCATGTCAAAATACCGATTGGGTGATCTTTGAGGGTCCAGTTCCTAATGACAGCGCTTCATGGGCATCTAGCCGGGTATCGGCTGGGCTCTCTGAGATTCAGTCGGTCGATCTTCCCCGTCCGAAGTTCTGGGTTACGCCACACTACGCAGCCTCGTCAGTCGACTACCAGGTTTTCGCTAAGTACTTCGGAAGTAACACCGGAACGGCCAACTATGATCGTCGTCTTTACTTTGGCGGTCAGCTCAGCAACCCTGCGGCTCCGAATTACAACGAACTCGTTGGTCAGTTCTTCCCGTATGAGGTCCATGACCTTTATGGAACGACCGTAATTCCAGAGAATTTAGGCGATTACGAGCCAGTCATGCTCAACAATCACCCACCTCGCCTACCCGCTGATATTATCGCTGAGGCGAAGGCAAATCTGGTTGTTCGCGACGGTTTTGCCAGCTTCTTCTACGATCCAAGCTATGGAACTACCCCTCTGACACAAATCGTAAGCGGAATCAAGGCTCTCGGTTACAACTTTGTATCGCCAACGACACTGTTGGGTCAACAGAGTACAACTACTTTCTAAACCAACAAAACTAAGTGGGGCGATGAGGTCTTGCTAAGACTTGATCGCCCCACTTTTTTAATAATGTGGCGAAAGTGTCCGAGTGAATTACTACAGGATTTAGGTGGCGCAATTTGCTGTCGAAATACATAGTGAAATCAGTAAAAGGGTGCTGAAGTGCGTTATGTAACTCCAATTTTGATATTTGCCTTTTTGGTCTACGGTATCGGGTACGTAATACTTTCACGTACTAAAAAATCACTACCTGAGGTCGAACGTTCCAATGAAGACATTCACTTCATCTTCCTTTTGCCATGTCTAAATGAAGGCAAAGTTATAGGTAAGAGCCTCGACCGACTCTTAGAGATTCCATACTCTAATAAGAGCGTTGTTGTTATCGATGATGCTTCCGACGACGATACCTTTGAAGTCGTCTCGCGGTACTTTGACCGAAGAGTCTCTCTTCTTAGGCGAGAACTTCCGGAGGCAAGGAAGGGTAAAGGTGAAGCACTTAATGCCGCTTATCGAGCCATCACCTCTTCCCCTGAAATAATTGCGAGCGATCCGGACAAGGTTGTGATCGTAATCGTCGACGCCGACGGCAGATTGCAAAGTGACGCACTTAGCAAGGTCGCACCTTACTTCGATGATCCAAAGGTCGCCGCGGTTCAAATTGGTGTACGAATGTATAACTCGGCAAAGTCGATCTTGGCGCGGATGCAGGACTTTGAGTTTCTTGTCTTTACTGAGATATTCCAAAGAGCAAGGCACCAAATAGGATCCTCTGGATTAGGTGGAAATGGGCAGTTCAATAGGCTAAGTGGACTGGCAGACCTAGGAGAAGCTCCTTGGTCTAACCTTCTGACTGAAGATTTAGATCTTGGTCTGAAGTTGATCGAACGCGGATGGTTGAATGCCTTCTGTCAAGATACCTTCGTGTCGCAGCAGGGAGTTACCTCTTTTTCAAAATTAATCCGCCAGAGAACGCGGTGGTTCCAGGGGCATCTTCAGTGCTGGTATCACTTCCCCCGTATCATCAAGGCTAAGTTATCTCCCGGAGCGACGATCGACCTACTATACAATCTGACGGGTCCATTAACGGTTCTTCTTCTTTCACTTTCGATCTTCGCAGTACTTTTTGCCAACATCTTGATCCTCATTGCTGAGCCGATGAGATATTTCCACGCAGTCACGTCAAACTATGGTCTACCTTTAATACTCGTCTACGTCTTCTCTTTTGGATTCGCTCCGGTCTACGCCTATCTTTATCTGAAGGCAACACCTGAAATTTCGGTGATCCGTGGTCTCTACTACGCACACCTTTACGTTTTCTACTCCTACATATGGTTCATCTCAGGATGGAAGGCTATTTTTCGTATTGTTTTTAGGAAGAAGGGCTGGTCTAAGACTTCTCGATTTACAAAGCAAGCTGCAATACTCGACCCGTACGAAGCATCAAAGGGGAGACTGGTGAAGCGTCAGGAGAGAAGAACAGTCATGTCATTTGGCTCTGAGCCTCGAGTAGTTGAAGTAGAAAATGCCCACAATAGGCGTGGCGAGTTTACGCTAGACGATATTGATCTTTTGAATCAAGAGCTTCCACCAGAGCTTTTGAACCGGCTTGTCCGGCGAGATAGCGGTGCACGTGGCCTTGGATTTCTCTGGTCTGATGTGGAGCAAGGTGAGCAATCTCGTTAGAGTACAGTTACAGTTATCGTCGCGAATGAGTTTGTTAATGCGCTTCCGAAGGGTCTACTTGCCATTAGTGGTGGTTGCCCTCATTACATCGGTATTAGCCTCTTGCGGAACCTCGCCGCGGGTGACCGCAAGTGCCCCAACCCCGATCTCAGCGTGGCCGGCATCTAATCCAGTCTTAGTCTTTGGTTCCGCATCTGAGGGTCCGAGATTCCTGAATCTGTTAAGATCTGCGGGATATGTGGGGTACATGGGATCGACCTCTGATTTAGGGGCGTATCGGAACTTAGTAGTTCTGAACGATTCACGTTTAGATAGCTCGCAAATCACCGAAGTAGAGAATTGGACTGCAAAGGGGGGGCGAATAGTACTTCTCTCGCCTGCAATGGACAGATCATTCAAATTGGCGCTATCGAGGACTGCGATAGGCGTGACTTCGGTGTCGGATCCAAATCTTTCGGTACCCGTCAACTTTCAAGGGGAGCTAACTGTATTTACCGGTAGCGATTTAACTGTTTCGATTGCAACGGCCGATAGCGGTGGACGCAGAATGTCGATTGCAATTAGCAAATCTTATAGCTCGGGCAAACTACTTGCCACCTCGTTTGATCCATTTGCTAACGGTCGTAATGGATACGAAATCCTTCCTTCGCTCGGGCGTATGGTGGGCGAGTTCCTTGGAGCTACGCGCGGTCCCCAATCACTTCAGACGACGGTCTACCTCGATCCAGGAGTTCTTCCAGCTAATCTAAAGTTCAATTTTGCACAAATCGCCTCTGATCTGGTCGGAGTTCGATCTGTTGAACTTGCTGCGTGGAACTTTGGATTTTCGAATCCGAGTTCAAATTATCCATACCAATCTTTGATAGATGCTCTCCATAGTCGCGGAATACTGGTTTACGCTTGGCTCGAACCCCCCTTTGTGAATGCCTATACGTGGCAGCAGTACCCAAATTGTAGAGAAATAAACGAGTCGGGTCAGGCTGCGATCGGAGATTGGCGAGAGCTTATTGCACTTGAGGATCCTGCTTGTTTCAATATTGCATGGAGTCAGTTCTCCAAGGTTCTTTCTTCTTACTCTTGGGATGGGGTAAACTTCGCCGAAATGTACTTTGAGTCTCTTGCCCACCCAAAGACAGCGACGCCTTTCTCTCCGACTGCACTTGCACAATTCGGTGGAGATCCTTTCCTTGACCGAACTGGCTTTATTAATTTCAGGGAGAAGTTAGTTGCTCAAATCGACTCCGAGTTGCTATCTAAGGTAAATACCCTCCCAAATGCTGCAAGTATGGACAAGGAGTTGACGATCATCGATGACACCTTGGATCCCACTGAGGCGATGAACATCGGCTCAAATATGTCGCTTTTGGCACAAGTGGCAAATAATGCTGGAGCTCAGCTGCAAGTCGAAGATCCATACACGGTCTGGTCCAGGGGGCCAAATCGCTATATGGCCGTGAATAGCAAAGTCAGCCACTTAGTTTCGCCGGCCAACTATTCAATTGATGTAAACGTTATTGATAGAGGCACCTCAACCAAGCCCACCGCATATCCAACTATGGGAGAGCTCGATCTTACTGCCATGGAGGCTGGGAGGGTGAATTCAAAGGTCGACTTCTACGCGTTAGGTACCATCGGAACCTATGATCTATCAAATTTGAACTATGCAGTGGCCGGGAGCGTTTCTGAAACGCCCACTGGAGTAATAACAAACTTTCCAATCAAGGTGACCGCTCCCTCTTCATACGGACAACTCAAAGTTGACGGATCTAATTGGCCCACTTCCGATGGGATAGCCGTGGTACCGCAAGGAACTCACAGCCTTGTTTGGTCTAAAGGCCCCTCGCTATCTCCAGGCCTTCTCTCCATAGATGCCAATTTGGGGAATGCGCGCACGTTATCGTCGAACAAGATCTTTTTTGATTACTACTCCCGTTCAACGGTCTATGCGCTTCTTTCGCAGGATCCTAAGTCGATTACTGCGAGCGCCGCTCCAATTGCTGTCAGTGCTACTCCTGATCCAAATGGCGGCTTTTGGGTAAAGCTACCTGCCGGGCGAGTATCTGTGATCGCAACGTTTTGAGGAATTGCTATCTCCATCTAACGAGTACTCCGAATGCGTTGATGGTACTGCTTAGAGATCCGCAATTGAGCTAAGTCGTAGCTTCTTCAAGCGTTCGGTTTGCGCTACATGCTGAAGAGTACTTAGGAACAGTGGAATTTTCTGAATTTAGTGGATGGTCGACATGGAGCTCAAACGAAGTCCCCGAACAAAAGCTAGGTTCTCAAATTGACACCTGTTTTTACTCCTTGAACGAAGCGATAATGCCAATGTTATTTTGAGAGATCAAATCATTTAATACCAAAGCGAATCGATAAAGCAAGAGCTATGGATTAGTTGACGACGATTGGGGCGTAGTCAACTGAGGAGTCCTCGTCGTATAGGGCAAGAGAACCACTGGTATATGGCGATTGGGTGTCGGTATATGTAACGATCGGTGTCCCGTTGACGCTCACTGAAATTGTGGCTCCGGTCATTACGACATTTATCTTGTAAGTATTTCCGACTGGGAATGGTGTGGATCCGGTGACCATAAACCTTTGGTTCCCGGGATAGGAGGGGTCTTCTTTTCCCAATTCCCATCCAGTGGGCTTTGCTAGAAAATAGTAGAAGTGGGTGTTGTTGCTGTAATGGAAGAGCACCCACCCTACCTCCCACGGATTTGGGGCTGATCCAGTTCGAAGCTGTGCCACCGTTCTGTAAGTAAAGGTGGCGTTAAAGTCTCCATAATTATTAGTAGTCGTTACCAGCGCTGAGTGAGTGGCAGAAGGACTCGTCGCTGTGGCTGGAGTTAGGTTGAGAGAGTCGCCTAGAACTGGATCGTTGACTCTTTCAATAGATCCGTAGCCATTAAAGTCCGGGATCCAACTGCCGTATGCTTGCCCCATGGCCGCTGGTGCACCTTGGGCAAATCCTGAATATCCTATGGTGCCGATTTGAGGAGCGGGAGATGTAGTGGTTGGTGCTAAAGCGGTCGTAGTCGGTAGCGATGTCGCTGGCGTAGCTGATGTAGTTGGACTCTGCGGCGCAACTGTTTGGGACGGTGCGGGAGGCGCTGGACTTGCAGAAGGTGTCCTACTTCCTGCTATGAAGCTGGGGTTAGATCTGGCGGTGGTTGGGCTACTCTTTGGCGCAACTGGAGAGGATGAGGTAGTCGCTAACTCTGAAGTGGTTGACGAATTTACCACTGCTTGTGGCAAAGATGAGGTTGACGTATTGGAGGTCTGTGTTGTCGCTATTGAGGTGGACGTAGGTGCGATTGGCGTCGGAAGGACGATGGGGCTGCTGTTTATATTTATGCTCTGAGCTGGATTAGTAGTTGAAGTTATATTTGTTCCAGCAGTGTGAGCGGCCACAACGGTGGTGAAGGGAAGGACTACTGCGGCAGTGGCTTTTGCAATTATTGGCGTCTTCCATGCTAGCTTCATACCTTCATATCGTCACAATTGGTGATGTTGTTTACTACTAATAGTGAGATGTTACATAGTTCACTATTTACCAAATAGGATCATTAATAAAGTAATTGTGAGTTTTAAGTTGTTTGAGTTGAGAAGTACCACGAAGTTTCGACCACTATTTTTTGCAGTAACCGCCGGCATATCGGTGGCTAGCACCTACTACCTCCAACCGATCTACGGATCGGTTGCAAGCGCGTTTCATGTGAGCGCATCGAATGTATCCGTGGGCACGGCGATCACGCAGATCGGTTATGCATTGGGGCTAATCTTCCTTGTTCCACTTGGAGACATGGTAAATCGGCGCCGCCTCATAACCGCAATGATGATCTTGGCTGGGGTCGCTTTAGCTTTGACTTCGGCATCTGTTAATCTGACGATGCTATTTGCTAGTGCGTTTATGATCGGAATCACAGGTGTGGTTACCCAGATGACGATCGGCCTCGTGGCCTCATTGGCACCCGATGGTGATCGTGCGTCGGCGGTCTCTGTGGCGATGAGTGGATTGCTCGCGGGTGTTCTACTTGCTAGGACAGTCTCGGGCATCACCGCTCTCTATCTCGGATGGAGATTCCTCTTCGCTATAGCGGCGGTAGCTATGGTTGTTCTTGCCCTTTTCGCCGTCAAACGAATTCCGTCCAACATAGTCGCTCCTAATCTCTCTTATGGTGAACTTCTGGCGTCTCTAGTGACGACCTTGAAGTCGAGTCACTCCTTGAGGGTTGCATGCTCCCTGGGATTCTTTCAGTTCATGACCTTTTCAATCTTTTGGAATACCTCGGCGCTCTGGCTAGGTCAGCACTTTCACTTGAATTCGCTTCAAATTGGCTTGGTGGCTCTCGTGGGCCTGGCAGGAACCCTTTCGTCGCGCCTAGCTGGATCTCTCTCCGATCGAGGGTATAGGTTTTACGTCTCTTGGGTAGGAATAGCGTTAGTCGCCCTTTCGTACCTTCTCCTAGCAGTGGGAAAGGGTAGCTTGATCCTCTTTATTGCCGCGGCAATCGTGCTCGATTTTGGTGTTCAAGGATCTCATTTAGCTAATCAGGCAGCCATCTATGCTGTCATGCCAGAGTCGAGAAGCCGGGTTACAGGGGTTTATATGACCTCGTACTTTGCGGGTGGATCGATTGGCTCGGTGATTTCGACTCTCTTCTACACGCACTTCGGGTACGGTTCGATTCCTTGGCTCGGATTCATTGCCGCATCTTTGGGGCTCGCAATCCGATCGGTCTTTCGGCGAGAAGCAATTTCGGCGCGCTAGTAGGATACCTTCGGCGAGCAACTAGAAGTTGGAGTTAACTTGTCGGATCTCAGTTTTTTTTCGATGTTGGACCAAGATCATTTTGTGGCAAATAAAGCTACTATTGGGCCATGGTCTCCAAACGCCCAGCATGGAGGGCCACCGTGTGCGCTCTTAATCGATGAAATGATGAGAAGGTCCCCTGGAGACGGAAGAGAGGTTGCAAAGATTTCAATCGAGTTTTTGCGACCGGTTCCCCTCGGTAAGGTTGAGGTGAAAGTTCGTGAAGTTCGAGGCGGATACAAGGTATCTCTCGTAGAGGGAGAACTCATCGTAGATGGAACTGCCTCTTTGATGGCGCGAATGTGGTGGCGCAGAGGTCAATTAGGGAGATCCCCTGAAGTTCAAAACGAGTCCGCTGACGTGCTGACCCCAGTTCAATTCCATCAGCTCCCCGTAGCTCCTCTAGTGGAGTTTCCCTATATCTCAAATATCGAATGGCGATTTGAACGGGGTGGATTTTATGAGATGGGAGATGCCAGAGTTCACTGTACTCCCAGGATTCCCCTCGTGTTTGGTCGTGAGGCAAGTGGAGTGAGTGAAATGCTGCTTATGCTTGATTCGGCAAATGGACTATCTCAGGTGCTACCCATTGGCAGGTGGACTTTTGTCCCGGTAGATATGATGGTCAGCCTTTTATCCCTACCTACTCCTTCGGTACCCTTTACCTTGGACGCTAAGAGCGAAATATCGGAGACTGGGGGCGGAATTACACGTTGCACAGTAACCCAAGGAGGGCGTTTGATCGCTCGAAGTTTGCAGTCGTTGTTTGTTGAACCCCGCGGTTAGGTTAGGGAGATAACCGCGGGGTATTTCCCTAGAAGTGATATTGGGGTGGAATCTGTCCCATGCGCCCGGACTGGTAGTCCTCAAATGCCTGAATAAGTTCATCCCGTGTATTCATTACGAAGGGTCCGTGCCATGCGATTGGTTCGCGGATCGGTGCACCTCCGAGGACAAGAACCTCTAACTTCTCTCCCTTTGAGGAGCTCTTGGAGCGCAACGACAAGTAGTCGCCGCCTTTGAGAAGCGCTAAATTGCCAGTCTTTATCTTTGCATTTTCGGCGCCAACACTGCCCTCACCGTCGAGGACGTAGATAAGCGAGTTGTAATCCTTCGGCCAGGGAAGTTCAAGCTGTGAACCGGATTCGACTGTAGCGTGAATGAAGGTTATGGGAGTCATGGTAGAGCCAGGCCCCTGATATGATTCGAGACTTCCCGCAACAACTCTGATCAGTGACGAACCGTCGTGAGAGGTGAGCAATTTTACGTCATCACCTTCTAGGTTTTGATAACGCGGAGTTGAGAACTTCTTGGAAGCTGGGAGGTTGACCCAAAGCTGAATTCCGTGGAACAGCCCACCGGAGACGACTAGTGATTCGGGTGGAGTCTCAATGTGGAGAATGCCGGCGCCGGCCGTCATCCATTGTGTAGCGCCATTTTGAATCACCCCGCCGCCACCAGTTGAGTCTTGATGAACGAAGGTGCCGTCGATCATATACGTTACAGTTTCAAAGCCGCGGTGTGGATGCCAAGGAGTCCCCTTGGGTTCGCCCGGGGCGTACTCTACTTCACCCATTTGATCCATGTGGATGAAGGGATCGAGGTCTGCCGCGCTAACGCCAGCGAAGGCTCGGCGTACTGGAAAACCTTCACCTTCGTAACCCTTAGGAGCGGTAGTTACTGAAATTACCTTCCTCGGGAGCTCAATAGTGGTGTCGATGCGGCGGAGTCTTGGAAGTACCAAAAGATCTTCTACGGTAACGGCTGGCATTTTTCCTCCGAAATAGTTGCGTATGCAACTATCATAATCGAAATAGTAAAAGTTTTATTCCGTCGGACAAGCCCTTCCAACCAATTGGTTCTCTAAGATCTATAGCTGATGGAGCCTTATTATTGCAGATAGAAGCGCGATTTTCATGACGAAAATATGTGGTGCCTTGACAACGTCCTTGGCGGACAGTTCTTTTATTGCTTTGCAGAAATGTACCTGACGGCAATAAAGAGAGAACCAATATGGGTGATACCGTCTTGTGATGCGAAGTGTCAGCGGCGATTTAGAAACTTATCCACTTTCCCCGCTACGTTTATCTTTGAGCTTTAAGAGTTATATGGGTACCACTCGTGATGAAAATAGTCCACTTACAAGGTTATCTAGATTGCAATCCGAAACCTCGAGCTTGAGAGACCTCGTACTCACCTCTTTGCTGCTACGGTTGATCTTCCCTACCGGGTTCGATCTTTCATAGGCGTTAGCTTTTTGCTCTCAGAGCGTTATGGAAGAATTTATTTGGCGCTACTTTTGTGGAGTCAGATACTCCAGCTATCTGCCTAATTTATGCGTGTCCAGTGCTCTGCTAGATCGACTGCGTTATTCTCGAATTTAATGCGAAACTTACACAAGGCTCTTCCTCTCTAGACGCAACAAAAGTGTGTGCATTTTCCTTGTAATTACGGAGAACCGTGTAGCGTAAAGTTGAGAGATTCAAAGCGATCTACCTGATCTCGGTTGAGCCATAATTATTTTATAACCGTGACGCATTCAGGGTATATATCACCGTTGGAGTTGAAATTCGGTTTGACTAAGATCGCCCGTATTTCAAAATCACTTCCAAGCATAAATTCCATCTTCCAGAGTCGAACTTGATCATGAGGTTGTACTGATCCGTTCCCAGTGAAGTAGGAAAATGATTCGGGTAGCCATAGCGACATATTTGTAGGATCAGCGATCGAAAGCGAGCTTGGAAACCTTGGAACTACAATTTCGATGCTGGCGCCTGGTTTGAGTATTCTCCAGCATTCATTCATGAAATTGATACGATCCAAACCTGTTGCCACTTTTTGAAGTGCATTATTTGCGAAAATGGCATCGACTGATGAATCCTCAAACGACCATGGCAATTGATCTGGTAGTTTTTGTGGCGAATCTACTCCTGCAGCATCCTCGAGACGGCTCCATCCTTGTCTGTTACTAAAGTTAATGCCGATATGAAGCATTACCGGGTTTTCTTTATCGGTAACTGAACGAGCATTATGTTTAGGGGCGTCAAGTACCCACTTGGCTCTGAAGACATCGTTGTTGCCCGCCCAGGACTCTACGTTGCCTACCCCACCTTTGCTGTGATGAAAAAGATCGAATTGTTCCCACATTACCTTCTTACCAGCAGCTCGTGCCGAGAAGCAAATATCGGCGTCGTAGCCGTGAAAGCCGCTGTACCCATCGCTATCGAATTTGATGTTATTTATGGCCCAAGGTGACAACGCTAAAAAGCATCCATCGAGTGTATCGACTTCATGAGGTGCCTCGGTGTGTTTTACCTTTACTTGGGTGTCTTGCATGACCCCTCTTACCTCACCTAACCACCAAGCTAAAGTGCTTACGTTTATTGCGCCAACAGCCCCTACGATTGCAACGTCAGGAATGCTAAAGGCTCTTGAAAGCTTATTAAGCAAGTCGTTATCAAGCACCTCCATGTCATCATGAAGTAAAATTAGGCCTTCAACGTCAGGAATGTCCCTAACTTTATTTATGATGCTGTTGTACGCCAAATGAATCGATTGTTGATTTCGGGTTTCTACAACAATTGCCCCGGATTCTGTGAATTTTGAGATCGAAGAGAGGACGTAATTCTGGTACTTCTCCTCTGAGCCGATGCAGATTCCAAAAGCGTACATATGACTCCCACTTGGGCAACTTGCCGATTTACCAGATAATTTACCATGGATTCAAGAAACTTTACTGAAATCACTCAGCAAGATTTTTTCTCAGGTCGACTGGGTAGGATCTGCTTCCGATTAGGAGCGTGATATGGCTAGTGCCCCCCCTGGGACTCGAACCCAGAACCGCCGGATTAAAAGTCCGTTGCGCTAACCATTGCGCCAGGAGGGCATTCGCCTAGATTAATTTAGCACGACTCGGTTGAACTATAGGCAGTAGGTTACCTACCTCTCGAAGGCGTGTAAGACTCGTTACCATTAATCTCGGCTTCAGATTGACCGATTATAGATAATACGTTGGTTAGTACTAAAAGTGTGGTTTATGTATGGAAAGTAGCAACGACTCTTCGCAGATGCGATCTCGATCTAAGCCAGTGAGGATTGAGTCTCGAATACCGAGCTCTCAAGTCGGCAACTCACCAGAACAAATCGCGCCAAATGGACGTCCTCTTTACGTGAGTAGTAGCTCGTCTTCTCCTGTTGCCCCAATTTTAGAAGAGATTGTAAATCCAACTGGTGACGACAAAGAGCCAAAGCGAACAGTGTTGGCAAATATGCGTCTTACCTCTTCGATCGGCCTCGTAATCTTTGTAGAACTATTTGTGATTGGAATCACGGTTCCTGCGATAGGTCAGCTTTTCACACTGCACGCAATCCTTGGATATATGTTGATTCCGCCTCTCATCTTCAAGATGTTTTCAACAGGATTCAGGTTTTTCAAGTACTACACCAAGGATCCAAAGTACAAAGCTGCCGGACCTCCACATACTTTGCTCCGAATCGCCGCTCCATTTCTGGTATTGGCGACGACATTACTATTTGTCTCAGGTGTCGCTCTAATGGTCGTTGGACCTTATTCGCAGAGCGCTGTGAGTTGGAAGCAGATCCATCAGGTGAGCTTCGTTCTTTGGTTCGGCCTTACTGCTTTGCACGTTGTCAGCTATATTCCTCGGGCTTCCTACCAGTTCTTTGGCGATATGGGTTTGAGATCGTTCGGATCGCTAAAGTTTTCTTCACTTGCGGTGCGAGGGAAAAATGCCAGACTTACTGTTATGGCAATTGCAGTTGGTTCGGGCTTGCTACTTGCTCTTGCGCTTTACACGACGATAGCGCCTTGGACCAAGTTGTTTGGGGCCGGCCTAGGCGTTGGTCATTAGCAGATCTAAAGGGTATTTTTTTCTCAACATCAATATGAAAGGGAAAGGGGAGGGGCTGCATAGCCCCTCCCCTTTCCCTCGTTATCACTCAAACTTGGTGGAAGCTACTTCTTGGTATCCCAGAAGATGGTGTTGATCTGCTCAATCTCGGAGAGAAGTCGTTCAGCTACGGCAACGTCGTTGGTCTTCTTTGCCTCGCCAGCGCTCTTAGTGGCTGACCAAAAAAGGTCGTGAAGCTGTGGGTTAGCCTCTAGGTGTGCTGGCTTGAAGTAGTCGGTCCAGAGAACCCACAGGTGGTGCTTTACGAGTTCAGCGCGATCTTCCTTGATTCTCACTGCTCTTTCGCGGAAGGTTACATCTTCTGATGCATTGAACTTTTCCATGCATGCCTTCACTGACTCTGCTTCTATACGAGCTTGAGCTGGATCGTATACGCCGCAAGGGAGATCGCAGTGTGCCGATGCGTTTCGTGGTTTGAATATGTTAGAGATCTTCAATGTTGACTCCTTGTGTCTGATGTCGAAGCACGCTAGAGCGAGCAACTAATGTTTCATCCAACAATCTACATCGATTTTTACCCTCGCTTTCTTCCACAAATGGACAAAGGCGTAGATGTTTACTTGAATTTGTGAGAATGCGATGTCCATAAGGTGGCGTTTGATTTTTAGGGTGACGGTGAAGGGTTCCTCAATGGTGCCAACCCTTGAGGGAGGAGATCGTCTTTTGTGCATTGCTATGCCGAGGCGCTTTGTTCTTACCAAGGGAGCAATTGTGGTTGCCAAGGATCCGCGAGATTCGCGAAATCTTTTAGTTAAACGAATTGGCGCTATCGTGAATGGTCAAAAAATATCTTTGATCGGGGATAATGAAGGTGTTTCGATCGACTCACGTCACTTTGGAGATGTTCGAGATTCATCTGTAGAAGGTCGTGCAATCTTCATTTATTCACCGACTTTCTTCTCCCTAATCAAACGGTAACCCCTCTTTATTATGCCGCCCATGAAATGCGTCTAAGATATGGTCATGGATCATTCGCTAGAAGCAGCCGTAACCAGTGTCTATGAGAGCGCCGTAAATGGTGGAACTCTTGACTCACTTCCGACCGAACAACTCAAGGCAACCAAGAAGCTAGCTGAAGAGACCGAGGTCAAGATCTCGTTTGCTCGCCGTATGATCCAAGGACGGATCGATACTCTAGACCTTGATCCCGCCCAATTGGGTGCTGCAAAGTCAGATGAAGAGATAAGTTTACTCAAAAGTGCAATCAACTCCCAAGCCGGTCAAAGTTCTTTCGGAAGGTTCGTCGATGCTGACATCTCTCAAGAACAAATTGATCAAGTGGAGGGTGAACTTTCGGCTTTAATTGTCGAGGCGTCAGCACGGGTTAAGGGCGAAGTAAGCGAAGAAGTGCGTGAGAAGCAAGCCTTGATTGAGGTTGAGCACTATCTATCAGGACTGCGCAAAAAGGTATTTGCAGCCATAGATGTGATAAATGCAGAGCTGGTTGTGCGCTACAGAACCGAGCCTGCGATGGTTGATTCGCTCCTCAACCGATTTCTTGACTCGGGAAAATAACCCGAAGTTAGCTTCGTTTGGGCGGTAGTTCTCGCAATGCGAAACAACTTAGTCACATATGACGTTAGAGATAGCAATAATTCTTTTAGCTAGAGCGTTGACGGGCGGTTCATGACGAGATTTGCGATGATTTCGATGCACACATCACCTTTAGATCAACCCGGGGTTGGCGACGGTGGTGGAATGAACGTATACGTAGGTCGCTTGGCTTCCGCTTTGGCTCGGCGTGGTCATGAAGTTGATGTTTATACTCGAGCTACGAGTGAGTTGGCTGAAGCAACCCGGCGAATAGAGCCTGGATTTACAATGCACTTCATACCTGCGGGCCCACTCGCCCCAGTGGCGAAGGAAGAGCTTTTGGATCTAGTAGACGAGTTTGCCGACAATGTGATGGCTAGGTTTGGCCTATATCCAGAGCTAGTTCCCGACGTTATCCACTCAAACTACTACATATCAGGACTCATTGGCCACCGCCTCAAGCACCGTTTAAACCGCCCTATGATAACGACGTTTCACACTATCGAAAAGGTAAAGATGAAGGGTCGTGCGGTGGCAGATGACCTTCTTGCCTCAGAGATTCGAATACAGGCCGAAGATGAGGTAGCTGGATGTTCTGATTATATTCTCGCATCATGCCACCAAGAGGCCTCCGATATCTACGAGGCTCTCGGGGTCGAAAAATCTAGGATAAAGGTTCTTCCTCTTGGAGTCGACGATGCAATCTTTGCTCCCGGTAGCAGAGAGATGGCGAGAGTCGCAACCGACCTTCCGATTCAGGCCAACATCATGCTTTATGTCGGGCGTATCCAACCTCTGAAGGGACTCTCTCTAGCATTCGAATCTTTCCGTGAGCTAGCCAAGAACGACCCGAGCCTGCACCTTGTCGTCGTCGGTGGACCGTCGGGCCACCTTGGCCACAGTGAACTTGAAAAGTGCGTAAAGGTTGCCATGGAGAGTGGCATCTCGGAGAGGGTCATACTCAGAGATGCTGTTCCTCAGTATGAGCTTGCCTCTTACTATCGCGCGGCGGACGTACTGGTTGTTCCATCAAGGACAGAATCCTTTGGTTTGGTCGCTTTAGAGGCGATGTCGTGCGGAACACCTGTTGTTGCATCTTGTGTCGGGGGCCTGAAGTCTTTGGTCGTAGATGGAGTAACTGGTATTTTGGTAGCGGAGCGCCATCCTTCCTCTTTTGCCAGAGCAGTTGGAATATTCTTGAGAAATCCAGCTACTAAGAGGTCGTTTGGGGCAAATGGCCACTCGAGGTCAAAAAACTTTTCTTGGCGCTCCTCAGCGCGTATCGCTGAAAAGATCTCGATCGAACTCGCAAATTCGAGACTTATGAAGTGCAGCTAAATGCCTAAGTTGGTTAGAGCTGAACAGCTCCAGATTCAAACTAAGAAGCTGGTTTCCACTCTGCATTCATTAGGTATAGTTTCGTCCGCACTGTCATTTGAGATAGTTAATGACGGCCTCTTCTACCTTAGGTTTCAAGGTTCATCAAAAGATGTGATTGGAATCAAGATTGAAATTATGGAGAGGACGATTCGCCTCGACTCTTACTTGATGCCATTTCCTGAATCGAACGCCGGACTGCTCTTTGAATATATGTTGCGGGTTCAAAGTAGAGTCGAGCCGCTGCGGTTCGAAGTCGGTGTTGAAGATGCAATTTACCTGGTTGGTTCGGTGGCCACCGCTAACTTCGATGAAACAGATGTATCCGAAGTCATAGCCAGTATTTTGACTTATGTTGACGATCTGTTTCCAAAGATGATGTCAATCGGGTTTGAAGGGCAATATAAGCTGCACAAGTAAGCCTTATATTCTTCGCATATATGATCTAGAGCATGTTTGATTTAGCGATTATCGGCGGAGGAAAGATGGGTGGCGCAATCGCTGCCGGATTGGTAAAGGCAGGGTTTGCCACCTCCCGTTCCATTTTGATTGTGGAACGAGAAGAGGATCTTCGTCAAAAATTGTCGGACACATTGCCCTTAGTTTCGATATCAGCAACTATTGAGAGCTCAAAGAGCTACATGGTTGCGACTAAGCCGGATGTCGCACGAGGTGTAATCGAGGCGATCAGCGAAACCTCGGAAGATTTTCTGCTCATCTCTATCGTCGCAGGCCTATCCATCGCCGCGATGCGTGATATTGCGGGCGATTCAGTACGTATTGTGAGAGCTATGCCAAATACCCCGGCCCAAATTGGAAAGGGCATAACGGCTTTAGCCGCTTCGCCGACGATCACGCACGACGATGTCGCTTTCGCAAATGAGATCTTCGACTCAGTTGGGCAGCGACTATGGCTCCCCGAGAATAAGTTCGATGCAGTCACAGCACTCTCTGGAAGTGGACCCGCCTACTTCTTCTTAATCGTAGAGGCAATGGTAGATGCAGGTGTGGAGCTAGGCCTCACAGCTGAAATAGCGACCCAATTGGTACGTGAAACGATGCTCGGATCTGGTGCGCTGCTTATTGATAATTCAGATACCCGAAGATTGCGCCTCAACGTCTCGTCACCTGGTGGAACTACGATAGTGGCGACCCAGGCGATGCAGAAGGCCGGACTTCGCAATGCCATCTCGGAGGGGATCAAAGCCGCAGCCCATAAGTCGAAAGAGATGTCTAAGCGGTAACTGCTGTTAGGAATCCTAGGAATATAACGGAAATGCCAAGGGCTAAGGTGATTGAAAATGCCTCCATGGCGTTTCCGATCGAGTTCAAAAGGCCACTTGCACCTGTGATTGCGGTTCCGAGGGCGATTAGTAAGTTCGAGATCCGAAATCGAAGCACCTTGGACTTGAAAAAGGATACTGCTGCACCCACGAATACTACCGTAGCACCAACTCCCGATCCGACTCCGGCCAAAATACGGGGAAGCGGTCCGAAGACCTTTGAACCCTGTGCTAACTGGTGAACCGGCAGGGGTGATATGAATGGTTGCGAGATAATTAGGCCGATCGAGAGGAACGAGAAGGCTAAGACTGCCCCTAGGCAGATATCACCGGTTCGCTTACCAAATAGAAGGTAGACCGTTCCAACTCCAAGGAAGGGGACGTTTAGGATTGCTCCAAAGAGATAGAAGATCTTGAAGGTAAGGTGAGTCCAGCCACCCTGGGCACCGATGGCTAGAGCGAAGGCCGCGACGACAAAGAGCGACAGTGAGATCGTCCAAGCTAGCTCGTGAGGCTTCTTCTTTGCGATCCAGCGCTCGAATGTAGATAGCGTAAAGATAACGCCCATCAATGCGGCTATTGCTGCGGTGCTGACTTCAATCATTGTGACTTTAACGATAGGTGATAATTACTGACAAAGTTGCCACAGGTGCCAAAGGCAACTGCCGATAAGGACTTTTGTCGCCCCAATTTGGTTGCAATGGTCAACTAAAATTAGCGGTAGCTAAGAGTAGGGATGCTACGAAAAGGTAATGGTATGGTAAGTTCTTTTCGGAGCGTTCGTTGGATGTGGTGATTTTGTCGTCGCAGACGCGGATTCACTACTTGGGGCAGTTTGACAATTGTGACGCTAATGAAGTTGCTAGCGTCGAGGAAGATTTAAGTAGGTTCGTGGCATGCCTTTTGTAGCTGTTGGTGTAACTCAGGATGAGATCGGCTCGGATGCTTTTGATGAATTTGCTCTCGACGATGATGCTGCAGGCGAATTAAGCAAGAGGATTTCCTCACTGGAATCCGTCGATGAAGTGGTGGTCATAAATACCTGCGCTAGAAGTGAAGTCTTCGCGGTGGTCGATCAATTCCACAGTGGAGTAGAGCAGATCATTGAAGCCATCTCAACTTCGCTCAAAGTCTCGAAAGACGTTGCAACCGAGGTAAGCCGGGTCTACTACGACCAAGGTTCTATCCGCCACCTCTTCTCCTTGACCTCTGGAATCGAGTCAAAGATCGTCGGGGAGAGCGAAATAATCGGTCAGGTCCGTCGCGGATTCTTTCGAGCCAAGGGGAGCCACCAAGCTAAGGGGCGTCTCGAAAGGGTATTCCAAAAGAGCTTTGAGGTTGGCAAGCGAGTCCGAAGTGAGACCTCCATATCCCAAGGAACCACATCTTCGGCTTACGCCGCAATCGACCTTGCCATGTCAAGAATCGGATCAGTTGAATCAGCCTTGGTCGTTGGCCTTGGCGAACTCGGTTCCAAGGTCGCCTGCGGATTAATCGACAAGGGAATTACAACCTATGTCTCAAATCGTGACGACTCAAAAGCGCGAAACTTTGTTGCAAAGGAAGATGGTCTAGCAGTTTCGTTTGACGACTGGCAACAGGCGCTTTCGAAGGTCGACTGTGCCTTCTTTGTGACATCGTCTCCATCGCCAATTATGAACGGTGTTGTAGCTGCGAGTATGGCTATCGGTAAGGCACAATCCCCATTGATCGTTGATTTAGGTGTTCCAAGAAACGTTGGAACCGAGGTCAAAGGCATCGACGGACTGTCTGTAATAGATATGGACGACGTTTATGCCTATCTCGACGAGGAGATGGAAAAGCGGCGCGGACAGGTCTACTATGCAAGGGTAATAATCGACGAAGAGGTATCAAAGTTCTACAATAATGACGCGGTCAACGAAGTTGTAAAGCCAACGGTGAGCGCCCTCTACAAGATGGCTGAGGACATTAAAGTCGCGGAGCTGGAGAGATTTAGAGGCAAGCTGGCGGCTCTAGACGAGGACGAGACCAAGTTGGTGGAGCAGGTACTTGCAGGGGCAGTCGCCAAGATATTGCATGGTCCGGTCTCAAAGCTCAAGTCCGCCAGCAAGGATCGTTCGGAGAGGCTTATTGACGCCATCACCTACTTATTTGACATCGATTGAAGGTAATGGGTAGTCGATTGATAAAGATAGCGACACGCTCTTCGAAGCTGGCACTATTTCAAGCAAACTTAGTTGGAGAACGCCTCGGCGTCCCATACGAACTGGTTAAGGTTCATTCAGGTGGAGACCTAGACCTCCAATCTCCGCTTAGCGTAATTGGCGGCTCTGGAATCTTTGTAAAAGAAGTGCAGGCTGCGGTGATCCGTGGCGAAGCCGACATTGCCGTCCACAGTGCCAAAGACATTCCAGCAAAGTTGCCGGTCGAGACCGTAGTTGATACTTTCATTGAACGAGGCGATCCCAGGGATTGCTTAGTCGGTTCCGACATTGCTGGCCTAAAGATTGGTGCCGTTGTTGCAACTGGTTCTACTCGAAGAAAGGCGCTGCTCAAGATGCTTCGACCCGATCTTGAGGTCGTGGAATTGAGAGGAAATATAGCGACTCGCCTTGTCCGACTTCGTGAAGTGGACGCCATAGTTATGGCAAATGCAGCCCTCGAGCGCCTCGAGTTGGTAGATGTAGATCGGCAGGTTTTCGAGGTAGATGAGTTTATGCCACAAGTCGGACAGGGTGCAATTGCCGTTGAACGACGATGTGACGACGATCGGGTAGCTTCGATCCTCTTTGAGGTAAATGATCGACCTACGCAACTTGCGGTCGAGGCCGAACGTGGATTTCTAAGTCAAATGGGTAGTGGATGCACCCTACCGATCGGTGCATTTGCTACTGTCAATGCCGGCCAAATACATTTGAGCGCACTTATTGCTGCTCTTGACGGTAGCAGAGTAATCGAGCGAGGCCAAAGCGGTCGAGACCCTAAGCTTCTTGGCAGTAACCTCGGAGCACTTATTCTCTCTGAGGGTGGAAGCGAGTTGCTGATGGAGGCCGAGAAGGACTAGGTCGGCCCATCCTGGTCTTTAGTCATAGGGGTGCTGGATTTGTTTTTAGGTCGAAATACAGTCGTTCTAGTAGGTGCCGGCCCGGGTGATCCAGGACTTCTAACCGTGAGGGGGCAGCAGCTCCTCAGAGAAGCCGACTGTGTCGTATATGACTACCTGGCTGATGAGTCTATTCTTGAACTTTGTGGTCCGGAAACCGAACTTATAGATGTTGGGAAAAGACCCGATAGGCCGCTTCTTCAAGAAGAAATCAACGACATTCTCGTCGCTTGCGCATCAAAGTACAACTTGACCGTCCGCCTCAAAGGAGGCGACCCATTTCTTTTTGGCAGGGGAGGAGAAGAGGCGGATCTCCTTCGCGCATCAGGTATCGCTTATGATGTGGTGCCTGGAGTTACCTCCGCTCTTGCAGTTCCGGCCTATGCCGGGGTTCCGGTGACATATCGAGGCGTCTCGAATAAAGTGGTAATCTTGACTGGTCACAAGATCGGAGGCACCCATGCGGATATCGACTTTGACGCGTTAGTGGCGATAGATGCCACGATCGTGATTTTGATGGGTGTCGCAAATCGCGCCTTTCTAGCTGAAAGACTTATCGAAGCTGGAATGGATCCTATGACGCCGGTAGCTGCTATTCGCCTTGGAAGTCGACCAGAGCAAAAGACGGTTCGAACTACCCTTGGAGCCTTGGGGGCTACTGCTCTTAAATCCCCTGCGACAATTGTGGTCGGGAAAGTGGCAGATCTAAATGTAGATTTCTTTGAAAATAGGCCCCTCTTCGGTCGTCGGGTGGCGATTCTCAGAGCTTCGCAAGATTCCATCAAAGTTGCCGACGCGGTTACATCTCTAGGTGCACGGCCAACAATATTTGAAGCCATCAGTTTTGACTTCAATGAAGAAGCCTTAGCCACACTATCGAATGTCGTAGAGGTTACTCGTGACTTTCAGACCCTTCTTCTAACCTCAAAACGTGCGGTTTTAGCTCTAATGAAATCGATCGACGACCTTAGGTCATTGGCTGGGGTGAAGATATTGGTGGTAGGTCGTGAGACTGCTCGCACCTTAGAGGGCTACAAGGTGAAGGCTGATTTGGTCGGTTCAGCCGGTGCGGTCGAAGTCATTCAGGACGCGATACGTGACTTTGGCGGTGACTTGGGCATAGTTCTATATCCCTGTAGCTCCAAAGTTAGTTCCAGTCGCCTCGATCGTCTCAATGAGGAGTTGAGTGGAACACTTAGAACCCTTGTCAGCTATGAGGTTACCCAGAACATCCCGACTGGCGATGATCTTGAACTGATTCTCGGTACCGACGCCCTCCTCGTCTATTCACCTAGCCAAGCTGAAGTGCTTCCCCCATCTTTTTACGGCAGCTATCAAGGAGTCATAGTGGCTGTCGGAGGCACGACCAATGAGAAACTCAATGAACTTGGGGCTACCAATGTCGTGGTTGCTTCCCGCCCGAGCGACGACGATGTACTAGCTGCATTAGTTGGAGCGCTTTGAGATCGAGGATACGAGTTGCGTTGACGTTTCACCAACCTCGAAATAACATAGTTGTATGAGTCAAATAATTCGAAGGCCCCGTAGATTGAGATCCACCGTTGCGGTTCGGGATCTTGTGGCAGAGGTCTCTGTCGCTCCGGCTGAGCTAATACTTCCTCTCTTTGTCCGAGAGGGCATCGATAAGCCTATCCCCCTTTCAACATTGCCAGGGATCTTTCAATACGACCTTGAGTCGGCCGTGAAAGAGGCGCGAAGAGTTTTTTCTACTGGAGTAAAGTCCTTCATGATCTTTGGGGTTCCAGCTGAAAAGGATTCCCGAGGCAGTAGGGGCTACTCCGATGACAATATCACCTCCCGCTCCATAGCTGCGTTTAAGGACGAGTTTGGCGAGAATGCATTAGTCATGGCCGATCTTTGTCTAGATGAATTTACTGACCACGGCCACTGCGGAGTATTAGACGATAGGGGTTGTGTCGATAACGACGCAACTCTAGAGCTCTATGGCAGGATGGCTCTATCGCAAGCGAGGGCCGGAGTCGATTTCGTAGGTCCATCAGGGATGATGGATGGACAGGTTGGCTACATCAGAGGCGCCCTTGATTCTGCGGGCTTTACCAACGTTGGAATTCTTGCCTACTCGATCAAGTACGCCTCGGGACTTTACGGTCCATTCCGCGAGGCGGTTAACGTTTCGATAGCAAATGGTGGGGACCGCAAGGGATATCAACAAGACTTCAGGAATGTCTCTGAAGCTATTACGGAGGTTGAACTCGATATAGCTGAAGGTGCGGACATGGTAATGGTCAAACCTGCGGGAATGTACCTTGACATCATCCGATCGGTGCGAAATCTGGTTAGCGTTCCAGTTGCTGCATATCAAGTCTCTGGAGAGTATTCAATGATCAAGGCCGCAGGAGTTGCCGGTTACATCGATGAAGCGGCGATAGCTTATGAGAGTTTGGTGGCGATCAAACGTGCCGGAGCCAGTTCGATTCTTACTTACTTTGCCCATCGCATCGATGAGATCTTGGCTTAGCTCTTCGCGAAGGGCTCGCCCGGACGGGCCGATCTTGGTTTAAGTAAAGATCGGTTCGCTCAAGTCCGATGATAAACCTAAGAGTCTACGTTCATAGCACATTGTCTTGAATGTTCTCTCAGAGAGGAATTTCATCGATGACTACTACGGAAGCTTCGCCAGTTATTGGTGGTAGCGGAGACGGGGCCAATAGTAAGGCAGAGGGTTCAGTTGCTGCCCGAACTAGGAGGCCTCGGGGTGAAAAGATCGTTCCTTCGCCCTCTCCCATTATTGAGCGTCCCGATCCTGAGTCATTTGGGCGAGCAAGCGAGAGCAACTTGGCCTCACCTCTAATTGATGAAACCGCAGAAATACTAGCGCCAACATCTACTGAAACTGCTCCTCCTGCAACCCAAAGCAGGGGCGTCGCAAACAAGGGCGATACATCCGATAATCAAGTTGTTTTGAATAAAATTGCAGTCGCTGCCTCTAATTTGGGCACCCGGATTGCTGAGATGGCCGGTGTCGTTGACGAGGTATCTGCATCACTGCTAGGTCAGATCGATCAAGTGAACGCTTTGAGCGGTATTGTGAATGGCCTATCTCAAAGAAATACTCAAGTCGCACTTGGGGCAGAGGATGCACAAAATGCAACCCAAATCCTCTCGGAGAAGATCGGCACTACCCGCGACGAAGTCAACGAAGCGATCGCTGAAATTAAAAGTCTTATTGAATGGGTTGGTACCACGGCACAAGAGCTTCAGGATCTTGGTGTTGTGGCCGGTGGAATTGGTGAGGTTACAAATGTCATCTCTCGAATCGCCCAGCAGACCCATATTCTTGCGTTAAACGCTCGAATTGAAGCGATGAGATCGGGGGAGGCCGGGTCGTCTTTCGCGGTTATTGCGAATTCAATTCGTCAACTTGCTGACCAAACTATCAAAGCTGCTGGTGAGTCTGCTGATACCGCAAAAGAGCTAAAGAATCGCATCGGCGCACTCTGCGACGACGCTCTCGTGGCTAAGGCTATGGCTGAACGTGCAGAAGTCGCAACTTCGTCGATGGGAGATGCGATTTCGGATGTTGAGATATCTCTTGCTGGTACTGATGAAGGTATGAGAAGTATCGCTCGGAATGCGATTGAATCAGCGGCGGAGGTGAAACAATTTGCCGATTCGTTGAGCGAACTCTCTGAAGAGGTTTCGGATTCTGGTCTACTACTAGCAGATACTAAAGACCTTACGCTGCAGGTTTCAGAACTAGCAAAGACCTTGGTTAATCAGACGGTTCGATCTGGAGTGAAGACGGTTGACTATATATTCACCGATATTGTGATCAACGCAGCGTTAGAGGTAGGGAGTCTCTTCGAAAGATCGATCCGTGATGGCTTGATCTCTCGGCGAAATTTATTTGATCAGGATTATGTGCTGATTCCCGATACAGATCCGGAAAAGTACAATACTAAATTTGTCGACTTTACCGACGTAGTCCTGCCAGCGATTCAAGAGCGGATTCTGGCCTCTGACCGTAGGATTGTATTTTGCGCAGCTATCGACTCGTCAGGCTACATAGGGACCCACAATAAGGTCTACTCCGAGCCCCCTACGGGAGATCCGATCTGGGATAACTTACACTCGAGAAACAGAAGGATCTTCGATGATCCAGTCGCTCAAAATGGGGCCAAGTCGACAGATGAATTTCTAGTTCAGGTCTATCGTCGGGATCTTGGCGCTGGGAAATACGTTGTTATGAAGGACGTGTCAGCACCAATATATGTAGATGGAAAGCACTGGGGTGCATTTCGTCTCGGTTACCGCGGCTAACTCACCCCTCAACTAGCTATTTTTCGAGAGTAAGCTCATTCTTTTAGAATGTTGATGCAGTTGGAAAGGTAGCAAAGTTGGCGACTAATAAGGAACTCTTCGAAGAAGCTCAGCGCCTGATACCAGGGGGAGTAAATTCTCCGGTTCGAGCATTTCGTTCGGTCGGAGGTGGAACTCCATACTTTGTGGATCGCGGAAAGGGTGCCTATGTCTTTGACGTTGAGGGTCGTCGATATCTTGACTACGTTCAGTCCTACGGGGCTTCAATCCTTGGCCATGCAGATGAAGACGTTGTAGGGGCGATCGTGGCTGCAGCTGCTAAAGGCTCGACTTTTGGCGCTCCAACGCCCAATGAAGTCGCAATTGCCAAGTTGATAACCGAAAGAGTAACCGGCCTTGAGATGGTCCGTCTTTGTTCTAGCGGCACTGAGGCGACTATGTCTGCGCTAAGGGTGGCTAGAGGGTTTACCGGACGCGACAAGATCGTAAAGTTCGATGGTTGTTACCACGGCCACTCGGATGCTCTTTTGGCGGGAGCGGGAAGCGGCGTTGCGACGCTATCGTTGCCAGATTCAGCGGGTATTCCAATCGCTGCGGTATCGTCTACGGTTGTACTTCCTTACAACCAGGTTCCGACTCTAGATGAAACAGTCGCAGCGGTGATCGTCGAACCCGTTGCTGCAAATATGAATCTAGTTGCCCCACAAGAAGGCTTTTTGGAGGGGCTGCGTGCCGAATGCGATCGTGTGGGAGCCGTACTAATCTTCGATGAAGTCATCACTGGATTTCGCCTCTCAATGGGTGGTGCATCTGGTTACTTTGGAGTTACTCCTGATATGTGGACATTTGGTAAGGTAATCGGAGGTGGTCTGCCAATTGGAGCATTTGGTGGCCGAGCAGAGATAATGGAGAAGGTTGCGCCGGTCGGTCCTGTATATCAAGCCGGTACATTATCGGGAAATCCAGTTGCAACTGCCGCCGGCATAGCTGCGCTTTCTAAGCTCGACGACTCTAGTTACTTGATGCTCGCGGGACGAGCTAAGGCGCTTGCCGAGGGTTTGACAAAGGTTTTTTCGGACGTTGGAGTCGCAGTCACAATTCCATACGTTGAATCGTTGCTAGGTATCTTCTTTCTCGACTACGCCCCGAAGAACTATGAGGAGTCGAAGGTATCGGGAAATAGCGGTCTTTACAGTGTCTTCTTTAATTCGATGCTCAAGCGCGGAGTGGCGTTAGCGCCGGGAAGCTACGAGGTAATCTTCCCTTCGCTAGCGCACAGTTGGGACGACATTGAGTGGACCATCGACATCGCTAGTGCAGCGGCGGGTGACGTTGCAGCCTTTATCGAGGCGAACCGCCTCTAAGTAGTGTCGTTACGCGGTCCTTGGCGTCAATTGCGGCAACCCCTGCCCTGAAAAGTGCCTCTGATGGCCCCAGATGGTCAGGGCGCATCAGGTTTGCCATTATACGGACGACCGGTCTCATCACTACTTTAGAGTTGATGCCAAGGCCAACCGCAGTACGCATGACCATGGGGTTCCCGATGAGTTTTACGAATGAGCGTGCAAATTTATAGTATTCGCCGTAAGTCTCTTCGAGGAGCTGGTTATAGCGCGCGATGATGGTTGGGTCATTTAGTGAAATGCAGTCGGTGATTATCGAAGCTGCGGCCCTTCCGGTCTCGTAACCATAGGCAATTCCCTCTCCATTCATTGGATTGATCGAGCCAGTAGCGTCACCGGCCATGAGGTAGTTACCTCCCGAACGCGGCGAGATAGACAGTCCCATGGGTAGCTTTCCTCCGGTGCCCTTGTAGATCGGGTCATCGATCGATAGTCCCCATCTCTTCGGAGCTCCTTTGACGAACGCCTCCATCAGCTTGGTCGTATTTACCTCTTTCCACTTGCCGAGGGTCGAGAGGAGGCCAATTCCTGCATTGACTCTCCCGTCTCCGAGTGGAAAGATCCAGCCATATCCAGGGAGTATCTCTCCAGTATCGCTCCGGATATCGAGATGGGATTCGATGTAAGGATCTGATGCTAGGGGAGATGAGAAGTATCCTCTCAGGGCAAGTCCCATCGGAAGGTCTCTATCTCGGCTTGCCCCGAGCATACGTCCAATTCGTGAGTTGGAGCCATCGGCGACAATAAGATACCGCGGCTCTACAAAGATCTTTTCATTCGTTGCCTTGTTTACTATCTCCACCTGGCGCACTTGGTATTCATCGTCAAGGGTTAGATCTACCGCTTCGTGATAAGTGAGAAGCTTGGTCCCGGCATCCACTGCATTCATAGCTACCGCTTCGTCGAGGCGGTAGCGCGTAACTACATAACCTACCTCTGGAAGTTCTGGGTGTGATGGCCAGGTGAGCTCCATCTCCTTGCCGAAAGCTACCGTACGAAGGCCTTGATACTTATGAGTTGTTGCGAGAAATTGCGCCATTCCCATAGCTTCGAGTTGATAGACCGATCTCGGGGTGAGGCCGTCGCCACAAGTCTTTTCTCGAGGAAACTTTTTTCTCTCCACCGTCATCACATTGAAGCCTGATTTTGCCAACCAGTACGATGCCGATGCACCGGCAGGTCCGGCTCCAATTACCAACACGTCACATTTGATTCGATTTGACTCCACGCCTAGATCCTAGATGAGATTGCGACTCTATTTGCGGTGGCATAATTCCTAGTTAGAGGAGGCCAAATTGAGATGAACAATTTATATCAAAAACTTTAAATTTAGGGAATAAGCACGTTACCGAGATGGAGTCGTTTGGCATTTTAGGTAGCTTTAGTGGTAGACATTAAAGGGTAAGGGGAAGTTCCTAGAGGGTTTCTTCTTCTAGGGGTGCGAAATGCGCCATCCCCATTACGTCTACAGAGAGGTGATTTTTTCAAGATGGCGTCGTACCTACCCATTTTGGTCATGATTATCTTGGGTGTTGCCTTCGCAGCGGGGTCGTTTGTTGCTTCGGGGTTACTTGCACCCAAGAAGCCGACTGCGGCGAAGCTTGCTCCTTATGAGTGCGGAATCGTCCCCCAGAGGGAGCCTGCGGCTAGATTCCCAGTTCGGTTTTACCTAATCGCCATGATCTTCATTATCTTCGATATTGAAATTATCTTTCTTTATCCATTCGCGGTCTACTTTCATCAACTGGGTTCCTTTGGACTCTCAGAGATGATCGTCTTCGCTGTAGTTGTCTTCGCCTCCTTTGTCTACATGATCTCCAATGGAGCCCTTGATTGGGGTCCGACCAAGAAGTTCATCCAGCAGACGCCATATCCCGTTAGAGACGCCAACAACACCGTACGGCGAGTTCCCTCGACGAGCGAGCAAGTATAGATCCTTTAGATTTTCCGCTTTGTGCTGTAATAGCCATGGGAGCGGTAACCATACCCGGAGGTTTACGTGGGTTTAGAGAGTCTCAACCACAATTTTTTAACTGGCAATATTGAGAATTTGGTTAGATGGGCACGGCGAAATAGCGTATGGCCTGCAACCTTTGGTCTAGCTTGCTGTGCAATTGAGATGATGTCAGCAGGTGCGGCCGACTTTGACTTGGCTCGTTTCGGCATGGAGGTCTTTAGGGCTTCTCCTCGACAGGCGGACCTTATGATCGTCGCCGGACGAGTATCACAAAAGATGGCGCCGGTCCTTCGTCAGGTCTACGACCAGATGATGGAGCCAAAGTGGGTCATTTCCATGGGCGTATGCGCATCTACTGGAGGAATGTTCAACAACTACGCCATTGTTCAAGGTGTGGATCAGATCGTTCCGGTTGATGTCTATGCACCTGGATGTCCCCCAGGCCCTGAGACGTTGATGCACGCAATCTTGACCCTCCATGAGATGATTCGAACTGGAGACATCGCAAAGCGACGTACCGCAAGTGGAAACGGCGCACAGATCTTACTCGAGCCCTCGAAGAAGGCAGTTAATGGTCCGGGAAGAATCGACTCGCGCCAACCAGTAAGGATTGCGGGCAAATAATGATTGAAGTTGTTTTGAGAGACGAAAAGGGTAGTTATTTTCCCAGTCGCGAACAGTACTTTGAGCTCATCACCGAGCTGAAAGAGTCCTCTTTTGAGTTCCTATCCGACCTTTGCGCAGTTGATTATCTTGGCAATGAGAGTCATACTCTTCCCGATGGCGTCGTCCCCGAGCGCTTCGAAGTCGTGGTCAATCTCATCTCCCTCCAAGACCGTGAGCGAGTTAGGATTCGAGTCCAGGTTCCAGAGAACGATTGCACTATTAGATCTATATACGACATATATCAAGGGGCAGAAGCTATGGAACGAGAGGCCTATGACCTCTTCGGAATCGTCTTTGAAGAGCATCCCGATCTCACTCGAATATTGATGCCCGAAGGGTGGGAGGGCCATCCGTTGCGGAAGGACTACTCCGTTGGAAGAGTCCCAGTTCAATTCAAATCATCGACCTCGATCAGATAGGTTGCAAATGGTAAAGCAGATATCCGAAAGCACAGATGGCGAGTACGAATTCGAAGGCGTCAACTTCGAAGAAGAAGTCGAACTTCCAATAGCCAACACCTCAGAGGGACCTCAGGAGATGTTCCTTCGGGGAGGTACTGAAGAGAACGAATTGAGGCGCGAGAAGGGGAGCGTCCTTCGGATGTCCGAAGGTATGATTCTTGACTCCGGCGACGTTGATATCGAGATCTCAGAGGATGAGACCATGATCATCAATATGGGCCCTCAGCACCCGTCAACCCATGGCGTTCTCCGCCTTATGATGGAGCTCAAAGGTGAGACTGTTCTTCGAACCAAGCCGGTCATAGGCTATCTTCACACCGGTATGGAAAAGACTGCCGAGGGGCTCAGTTACATTCAAGGTTCAACCAACGTCACCCGAATGGACTACCTCTCGCCTCTAAACAACGAACTGGTCTTCTCTCTAGCGGCTGAATCTCTCCTTGGAATCGAAGTTCCTGAGAGAGCAGTCTGGATCAGAATGTTGATGTCGGAGTTGAATCGCCTCTCTTCCCACTTGATGTGGATGGCGACCAACGGTATGGACCTCGGGTCAACTTCAATGATGATCTACGGATTTAGAGATCGAGAGATGGTTCTTGCCTTCTTGGAGAAGGTAACCGGTTTGCGAATGAACCATAACTACATTCGCCCAGGCGGTGTGGCAGCTGACCTACCAGATGGATGGTACGACGACGTTCATGCCATCGTTGAGACGATTCCAATGCGACTCGATGAATATAACGACATGCTCACCGGTCAGCCGATCTTTCGCGAGCGCACGGAGGGAATTGGAATAATCACCCAAGAGGAGGCCATCTCGCTATCTGCGACCGGCCCCCTTCTTAGATCGACTGGGGTTGCTTGGGATCTTCGCAAAGATATGCCATATCTCGCCTATGACCAAGTCGAATTCGACGTTATTGTTGGAAGTGTGGGTGACACCTTCGACCGCTATGCAGTTCGTTTGGCGGAGCTGCGGGAATCGTGCAGAATCATCTCGCAGATAATCGATAAGATGCCATCTGGACCTTACCGCATCCTCGACAAGAAGGTTACTCCACCCCCGCGTAAGCGCATCGACGAATCGATGGAGGCGCTAATCCACCACTTCAAGTTGTTTACCGAGGGAATCCACGTTCCACCAGGTGAGACCTATGTTGCAGTTGAATCACCGAGGGGCGAACTTGGTTGCTACATGGTTTCAGATGGAAGTGCGAAGCCGTTCAGAATGCATATCCGTGGACCGTCCTTTGTCAACCTCCAGGCATTACCAACGATGTTGAGTGGTTCTTTGATCGCTGATGCTGTCGCTATCACATCATCGATCGACCCGGTTATGGGAGAAGTAGATAGATGAGTGGATTTACCCCTGAAATGAGAGCCAGAGCAGAGAAGATCTGCTCGCTTTACCCCCAAGTTCGCTCTGCTCTGATTCCCCTCTGCCACTTGGCACAAGAACAGGCGGGGTACCTGAGGGAAGATTTGATGATCGAGATCGCAGAGCTAGTAGGAGTAACCCCGGCGGAGGTATATGGGACGGCCTCGTTCTACGATATGTTGCATACCGAGCCCGTCGGCAAGTACCTAGTAGGGGTGTGCACCAATATCGCATGCCTTTTACAGGGTGGCGAAGAGCTACTCGAGCATGCAGAAGAAAAGTTAGGGGTGGCCCCGGGTGGAACTACCGAAGACGGATTGTTCACCCTGGAGGACATGGAGTGCATTGCCCATTGCAATAAGGCTCCGGCGCTTCAGGTTAACTACCGCTTCTTTGGCCCAGTCGATGAAGAGGCCTTCGATAGCCTCATCGACGATCTTCGCGAAGGAAAACTTGTCGATGAGGTACCGTCTCACGGTACTTTAATTCGCCAAGAGAGAAGTGCCCCGATCGCTCTAACGATGGAAGAGGTTCTACAAGAGCGTGCGGTAAGCGATGCGGCGATTGCACAACGAAAGGCCCAGGCTCAGAACTAATGGAAGAAACTTTAGAGAGAACCGTCCCTAAGATCGTAACGTCTCGCATTGGCATTGAAGGTTCCCACACTTTGGAGACCTACCTAACCACCGGAGGGTATTCAGCGCTTCGTAAAGCATTGACCACAATGACCCCAGAAGAGATTCAAGCCGAAGTTATGACTTCAAACCTTTTAGGTCGTGGTGGTGCAGGATTTGAAGTGGGGCGTAAGTGGTCGATGCTAAAAAACTCACCGCTTCGATACCTAGTTGTAAATGGTGATGAATCGGAGCCAGCGACCTTCAAGGACCATATGCTGATCGAAGGGGACCCTCACCAATTGGTAGAGGGTACCATTATCACCGCATATGCCGTAGGTGCAGCAAGGGCATTCATCTACATTCGCGGTGAGTTCGCCCTAGGCTTGGAGCGAGTTCAGCGGGCTATAGATGAGGCCTACAGCTACGGAGCGTTGGGTCGAGATATATTCGGAAGTGGCTTCTCATTAGACCTGGTGGTACATCCCGGCGCCGGTGCCTACATATGTGGGGAAGAGACCGCTTTGATCGAGTCCCTCGAAGGCAAGCGTGGCTACCCCAGGATCAAGCCCCCATTTTTCCCAGCGGTCATAGGTCTATATGGTGCCCCTACCATCGTAAATAACGTTGAATCAATGTCGAACATGCCATGGATTGTAAATAATGGCGGTGCTGCATTTGCGAGCCTCGGCGTTGGTAGGTCCACCGGAACCCGAATATTTGCTCTTGCAGGGCATGTCAACCGACCGGGCAACTACGAAGTAGAGATGGCAAAGCTCACATTTCGAGATCTCGTCTATAAGCCGGAGTACGGCGGTGGAATGCGTATGGGCAGGAACGTTAAGGCGTTCATACCCGGAGGCGTATCTGCTCCTTGGTTCGGCCCCGACCAGCTTGATCTGCCATTGGCTCAAGATGACGTGGCAAAGGCGGGTTCGATGCTCGGATCCGGCTCAATTGTAATGATGGACGACCATACCTGTATGGTGAGGGCGGCATGGAGAATTACAAAGTTCTTTCATCGAGAGTCATGTGGTCAATGCACTCCCTGTCGTGAAGGTTCGGGATGGATTGAGAAGATGATGCGCCGCATTGAGATGGGTGCCGGACGAGAGTCCGACCTCGACATGCTCCTAGACGCCTGCGATAATATCGCACCTGGTCTTTCATGGCCCCCAGCGCAGACCACAATCTGTGTGCTTGGACCATCGATCCCATCGTCAGTAGTTGCTGGCATCAAGATGTTTCGTGACGAATTTTTGATTCATATCAAAGAAGGCGGTTGCCCCTATGGCAGATGAAATTACCTTTATCCTTGACGGTAAAGAGATTGCGGCCGAACCGGGTGAATTGATTATCGCAGCCGCAGAGCGCAATGGTGTCTATATTCCACGCTTTTGCTACCATCCCCATATGCCCTCGGTTGGGGTGTGCAGAATGTGTCTAGTTGAGGTAAAGGGTCCGCGTGGCTTTTCTTTATCTCCATCGTGCTACCTGACAGTTACCCCCGGAATGGAAGTAGTAACAGATTCTCCCAAGGTGAAGAAGGCACAGAATGGTGTGCTTGAATTTCTGCTTGTGAATCACCCCCTCGACTGCCCAGTTTGCGACAAGGGTGGGGAGTGTCCGCTTCAGGACCAGGTTCTTTCGTATGGTCCGGGCGAGTCCCGTTTCGTAGAAGAAAAGCGCCACTTTGAAAAGCCGATAGCCCTCTCCTCTCTGGTCTACCTAGACAGAGAGCGTTGTATCCAATGCGATCGTTGCACAAGATTTGCCAGTGAGGTTGCATTAGATCCGCTTATCGAATTCGTAGGGAGAGGCGACCATACAGAGGTGGCCACATTTCCTGACCACCCATTTTCCTCTTACTTCTCCGGAAACACAGTTCAAATATGCCCGGTGGGAGCACTTACCGCAAAGCCCTATCGATTCAAGGCTCGCCCTTGGGATCTCGACCAGAGCGAATCGACCTGTACTACATGTTCTCTCGGGTGCCGTATCTCGGTGCAAAGTTCCCGGGGTGAGATAACTCGATATCTTGGCGTCGATAGCGAGGCCGTAAACCATTCGTGGCTCTGTGATCGTGGTCGCTTTGGTTACGAATCGACTAACTCCGAACACCGTATTGCCAAGCCTTTGCTTAGGGGCAGGGAAGGTGTACTCGAGGTAACTTGGAAAGAGGCTCTTACAAAGGTCGCATCCTTGATCAAAGATGCCCAGAATAGGTCGGTGCCAGTCGCCTTTATCGGTGGTTCAAACTTTACTAACGAGGGAATCTACTCATTTGTCAAACTTGCTCGTGAGGCGATCGGCACCGGATCGATAGAGGCAAGGGTCGGCGGGGATGTTTCTCCGTCTCTGATCTTTGGAACTACCTCTGCGACAATAAATCAAGTTATGAGTTCCCCTTTGATAGTGATCTCTTCGCAGGATCTAAAAGAGGCTCTACCTGTTCTCTATCTAAGGCTCGTGGAAGCCAAGAGGGCGGGTGCTCGCATAATCGAAATATCTGAGACGGTGACTGAGGTCTCCAAGATTTCAGAGCGTATTGCGATATCTCAGCTTGAGTTTGCCCAATTCCTCGAGGGAGTTTCTATCGAGTCATCGGCTGCCGAGAGGTTGTCCAAGGTATTGGATGACTTGAACCTCCTCGATATGCCTACCTTTGTCCTTGGACGTGCAAGTTACGGAGCTAGCAGCAACTTGATTGAGCGCATAGCCTCCCGCCTTCTGAATCGGATTCCCAAACTATCCTTCCTTCACGTGATGGGCTCTGGGAATATTCGCGGCGCCTACGAGCTAGGAGCTATTCCCGGTTTTTCTTACGGCAGGGTGACAAGTAAGCTTTCAGCCTTTGGCGCCAGCAACATAGTCGAGATCCTGGAGCTTGCGGCTTCAAAGGAGACCCTCCTTTTCTTGTTAGATGAAGATCTCAACGCCTCTACCCTTCCTAGCGACTTAGTTGACCGAGCTCTGTCGTCCTCGACGGTCGTCTCTGTTGCAAGTCTGCGGTCAAAGATCACTGATTTGGCCGAAGTTGTGCTCCCAGTGGTTGCAGCAGGTGAGTACGACGGAACTACTACCAATATTGAGGGTCGAGTTACTCGAGTCTCTGCTCGTGTTACTCCCAAGGGGCTATCGCAAGAGCCCTCTGTTATAGCAAATGAGATTGCTCGTGAAATTGGAATCGACTTGGGTAAGTACGAACCAAGCGAGATCTTTCAAGAGATAGTATCTAACTGCTCTACCTTTGGAAACCTCACCTACAATATGCTCTCTTCGGATCGATTTGCTGACGGCGTCGTAGTTCCACTTTCGACGACCGAAGTAGCGCTAAAGGCAAGGCGAAGGTTGGATCCGGTGGCGACCCCGGGGCTCCTGTCAACAGAAAAAGTGGGGCCGGCGATCACCTATATCGCTGAAGAAGAGGTGACTCCACTTGTAAACGACGGTTCGAGGCGCGCTGCGCATGTCAACTTCGAACCATCCTTCGACCTAGGTATTTCGCCCACAGATTCAGGTAAGATCCGGATCTTAGTCGAGAAGCCCTTGTACGCACCAAGTGCTCAACTGGATGCCTCTGAGGCTATGAGGAGCCTCACCTCTGAGGCTGTCGCCTACATTGCCCCTGATCTGATCGACTCTGATCGGGTTGGTGATACCGTCACGTTGAGAAGAGGCGATGGCAAAGAGGTGGAGGTTGGTTACAAGGTCGATGGTTCGCTTCCCAAAAATACCATTCGTCTCCGAATTGGCGCAAACCACGACCTTTTGAATATTGTTGATTCGTCAGCGAATGCGACGTTCGTAACTTTGGGAGATAAATAATGGGGCAAGACCCACTCTTTCTCGGACACATCTCCATCGGCGTAGTCCTAATCGTGATAGTAAAAGTCTTGGTGGCCTTTGTGGCCCTAATGGTATCGGTTATGTTGATGATCTGGTTCGAGCGAAAGCTGATCTCGGATATGCAGAACCGTATCGGTCCTAATCGGGCAGGACCATTCGGGATCCTTCAAACTCTGGCAGATGGAATCAAGCTCTTCTTCAAAGAAGACCTGATTCCAGATCGTTCCGAGAGATTTGTCTTTAAGTTGGCCCCATACCTAACCCTTATTCCAGCCTTTCTGATCTTTACGGTGGTTCCGATAGGTGGAACGGTGCACATCTTTGGCCACACGGTCGAATTGCAGGTAGCCGATCCTCCTATGGGAATTCTTTTCGTTCTCGCAATGTCTTCGGTTGCGGTCTATGGAACGATGCTTGCCGGGTGGTCATCGGGGTCTAAGTATCCGCTTATCGGCTCGGTTCGCGCTTCGGCCCAGATGATCTCATATGAGGCCGCGATGGGCTTGACTGTTGCAACTGTTGTCTTGGTGACAGGATCGTTAGGAACTCGCGATATCGTGGCAGCCCAAGCTGGTTCGTACTTTGGCATCATCCCAAAGTGGAATCTGATTCGCCTTGGGGTCGTGCCTTTTGTCATCTTTTTGATCGCGGTTACAGCTGAACTCAACCGACCTCCATTTGACCTGACAGAGGCAGAGCAGGAGTTGGTAGGTGGTTTTCACACTGAGTACTCATCGATCCGATTCGCACTCTTTTTCCTCGCCGAATTCATGAATACCATTACTATGTCGGCGGTTATCGTGACACTCTTCCTTGGAGGTCCCGACGGTCCTATTCTCTTTGGTCCATCATTTATTTGGCCCATCATTTGGTTCCTGATAAAGACGGGAGTCTTCCTCTTCGCATACGTATGGTTCAGGGCAGCGCTTCCAAGACTCCGTTACGACCAGTTGATGGATTTGGGTTGGAAGGTTCTGATTCCGATCTCACTCGCCTGGCTACTGCTGGTTGGGGCGATGCAGATCTCTAAGGTCTACGGCTTTGTCCTATTTGCAGTATTCATCGTGGCCGGCGCGGCTCTACTCAGAGCTGTAGCGGTAGGTAAAGAGTCGAATGAAGTCGATATTGTCACCACATTTAGACAAGAGAGTCCTCGTAAGGGAACATTAGGAGGGGATCAATAGTGGGCGTCTTCGATGGCTTTAAGGGATTCAAAGTTACTTTCAAACAGATCTCTGAGCCCCGTGTAACTAAGCAGTATCCAGAGGAAAAGCGTCCGAAGCCACAGCGTTTCCACGGTCGCCACGTGCTCAACCGCTACGAAGATGGAATGGAAAAGTGCATTGGATGCGAGCTGTGTGCGGGGGTTTGTCCAGTTGGATGTATCTACGTTAGGGGTGCAGATAATTCCCTTGATGATCCAGTTTCACCTGGAGAGCGTTATGGATTTGTCTACGAAATCAACTACCTCCGTTGCATCCACTGCGATCTATGCGTCGAGGCTTGCCCAACTGAGGCAATAACTGAATCGAAGCTATTTGAGTTTTCGTTCACCTCCCGCGACGACGCGATCTACACCAAGAGCGAACTGGTGGTGCAAGATGACGGTACTCCACAGAAGATGCCTTGGGAAGATTGGCACGAAGGTGACGATCTAGCTACTTCAGGCTGGATGCGGGCGACCTCTCCATCGGGCGACGAGGAGTTCGAAGGAATTGTCCATTGGTCAAATGAACTCGGTTATGGCACTCGTGATCCTGAAAACGGTCAGAGCGTTGACGAGAGGATAAATGTAAAGAATCCATTTTCGATTCGCGTGGTAAAAGCTGATCGCATAAGTCGACAAAGTGGCGGGAAGGTTCGATAAATTGGTCCCTCTTTTACTAACTGCTATTGCCAAGCCAGATTTGATCGTATTCTTGGCAGCGGCCCTAGTGGTCGTTGCCGGCGGAATCGGCGTCATCTCATATCGAAATCCAGTCCATTCGGCCCTCTCTTTGGTGATGACGATGTTCGGGATAGCGACGCTATTTATTGAACAGAACGCTCAATTTCTAGCGGCTGTGCAGATTATTGTCTACGCCGGTGCGATCGTAGTACTCTTCTTGTTCGTGATCATGCTCCTTGGAGTCGATCGCGCTGAGGTATTTTCGCGTGAGAGGATCCGTGCTCAACGTCCACTCGCTGCTGTGGCTGGTGTCGTGACCTTAGGCGAGATATTAATCTTGGCCCACGCTACGTGGGCTACCGGTGCCAAGGCAGCAAATGGCCCGATCGGAAACTCCTCAGACAATGTATTCAAAATCGCTCAAGTTGTCTTTAGCACATACCTTCTCCCATTCGAAGCTACGGCCATCCTCTTGGTTATCGCCGTTCTATCTGCGGTCTATCTTTCGAAGCGCGTAGTGGTGAACGTTGACGAGGCTTTGGAGGCACCAGAGGATGAGGTTTCTTTGTTCGCTGCGGAGGAGACGGAGAAGCGAGCTCCAAAGGAGCAAAGTTCAAAAAATGATGATGAGGTCTACGAAGTATGACGGTTCCCGGTAATTGGTACTTAATTCTGTCGGCGATACTTTTTTCGCTGGGAGTAATTGGGGTCTTGGTACGTAAGAACGTAATTGTTATGTTTATGTCGGTCGAGATGATGTTGAATGCGGTGAACCTGTCGTTCGTAACCTTCTCTCGGATGCTAGGAGATATCGGCGGTCAAGTTCTGGTCTTCTTCGTTCTCGTGGTAGCTGCCGCTGAGGTCGTAGTGGGATTGGGAATCATAGTTTCGATCTTTAGACGACGAGTTGGCGTAACCGCTGACGATCTACACATCTTGGAAGGGTAAGTTCGAGTGAATTCTCTGTTGGTCCTTGTTCCAGTTCTTCCTCTAGCTGGTTTTTTTATAAATCTTTTCTTTGGTGCTCGATTACCACGCAAGGTAAGTGGTGCACTAGCTACTTTTGCAGTTGGAGCGGCATTTGTTATCGCGGTCGTCGAGTATCTCCACTTGCTCTCCTTGGCATCAGCAAACCGAGTTATTGACACCAATATCTTCACTTGGTTCGCAGGGGGATCACTAAGTGTTCACTTCGGCCTTTACTTAGATCCATTGTCATCGGTCATGATTCTGTTTGTCACTGGAGTTGCGACGCTGATCCACGCCTACTCCATCGCTTACATGGAGCATGATCCGCGAATGAAGACATTTTTTGTCTACCTGAACCTTTTCGTCTTTTCGATGTTGGTCCTGGTTCTGGCAAACAACTTCGTAGTCGCGTTCCTGGGCTGGGAGGGCGTAGGAGCCTGTTCCTACTGGTTAATCTCCTTCTGGTTCCACAGAGATAGCGCCGCTTCGGCAGGCAAGAAGGCATTCATCATCAACCGCGTTGGTGACTTTGGATACCTCCTTGGAATGTTCTACATATTTGATGTTGTAAAGTCTCTCGACTACCACACAGTTCTTGGATCGACCCTTGGCTCTGGCACCTTGATGGTTTCACCTCATCAAGCAACGGTAATTGCACTTCTACTCTTCGTTGGGGCCGCAGGAAAGTCAGCTCAGGTGCCGTTGTTCGTATGGCTAGTCGATGCCATGGAGGGCCCGACTCCGGTTTCGGCGCTCATCCACGCAGCGACGATGGTCACCGCAGGTGTCTACCTGATGGCCCGTATTGCTCCGATTATCCATCTGTCTACTGTCGCATCAACCACGATTGCGATCGTGGGCGTTGCTACGGCATTTATCGCGGCGATGGCGGCCACGGCTCAAAACGATATCAAGAAGGTGCTCGCCTATTCCACCGTTTCGCAGTTGGGCTATATGTTCCTTGGAATTGGTAGTGGAGCCTACGTAGCGGCGATATTTTTGATGGTAACTCACGCCTTCTATAAGGCACTCCTCTTCTTGGGCTCTGGCTCGGTTATACACGCGATGAACGACGAGCAGGACATCAAAAAGATGGGAGCCCTTTATAAAGTGATGCCGATCACGGGATTTACCTTTGTAATAGCTTGGTTGTCAATAGCTGGTGTTCCTCCATTTTCGGGATTTTTCTCGAAGGGTGATGTACTATTAGCTGCATATTCAAAGAGCCCTATCCTGTGGCTTTTTGGTGCGATAACGGCGGTGTTGACCGCTTACTACATGGGTCGCGAAGTTTACCTTGTCTTCTTTGGGGGGGCACGCTACAAGGAGGCTGGTGACTTTCATCCCCATGAATCTCCGAAGTTGATGACCTATCCATTGATAATTCTTGCGATCCTTTCGATCCTTGGCGGACTCTTGAACCTTGGACTTAGTTCAAGTACTGACTTTTTGACCAATTGGCTAATCCCGGTATTTGGAAATGCTCAACGCCAATTGACCTTCGGAGGAGGAACCAAGGTCCTGTTGGAGGCTGGTGACGTAGTATTCGCAGCGATAGGAATCTTCGTGGCGTCGCGTTTCTGGTTGCGAAGCGCAACAAATCCTGGACTCGAGCGCAACATTCTTAGAAGGGGTTGGGGTATCGATGATCTCCTTAACTTTCTCTTCGCTCGACAGGGGGAGAAGGTTGCAGAGGAGTTGAACGGCTTCGTAGATCCAATGGTGATCGACGGTGCGGTGGTGGGTGGAGCCAATCTGGTTCAGTCCAGCGCCGGAATTATGAGACGACTGCAAAATGGCTACGTACGCTCTTACGCTCTTGTGATTTCGCTTGGCGTGGTAATTCTTTTGGGATATGTAGTCACGAGGGCTTCCTTCTAATGGCGAAGATTGATTTTAGATTTGAGATTGGTACTAAAAGATGACATCACTTGTAGAAGCACTGATATTCTTTCCCGCAGTTGTGGCACTGTTACTCGCAGTTCTACCAAAGTCAACGCCAAGAAAGGTCACTCAAGCCATAACTTCAGTATCTATGTTGGCCCTACTCCTAGGTGCAGCTGTAGTGGCGATCTCATTCAAGGCTGGACTTTCGGGTTATCAATTTGTATCGAGTTACTCGTGGATTCCCGCCTTTGGAATTTCATGGAAGATGGGCATCGACGGAATTTCGCTCTTCTTGGTTCTTCTGACTGCAGTTATCTTCCCAATCGCATACATAGGTGCAGGAGAAAAGGGCAATTCGAAGTCCTTTGCCGCGTGGCTGCTACTACTTGAAGCAGCGTGCTTCGGTAGCTTCCTGAGTATCGATCTCTTTGCATTCTTCGTAACCTTCGAGTTGACTCTTATCCCTACTTACTTCATCATTGGATCTTGGGGGTACGAAAAGAGTGGTCCTGCCGCAATAAAGTTCTTCGTCTATACCTTCCTCGGCTCAGCGTTGTTATTGGTTGGAATGTTGGCGCTGGTCTTTATTCATGCGAGCCAAGGCCATCCCATTACCTTTGATATTACGAAGCTGATGAATACTTCGATGGCCTCTAGCACAGAGAAGTGGTTATTTGCAGCCTTCACTGCGGCATTTGCGGTCAAAGCACCAATGTTTCCATTCCACACTTGGTCGCCAGATGCGTACCGCCAGAGCCCAACGGCAGGAGTTATGGTTTTGGCCGCCGTTATGGCAAAGCTTGGCACCTACGGTATCTTGCGTTTCGACCTTTCGCTCTTCCCTAGCGCAACTATCGCCTTTACACCGCTGATTCTTACCCTGGCAGTTATCGGCATCATCTACGGCGCAATAGTAGCGGCGGGAGAAAAGGATGTAAAGCGCATGTTGGCTTACTCCTCCCTCTCGCACATGGGATTTATAATCCTTGGCATCTTCGGTTTGACATCGATCGGAGCTGCCGGCGGTGTTCTGCAGATGATAAACCACGGTATTTACACAGCAGCGTTATTTTTGCTCGTGGGTTATCTTTACGCCAGGACTGACATCTTTGATATGTCGAAGATGGGTGGACTTCAAAAGAAGCTTCCAATATTGGCCGGTATCTTTACCCTCTTTGTAATGTCGTCTGTGGGACTACCTGGACTTAGCGGCTTCGTTGGTGAATTTATGATCCTCTTGGGGACATTCTCTGGTCACAGGTGGTGGGCGGTAGTTGCCACCACCGGTGTTATCTTGAGTGCCGTCTATATGCTCTGGAGCTATCAGCAGATCTTTCATGGCTCAAAAGAGGTGGTTATTACGGAGGATGCCTCTTCAAAGAGCCTCGATTTGAGTGTTCGTCAAATTTCGATACTCGCTCCGCTAGTTCTGTTAGTGGTCTTAGTCGGGGTTTATCCTCGCCCGCTTCTTAGCAGGATCACGCCATCTGTAAATGCCCTAATAAGTCATGTTGATGCGGCTAAGAATGCACCTGCAGCCGTTGCTAAATTGAATGTAAGTGGAAAGGTGACACACTGATGAGTGTCGGACTTCTTGGAACAATAGCACAGGGATCGGTTATTCAGTTCCCGTCGATCTCCTATAAGTCGATTGGACCAGAGTTAATCCTTGTAGTCGGAACACTCTTGATCATGGTAGTGACATCGCTTTTCCCGACGACGCGTCGACGTGAAGTGGTGACATTGCTCTCAACGGCGATTGCGGCCATTTCGTTGGTCGATTCCATCGTCTTGTGGAGCCAATTTCGGTCCCATGGCGCATATCGTGCTATCGCTGGATCGATCACTCTCGACGGTTTTTCTGTCTTCATGATGATTACGATCTCTTCGGCGGCGCTACTCGGGTCGCTTGCTGCTGGAAGTTACCTTGCCAAGAGTAACGTTGGCGTCGTTGAGTTCCAAGGTCTTTTATTGTTGTCGTCGTCTGGTGCGATGCTTTTGGCTAGTGCGGGCGATCTGATCGTAATATTTATCGGTCTTGAGATCCTCTCTATTGCACTCTATGTACTTGCGGCATTTGAGAAGCGAAACTCCAGATCCGGCGAGGCCGGATTGAAGTACTTCATCCTCGGCGGCTTCTCCTCGGCTATCTTTCTGTACGGAATAGCACTTACGTACGGAGCAACGGGAAGCACCAACATAGCTAAGATTGCGGGATACCTTGCGGCAAACACAATCACTAACAACGGTGTTCTTCTAGCTGGAATTGCTCTTTTGATCGTTGGGTTTGCCTTCAAAGTTGCAGCGGTTCCGTTCCACCTTTGGACCCCTGACGTATATCAAGGTTCGCCATCTGTCTCAACAGGATTCATGGCGGCTGCAGCCAAAGCTGCTGGATTTGCAGGTTTACTACGTGTCTTGCTGACCGCATTTCCAACTATTTCGAATCAGTGGCGCCCAATCCTTTGGGTGTTGGCTGGATTAACGATGGTCTTTGGCGCAGCTCTAGCGTTGATCCAAAAGGATGTAAAGCGAATGCTCGCTTACTCATCGATAAACCACGCCGGCTTTGTAATGTTAGGTGTCGCAGCCGGTACTGCAAGCGGTGCATCGGCCTCGCTTTACTATCTAATCTCCTATACCTTCGTAATCATTGCTACGTTTGCTATTATCTCGGTATTTGAAGACCCCGAGGTAGGCGGTGTTCCGCTAAGTGATCTTCGTGGCCTCTTCGAACGGTCACCATTTATCGCATTTGCTCTTGCTGTATTTTTAGTTGCTCAGGCTGGTGCGCCCCTTACAACTGGATTGATAGCGAAGTTTTCGGTAGTTGCCGCCACAGTGAGCGCTCATAGCTACGTGTTAGCCGTGATTGCGATGCTCAGTGCGGTAGTTGCCGCATTCTTTTACCTCAGAATTGTTGCAACGGTATTTTCCAAGCGAAGCTCCTCTGAGTTTTCAGTCGGTGCATTCTCTGGATCCAATGACTCGCAACAGATTTCTGGAGGAGGAGTCGCGCTTGCGACTTCTGCTGTAGATTCGAGACTTGACATCGATCCAATGACATACGTTGTGGTCTTTATCTCGCTGGCCTTCACCATTGGTTTTGGTATCATCGCAGGACCATTGAGCCAGATGGCTAACGAGGCACACCTACTCTTCTAGCTAGTCGACTAATTCCTCTATTCGTATTTCATATCGAACTGATCTTATTCTTTTGGTAACGTTGCAATGGAGTAAGGGCGAGGTGTAAATTGCTATGGGATGCCAAGAGTGTCGGTCTCAGACCTAATCTACGGGAACATGATTCTGCGCCGTTGCCGCCGTTAGAAGAGGATTATTTTCGCGTCTTGTCACTTGATGGGGGCGGAATTAGAGGCCTAATAACTGCTCGTATAATTTCCGAAATCGAAGAAAGAACAGGAAAGTTTTCTTCGGAGCTCTTTGATCTAATTGCAGGAACATCAACCGGTGGTCTCCTGGCGCTTGCGATCGCTGCCCCGGGGTCAACGGGTGAACCTGCCGCAAGAGCGGCCAATTTGATTAGGGTATTCGAGCAAGCGGAGAAGAATATCTTCGTGAGGCGTGGAGCGGCATCTTTTGGGATAATGCATGAGCGATACCACTCGGAGTCGTTTGAAAGGTATCTCCATAGTTACTTTGGTGAGACGATGCTCTCGCAAGCCATCTGCGACACTCTTGTTACTTCGTATGACCTTTTGGCTCGCGACGTAGTCATATGGTCTAGATTTGACGCCCGTGGAAATGCGATGGGCGATGTTCCATTTTGGTTGGCGGCTCGTTCAACTACGGCGGCTCCAACCTACTTTGATCCAGCCCGCATAGACGGCGGACTGGATGGAGATCGGTCTTTTATCGATGGCGTAATGGCAGCAAATAATCCAGCAATGTGCGCCTATGCTCACTCAGTCAAAGTTGCTCCTGATCGACGCCCTTTTATCGTTAGCATTGGGACTGGGGTGTCGGATCACCCAACAAGGCGTAAGTCTGATCTTAATTGGGGAGCAGCACATTGGGCTAAGGAGATACTTCACGTTCTTATTGAGGGCAGTTCTGAAGTGGTCGATTGGCAGCTAAGAGAGATTCTTGGTAGGGGACTTTATCGCCGCATCCAGGGACATCTTGATTATGCAAATGAGGCTATTGACGATACATCAGTTCGCAATCTAGAGGCACTTCACGTTGATGCTGAGAATTGGGTACGAATCTACGACCGAGAAATTGATTGCATCTGCGAGGTGCTAAGCCTTGGGCGTTAGAAACTTGCCAATAATAGGGAGTTCCCAAAATGACTCGGCCCTCGCTATCGCAATTGCAACCTGAGGAAGGGTATCGGGTGATTCGTAGACTAGATAGCGGGGAAGCCAAGTGGGACTGAACTTAGAGTTAAATCGCCACAGGCTTTCTATCTGCATGGTGTCAGATAAGCGTTTTAGAAACCATCGCTCTACACGTGTTGAAAGTGCGTCTTCGCTATCTCCGGCGATGATAGCCCTCATTGTTGCAAAGTTGAGGGAAAGCCCCTTGAACCCTTGTTCCTTTAGATGTTCAATGGTTGCCACCACCATCAAGTCGGTCAATCCGTTGGGGTGCTCCCCCAGATCTCTTCTCATGAGGTCAAGGGAGTAGCCAAGTATTCCTGGTGCTGGCACCCATTGACAGAAGCCGACTACATCCCCGTTTGGACCGTGGCAGATCGTCAACAAAAGGTTATCGTCCCGTTCATCGAGGAAGCGTCCGAGAGTCATCGAGAATCCCCTCTCTACCCCACCTCTTCTTGATTTCGTTAGGACCTCTAGGAGTTGACTTTGGATCGCCTCATCTATTTCAGTGGGCTTGGCGAACTCGATCGAATAACCGTAATTGCGCATTCGGTTCACTGCTTGACGAAGAGATTTGTTTCTATTTCCTGCGAGGGTGAAGTTCTCCACCTCAACTACCGCCTCGTCGCCGATGTAGATCGACCGAAGGCCGGAAGCGGCGTAGGTCCCGAGCCACTCTTCACCAGCTCCGAGAACTGCAATCGTCCAACCCTTATTAGCAACGAAGGTTCTAAACGCATTCCAAGCTTGTTTGCTGGTGGCAGGAGGCCCTATTGGGTCAGGAGAGACTAGAGCAACTGTACCAATAACTGCGTACGCAATCACGCAGTTGTAGGCGAAGAAATAGACCTTATCGTCGCGGAGGGCGAAGTAGTCAAGGGTCGATGAGGAGTATTTAGTCACTACGTCTTTGGCACTTTGATTGGATCGATGGCTAAGTGAATACTTTGAGACTCCAATTTCGACCACAGGCCTAAATCCTCTGAAGACCAGGAGCGCAAAGAGGGAGAGGGAAGCTACGGCCAACGATGGAGTAAGAAACTCGTCTATCAAGTGTGGTAGCGGAATGCTTTGGACTCCGAACATTCGCTGCGCTACCGCTTCGAATGTACGAGGAAGTGAAAGATTAGAACTCCTCGAGAAGATGGATAGTTCTACCTTCAAAGTGGCGGTGGCAGCCAAAGCCACAAGTAGCCAGAAGATAGGTATCCGTAGCAGTCCTTTGGCCAAAGATTCACGATTCGTTGGTGCGCGAAATGATCGCCTCGACGCAATCAGTGAGATTGTAAGAATAAGGGTTAAGATCGACTCTTCAACGTCGGCACCTTTTATTAGGTTGGTGGCTACCATCGTTGAGGCTAAACCTAGGGTCAGAATGAAGGCGCTCCTTTGACCCCTCCTAAGGCCACTTGAGAGAGCTATCAGCCCGATTGATTCCATTGCGGCGATAGCATTTGCCAGGACTGGGATCGAGATAGGTAAAAATTCAGTTACGAGTTGTAGTCGCATATGAAATGGGGGAGCGAGAGTCGAAATCAGATCGATCACCCCAACCGCGAAGACTGCTAGAGAGATGAGACGCCGCGGCCTCGCAAGACTGTTGCGTTCTATGTCGGGAACCTTGTGGTAGTTTTCACCACCTGGATAGGCCGCCAGAATTCTGATTCCAGCATTCTTGTCGTGCATTCCTAGGCGTGCTATGCGCTCCCCAAGGTGTCGAAGTCGAGCCTCTTCAGTTTGAGAGTAGAGGCGAACCCTAATCTTTGCGCCGGGCTGTATCTCAATCCAGGTGCAATTGAGATGAGGTTGGAATACGGTTGGTAGTCCGAGTCGCGACCTCGACTCATGGTACGTTGTTGCCACTGAGCCCGGAGATGCAAAAAACCCTTCAAGTAATTCGGTTAACTCGGCGTTTATGCTTTCGCCGATGATGATTCCGACTGTGAAGTCGTCGATAGTTTCAAGTGCGGCCATTCGTGTCGTCGCATTTGGGTCGCTGTCTGCAGCGATGTCGTTCAGCGATGTGCCGATTATTGACGAGTAGACCCTTCGAATTATTAGTGATGCGATTATGAGGATGGCGATTGCATCAATAGCAGTAGCCAAGGCGCCTAAACGAATAAGGTTCGAATCGGTGGTCACTTTGTTCTTGAGGTGGGCGATGTTCGCAATCGAAAGAAATATGGGTATTCGGATCAAATAAGAGATAAAGAGCGGTAGGAGTAAAAAAGGCAGATAGCGCAGAGCTTGGCGGTAGAAGACACGGGAGGCAACAAATCGCGATGCGAGGTTTGGATTGTCAATGAACTCGATACCATCTAGCCATCTGCTCCGTCGTGCTATGCGTGGTAAAAACTCAAAGAATAAGCGATCTTTTTGGACGGCTTCAGCTAGCTTTTGATCCTCCTCGCCGGAGGAGATTCCTCTTAGATCGGCCGCGACTACGATTTGGCGAGCGCCTGTCGCGGTCTGCACGTCGAGGATGAACTTTGACGAAATATTTGGATTGAACCTTTCAGTGAACTTTGTCGATTGGTCACAAAGGGACGACAGTTCCAGATCTTTTGACCCTGGTATCAAGGAAAGGTCAAAGCCTCGCTCGACAATCAGAGTTTCGATTGAGCTAAAGAAGTCGCTGTTATCTTCGATGATATCGTCGATTGAATTGGCTCCGACGTCGGTCAAGTCGAATAGATTTCCCGCAATAATTAAGTGACCAGGTCCATCGACTGTTGCTAGGTAACTAGAAAACTTTCGGAGCTCTTCACGCGTGGTCGAGGCTCTCTTTATAAAGAGGTTGGAAGCTACGATTACTCTGCTTCCGAATTCAACATTGAGTCTTGCCTCGTCTGCGACGCCTTCTCTTGGGAGAATTCGTCCATCTTGCAATTGAGTGCTCCTTATCTCGGCCACAGGCAACGTCAGCAGTAGAAGCGCCGTCTTTGGATTCGACTATCTGTCCCTATAGGCTAATCGGCACATAGACACGTTATTTCTAGGCCAGAGGGGAATTGAGGTTGTTCGATTCTGACTTTACCATACCTCCACATTGGCAATTCGCCTCGTCGATCCCTAGCGGAAGCGAAGCGGTGATCGTTGACATCGACGGAGTTTTAGCAAATGCAAGTAAGCGACAACACTACTTAGAGCAGCGACCGAAGAAGTGGCAACTTTTTTTTGCGGCTTCAGCAGAAGATGAGGTGATCGAGGAGGTTAAGAGGCTTCTTGAGCTCCTCGATCACAAGGTAGTGGTTGTGCTTCTGACGGGACGACCTTCAGCGATCGCAGAGCTAACCGTAAATTGGCTTGGGCGAAATTCGATTCGGTGGGATCTTCTAATTAGCCGACCCGATGGAGATTATATGCTGGCGACGAAGTTCAAAGAGTTTGAAACAAAGCGACTTCTCGATTTGGGTTTGAGAATACACCTTTGTCTCGACGATGACCCCAGCAACGTTGAGATGTATCGGCGTCTCGGACTTCCAAGTCTATATATCCATTCGGGGTACTATTGATTTTGCGAGGTGCTCTAGCTAATCCCTGAAGTTGTTGAACTGCAATGGAATACCGAAGTCGGCCTCTTTTAGTTTTCCAATAACCAACTGCAGATCGTCACGCTTTTTACCAGATACTCGTAGCGAATCGCCTTGAATCGAACCACTCACACCCTTTATTGCGGCATCCTTGATGAATTTGTTTATCGCCTTTGCTTTTTCGGTTGAAATGCCCGCAACGACTTTAATCGTTTGGCGGCATACGCCTCGCCCTCCTTCGATGACCTCACCTCGATCGAGGCTCTTTAGAGAAACTCCTCGCTTGACGAGTTTCTCCTCAAGGACCACGAGAAGAGCAGCGATTCTGTCTCGAGAAGAAGATGAAAGCTTAATCTCATCGTCTGAGTACTCAATGATTGAGTTTGTATCTTTGAAGTCAAAACGCGTTGTAGCTTCTCGTTGAGCCTGATCAACCGCGTTGCGTACTTCTTGAATGTTTACTTCGGAAACGACATCAAATGTAGGCACGATAATATAGGATATTCCAAACACAGTGGGTCGGTGCCCGAGCGGTCAAAGGGAGCAGACTGTAAATCTGCCGGTTATGCCTACGTAGGTTCGAACCCTACCCGGCCCACAATTCGAAGACTAGATTCTCAAATAATTCTAAGGAAATGCCGATTAGTCTTAGGGTGTTGTATCTTTTAGCACAGCATCGTACTCGACGCGAAAGAGTTAGCAGGACGAGGCTAATTGAAGAATTTGTTTGGTAGGAATTTTTAGTGAACCAGTCCACATTGGAATTGTCCGAGAATATCCGACATCGCTTATTGTCTCCTAGCCTCGCTCAAATTCGGTACCTTGGATTCGCCGGCTCCATGATGATCGTTCTTGGATCTTTGGCTCCTGGCTCGCCCTTCACTTCGAAGCCGGTTGGATCTTGGTTCATTGGGATCCAAGGTTCGCCATTTGTCTTTGATCAAGTTCCGTCCTACATTGCTCAAGTCATCCTTTACCTTGGACTTCTCGCAGTCCTGGTGAGCTGGTTCCAGATCGTCAGGGCGGTGGTTGCTAAGAGTGTCACCACAAAGTTTCTTCTTGTTACTTCGCTGTGGTGGTTTATACCGCTCTTGATAGCGGGTCCACTGTTCTCACGTGATGTTTACAGCTATGCTGCTATCGGTGAGATGGTTTCGCGCCACATCTCCCCATACCTTTATGGTCCAAATATTCTTGGAGCAACTCCTTACCTAAACACGGTTGATCCATTTTGGGGCAATGCCCCTGCGCCCTATGGGCCACTCTTCCTTTGGATCGCGGGCGCTAGCGCTGTCTTGAGCGGCCATGATGCCTTCGTGACCATGCTCATTCTTCGTGCCTTATCCATTGGTGTCGTAATTGCGATAGCAGCCGTAGCGATGAAGGTTGCCAAGATTGCAGGATATGATCCGAAGCTGGCTCTAGTGCTTGTAGGGATGAACCCCATCTTCGTCTATCACTTGGCTTCGTCAGCTCATAACGATGCGATTATGATGCTTGGACTTGCACTTGGGGTTTGGGCGTTCAAAAGGAACCACCATTATTTGGCCACTTTCGCGATAACAGCAGGGGCCTCAGTCAAAGTTCCAGTCATCGTTGCGGTAGCCGCGATCGCATTTCTTTCAACACCAGAGCGCAATTTGGTTTCGAAGATTGTGCCGGCGATCAAGCATGGTGCCGTAATGATCGCGACACTCGCGGGATTTACTGTAGCTTCAGGTGTTGGCTGGGGGTGGATCCATAACCTAAGCACTCCAGGTACGGTTGTCTCCCCGGCAGTTCCGACGACAATCGTTGCCGCGTGGCTTTCGCGCTTCGTCGGTTTGTTTGGCATCCACGGTTCATTTGGCTTGCTGCTTACGCTCTTCCGGGGCCTGGGTCTTCTTTTGGCCGCTTTGATCACTCTCTACCTTGTCTACAACATCTCGACTTTGGGCTTCGAAAAGGCGGTCGGCCTGTCATTGCTAGCAGTGGTACTTCTAGGACCGGTTATTCAGCCTTGGTACATAACTTGGGGATTGATGGTTTTGGCGATGAAGCCAACTATCCGCACGACTTCTGCTATCGTCTTTGTCTCGATACTTGGAATGGTCCTTGGATTACCCGATGGACCTTCTATCGTGGCCTGGACCGGATACTCGCTCGCAGCGATAGCAGCGGTTGTCTTTGTTGCGAGCAGACTCAAAGTCTCCCGCGCAGCAGAACTTCTTCCCATCATCAATAGCGCTGGCAGAATTGACTTAGTTTTAGCACGTAGCTTTGAAAACTTGTAAAGAACACGGATATGGCGAGCTTAACAGGCTCTGCTCTATCGACAATGACTTCCATGAGGTTATCACTTCCTCTGGGCTCCCGCCGATGCTTACAGCCCAGTTCAGCCAAGTACAGAGCGAAGAACTCTTTGCCAACTTAGCTCGAAAGGTTATTCATCAACAGCTATCGACCAGGGTTGCATCAGTTATCGAAGCTAGGCTTATCGAAGTTTGCGACGGAACCTTAGAGGCGATAAAGGTTCTCGAACTATCAGCGGAGGATCTTTCAAAGGTCGGACTCTCAAAGTCAAAGCAGCGAGCTATCAGTGAACTAGCGACGGTCTTTACAACAGACCCCGAGTTCATAACATCGGTCTTGTCAGCCGACGACGAAGGCGTCGTGAAGATAATCACCTCTCTTTTTGGATTTGGCCAATGGTCTGCGCAGATGTTCCTTCTATTTGACCTAGGGCGACACGACGTTTGGGCCCCTTTAGATCTTGGAGTAAGGAAAGGGTATCAAAAGCTAAAAGGTTTAGCCGGAACCCCCACTTACGGCGATCTGAAGGAGTTAGCAGATGAATTCACCCCAGTTGGCTCTATGGCTACTTGGTATCTCTGGAGAGTTCTAGAAACTCCATAGGAGAAGTAAAGCTAGAGTTCGCCTAGAGAAGTTTTTCCAGCAGCAGCATATCGATCCACTTTCCAAACTTCCGACCTATCTCTCGTTCGATTCCTACTTCGAAGTAACCTAATGACTTGTGCAGGGCTATTGAAGCTACGTGATCTGCCGCAACTCTAGCGATACAAGCATGAAAGCCGTGGTGAGCCGCCTCATCTAATATCGCCGCAAGGAGATATTTCCCCAGTCCCTTTCCTTGGTGATCTGGGGCTATGTAGATAGAGTTTTCAACGGTTGTAGAGTAACCCGGTCGAATGCGATACGGGGAGACAGATGCAAAGCCGACTACGTCTTCGTTGCTTTTGTTATAGGCGATCAATGCAGGGTAAACACCTTGGTGCTCCTCTATCCATGCGCGTTGCTGGGATATGCTTCTTGGCACGAGATCTAAGGTGACCCTAGACCCCACGACCTCTCTGTTATAGATCGTCATTAGGGCTTCAGTGTCTCGAAGCGTTACGGAGCGTGTGGCATAGATGTCGTCTATATTCATTGCTTACGAAGTTGCCTATCCAAGTTGCAATCAATTGATTGCAAATAGGCTACATTCGGAGTCGGGCCATATATGCTTATATGCTGACTTTTGTCGAGCCCCCTTAGCTCAGACGGCAGAGCACATCCATGGTAAGGATGGGGTCGTCGGTTCGATTCCGACAGGGGGCTCTCTGGCGGCGTAGCTCAGGTGGTTAGAGCACACGGCTCATAATCGTGGGGTCGTCGGTTCGAGTCCGACCGCCGCTACTCGTGGTTGATGCGGAGTTTCTCCAACCTCAACCAAGTTGGTGAGGCCTGAAAATTGGTCTTTTGATTTAGGGATAGAAAATGGCAAAGAACGAAAAGCGTATTAAAGTCACTTTGGCTTGCGAGACCTGCAAGCGTCGTAATTACATCACGACTAAGAACAGAATAAATGATCGTGAGCGTATTGAGATGAAGAAGTATTGCCGTTGGGATCGTTCCCATACAACCCACAAAGAGACCAGATAACTCTTTGTGAAGTTCGTTTTATGGGGCCCCTCCAAGACGGAGGGGCCTTTTTTATCTCTTCGGCAGTCTCTGCTCGAGGCGGAGTTTTAATGCGTTTCTAGCTCGATGTAACCGCACCTTAGCGTTGGCTTCGGAAATGGATAGGCGATGGGCAATTTCGGAATGCTCTAGACCGTAAAAGTCCTTCAGGAGGACGAGTCGCTTCATCTCTGAAGGAAGCTCGTCCATAGCCTCTTCGAGGTCGATAGAGTCCACGATGTCCTGATCCATATAGTTCTTGGTTAACGAAAGGTCACTCGACTCCGTTCCGTCGATCACTTCAAATCGCCGTCTACGTGCCCGAGCGAGGAGGGATGAGGCTACATTTCGAATTATGGCCTGCATCCAATTCCAAAAGTTGGCCTCTTCTCGATAATTCTTGATCGATCTAAAGGCTCGGATATAGGCCTCTTGAAGGACGTCTTTGGCGTCTTCGGCGTTGCCCGTGAGACGTATCGAGACAGAGAGAAGTCGAGGATATGTGATGCGTACCAACTCATCGAACGCATCTTTGCTTCCAGCTTTCGCTTGACTCACTAAGTCCCTGATATGAGCTTTGTCGATCTGGTGAAGCGGCAATTTGCTGGAGTTGGTCATTACTATCCAAGATATAGGGGCAGCCTATGGCTACGTTGATGAAATTAGATCTCCATTAGGGGATCGGTTACGCGGTTATTCATTTAGACTTATTCATGCTAAATTTTAGCGTAGGCTCGCATTTGCGCGTCGTTGTAGGGTAGTAGCTCAATTGGTAGAGCACCGGTCTCCAAAACCGGGGGTTGGGGGTTCGAGTCCCTCCTGCCCTGCTCAGAGTAGGTCGGCACCTCAAACGAGGATCGGATTATGAATCGTCAAACAAAAAGATTAATGGCGCGCCAGCAAGCGCAGACTGAAGCATCGCGACCAGCTCCAAATCGTCGTGCCGCGAGCCAAAAGAATTTGCCAGAGTCAAGAAGAGTGACTCCGAGAGGCTACCTCAAAGAGGTAGGTGAAGAGTTATCGAAGGTCAATTGGCCGACTCGCAAGGTTGTTGTCAACTACTCAACTGTGGTTTTTGTAACCCTTACGCTTCTTATCGCGTTGATATTCGGCCTTAACTTTGTCTTCTCAAAGGCAGTGCTCTTCCTCTTCGGATGAGTTTAGATAGATAACTTAAAGCTAGGAAGCAGAGTATGAGTGACTTTTTTGAAGAGGAGCCAGAGGCTCCCCTGGGTGACGTTATAGCTGCGCCTGTATCTACCGGTCAGCTTGAGTACGTTCGTGAAGATGTGGAACTGGTCGAAGATGCTGAACCGATCATTTCGCCATTTGATCTACCCGGTGACTGGTATGTTATTCACTCCTATTCGGGTTACGAAAATAAGGTAAAGTCCAACCTCGAGACTCGAATGATGTCTATGGAGGTAGAAGACCGAATCTATGACATCTTCATACCGATGGAAGATGTCACTGAAATCAAAAATGGTAAAAGGGTTACCTCGCAAAAGAAGGTGTTTCCTGGATACATTATGGTTCGTGCCGACCTTGATGATCAGACATGGGACGTAATTAGGCACACTCCAGGGGTGACGGGATTTGTTGGAATGGGAAGCCGACCGACGCCACTGAGTCGCAAAGAAGTCGAATCAGTAATGAACTTCTCGACTGAAGTTCGCGAGAGCCCGAGGAAGACCAAAACCTCTCTCGAGTATCAACTGGGCGATCCGGTCACGGTCAAAGACGGTGCCTTTGAAGGATTGACGGGTATTATATCGGAGATCAACGAAGATCACCTCAAGTTGAAGGTTCTCGTCAATATCTTTGGACGAGAGACTCCAGTTGAGCTCGAATTTTCGCAAGTTGCTAAGGTATAGTAGCCAATTTGTGAAAAGCGGTCGACCTACAGCGTCTGCACTGTAGATTGTTTAAGTTATTTTGTTGGCAAAAATGTCGACTCTCTAAGTCAGTGGAACGAAAAAGATTATGGCAAAGCGTAGAGTAACAGCTGTTGTAAAGATTCAACTCCCAGCGGGAGCCGCGACACCTGCGCCTCCGGTTGGTACCGCACTTGGACCTCATGGTATTCAAACGATGGAGTTCTGCAAGCAGTACAATGCAGCCACGGAGGCACAGCGTGGAACGGTCATCCCAGTAGAAGTTACTATCTTTGACGATCGTTCCTTTACCTTCGTCCTAAAGACCCCTCCGACGCCTGTTCTGCTAAGGCAAGCTGCAGGTGTTGCGAAAGGGTCGGCAACAAATAAGCGAGTTGTAGCTGGAACTATCAGTGAAAGCCAACTCGAAGAAATCGCTAGAACCAAGATGCCGGATATTAACGCCTATGACATTGAAGCGGCTAAGAAGCAGATTGCTGGAACAGCTCGCTCGATGGGAATTAAGGTCAACTAATTACCGGTCCTAAATTTGGGAGATTATAGATAATGGCAAATAAGCGTATGAAGGCGCTTCTCGCGTCGTATGACCGAGAGCGACTGAACCTTCCTCACGAAGCGGTTGAGACTGCCAAGAAGTTGGCAACTGCAAAGTTTGATGAGTCGATTGAGCTCGCGGTTCGACTCGGTGTTGACCCGAGAAAGGCCGACCAGATCGTTAGAGGTACAGTATCTCTGCCTGCTGGAACCGGTAAAGACGTTCGTGTGGCTGTATTTGCCGCAGGAGATGCTGCGATTGAAGCTCGAGAGGCGGGCGCCGATGTTATTGGTGCCGATGATTTAGTGAATCGGATTCAATCCGAAGGTTTCCTTGACTTCGATATCGCAATTGCTACCCCCGATCTGATGGGTCAAGTTGGTAAGCTTGGTCGCGTCTTGGGGCCTCGTGGCCTAATGCCAAACCCAAAGACCGGAACTGTAACGACAGACGTTGGTCGTGCGGTTCGCGAGTTCAAAGGTGGTCGTGTTGAATATCGAACCGATCGAGTTGGAAACGTGCAGGTTCCAATTGGTAAGGCCTCCTTCGACAAAGAGGCGATTTTGAGTAACTTTCGTGCGGTTATCGATGAATTATCGAGGGCTAAGCCTTCCTCAGCTAAAGGACGCTACTTCAGAAGCGTTACAATCTCGCCAACGATGGGACCTGGTGTCAAGGTCGATACCAACAGAATGCGTGCTAGCGAAGAAGAGTAGCCTCTTCGCAAAAGATTTTTATAGGGCAGTCGCCGGAGACTTCAGGTTCTTAAGGGAAACCACCTGAATAGGGGACAGCAAGTTTAGGTGAACTGCCATGGATATATCCGTGGCAGTTTTTTATTTAGGAGTAGGGTATGGAAAATCCGCGTCCCGGCAAGGTTGCGATAGTTGAGGAGCTTACTGAGCGCTTCAACAATTCTGCGGCGGTAATCTTGACGGAGTATCGAGGCTTGAAGGTCTCGGATCTAGAAAATCTTCGACGTCAGCTAAAGGGCGTTGGTGGTTCTTTCAAGATATACAAAAATACCTTGATTAAGATCGCCGCCCATGAAGCTGGCCTTGATGGACTCGACGGTTACCTGGAGGGTCCAACTGCTCTTGCTTTTGTGGAAGCAGACGCCGTTGAAGTTGCAAAGGTGGTCAAGGAATTTGCCAAGGGCAATGCAAACCTCGTCGTCAAGGCTGGGGTCCTAGGATCTTCGGTAATCGATGGAGCTGGTGCACTAGCATTAGCTGATCTTCCCTCGAGGGACGTTCTTCTTGGTCAGATCGCAGGCGTTATGGCTGCACCAATGCGGGACTTCGCATACGTCCTCAAGGCACTTCCACAAAACTTCGCTTACGCTCTTTCGGCCTTGGTCGACAAGCGTCGGGACGAAGCGGCTTAATAGCAGTGGTCTAGCAAGTTTGGTCGCTTAGCAAAGGGCTCGCGACCTCTGCCTCAAGAGTCGGCACTGCTGCTCTCGTGAGTGCAAATTTAGAAAATAAGAAAGGTATAACCTAAAATGGCAACTACAGAAGAGATCCTCGAATCTATCGCTGGTATGACCGTCCTAGAGCTCAGTGAGCTACTCAAGGCCTTCGAGGAGAAGTTTGGCGTTACCGCTGCTGCTCCAGTCGCCTTCGCCGCAGCGCCAGCTGGTGCCGGTGGAGATGCAGCTCCTGCAGCTGAAGAGCAAGATGAGTTTGACGTTGTCTTAGTCAGCGTTGGCGAGACCAAGATCCAGGTCATCAAGGAAGTCCGTGGCCTAACAAGCCTAGGTCTAAAAGAAGCCAAGGATCTAGTTGAAGCTGCTCCTAAGGCTGTTCTTGAGAAGGTCTCGAAGGAAGATGCCGAGAAGGCTAAGGCTCAGCTTGAGTCAGCTGGCGCAACTGTAGAGTTGAAGTAGCTAGTCAAGCGAGAATTTGCCGGGATTGGTTGCTTCGGTAACCTAAAGTCGCTATTCTTTCTAACTATAGATAGCCGCGTCGGAGACGTAGCGGCGACATACTTAAATAAAAAGATGAGTCTATCCCAATGGGATAGGCTCATCTTTGTGTCTTTGCGTATAAACTGATTGGTTGTCGTGCACCTAAATAGCCTCGCCCTCTTTCACCTACTGGTAGTTAGCAAGAGTCCTTGGCGAGTCACGTCTAAAATCACCTCTACTCGAGCTGGGAGAGTATCAATTGACCTCTAGATCTCGTTCTATCGAGCGGTATTCGTTTGCAAATCTTGAAGAGGTGTTGCCTCTTCCAGATCTTATCTCGATCCAAAGGGAGTCTTTCGAGTGGTTTTTGAAGAAGGGGCTCTCTGAAGCCTTCGCTGAATTAAGCCCAATCGAAGATTTTTCGGGAAAGTTGGCTCTCGAGCTCAGCTTCGATCCCGATGACCCTGATTTGGTTCCGGAGCCAAAGCATACCGAAGAGCACTGCAAGGAGAGAGATCTCACGTATCAGGCTCCGATCTTCGTGAAGGCGACCTTTATAAATAAGACTACAGGCGAGCTCAAAGAGCACACGGTCTTCATGGGCGACTTCCCGATCATGACCGAGCGCGGTACCTTCATCATTAATGGAACTGAGCGCGTCGTAGTGTCGCAGTTGGTTAGGTCACCAGGAATTATCTTCCAAAAGGGTCGTGAGGCCAAGACTGTTGTTTCGGGAACGATTCACGCCTATCGCGGTGAATGGTTAGAGTTCGATGTTGAGGCAAAGCCAGGACGGGAACTAAATGCTGGAGCTCGTGTAGCCCGCAAGCGTCGTATCTCTATCTTCACCCTAATTCGCGCCCTAGGATACGATGATCCGGAGTTGCTCGAGAAATTCGTAGCCGAGTACGACTTTTTGGCAGACCAATGGGCCAAAGACAAGAACATCGCTAAGACCCAAGACGAAGCACTGCTTGAGATTCTTAAGAGAGTTCGACCAAGCGATCCTCAAAACGTCGAGGCGGCACGTAGCTACTTCGAAAGCTCTTTTTTCTCCTCAAAGCGCTATGACCTTACCCGAGTTGGTAGGTACAAGCTCTCCCGTAAACTTGGTGACGAGATCGAACGCCTCTCCGAGGTGCTCGGTGTCGAGCTAACCCCTCCCGGGGACACCGATACGACTCTTTGCCCAGCTGAGATTCTCGCCGCAATCTCCTACATGCTCTCACTCGTAGCCCAAAAGCAGGGTTACCGTCTGGATGATCAGGACCACTTCGCGAACCGTCGTATTCGTAACGTCGGCGAACTCATTCAAAACCAGCTACGTCTTGGTCTATCTCGCTTGGAGCGTTTGGTCAAGGAGAGGATGTCGACTCAAGACGTCGAGGCAATTACTCCGCAGACTCTGATCAACATTCGCCCTGTTACCGCTGCTATAAAAGAGTTTTTTGCTACTTCGCAGTTGAGTCAGTTCATGGACCAAGTAAATCCACTATCTGGATTGGCTCATAAGCGGCGCCTCAATGCACTTGGACCTGGTGGACTTTCCAGGGAGCGTGCTGGCTTCGAAGTTCGCGACGTTCACACCTCTCACTATGGAAGAATGTGTCCCATCGAGACGCCAGAAGGTCCAAATATTGGACTAATCGGTGCGCTCGCTAGCTATGCCAAAATTAATGAATTCGGCTTTATCGAGACGCCTTACCGCAAGGTAGTCGACGGCGTTGTAACCGATGAGGTTGAGTACTACTCCGCCGACGCCGAAGAGCAGTTTGTTATCGCTCAGGCTAACGCACCTCTCGATGCCAGCGGCCGATTTATCGACGATAAGGTTCTCGTGCGAAGAGGCCCAGTTGGTGCTGAGGTTCGAGTTGGCGTCGACACCACCTCCTATGGCTCGACCTCCGAGATCGACTATGTTTCAGCCAAGGAAGTCCAGTTGATGGACGTCTCTCCAAAGCAGATCGTATCAGTTTCAACTTCTTTGATTCCATTCGTTGAGCACGACGACGCTAACAGAGCGCTCATGGGTGCAAACATGCAAAAGCAGGCGGTTCCGCTGTTGGTGCCTGAAGCACCATACATCGGCACTGGCGTAGAGTCCCGCGCTGCCCGTGACGCTGGTGACGTGGTTATGGCAGAGGGCGTCGGCCTCGTTACCGACGTAAGCGGCGACAGAGTTACCGTCGAATACGAGGTTGGTGAGACCGATCGCTATGGTCGGGTTCTTGGTCGCAAGATCTACTCGATCGCTAAATTCCGACGTTCGAACCAAAATACCTGCTACAACCAGAAGGTAGTGGTAAATGTTGGTGACCGAGTTGAAAAGGGATCTGTTCTTGCAGATGGCCCGGCGACTCACTTCGGAGATCTGGCTCTCGGTAAGAACTTGCTAGTTGCGTTCATGCCATGGGAGGGTTACAACTACGAAGACGCGATCATCCTCTCTGAGCGTTTGGTCAAGGATGATGTACTTACCTCGATCCACATAGACGAGCACGAGACTGATGCTCGCGAGACCCGTCTTGGGCCCGAGGAGATCACCAGAGATATTCCAAACCTCTCTGAGGAGATCCTCTCTGATCTCGACGAGCGTGGAATAATCCGAATCGGTGCCGAGGTAGGTCCTAACGATATTCTGGTAGGCAAAGTAACCCCTAAGGGTGAAACTGAGCTGACCCCAGAAGAGCGACTTCTTAGAGCGATCTTCGGCGAAAAGTCGCGTGAAGTTCGTGATACCTCGTTGAAAGTTCCTCACGGAGAGTCCGGTAAAGTCATCGACGTGAAGGTCTTCCCAAGGGAGGAGAACCCTGAACTACCTGCTGGCGTTAACCAACTCGTTCGTGTCTACATCGCTCAAAAGCGTAAGATTACCGAGGGAGACAAGCTCGCGGGACGCCACGGCAACAAGGGAGTTATCTCTAAGATTCTGCCAGTTGAGGATATGCCGTACATGGCCGATGGTACTCCGGTTGATATCATCTTGAATCCACTCGGCGTTCCTTCGCGAATGAACGTAGGTCAGGTGCTCGAATCTCACCTCGGATACGCAGCGCGTTGGGGTTGGCCCTCTAATCCCGTAGCGAAAGAGCCAATCCGTGGCACCGAGACAAAGACTCGCCCAAGGACGGAACCGTCCTCTTGGATTGCAACTCCAGTGTTTGATGGAGCCCACTGGGATGAGGAGGATAAGGCTGGGAAGCACCCAACCATTAAAAACATCTTTGAGAACCTTAACCCAGAGTCGATCGATGGCAATCGTTTGATTGGAAATGATGGGAAGGTCACACTCTTCAATGGTCGTACCGGCGAAGTCTACGACAATCCAATTTCGGTTGGCTACGTCTATATCTTGAAACTCGCCCACCTTGTTGACGATAAGATCCACGCTCGTTCAACTGGTCCGTACTCCATGATTACGCAGCAGCCACTCGGTGGTAAGGCGCAATTCGGTGGTCAGCGCTTCGGTGAGATGGAAGTTTGGGCGTTAGAGGCTTACGGTGCAGCATATGCACTGCAAGAGTTGCTAACCATAAAATCGGACGATGTTCTTGGCCGTGTAAAGGTCTACGAAGCGATCGTAAAGGGAGAGAACATTCCAGAGCCTGGTATCCCCGAAAGCTTCAAGGTGCTAATAAAAGAGATGCAGTCACTTGGTCTTGATGTAGAAGTACTATCTCACGCCGGTGAAGAGATTCAAATTCGTGAGATCGATGAAGATGCATTCCGCACGACTGAGCAACTTGGCATCTCGCTTGCTCGTCCTGAGCGCGGTTCAGATTATGACGATAATGCGCGTCGTCTTGGTGGAGAAGGGAGCCTGTAGTCGATGATCGACGTAAATGAGTTCAGTAACCTCCGCATTGGTATTGCAAGTTCTGATGCAATCAGAACTTGGTCCCATGGCGAAGTTAAGAAGCCCGAGACGATCAACTATCGTACGCTTCGCCCAGAACGTGATGGCCTCTTTTGTGAGCGCATCTTTGGCCCTACCAAAGATTGGGAATGTGCCTGTGGTAAGTACAAGCGCGTTCGTTTCAAGGGCATCATCTGCGAGAGGTGTGGCGTCGAGGTTACTCGAAACAAGGTCCGCCGTGAGCGCATGGGCCACATTGAGCTAGCTGCCCCAGTTGTACACATCTGGTACCTCAGAGGTACTCGTTCTTGGCTTGCCTATCTTTTGATGGGGACCTCTCTGAAGGAGGAGTTGAAGGCAAAGCAGCTTGAGAAAGTTATCTACTTTGCTGCCAATCTCGTTACCTTCGTAGATGAAGAAAAGCGCCACGAAGAGCTTCCCAACCTTGAGATTGAGCATGCTGCTCACCTTCGCGAAATTGAGAATCGTAAGAACCTCGAACTCGATGCGATCTTCAAGGAGAATGAAGAGGAGCTAGCAGAGCTCGAGGAGAAGGGCGCGAAGGACGCTGAAATTCGTAACGTTACTAAGCGTTTCGAACAGAGGCTTGAGACGACCCGCGCTCGATTCGATCGGGATATCGAAGTTGCCGACAAGGCCTTCGATGCGTTTAAGAATATGCACGGCCGTCAGATCATCGAGGATGAGATACTTTGGCGCGAGCTAAGAGACAACTTTGGGGAATTCTTCGAAGGCGGAATGGGTGCTGAGGCTATCGCTAAGTTGATCTCCCGCCTCGACTTAGTTGACGAGGAGCGTAAACTTCGCGAAGTAATTGATCCAACCGATGGTCGAAAACCACTTGCGGCTCAAAGACGTCAGAAGGCTATCAAGAGGTTGAAGATCGTTTCGGCATTCAACGCAGCAGCTGCAGCGAGTGGTGCCAAGATCAACTCTCCAAGTTCGATGATTATGGATGTAATTCCAGTAATTCCACCGGATCTACGTCCCATGGTCCAATTAGACGGTGGTAGGTTTGCTACCTCGGACTTGAATGATCTATACCGACGCGTGATCAACCGAAATAACCGACTCAAGAGACTTCTAGACCTGGCAGCTCCTGAGATCATTGTGAACAACGAAAAGCGCATGCTTCAAGAAGCCGTAGATGCACTATTCGACAATGGTCGACGTGGACGTCCTGTTGCTGGCCCTGGAAACCGTCCACTGAAGAGTCTTTCCGACATGCTCAAAGGTAAGCAGGGGCGTTTCCGTCAAAACCTACTTGGAAAGCGTGTTGACTACTCCGGCCGATCGGTTATTGTCGTAGGCCCAACGTTGAAGCTGCATCAATGCGGATTGCCAAAGCAGATGGCTCTAGAGCTCTTCAAGCCATTCGTTATGAAGCGTCTTGTGGACCTTGAGTATGCTCAAAACATAAAGAGCGCCAAGCGTATGGTTGAGCGTCGCCGTGCTGAGGTATGGAGTGTTCTGTCTGAGGTTGTGAAAGAGCACCCTGTTCTTTTAAACCGAGCTCCAACATTGCACCGTTTGGGCATCCAAGCCTTCGAGCCGGTTTTGGTCGATGGTAAGGCTATTCAAATCCACCCTCTAGTCTGCGCTGCCTTCAACGCTGACTTTGACGGTGACCAGATGGCTGTTCACCTTCCACTCAGTTCAGAGGCCCAGGCTGAAGCTCGTATATTGATGCTCTCAGCCAATAACATCCTCTCTCCGGCGACAGGAAGGCCAATTACCGTTCCTTCGCAGGACATGGTCTTTGGTATCTATTACCTGACGATGGAGGTTGCTGGCGGTAAGGGTGAAGGACGTGTTTTTAGGCATAGCTATGAGATTCGTAAGGCCTATGAGGCTGGAGATCTAGGACTTCACTCCAAGATTAAGGTTCGCAAGCAGGTAGACGGCGAGGTTGAGGAGATTGAAACTACCGCTGGTCGTGTCTTCTTTAATGAAGCGCTTCCTGTGGGATTTCGGTTTGTCAATACCCTCATTGGCAAGCGTGCAACCCCTATCGGCTCAATCGTTGAAGAGATTGCAAATAACTACTCCAAGCAGCAAGTAGCTGCAGCTTTGGATGCAATCAAGTCACTTGGATTTAGATTTGCAGCTCAAAGTGGTCTTACGATCTCTATCAATGACGTCAAGACTCCCTTTGAAAAGGCTGAGATCCTCGACCGCTACGAAAAAGAGGCGGAGAAGGCTGAGACGCAATTCAAGCGAGGCATCATCACCGACGATGAGCGCCGTCAAAAGGAAGTTGAGATCTGGACTTCTGCTAACGGTGAAATTGGAAAAGCGATGGAGAAGATGCTCTCCTCCTTCGACTTCAACCCACTTGACATGATGGTGGACTCTGGAGCACGTGGTAACGCGCAACAGATCCGTCAGATCTCAGGTATGAAGGGCCTTGTCTCTAATCCACGAGGTGAGATGATCCCTCGTCCTATCAAGTCCTCCTTCCGTGAGGGGTTATCGGTGCTGGAGTACTTCATCTCTACACACGGTGCTCGAAAGGGATTGGCTGATACCGCCCTTAGAACAGCGGACTCCGGATACTTGACACGCCGCCTCGTTGACGTTGCACAGGAGTTGATCGTTAGGGTCGACGATTGTGGAACCACTCGAGGTATTTGGATGGAAGAGATCACTCCCGATGAGGCAAAGCGTTCGAGTTACCTTGAGACCAGAATCTACGGCCGAGTGCTCGTTGAAGGTGCGGAGCTAAGCGACGGAAGCGTCATGGAAGCCGGAACTCTAATCGACGATGCGGTTCTTGCTACTTTGCGCGACGACTCTGCGGTGAGTCGAATCAGGGTTAGATCAGTTCTGACCTGTGAGACTCCCCACGGCGTATGTCGAACTTGTTACGGGCAGTCACTTTCTGCTGGCAGACTTATTGACTTGGGTGAAGCTGTCGGTGTTATAGCTGCTCAGTCGATTGGTGAACCAGGAACTCAGCTTACAATGCGTACCTTCCACCAGGGTGGCGTCGCAGGAGCTGACATTACTCACGGTCTGCCTAGAGTAGTTGAACTCTTTGAAGCACGTACTCCGAAGGGTGCGGCAATTCTTGCTCATCGCAGCGGTGTAGTTCGCCTGGAGGAGATCGACGGTCACAGAAAGTTGATAGTCGCTGACGATCAAGGTGAGCGTGACGAGTACGACCTAGCTCCAAAGCAGCGTCCTGAAGTTCGAGACGGTGATCTAGTTGAGGCTGGTGACGTCTTGGTGGATGGCCCCAAAGATCCTAAGGAGCTCCTTGAGATCAAGGGTATGCGAGAAGTTCAGCAGTACCTTGTCGAGGAGGTTCAAAAGGTCTACCGTGACCAAGGCGTTTCGATCCACGATAAGCACATTGAACTTATCGTTCGACAGATGCTAAAGAAGGTTACGGTCGCTGAGCCGGGAGACTCTGACTTCCTTCCAGGGGAGCGTGTAGATGCTCGTATCTATCATGAGAAGAATGTTGAACTCACATCAAACGATATGAAGCCGGCATTGGGACGTCCAGAACTCATGGGTATCACTAAGGCGAGCCTTGCCACCGAGTCCTGGCTTTCGGCTGCATCATTCCAGGAAACGACGCGAGTTCTGACCGAGGCCGCTATCGAGGCGAGAAGCGATTCTCTCCTCGGCCTCAAGGAAAATATCATCATTGGAAAGCTGATTCCAGCGGGAAGCGGTATGCCTTTGTACCGAAGTGTACAGGTGTCGACTCCTTCAGCTTCGAGAATGTCCTACTGGTCTTCCGATGACTTCGACGACGTCGAAATCGATGAGGATGAGTTGGCTCTGATCGAAGCCGAACTAGAGAACGAAGGCATTACCTTCGACTTCCCAGATGATGACTTCGGAAACGAAGTCGACGAAGGAGCCTGATGCTACTCCCCCTGGCTTCGGTCGGGGGGACAATATCAGGATTGTGCATGATTAAAGTTGCTAAAACTGTATAGTGTAACTTTGGTCAATTTTCGCCGCCTGCGTATGTGTACCGCGGGAGTTGTTTGAGTTGCAGTTGACACTCGGCGGGAATGTGCAGTTTTTGAAGTAGGCAATTAGGCCATAGGCCAGATTTCGGAAGGTAGTAAATGCCCACGATAGCACAGTTAGTGCGAACGGGACGCGAATCAAAGCGTTCCAAGACGAAGACTCCAGCCCTCAAGGGCGCTCCTCAGCGACGAGGAGTATGTACTCGTGTATACACAACCACCCCTAAGAAGCCCAACTCGGCTCTTCGGAAGGTCGCTCGTGTGCGTTTGACCTCAGGAGTTGAAGTCACGGCATACATCCCTGGTGTAGGTCACAACCTCCAAGAGCACTCCATCGTTCTCGTCAGAGGCGGTCGTGTTAAGGACCTTCCTGGTGTTAGGTACAAGATTATCCGAGGCGCACTTGATACTTCGGGCGTGAAGAACCGCAAGCAAGCTCGCTCTCGCTACGGTGCAAAGAAGGAGAAGTAGTAGATGCCTCGTAAAGGACCAGCGCCAAGACGCGAAATCGTTGCGGATCCGATCTATCATTCCACCCTTGTCACTCAATTGGTGAATAAGGTACTCTCAAGGGGCAAGAAGTCCTTGGCTGAGTCGATCGTCTATGGAGCTTTGGATTCAATCCGTGAGAAGACCGGAAACGACCCCCTCGTAGTTCTCAAGAAGGCGATCGAGAATACCAAGCCTGAGCTCGAAGTGCGAAGTCGACGTGTCGGCGGCGCTACCTACCAAGTTCCGGTTGAGGTAAAGTCTCGTCGCGCGCACACCCTTTCGATCCGATGGATCGTCAGCTTCTCCCGTAAGCGTCGTGAGAAGACGATGGTGGCCCGCTTGGCGAGCGAGATCCTAGATGCGTCCAACGGCATCGGACAGTCCGTAAAGCGACGTGAGGACATGCACAAGATGGCAGAGTCTAACCGCGCATTCGCTCACTACCGTTGGTAGTCATAAGTTAAGGTTCAGTTCACTTTGGCGTGGCCTAAGAGTCATACGATTGTATGGAAGGTCACGCTACTTCGTGTTCGAGGACCAGTAAATTACTCAAATTTCAGTTTTTTGTGAGGAATAGATGGCGGCTCGTGAGTATCCGTTAGAGAAGATCAGAAATATCGGCATCATGGCACACATCGATGCTGGTAAGACTACGACAACCGAGCGAATCCTGTATTACACCGGTAAGAACTACAAGATCGGTGAAGTGCACGAAGGTGCTGCAACCATGGACTGGATGGTGCAGGAGCAAGAGCGAGGTATTACGATCACCTCTGCGGCCACTACGTGTTTCTGGAATTCGCACAGAATTAATATCATTGACACTCCGGGCCACGTCGACTTTACTGTCGAAGTGGAGCGTTCCTTGCGAGTCCTTGACGGTGCAGTCGCCGTCTTCGACGCAGTTGCTGGTGTGGAGCCACAGACCGAAACTGTTTGGCGTCAGGCCAACAAGTACAACGTCCCTCGGCTCTGCTTCGTCAACAAGATGGATCGGGTTGGCGCTAACTTCTTCCGCTGTGTAGACATGATCAAGGATCGACTTGACGCAGTTCCGCTGGTTATTCAACTACCTATCGGCGCAGAGAGTGACTTTTTGGGGATTGTTGACGTAATTGAGATGCGAGCGGTGCTCTACGGCGACGACTTGGGCGAGAAGGTTACCATTGCCGAAATTCCGGCTGATATTTTGGAACAAGCCCAAGAGTACCATCATGAGTTGGTTGAGGCTCTTGCTACCTTCGACGACGAGTTGATGGAAAGCTATCTAGGCGAAGAGGAAATTACTCCTGCTCGTTTGCGTCAATCTCTGCGGCAGGCTACGATTGCTGGACACGGGGTTGCGGTTCTTTGCGGTTCAGCCTTCAAGAACAAGGGCGTTCAACCAATGTTGGACGCGGTAGTAGACTTCTTGCCTAGCCCGCTCGATATTCCAGCCGCGGTTGGTACCAACCTCAAGGGCGACGTTGAGTTGACCCGCGAGGCAGACGACAAGGCTCCCTTCTCAGCGCTCGCATTCAAGATTATGACCGACCCTTACGTCGGCAAGCTCACATACTTCCGTGTCTACTCAGGTACGTTGGAAAAGGGCTCTTCGGTCTTGAACTCCACAAAGGATAAGAAGGAGCGAATCGGTCGTCTCCTTTTGATGCACGCTAACCACAGGGAAGATATTGATACCATCTTCGCCGGGGATATCGTAGCTGCAGTAGGTTTGAAGAATACAACCACGGGTGATACCCTCTGTTCGGGCGACGAGCCCGTTGTTCTGGAGTCACTTGAGTTTCCAGAGCCGGTCATCCACGTTGCAGTGGAGCCAAAGACCAAGGTCGATCAGGAGAAGATGGGCAAGGCTCTCTATGCTCTGGCTGAGGAAGATCCGACATTCCGTATTCGTACCGACGAAGAGACCGGCCAAACCGTAATCTCTGGAATGGGTGAGCTTCACCTTGAGGTTATCGTTGACCGAATGTTGCGAGAATTCAAAGTGGATGCCAATGTGGGTAAGCCACAGGTTGCCTATCGAGAGACCATTCGCAAGTCGGTGGAGAAGGTTGAATATAAGTACGTTCGCCAGAGCGGTGGTCGTGGTCAATATGGTCACGTCGTCATTACGCTTGAGCCTACTGGTCCTGGCGGCGGCTACGAATTCGTAGACAAGATCACTGGTGGTGTAATTCCGAAAGAATATATACCACCGGTTGATGCGGGTATCCAAGAGGCCATGACCTCAGGTGTACTCGCTGGTTATCCGACGGTAGACATCAGAGTGCTACTTACCTTTGGTTCGTATCACGACGTTGACTCCTCGGAAATGGCGTTCAAGATCGCTGGTTCGATGGCTTTCAAGGAAGCAGCCCGAAAGGCATCGCCAGTGCTCTTAGAGCCAATAATGTCAGTTGAAGTGGTGACTCCGGATGAGTACATGGGTGACGTAATCGGAGACTTGTCATCAAGGCGTGGAAAGATCGAAGGAATGGATCAGAGGGGATCAGCTCAAGTGATTCGTGCTCAGGTCCCATTGTCGGAGATGTTTGGATACGCCACTGACCTAAGGTCGCGCACGCAAGGGCGCGCCGTATACACAATGCAATTCAATTCGTACCAAGAAGTGCCCGATTCCATCGCTAAGGAGATCGTGGCACGGGTCCGAGGCGAGTAGCGTAGTATCAGTACCTTGTAAGCAAGTCGGCGTCGACCACTCGTCGCTGAAAGATAAACGGAGCAAGTTGGAGAGATGGCAAAGCAAAAATTTGAGCGCCTCAAGCCACACGTGAATATTGGAACCATGGGTCACATCGACCATGGTAAGACAACACTCACAGCTGCGATCACTAAGACATTGGCAGATCGCAACCCTGGCGTAAAGTTCACACCATTCGATCAAATCGATAAGGCACCAGAAGAAAGAGCTCGTGGTATAACCATCTCTATTGCGCACGTAGAGTATGAGACGGACAACCGTCACTACGCGCACGTAGACATGCCAGGCCACGCCGACTACATCAAGAACATGATCACCGGTGCTGCTCAGGTTGATGGAGCAATTCTTGTTGTTTCCGCTGCCGACGGCCCGATGCCTCAGACTCGTGAGCACGTTTTGCTTGCTCGTCAGGTAGGCGTTCCATATATCGTTGTAGCCCTCAACAAGTCCGACATGGTCGACGATGAAGAGCTCCTCGATTTGGTTGAACTAGAAGTTCGTGAGCTTCTCAACGAGTATGATTTCCCAGGTGACGACACTCCAGTGGTTCGCGTCTCGGCCCTCAAGGCTCTCGAAGGAGATACTGAGTGGCAGGACCGTATCGTTGAGTTGATGAGCCAAGTCGACTCTTACATTCCAGAGCCAGAGCGTGCGGTTGATCGTCCGTTCCTCATGCCGATTGAAGACGTCTTCACCATCCAAGGCCGCGGTACAGTTGTAACCGGTAAGGTTGAGCGCGGTATCGTTCGTATCTCGGATGAAGTTGAGATCGTTGGGTTGCGTGCTACTCAAAAGACTGTTTGTACTGGTGTAGAAATGTTCAACAAGATTCTCGACGAAGGCCAAGCAGGAGACAACGTCGGTGTGCTTCTGCGTGGTACCAAGAAGAATGATGTCGAACGAGGCCAGGTTCTCTGTAAGCCAGGTTCGATCACACCTCACACAGTCTTTGAGGCTAACGTTTACGTCTTGACCAAGGAAGAAGGTGGACGTCACAAGCCATTCTTCAACAACTATCGTCCACAGTTCTACTTCCGTACTACTGACGTAACTGGAACGATTACCCTACCAGAGGGTAAAGAGATGGTTGTTCCTGGTGACAACATCACTATGACGGTTGAGCTCCAAAAGCCAATCGCTATGGATGAGGGTCTTCGTTTCGCTATCCGTGAGGGTGGTCGAACAGTTGGCGCAGGCGCTGTAACCAAGATCATCAAGTAGTTTCGAGTCAAACTCGATAACAAGGTACGTGGTCGGCATCCAAAATTGGGTGCCGACCATTCTGTTTAAGACATTATGCTGTTAGAGCGTTTTGTTAAATTTTTGTAAGGATTTCTGATGGCAGATAACTCGAAGCAGAGGATTCGTATTCGCTTGAAGGCGTATGATGCAGCGATTCTTGACGCCTCGACACGTAAGATCGTAGACACGGTCCTACGTACCGATGCAAAGGTCAAGGGGCCTGTTCCGCTGCCTACCGAGACCTCGCGGTATACAGTGATAAGATCTCCGCACAAGCACAAGGATTCTCGGGAGCACTTTGAAATGAGAGTGCATAAGAGGCTTCTTGATATTGTGGAGCACACCCCTAAGACAGTCGATTCGTTGCAGAGGCTAGACGTCCCTGCTGGTGTCGATATCGAAATTAAGGTTCAGTCCCTCTAAGGGAATCATTGGCAGGAAATTGCCAAACAAGTTTGATGGCTTTGACGTCTGGGTAGGCCGAAAGGAACCGCCTAGCAAACAGATGGCAGAGCTCCGCCGATAGGCGGAGTTTTTGTTTGCAAGTTGAGTCATCAATGACCGGTACTCCGGATTTAGATAAACAAGGAAAGCTCAGGAAATGGCAACCAAGGCTCTGATAGGCAAGAAGCTGGGTATGACGCAGGTTTGGGATGACCAAAACCGTGTTATACCGGTAACTGTCGTCAAGGTTGACCCAATGAGGGTCATGAGGGTAAAGCAACCCTCCACTGACGGTTATTCGGCACTTATGGTTACTTACGGTACCAAAGATGCACGCAAAGTAAATCGTCCCGAAGCGGGCGTCTTCCATAAGGCCGGCGTTGAGCCGGGCGTGGAAGTTTTAGAGTTTCGTCTCGACGATGTCTCTGGATATTCAGTTGGTAGCGAGTATGGCGTAGAGATCTGGGAGAGCGGTGACTTCGTCGACGTAACTGGTACGTCGAAGGGTCACGGCTTCTCCGGTGGAATGAAGCGCCACAACTTCAAGGGTCAAAAGGCTTCACACGGTAATCACAAGAAGCACCGTGCGCCTGGTTCTATCGGTGCATGCTCCACCCCTGCGCGTGTCTTCAAGGGTACGCGTATGGCTGGACAGTACGGTAGTGATAAGGTCACGACCCAAAACTTGAAGGTAGTAAAGGCTGATACCGAGAGAGGAATCCTACTCATCAAAGGCGCGGTTCCGGGAGCAAAGGGCTCGTCTGTGGTCGTTCGTGACGCAGTTAAGGGCGGGAGATAATTATGTCAGATACTCAACAAGTAGTACTTAACTCCTATGCTGCTCCTCTCGTGAACCAAGAGGGTAACAAGATCGGCGACGTTGAACTAAATCCGGCCATCTTTGGATATACGCCAAATGTGCCTCTTATTCACCAAGTCGTTGTCGCGCAGTTAGCGGCGGCCCGTCGAGGTACGCAGTCAACAAAGACTCGCTCAGAGGTTCGAGGCGGTGGGCGTAAGCCTTTCCGTCAGAAGGGAACAGGTCGAGCCCGTCAAGGTTCTACCCGTGCTCCTCACTGGGCTGGCGGTGGTGTAGCACTTGGTCCTAAGCCACGACTATACACCCAACGCACCCCTAAGAAGATGAAGCGTGCGGCGCTGTATCACTCTCTCTCTGACCGTGCTTCAGCAAGTGCGATAATTGTTGTTGATTCGTTCAACTACGAAGAGCCAAAGACGAAGATTGGTCTATCTTTCCTCGCTAATGCCGGACTCACCGGCAAGAAGATTCTTCTCGTCGTTGATCCATACCAGTACAACCTGGTTCGTACCTTCTCTAACCTCCCTTCAGTGCGTTTGATTGATGAGGCGGAGTTGAATCCGTATGACGTCTTGTGGTCTGATGTCGTGGTCTTTGAGAAGTCGACACTCCTCGGCGATGGCGAAGGTGACGACGAAGGCGATGTCGTTGAAGAAGAGGAAGCTAAATAGACATGGCTAGCGCATATTCCATAATCATTAAGCCGGTTATCTCAGAGAAGTCTTTTGGTCTCTCTGAGAGCAACGTGTACACCTTTATAGTCGATCGCAGAGCCAACAAAGTTGAGATCGGTAAGGCTGTCGAAGAGATCTTCTCTGTCAAGGTAGCAAAGGTGAATACCTCGAACCGTAAAGGTAAGCGTCGTCGTAATCCGCGCACCGGCCTTTACTCGCAATTGTCCACCACAAAACGAGCGATGGTAACCCTCAAAGAGGGTCAGATCGACATCTACCAGAGATAGAGGTTTTTTAAGATGGCAATACGTAAGAGAAAGCCAACGAGCCCTGGTCGTAGATTCCAATCGAGCTCTGACTTTTCTGAGATTACCAAAGAGCGTCCCGAGAAGTCCCTTCTTGCATCTAAGAGTGGCACTGGCGGTCGTAACGTCTATGGACGCAAGACCTCACGCCACAAGGGCGGCGGTCACAAGCAGCAATACCGTTTGATTGACTTTAAGCGTCGCAAGGACGGTGTTCCGGCCAAGGTAGCTGCGATCGAATATGATCCAAATCGCAACGCTCGGATCGCCCTGCTTCACTACCTCGATGGCGAGAAGGCATACATCTTGGCTCCTAACCGACTCAAGGTCGGAGAGCTTGTCGAGTCCGGTCCTGCTGCTGATATTCGAGTGGGCAATGCGTTGCCGCTTCGCAATATCCCGGTCGGTACCGTCGTGCATAACGTTGAGTTGAAGCCAGGCCAAGGTGGCAAACTCGCACGCAGCGCGGGACTTTCTATCCAGCTTGTTGCAAAGGAAGGCGACTACGCGACTTTGCGTCTCCCGTCAACTGAAATGCGCCGTGTTCCGATCGAGTGCCGCGCTACCGTTGGCGAAGTTGGGAACGCCGAGCATGAGCTGATTTCGATCGGTAAGGCTGGCCGTAACCGTTGGAAGGGCGTACGTCCGCAGACACGTGGTGTTGCTATGAACCCAGTCGATCACCCACTTGGTGGTGGAGAAGGCAAAACCTCTGGTGGTCGCCATCCTGTATCACCTTGGGGTAAACCAGAAGGAAGAACGCGTTCACGTCGTAAGGCCAGTGACGCAATGATTATTAGACGTCGCCGCGGTCGCGGTGCAAGGCGCTAGGAAGGTTAACGTAACATGGCACGTAGCCTCAAGAAGGGCCCTTTCGTTGACGCGCACCTTTTGAAGAAGGTCGACGATCAAAATTCGAAGGGCGAAAAGAAGGTCATCAAGACTTGGTCAAGAAGGTCAACGATCATTCCAGATATGGTTGGTCACACCATCGCGGTTCATGATGGTCGTAAGCACATTCCGGTGTATGTAACAGAGTCAATGGTCGGCCACAAGTTGGGTGAGTTCAGTCCAACTAGGACATTCAAATACCACGCCGGTCAAGAGAGGGCAGGTAAGAGGAGATGACGACTTCGACGAATACAGGCGTACGCGCTGTTCTCCGCGGATATCGTATGTCCGCCTCGAAGGTACGTGAAGTTCTGGACCTTATTAGGGGCAAGGACATTATCACGGCTCGCGACATCTTGGTCTACACCGACCGGGGAGCGGCAAAGGCTGTCTTAAAGCTTCTCGCGTCAGCCGTCGCTAATGCTGAGCACAATAACGGTATTCCCGGAGTCGAGCTCTACGTTGCAGCTTGCTACGCCGATGAAGGTGTAACTATGAAGCGATTCAGCGCTAGGGCCCGTGGTCGGGCTGCTCAGATTCTCAAGAGGACAAGCCACATCACAATCATCGTCGATCGTATGGACGAACGAAAGATCGCCGACGTGATGCGTAAGCGCAATAATGACGAAGCTAAGCGTCAAGCTCGACGATCTGCTCGTGTCCGTGCCTCGAACCCGAGCAAGGATCAGATCGAGGAGAGTCAAGTTGAGGCCTCCGAGGACGAGCTTCTCGAGATCGAAGATGTTGCTGTGAATGACGTTGTTGAGACGAACGTTGCGGCTGAAAGTGTCGTTGAGGCGGATGCAACGGAGACCTCCGGTGAGGCTGAAGTGGTAGAAAACGCCCAAGTAGAAGGTGAGAGCAAGTAATGGGGCAGAAGGTAAATCCTTACGGCTTTCGACTTGGCGTTACTACTAAGTGGAAGTCGACCTGGTACGAGGACAAGAACTACAAGGAGACGGTCCTTCAAGACTGGGAGATTCGCAATTTCCTAACCAAGCGACTCGAGACTCTTCAGCTGTCTCGTGTTGAAATTGAGCGCAAGCGTGGGGATATTCGAGTTGACATCTTCTCTTCCAAGGTGGGCCCAATCGTTGGTCACCAAGGAAAGAACATTGAGAAGATTCGTCACGAGCTTGGCGCCCTTATCGGTGACGAGAAGGTGCAATTGAACGTGAAAGAGATCGCGCAGCCTGAATTAGATGCCGCATTGGTGGCTCAGAATATTGCCGATCAGCTATCTCGACGCGTCTCGTTTCGTCGAGCTATGAAGCGTTCTATGCAACTCGTTGAGCGTTCCGGCGGACAGGGCGTCAAGATTCAGTGTTCGGGACGTCTCGGTGGAGCTGAAATGGCTCGTAAGGAATCGTATCGCGAAGGTCGCGTTCCTCTGCATACCCTTCGTGCGGACATTGATTACGGTTTCCGTGAGGCTCGTACCACCTTTGGTCGAATCGGCGTCAAGGTTTGGATCTATAAGGGCGACATCGTTCCTTACCGCGTTCCCAGTGCTCAGGAAGCCCCAGTGGCTGAGCCAGCGGCAAGGCCCAAGCGAGTTTCTGCAGGCGGAGGTCGCCGCAACAGTGAGCGTCGTAATACCGGTGGATCAGAGGATCAGCTTGAGAAGTTGCTTGATCGTAGCGAAGATCTCGAAAGAAAAGTACGTCCGGAGTCGCACGAAGCGGCACACTTCAAGCGGGAGACTGATTAGTCATGTTGATGCCACGTAGGGTAAAGCACCGTAAGGTACAGCGCGGTCGCCGCGAGGGTTTGGCCAAGGGCGGCACGGAACTCAACTTCGGGGAGTACGGTATCCAAGCTCTCGAGTCCGGTTGGTTGACGGCACGTCAAATTGAGTCTGCTCGTATTGCAATGACTCGTCACATACGCCGTGGCGGTAAAGTTTGGATCCGAGTTTTTCCAGATAAGCCGATTACCAAGAAGCCAGCTGAGACCCGTATGGGTTCTGGTAAGGGTAACCCAGAGTTTTGGGTTGCGGTAGTCAAGCCAGGGCGCATTTTGTTTGAGTTAAACGGCGTAAACGAGGAGTTGGCGCGAGGAGCTATGGAGAGAGCAATTCAAAAGCTTCCATTCAAGGCCAGGTTCGTGGTTCGCGATTCGTTTTCCCATGAGAATGAGGTTTAGTCGTGTCTAAAGCATCTGAACTAAGAGAACTAGACGATGTCGAGCTGCGTGAGCGGCGCGACCAAAATACCAAAGAGCTCTTTAACTTGCGCTTTGATTTGGCTACATCTTCCGTCGCCAATACAGCGAGGGTTGGATTGCTGAAGCGTGAGATCGCTCGCATCAATACGCTCCTGAGTGAGCGAGGGCGAGAGGCGGAAGGTAAGTAGCTATGAGTGAAGAACTAGAAGTTAGGAAAAACGGGCAAAAGATCCGCGAAGGGGTAGTAATCTCCGACGCAATGACGGATACGGTCGTCGTGGCAGTCATCGAGCGAGTGCGTCACCCTCGTTACCGCAAGACTGTTCAGCGCACTAAGAAGCTTTATGCCCACGATTCGAAGTTTGAAGCCAAGGTAGGAGACACAGTTAGGGTCGAGGAGACTCGGCCGCTCTCCAAGCTAAAGCGTTGGCGTGTAGTGGAGATTGTGGAGCGTGCTCGATGATACAGCAAGAGACCAGATTAAGGGTTGCTGACAACTCAGGGGCAAAAGAAGTCCTCGTTATCAAGGTCTTAGGTGGATCCCGTCGTCGCTATGCGAGCATCGGAGACATCTTCGTAGCGACTGTGAAGGACGCGATTCCTGGAGCCAATGTCAAGCGTGGTGACGTAGTTAAGTGCGTCGTAGTACGAACCAAGAAGGAGAAGCGCCGTCCAGACGGTAGCTATATTCGCTTCGATGAGAATGCAGCGGTCATCATCAACGATGCCCTGCAACCGCGCGGTACTCGTATCTTCGGCCCTGTCGGTCGTGAACTGCGTGATAAGAAGTTCATGAAGATTATTTCGTTAGCACCGGAGGTGCTCTAGATGAAGATTCGCAAGGGCGATACCGTTCGTGTGATGGCGGGTAAGGATAAGGGACGTGAGGGCTCGGTGCTGCGTACCCTCCCCAAGAAAGACAAGATCATTGTCGAACGAGTCAATGTAGCCAAGAAGCACCAAAAGCCAACGTCTACTACCGAGCAAGGCTCGATTGTCGATAAGGACATGCCAATTTCGGTGTCCAACGTTCAGATCGTTTGCCCTAAGTGCGGCCCTGTTCGCGTTGGCGCTCTCATCAAAGATGATGGCAAAAAAGTTCGTGTTTGTAAGCGATGCGGTGGTGAACTATGACGACGACCTCTGAAATGCCACGTTTGAAGACAAAGTACAACGAGGTTCTTCGAGCTCAATTGAAGGAAAGCCTCGGTCTCGGTAACATCATGGAAGTTCCCAAGATGGAAAAGATCGTAATCAACATGGGTGTTGGTAGAGCTACTCAGCAAGCTTCGTTGCTTGAGGGGGCAGTTCGAGAACTTGAGGCGATAACAGGGCAAAAGGCCGTAGTCACCAGAGCTCGTAAGTCAGTCGCTGGTTTCAAGCTTCGTCAGGGCAACGCGATTGGCGTAAAGGTGACCCTGCGTGGTGACAAGATGTGGGAGTTCTTTGATCGTTTAGTATCGCTGTCGATTCCCCGTATTCGTGACTTTCGTGGATTGAATCCAAAGTCGTTCGATGGCCGAGGCAACTATACCTTCGGTGTCACCGAGCAGTTGATCTTCCCTGAAATTGAATATGACAAGGTAGATGTAACGCGAGGTATGGATATAACCATCGTTACCACAGCAAATACAGATGACCATGGTCGGGCGCTTCTGAGCGCATTCGGTTTTCCTTTCAAGAGAGAGGGTCAATAAATGGCTAAAAAGGCTTTGATAGAGAAGCAAAGGCGCGTTGCCAAGTTCAAGACTCGTGCCTATACGAGGTGTGGTCGTTGTGGTCGCCCTCATTCGGTTTATCGTAAGTTCGGCCTTTGCAGAATTTGCCTCCGAGTTATGGTGCACGCTGGTGAAGTTCCTGGCGTTACCAAGGCAAGCTGGTAGGGGGTTGACAATACTATGATGACGGATCCAATAGCAGATATGTTGACTCGCATTCGTAATGCGAATACGGCAATGCACGATTCGGTTTCGATGCCGGCCTCCAAGCTCAAGGCTTCTCTTGCTGCCCTTTTGCAGCGAGAGGGCTATATAGAGGGTTTCGAGGTTAAAGACGTAGAGGGCAAAGCTGGACAGGTTCTAGAGATCACCTTGAAGTACTCCTCCGAGAGGAAGCGAGTTATCTCTGGAATCCAGAGAATCTCTAAGCCAGGTCTGCGGGTTTATTCGAGAGCTGAAGCAATTCCGCGAGTTCTCGGTGGTCTTGGTATCGCGGTGGTTTCCACCTCTAAAGGTCTTATGACCGATCGCGAAGCACGTAGGCAAAAGATTGGTGGAGAGGTCGTCTGCTACGTTTGGTAGTTGGCGACTCCGGTAAGGAGTTTGATTTCAAATGTCACGAATCGGAAAGGTTCCAGTCGAAATACCTGGCGGCGTTAATGTCCAGATCGATAATGGAAATTTCTTAAAGGTTTCGGGTCCAAAGGGTTCGCTTGAGCGTACTCTTCCCGGTGAGATAGTTGTTCGGCAAGATGCCAGTGTTCTTGTAGTAGAGCGACCTAATGATGAGCGTCTCTCGAAGGCCCTTCATGGTCTTTCGAGGACACTGGTTTCAAATATGGTGAACGGCGTTACAAATGGCTTCACTAAGGAACTGGAGATCGTCGGCGTTGGTTATCGTGCCAACCTGAAGAGTCCTACCGAGATTGAGATGGCCCTAGGTTTTTCTCACCCGGTACAGGTTCTAGCGCCAGAGGGAATTGCCTTTGAGGTGCCGGTACCCACACGTATCATCGTTAAGGGTATTGACAAAGAGCTAGTGGGACAAGTAGCCGCAAATATTCGCAAGATTAGGAAGCCTGAACCTTACAAGGGTAAGGGTGTCCGCTATTCCGGAGAAAAGATTCTCCGTAAAGCTGGCAAGACAGGTAAGTAGGGGCTGAAGTAGTTATGTCCAAAAACAAATTAAATAGCCAAGAGTTGCGTCAAAAGAGGCACAAGCGAGTTCGTAGGACCGTCATTGGTACCACCGAGCGTCCACGCCTCGCAGTTTTTCGCTCTAATAAGCACATTATGGCTCAAATTGTCGACGACAGTTCGGGTACTACGCTGGTAGCGGCCTCCACCTATGAGGCTTCTCTTCGAAGCGGTATCACCGGTAATATCGACGCTGCCCGCAAGGTTGGCGAACTGGTAGCCGAGCGTGCGGTCGAGAAGGGTCTAAAGGCTGTTGTCTTCGACCGTGGTGGCTTTCAGTATCATGGCAGAGTTGCAGCAGTCGCCGATGGCGCTCGCGAAAAGGGATTGGAGTTCTAGCAATGGCTGATGAAACCTATGAAGAGAGAACCATTAAAGTAAACCGTGTTGCCAAGGTGGTAAAGGGTGGCCGTCGCTTCTCCTTCACTGCACTTATGGTTATCGGCGACAAGAACGGACGCGTTGGCCTTGGTTACGGCAAGGCGAAAGAGGCCGGTGTTGCTGTGCAAAAGGGTATCGAAGAGGCTCGTAAGAACTTGTTCGATGTTGCTCTAGCGGGCGAGACCATCGTGCACCCTGTTCTTGGTGAGGCAGGTGCTGGAAGGGTTCTTCTCAAGCCGGCTGCTCCTGGTACTGGTGTAATAGCCGGTGGCGCTGCTCGGGCGATCCTCGAGATGGCTGGAATCCACGACGTTGTTGCCAAGTCGCTAGGTTCATCCAATGCCATTAACGTTGCGCACGCGACGATAGCTGGGTTGAAGGCGATCAAGCGTCCTGACGAAGTCGCTGCTCTGCGAGGACGTTACGCTGATGAGATTGTGCCCAAGGCGATCAACGATGCATACAACCGCAAGAGGGCTGAGATCGCTGGTAGCAGGAGTGATGCATAATGGCTGATGAGGCGAAGATTATAGTTACCCAGATTCGGTCTGGTATTGGTACCAAGCCAAAGCACAGGGGTACTTTGAAGGCTCTTGGCCTTGGGAGAATCGGTAAGAGCAATGCGCTCCCCGATCGTCCGGAGATTCGCGGGATGATTGCTCGCGTAGTTCACCTCGTAGAAGTCCAGGAAGAGGTTTGAGGCGATGTTAAAGTTGCATGATTTGGCTCCAGCTGATGGTGCCAAGAAGACAAAGAAGCGCGTTGGCCGTGGTATCGGTGGCAAGGGCGGAAAGACTGCCGGTCGCGGTACAAAGGGTCAGGGAGCTCGTGACACAATTCCAATGGGCTTTGAAGGTGGGCAGCTTCCTTTAGTGCAGCGTTCGCCAAAGGCAAAGGGTTTCAATAATCCATTCAAGGTCGTCTACGAGATTGTCAACCTTGATAAGATTGCGGAACTTGCTGCTCAGGGAGTGGTTGTAATCGATCCAGCTACGCTTGCAAACTACGGTATCGTGAAAAAGAACTCTCTTGTGAAGGTTCTAGGTGACGGCGAGATTCGTACTGGAATAACCATTACCGCTCATAAGTTCTCTCGCGCTGCTGAGTTCGCTATCCGTGCGGCGGGTGGATCTACTGTCGTTTTGGATCTTCCATATGCTGGCGGCAGGCCGCCGGTTAAGGGAAACCAACACGCTAATCGCTAAACGTATTGGCATGCTAACTTAGAGAGGAGCCCATCAGCGTATGCGCAGTGGGGCTCCTCTATTTGTTTGTGCCATTACGACTTGGTCGGATTGGAAATAGCTGACTAAGATTTATCATTGACTTTGGTCCAGGTGACCAAATTTATTTTTTTAGGGTTGACGGATGCTGGGAAGTCTAAGAAACGTATTTCTTGTCGCGGACTTGAGGAAAAAGATCCTCTTCACGCTCTTTATTATTGTCGTGTATCAGTTGGGAGCAAACCTACCTGTCCCTGGAATTGACTTTAACGCTTTGAAGCAGTTGGAGTCTTCGTCCGGTGGCTCTGGTGTGCTTGGTTTTCTCAATCTATTCTCGGGTGGTGCTCTTACTAGATTTGCCATCTTTGGATTGGGAATCATGCCTTACATCACCTCGTCTATTATTATCCAGCTTCTAACGACGGTTATACCTAAGTTTGAAGAGTGGCGTGATCAAGGCGCGGTTGGTGAGAAGCGCATAACTCAGACCACCCGTTATCTGACTGTCGTACTCGCACTTCTTCAAGGAACTGGCCTGACGTTCGTATTCCATAATGGTGGTGCTGGTTTCCTGCCCAATGGTAAGGCGATCGATTTGATTCCCAATTTCACCATTCCGCGTGTGTTATTCATCGTTTTGACCTTTGCCGCTGGTACGGCTCTCGTCATGTGGCTTGGTGAGTTAATCACGCAGAGGGGAATCGGTCAAGGAATGTCGATTCTTATCTTTGCAAACGTTGTTGCAGGGATTCCAACCGGGGGCCATGCAATTCTTCAACAGGCTGGTGGTTTCAAGTTCGGCGTAATCGTCCTCGTCGCCATTGCCATTCTGGTGGCTATCGTGTTTGTGGAGCAAGGTCAAAGACGTATACCGGTGGTCTTTTCGAAGCGTGTTGTTGGCCAAAAGATGTACGAGGGCTCGAATACCCACATCCCGCTCAAGGTGAACCAGTCCGGTGTTGTTCCAATTATTTTTGCTTCGTCGATCCTATATTTTCCTGTTCTGCTCACGAACATAATTCCATGGACGGGGTACCGAAACTTCGTCAATAATAATTTGGTTTCGCCAACTAGCTTTGTTTACATTGGTATCTACGGCGTGTTGATCGTTATGTTTACCTTCTTCTACGTTCAGATAGTCTTCGATCCCTATCAGCAAGCAGATATAATTCGTAAACAGAGTGGTTTTGTCCCAGGTATCCGTCCTGGTGCGCCTACCGAACGGTACTTCGCGAAGATCTTGAACCGTATTACCCTGCCTGGTGCACTCTTTTTGGCTGGTGTTGCCCTTATACCCGCAATCTTGTTAGCGGTATGGAACGTGACTGGTTATCCCTTTGCCGGAACAACCCTCCTGATTGCAGTGGGCGTTGCTCTTGAGACAATGAAGCAAATTGATTCGCAGTTGTCTATGCGTAATTACGAGGGTTTCCTTAAATAGGTTTTATCTGGCAGGGAGTAGAGTTGAATAAGCCATTTCGTATCGCAATGTTAGGGAAACAGGGAGCCGGTAAGGGAACGCAGTGTTCGCGGATATCGGATCAGTTTTCCATTCCCCACATTTCAACCGGTGACATGCTGCGTCAAGCTGTGAAGGTAGGTACGGAGTTTGGACTAAAGGCCGCTGAATTTATGGAACGCGGGGATCTAGTACCAGATGATGTAATTATTGGCACGGTTGTCGAAAGACTTACTCAAGACGATGCCGTTGATCGTGGTTACCTGCTGGATGGCTTTCCGCGGACCCTTGCTCAGGCTAAAGCTCTCGATTCGGCCATCGAAGGTGCGCTAAAACTAGTTGTAAATCTTGACGTTGCAACTGACATTGTTTTGGAACGTCTCTCATCTCGCCGTGTATGTGAAGGATGCGGAAGAACTTACTCAACCACGAATCCGCCTACCAACGGTTGGGTTTGCGATACCTGTGGGGGAGAGGTAGTACAGCGTGCCGACGACACCCCGGATGCTATCTCCAGGAGGCTGGCGATCTATGACGAATTAACGTCGCCGCTGATCGATTGGTATAGCGAAAAGGGGCTGTTGGTAACTGTCGAAGGCAGTGGCGATCTCGATATCGTAACTTCGAAGATCGTCGAAGCAATCAATTCAGTAGCTTAGATTTCATAGGCTGAAAGGTAGAGCATTGAAGTGGGAATCAACAATTAGACGTTCCAACGTTGAGATCGACAAGATGCGCAAAGCCGGCGAAATTGTTCGAGAGATAAAAGATAAAATAAGAGAAGCCGTTAGAGACGGTGTAACCACTGCGGAACTTGATATGGTGGCTAGAGAGGTCATCGAAAGGCGTGGTGCTAAGAGCAATTTTCTTAATTACCACGGCTTTCCAGCGACGATTTGCACGTCTCCAAATAGCATGATCGTTCACGGAATTCCTGGCGACTATCGCCTAAAAGAAGGTGACATTATCTCTATCGATTGCGGCGCTATTTGGCAGGGGTATCACGGTGATTCTGCATATACGGTAGGGGTGGGCAAGATTTCTAAGCAGGCGGAAAAGTTGCTCGAAGTAACCCAAAGTTCTCTTCTTGCAGGTATTGCGGTAATGATTCCTGGTAACCATCTTCATGATATAGGCCGTGAGGTTCAAAAAGTGGCGGAGGAAGCGGGCTTCTCAGTGGTTCGTGAGTATGTGGGCCACGGTATTGGGACGGCGATGCATGAATCTCCCAACGTACCAAACTATTGGCCCGGTTCTCCCGGGCCTAAGCTGCGTCCGGGTAACGTCTTTGCAGTGGAGCCCATGGTAAACGTTGGTAAAGCAGAAACTCGTGTTCTCGAAGATGGATGGTCTGTTATCACCGCTGATGGCTCACTTTCAGCTCATTTCGAAGATACGATTGTGGTTACTGACGGCGGACCTGAAGTTCTTACGTCCGAGTACTAGGATTCTGCATGATTTGCGGATGATCGATATAAACTTGAAACCCTGTGTAGCGTATTAATTGTTGATATCGTCGCACAGGCGTGTGTTTACATGCGTATGGTTGTCAAAGATATAAGGAGATTCATCTGTCAAAGCCGAAAGAGGATGCAATCCTACTCGAAGGGACAGTCGTAGAGCCCCTTCCTAATGCAATGTTTCGAGTTGAACTTGATAATGGACATAAGGTGCTTGCCCATAGTTCGGGAAAGATGCGAATGCACCGAATTCGTATTTTGCCAGGGGATCGAGTTCAAATTGAATTGACGCCCTACGACCTCAATAGAGGTCGAATTACTTATAGGTATCGTTAATCTTCTGAATGAAGAATAGTGATCATTGAATCTTTCAAGATCGAAAGAGATTGTTATGAAGGTTAGACCTAGCGTCAAAACTATCTGTGAAAAGTGTAAGGTAATTCGTCGGCACCGAGTTGTGCTGGTGATTTGCGAAAACCCGAGACACAAGCAACGACAGGGATAAAGTAATGGCACGAATAGCCGGAGTAGACATTCCAAGAGAGAAGCGTGTAGAGATATCTCTCACCTACATTTTTGGAATTGGACTGACCACCTCGCAGAAGATTCTTTCTGCTACGGGCATAGACCCGAATACAAGAGTCCGCAATTTGACGGATGAAGAAGTTACGCAGCTGCGTGCTTACATTGATGCAAATTACAAGGTAGAGGGCGATCTTCGTCGTGAGGTATCTCAGGATATCAAGCGAAAGCAGGAGATTGGGTGCTACCAAGGCCTACGTCACCGCAAGGGACTTCCTGTTCGAGGCCAAAGAACTCACACCAATGCTCGAACTCGTAAGGGACCGAAGAAGACAGTCGCAGGAAAGAAGAAGGTTAAGCGCTAAGTCGCTAACTTTCGTTTGTAATTAAGGAGCATCAATGGCTAAGCCTAAGCCAGCTGGTCGAAGGATTAAAAAGAAAGAGCGGAAGAATATCGCTCATGGGGTAGCCCACATCCACTCGTCCTTCAACAATACAATCGTATCGATAACCGACCCCGAAGGAAATGTTATTTCTTGGGGATCCGCGGGTAACGTCGGTTTCAAGGGTTCACGTAAGTCTACTCCCTTTGCTGCTCAGCTTGCAGCTGAGGCTGCCGCTAAGAGAGCCGTTGAGCATGGGGTTCGTCGAGTTGACGTACTTCTTAAGGGTCCGGGTTCAGGTCGCGATACGGCGCACCGCGCCATCGCAAATGCTGGAATTGAAATAGTTTCGGTTCGCGACGTTACACCGACGCCTCACAACGGTTGCCGGCCTAAGAAGCGTCGCAGGGTATAGGTAATTCAAGGAGAAGATGAAAAGTGGCACGTTACACCGGCCCTGTATGTAGATTATGTCGCCGCGAGCGCGAAAAGTTGTTCCTCAAGGGTTCGAAGTGCGAGACGCATTGCCCTCTTGAGAAGAGAAATTATCCCCCTGGCGAGCATGGTCGTGATAGAAGCCGTCAAGGATCTGAGTACTTGACTCAGCTTCGCGAGAAGCAAAAGGCACGTCGTATTTATGGCGTTCTCGAGAAGCAGTTCCGCAACATGTTCGAAGAAGCTTCTCGCCAAGATGGTATTACCGGCGAGAACCTATTAAGGCTCCTTGAGATGCGGTTAGACAATGTTTGCTATCGCGCTGGTTGGGGAGTTTCAAGATCGCAGTCCCGTCAGTTCGTTAGGCATGGATTCGTAACCGTAAATGGCCGGAAGGCAACGATCCCTTCGATGCGACTTCGCAAGGGTGATGTCGTAACTCTTACGCCCCATGCCAAGGATTTGGCTGTAGTTGAAGAGTCGATCAACCGTGGAATTCGTGTTCCAGATTGGCTGACAGCCGGTGAGGATCGACGTTCGGTAGAAGTTACCAATCCACCGTTGCGGGAGCAGATCACGACAGACGTTCGCGAGGCACTAATCGTCGAGCTCTACTCGAAGTAATCGCACTCATAGGAGAAAAGATGCTCTTTATACAGAGACCTACAGTTGAAGAAGCTTCGGAAGAGGTTAATAATCGGCAAAAGTTCGCGATTGGTCCGCTTGAGCCTGGCTTTGGTCATACTCTTGGAAACGCGCTTCGTCGTGTGTTGCTCTCTTCGATTCCGGGTGCGGCAATCGTAGAGGTTAGATTTGACGATGCTCTTCACGAGTTCGCTACTCTTTCGGGAGTCAAGGAAGATGTTCTAGAGATCATCCTTAACCTCAAAGACGTCGTAGTTCGGTCAGAGAGTGATGATCCTGTTACGATCCGTTTGGATGTACGTGGCCCTGGTATTGTTCGGGCGGGCGATTTTCAAGTCACTGCCGATATCGATATCGTCAACCCCGAACTTCAAATTGCGACGTTGTCTGACAAGGGCCGTTTGGCATTCGACGCGATCGTTGAGAAGGGTAAGGGCTACAAGAGCGCCGATTCAAGCAGGAATGCCAACGTGATCGGGCGTATTCCTATGGATGCTCTCTATTCTCCTTTGCGAAGAGTCGCGATCGACGTCACCGCTACGGCTGGAGAGCAGTCAAGGGACTACGATCGTTTGGTTCTAGATATTGAGACAGACGGTTCGATCACTCCTCGTGAAGCACTCGCTTCAGCTGGCGATACGTTGCGTTCACTCTCCAACATCATCGCTGAGATGAGTGATGCGCCGCTAGGACTCGCTCTTACCGAGACTCCAGTGATTGAGTCACGTTCACCCGATTTAGATCTTCCGATTGAAGACTTGGAGCTGACCGAAAGGCCTCGCAACTGTCTAAAGCGCGCACAGATCAACACCATCGGCGAGCTTCTTTCGAAGACCAACGATGACCTACTAGCAATAACAAACTTTGGACAAAAGTCCCTTGATGAGGTGGTTTCTCGCCTTCACGAACGAGGACTGTCCTTGAGGAAGAGAGATTAACATGCCGGGTAGACCGAAGCAAGGGCGTCGCTTTGGTGGCGATGCAAAGCACCAAAAGGCGATTTTAGCTAACTTGGCGGCATCTTTGTTTGCTGCAGAATCTATCACTACGACCGAGGCTAAGGCTAAGGCTTTGCGTCCAGTTGCAGAGAAGCTAATTACCAAGGCAAAGCGTGGTGGACTTCATAACCATCGTGAATTAGTAGCTTACCTTCGTGACAAGGATATGGCTCAAAAGTTGATGGTTGAATTGGCCGAGAGGTACGCTGATCGTCCAGGGGGATATACTCGTATCCTCAAGAAGGGGCCACGCCTTGGCGATAACGCTCCTATGGCCGTAATAGAACTCGTCTAGAGCTTGAAATAGATTATGGGTGGTGCTCTCGATGGGCATCACCCATTTGCATTTAAGGGATATTTGGTTTGGCTACTGAAAGAATCGCTGTTCAGTTCTCCTACGACGGCTCATCGTTCTTCGGGTATGCGCGCCAACACGACCAGGTGACGGTGCAGGGTGTAATGGAGAATGCGCTGTTGACCCTCTTTGGTACTCCAGTCAATACTGTTGTTGCTGGTAGGACCGATCGTGGTGTTCACGCCGACTCGCAATTTATAAGCTTTGACAACCCAAAGACGAGGAACCTGGATCCAGGGCGGATTCGTCGATCTCTCGATCGCCTGTGCGGCAATTCAATCGCAGTCAGGTCGGTTCATTTTGTTGATGCTACGTTTCACGCTCGTTTTTCAGCAATTGCCAGGAGATATAGATATCTCCTGGCAAACGAGGGTTCTATCGTTCCCTACGAGCGTCATTTAGTTTGGGAAGTTCCTAGTTCGATTGGGTTAGATCCACTGTACGAAGCCTCGAGTTTCATAATTGGAGAGCGAAACTTCTCTGCCTTCTGTCGAAAAGATCCAAATGGTGGTTCGCTTTGGAGAAGGGTCGATCAAGTGCAGCTATATCGCCGTGAAGGTGATCGCCTAGCTGTTGAGTTGGAGGCGAATGCATTCTGTCATCAGATGATCAGGTCTTTGATCGCTTATCTAGTAGCAGTGGGTACTGGAAGATTGACGGTATCTGCTTTTGGTGAACTATTTGATCTCGATACGCGTGGTAACGGTGTCGATTTGGCTCCGCCTTCCCCTCTTTCACTTGTAGCAGTTACCTATCCCGAACCTTATGCGGAGCTTTCTACTCGGTACCGTCCGCTTGGGGAGTTACTTTGGAGTGTTAAGGATGTAAATGGTGGGTAACCTAGAGGAGCAAGCTATAATGTACGTCTGTGTCTGTTGCCGCTTGGCAACCCAACACGTCTTTCATCTAAGAAATTTGTGAGATTATGCGTACATTTTCAACTAAGCCAGCGGAGATTACTCGTAAGTGGTACGTAGTCGATGCCGAAGGTATGGTTCTCGGTAGATTGGCAACAGAAGTTGCTCGAGTTTTGCGTGGGAAGCACAATCCTTACTTTGCTCCGCATCTTGATACCGGCGACCACGTTATTATCATCAATGCAGACAAGGTTATCCTTACCTCGAATAAGGCTGAGCGTAAGTTTGCCTATCGTCACTCCGGTTATCCGGGTGGTCTTCGAACCGATCGCTATACTGACCTCTTGGCAACCAAGCCAGTCTTCGTTGTTGAGAAGGCGATTAAGGGGATGCTTCCTAAAAATCGTCTAGGTGCTGCGATGTATACGAAGTTGAAGGTCTATGCAGGCCCAACCCACCCACACGCGGCTCAGTTGCCTGAGCCAATGGCAATCGATGGCGCGCTTCGCGCAAATCGTTAGGAGTTAATAGAAGATGGCAGCAGCAGTTTTAGCTAACGCAACCGGTAGAAGAAAGTCAGCCGTTGCTCGTGTAAGACTTCGCGCGGGCGAAGGAAAGATCACCTGCAATAAGCGTGGTTTTGAAGAGTACTTTGGCGCAGCGAGTTTACGGCAGCACGCCGCAGAGCCGCTTCGGATTGCCAACGTTCTAACGAACTACGATATCGATGCAACACTCGACGGTGGCGGTGTTGCTGGCCAAGCTGGTGCACTACGTTTGGGTATTGCTCGTGCGTTGATTGAATTGGATCCCGAGATGCGACCCCTTCTCAAGAAGGCTGGTCTTCTAACTCGCGATGCTCGTGAAAAGGAATCAAAGAAGTACGGCCTGAAGAAGGCTCGCAAGGCTCCTCAGTACTCGAAGCGCTAAAGTGCTCGAATTCGGTACCGATGGCGTACGTGGTAAAGCGAACTCAGAACTCACTTCTGAGTTCGCTTTACGTTTAGGTAGGGCTGTCGCATCGGTTTTGCCAGGTTCCACCTTTTTAGTGGGTCGAGATACCCGCATATCGGGAACCATGCTCCAGTCTGCGTTTTCTGCTGGAATAGCGTCGATGGGTTCTACGGTCCTTGATCTAGGAGTTATCCCTTCTCCGGGCGTATCCTTTCTGGCATCGAAGCTTCGTCTATGCGGAGCGGTGATCTCCGCATCGCACAACCCTTTCTTCGATAATGGTATCAAAATCCTAGGTATGGGCGGCGCCAAGCTCGATTCTGCTATCGAACGAGAGATTGAAGATCGTCTTCATGGCGAACTGGCATTGGGTGAATCCGTGGGGACCATAACTGATGCCACACATCTTGCAAGTGACTACGTGAGCTACCTTAGCTCCGTCGATTTGGTGGGCGAACTCACCGGCCTCAAGGTTGTACTCGACTGCGCTAATGGGGCGTCGTCGTTCTACACACGAAGTGTCTTCGAGTCATATGGGGCAACTGCTGTCGTGGTCTCAGATCAACCCAACGGTGTAAATATCAACTTGAATTGCGGTTCCACCCATATCGATCAGCTTTCTAGAGCAGTAATCGCGGAGGGAGCGGACTTAGGTCTTGCCTTCGACGGTGATGCAGACCGGGTACTTGCAGTGGATTCAAGTGGATCCATCTTGGATGGAGACGCAATTATGGGTTACATCGCTACGTTTCTCCAAGATTTGGGGCTTCTGAGGCATAGCGGGATTGCTCTTACGGTCATGAGCAATTTGGGTTTGAAGCAGTTCTTAAAGTCCCGTGGCATTACTACGGTCGATACACCAGTAGGTGATAGGAACGTCTTCGAGGCAATGGAGCGTTACGACTACGTTCTCGGAGGAGAACAGAGTGGGCATATTATCCTCCGCGACATAGCTTCAACTGGAGACGGAATGTTGACCGGACTCATCTTCGCCACGGCGCTTCTTTCGCAGAACGCGGATCTTTCCAATGGCATAGTTCGACAGTATAACCCTTTCCCTCAAATTCTGAAGAACGTCCGTGTTGAATCCGGGGCAAGTCAGATAGTTGCCTCTCTTGCAGACGAGATACGGTTAGCTCAAAATCGCCTTGGTGAAACAGGGAGAATCCTGATTCGTCCAAGTGGCACAGAGCCTCTGGTTCGGATAATGGTGGAAGCTCAGGATCAATTAGTTGCCAATGAAATAGTGGAGCACTTCGTCTCGCTTGCATCTAAGGCGTTCTAACGCCATTTTCAGATGTGGATCAATCTGGTTGAGATCTATCTTGGCTAAGCTTGCCTTCTGTAGCTCGTCCTATGTTGTTAGTTCGTATAACTACTTCTCGACTCGTAGAAACGATCAAATAGATGAAGTTTTGCTAGCGCTGGGACGATAACTCTTCGAAAAAAGACAGGAGTACCATTATGTGTGGCATCATTGGCGTTGTCGGCGGAGGGTCGCTCGCTAAACAGTTGACCGATGGATTACGCCGTCTCGAGTACCGAGGCTACGATTCGGCTGGCATAGTGATCACGCTACCCGGCGGTGAAATGCAGCGGATGCGCGCCGCAAATGGGAAGAACTCTTTGGCAGACTTGGAGTCTGAGTCACAGTCCTTGGCCTCCGCCGACATTCTTTCGGGGATTGGTCATACTCGTTGGGCTACCCACGGTGGCCCAACTCTCCCGAATGCACACCCTCACTATGACTGCTCTGAGCGACTGGCAGTTATTCAAAATGGAATCGTCGAGAACTTTGCAGAGCTCAAGGGACAGTTGATCGAGAGGGGCCACAGCTTCACCTCTGAAACCGATACCGAGGTAATATCACACCTTCTCGAAGAAGAGATGAATACGGGTATTACCCTTCTTGAAGCGGTCAAGATCGCATCGCACCGGATGCGTGGTGCGATGTCCTTCGTTGCGATATCTTTAGACGCTCCTGGGGTTCTAATCGGTTTTAAACGGATGGCACCCATGATCTTGGGGACCAATGGCAAACAGTGGTTTATCGCTTCAGATATACCTGCGATTCTGGATCAAGCATCTACCTTCTACCACCTTGAAGATGACTCTGTGGTCAGCGTCTCTAAGGATGGAGTGGAGGTCTTCGCTGAAGATGGAACTAGAGCAGAGATGACTGAGTTCATCGTGGATTGGACTTTGGAGTCGGCCGAAAAGGCGGGCTTCGAAGACTTTATGTCCAAGGAGATATTTGAGCAACCTGCCGCACTGAGAGATACTTTGGCGGGAAGGCTACGTTCAAGTGGAGAGATTGAATTAGACGAGACCTCTATCTCCAACGATGCGTTAGCGCGAATCAACAAAGTCTTTATCGTGGCTTGTGGCACCTCCTACCACGCTGGGATGGTTGCCAAGTATGCAATCGAACATTGGACCAAGATGCCGGTAGAACTCGATATTTCGTCTGAATTCAGATATAGAGATCCAGTGGTAGATGAGAGAACCCTTGTCGTAGCGGTTAGCCAAAGTGGCGAGACATTGGATACCCTTGCTGCTCTTCATGAGGCCAAAAATTTAGGAGCCCAGACCATTGCGGTCTGTAATGTGGTGGGGTCGTCGATGGCTCGGCTCGCTGATTCAGTGTTGTACACAAGGGCAGGACCCGAGGTTGGGGTTGCGGCCACCAAGACTCACACGGCCCAGATAGGTGCACTTTTACTCCTTGCTCTGAAGCTAAGTCGTATCAAAGGTCAACTCTATCCAAACGAGATCGACGATATCTACCATGAGTTAGTTGAGATTCCCGGGAAGATCGAAGAAGTCCTCGAGAAGTGGGACTTTATTCGATCTGTGGCTCAGGTATTTTCCGAACGAGACCGCTTCTACTTTATCGGTCGCCATGTTGGTTTTCCGGTTGCACTCGAGGGCGCCTTGAAGCTCAAGGAGATCTCCTACTTGCCGGCAGAAGGATATCCGGCAGGAGAGTTGAAACACGGTCCTATTGCAATGTTGGATAAAAACGCAGTTGTTATTGCAATGGCGTCCAAAACTCGATTATTTGAAAAGATTGTTTCAAATATTGAGGAGGTTAGGGCGCGGGACTCGGCTGTCATCGTTATAGGAAATCACGGCAGCGAATCGATCATCAAAGAGGGTGAATACTTTATTGAGGTGCCCCAGGTTCATCCCCTTCTTGCGCCCCTCGTTGACGTAGTGCCACTGCAGATCTTTGCCTACCATATGGCACGTATCCACGGCGAAGACGTAGATCGTCCACGAAATCTGGCAAAGACCGTCACCGTCGAATAGGAACCGGTACTTATCAGCCGAGCAACTGAAAATTGAAAATAGAAGGGGCGCCAAAGATTTGGCGCCCCTTCTATTTCGCTTTGAGAGCCTTTATGTTTCCAGCTGCTTAGATCGCAGATCCTGCACTAGGAGTGGATGGTGGAGTGGTTGGAAATCCTCCGTTTGCTCCACCAGGTCGACCGCCAGGTCCACGATCTGCTCCACCGACGTGGGTGTTGTTGACGAAGTTTGTAATCATCTGGTTGAGATTGGCAAGTGCCTTTGTCTGTTGGGCGGAGGTTATGGTGCCAGCCTTAGCAGCATTGTCGATGTTGGTAGTAGCAGTAGCGGTCAACTCACTGACCAAAGTAGTGGCTGATACGTTGTGTTCGCCCGCGATGGTAGCAAGGGATTTACCAGATTGCAGCTCACTTTGAATCGATGCAACCGTGGTATTTAGATCTGTGGCAGCTGCTTGAATGAGATCACCGGCGATCCTATGTGCTCCACCAGGTCGACCGCCAGGTCCATGATCTGCTCCACCGACGTGGGTGTTGTTGACGAAGTTTGTAATCATCTGGTTGAGATTGGCAAGTGCCTTTGTCTGTTGGGCGGAGGTTATGGTGCCAGCCTTAGCAGCATTGTCGATGTTGGTAGTAGCAGTAGCGGTCAACTCACTGACCAAAGTAGTGGCTGATACGTTGTGTTCGCCCGCGATGGTAGCAAGGGATTTACCAGATTGCAGCTCACTTTGAATCGATGCAACCGTGGTATTTAGATCTGTGGCAGCTGCTTGAATGAGATCACCGGCGATCCTATGTGCTCCACCATGGTCGTGGCCGAACCGAGGTGGAAGGTTGCCACCATTGGTATTGGACGACGATGGGATTGAGGTTACCGATGATACTGTACTTGCCGAGGAGAGGCTTGGGGTTCCAAGTACCGCTCCACCTAACCATCCCCCACCGACCGCTGCGATGGTGAGACCAGTTGCTACTTTTCTGTTTAGATGTATTCTCTTCATTTTTTACCTAACTTCTAAGGGGGTCTTCGTGTTCGACTCGCGAACATCTACATCGTCGACGCCGATGTCTAGAATTGGCTGTGACGTCGTTATAATTACCCTAGGCAAAGGCTGGGAATAGTTCGATTTACTCATAAATCTTTCAGAAGATCAGCTCAAATCCGCAAATTCCACTCCAATTAGATTTGAGTGATTGCTTTGGAACCGGAAGGGAAGTGGCAAAATCACCAACCGTCTCCCCTTTTCAATAGGAGTCGATATCGTCTCAATCGAACGCATTGAGCGGGCATTTACGCGCCACCCCTCGTTTGCTTCACGAATTTTGACAGATAGCGAGCTCTCGGGGATGGTCGGACGCCGTAGTGATGGCGAAGACGGACCATGGGCCATACGTCGCAATGTTGAATTTTTAGCGGCTCGCTTCGCAGTGAAAGAGGCGGCTTCGAAGTCACTAAAGATAAATCTTTTTTCTGTATCGTTTCACGACTTTGTCGTCGCAAAGCACCCGATTGGCTATCCAACTTTAAGTGTAAGTGAAGTGATTCAGGACCGATTCAGCGACGTCGGAGAGTTATCGTTTGAAGTTTCGATTAGCCACGAAAGAAGTTATGCCATTGCTGTGGTAAATAGTTTTGTGACCAATAAGGAAGACATCATTTGATACCGCTAGTTGACCTCTCCGAAGTGCAAATATACGATCGATCCTTAGCTCAAAGCGGGAGAGTTGAATTAGTGATAGAAGAGGTTGGCTTTCGTGTTGCATCATTTATCCGTTCAACCTTCGGACCGATATACGGAAAGAGAATTCTGGCAGTAATTGGCAGAGGAAATAACGGCGCTGATGCGAAGGCCGCGGCCAAATATCTGCGACGCTTTGGTGCAGTGGTCGAGGAGGTGCGATTCAGCTGGGATGATGCTCCAATAAGTGGTGAAGGATATGACCTCTTAGTCGATGGCATCTTTGGAACTGGCATATCTCGTCCGCTTCAGGGAAAGTTGATCGACGCACATGAGGCAAAGGTCGTCTCTATCGACCTCCCAAGCGGAGTGAATCTTCTCATCGAGGATCAGGAAGAAAACTGCGTACGAGCCGATGTAACGTTGATAATTGGGGCGCTGAAGCTGGGTCAATTGGGGCAAGCAGTGATCGAAAAGATGGGTGAAGCATACCTTTGGCACTTCGACGACCTAGATAGCTCCCATGGCAACAACCTTTTGTTTGAAGCTTCCGATATCGTATTTCGCAGGGAAGTTATGGATGAGCATAAGTGGAAGCGTGCAATGCACGTGGTCGGCGGCTCTAAGGCGACACTTGGTGCGGCTTTACTTGCAGGAGTTGCTGGCTTTATGGCTGGCGCGGGTTTGGTTAGGGTTAGCGGAAACTTTGAGCGCCCCGATGTACTTCAGGCCGCATACCCCGAACTGATAGTTGGTGACGAGGCCGCCTTTGAGCGCGATCTTGCAACGATCAATCGATTTAAAGCTTTGGTGGTTGGGCCCGGTTTGGGTGACCGAAGTGAGAACCTGTTAAAGGCTGTTTTGAGGAGCTATAGCGGACCTATTGTTATCGATGCAGATGGCATAAATGCCATTTCGACCTCTAAAGACCTTCAAGTGCAAGTCAAAAGTTATGAGGGGCCGATACTTCTAACGCCACATGGAGGAGAGGTCTCTCGCCTCTTTGGTGGCTTGGATTTAGAGGTAAATGAGGAGTCGATCAGATCTTTCGTAGAGGATTTCGGGGTAGACCTTTTGTTGAAAGGCTTTCCAACCCGAATTTATTCGAGCGATGGTCGAACCATATTCGTCGCAGCCAATAGATCTAATCTTTCAGTTGCAGGTAGTGGTGATGTTTTATCTGGGATATTGGGTTCGTTCATAGCTAGAGATGGGTATTCATTGGATGCTGTCGCAAGCGCTACCTATATTCACGGCTTGACAGGTGGTCGGGGAGTTACTAATCCGATCTCGATGATTGATGCTCTGCCAAAGTTGGTCGATTCGATTCCATCACTGTCGAGCCGCAGGGTCACGCTTCCGGGCAACTTTAAGCCAATCGTCTACAGAGGACCCCTTGTAGAGATGAAAGACTCGGCGTTGAGCTGGAGGCTTCCTTGGTAGATCACTTAAGACCGGTTTGTGCAGAGATAGACCTTGGTAATTTGATCCACAACTATGACTACTTGTGTGGTTTTCCCGTCCCAAGTCGTATATGTGCTGTGGTCAAGGCTGATGCATATGGCCACGGATCGGTTGAAGTTGCTAGAGCCCTCTATGAGCGGGGATGTCGCGACTTTGCCGTTGCGCTGGTGGAAGAGGGGGTTGAACTACGGCGCGCAGGTGTGGACGGAGAGATCCTAGTCCTTAGCCAGCCGCCGCTCGATGCCCTTGCGATAGCTGCCCGGCATGACATTACGGTTACCGCCTATACCAAAGATGCAATCAAATTTATCTCTGATACTCCAGAGGAGGAACGGCCCAACTTCCAGTTGAAGGTCGATACAGGCATGTATCGAGTTGGTGCTGCGTTGGACGAGCTGAGCGCTCTTTCGGAGGTAATAGGACGGGGCGAGATCGATGGACTTTGGAGCCACTTTGCAGTTGCAGATGAAGTCTCCAACGAGTCAACTGAATTTACTAAATTGCAGTTATCGAGGTTCCAAAGCGCAATAAATACCTTGAAAGGCGCAGGTATTATCCCTCGCCAGCTTCATATCGCCAACTCGTCAGGACTGCTCTACTACCCCGAGAGCCGCCTTACTAAAAGTCGTGTCGGCCTTGCTCTATATGGATATGCGCCGAGGTACGAGGTTGATGAACTCGGGTTGAGGCCAGTGATGTCGCTGATCTCTGAGGTTTCTTTTGTTAAGACGGTGGAAGCAGGAGAGAGGCCATCCTATGGAAGACTCCGACCCATGGCTTATCGAGGAAAGGTTGTTACTGTTCCTATTGGCTATGCCGATGGGGTTCCCCGTAGTCTGTTCAACGGCGGTGGTGAGGTAATAATTAAGGGCCATCGCTATCCCTTTGCTGGGGTTATTACGATGGACCAGGTCCTGATAGATGTAGGCGAAGAGGGCAATATCGAGATCGGCGACCGTGTAACCCTAATAGGGGGCGATGGCCGAGAAAACATAGGTGCAGACGAGTGGGCTAGGCGTTGTTCGACGATAACTTGGGAAATTCTTTGTGGCATCTCGAAGCGTGTTCCCCGGATTTATTTGGAGCGGTAGATGGAGATCTCCAATGAACGTCGACTAGAAGTTCTGGCGCAAGAGGCCATGGGTTGTCAAAGGTGCGAGTTGGCGGCTACCCGCAGTCAGGTGGTCTTTTCTTCCGGGGGCCCTAATTCAAGTCTCGTCGTGGTCGGTGAGGCACCTGGAGCTTCAGAGGACAAAGACGGTGTGCCATTTATTGGAAGGTCAGGCCAACTTTTGACGCGTTTGATCTCGGAAGAGATTGGTCTTGATCGTACTCGGTACTACATTACTAACGTTGTGAAGTGTCGCCCGCCTGAAAATAGACGTCCCTCTGCTGGCGAGATATCCGCCTGCTCCTACTTATTGGCTGGGCAACTCGAAGTTGTAGATAAGAAGGTTGTGCTCGCTGTGGGCGAGGTGGCTGCAAGATCGCTTACCGGCCTCAAGAGTTCTGTTGGCTCTATGAGGGGCCAAATCCACACAGTGGATGAGGCAAAGATAGTGGTCACCTATCATCCTGCCTATGCGCTTAGGGGTGGCAGTAGGGTCACAGAGGCGATGAGAAGTGATTTGATGATAGTAGGTGGTCTTCTCGATGGAAAGTGATGTGCCAAACAAGGCAGATAGATGGCTTGAGCTAAATGCAGTAGGTGAGGAGGCGATGATAGAGGTTGGTTTTGCGATAGGTTCTGCGATCGACCGACCTTTTTTGATCACCCTTCTCGGAGACCTCGGAGCTGGAAAGACTACATTGGCGAAGGGGATTATCGCCGCTCAAGGCGTCGATGAGGTAGTCACATCTCCAACCTTCATCATCCAACGGGAATACGACGGCAACCTTCCAATAAGACACTTGGACCTTTATCGATTCTCTGGTGCTCGGTCTCTCGACTTGATGGACATAGATCTATTCGATACAGGTGTGCTTCGACTAGTTGAGTGGCCCAATGCGGTAGATTTTGTAATCGAGGCCGATATCGAAGTGTCGATTGAATCTGCCATGGGGGATCAAGCTCGATCAATAAGAATTTCATTTGGGGCTAACGTAGGGGAGTCGACCTATGAGAAGCTCATTGCGATTGTCAATGGGGGAACACGGTGAATTCAAGGGTAACGGTGGTTATCGACACCACCTCGTCTTATTCGATCCTTGCAATATTGCGTGATAAAGAGGTCCTGTACACCCAGATCGTCACTGAACCCAAGACGCTTCTGCGCCAGATCGGACTCTTTTCACTCCAAGCTAGTGCCGAAATCTCACGCGTTGAAGGTACTGAAGCGGAGATCGTCCTATGTATCGGTCCGAGCGGATTTTCAGGGGGTCGGATTGGGGTTACCACCGGTAGGAGCTTGGCTCTTGGTTGGGGTATCTCTGTCATGCCCTTTGATCACCTAGGGATGATTTCCAAAGTCATCGAAGAGGAGATATCCCACGACATCGTTATTGAAGATGCCAAGGGCGGCGAAGTCCACTTCTATGATGCTAGAAGTCACGCGAAAATCTCAACTACCGTCAACTGCGATAGAGCTAAATATCTCATAGGCGACCTTGATAAAGTAGTCGTGGTCGGCGATTTACCCCAAGGCCTAGAAGATACATTTAGTGGCAATGTAGAGCTGCTTGATGTTGCCGCATTGCCGATTGAGGCTAAATTGTCAACTTTCGTCGAATCGATTAGGCCATTGGGTAAAGTCTCGCCTCAAAATATTCAAATTAGGTACGGTCGAGATTACATAGCAGTCGCAAATTTTGAAAGGTTGCGCTAGAGGGAAGATACTCCGAAATTCGCTAATTGATCGGCTCGCTCGTTCCCGAAGTCGCCGGCGTGGCCCCGTACCCAACGCCACTCGACCCGCCTACTTGTCACCTGTTCCGAGAGAGCTTTCCATAAGTCCATGTTTTTGACCGCTTTATTGTCGGCTGTTTTCCAACCCCTTCTAATCCAGTTGGGAAGCCACTTAGTAATTCCATCGATTACATACTTTGAGTCGGCGTAGATGATTATGTCTCGGGCGGCGTCGGTATTTTTTAGGGCTTCGATCGCAGCAGTTAGCTCCATGCGATTGTTGGTCGTGTCGCGCTCTCCCCCAAAGAGTTCGGAGCGGACTTCGCCATCTATTATTAGTACGCCCCAACCACCGGGGCCAGGATTGGATTTGCATGCACCGTCGGTGTAGGCAATAACTGAACTCATTTCAACATCCTATTCGAGATCGAGTAGTCAATATAGTGAGTCTGGAACCGAACTAGATACTGCGCAGGTACTTACGAAGCTAAGTCCCCGGCGCCTCTAACTGCAAAGGTCTCGATATAGAGCCTCGGCATTTGGCGCTCAGTTGAGTTTTGAGAGTGGCACTTGGGGCAGTTAGCCCCCTCTTCGCCGCGGAAGCAGGTCTTGCATTTCATGCAGGTTCTGCGGGGAAGCATCTTGTTTATGAATAATTCACTGTGGCTGGTTTGGTAGTAATCTTTACTCAAAAGCTCGAAAGCCTCAATTAGCTTTCCTTGAGAGAGGGTGGGGCTTGCTGAAAGGGTTACAGTGCTTATCTCTCGATCTCCTGCCAGGCTGATAAGCGCGGCAAGGATCTGATTCATCTCGCCTAGTTCGGTAAAGTCGACCACGTTCTCCTCCTTAGATCTCTCAAAACAATAATTACGTCCGTGTAACTAAATTTGAAATCTTTTATTATTCATTTGAAAATACTTTATGTTTTAATTAATAGTTGGTTTCGAGCTTATTTCACAAGTTATTATTACCCCTTTTGAATAAATGGTATTTAGTACCTGAATTAGAATATACGTGTCAAACTTCTGTAGTAGAAGTACGCATCGTCTTTGAAGTGGGAATATTGTCTCCGTCGATTTCAATTCATCGATTATCAGGGCCTAGTCTGCATGACGCTTACTTTGGAATTAATAATTTCTGGATAGTGACTTAATGGGACTTTGTACCTTATCTAAATGGAAGACATAGGATTACTTAGATTTTGAAATAAACATTAAACGGATTACGTTGTGGAGAATTTGTTGCCACCTCGATAAGTGTTACTCGAAGTTGAAAAGTTCGGTAGTTGCGATGGAAGAGATATGTCGTTTCAAAGTGCCATAAGACTTGCGGACCTAAAGAGCGGCCGCTTTACGAAAGCAGAAGTATCAGGCGTTGATCTGTGCTTTACCATACGCAAGGGCACGGTGGTCTGTCTTGAAAATAGCTGCTCCCATATGGGACTTCCGATTGACAGGGCAGAGATTGAATCAGATGGTTCCTTTGAGTGTCCATGGCACGGGTTTGCCTTTAAGCTCGAAGGTGGAATCTGTAAGACCTATCCCGTCTACAAGATTCGGACCTTCGAGACCAAGGTTGAAGGCGACGAGGTTTTGGTAGACGTGGGTGAGGGATCCCAAGGTGATTAGAGGCCAGCGCCCTCTTGGGTAAGTTGGTTCAGGAGGCAGATGTAATGGCTATTGTTCACGGTGAGTCGCGGCAGATCTCCGATGAATCTTCGAGCTTGGTAATACTTCCTATGCGCAAGAAGGACATCGAAGGTGTCCTTGCCATAGAGAAGCGGGTGCACCCTAAGCCTTGGTCTTACAACGTCTTTTTGAGTGAGATCTCTAACTCCAAGGAGAGGTCGTATTCAGTGCTGCGCCTCGATGGTGAGATAGTTGGTTACTCCGGAGTGATGTATATCTTGGAAGATGCTCATGTAACCAATATCGCGGTCTCACCCGAGCTGCAAGGAAAAAATTATGGTTCGGCTCTTCTCTACGCACTGATAGTTGAGGCGTTGAAGCACGGCTCTGAAAACTTGACGTTAGAGGTTCGTGTCACCAACAAGCCCGCCCAAAAGCTCTACACCAACTTCGGATTTATGCCTGTGGGGATTCGTAAGGGGTACTACCAAGAGAATAACGAAGATGCCATGATCATGTGGGCATACGACATTGATAGTGATCAATATCGCGCCAGAATTGCCAAGATCGCGCAGTCCAAAGGTTTGATAGAGCGCAGTAAGTCGCCCAGATGGTTTTAGTATCGAAGCATTTGTGTGCAACTTGAGGAAGTAGGGGTAAGTGGATCTTCTACTCGGAATTGAAACTTCGTGCGACGATACCGCAGTCGCAGTGGTGGGAGCGCAAGGTAAAGTCCTTTCTTCTGTGATTGCGAGTCAATTCTCGGTACATAGCGACTTTGGCGGAGTCGTCCCTGAGCTTGCATCCCGTGCTCACGAAGCAGTCATGGTGCCCACCATGGAAGAGGCGCTGCGTCGAGCCGATCTTTCCATCACAACTCCTGGGTTGGACGCGATTGCAGTGACGGTGGGGCCAGGGCTAAGTGGCCCATTGATGGTAGGGGTTGCCACCGCTCAGGCCCTGTCGGTCGCTTGGAATATCCCACTGGTTGCAGTCAACCATCTTGAAGGGCACATCTTTGCCCTTGGTCTCGACACTGTATTTCCGAAGCTTCCGTTGATCGTATTGGTAGTCTCCGGTGGCCATACCATGATCGTTGGAATCAAGGAACTCGGCCATTACGAAATTCTTGGCAGAAGTTACGATGATGCTGCAGGTGAAGCATTTGACAAGGTTGCCAGACTGCTCGGTCTTGGCTTTCCTGGAGGTCCAGAGATCGAGCGCCTTGGCAATAGCGGTGACCGGGATGCCATAAAGTTCAAGCAAGCGGTGACTAAGGGAAGATACGACTTTTCATTTTCGGGACCAAAGACGGCTGTGGTTCGATACTTGAAAGAAAACACCGGATTTGATGCAGCTAATGTCGCGGCTTCATTCCAAGAGAGTATCGCACAGGTATTGGCTCGCAAGACAATAGAGGCTGCTATCGACTTCGGAGCTCGATCTGTGGGATTGAGTGGGGGCGTCGGAGCAAATAGCAGGCTTCGGGAGCTTTTGGTGGAACTTGGAGCCAAGAAAGCGATAGATGTCTTTCTTCCAGCCCGTTCCAACTGTACCGATAATGGTGCAATGATCGCTGAAGCTGGCCGGTTTAGGCTGGAAAAATTCGGTCCGACCACTCTTCCTCTCGACGTAATTCCGTCTTTGAAGTTTGGATAGATTAGTTTTTTAGCACTCACGATCGTTGAGTGCTAAAAGTGGACTATATTATTTCATTGAAGTCAGTCACTCTAAGGAGGATTTGAAAGAGAATGAAGTTAAGTCCACTCGACGATCGTATCGTAGTTCGCCCAGCACAGTCTGAGGAGCGAACAGCTTCTGGTCTCGTAATCCCAGATACAGCCAAAGAGAAGCCCCAGCAGGGTGAAGTTCTAGCCGTTGGTCCAGGTCGACGTGCTGACTCAACTGGTGAGTTGATCCCACTAAATATCGCAGTAGGCGATACAGTTGTCTATTCCAAGTTCGGCGGAACTGAAATCTCCGTCGACGGTGAAGACCTTTTGATACTTGCATCGCGTGATGTACTTGCGAAGGTGGCTAAGTAACAATGTCAAAGATGCTCAAGTTTGACGAGGCAGCTCGTCGCTCTCTAGAGGCGGGTGTGAATAAACTCGCCGATACAGTCAAGGTGACGTTGGGACCAAAGGGCCGTAACGTGGTTTTGGCCAAGAAGTTTGGTGCGCCAACTATCACAAACGACGGTGTTTCGATCGCCCGCGAGATCGAGCTCGAAGATCCATATGAGAATATGGGTGCTCAGCTCGTCAAAGAGGTCGCAACCAAGACTAACGACGTCGCTGGTGACGGCACTACAACTGCAACAGTACTAGCTCAAGCTTTGATCCGCGAAGGACTAAAGAACGTTGCAGCTGGCGCCAATCCTATGACCCTCAAAAAGGGTATCGAAAAGGCAGTTGCGGTAGCCATTGATTCGATCGCAAAGCAGGCAAAGCCAGTCGAAGGACGAAGTGACTTTGCTCAGGTAGCGTCGATCTCTGCCGCTGATCAGTCGATCGGCGAAGTCCTTGCCGATGCGATCGATCGCGTAGGAAAAGATGGAACCGTTTCAGTTGAAGAGTCGAATACCTTCGGTATCGAGCTCGAATTCACCGAAGGCATGCAGTTCGACAAGGGTTACCTCTCGCCCTACTTCGTAACCAATCAAGATCGTCAAGAGGCCGTTATCGACGACCCCTACATACTCTTCTACGGTAGTAAGATCTCATCAGTGAGTGAGATTCTTCCCCTCCTCGAGAAGGTTATGAAGACCGGTCGCCAACTGGTAATTGTGGCTGAAGATGTAGATGGCGAAGCACTAGCTACTTTGGTAGTCAACAAGATCCGCGGAACCTTCTCCTCTGTCGCTGTAAAGGCCCCAGGCTTTGGTGAGCGTCGCAAGGCGATGCTGCAAGATATGGCAGTTCTTACCGGTGGACAGGTCATCTCGGAAGAGGTAGGGCTGAAGCTTGAGACTGCGACTCTTGATCTACTTGGAACCGCTCGTCGTATTGAAGTAACCAAGGATGATACCAAGATCATCGGTGGCGCAGGAAGTCGCGAAGATGTAGATGGCCGCGTAGCTCAAATTCGCCGTGAAATCGACGCGACGGACTCTGATTGGGATCGTGAGAAGCTCCAAGAGCGATTGGCGAAGCTTGCCGGTGGGGTTGCTGTTGTCAAAGTCGGTGCAGCTACTGAAGTTGAGCTGAAAGAGAAGAAGCACCGCATTGAAGATGCACTCTCTGCAACTCGTGCTGCTATCGAAGAGGGTATAGTCGCCGGAGGCGGAACTGCCCTTCTTAGAAGTCGCGCAGATGTAGAAAATCTCGTCGGGAGCCTAAGTGGCGATGAGGCAACTGGCGCTGCCATGGTTGCTCGTTGTCTCGAAGAACCTCTTCGTTGGATCGCCAACAATGCAGGTGTTGAAGGCGCGGTTGTAGTTCAAAACGTTGCTCGACAAGAGGGCTCCGTTGGCTACAACGCACGGACCAACGTATACGAAGATCTTGTCAAGGTCGGCGTAATCGATCCAGCCAAGGTAACTCGATCTGCTCTTCAAAATGCTGCTTCGATTGCTGCGCTATTGCTAACCACAGAAGCGGTAATCGCCGAGAAGCCATCCGAAGACGAGCCAGCTGCACCAGCAGGTGGCATGGGCGGAATGATGTAAGTAGCACAGTCGCTAATTGACTGTATTGAGAAGCGGAGTAGAACTTTCTACTCCGCTTCTTTTCATTTGAGAGCCGTACTATTTAACGTGCAGCTACTTGTTGAATTGATGATCACCTTTATCTTCGTGAAGTAAGCTCTCATAGACGCAATACTTGTGCTGTTGGAGTATTTCTGTGGGTGAAGTTATCGATCTTGATGCGCGGTTCAGGCAGTCGATCCCTCGTCCGCCTACCTACAGGCGGATTCGTCGCCCTCGATGGGTAAATGAATTAGCGGTTGAACTTCCCTCTAATCGCTTTGACATAGCGCGTGCATTTGCACTTAGCCAAGAGCGTCCTGCCCCCTTCGTAGCCGAACCGCCATGGGGCGCTGAAAAGATGAAACAGTCTGGAGTGCTTGCACTGCTCACTGGGTCAGTGCATCGACCAGCTCTACTCTTTACTCGGCGTGCGAGTCATCTTAAATCTCACGCCGGAGAGGTCTCCTTCCCTGGAGGCAAGGTGGAAGATGGGGAGACCCCACTTGAGGCTGCAGTTAGGGAGACCTACGAAGAGATCGGTGTTGTCCATCAAGATATAGAGGTAATCGGGCGCGTTACTGAGTTGTCCACCTTTTCGACTCGGTTCACCCTCGTGGCCTTTTTAGGGCTGTCGCACTTTTCCATTCCGAGTCTTCTAGTCAATGAATCTGAAGTTGATGAAGTCTTTTCGGTTGACATAGCCGACCTTTTGAGCGAAGACGTCTACCACAGAGAGCTTTGGCGAAGAGGTGGGGAAGAGCGCGAGATGCACTTCTTCGAAGTTGGTCAGGACTTGATTTGGGGAGCCACAGCTTTTATTACGGTTGAGCTACTACGACGTATATTTACAGGTCTTAGTCGAGACTAGCGGACGAGGAGATAGATATGGCAAAGGTAACCTTCGAGGCAGATTCACTTGAAGATCTAGTCTTGCAGATGAAGAAGTGGATTTCAGCTTACGACTCTCCAAATAAGTCTTCCGATATTGTAAATCTGATTGGGACAGCGACTGGTGCTACAAGCGATCTAGCAAAGGCCGCGATCGCCATGGTTGCAAATTCAGCCCCTGAGCCGATTTCGAGTAATGAGATCTTTAAAAAGCTAACTCAACTTGGATACGAGGTCACTGAGAGCGCACAAAAAACTGTGACTTCGACTTTAGATACCCTAGCTACCGATGACGGAATTGGGATCGTGGAAAAGGTAGATAAAGCACGTGACGCAGCACTTTACGAGATGAGCCAAGCCGTAGCCAGAGGAGTTCTGAAAATTATTGGACTATAGTTGTGGCGATTGTCTCTTTAGTTAAAAGGGTTAGCCACTGTTCAGTGATTAGACTGTATACATGAAAAGCTCAATCCGTGCAAATTCTAGCACCTTATCCTCGGTAAGGGGGTTCTGATGGCAGAAGTTGAAATCGGTCGCGGAAAGTCTGGGCGTAGAGCCTACGGCTTCGACGACATAGCGATTGTACCCTCACGAAGAACCCGTGATCCAGAGGATGTGGATATCTCCTGGGAGATAGACGCATTCAAGTTCAACCTACCCCTCCTAGCCTCTGCTATGGATGGCGTAGTATCACCGGCGACTGCAATTGAGATCGGCCGCCTCGGTGGTTTGGCCGTTCTAAACCTCGAAGGACTTTGGACTCGCTACGAAGACCCCGAACCCTTTTTGGCTGAGATTGCTACCCTTCCTCCGGAGAAGGCAACCGAGCGGATGCAAGAGATTTACCTTGAGCCAATCAAGCCAACGCTCGTAACAGAGCGCATTAAGCAGATCAAGGCAGCAGGAGTAACTACGGCGGCCTCGCTTACTCCGCAGCGAACCCCAGAATTGGCTAAAGCGGCCCTTGCCGGAGAGCTCGACCTTTTAGTGATTCAAGGTACGGTGGTATCTGCGGAGCACGTATCCAAGAACCACGAACCACTCAACCTGAAGAAGTTCATTCGCGAGTTTGAAGTCCCAGTTATCGTTGGTGGCTGCGCATCCTATCAAGCTGCCCTGCACCTTATGCGAACCGGCGCCGTCGGCGTATTAGTTGGTGTTGGTCCAGGAAATGCTTGCACTACCCGAGGCGTCCTCGGTATTGGCGTACCTCAGGCTACGGCTATCGCGGATGCCGCTGGAGCCCGGATGCGTCACCTGGATGAGACCGGTGTATATGTCCACGTTATTGCAGATGGCGGGATGAGCAAGGGCGGCGACATCGCAAAGGCGATCGCCTGTGGCGCTGACGCCGTAATGGTTGGATCTCCGCTCGCTACTGCGTATGAGGCTCCCGGAAAGGGTTACCACTGGGGAATGGCTACGTTCCACCCAACTCTTCCTCGAGGCGCTCGTGTGGCGGTATCACAAAGAGGTTCGCTCAAGGAGATCTTGGTTGGCCCTGCAAAAGAGAACGATGGCCGTTTGAATCTATTTGGAGCCCTCAAGACCTCTATGGCAACTTGTGGATACGAGACCATCAAAGAGTTCCAAAAGGCTGAAGTTATGGTTGCACCTTCGCTTCAGACCGAAGGAAAGCAACTTCAGCACTCCCAGAGAGTTGGAATGGGTCACTAATAGTTTTTTAGTGAGTTGTATTTACGAGGGACGGCTTTTGCCGCCCCTCGTTTTTTATTATTGTTGTAAACGAAGAAGATTCGCGCAATATGGCAGGTTACTGAAATGACCCAAATTGATACAACTCTCGAGTCGAAAATAGACTTGAACGACGGCGAAGATAGGGACAGGATGTCTCATATCGTCGTTCCTGCCTCAGCTGTCACAGAGGCACTGATAATGGGAACCCCTTGTACGGCGCTGTGTGGCAAGACTTGGGTCCCAACTCGTGATCCAAAGAAGTACCCCTTGTGTCCGACCTGCAAAGAGATCGCAGAGTCAAAGGGATGGAAGATTCCAACCTCTTAGACCTTCTATCTTCGCCCTTTGTGAAAGCGAGCATGGAGAGATTTTGCGAAGACCTCAAAGATTGCGGTCGTACGAACGTATAGGTATACCCCTATACCGGCAAGCAAGCCAGCCACTCCATAGATCATCCTTGAAAATAGGCTATTCATTTCGTCAACCCTCGCATTAGACCCTCAACTTACCTAACCAAAGTTATGAGAGGGTAATGGTGCGGCAAAGGTTTGGGCATCGAAGGATTGCTCTCGGCGAGAATCAATTGAATCGGCCCTTCGATGCGGAAACTAGGATGGTTAGCGTTCGACCTCTTTTCGAAGACCCCGAGAATCAATGGAGTACCATGCACCAACTTCGTTCATCTAGAGTTTTAGTTCTTGACTTCGGTGCACAGTACGCACAGCTGATAGCTAGACGGATCCGGGAACACCACGTCTTTTCTGAGATCGTATCGAGTGACATTACCGCTCAAGAGGTGAAAGATAAGGCACCAGTGGCCATCGTCTTTTCGGGTGGACCAAAGAGTGTAAATGTCGAAGGAGCGCCGAGAGTCGACAAGGATATCTACGACCTTGGTATTCCAATTCTTGGAATCTGTTATGGTGCGCAATTGATCGCCTCCGACTTGGGCGGAGAAGTCTCTAGTGGCCTTTCGGGAGAGTATGGTAAAAGTGAGCTAGTGTTGTCGGATTCGGGACTCCTTTGCGACGGCCTTAGGTCATCTTCGACAGTTTGGATGAGCCACTTCGACTCCGTTACCAAACTTCCAGAGGGATTCGACCTTCTTGCGTCAACTAGAGAGGCCTATGGGGCAGCCTTCGAATCTCCTAGTCGAGGGATATATGCCGTTCAGTTCCACCCCGAAGTAGAGCACAGCGAGTTCGGTAATAAGATCTTTGAAAACTTTCTACACTCAATCGTTGGAGCCGACTCGTCGTGGACCTCATTTTCCATAATCGAGGATTCAATTGCTCGCATCAAGGAGCAGGTCGGCGATGAGCAAGTTATCTGTGCTTTGTCAGGCGGTGTCGACTCTTCTGTTGCAGCTGCGTTGGTGCATCGAGCGATCGGTGATCAGCTCCACTGCGTCTTTGTCGATACTGGACTTATGCGCCACGGAGAGGCAGAGATCGTAGAGCGCACCTTTCGCGAGCAATTCGAGATTGATTTGATATCGATCGATGCTAGCGAGGAGTACTTCAACGACCTCGCAGGTGTTACTGATCCGGAGCGCAAGAGAAAACTAATTGGTGAGAGATTCATTCGAATCTTCGAAAAGACCGCACGAGATATCAAGGGTGCTAAGTATTTAGTTCAAGGCACCCTCTATCCTGACGTCATCGAATCTGGGACCAAGTCGGCGGCCCGGATCAAGTCACACCATAATGTAGGGGGCCTCCCTGACGATATGGACTTTGAATTAGTGGAGCCCCTCAGAGAGCTATTTAAAGATGAGGTACGAGCTATAGGGTCAGAGCTGGGGCTACCCGATACCATCGTCTGGCGTCAACCATTTCCAGGTCCTGGTCTAGCGGTTAGGATCGTTGGAGAGGTAACCCGGGAGAGGGCCGACATAGTAAGGGATGCAGATCGAATAGTTCAAGAGGAGTTCGCCAAGTCTGACCTCGATCACCGAGCAATTTGGCAGGCCTTCGCCGTTTTGGCAGATATTCGATCTGTGGGAGTAATGGGTGATGAAAGGTCGTACGCTTACCCTATTATCTTGCGGGCAGTTGAATCATCTGACGCAATGACGGCTGATTGGGCACGCCTTCCCTATGACCTTCTAGAGCGAATCTCCTCCCGTATCGTAGCCGAGGTGGTCGGTGTAAACAGGGTGGTGTATGATATCACGTCTAAGCCGCCTGCAACCATTGAGTGGGAGTAGGTAACTTCCTGCAACCACTTTCGCAACTCCTCGCATTTTGGAAGACGGTTGTTCGGATAATCTAGGCTTGTCAAAACACTGTTGTGAAGATCTAAATCGGATATCTTATGGCATCGTAGTAAGGGATAATACTAATTTGTCGTCCGGAGCAGTCGCTTGGTGATATACGTATCTGCCTAAGTTCCACCTAAGGCGAGTTGAATTGGCCACTACCTAAGTTGGCTACGATTTTTAACGGAGTGCGAATGGCATGGATTGGCTTGTTGGTCCTTCGGCTTACCTGCCTGGTTCTCTGTGTTTTTGGTTGAAGCCGTGATCCTTCTGGGTCTTGGATGCGAGATGCTTGCAATTTGTTTCGGTGACCTACCCTTTGTTTGAGTTGTGGCGCGAGCAGTTGATGGCGAGGCGCGACAAAGTTGAATTTGAAAGTGCGTTAAAGCAATTTGAGATTCTTCTGTGGCTATTTTGAATGTGGAGTTAAATGAGTCCTTTGTTGGATGGATTGAATCAAGAACAGCTCGAAGCTGTTACGCACGGGCAGGGTCCTCTTCTAGTAATAGCGGGCGCTGGATCCGGAAAGACTCGCGTACTTACTCGTCGTATCGCATATCTGATTGAAGAAGAGTCAATTCACCCGTCTCAAATTCTTGCAATCACCTTTACCAACAAAGCGGCGGCCGAGATGAAGGTCAGAGTCGCAGACCTGATTGGACCCGAGGCCAAAGGGATGTGGGTCTCGACCTTTCACTCTGCTTGCGTTAGAATCCTTCGAAGCCACGGAGATGCTCTAGGGTACGGTAAAAACTTTGCAATCTATGACTCGGATGACTCCGAGAAGCTAATCTCCTTGGTTATCGGATCGCTTGGTTTGGACTCTAAAAGGTTCCCAGCTCGATCATTAGCCGGACAAATATCTAACGCTAAGAGCGAACTTGTGTCTCCAGCAAAGTTGGCGGACCGAGCTTCACACATTATGGAGAGGCGTGTCGCCGAAGTTTATCGCATCTATGAAGAGCGCCTAAAGGCCGCAAATGCAATGGACTTTGATGATCTAATTGTCAATACCTACCTCCTCTTCGATGAGCACCCAGCAGTATTGGATTACTACCAGCGTCGCTTTGTCCACCTACTGGTTGACGAATATCAGGATACAAACGTCGCCCAAAATGGCCTCGTTATGGCACTTGGCGATAAGAATCGCAATGTCTTTGTAGTTGGCGACTCTGACCAGAGTGTCTATGGCTTTCGCGGCGCCGACATGCGAAACATCCTTGAATTTAGTAAGAACTTCGACGACGCTAAAGTAATCAAACTCGAGCAAAACTATCGCTCAACCCAAAATATTCTCAAAGTCGCAAACGCGATTATCGCACAAAACTCAAATCGTCTGGAGAAGAACCTATGGTCAGATCAGGGTGATGGCGATAAGGTAAAGATGTTCGTCGGCTCAGACCAAGACGAAGAAGCCAACTTTGTTGCGACAACGATTCACAAGGAGAACGCTCAAGGAACGCGCTTTGGCGATATGGCAGTCTTCTATCGCATCAACTCCAACTCCCGTTCAATAGAGGAAGCTTTGATCAGGAGGGCGATACCCTATCGAGTCGTTGGAGGTACACGATTCTACGATCGCAAGGAGATCCGCGATGTCGTAAGCTACCTACGTCTCCTGGTAAATCCGAACGACGAGATGTCACTTAGGCGGGTATGCAATACCCCCAAGAGGGGTGTGGGTGACGCTAGTGTTCTGAGGGTCTTTGAATTTAGCCAATCTCAGTCGCTCCCCGCCTTTGAGGCGTTCCGACGTGCAAGCGAGGCTGGAGTTTCGGGGCGTGCTTTGACGGGTATCGCTTCGTTCATCAATTTGATCGACGACCTAACTAAACTTGTCGCCGATCAGACGCCTCCGATGGCGATAATCGAGCAGTTCTTGGAGAAGTCTGGATATCGTGAGGAACTTTCGGCGAGCGGACAGGTGGACGATTTGGCCCGATTGGATAACATTACTGAACTGATCGGCGTCGCAAGCGAACACCAAAGTCTCGAGGAGTTCTTAGACTCAGTGGCACTTGTTGCTCAAGCAGATCAAATTCAAGACGATAACGTCGTAACCTTGATGACAGTCCACACTGCCAAGGGACTTGAATTTGACTTAGTATTCTTGACCGCCTTTGAAGATGGGATCTTTCCGCACTCGCGTTCGCTCTACGACGAGTCTGAACTTGAAGAAGAGCGACGCCTCTGCTATGTCGCGGTGACCCGCGCTAGAAAGAAGCTCTTTGTCACGCGCGCGAGCAAGCGCTTTGTCTTCGGTTCCGAGAGTGCCTCGGTCCCCTCTAGGTTTATCGACGAGTTTCCACCGTCATTGATCGAAGATGTATCTCAACCTAAGTCTTATGATGAGCTTCGTTCCCGTTACTTCGATAGGAGCCGAAGTAACGATAGCGACAGAAATAGCACCTCGTCGGGGATCTCTCCCACTCAATTGGCTAAGTTTTCCCAGCGACAGTCAAATCCAGGACCACGACTAGAGCCAAGTCAAGTAAAGGTTGGGATTAAGGTGGTTCACGGTAGTTGGGGCGAGGGTTTCGTCGAGGAGGTATCGGGATCTGGTAGTTCCATGACCGCAGTGATTAGGTTCAGGGGCCTTGGCGCCAAGAAAGTTATGATCTCACACGCTCCTTTGAAGTTGGCCTAGATCCTTGTTGGCCTCGACTTTTGCGCCACGGTTGATTAGTTTGAAGACTGAAGTGGCGATAGATAACCTCTTCTACGGAAAAAATATCCGCTTAGTTTCTAGGATCTTTACGATATGAGAGTTCAAGGCGGTAACGCAAAGGGTAGAAAGCTAAGTGGCAGCATTGGGACCAACGTTCGGCCAACTACCGCGAGGGTAAAGAAGTCTATCTTCGACACCCTCTACAATTTGGTCGACCTTCAAGGAGCTAAAGTTGTGGACATCTTTGCCGGAACCGGTGCTCTTGGCTTTGAATGTGCATCTCGAGGGGCGGCTTCAGTCGTATTCGTAGAGGCCAATATTGCGACCTCGAAGGCGTTGTCAAAGTCGTTAGCGGCTCTCAATTTGAGCGATCTCGGCTGCGACTTCAAGGTAGTGAACTCTGATGCATTGACGTATCTGAAGCGAAATCCAAATTCTGACTTTGACCTCGCATTTGTGGATCCCCCCTACGTCTTTGAAGGGTGGACTGAGATCTTTGAAAACCTAAATGCCAAAATTGTGGTCGCCGAGACTAATAGAGAGCTGCCACAGGCGATTAGATATGAGAGAATAAAGTTCAAAAAATACGGAGATACGTACGTTTCTTTCCTCGAACAACTGTTAGACGAAGAGGCGGATCGATAGAAGGGTTTTTGCTGTGAAGGTTGCCTTGTTTCCAGGATCATTTGATCCTTTCCACAATGGACACATGGAGATCGTCGAGCGCGCCTCAGTCTTGTTTGACAAGGTGGTAGTTGCTGCGATGCGTAATCCGCAAAAGGCCTCTGCCCTTTTTTCACTTGAAGAGCGCCAAGCGATGATCGAGAGCGTCGTGGAGCACCTTCCCAACGTGGAGATCGTTTCCCTCTCGTCGTTGGTCGTTGATCTCGCCAAAACTATTGGTGCCACGGTTATAATTCGTGGCCTGAGGGCAGTGTCGGACTTTGAAAATGAACTGCAAATGGCCCAAATGAACCATCAACTCTCGGGAATCGACACAGTATTCATTCCGACGTCATCCGAGTATTCGTTTGTGGCTTCCCGCCTCTTGCGTGAAGTTGCGTCTTATGGTGGTTCGGTCGCCGGTTTGGTTCCAAAGTTGATCAACGATGCAATTGAGGCAAAGTTTTCGTAGCTGTAGAGGGTAGTGACAATAAACTACGAGACAATAGTCACACAGTGCTACTTTTTGAGTAAGGTCGGGCAATTTGAGCCACCCGCTTCCCACTTTTTGCCTATGCTTAGACTCCGTGGATAGACCTTACAGAGTTATCGTTGCAAAGCCGGGGTTGGATGGTCACGACCGCGGTGCAAAAGTAATTGCTCGGGCTCTTCGAGATGCAGGATTCGAAGTTATATACACCGGGCTACATCAGACCCCAGAGCAGATAGTTCAAGCAGTGGCTCAAGAAGACGCCGATGCGCTTGGTCTGTCACTTCTTTCGGGTGCTCACATGACTCTTGTGCCACGAATCGTTGACTCACTACGAGAAAACGATTTGGAAGATGTTCTGGTCATGGTGGGTGGGATCATCCCCGAGGACGATGTGCCTAAGTTATCAGAGGTTGGTGTTGCTCGCGTCTTTACGCCGGGAACGCCACTACTTGAGGTATCGTCTTGGCTTGAAACAGCCCTTGACGAGCGCGAGCGCGCACAGCACTCTTAGGGCCGTATTTGCATTTTTTAGTAATTACGTAATACTCTCGTTGTTGTCAACGCTTTAGGAAAGTCGAGAATGGATCTTTTCGAATATCAAGGTAAGCAATTTTTTGCTCAATATGGAATCGCAACTTCGCCAGGTGGCGTCGCCGACACCGTAGATGAAGCGGTAGCTCAAGCAGACGCCGCAGGCTATCCCGCAGTAATCAAGGCCCAAGTTCAAGTTGGGGGTCGAGGAAAAGCTGGCGGAATCAAGATCGCAAACAACGCTGATGAAGCACGTCAATACGCTTCGGCCATCTTAGGGATGGATATAAAGGGTCACCTCGTCAAGAGGGTTTGGGTGGAAAGAAGTAGCGACATCAAGAAGGAGTACTACGCAAGCTATACCCTTGACCGGGGTGCGAAGAAGTACCTCTTGATGCTCTCTGCTCAAGGTGGTGTCGAGATCGAAGAGGTTGCTAAGACCGATCCTGATGCGATCGTCTACCGTCATATTGATCCCACCAAAGGAATATCACGCGCCGAGATTGAAGATGCGGTAGCAGCTGCCAAGATCGATCAAGAGGCTCGAAGCGGCGTGGCCGACGTCCTCGAACTTCTCTACGATGCCTTTTTAAAGGGCGACGCAGATCTAGCAGAGATCAATCCACTGATCTTGAATACAGATGGAAAGGTTCACGCCCTAGACGCCAAGGTCTCTCTCGACGATAACGCTGCTTACCGACATAGCGAGTGGGCAGATTGGCAGGCAACGGTCGAATACGACGGTCGCGAGAAGTTGGCCAAATCCAAGGGATTGAACTACATCGGTCTTGACGGAACCGTTGGAATCATAGCCAATGGCGCGGGTCTGGCGATGTCGACTCTCGACGTTGTTAACCAAGTCGGTGGTTCAGCTGCTAACTTCCTTGATCTTGGCGGTGGCGCAAGTGCCGACACTATGTCGGCAGCTCTCGAGGTTATAAATACCGACGATAAGGTCCAAGCCGTTTTAGTCAACATCTTCGGCGGAATCGTCCGCTGCGACGAGGTTGCGAAGGGAATCATCGAGGCACTAAAGCGCGTCGAATTGCGTGCTCCGATCGTTATTCGATTGGACGGAACTAACGCAGAACTAGCTCGCGAGATCTTGGCTGAGCAGGGCTCCGATTCAGTAATAGTTGAACCAACCATGTTACAGGCGGCAAAGCGCGCCGTAGAACTTGCAAATAGGGGTGCCTAATTGAGTATTTTTGTCGACGAAAACACCAAGGTCATCGTTCAGGGCCTTACCGGTGGACAAGGACGCTTCCATGGTCTTAGGAACAGAGATTACGGTACAAAGGTCGTTGCTGGAGTAACTCCAGGCAAGGGTGGAACCGACGTAGATGGTATACCCGTCTTTGACACCATGGAAGAGGCGGTGGCAATAACTGGTGCCAACGCTAGTTTTGTCTCGGTGCCACCTCGTTTCGCTGGAGACGCCGTTCTCGAGGCTGCTCGAGCTGGTGTCTCGCTCGTAGTATGCATCACCGAATTTATCCCAGCCAAGGACGAGGCTTACTTCTATAATTTGCTGGCTAATGATTTTCCTGGTACGAGATTGATCGGTCCAAACTGTCCAGGAATCATCTCCCCTGGCAAGTGTAATATCGGGATCACCTCGGGTTCCATAGCTCTACCTGGCGGTCCAGTCGGTATTGTATCGAGGTCGGGAACCCTAACCTATCAAGCGATCCACGAACTATCCCAGCAAAATGTTGGCCAGACGACTTGTGTTGGAATTGGTGGAGATCCGGTCCCTGGGACAAACTTCATCGACTGCCTCGCCGCATTTGAGGCGGATCCTGAGACTAAGGCGGTACTCATGATCGGTGAGATTGGTGGTAGCGAGGAGGAGAAGGCCGCGGCGTTTATCGCTGATCACTTCTCCAAGCCAGTTGTTGCCTACATCGCTGGACAGACCGCTCCTGCGGGAAAGAAGATGGGCCACGCTGGCGCCATCATCTCCGGATCGCAAGGAACGGCTTCAGCTAAGATGGAAGCCCTTACGGCCGCAGGTGTTCATGTTGCGCCGAACCCGACCGTAGCAGGTCAGATGATGGTTGATATTGTTCGAGCCTTCTAGTCCGGGTTGGAGGCACCTTTAAGTTAGCACCTAATTACTTGGTGAAACCCCCCTTCGACCTTTGTCGAAGGGGGGTTTTGTATATAGGGCGAGCTTTTATCCGTGCATCTTCGTCATCTTTGCCATCTTCAGATTGAGCTGAATGAACTTGACGATTTGGCGCAGTATGTTGCTCCTAGCTTTTATCTCTCGCTTCGAGGAAGCTACTGCAGTCTTTGGGTTTCCTGTCATCTTATGGAGCCTTTCAGGGATCAAATCGATAATTACTCTGGAATCAAGTACCAGAATGGAAGAGCTTTTGCCTTGTAGATGAAGAGAAAGTGGAGCATCGCTTTGGTCCAGTGGGCAGCAAGACCAATGTCCCCAGTGGTATTTTTCAAGTCTCTGCCTCCCCCAGCTGGGTACTTTTTGGTATCAGGAACGATCGGATACATCGTCATTGCTGCTGCGGTACCCTTCAAAGATCCGGTTCCTGCCGAGGCGATACAGGCTGCACCCATTGCGGCCATCGATGCTTCATGATCTTTTGTAATGCGGCCATTTCGTATTCGATCAACTATCGACTCTGCCGCAACGCGTCCCATGACCCCAGAGGGCATTCCAGTCCTAGGTGGTGCGGGTGCGATCGTGGTGCCGTTGGGCGTTGTCATTGGCTTTGAGATCTGATGCGGTGGCGAGAAAGCGATTCCAACTGCATATATGTTGTCGAAGCTTGGGTTTTGATAAGTCTTTGGCCAATCTTCGCTCGACCACTCATCGTAGCTCTTTGACGTGTAGTTGGCATCGACCTTCATGAATCCATTGGGCATGAAGAGTAGTTCGGTTATGTCATTTCCTTCATGGTCGAAGGCCTTAAGGTCGACGCCCCTAAACGGAGGAAGCAACATGGCGAAGTCAAATTTTATAGATGACCTGCTTCCATCTAACTGCTCATAGCGGACTTCATTCTCTGTTACCTCTTCGACATGTGCCCCGAGGATCGCCTCCACGCCGCGTTCATTGAAGATCGACTCAGTCCATTGCGCACTTGTTACCTTGCGCCCTTTTTGTTCGAATACCATCCCTCCAACTCCAAAGTCACCAAGTTCGGCTTCGTTGGTTAGGTACACAACTCGAGCGTTCTCTCGGACTCCACGACGTCGAAGTTCATGTTCAACGTTGAAAGTATATTCAAATGCCGCTCCCTCGCAGGTACACGTGCCGTGGCCCATACCGACAACCAGGGTCTTTTGTTCCCCGTTCTTCATCTCGGAGATCAGCTTCTCTAATTGATCCGCAGTTTCCGCTGCATGCTTCGCTGTGCATACCGAAAGTGAGTTTGCTGCTGGTCCTAGACCCTGAGTGGCCCCGAAGTTGAGCTTTGGTCCAGTTGCGTTGATAAGAAAGTCGTATTCAACATCGTCTAGCTGGCCATTTTGGGCGGTGCTAGTCATCTTTACTTTGACGAATGGATTGCCATGGTTCGAGGTGCCCTCGGGATAGATTTCGGTTGCGAGACCTTGAATAAACTTGATCCCTTTTCTTTTGTAGATCGGTGCGAGGTCAAAGGTCACCTGTTTGGTGGTCATCTTGCCTACGCCAACCCATATGTTGGATGGGATCCAATTCCACTTTGAGTTTGGGGTAACCACCGTTACTTCGTGGTCGTCTTTGAGCATTCGTTCCAGATACAGAGCTGCTGTATGTCCTGAAACTCCACCACCAAGAACTACTACCTTAGCCATCTTGTCTCCAGTGTCCTAAATCTCGTCCCGAGTCTCTATTGCTCCGTATCTATAAATGTACCAATGTACGGACATTTATGGACGGGGAAAAGGTAGTGTCTCATAGAGTCGTATGGCAGTAATGGGCTAGTTGTTTACTTGCTTGAGCGACCACTTATCCCATGTGTTCATTGTGGCCTAGCATCGATCTGACAGCGGGCGATTAGGGAATCGCTTTTCACTAAGTAGTTGCGAGCCTTTGAGCCTTTAGGATGTATCAACGTGAAAATCGCTGTTTTAGCCTCGGGTAGTGGCACGATATTAGAGTCAATCGTCGCAAGCGATGTTCAAGTTTCCCTAGTGGTAGTGGATCGGCCCTGTCGCGCCGAAGAAGTCGCTAAATCTGCGGGGATTAAGGTCATCTCGATGTACCGCTCCGAATGGGGTGCTTCGTTCGATAGACGGAACTACAGCGAGGGTTTGGCTAAATCTCTTTTAGACGAGGGGATTGAATTGATTGCCATGGCAGGATTTGGAACAATCGTCACTGAAGAGCTGCACCGACACTACAAAGCTCGCATTTTAAATACCCATCCATCATTGCTTCCGTCATTTACGGGGTGGCACGCGGTTGAAGCTGCTCTCGACTTTGGGGTTATGGTAACGGGGTGCACTGTGCATCTTGCCACGGTTGAGGTAGATGCGGGGCCCATTTTGGCTCAAAGGGCAGTAGAAGTATATGAAGACGATTCGGCTGCGACGTTGCACGAACGGATTAAAGAGGTTGAGCGATCCCTCTATCCCGAGACGATAAAGCTCTACAACGACTTTCTAGATCGCGGTTCGATCGGGCAGTATCGCAACTATCCAAAGATTAATGAGTAGCACTCCTAGATGAAAGGAATCGCTTTGAAGGCGCTTCTATCGGTATATAAAAAAGACGGAATTGTAGAATTCGCTAGGGGATTAATCGAACTAGGTTTTGAGGTTGTCGCATCTGGAGGAACCTCGGTTGCCTTGGAGGATGCGAACGTCTCTCACCTAACGGTTGAGGACGTTACTGGGTTTCCGGAGATGTTAGATGGCCGAGTAAAGACATTGCATCCTAAGATCCACGGAGGGATTCTTGCCAATCGAGATCTACAGAGCCACTTTGAAGATCTCGAGTCGGCCCAAATTGAGACGATCGACTTAGTCGCTTGTAACCTCTATCCATTTGAAGATAGCCCATCGATCGAGACGATCGATGTAGGTGGACCAACGATGGTTCGAGCTGCGGCAAAGAACCATAAGCACGTCTTTGTGGTGGTCGATCCAAGCGACTACGGCCGAGTTTTATCTCAGATTAGCGCAGGTGTCGATGACTATGAATTCAAGAAGAGCCTTGCGGCCAAGGCTTTTTCTCACCTCTCCCGATACGATTCACTGATCGCTAGTTGGCTTACCACCGATGAGTTTCCGCCGACGCGCATGACCTTATCTCTCGAAAAGAGTAAGTCGCTTCGGTATGGCGAAAATCCGCATCAAGTGGGAGCGCTCTACAAGATCGCTGGCAAGAAGAGCTGGCTTGACTCTATGGAGCTCTTGAGCGGTATCGAACTTAGCTACTTGAATATCTACGATGCGGATGCTGCCTGGAGGCTGGTGCATGAATTCAATAGCGATCCCACCGTAGCGATAATCAAACACGCTAACCCCAGCGGATTTTCGATCTCATCAAGTGCCTCTGAGAGCTACAGGCGAGCCTTCGAGTGCGATCCCGTCTCCGCCTTTGGTGGAATCGTTGCAATCAACCGAGTCGTGGATTTGGAACTTGCTGAGGCGATCGTCGCCAATCCTAAAGCTGATGTAGTAATAGCCTACGGCTACAGCCCAGAAGCCTTGGCACTCCTCTCCTCAAAGCGTAAAAATACCCGTTTTGTACAAGCTGAAGCTCCCGATGAGATCGAAGTTCAGATTCGAACCCTCGGAGGCGCTGCCCTGGTACAAGAGGCCGATAGGTTCATATCTCAGGTAGAGTCGTGGAAGGTCGTTACCGCTTCTTCGGCCGCTGATCTCAACTGGAGTGATATTGAGGTCGCTTGGAAGGTTTGTGCTAGAACTTCTTCGAATGCGATTGTTATCGCCAAGGATCGAATGGCAGTCGGGATTGGAGCGGGACAGCAGAATCGCCTCGACTCCTCGCGGATTGCCATCGAAAAAGCCGGCGAAAACGTCCGCGGCGCGGTAGCAGCGAGCGATGCATTTTTCCCGTTTCCTGACGGAATGCTTACACTCGCCAATGCTGGAATTTCGACCATCGTCTCGCCCGGTGGTTCCATAAACGATCAAAAAGTTATTGATGCTGCTAACGAAGTGGGTGTAACCCTCATCTTTACCGGTGAGCGTCACTTTAAGCACTGATCATATAAGGAGATTCAATGTCGGCAAGAGTCCTGGATGGCAATTTAGTAGCGGCAGCGGTCAAGGAAGAGGTAGCTCAAGAGGTCCTGAAGTTGAAGACGCGTGGTATCGTTCCGGGACTTGGAACAATATTGGTGGGCGATGATCCTTCGAGCTCAAAGTATGTCGCGATGAAGCACCGCGACTGCGAGGAGGTGGGTATTGTCTCGCACCACAGACACCTGTCGGCCAATTCGACCTTTGACAGTCTCCTCGATGTGATCGCCTCATTCAACGACAACGTTGAAGTGGACTCGATCTTGCTCCAACTTCCAATTCCAAAGCACTTAAATCAACTTGAGGCCCTCCTTGCGATCGATCCACAAAAGGACGTAGATGGACTTCATCCTGTCAACCTTGGGAAGCTTGTAATGTCTGAAGAGGCGCCCCTTCCATGCACCCCTGCAGGCATTGTGCGGTTGCTAGCGCACTATGAAATTGAGGTTGAAGGACGACACGTAGTTGTTGTCGGCCGGGGACTTACGATTGGAAGGCCACTTGCCCTCCTGCTTGCCTCAAAGCGACCTGACTGTAACGCTACCGTTACGGTCTGTCACACCGGGAGCAAAGATATGGCTTCTGTTGTTAGAGAGGGTGACGTGGTCGTGGCGGCTGCAGGAGTGGCGAATTTGATCGACGCCTCGATGATCAAGGGCGGTGCTGTTGTAGTTGGTGCAGGAACACCCTTCGTTAACGGAAAATTGGCTTCAGACGTCGCTGATGACGTCGCTGAAGTTGCAAGTGCTGTTACGCCGCGCGTCGGTGGCGTGGGGCCCATGACCCGTGCAATGCTTTTGAAAAATACTGTAAGCGCAGCGCAAAAGCGCCATTAGAGATATGACGAAATGAAGAGACGTTGAAGATTAATGATCTGATCAAAAGAAGTTCGGGAGCGCTATTTTCCATTGAACTATGGCCACCTCGCACCTCCACCTCCGAGAGGAAGCTCGCCGAGGCGCTTAGCGTCTTTTCCCACGTTGATATAGACTTTGCCTCCATTACCTACGGCGCAGGGGGATCTACCCGGGATAATACCCATGATCTTGTTATCAAGCTCGACAGACAATTCAACCTCAATCCAGTCGCCCATCTAGTTACTGCCTCCCACAGCGAAGCTGAACTTCGGGCCATTCTTGGCCGTTACCGTGACCATGGAATTGAGAATTTGCTGGCGCTAAGGGGCGATCCTCCAATTGAAGGTAGCGGTCGCTTTGAAGTCGGAGAGTTCTCACGAGCAATTCAACTCGCGGAGTTTGCAAAGGACGAATTTTCGATGTGCGTTGGAGTTGCGGCGCATCCAGGTGGGCATCCCGACTCCTGTTCATTGGAAGAGGATCGTAAGCATCTTGCGGAGAAGTTGAGGGTTGCCGACTTTGCGATTACTCAGTTCTTCTATCGCTCTAGCGACTATTTGAGACTGGTCGACGATCTGATGCACCTTGGGGTGGATAAACCAGTGATACCGGGGATAATGGCTCCCACGTCGTACTCTACTTTGCAGAAGATGGCCCAACTCTCGGGAACCGAGATCCCTGCGACCGTCGTCGAACGTCTTCAACCCTATGAAGATTCTCCTGAAGACTTCAAGAAGGCCGGGACTGAGGTCGCGATAGAGCTAAGTCTGACTCTCCTAGAGGCCGGAGTTCCTGGGGTGCATATATTTACGATGAATCAAGCCTCCACAACCTTGGATATCTTCGAGGCAGTCAAGGGCAACTTACTTCGCTAATGCGTGCGTAGGGCTTCGTTTAGCGTTGCGGAGAAATAACTAGTAATATCACCATCTATGGCTGAAAAAATTACTATGTCGCCTGATGGCACCCTAAACGTTCCCGATGAGCCAATTATCCCCTTTATCGAAGGGGACGGCACCGGTGTAGATATCTGGCCCGCTGCCCAGCTAGTTATGGATGCAGCTGCCAAAAAGTATGGCAAGAACATTGCTTGGAAGGAAGTACTTGCAGGCGAGAAGGCCTTCAAGGAGACAGGCAGTTGGCTTCCAGAGCAGACTGTCGAGGACTTTCGCGACCTTTTGATCGGCATCAAAGGACCACTTACCACCCCGATCGGCGGAGGAATCAGATCTCTAAATGTGGCCCTGAGGCAGATATTAGATCTCTACGTCTGCTTGAGGCCAGTGCGATGGTTCAAGGGAGTACCTTCTCCAGTGGTTCATCCCGAAAAAGTGGACATGGTCATATTCAGGGAAAATACTGAAGATGTCTATGCCGGATATGAGTTCGAGGCTGAGAGCGCTAACGCTAAGAAGTTACTCGGATTTCTTCGCGATGAGTTTGGGTGGGATATTCGAAGTGATTCAGGAGTCGGCGTAAAGCCTGTATCCAAGACCGGTTCCGAGAGGTTGATCCGTGCATCCATCGAGTACGCCATTCGACGTGGGCGAAAGAGCGTTACCATGGTCCACAAGGGCAACATCATGAAGTACACCGAAGGCGCATTTAGAAACTGGGGCTATGAGTTAGTCCGTAACGAATACAGCGATGTTGCGGTTGGTTGGGATGATTGCGGTGGAAAGCCTGGCGACAAGATTCTCGTAAAGGATGCAATCGCCGACATCACCCTACAGCAAGTCCTTACCCGTCCGGATGAGTTCGATGTTATAGCAACTATGAACTTGAATGGCGACTACCTATCTGATGCCCTTGCGGCCCAGGTGGGTGGTATCGGAATCGCTCCAGGTGGAAATATCAACTACATCACCGGGCATGGCATCTTCGAAGCAACGCACGGAACTGCTCCAAAATATGCAGGACAAGACAAGGTCAATCCTGGCTCTGTGATCCTCTCCGGAGTTATGATGTTCGAGCACTTAGGGTGGCAAGAGGCTGCCGATGATATCGTCACCGCTCTTGAGGCGACGATCGCAGACAAGATCGTTACCTACGACTTCGCGCGCCTCATGGAAGGTGCAACTGAAGTGAAGTGCTCAGAGTTCGCCTCAGCGATCGTTGACCGTCTGTAGCCCGTCGCTATTGGTTTTTTGGTTGAAAAAATAGGAGTAAATCGGTGACAAAGAAGGCACCAAAGGTTGTGGCTGTAACCGGCGCCGCTGGACAAATAAGCTATTCGTTGCTCTTTAGGATTGCATCCGGCGCTCTTTTCGGCGACGATCAACCGGTTCATCTCAAACTAATTGAGATTGAGCCGGCAATGAAGGCACTTGAAGGCGTTGCTATGGAGCTTGACGACTGCGCATTTCCTCTACTTTCGGGTATGACGCTGACGAGTGATCTAGCTACTGGTTTTGACGGAGTAAATTGGGCCCTCTTGGTTGGCGCAATGCCACGCAAGGCGGGTATGGAACGTGGAGATCTGCTTTCGGTAAATGGCAAGATCTTCGGACCCCAAGGAGCTGCTATCAATGACCACGCGGCATCTGACGTTCGAGTGCTCGTAGTTGGAAACCCCTGCAATACCAATGCTTATATCGCACGCAGTGCGGCAAAGGATATTCCTGCAGAGCGCTTCTTCGCAATGACGCGACTCGATCAGAATCGGGCAGTGAGCCAACTCGCGACCAAGGCGGGGGTTGACATCTCTGAGGTGTCGAACGTAGCGATTTGGGGAAACCACTCAGCTACTCAATTTCCTGACTTCTTCAACGCCAAGATCGGCTCAAAGAGTGCAATTGAGGTCATCAGTGATCATGAATGGCTTCACGATGGCTTTATCTCGACTGTGCAAAAGCGTGGAGCTGCGATCATTGAGGCAAGAGGTGCTTCTTCGGCGGCATCTGCTGCGAACGCAGCCATCGACTCAGTGCGTTCTGTTGTAAATCCAACCCAAGATGGAGGTTGCGTTTCACTCGCCGTTGTTTCGCATGGCGAATACGGAATTCCAGAGGGGCTGCAATTTGGGTTTCCAATTCGAAGCGACGGCGAGAGTTGGAGTGTAGTTGAGGGCTTTGAGGTAAACGACTTTGCTCGTTCCAAGATCGATGTTACTCGCGATGAATTGATTGGCGAGAGAGCTGAAGTTGAGGCAATCTTAGGAGCGTAATCGACACAAGGCAGCCGATCGCTGATTCAAGTGGAGTTGAGAGGTCTCGCAAGGGGTCTCTCAACTTTTTTGCTCCCCCTTCTTTTGCTCCTATCTGGGCGGCTAACGTACCTCGAGTCTTTGAATCAAAAAAGCGCTTTGCACCTAAGATTTGGGCACGTGCGATGGAGGCGGCCCATTTGGGATCGTGGGCTTCAAAAGCTTCGATTATCTCGATGTGTTGGTCTGGCGATCTTACGACTTTATCGTCGTCCATCTTTTGAAGCGTTGCCTTGATGACCTATTGTGCATGAGGCTATCGTGACACGTCGAAAGCGTCTTGCTCTTTGCAATCTGAGCCACGGCGCTGTGGAATCGGTAGTTGAGCTGAGCTACGTTTTCCAAGTAGCGACTGCTAGTCGCTACCGCTTTTGATTGCTGCGACGAGATCGACTTTAATGTATCGATCTGCCAAGCGTTTGCCTTAGTCGCAGCAATGCGTGCCATCTGCGACTCGATATCCGCCCGTAGGTCGTAGATATCAGAGATCTCGTTGTTATCCCAATTGAGTATCTGTTCCCCTCGGTTTTGTTGGATTAAGAGGACCCCTTCTCCTTCGAGTCGCCGCAACACGTTTCTGACCGGGGTTCGTGAAGTGCCGTATCTGGCGGCTAGATACTGCTCGCGAAGCCTCACCCTCGGGAAATATGCCATCGACAATCTCGTCGCGAAGTCTACGGTATATTTCATCACTTAGGGATGGCATTTTATACAGCTCATTTTTGAAACTTTCGAAGTCGGCAAGGGTTGTTTAACTAAGAGCTTTTCCTATAACCAATTAATACAATTGTGAAATAATGGTGTGGCAATTGCCACCAGGTATGGATCGAATCGTGCAGTCAGGTAGGAGATTTCTGTTATGAACTATGTAAAGGCGAGCTATGGTACAGATTCGAGTCAGTACTTCGAATTCATTGATGCCGTTGAAGGAGATAACGAGGGTTCAACCTCGGTTCGCAAGGTCGCTGTTTTAATTCATGGTGGATTTTGGCGTGGAACCTACGACTTATCGCTTATGAAAGAGCTTGGTTACTTCTTGAAGCCTAGCGTTGATGCCCTATACAACATAGAATATCGCCGCTTGAGTGGTGGTGGGGGTTGGCCAACCACCTTTGAAGACGTTATTTCTGCTGTCAATGAGATCTTTGAAGACCTTGATCGGCGATTTGATTTTTCCGATCCTATCGATGTTTTTATAGTTGGCCACTCTGCAGGTGGACACCTGGCTGCTCTTGCTGCCTCTTACTTTTCCAAGCAAAGTATCCCCGCTAAGTTTTACGGCATCTCATTGGGTGGAGTTCTCGATCTCGAGATTGGCTTCAAGCAGCGAATTGGCGATGGCGTAGTTGGCGACTTTTTGGGAGTAACAAATGATCCTTCGGCCGAGCTCTTGTCGGCCTCTTCGCCAAGGCATCGCCTTTCAGGGGATGAGTTTATGTTGGTTATAACTGGAGGCCAAGATACTGTAGTTCCGGCCTCCATTGCAACTTCGTTTATCGAAAGAGCTATTGAGTTAGGGGTCGATCTCGAATTTGCTGACTTCCCTGGTGAGGATCATATGGACCTTATTGCAACAACTTCGTCTTCAATTGCAAAAGTTGTCGAATACATCACTAAAAGGTAGCTTTAGCCAGCAGGAGTAGTCGTCGGTGCTGCAGATGCCGTAGGAGCTGTGGGGGCCGCTAGGGGAATCGCCGATGTTGGCGGCGTAATCTTGGCGGCTGTGCCCCAATTTGAAAATGTGAGAGTAACGTCAAGCGTTGAGTTGGCGATAGTGCCTATAAGAGGTAGGTCGCTCCCGTTGGGTACCTCAAGTGCCAACTTTCCTCCGATGGATTGCCCGTAGAGTTCGGTCACATTTACTCCGTTTATTGGAGAGTGGCTACGTTTTACCGGTGAGCTCAAGGCGACTGCTTGTGCGATATTGGTGATGGTGGACCCCGCTGAAAGAGCACTGTACTCCGAGTTTCCAGCTGCCACCGATAGCCACTTTGAGGCAAAGTTGGCCGCGGCTTGAGCGGTGAAGCCAAAGTTTGTAGTGAGGATCGATTCCGGAGCGTTGATATAAGCTGCGGTCGGCGTGATGATTATCTTTGCGGTTTGGCCATTGATGGTTATCGTTCTTTGGGAGATGGTCTTTGTCGCATCTAGCCCTTGTTCGGTGGTCACACCATTTTGTGTTACTTTGATGTCCATATGAACACCTGATTCGGCAAGGATCGCTTTGGTTACCTGTGACTCAGCCGTGACGGCGTTGAGGGATGTAATGCTATTTGCCGATGTCGCCGCGGATCCGCAGGCACTCGCGACGAGTGCTAATGCGATTGGCGTGATAGTCCGAATTTTCAAAGTCTTCATTGATCAAAGCTTACGGGCAAAGATGAGCATATAGACACCATGATCGATGTCAAGTCTAAATTGAATTGCATAGCTTCTTTAGGAGAGTTTGTCGAAATACGATAAGAAAGGCACTTTGTGGGCGCAACAAGCAGTCTAAGTAAGGCTCAAGATCTCGATGCTTTAGACGATTTGGCTAGATTTAGAGACCGATTTCACTTCGACGCCGATGGAAAGTTCTATCTCGACGGCAACTCGTTGGGGCGCCCTTCTAAGCATGCAATTGAGATCGTGAATCGAGTGGTTGCCAGGGAGTGGGGTGAGGATCTTATAGCTTCCTGGGAGCATTGGCAGAGGCTTCCGATGGAGGTTGGAGATCTGTTGGCTACTACTATCCTTGGCGCAGGCGTGGGCGAAGTTCTTATTGCTGACTCCACCACCACCAATCTTTACAAGGCTCTCAACGCAGCAGTTGGCCTGATGGCCTCGAGGGGTAGTAAATGTGTACAAATCGTTACCGAAGAGGATAACTTTCCCACTGACCTTTATTTGACAGCGGATCTCGCTAGGAGATTCGAAGTACCGTGGCATATGGTCCGTACCACTTCGAGCTTGGGGGTTGACCTTGATGAACTCAAAGATTACCTTGCGGCGGGGCCCTCTTTGATCTGCCTATCTCACGTCTCTTACAAAAGTGGCGCAAAGGTGGACATGAAGGCTGTAAACGCCTTGGCAACAGAGAGAGACTCGATTGTCGTATGGGATTTGAGTCACTCGGTTGGAGCAACTGAAGTTAATTTGAATGATAGCGGATCACTCTTTGGGGTTGGATGTACCTATAAGTATCTAAATGGTGGGCCAGGCGCCCCTGCTTTCATCTATGTAAGCCACGAGGTAGTAGATCAAGTGGAGTCTCCCATAAAGGGGTGGTTCTCTCAGGCAGATCAGTTCGAGATGGAGACAACCTATCGACCGCGCAAAGGTGTTGGCAAGTTTTCAAACGGTACACCGAATGTAATTGGAACGTACCTGGTTCGAGAGGGCATAGAACTTATCTCCGAAGCTGGATTGAGTAACCTTGCTGAAAAGGGGAGAGGGCTAGGGGACTTCTTTATAAGTCTCTTCGACGACCACTTCGAAAAGTTGGGATTTAGCCTTGAATCGCCAAGAGAGAGGTTCGTGAGGGGGTCCCACGTGACACTGGGCCACATCAAAGCCCGCCAATTAGTCCCAGCGCTCATCGAGCGGGGTGTGGTCCCGGACTTTAGAACCCCTGATTTGATTAGATTTGGATTTGCCGCTAGCTACCTCTCGTACTCCGATCTCTGTGGGGCAGCCGAGGTCGTAGAAGAGGTTGTAAAAAGCCTGAGCTAACAGAGGTTGACTTAGCTTAGAGAGACGAGAGCTTTAGGTCCTCCCAATTTTTCAATGAGGAGTCCCTTCTTGCTTGAGGCTATCGCCATACGTTCGAGCTGTTCTTCAAAGCCGCGCCTATTTCCCTCTTCGAAAAAGTGCTCGGCCATATTGAAGGCATTCTCTTCCTCATCGAGAAGGGCCCGGTACTTGGCCAGGAGTTGGTCGTCAACTATAACTTTGGGGTTCAAATGGACCTCCCTTTTGCGAGGTGATTGCGCAAGTATATCACTCTATGTTGCGCGTTCAAATCTTGAAAGTGGAACAACCATCAATTGCATTGGAAGAAGAGATTGCATTGATCTCACGGAGGTCGTTGACCAGGTTGTCGAAGGTGGTCTGAGACATTACCCCTTGCTCGAGGTCGGATCGAGTTAGCTGAGCCGAAGAGGCGGCATCATCCCAAAGTGATAGCCACGCAGCCATATTTCCGGCTTGCGATGAAGGGGCAATAATCGAGTGCATCCCTGCATCTGCTTTTGTCAAAGACATCTGAAGCTGGCGAATGTAGATCAGCTTCTTTGACTCATTAGTTCCAGCAGAGGCCAAGGTTGCGAGAATTGGACCTTGAGGGGTGATGTTGGTGATACAGACTTGACTAAAGGCTTTGATCAGCTTTGGATCGGCTCTCAGTGGAGTCTTCGACGAGGGGCCAACTACACGATTCGAATCGTGCATGAACATTGCAGCAACATACGAGAAAGAAGAGAGGACTGCCAATAACAGAAGGGAGAAGATCAGAGCTTTTCTGGACCTTCGTCCTCCTTTGTTCCTTCGGGAGCTGATCGATGGAAGGCCATTTAGGTAATTATTGGAGCGCATTACCGAAGATGGATTTGAAGCGTCGATCTCGATTACCAATCCGAAGACGTCGTGCCACTCGTATGTGTTTGAAAGGTATTGAGCAGTGCGGAATCGATCGGTCCACATATATCCGTCAAAGTAGCGGAGTGTAAGTTCGTCAGAAGCCTTGGTCTGGACTTGGTACCAACCAGCTGCCGATGGTCGACGCCTCTTACCCTTTGATCGACTCATTTGCCGACCGACCCCCCTAGGAAAGCGATATGTTTTGGAAGTTATCGAGCTGGGAGATGTCTCCCCGAATCTTTATCTCTCCCGCTGACAATAGTGTAGCTATATTGGCTTCGCCTTCCCTTGCCATGAGGAAAGATTTGGCGCCAATAGTGACATAAAGGCCAGCATTTCCGTCAAGGTCAGTTATGAATACGGTCGAATCTCTGGTTACTACCTCGAAGCCATATTTCGTAGAAGAGTCGACTACAACCTCCAAGCCGAATGAGGATCCGACTTGGAGGTTTTCAAGCTTCTTTTCGATCGACGCTCGTAGATTACCTACCTCTTCCGCAACTTGTAGATTAGACACGGTCATATAGTATTGCGCGCTTTACCTCTTCGATCGCCTTGGTAACCGAAATTCCTCTTGGGCAGGCTTCAGTGCAGTTAAATGAGGTTCGGCAACGCCAAACTCCAGACTTTTGATTCAAGATGTCTAGCCTTTCGCTAGCTGCTTGATCGCGGGAGTCGAAGATAAAGCGGTGTGCATTCACTATCGCTGCGGGCCCTACATACTCGTCGTTGGCCCAATAGACCGGACACGAGGTAGTGCAACAGGCACAGAGGATGCACTTGGTGGTGTCGTCGTAGCGCTCGCGATCGTCTTGAGACTGGAGCCTTTCCTTATATCCAGGATCGTCATTGGCGATCAGGTATGGTAGAACAGATCGATATTGAGCGAAGAATGGCTCCATATCTACGACTAGGTCCTTGATTACCGGTAGCCCTCGAATTGGCTCGATCGTTAAGTCGGTTCCAACATTACGAATAAGGTTGACGCAAGCGAGTTTGTTTTCGCCATTAATAACCATTGCATCTGAACCGCAGACTCCGTGAGCGCAAGATCGTCGGAAGCTCAATGTTCCATCGATCTTCCACTTTACGGCATGCAATGCATCGAGAACTCTGTCTCCCGGCTTGAGCATCACTTCATACTCTTGGAACCGAGGGCGAGTATCTACCTCAGGGTTATATCGCTTGATGCGAAGTGTAACCTTAACCTCTTTTTCATGCGAGTCGATCTGAGGCGACTTATCCATAGTCATTGTCATGATTAGTACTTTCGTTCCATTGGTTCATACCGGCCAGATACTACCTCTTTGTACTCCAGGCGTACCGTACCGTCGGCGTCCTTATATGCAAGGGTGTGTTTCATCCAGTTGGAATCGTCGCGGGTTGGATAGTCGTCTCTCCAGTGAGCGCCACGACTCTCTTTACGGGCTTGAGCTCCGATCACAAAGGCTTCTGCAAGATCTAGAAGGTGCCCTAGCTCCATGGCTTCGACCAAATCGTAGTTGAAGACCTCTCCCTTGTCATCGATGGCGATGTTGCTGTACTCGCTTTTTAGTCGGTTGATGGTGGTAAGGGCGGCGTCGAGACTCTCTGCGGTTCTGACCACTGATGCATTGTCGGTCATGGTCAATTGAAGTTCGGTACGGATATCAGAGACCTTCTTGGAACCAGTAGCACTCTTGATTGCGCTGATCCGATCGAGAACATCTTGTTCGACGCCTCTTGCTAGGTCGATGTGGTCGGTCTGGCTCACGTAGTTTGCCATTGATCGGCCACCTCTTTTACCGAAGACGACGATGTCTAGGAGGGAGTTGGTTCCTAGTCGGTTTGCGCCATGTACTGACACGCAAGCACATTCGCCTGCAGCATAGAGACCCTTTATGACAGTTCCATTTCCGTCGGCGATGACTTCGCCTTCAACGTTGGTGGGTATTCCCCCCATTGCGTAGTGGGCGGTTGGCTGGATTGGAATTGGCTGCTGCTTGGGCTCAATACCAAGATAGGTCCGAGCAAAGTCGGTAATGTCAGGTAGTTTCGCGTCGATCTGTTCTGGGGGAAGGTGAGTAAGGTCGAGGTAGACGTAGTCTTTATCGGGACCGGCGCCTCTTCCTTCTCGGATCTCTGCGTGGATAGCGCGGGCAACCATGTCACGAGGGGCTAAGTCTTTTACTGTAGGCGCTACGCGTTCCATGAACCTTTCACCGTGTACGTTGCGCAAGATTCCACCCTCACCTCTTGCTGCTTCAGAGAGCAAAATTCCGAATCCATAGATCCCAGTTGGGTGGAATTGGTAGAACTCGAGGTCTTCCATGGGGATATTCTTACGGAAGAGTAGCCCTGGTCCGTCACCCGTTAGAGTGTGGGCGTTCGATGAGATCCTGAACATCTTTCCGAATCCACCAGTAGCGAAGAGGACGCCTTTAGTGGCAAAGACGTGAATATCTCCAGTTGCAAGTTCATAGGCGACGACGCCTGCTACTCGCCTTTCCCCATCTTTTTCGTCAAATATGATATCGAAGACTTGGAATTCATTGAAAAAGTTGACCTCCCTAGCTACGCATTGCTGGTAGAGGGTTTGGAGAATCATGTGACCGGTGCGGTCCGCCGCATAGCAGGATCGGCGAACTGGTGCCTCGCCGTGATTACGAGTATGGCCCCCGAAGCGGCGTTGGTCGATACGTCCCTCGGGAGTTCGAGAAAACGCCATGCCGAAGTGCTCTAGGTCGATTACGGCATCGATGGCTTCGCGGCACATTATGTCGATAGCGTCCTGATCGCCGAGGTAATCAGAGCCTTTGACTGTGTCGAAGGCGTGCCACTCCCAGTAGTCTTCCTCGACGTTCGCTAGAGCAGCGCACATCCCACCTTGAGCCGCCCCTGTGTGAGAACGGGTCGGATACAACTTGGTTATAACCGCTGTCTTGACCTTGCCGGCTACCTCGATAGCCGCACGGAGACCGGCACCACCGGCTCCAACAATAACTGCATCGTAACTGTGGTAATGGACTTTCACACCATATAGCTTCGCACGAATATCACGCTTTTGGAAATCCGAAATGAAGAATTTTTGCCAATTTCTCTGGCAGAGTAGCTCTTTGTGACCGAAATCACCAAATTTCGCCGGCATGCGTTAGTCGGTTATTGAGGTTACATACGCCTCTAAATTGACCTATCGTTATAGAAATGAACATTGAAAAGATTGGAACGCTTGGAGAGCTCAAAGCCAGTGGTTGGAGCCCGAAGTCAATTCGCCAAGAACTTAGAGACAACGTCATAGATAAGATTGCGAAGCGCGAGAGTATTTTTCCAAAGATTGCTGGTTACGACGAAACGGTGCTTCCCCAGATCGAAGCAGCTCTAATTGCCGGCCACGATATTATCCTTCTCGGTGAGCGGGGTCAGGGAAAGAGCCGAATTGTGAGGTCTCTCGTCTCTTTGTTGGATGAGTACATCCCCTACGTAGCAGGCTCTGAGATATACGACGATCCGTTCAATCCTGTCTCGAAGTATGCGACACAATTGATCGCCGAAAACGGAGATAATACTGCTATAGAGTGGCTTCACAGAAGCAAACGATATTCGGAGAAGCTTGCTACCCCAGATACATCGATGGCGGACTTAATTGGCGATATCGACCCGATTCGAATCGCCGAGGGTCGGTACATGAGTGACGAGTTGACTATCGCTTTTGGCCTTGTGCCGCGTACCAACCGTGGAATCTTTGCCATCAATGAGCTTCCCGACCTCTCTGAAAGAATCCAAGTCGGCCTCCTTTCAATTTTGGAGGAGCGAGATGTTCAAATCCGTGGCTATCGAGTTTCGATGCCACTTGATATCGTTTTGATAGCAACAGCAAACCCCGAAGACTATACAAACCGAGGAAGGCTTATAACTCCTCTAAAGGATCGGTTTGGTTCTCAGATTCGGACGCACTATCCGCAGAGTGTTGACGTTGAGTTGGCGATCGTCGACTTCGAGACTAACTCGGTCGCCTACAGGGGAGAAGAGCCGTACTTCCCTCCGTACCTGCGAGAGCTGGTAGCTACTATCTCTCAGGTGGCACGTGAGGCTTCGTTTATAAGTCAAAGATCGGGTGTCTCTGTACGTGCGACGATAGCTAACTACGAGGCGATTGAGGCCGCGGCGATTCGTAGATCCCTTATAAGTGAAGCAGAAAAAGCAGTCTGTCGTTTGAGCGACTTCTGGGTTATCGTATCGTCGATGGCTGGCAAGATTGAGATCGATGCCTCCGACGATAGCGACTCAATAAGTGTGATTCCAAAGTTAATCTCAAGGGCAGTTCTTGAAGTTTTCCGTCGGCATATCTCCCTCGATCAGGTGAAGGGAGTTACCCAGTACTTCGATAGTGGAACGGAAGTCAGTGTAGGTGCTGAAAATTCGGACAATGATCTGCTCGCACTCTATAGTGCAATTCCTGATTTGAAGAATGCCGTTGATGGAATCGAGCCGAGCCCAGCCCAGGATGCAAAGGTTGCTGCAGTTGAGTTCATTCTTGACGGGATGCATCAAAGTAAACGTCTAAACAAATATGAAGATGGAGGAATGATGCTCTACGCTAGGCGAAGCCGATGAGACCGCTGTACGGTCAGAGTGTCAAGCGCTTTGCCAAATGGGACGGAAGCCAAGAGGCCCAATTCGAGGAAGATGAGATCTTCGATGCGATATCGGACTCCCTGTTGTATCACGGTGACCCCTCGTCGGCGTTGAGGCAGCTCATGGCTGATGGCCTCGACCTTCCTGACGGGAGGTCGTTGGTGGGTTTGAGAGAGATCCTAGAGCGTCTGCGACAGGAGAGAAGCGATATATTGAATCGCTTCGATCCAAGTGGAAAGAGCTCAGAGATAAGGGATCGGATCGAGCGTGAGGTTGTCGATGTCGAGCGCCAGCAACTTGACCAGTTGGTGGACGCTTCGAGGGGTGAAATTTCAAGGACCAACGAAGACAGATTCTTCGAAGGCAACATGGAGCTCGATAATATTGGCTCGACCCTACCGTCCATCTTTGAATCTCTGTCAAATTACGAATTTGAATCCGAGACCGCTCGAGAGAACTTTGAGAAGATAGTTGGCGAGCTTAGGCAAGAGGTACTCGATAACTTTTTCCAAGGTACAAAACAGTCACTTGAGTCTCTCTCTGGAGCGAATCGAGAAGCCTATCGTGAGATGATGAGTGCGATGAACGACCTGATCGAGTCCCATCTCCGCGGAGAGAACACTGAGGATCAGTTCGCTCAATTCAAAGAAAAGTATGGTGACTCTATCCCCCCTGGGATAGAAAATACCCAGGAGCTACTTGACTATCTAGTCGAGCAGATGGCAGCGGCTCAGCTTGCCTTTGGAGCTCTTACACCCGAGCAGCAGGGGCAATTGGGTGAGCTCTTCTCGATGATGATGGACGATATGGATCTTGCGTGGCAGATGAATCGATTCTCCTCTGCACTTTCGCCCCTAATCGATCAGTCTCAATTCAACTCCATGAGGTTTCGAGGAAGTCAGTCGATGTCGATGGGTGAAGCAACCGAAGCTCTATCGTCTCTCTCTGATATCGATTCTTTAGAGAGTTTTCTAAGATCTGCCTCCTCTCCGTCAGACCTATCCAAGGTAGATTTAGAGGCGGTGGAGAAGCTCCTCGGTAAAGATTCAGCAAATTCCATTCGACGTCTATCAGAGATAGTTGCCGAACTAGAAAAGGCCGGTTTGATTGGTCGAGATGGAGCGACGCTGGAGTTGACGCCGGCGGGTATGCGCAAGATAGGTGCAAAGGTTCTGAGGGATCTCTTCAGCAACCTCGACAAGTCTAAATTTGGTGCCCACGTGAGTAGGGGTAGTGGTGCCGGCGTAGATCGCAACTATGAGACCAAAAGATATGAATTTGGTGATCCACTCGAGATTGATCTAAACGCTACCCTGAAAAATGCAATTCTTCGCGAAGGCGGAGGTGTTCCCATTAAGCTCTCCGTAGAGGACTTCGAAGTTGAGCTTAAAGAACGAAGCGTTACTGCTTCAACGGTACTCCTTCTCGATCTATCGCTCTCGATGCCACTGAGGGATAACTTTCTAGCTGCCAAGAAGGTGGCTATGGCACTTGCGACATTGATTCGGACCAGTTACCCCAGGGATTATCTCGGTATTGTGGGATTTTCTGAGGCGGCTCACGAAATAAAGATCAACGACCTTCCCTCGGTTGCCTGGGATTACGTCTACGGCACCAATATGGAAGATGCGATGCGAAAAGCTCGGACGATGTTAGCCGGAAAGTCTGGAACCAAACAGATAATTATGGTTACAGATGGAGAACCTACAGCACACATTCTCGAAGATGGGACTCCATTTTTTTCGTACCCACCTGCCTACGAGACTATCGAAGCCACCTTCGCGGAGGTCCGTCGTTGCACCCGAGAGAACCTATTGATAACTTCTTTTGTCCTTGATGCAGATGATCGACTTATGTCATTCATGAATCGACTCTCATCGATCAACGGTGGCAAGAATTACTTTTGCAACCCCGATAACCTGGGAGATTTTGTGATCGTTGACTTTATGAATCGGAGGAGCGACCTTAGGTAAATTTTACTATCTAACTTGTAAAAAATATTTAGTTTGGAATTGAACGAAATCGGTCGGCCTCTATATAAGATTTCTAATTGAGCCGTAGCTAATACAGTCAAGGCGTCAAGCGTTGGAAAGCGTTACCTTGGGGGAAGGAGGGGGACGGTGACCATTGTTGGCAACGATCTCTCTGTTGGTAAAGAGAAGTGGCAGGAGTTTGCCAGCTGCAAGGGTTGGGATCCCGAAGTTTTTTATCCAGACCGCGGAGTGCCCTCCGCATCTGCGAAGGCAGTCTGTAACGAGTGCCCGGTGCAGAGAGATTGTCTGGAGTATGCACTTAGGCGAGATGAGCGGTTCGGAATTTGGGGAGGACTTTCCGAACGCGAGCGTAGAAAACTTCATCGCCAAAGAGCTCGTTTGAGGCTTCACCTGCAGTAGTAAACTGCAGCTAAAAATTGTCAGAGCGGTAACTACGATCTCGTTTGAGATTACGGTCGCCGCTCTTTTTCATTTCGATCTTTGGCCGACTCAAATAATGGCCATGTTTTTGGATTATGCTTTTCCTCGATTGAGGCTAACTACGCCCTTGAACTATATTGAGCCTCAATAGTTGAGGAGCTTGATAAGCCGTAGGTTTCAAGGGTTCGACGGTTTTGTTTAATACAGTACGATGGCACGAGACCAACCAGCTCGGAATTTGCAATTGTGGTTTTAGCAGCCACCATTTCGTAAAATTCGATTGGTCCTACCATCCAAGGAGCTACAAGGTTCGCAGAAATCTGTATTCCGTCTCGAACTTCGAATACTAGAGTTCGTACCTCTTCACTTCGTAGGCTAGCAGCAATCGTTTTTGCTTCCACCAGATCTGTGTCGACGATCAAATTGTAGGCAACGAGAGGGTTTCGAGCTCCAACACAAATTGATCCGCGGTGAGGGTTCGCCTCGTTCGCTTTGTAGTTGGGTAAACCCCCCTCCTTGATCGCCCGACGAGTCTCTGGAAGACTGCGATCGGGTCCATAGGTATATACGTTGACCGAATAAGCCTCAGCCGCAAAAGAGGAAAATTGATCGCGAGCCACTAAGGCATCATCGAGGTCTAGGGGATAGGCCGATTGTCCAAGCTGATAGGGGACGAATGGTACTACATCTACAACGCCAAACCTAGGGTGAACTCCGGTGTGTTGTGCTAGATCTATGGAGGAGAAGGCGCTTTCACAAAGACCCTTCAGATCCTTCTCTAGATTGTCCCCGAACAAAGTGAAGACGCTTCTGTTGTGGTCAGGATCGCTATGGGTGTCGAGTAATGATTTCTCGCAGTTCTCAGAGAGCTCTTTGACTTTGGAGGGATCTCCGGTGGAAATGTTGACTACGCACTCAAGAGAGCTTCTCAACAAAACTTTGCCCCTATTTCGCTACATCTCTAACGACAGTTCTTGGCCTACTTCTTCTAGCGCGGGCGATGCGACGTCGAGCGCGCTCGGACTCGCCCCCCCAAACTCCATGGTCAATCTTATTTTCAATGGCGTAGGTTAAGCAGCGCTCTATAACCGGGCAATCTTGGCAAATACGCTTGGCGATCTCGACTCCGGCACCGTCGGTCGGGAAGAAGAGGTCGGCGGGAACGTCTTTGCAGTTTCCGTCTGCCATCCATGAGGTATCTTGCATGCTCTACCTGACTCGTAATCCTATATTTACAAAAGATTTACTTTGTAATCTAGTGCGGTAGTGAGACCTAGAGCCCCAGAGTTACAACAATGTCAACGTCATTACTAGGCCTAGTTATTTCGTATCAGGCACGGGACTATGAACTAAATAGAGCGTTGCGAATGTAGATTGTAGGTAGGTGGCTAAGGCCAGATTTCAGGATTCAGAGAAGACCATGTCATATACAGAAACCGATGCAAACACCCTTCCGATCGCCAGTGCAAGGATAGTTTACCTAGGTCCGGTTGCGCCGCATTGGGAGGTGTACCACACAGGTGGAGAGAGGAAGGTAGTTGATACCTTCCGTCAGCGGGTGCTTGCACGATTGCTACTTCTTCCACCTCACGATCCTCAGTTCAAGAGAAACCGTGAAAGGATCATAAAGGATGCTGAACTCGAAAGAGTTACCCTTGTCTGGGACCTTGGTATTAGCGAGGACTAGAAAGACCCATAAATAAAGGGCAAGGAAGTTACCCCTTGCCCTTTATTTGGTTAAGCAAACCTAGTTTTGATTAGAGCTTCTTGGTGAGGATCTCCATCAGGCGGCTCTTTTTCTTGCCCTCTTCAATCATTATCTCCATTGTGATCGGATCAGAGACGTCGTTGCGAGCGGCTTTGCGCCCTCTGCGGTGGTGATGCCTCTCTTCTTTTGCCACGAAGATGTCGTCGTCCGCACTCTCCCACTTAGAGTTATCCTTGTCTCGCTTGCGAGACCTCTTGGATTCGATCTCCATCGATGAACCGAATATGTTGTTTTTAGTTGATAGATCTCTAAAGAATGGGGTATCTTCGCTATCTTCCTCTACGTCGATTACTGGATCGAGGGCTGGTTCGATCTCTCTCTTTCGAGCGCGATCAACGATCGACTCCACCTGAGCTTCAGTAACAACCGTGTTGGCTGCCCCTTCTTTGGGTGCTATGGAAACTCGGTCCATGACCCCGACGCTATTTCGAGGTACCGGACGTAGTTGCATGATTTCGAGGTCTTCAACCTCTAGAGGAACTGAGATTTTCTCTTCAGGCTGTAACTTCGCAGGTGAAGGATCTTCGACGATCGTGAAGTATGAGCTCCTGACATCCTTTGTTGAAGCTGTAAGAAGTGCTGTCTGCCTCAGAACCTCGAAGAGTTCGTTGCTAATTCCATAACCTTCGCGCCTAGCCGGCGCATTATTACCGAAGATCAGCTCGTTTCTGCGCGCTCCCATAAATCTTCGCTCGGCGTCGAAGTTGACTTCAATTTCAGGAAGAACTGGCGCGACTTCCTCATCCTCTGTAGCTTCTTCGGCGAATTTCTCATAGTCGAAGATCTCTATTGGTTCAACCACTGGCTTCTTCTCGAACTGCATTGATTCGAAGGAAAAGTTTGGATCAGGATTGAAAGGTATATCAATTATGTCTTCTTCATCATCGAAGGGCTCTGAGGAGGAGGTGCTCCCAAATGAGTCAAATACAAAGTGCGTCGAAGGTAGTGGAGCAACCACCTCATCATCGATCGGGTCGAGGGCTGCAATCTTTAGAAGAGCTGCTTCGAAACCTTCATACTCATTCCTAACCGCATCGCTATCGACGACGGTATCGTCCGCTACCTCTTCCTCGTCGAGCGTCCATTCGGGAGTCGGTTTGGGGGCAAAGAATTGAGCGAATGCGTTATCTTCATCATCTTTAAAAGACCATTCCATATGACGCTTATCGTCATGACCTAGATAGTTCTATAGATGTAATTCGGCTATTCCACTAGATAGTTTCGATACGGGCCAACCACAATCCAGGAGCTTCAACTTCGCTAGGTGTAGGCATGTAATTGGGATCCTCAACGATCTTTATTAGCTTCTCTTCTGCATCTCTTTCAACAACTCCGAAGATGAAGTGGTTGCCAACTTCGTAAGTTGCCGAAGAGACTCCGATCCCAAAGAGGGCTTCAAAGAGATCTAATCCTTCAAATCTTTCCCGTCGTACTCTGACGCGGGCTTCATTTATTGATTCCGTTGGGCCGATTAGGCGCTTTGCCGACGTGAGCGTAAACCAGTCGATGAGGGCTACCACCACTGCCAGGAAGGGCTGTGACTCGGCTACCAAGCGATCCTGCTCGTCGTTCTTCGCGACCGAAAATAGTTGCGACGGATCTTGCCCTAACCGCTCTAGTGCCGTTGGATCGGAAAGATCCATCTCTCCCAGTTGATTGGTGAGTGCATCTGCGGCGCTTGACATCGAAGTGATGTGGCGCTTAGCTATTGCATTTAGCTCCGTTGAGATGTGAGAGGATTCGATTACGGTGTTGGAGACGAGCTGATTTATAAGCGTCCACATAAGGTATGCATCTAGATCGAGTGACCAATCCTGAGCGAATTGTCGCAAGCGATGGGGGTAAATGGCAATCTCGTCGCCGTATCTCGGCCAAAGGATATCTGAGTCACCATGAATCTCGGAGACGAGATGACCCACGGCTGAACCTATGTTCACTCCTATCATCATCGGCCCAGTCATCGCCATTATCTGTCCCAGGGGTATGCCGCTAAGTTCTGGAGCTGTCGACGGCGGGTTGGTCAGTGATGACTCTGTCTGAGTCGTCAAAATGTCGGTTAGCGGCTTTATTCGCGCTAAGAGGTTTTCTACTCTGGCAACTCCGTTTGCCGAAATAATCTTGGCTGACGAAAGTGGAGCGGAGCTTCCAAGGGGGGAATTTAAGAGCAATTCGTTCCTAGCGATATCGACCATGCTTTCGACTTTCATTCGAAGGGATGGGTCGACATTTTCTCCGTCTGAAGACGATGCGATTGAGGTTGCCATCTGGAGCGCAACCATCTTGTGAACGTCACGTTGTCCAGAAAGCATGTTCATCAAATCTTTGAACACAGTCTCGAGTGGATTGAAGCCAAATGGATTTTCCGTCATCTCGCAGTTCCTATCAGAAGCATTAATTTGTAGAATCTTATGCGTCATTCACCAAGGACCGCATTCGAGTTATTCCGAGCAATCACTATTTGGCGATACAACCCTTGCGCGGTGGAGATCTAAACATTTTCTCTACGGCTTGAACAATAACACCGAAATCTTAGATATTGCTATGAAGTTCGGCTTTCAATTATTTGGATGCGCAGAAAGAACTACCTTCATCTCTCGCTCTTGGCCACCCTGGATTAGACCAAGGTAAACGGTGGTACCTGGCGTCTTTGATTGGAGGATCGTCTGTAGTTGCTGCATGGAGGTTACTTTAATGCCATCGACAGAGATGATGAAGGCTCCAACTGCAATTGCGGCATTGTCGGCAGGTGAGTTTTGGTCGATGGACTCAACTTTGATACCGAAGATCGTTGATCCTTTGAGTTCAGTTACATCGGCAACGCCGACGATGCCAAGGTAGCCGTGTGCGACAATTTGATGGCTATTTACGAGGTTGGCTACGTTTATAAGCGAGGGCATTGGAGTCGCATAGGCGGTATTGCCCTGAGACGAGGTCCGAACGTCGGTTACTATTCCGACTGGATCACCCTCGGGGTCTAAGACTAGAGAACCCAAGGGGACGGTTTGTCGCCCAATCGAAAGAGCGATCCCGTTGGGAATGTAGATCTGATTCGAAACTGAAATTGCAGTTGAACGTGAGACTATCTCGGCCGAAACGAGCTTTTTACTACCGCTTAAGTTCGGTGTCACGATCTCTTCCAAGGCACCGGTGGGTGGTGTGTCGGTTGAGAACGTAGGAACGAACGCATGTGAGCTACTTCCAATGGTGAGAACTGCAGCATTTGTCAAGGGATCGATGGCAGTCACGTTGGCTGTGATCCAGGTACTTTTACCTTTTTTAGAGGTGTTTTGAAGCAATACGTCTTGGTATAACTTTAAATATTCCGCAGTAGTGACTAAGAGATTTGAGCTGCCGACGTAGGTTGCAGCCTCCCACATTCCTCCCTTGGTTGTCTTCATCGTTGTCACAGCTTGGGATATTGAGTTGATCTTTGATGACAATCCAGACGGAAGCTCAATTGCTGTTGCGCTCGATGTCGCAGGAACGGTCTTTGGATTTGAAGATATCGAAGTGGAAGCTCCTCCGATTCCGAGGCCAATCATTAGAAACAATGCCGCCATCGTAATTGGACGTTTTAGAAAAGTTGCCCAGAGTCTTTGCCAGTTGTTTTTCCGTTGGTAGGTTTGACCCGATGCGATGCGCCCACTTTCGCTTGGGTGAAGCCAGATACGATCGTCAGGCGGAATATAACCGGCTGAATTTTCATCGTCGTCTTCGCTGTTCCAGTCGGAGTAATCGCTCATAAGTTCCTAATAAAGGGTACCTGAGTGGAGGTCTGACTTCAAAGCACCCATCACATGTATTACCAAAAAGATGGGCACTTTTCCTTTTATATAACCTTGACTGCAACCTTCAGGCAATATTCAAGGTTCGTAGTAGACTAGGAACCAATAGTCGTTGAGGTGTCGTCTAAAAATGTCGGAAAATTCGGGCGTACGTGATTTTAAAGACGGTCGTCACTGGGTCTACGTCACTAGAGACCAACTCGATTTCAACGCTGCCGTAAGGTTCGTTGAAGATCCGCGAGCCGGTGCAGTCGTCTTTTTCAGTGGCAACGTCCGCAATCATTCGGATGGTCGCGACGGAGTTACCTCACTCTCTTACGAAACGTACGAAGAAGTCATCATTAATGAACTAAGTAAAGTCGCCTTTTCAACTTCGTTCGACTTTGACGGGATAGTTAAAGTCGCAATTGGCCATCGTCTCGGACCCTGCGAGGTCGGAGAGTCAACTGTGGTAATTGCGGTTTCCTCCGAGCATCGTGAGGCAGCTTTCCTAGCCGGAAAGTTTGCCATAGATACCCTCAAGCGCTCAGTTCCAATTTGGAAAAAAGAGACTTGGAGCGAAGGTAGCGACTGGTCAAAAAATTCTTCTGTTATAGAGCAGTTGTAAAAGTTTTTATTCCTAATTTGAAAGGAGCTGGGATGTCGAATCTTTTATATGTCGGTATACCCCTTGGAGGGGTTTTTGTCCTCGGGCTTCTCATCACGCTCGTAGAAAAAATTCCTCGCCGCAACCACTCCAGCATTGAATCTTTCAGTGCTCGCATGACTGCAATATCTAGTTTGAACCGTTCAGCTTCCTTTGATGATGAAAGGAAGCAGGCTGTCTAGGTATGTCTCGTTGGATTTAGGAAGCTCTTCAATCTCGTGGTGTGATCTATCTACAGAAGAGGTCGTGTCGGAGCCAAACCTAATTGTCGTAGATCAAAAACGATGGAAAGTGATGGACGTCGGTCTGTCGGCAGCGAGCATGGAGGGTCGTGCCGAGGGAAATCTAATAGTACTAAGGCCAATCCGCGGTGGAAGACTTGATGACGTTCGACTGGCTGAGCGCTACTTTCGTGCGGTTATCAAACGTATTTCGTCCTCTCGGAGAGGAAAGCCCCATATTGCGTTGGCCACCCCCTCGTTCTTGACTACGGCTGAAAAGCGCGTGATGGCGTCAGCCCTCTCGAAAGCCGGAGCTGCGAGTGTAATCTTCGTTGACTCAACGGTAGCAGCGGCGGTCGGGGCTGGAGCCGATATTCAAGGCCCCGATGGTGTAATGGTTGCATCGATTGGGGCTCAAACTACATTCGCCGGGATTCTTGCACTCGGTGACTCAATCGAGACGCAAAATGGTTTCGTAGGTGGTGAAAGTCTTAACGAAGCAATAAGCCGGTATCTTCGTGACGTCTATCAATTGATTATGTTTGACTCGGATATAGAGGAGCTCAAAGTTGCTCTAGTAGATCTAACCGATGGTGCTACATCGGTAGTTGCAACGTTGAAGGGGCGACACGTCGATACTGGCGCCGATCACACAGTCGAAGTGGAGTCATCAGAGCTTACGAGTGCGGTGCGAAGCGCCGTCGGATCAATATGTGACGTAGTCTTGAATACATTGAAACAAGCACCGGCTGAGATCTCGAACGACTTATCGAAGCAGGGTATTCACCTTGTTGGTAGGGCTAGTCTTTTGCGGGGCTTCGATGAACTGATTGAGTCGTTGGTTCGAATTCCGGCTCATCATCCTCCCGTGGTTGAACGTGCGGTGGTTTTAGGAGCAGCCAAAATACTTGGTCAGGTTAGAAATTAGAAGGTTAGTCGCCCTCTTCAATTTCGATAATTGCCTGTGCAATTTGCCTGGTCTGCCAGTCTCTATCCTCCACCGCTAATTTGCGTAGCCTTTCGAGCGACTCCTCTTCTTCGTACTGAGAGAGTGCAACGGCGGCCCTTCTTCTGATGTTCGTCTTATCTCTTGTCGCAGCGAGGATCACGGGTAGAGAAGATGGGTCGCCTATGTTGCCTATTGCTACTACGGCAGCCTCTCTTATCATCGGATCATCATCTTTCGATGCCAACTCATTCAATACGGGCAGATGAGAGATCGCTTTGGCTTCACCCACTTCAAAGATGATCGATTCTCGAACTAGGGGGTGAAGGTCTTTTCTGGAGATGAATTCATCGAAGGTGTATCCAAGATTCTTGCCGGCTCGTACCACGGCTATCGAGCTCTCTACTTCACCTGAATCAATCTCTCGTTTGATGTCGTCGACGGTAATTTCGTTATATTTTGAGAGCGCTTCGATAGCGAAGGCCCTAACTCTAGGGTTGTTGTGTTTGATGTGCTTTCTAGCCATTTCGACGTCGCCGGTATGAAAAGCTTCTACGCATTCGGCAGCTGCACTTAGTTCATCCTGGTCTAAAGGACTGATGTTGAATCGAAACGATTCCTTACCTGACGACAATTGGCTCTCCCCGAGAAATTTTCGCTGCATCCAGGCGTATACAGAGTTCCACGGGAACTTTCACCTTGATCTACGTGGATGCGCGTTACTAGCGAGGCTTTTGGCCCTAGTTTTAAATCGTAGTTGTCGGTGCAACTTCGGCACCCCGCGATCGGCAGCTCTCTTGTGAGGTTCAGTAGTGATGCTAAAAAGAAGGTTTGTTTTGGGAGGAGCGGTAGTAGTGCTCATTGCGCTTCTACTGGTGGCATTTGTACCTATCTCGTACTACTCGTTTTCTCCAGGTGATGCCATAGCCGTTGAAGGGCAAATTCATTTGAATGACTCTTCGTTGGCCAACCAAGGTCACATATATATGACTGACGTCAATCTGATGCAACTAACACTTGGTCTAGAGGTGATTGATTCTTTCAACAAGAACATCGATGTTTACCCTGCTTCAGCTATCTTTGGCTCTACCAATCCAGGTCAAATTGTTACTCAGCAAGTAGGACAAATGATTGATGCTAAGAGTGCCGCGGTTATTGCTGCCTACTCTTTTGCGGGGCGCAATTTAACTTTGGTGCCAGGAGTTGAAGTTGTCGCAACCCTCCCCAATACATCGTCGTCGATTCTTCCTGGCGATCTTATCGTTGCAGTTAATGGAAAGAGCGCTACGACTCTGCCGGCTGTGGTAAGTGGAATCGAATCTGCTGGAAAATCGCTGACTCTAACGGTTCTTCGCAGCTCGGCACAGGTGGGCGCTCCGATTCGGAAGGTGGTCGACGTAAGGAAATTTTCCGATAACGGACGAAGTGTCGTTGGCGTTACCCTAGCACCATCTGAAACGGTTCAATTAGCGCATCCATTTTCGATAGAGACGGGTCAGATTGGCGGCCCTTCGGCAGGCTTGGCCTTTACCCTTGGGATCCTTCAGCAGTTGGGGGTCATTAAGGTAGCGCCGGGCGCAAAGGTGGCCGTTACGGGGACGATCTCGGCCGACGGTACAGTCGGTGACGTCGGTGGAGTAAAGCAAAAGGCAGTTGCAGTCTATGATGCGGGCGTTCGCCTGTTTTTAGTTCCACCGGTTGAGGTGGCGGCCGCTAAATCTGCGGGATTAACGAATTTGAAGGTCGTGGGAGTAAAAAGTCTGGCACAGGCCATAGATCAACTTCGAAGGTATAAGGTTTTACTTCCTACACACCCCTAAACAGTTATAACTGTTGGACCTTGGCCTCCTAAGCTGTATCTAACTATGAGTGATAACCCCCTGATACCGCAGTCAAGCGAGCGACTCTCTCCCAATGAGATCGCATCTAAAACTTTTACGGTTACGAGGCGAGGCTTCAAGCCAGAAGAAGTCAATCGTTACCTTGCGCTCATTGGAACCTACGTCGCTGAGCAGCATCGCTTATATGACCTTCTAGCGGCGAAGATGAAGAGTCATATTAGTACGCCGCCTCCGACAGAAATCGCGCCCACGCCAAAGCTTGATCTAGCTTCGATTACATCGGCCTTAGGTGAAGAGGCGGCAGAGATTCTAAAGAGTGCTACGGCTGCGAGCGACTCGATTCGTGCGAAGGCTAACGAGTATTCGCGTTCAGTTCGCGAGGCAGCTGATATCGCGGTCGCTGAGAAAGAGGCAGCCCATCGTCTCGAGATGTCTGAGGAGCTGAGGATCCATAGGGAAGAGATTGATCGAATAACCCAAGAGGCCAACACTAAGATCACCAGCGAGGTTCAAAGGGCCGAAGAGCTTGCAAGAACTCTGGTTCAGGAGGCCCGATATGATGCTGACTCTATTGTTCGAAAGGCCAAGGAGGTAAGAGCAGAGGTATACGCCGAAATAGACCGCAGAACTAATGAAGCTCGTGAAGTTCTCCAACTCATCGAGGCGCAAAAAGAGCAACTTACAGGGGAACTTCGAGGGGTAAAACTTGCTCTCGATGCGCTCCTTGGTCAGGTGGATCCAACTTTTGAAGACACACCCTCTTCTATACGGATGGAGGAATCTCAACTCGACGAATCCGTCTCAGTAGTTGACGAGATCCCTGATGAAGATTCCAAGGATGGTCAAATCGTGGTATCGGAGGCATTTGCAGAAGAGGATTCGAACTCAATTGATCAACCGCCTGGCGAAGATTTAGCCAGTAAGTCTTCTGCTAAGGTTCTCTATTTTGATGATACAGACGGTCTTCATGAAACTTCTATTGAAGAGCAAGTTAGCCGTGAGACCCCTAGAGATGAAGTGGTCGAGAAAGAAGTTAGCGCTGGAAGGGGTGGGCTAGGTCGTTGGCCCTCTTTGCGCGCCGAACCAGATAGATCTGATCCAGTGGAGGAAGCGGAAATTAGGGCCGACGATATCGCAGGTGATGGCGATTTCACCGACCTAGGTGCCGATTTCTTCGATACCGATGCTTTGGAACAAAGTGAACCCTCAATAACGAGCTCCAACTCTGATAGCGCAAACGATAAGCGTCACGGTGACCACTTTGTGGTTGAGGATATTTTTAGTCGGCTTTTGGAGCGTTCAGAGAACGAGTTGGAAACACCCAGAAATGTGAAGGTCGTTGAAGTTGATGTCATCGATGTAGCTGATCAAACTTATTCTCAAATAAAAGAAGAGGTCGAAGCTTCGGATGATGTCGTTGCCTCGGACTTCGATGGATCGTCAACTCAAAGGCCAGAGAGTTTGCAAGAGGCGATCTCTGCAATGTACGGGGACGCCTTCTCTTCGCTAAGAAGCCAAGCAACAAGGCGCATAAAGCGCGTGGTTCAAGATGACCAAAACGCTTTACTCGAAGGTTTGAGGATCGGTGGCGCCGATGAAGCTAGGCGTATCGTCTCTGAAACTCAAGAGATTGCTCGAGCGTACTCAGATGTAATGGCCTCTTTCGTTCAACCAATCGTGGAACAATCCTCGAGATACTTCTCTCAGATTCAGCTCATTCAAGGTGCTGGCGATGGAAAGTGGAATGTCTCGGTAAAGCCGAGCGTTGAGATGAGGGCAGCCGTCGATGAGCTTGCACTTGAACTAGCCGAAGAGGTTGCTTCAAGGGTGCAAAGTGTTATCGGGACTGGAATGGGTGATGATTTGGCTGCGCTATCGACGCGTCTCGGTGCCACTTTTAGGGAACTAAAAACCGAATTCGTCGAGACGCTTGTATCGGATATGATCTCGATCCTCGTATCAACTTGGCTGATTACTTGTACCGACGTTGCCAAGGTGACTTGGGTGCGTAGTGGCGAAGGCGGATGCGCGGATTGTGAAGATAATGAGTTAGAAGGCATTATTGATGTAGGGAGCAACTTCCCAACCGGAAACCCGGCCCCACCTGCCCATATTGGGTGTAGATGTCTCTTAGTCCCCTATTTCGCATAAGGTTAAAATCGTAATGAAACGACCATCGGACCTACCCATAGCACGCAAGCGCCTATCACGACGTCAGATTATTCTGCTCGTAGTCGTAGCGGTAATTATTATTTTGATTCTTTCGCTCAGAAGTATCGCAATCTTTTACACAGATTATCTTTGGTTCTCGTCTGTCAACCTCTCTAATGTGTGGAGTACCACGCTTTCGACGAAGGTGATCTTAGGGGTTATCTTTGATGTGGTATTTTTTGCTGGCTGCTTCGTCAGTTTGACGGTTGCCGAACGTCTGAGCCTCTCTGAGTCGATAGCGTCACCTGAAGAGGAATTGATAAGACGTTTTCGTGCATCACGAGTTAGGGTTCGAGTTTTTGGGCGGTTAGCGGTCTCGGCGGCGCTTGCATTGATCGTGGGATCGAGTGTTCCCTCACAGTGGCAAAATTGGTTACTCTTCCAAAATTCAGTCCCATTCCACCAAACGGATCCCTTGTTTCATCAAGACGCTTCGTTTTACGTCTTCAAATTGCCGTTTATCACCTTTGTAATCGGTTGGATATTCTTGGCCTTAATGGTCATTTTTCTGGCTTCACTGGCGTTTCACTACTTCAACGGTGGAATAAAGGTACAGGGTCAAGGGCCGAGAGTAGGTTCAAAGGTCAAGGCACATCTGTCGCTTCTCGTGGCGTTGATGGCCCTGGACAAGGCGGCCGGTTATTACTACCAGAGGTATCATTTGGTTACTTCGACGCGAGGCTTCGTTGAAGGTGCTGGATACACCGACGTCCATGCAGTTCTCCCCGCCCTATCGCTCTTAGTGGTCATTTCTATCGCCTCGGCTGGAATTCTGATCTACAACATACGTAGGCAGGGTTGGGTACTTCCAATTATTGCAGTGGGTCTCTGGGCTTTGATGTCGGTGATTTTGGGCGGTATTTACCCCGCAGTTATGCAGCAATTCATCGTGCAGCCTTCGCAGGTCTCTAAGGAATCGCCGTACATCGCTCGAAACATTGCAGCGACCCGATACGCATACGGCTTGAATGGCATAAATCAGGTCAACTTCGCTTACTCTCAAAACCTTACCAGTTCAACGCTGAAGTCGGCAGATGCAACTCTTGCAGCCGTTCGCCTCTGGGATCCAATCTCTCCAATCAATACCTTTAATAAGCTTCAAGCAATTCGATCGTACTTCCAATTCAACGCTTTGGCCGTGGACCGCTACTCGATCGCCGGGACTGAAACTCCAACGATTATCGGCGTGCGTGAGCTCAACCAAGCCGATCTTCCATCGCAGTCTTGGGTCAACCTTCACCTTCAGTACACCCACGGCTACGGAGCCGTTCTTGCTCCGGCAAATAACATAACCGCGGATGGCAATCCCTCGTTCTCGATCAGTGACGTCCCGCCGGTTTCAACTAACGGTGCCCCAACCATAACTCAGCCTCAGGTCTACTATGGTCTAGGTGAGTCTGGGTACGTGGTAAGCAACACCTCTCAGCCGGAGATTGACTTTCAAACTCAAAACGGAACATCGGTTGAAACTCACTACAACGGTACCGGTGGTGTTCCTCTTACATCGTTCATACGTCGTGGCGCATATGCGTTGAGATTCTCTGACTTCAACTTGGTGATTTCGGGGCTGATCCAACCGTATTCGCGAATCATGTACTACCGGAACATACAGAGCGCAATCGCCAAAGCTGCTCCATTCTTGAAGTTAGACGGCGATCCGTATCCTGCGATCGTGAATGGTCGAATCGTTTGGATCGCGGATGCATATACCACTAGCGACTCTTACCCTTACTCTCAAGAGGTGAATGCGCCGGCACTCCCATCCTCGAGTGGACTTAACACCAACTTCAATTACGTGCGTAATTCAGTAAAGATCGTAATTGACGCCTACAACGGTTCGATGGACTTTTACGTAACCGATCCGTCGGACCCTATAATTCAGGCGTACGAAAAGATCTTCCCAGGAATGTTTACCCCAGCGAGCCAAGTACCTTCAACCTTGGCCGCGCACTTTAGGTACCCTGAGGACCTCCTCAATGTCCAAGCAAGCATGTATGGCTACTATCACATTACGAATGCTACGAGCTTTTACAACGCGGGAGATGCCTGGACTATAGCTCAAGATCCAGGAACTGGACCGGTGAACCAAGCTCTAGCTAATTCGGTCAACAACGGAAATGCAGCCAAGTTTGCACCTGAGTACCAGATGCTTCAGCTTCCCGGCCAAAGTCAACCTACCTTTACTCTCCTGGAGCCCTTTGTTCCGGTTTCTCAATCAGGGGCACAGCAGAACTTAACTGGTTTTCTGGTCGCAGGAAGTGATCCTAGTAATTATGGCAAGTTGTATGACTATGTGACGCCGAGAGGACAGCAGCTCGACGGTCCTGCCCTGATAAATGCCCGTATCAACGCTACAACCGCAATCTCGCAGCAGATTAGCCTTTTGGATCAGCACGGTTCTCAAGTTAGCTTTGGGACAACGCTGATGGTCCCGGTCGGTCAATCTCTCCTCTATATTCGGCCGCTTTACGTTGCATCGGTGCAAAACTCGTTGCCGGAGATCAAGCAAGTGATTGTTGTCTATGGCACTCAGGCCGCAATGGAGCCAACTTTAGCTGGAGCGTTGAACGACATCTTTGGTACGGTGCTTCCTAACGTTGAAGGGGCGAGTAGCGTCACTGCAGGCGGATCATCATCCTCTAACTCTTCAACCTCAACGGGGACTGGCTCGAACTCCAACGTTCCGTTAGTCACTCAAGCCCAGCAGTTGTATTCTCAGGCTCAAGCAGCTTTGAAAGCTGGAAACCTTGGGTCCTATCAAAACTATGTAAACCAGATTGGATCGATACTTTCTCAATTGAATTCGTCGAATTCATCGAGTTCAAGTACTAGCAAGTCTTCCTCTACATCTACAACAACGGTAACTACTCCAAAGGCTGGAGCGGCAACTTCGGCATAGTGCAATAATCATTGATCCGATCGGCTTGATTGCTGTATTCTGCCGCTATGATGTTATAACGCACATCGCGGGGTGGAGCAGCATGGTAGCTCGTCGGGCTCATAACCCGAAGGTCGTAGGTTCAAATCCTGCCCCCGCCACCAAGTAAAGTGAGAAAAAGGCCGGTTCGAAAGGATCGGCCCTTTTTTACGTGTGTTTTGAATCTCCCGACGTGGCTCCTCCGTTTCTAGCGGAGTGACATATCCAAATTTCCATTTGGTATGACCCTTGTTTGATCGCCGGCGTACCTGGCTCCTCAGCTTTCGACGGGGTCTTGCAACATTTCTGGACGGTTTTCAGAGTTGGCGAAAGAAATATCAGTTAAGGTAACAAATTTCAGTGCGAAGTGAAGAGACACGGGGAGAGGCCGCGGCTCTTCGAGCTTTGTGACGAAGGTTTCCATGAGAATCGAAGTGAGTAATTCTCACCCTTTCGCGCTGTTGCTGAAGAAGTTGACCCCAGAGAATGCTTCAAGCGTTGCTCGTGGATACCAAGTGGGTGAAGTTCGCAACGACAGACCATTTCGCAGCGGCTTATCGGATCGATAAATCCATGCAAGTCCGCCGAAGGTCTCTTACTGGGTTGGCGCATTCGATGGCTCTCCGTCATTGATGCGACTCTGAGATCACGAGGTGCCAGGTCGGTGCACTACCGCACCTCTTCTGCGTTATTACGGTATTAAGTGCTAGCGGCACAGAGACTTATCGGTCGGAATTCAGATCTCATTGGCAAGGTACTCTCAAAACTATTCCGGAAATGTTGGACCGAAATTGCCCACATAAGGTGCTTGAGATCTAACTAAACGATGTAGTCATTGGCAATTGCCAATTTGGGGGGTATGGTCCTAAAGTAACGGGTTCTAATCCACACTTATTCCAGCACGCGGTAGCGACAGTCCACTCGTATAGGTACTGATGACCTTATTTGGATCAGCGTCGTTTTGATGTTTCTGATGGATGCGTCGATCGCAACTAGCAACAAAATCGATAGAATTGCACGAATCAGTACCCTACTCCACCTTCTAATCTTAGTTCGCGATGGCGATCTCCGTTGGGGGCTACACCTTTAGTGATCAATCACTGATCTAACTCAATTGAAGTTGCAGTTCAATGTCGTGGATGTGGTGCTCGATATCGTGAATGAAGTAGATTGCAAAAGATTCAATCGTAAAGTACGATCCATTGCTGCGCAAGCCGCTTCTTTGCCATTGGTCGTCGGTTACAGAAGCGAAGGACTTTGCGATACCTTCGGCGTTGCGTTGCAATTCCTTTAGAACTTCTTCAGGCCTTTGATTTTGATAGTCTCTCTCGATTGCAGCCTGGTCTTGGTCCCAGTTGTCAAACTCTGGGTTGTCAAATTGGATCATTTTGGAAAGGCGCTCTTCAAATAGTTCAAAGACGTCACGTACGTGGCATGAATATTCAAGGGGCGACCAGACCCCCGGTGCAGGTCGCAACGATACGTTTGGTTGTGCTAGTGCTCCCTCAAAGTATTTTGCAGCACTTACGATCCTAGAGCTGGTCTCTATGGCGGGAAATGGCGCGAAAGAGCATTCGCTACAACCTTCGGTGATTACGAAGGTCCAATCTTTGTCGTCTGGAATAATTTCATCTTGGGGCATTTGGCCTCCTAGTAGATCGGGTCACGTTGTTAGGCATACTTGCAGCTGCTTACTTCCATTTGAAGTGAACGAAGAGTCGGCCGAAATTATCGGAGTCCTTTTCTAGACGGTGGTACTTGGCTTTTATCTCTTTTTGTTCTAAGAATCGAATGACGTGTTTTTTGAGTTGACCACTTCCCTTGCCGGGAATTATCTCGATCGATGCCGCCTTGATTCGTTCCGCTTCAGCGAAGGCATCGTTAAGGGCTGCGTCGATTGCTCTTGAGCTGTTGTAGATCGGATGAAGATCTACTTTTATCTTTGATGCCAACCCTAACTCCCTCTCGAATGGTGGCTCTTAGGTATTACCAGATCGAAACTCGCTCGTTGGGGTCCAGCCACATCCCAGATGCCTCATCGGTTCCAAAGGCTTCATGAAAGGCGTCGAGGTTTTTCGCGATTTGGTTGCACCTGAACTCACTTGGAGAGTGTGGATCGATTGTTATGAGGCGCTCCATCTCAGCGTCGCGTCGTTTTTCGCGCCAGGCTTGAGCCCATGATAGGAAAAATCGCTGAGCACCGGTGAGTTCATCGATTACGGGCGCCTCCTGGCCCTTCAGTGAGATTAGGTATGCTTTCCAACCTATTCCAAGACCACCCAGGTCTCCTATATTTTCACCAACAGTAAGCTCGCCATTTACCTTGAGGTGTGGTGTTTGCCTGGGAGATAAGGCATTGTATTGGTCGATTAGTTTCTTGGCGCGAAGTTCGAATGCTTCTCGGTCGCTATCGGACCACCAATTTTCCATCTTTCCGTTTCCGTCGAACTTTGAACCTTGATCGTCAAATCCATGTCCGATTTCATGTCCAATTACGGCACCAATTGCTCCGTAGTTGGCAGCATCGTCACGGTCTTTATCAAAGAAAGGGAATTGCAAGATCGCAGCGGGGAAGACGATCTCATTGAATCCTGGATTGTAATAAGCGTTTACCGTCTGAGGATTCATGAACCATTCGTCTCGATTTATAGGGCTTCCAATCTTTGACATCTCATAGTCGTGACTGAAACGCGAAATTGCAAAGATGTTAGCGACAAGTGATGTAGATACGACTTCGAGACCGCTGTAGTCGCGCCATTTTTTCGGATATCCGATCTTCGGAGTGAACTGCTCAAGCTTTTCGATCGCCTTTATCTTGGTCTCTTTACTCATCCAGTTAAGTTCGTTGATACTTTGGCGGTACGCCTCAATCAAATTTGCGACCAATTCGTCCATGGCACGTTTGGCATCTTCGTCAAAGTGCCTTTTGACATAGCTCTTTCCAACTGCTTCGCCTAGAGCTCCATTTAGTAGGCTCACTGCACGTTTCCACCTTGGCGAAAGTTCTGGTGTTCCTGTGAGGGTCTTTGAATAAAAGTCGAAGTGAGCTTGGACAAAATCGTCACTTAGATAAGGTGACATGGATCGTGCGATTCCCCACTTGAGCCACGACTTTAAATCTTCAAGTGGCGTTTGGCCTAGGACCATTGCAACATCGCGGTAGAAGCTTGGCTGTCTTATTACGATTTCATCCATCTTGGATATAATCGACGAAATCTCTTTGAAGTATCTTTCGATTGCTTTTTTGAGTACAGGATTCGCTGCGACAATGAGTTCTTCGAGCTTGCCCCAATTGGTTAAGTTGTATGTCTTATTTTGATCGCGGCAAGTAACGTTGTCCCAGTGACATCTTGCTATCCGCCGTTCGAGGTCAACTATGGTTGAAGCGACCTCTCCACTTTGGTCCTCCCCAATAAGTTCTAACGTTCGGGCAATGTGCTTCTTATATGCTTCTATGATCGGTGCAAATCGATCCTCGCGGTAGTACTGTTCGTCGGGAAGTCCGATTCCACTTTGCTCCAAAAAAAGAATATATCTACTCGGATCACCTGGATCGTTGTCGACAAAGGCGCCGAAGAACGATGGAATGTTTGTCGAAATTTGTTTTGCGAGAAATTCAAAGAACTCCTCAATGTTGCTTATGGCGCTGACCTCTTCGATTATCGGCAATAGCGGATCCTTGCCCAGTTGGTTTATCAGGGTCTCGTTCATAAAAGATGAGTAGAGTTTTCCGATCTTGGCTTCTTCATCATCGGAAGGGGTCGAGACGCACTCCTCTGCTATTTGCTGTACTGCTAACTCTGCATCTTCAGCGAGCTGGGCAAACCATCCGTAACGGGCCTTGTCAGCGGGAATCTCACTATTTTTGATCCATTCTCCATTCATGTGTAGAAATAGATCATCCTTTGCTAGGACCGACCGATCCATGCCTTCTTTGCGAATTCCTGAGTTCTCTACCATGAGGCCATATTAGTCGATGCGCACGGTCAATTTTTTTGAGGAATGGGAGCGAGGTTTACTGATGATCCAGAGTGGCCTTAAGTTGATGGGAGTGATCTGTCAACCTAGAATCAGTACTCCTATGGCGAGAGTACTTCTTTTACACCACATTCTTGGAGTTACCCCTGGAATGGTTAGTTTCAAAGAGCGCCTCGAGAGATTGAATATCGAGGTAGTAATGCCCGATCTATTTGATGGAAGGACTTTTGAAGACGTCGAAGCCGGTCAAGCCTACGCTGAAGAACGACATGGATTCTTAGGTGGTGAACTGGCTAAATCACCCTACTCCCTACCTCGATTCGACGCCGTAATAGCTATCTCATATGGGGCAATGGCAGTGGCGGGACTAAGCGAAGAAAAACTTTCGGAAGTGGAAGATCTCATATACATCGCATCTTTTGTCCCTCCACCACTTGGTCGAAGCGACGACTTTGGTCCCCGCGTTACGGTGATCGCATCTAAGGACGACCCATTCTTTGCCGAAGAGGATCACTCGTCTTTTCTGGAGTTTCAAAGCGCTCATCCCGAGAGCAATTTGTATCTCTTCGCGGGAGAATCTCACTTCTTTATCGACGATTCAAGGGAAGAATTCTCTCAAGCTATGACCGATATTACGATCTTCAAAATCTTAGAGGTGCTAGGTGGCAAAGTTATTGGAGATCTAGGCGAATCAACTCCTGCCCCTGGCGGGGAGGTCGTAATTATCGAGACGAGCCTGGACGACCCTAGTGTTACTTACTGTACTCAAAGATATCGTCAGGAGTTGTTCTTACAGATTGGGGTCGATCCGGTCACTGATATCGAGTGGCAAGAATTTTGTAAAAAGGGCAATAGCCACATCTTTTTGGCCAAAAAGGGAGATCTTCCTTTAGGTACAGTGACTCTTGCGCCGCTCAATGGCACTGATTTTGAAGTCAAAAGATTGTGGGTCGAGGATTCATCGAGAGGACTAAAGATAGGCAGACGATTGATGGAACGCCTTGAAGCCGCGGCGATTTCAATTGGATGTGAGCGCATATTGCTCGACACCCATAACGACCTCGTTGCCGCCGTTGGCCTCTATCGCTCTCTTGGGTACAAAGAGGACGCGCCATACAACAGTAACGAGCGGTGCCAACTTTGGATGTCAAAGAGGCTCAGGTAACACTTGAGCCTCTTTGTGCTCTGCTAGTTAGAATCTTTTGGTAAGCGACTTATTGGTCGCAGCCCATCTAGGAGAATAGTTTTGAAGATAAAGGCTGTCAGAGCAGCGGCCGCTGACTTCGTATTTGTGGTGGCCTTTGTAGTGATAGGGAGAAAAAGCCATGGCCACGGCGAAAGTGTCCGCGGTATTTTCTCTACATCTTGGCCGTTTCTGGTAGGTCTAATCGGTGGTTGGTTGGTATCGCGGGATTGGAAGAGTCCCACTCAGGTCCTTCCAACTGGCGTTATTGTTTGGCTTCTAACTGTCGCCTTGGGCCAAATACTGAGGGTTATCGTAGGTCAGGGGACGGCTTTGCCATTCATTTTGGTCTCCCTTGCTTTCTTGGGGCTATTTCTGCTTGGCTCGCGTATCGTTCTTGGGCTAATCGATCGCAAATTGGAAAGATCGAGGACTTGATCGCCAAGTTGAGCGGTTTTGGGAAATTAGATGTCAATATTAAACTTCGAACAATTGAATACGTATGGAAGCGCTCGCAACGCAGTTGTAACTATAGGTTCTAAAAGTTATCGAACTCCAGTCTTCATGCCGGTTGGAACGAGAGGCACCATAAAGGCGGCTACAGCTCGAGATGTTGCCGAAATTGGCTTCGATGTGGTACTGGGCAACACGTATCATCTGATGCTTCGACCGGGCTCGAAGGTGATTCAAAGCCTCGGGGGTCTTCACGGTTTTACCGGTTGGAATCGACTCATGTTGACTGATTCAGGTGGATTCCAGGTGATGTCTCTCGGTGCCAAGTTTGACGAGGGCGGAGTTCACTTCAAATCCATCTACGACGGTGCGAACATATACCTCACGCCAGAAGATGCAGTTCTAACCCAGGAGGAGATTGGCGCTGACATCGCAATGGTTTTAGATGTTTGTACCAACCTTCCAGCTACTCGTGACCAACTTCAACGTGCCATGGACCTTACTCACTCTTGGGCAAAGCGCTCGCGTGCGGCTAAAGTTCGCGACGATCAAGCTCAGTTTGGGATCGTCCAAGGGGGGTCCGAAGATGATCTGCGTCGAGAGAGCGCCCAGGCGATAGTTGATATTGGTTTTGAAGGGTATGCAATTGGCGGTTTAGCCGTGGGGGAGAGCAGGGACGACATGCTACGTTCCATCGAGGCGTCTACTCCTTTCCTGCCTGATGACCGTCCTAGGTACCTAATGGGTGTTGGTGACCCGATTGGTGTGGTTGAATCGATTGCGCGCGGCGTTGATATGTTTGACTGTGTCGCCCCCTCGCGCCTTGCTCGTCATGGTGGTGCGCTGACCTTTCAAGGCAAACTTCACGTTAAGAATAAAAAATATGAGGTATCCGACGCCCCAATTGAGGATGGATGTCCATGTCTTGCGTGTAAGCATTTTCCCCTCGCGCTGATACGCCACCTATTGCTGGTGGGAGAGGCGACAGCGGGAACGCTTTTGACGATTCATAATTTGACCTTTATGTACCGCTTGGTAGACGGCGCCCGGACGGCGATTAGCGAAAATTCCCTCGATCGCTATGTTGCAAACATTCGAAATGCATTTGCCAACTAGTCTTATTTGGGTTAATTATTCATTTTTCGATGGCTCTATTAAACGTCGTTCGTATTTTTGTTTTGGGAGAGGCCGGCAATGTTGTTTTTAGCAGCCGCTACTACAAGCAGTGGGAGTTCATTCTCCTTACTTTTACCACTAGTCCTATTCGCCGGAATTTACTTCCTCGTACTTCGCCCAAGGGCAAATAAGGCAAAGGCAGCCCAGGCCCAGGCGAGATTGGCTGAAGTTGGCGATCGTGTCATGATGACTTCGGGAATGCTGGGGCGCGTCGTTCGAATGAACGATGAGACTGTTGCGGTTGAAGTCTCCCCAGACCTCGTCCTCACCTTCGCCAAGAGGGCGATCAGCCGTCGTCTAGATGAGACCGATCCACTTTACGTTGCATTTGATCCTGACAATAGTGAAGATGAAGTCGATGATAATCTCGATGAGGAACCAAATGACGACTTCCACGAGAAGAGTGAAGGATCGTCCAATGAGGGCGACGTCAAGTAAAAATCTTATGGTCAAATGAGTCGCAGCCGATATGGGTCGGCGTTGCGTTTTCTACTAGGAATGGTAAATGAAACGATCATCTTTGATCATGGTCCTTGCAACTGTAGTGATATCTCTGGGTGCTTTTTTTGCAGTCCTGGCACTCAACTACAAACCGGTCTTAGGTCTCGATCTTCAGGGCGGTCTATCTGTCGTGTACGCACCGGCCCACCCAGTGAGTCAGGCGACTTTGAATGAGACTATTTCGATCATCTCAAACCGAGTCAATGGTCTTGGTGTGGCTGAGCCAAACATCTCTGCGCAAGGCCACAATATCGTCGTCCAGTTGCCAGGCGTCAAAGACCCCCAGGCTGCGCTAAAAGTCGTCGGCCAAACTGCAACACTACGCTTCCGTCCAGTACTTTGTTCCACTACTGCTTATGTCGCACCGCCTAAGTCGCTGCATCTAACTGCGGCTGAACTTACACCAACCTGTCCCACTTCGGCGACTAACTCCAATCTCTTGTCGTACGTACCGACAACGTCAGCGCAAAATGATACTGCTAAGGCGAATGTGCTGTTACCTCAAATTACCAACAATGTAGTCACGGCACGGTACGTATTGGGGCCGACGTTGATGACCGGTTCGTCGTTGAAGACCGCCGTCGCTGGCTTGGATTCGACAGGCAACTGGATCGTTCAGTTCACGCTCACTAAGACCGGTTCGCCCCTCTTTGATTCGATAGCAAAACAGTACTACCAGAGAAACATCGCTATTGTCTTGGACGGAAATGTTATCAGTGCGCCAACGATCAACTCTACGTCCTATGGCGGCCATGGTCAGATCTCTGGCTCGTTCAATCAGTCGCAAGCCGACAACCTTGCCTTGGTGCTTCGCTATGGTGCTCTTCCGGTGCAGTTGGTTCAGCAAACAGTCCAAACTGTATCGCCGACGCTAGGAGCAGCATCGCTGAAGGCTGGAGTCTTTGCAGGTCTAATTGGACTTATTGCAGTAATGCTCTATACCATCTTCTACTACCGCGCACTAGGAGTTGTTGTAGTCACCGGACTTGCCACAACGGCGGCTCTTCTTTGGGCGATAATCTCATATATCGGCCACACCAGCGGATTGACGCTTGATCTATCTGGGGTTACGGGCCTTATCGTGTCGATTGGTGTCACCGTCGACTCATACATCGTCTTCTTTGAACGCTTGAAAGATGACGTTCGTGATGGCCGATCTATTCGGGCCTCTATCGATCGAAGCTTCAAAAAGGCATTTAGGACTATCGTTGCAGCCGACTTGGTCTCCTTTATCGGTGCACTTCTTCTCTACCTCTTGTCGATTGGTCCGGTGCGTGGTTTTGCATTTTTCTTGGGCCTCTCAACTCTTCTTGACGTCGTTACCTCATATACGTTTACTCGCCCGCTGGTGATTTTGCTCGGTCGAAGTGAGACCTTTACTCGAGCGCGTTGGTTGGGTGTTGCAAGAGGATTGGCTGTAAGTAACGTCTAAGTCGCTAGCTGCGCAAAGTTTTAGGGAACCAAATGGAAAGTCAAGTTGTACTAGAAAAAGAGTCTCTCTGGTCGCGCCTTTACTATGGCCACACCAATTACAGCTTCGTGAAGAATCGTCGGCGCTGGTACACCGTCTCGTCGATAGTGATATTGGTTGGCATTGGCGCACTCTTCGTTAGGGGCCTTAACTTCGGAATTGAATTTAAGGGTGGCACCTCGTGGCAAGTGACGAACTCTTCCCTAACAGTCTCAAAGGCTAAGAGCGCGATCTCGGCGCTTGGACTTCACCAAGCCGTAATTGTGTCGCTTGGATCTGGGAAGAACACCACCATAGAGGTTCAAGCCGATCTGTCTCGTTACCCAGTTTCGCAACGGTCAACTGTTGAAAACGAGGTTACGGCAGACCTTGCCAAGGCTGCAAACGTTTCCCAGACCAAGATCTCTTTGAACGATGTCGGTCCGACCTGGGGTGGCGAGATAACTTCGAAGGCGATTCGTGCTTTGATCGGCTTCTTCATAGCGATCTCGCTCTACATAGCTCTGCGTTTTGAAGTCAAGATGGCACTTGCGGCACTTGTCGCCGTGGTTCACGACATCTTGGTGACCATTGGCATCTATGCCATCGTTGGCTTTGACGTGACACCAGCTACGGTTATCGCCTTGTTGACGATCTTGGGGTACTCCCTCTACGACACTATCGTAGTATTTGACCGAGTCAAAGAGAACGTCAAAGAACTCGTTGACAGCGGAAAGATGCGCTACAGTGACGGGGTCGACCGATCAATGAACCAGGTCCTAATGCGTTCGATGAATACCTCTATCGTTGCCATTATTCCGATCTTGTCAATCTTGATAATCGGTGCCGAGATCCTAGGTGCTACGACTTTGCAACAATTTGGTCTAGCGCTCTTTATTGGGTTGACCACCGGAGCCTACTCATCGCTCTTCGTTGCATCTCCAATATTGGCATCGTTGAAGGAGCGCGAGGTGAAGTACCAGCAGATTGCAAGCCGCGTCGCATCCAGAGAGGCGAAGGCTGAAAAGGCTGCACGTGCTAAGACAAAGAATTCAGCCTCCGATCCAAAGTCTCGAGGAGGAAAAAAGAGGAGCTCCAAGGCGACCAGCGGCGATGGTGATGTATCCCAACTAGGACAAGTCATCGTTGACAGAAGTTCAAGCGCTCAAATTACTGTGGTTGACGAAATGACAACTGAAGTCGATGAAGACTTCGATGATATCGATTTTGATGGGGATGACGCCGATGAAGACTCTGGCGCAGGTGTAGCTGGAGTAGAAGGCGAAGTAAACGAAGGCGACGATCCAAATAGGGTCCGTCCTAAGTTGATTGAACCTGGAAGCCGTCAACTTCGGTCTACTTCACGCCGAAGAAGATAGTTAACTAAATCACACCAAAACAAATTAGTGATGATCGGGTGTATCTTTAACTTATGGTACCTGGCGTAACCGCTGACTTTGAGGCCGGTCTTCTCGCCGGCATAGTTGACTCCTATTTGGCACGTAGGCCAAATAGCGATGTTTCTATGATCCAAGAGGCCTTCAAGACCGCAGTCAAGATGCACGACGGCCAGTTTCGTCGCTCCGGCGAACCCTACGTAACGCATCCAATAGCAGTAGCGAGGATCGTCACCGAGCTAGGTGTTGACGAGACGACTATATGTGCAGCACTCCTTCACGATACCGTAGAAGATACGCCCATGAATTTGGATGAGATATCAGAGAGATTCTCACCCGACGTGGCTGCGATCGTCGACGGAGTCACAAAGTTGGATCGCCTATCTTTCGAATCAAAAGAGGAGCAGCAGGCCGCGACGGTTCGCAAAATGATTATTGCGATGGCCAAAGATCCACGGGTGCTGATCATCAAGCTTGCTGATCGTCTTCACAATATGAGAACCCTTGCGGTCTTGCCTGAATGGAAGCAGCGGCGTATAGCCCAAGAGACCATGGACATCTATGCCCCACTTGCTCACCGCCTAGGCATCCAAGAGATAAGGTGGCAACTCGAAGATTTGGCCTTTGCTACCTTGCAGCCTCGTCGTTACGCTGAGATTGAACAGATGGTGCAGACCCGAAATCCAGAGCGGGAGACCTCTATCCAGCAGCTTCTAGAAGGATTAAAGAAGAGGCTGGCTGACGTTGGGATAGTTGCCGAAATCAAAGGTCGCCCCAAACACCTTTGGTCGATCTACGAAAAGATGGTCGTTAAGACCAAAGAGTTCGATGACATCTACGACATCATCGGTTTGAGGATAATTTGTGAATCGGAAAAGGATTGCTGGGCCTCTTTGGGAGTGGTACACGCCCTTTGGAATCCGGTGCCAGGAAGATTTAAGGACTACATAAATACCCCCAAGTTCAATCTGTATCAGAGTCTCCACACCACTGTTATAGCTCCCGGAGGAAATCCTCTGGAGGTGCAATTGAGGACGTTTGAGATGCACCAGCGGGCTGAATTTGGAATTGCTGCCCACTGGGGTTACAAAGAAGGAAATTCATCGGCTGAGATGGCTTGGCTTGGTCGAATTTTAGATTGGCAAAAGGACACTCCAGATCCAATTGAATTCTTGGAGAATCTAAAGCTCGATCTCGAACTCGATGAAGTGTATGTATTTACGCCTAAGGGGAAGGTGGTCTCACTTCCAGCAAAGGCAACCCCAATCGACTTTGCCTATACCATCCACACCGAAGTTGGACACCGCTGTATCGGAGCTAAGGTAAACGGAAGGCTCGTTCCCCTCGACTCCACTCTCAAGTCTGGCGATACTGTCGAGATATTTACCTCGAAGGTGGAAAGTGCTGGTCCGTCGCGTGACTGGCAGTCTATCGTAGTTACCCCCAGGGCTAAGAGTAAGATCCGTCATTGGTTCTCTCGCGAACGTCGTGAAGACGCTCTCGATCGAGGACGCGATGAAATGATCAAGGCGATGCGCAAAGAGGGACTTCCGGTCCAAAAGATCTCAGGTGCCGAACAACTCCATAAGATCGCCACCAGCATGGGCTTTACCGAGGTAGACGCACTCTACATTGCGGTTGGGGAGGGTCATACATCTGCCAAGGGTGTGGTCCAAAAGATGCTTCGAGAGTTCTCTGTAGAGGAGACCGAAGTCCAGATCCCAACCACGGTGAACACTAATCGTCGGACGAATCGGAAGCGTAAAACTCCTGGAGTCTATGTAGAGGGCCTCGACGATGTAGTAATTCGCTTTTCTCGATGCTGCTCTCCAGTACCAGGCGATGAAATAATTGGTTTTGTTACTCGGGGCAGGGGAGTGTCGGTTCATCGCGCCTCTTGTTCGAATGCAGTAGCACTGGCGGCTTCATCAAACGAACGAATGATCGACGTTGAGTGGGATACCGACATCTCCAACTCAGTTTTTTCTGCCAAGATTGAAATCCGGGCTCTAGACAGGGCGCGCCTATTGGCAGATGTCGCTCGAGTATTGGCTGAACACCATCTAAATATCTTGTCATCAAGCACCCAAGCTGGTGTTGACCGAATATCTAGGATGAGATTCGAATTTGAACTTGCAGATCCATCGCATCTGGATTCGGTCCTCACTGCTTTGAGGCGGTTAGATAGCGTTTATGACGCCTACCGTGTTGTTGAAGGAGCAGGTAGCGAGGCGGAGTCGGTAGCGGCGAAACAGTAATCTGTACACGTACGGCGTACAGAGGAGTCTGAAGTTTCCGAAGTAATACTCTCATTCGAGGCGATCTGTGATGAATTGAGCCAGGGCTCTGTTTATATGGCACCCCACTCGTTCATCGACGTGACACCTTTTTTCAAAGGTGGTTGGTCGTCGGCAAAGATCTATATTGTGGCAAATGACGCACTTCTCGAACCTGCTTTGATCGTGGTTTCTCATTCGGTAGAGGCGGGGCGGATCACAGCTTTAAATTCGAGCGGCGAAAATACTTACGTGGGGCAAATCTTCATTAATGAAGGTGAGCGAGTACTGATCTCTCTTGCCACTCAGGGAGTGGTGTTGGTGTCTATCTCGCTCAACGTCTTCCAAGTTCAGCGTATGACGGCAATTGCACGATCCTCGATCACCGCTCTTCGCTCTGAGGAAGGTCGCTCCGCTCTAAAAGAGATTGTTATAAACTCCAAGCGCGCAAGGTCTCTAGAAGATGTAAAGGCCGCTGGACTTAAAGTAAAGACTCAGATCTCTACCAAGGTCGAGACCCTTTCTGCAAGGACCCTCTTTGACGGTCGCCTCGACGGCGATCTTATCCATTTGCTGCAACTTGGCAGCGCTACTGGAGGGTGGAATACCCTTATCGTCCATATTTCAATCGAAGGTATCTTCGACGATAGTTGGCGAAGAAGCCTCGGATCAATAATGGCGTTGATTGGCTTTGGCGATGTGAAACTGGTCGTATCTGGACAGTCGGTGCCTCGCAGTGAGGCTTTAACTTTCTCCACGCGAATGGCAAGGTTGTACGGCAAAGAGGTATCGTTCGACATTCCGATCGAAGGAAACCTAGATCAAACCGCGATGTTAATCTGTTCTACACCGAGAGAGTATCGGCCCGATCTTAAATATGTGGTAGCGCCGCAATTTACTGAGGCAACGGTGGCTGTATATGGCCCGTGTCTTGTTCGTGATGTCACTGGTGGATCGGTGACCATTGAAAATCCACCTAAGTTCCAGAGGCACCTGGCAATAGCCTCCCCCATCTATGCGGAGTTAGCGATCTTTGATGTAGGCCGAATGGCGGAAAGATTTGATGGATGGAGGCAATTTTTAGGTGCTCCAATTACCGATATTTACTTTGAGGTCTCTCAGCTGGATAAAGGTGCCATCGAGCTCGCCAAGCAACCACTGGCCCTCTTCGAACCCCACGCTAATGTGGCTTTTTCCCGATTTAGTTGTCTATTTGATAACGATAGGTACCGAGAGCTTTTGTCGGCGAATGAAGCTACGGTCATACATGAAATTTCCGATCAATCCGCATACAAAGTTGTTCACCGAAGGTCGAAGTCGACGCCATCTGTGGCTGTGGTTATTCCAATGCGCGATATGGCTGACTTGACGCGCAACTGCATTGAGTCATTGAAGAATAGTTGTAGCTACGAAAACTACAGGATCGTAGTCGTTGACAACGGATCTGTTGAAGAAGAATCCATCGACCTCTTGAGAGAACTCGAGAACGGTGGAGTTGAAGTGATCGCCTACCCCTTTGACTTTAATTTTGCTGCGATTGCAAACTTTGCAGTTGATCGAATTACCACAGATTTTGTACTTCTTCTAAATAACGATATTGAAGTTCGCCAAGGGGACTTCATAGCCGATATGGTCGCGCTATCTACACTGGAGGGCGTTGGTGTGGTCGGACAGAGGTTGGTCTATCCAGACTCCGATATTCAGCACTGTGGGATAAGGCTGGGTTTTGGTGAAGCTCAAGTAGAGCACTTCCAGAAGCTGGATAACCAGCCTGAATTTGGACAGTATCTTGTTCCAACTCAATTCTCGGCGGTAACGGGGGCTGCATTGATGGTGGCAAAGTCAACCTATTTAGAGGTGGGCGGAATGGATGCGGTACACCTTAAAGTCTCCTATAACGACATCGACCTCTGCCTGAAAATCGCAGAAAGTGGAAGGATGATTGTGAACAATCCCTTTTGCGAGGTGGTGCACTTTGAGTCAAAGAGCAGGGGCCAAGATGGACTGTCGCTCGAAAAGATAAAGAGAAATGCTAACGAGCGTGCGTATATGGTGGCGCGGTGGGACGATCGCTTTTCGCAAGATTTATATTGGCCAAATATTGACTAGTTTCAAAGGCGGACGAAGTTGAATTTAGTAAATGCGTCGAAGCGAATAGAGGTGCCGATCTTGGTTCCCTCTTTGGCTCAATACGATGCTATCTCTACCCACGTTATTGAGTTGCGTGACGGTCTAAGGCGCCACGGGATCGAGGCTGTAGTCTATGCCGACGAGATAAAGCCCCAGGTAAAAGATGAAGCCCGCGGCTATCGGGGCCTGATGCTTCGCCCATACTCATCCAGAAGGTACTTTCTGTATCAACTAGCGACGGGTTCAAATATTTTTAGGTTTATTCAAAGCAGGAGAGAGCCGCTGCTTGCGCAATTTCACAACATTACTCCACGACGGGAGTTTGTGATGTGGGAGCCTGGTATCGCCTCGGCGATGGCTTTAGGTCGTAGGCAGTTGGAGCTTTTGAGTCAACGGGTCGATCTAGCGCTCGCCATTTCTCCATATAATGCCCGTGATCTCATCGAAGCTGACTACCGTAAGATTGTTTTGTCGCCCCCTTTGATAAGGCACTTACCTAGTCTGAACAGCTCAACGATGGCTAAATCTGAAACTTCTTCACCTACATTTCTCTTCGTAGGTCGCCTGGCACCCAATAAGGCACAGGAAGATCTAATACGTGCGCTAGGCGTTTACAACCAGAACTTTTCTCCTAGAGCACAACTAAAGATCGTTGGGAGTGAAGTAATCGAAGGTTATGTAAAGTATCTTAGGGATCTAGTTAGAGAACTTGGGCTCGCCTCCGAGGTGGAGTTCATATCGAATGTCGACGATAACGCACTGGCGCAGCTTTACCGAGAGTCGGACTTATTTGTCTGTTCTTCCCATCACGAAGGCTACGGTTTTCCTTTTATTGAGGCGATGCGAAATGATTTACCAAGTGTAGCCGTCGCGACCAGTGCAATTCCGGAGACGGTTGAGGACGGAGCCCTGACGCTATCTGACAATGATCCCGTGGCGATGGCCACTGCGTGGAACATTCTCCTAACTGATAAATCTTTGCGACAACGAATAATCGCCAATGGCAGAAAGATTGCTGCTAGGGTCGACCTAGCCGATAACTTGATTGACAATTTGCGGGCTTTAGCCAACGCTTTCCCGATAGAGGGGATTACCGCTGCCCCTATCTTCTACGATAAGGAGACCGACAAAGTTAGAGATTGACCAAAAATTAAAAGGGGGGTTACTTTGACTGCTGGCTGCGATCTAACTCCTTTTTCATCTCACGTAATCCCTCTTCGACTGCGCGACGAGCATCGTTCAGTAGTTTTGTTGAAGAGACTAGAACGTCTTTAGATATGCGAAGTGGAGTCGACCCCTCGATCTTCTTGTCGACCTTGATCTTGGAGTAAATCCCGGCTGAGGCTCCCGCGGCCGCTCCAATGGCGAACCAGAGTGTTCTCTTGGCCATATTCTTACCTCTCTCGCTTTCGCCTAAAGACTGAAACTGCTGCCTTGGACCCCACGCTAATGGCGCGGATCCGTCGAATTGGTGCATTGATGGTTCTAAGTGCTCCCTTGGAAGTAGTGTTTAGCACTTCGGTAGCAGACATGGTCGTGTCAATAAGGTCATCGAGCTTGTCTAACTCCAGATTTGTAATTTTGAGTGTTCCTGTTGCACTCTCAGATACCTTTACGAGTTCGTCGCGAAGTTCTTGGACTGCGCGATCGAGGTACTTCACTATAGTCGAGGCTTTTTTTATAGTTGAAAGGGCGAGGAACGTAACCACTAGCGACATGAGCGCTGATATCGCAGCTATCACCTCAATGGTCATTATCTCTCCTTGCGCCGTGTTAGTACCTTAGATCTTAATTTGCTATCGACAAGATCTCCTCATTAGCTTTGGATTAGCGGTGATTTGAAACCAGTATCGGAGCGAGGTGCATTTGATGGTAAAGATTGAGATCTCCGGTCGATCTGGCGAACTTGGTGGGATATCGATAGAGAGATTTTTGCCGAAGGCACAGCTGCGAACGGTTGGGCCATGGTGTTTTGTTGATCGAATGTCTAATCTGAGCACCCCGAACCTTGCGGCCATGGAAGTGGCACCCCACCCCCACTTTGGTCTTGCGACGGTTACCTATCTTCTGAATGGAGAGGTTGAACATCGGGACTCGATGGGAAATCGGCTAAGCATCAAACCCGGCCAAATAAACGTCATGAGCGCTGGGGTTGGAGTTAGCCATAGTGAGATTTCAACGTCTGGCGAGGCCCTCGCTGGCCTTCAGCTTTGGGCTGCACTTCCACAAGAAAAATATCTGGAATCACCAGATTTTATGCACATTCCTTCTGCGCTTGAGTTGGAGTCGTCTGACTTTAGTGCGGAGCTAATCTCGGGAGAGCTCCTCGGAAGTAGACTAGATATCGGCCTCTCTCGCTCTTGCCTTGGTGCTGTAGTGACAGCAAAATCCACCAGTTTCGAACTGCCTTTGAATGGTCATTTCGAGTATGTTTTTATACCCATATCCGGTGATTACCTGATGGATGGTATTGCAACTCCAAAAGCTGAATTCGTAAGTGATGCGACATCTGTGAGGTTCACCGGTTCGTTGGGTTCTAAGTTCTTACTCTTGGGCGGGGAACCCTTCGGAGAGAGGATTCTTATGTGGTGGAACTTTATTGGGAGATCTTGGGAGGAGATTGTAGAGGCGCGTCGCCAGTGGAATGATGATGAAGGTCGATTTGGAAGCTTCAAATCGAATTATGCACGTATTCCTGCTCCCGATATCGTTCGATGATTCGGCCACTAATAGTGAATTAATTCGAACTTAATAGGCGATTTCGCCCTTTTTGTTGAATAATTTGGTGCCAAGGGTGACTTCAGGATAATAACCATTGAACATTCAGATTTTTACGCCGTAAGGCTTTCACTTTAAGTGAATAGATGCTATGTCTTTTTGCAGCAAGTTGACTTTAAATCGCGATACGCTCCGCCTATTAGTCATTGCTGAAAAACACCTCAGGGTCGCAAATTCTAAATTGTGATCGCTCGCGCTACTGTTTTATCTTAGGGCTTTTTAATATTCGACTCGCTCTTGGGTGTAAATTGGACACGGGAGGTTGCTAAGTTGCTTTTGCACGAGAGAGGCCGTTTCTCATTTTTTCGATACCCATCTTCGACTATTAGTTTGGGTCGTGCCATCGATTAGTTGCGAGTGATCAACCAATCAAAATGATATTCATCTTCTGAAAAGGAATTGAAGTATAAATGGCGAGATCAAAAAAGCGTTTTCCATTTATTGAAATGGGTCGTAAACTAGGAAATATTGGACTTCGTTCCTCCATTGTGGTACCAGCGGCCGCAACTCCAATTGCCCTCTTCGCCGCCCCGGTTCTCTATGCCAAGATTGTTGTTACCTAGCTTGATTTATGCTTCTAAGAGGGCGAAGATGGAATGGGCATGAAAAGGTATCCCGGGGAACTAGAGCAAGAAGTATTTGAGGCCCTCTACGAGCTCGATAATTCGAATTCGGTATAGACCGGCGCCATTGCGAAGATCGCAAAAGATCACTTCTATCAATGCAAAGGTTGTCCACCAGTGGAAGTCGGAGCGAAAAGCTAGGGTCGCAACCACCAAATTGGGTACGTTCGAGATAGTTAGTTTTATTTCCGGGTTTCCGAATGTCCGTCTCGCTTTGCGGTGTAATGGTGACAGAGGGCGGTTTGAAATTCATTGGGCGCAGTTAATGTTTCTTGCGTCGCCCATTACTCCTTGTTTCGAAATTTATTGTCAACTATTCGATTGGGTCGCACCATCTATTAGTTGTACGCAAACAACAAAAAATGTTACTTCTCATGGAAGGGAATAGAGAAATAGATGGCCTTGTCAAAAACGATATATTCGCTCATCGATTTGGGTCGCAAAATGGGTCATGGTGGAGTCCGTTCCACTATTGCAATAACTGTGGTAGTAGCTCCAGTTGCCTTCTTCGCTGCCCCTGCAGGTGCAATGGGCAGCTCCAGTACAACGTTAACAACGCCCTCAAATAGCTATTCGATACCACTAACTATCTCAAGCAATGACTCATCATTATTTAGTCAAATCGGTAGTAATAACAATCTGTTAAGCCTTACGCGATCCGATGCCATCGACCCTTATTCAGCTTTGGACTATTCGATTTTTAATGACACATTGAACTTCAATAGCAGTGTTCTCACGAGCATTTTTATTGCAAACCCTAACTATGTTTTATACGTTTCTGTTTCCGTAGCCTCATATCAGTATCAGCCCATTATTTACGAGTTAGCGCCACTGCTGTTGACGGCTGGATCAACTACGAGTCAGTTTGTCCTTCAAGACCAGTATGGCCAATATAGCGAGCCACATAATTTTGCAGCCGGCGACGTTATTACTTTCGATGTCTATTTCGGTCCCAAGCTAACGACCTCAAACGGTTATTCCCAAAGTGCAGTTCGATATGCCCAAGCTACTCAGCCAGATCCTAACGGGGACTTAAGTAATGGTGCAGGCGGTTTATTTGGCAACGGCGGTGCTGGCGGAGCAGGCGGAGCAGGCGGTGCTGGTGGTGGAGGCGGTTTATTTGGCAACGGCGGTGCAGGCGGATCAGGCGGAGCTGGTGGTGCAGGCGGAGCGGGCGGTGCAGGCGGATCAGGCGGAGCGGGCGGAGCGGGCGGTGCAGGCGGTGCAGGCGGATCAGGTGGTTTAATTGGCAACGGTGGTGCTGGTGGTGGAGGCGGTTTATTTGGCAACGGCGGTGCAGGCGGATCAGGCGGAGCTGGTGGTGCGGGCGGTGCAGGCGGATCAGGCGGTTTAATTGGCAACGGTGGTACTGGCGGATCAGGTGGTACTGGCGGATCAGGTGGTACTGGCGGATCAGGTGGTACTGGCGGATCAGGTGGTACTGGCGGATCAGGTGGTACTGGCGGATCAGGCGGATCAGGTGGTTTAATTGGCAACGGCGGTACTGGCGGAGCTGGCGGTACTGGCGGATCAGGTGGCAATAAGGGCATTACGTCGTCCGCTCCCTTTATAAACACGGTATCGGGTGGAGCAAATAGCCTCACCGTCTCGTTCAGCGCAGGCGCATCTGCTGCTTCTGTGAATAGCTACAGCATCACTGCGTATGATCCAAACGGTAATGT
>JAJZFV010000029.1 GCA_021805205.1 Actinomycetes bacterium | reverse complement strand
ACTCCTCCGCGACATTTCAGAGCAGCGCAAGCTTGGCGATGTGACCACACTTGCCAATGCAGACGTGGTTCGTGAGATCGCAGAAAGAGCTCAAAATCAAGCTTCATCACAAGCTTCCCAAGAGTAACGACCTTACTTCGAGGGATTAGCGTCAGCGGTGGCCAAAAGCCAAACCAGGCGCGAATTTGACAGATGGACCACTCTCTATGAAAGGAGTGGTCACATAAGTCAGCCACTGCACTTAGGTGGAGTGGGACTGGTCTTTATTGCGGGCGACGGCGGAGGGCACCAAAACTTAGGTGGAAGTGCCGATCCGACCAAAGCCACAAGTAAGTCCATAATGGGGGAACTTTGTCAGAAAGGGCAGAGAAAATAAATGGCAGATAATACGCCTAGTGTCGCAGATCCAGGGCCGTTAGGTCTCGCTGGCTTTGCGTTGACAACTTTTGTTCTGAGCGTTTTCAACGCTGGACTTCTCGACGGAAAACTTCAGGGAGTAGTACTTCCACTTGCACTCTTCTACGGCGGCATCGTTCAGTTGCTCGCCGGTATGTGGGAGTTCAAGAGAAATAACCTCTTCGGAGCAGTCGCATTCACCTCATACGGTGCCTTTTGGCTCGCCTTCTGGTACCTTATCGAGCACGCAAGTACCATCTTGGTAGGAACCGACGCCAACAAGGCGGTGGGTCTATTCTTGCTGGCCTGGACCATCATCACAGTTATTCTCCTGATCGGAACGACCGGGACTAACGGATTCCTCGTGGCACTATTTGCGGTTTTGACCGTTACCTTCATCTTCTTGACGGTAGGCAACTTCGCAAACTCCACCGGAATCATCAAGATCGGTGGCTACTTCGGCCTCATTACTGCTGTCATTGCGTGGTACGGCGTTCTAGCGAACGTCTTCAATGCCACTCATGGCAAGACAGTATTGCCGTTGTTCGCCTTCAAGAAGTAGCTAAATACTGTAAGAAAATTAACGGACGGGGAATCACCAACATAAGTAGTGTCAAAACTACTCTGGTGAAATGGGATCCAAGAAAAGGCACCTAGAGATTTCTAGGTGCCTTTTCTGCTTAAGGTATCCAACGATAGCAACGTTTCGCCAACGAGAAGCGCCTAGGGTCATATGGCGCTTCTATCTCAACGCTTAGAGTACGTTCTGAATCAGTAGTGATGCCAAAGGCGAATCGCCAAGGATCGCAAATGCTCTACTCACCGACTCTTCCGAGGCTAGAGGGTTGCCACCTTTATGTATATCACCCAAGAGCGATATCAACTCCGAAAAGTTACCCTCTCCGTCGTAGAGTGAGGCCTTCTCCAGCCGGCTAGAAACGTCTTTAGGCTCGACTCCTGCACCCATCTCACCCAGCAGCGATGAGATTAGGTTTACTGCCTCTCGCTGGCGTCTAGGGTCAGTGCTTTCTTGATCGGAGCCACGCTCTTCGATTAGATAGGCTACGAAATCCTCAACCACTGGGAGATATTTTTCGACGTCTTTATCGTCTTCAAAGCTTCGATCCCATCTAAGCACCTCAGTCAAGGATTCGATACCTTCGCCACCGGTCGACTGGTACTGTGCGATGACGTCATTTAAGTTCAAAGATCGGGACGAGGCGATATTCGTTACGGTCAATACTAAGTCTCGGAGATATCCGACATCATCTAAGCCGCCAGCTCGAGAGAGAGCCTTGCCTAGATTTAAAGCGTCTGTCTTCGATAACCTCAGCAAAGCTACTCCTTAGAGAATGGTTAGCAGAAAGTCATGGCTAAAAAGTATCCGACCTTCCGAGGCCTATTTCTACTACCCCGTACAGATTTTGACACGAAAATGAACCCTATACCTTTCAGAAGGTTACTTTGAAGAGGTGATGGACCCTACTCGGTAATACATAAGAAATTTCACCTTCAAAGATGTATCGTTTATCGGGAGCAGATTCCACTTCTGGAGATGTCTAGGAGTAAAAGGTACGAGATTTATCCCCTGTCTCGGAGTAGTTGGCCTAGCTTCCAAGCAAGGGGTAGATCTCTCTGAAACGAGACGATATCAGATTGGGTATAACGATCGTATCGTCTATCAATAGATCGTTTGCTAGAGTGCTATGCACCAAGCGCCCTCTATCGGTCAAGATCACCCAGCCATCCTCAAGTACAGCTAAACCTTGATCTATTAGAAAATCAAGGTCGGAGATGCACCTTTGCGGAACTCCGACCGTGGTTCGTAGCGCCAACATCGCCGCCTCGAAGGCGATCTCCTCATGAGTTGGCCTCTCACTACCCGCGACGTCATCGCCGCCCTCTTCGACCCTCTCGAGCCATCGCAAAGAGTCGAAGATCTTCCAACTGCGTTGGTGGCCATCGAAAGAGTGAGAGCTTGGTCCAAGTCCTATATATTGACCTTGGTACCAATAGTTCAAGTTGTGAAGGCTCTCAAAGCCTGAAACCGCGAAGTTGGAGATCTCGTAATTTCTTAGCCCCAAATCCAAGACGAACTTTGAGATTGCCTCATAGTCAGTTGCGACTTCGTCATCTATGGGATGATCCTCTCGCCGAAAGTAAAGTCGTGTACCGTTCTCGATGGTCAAGCCGTAGATCGAAAGATGCTTAGGGGGGCGAAACTTGGAAAAAAGGTATTCGAGATCTTTGATAGTCGAGAACGAACCAGGAAGGCCGTAGATAAAGTCGAGGGAGTACTCAATCCCACAGTCGCTAACCTTCTCGATAGCTGACAGGGCTTCTGCGGCGCTATGGTGTCTTCCGAGACGCGCCAGCTCCTCTTGCTGTAGTGACTGAACCCCAAGTGAAACTCGGGTAAAGCCCAATTTGCTATAGAGGCTTGGGGCGTCAAGAATCGTCTCGGGGTTTATCTCGATGGTAGCCTCGACTAGATCGCCACTAATAGCTTCCATTATTGAACTTAGGTGTTCAACCAAGAGGAGCGAAGGCGTTCCTCCACCGATAAATAGAGTTCGCACCGCCGAAGTGTCAATTTGCCTAATCTGTGCGGTAATCGCATTTACGTAGCGATCTACGGTATCGAAACGGTCGGTCCATGTTGCAAAAGCACAATAATCACACTTGGAGGTGCAAAATGGAACGTGTATATAGAGTCCTAAAGTGATCTCTCACTGCTCCTCGTTTGATCGATCTTATAGATCCTATGTTCTAGCGTAGGCGAAGACCGAGGTCATCAAGGCGCTGACTCATCTGCTCTAAGGTCATCTCGAAGATACAACCAATTACACGCAGGTCATCGGTTCGTATGGTTATCATACGCCCATTGAAGTCTTGCCGTTGCACTTGAATCATACCCAAGTAGCGTCTCAGGACATCGCGCTCCGGACCCACGACCTCGTTGAGCTTATTGAGATCAATAGTAAATTTTGTCTCTGATTGGGTACGGCGCCCGACGGTCTCTTGTACCAAAATCGGATCTATTACCAGCTCAGTTGCTGCAAAGTCGTCCAATTCAGCGACGTTGATGGAGGTTGGAAATTGATCTTTAGGAAGGAGTTGATCAATTGGAACATCGTAGAGGGCAGCAAGGCGCTGGAGACGAGGTACGGAGATCGACCTCTCTCCCCTCTCGTAGGCTCCCAGTACAGAGGCCTTAAACTCTTGGTCCGACATAGCCTCGACACTTTGCAGCGATAGCTTCTTTTGCTTACGCACCGCACGAAGGCGCGCGCCTACAGCAGCAGCGTAACCATCTACCAACTCATCATCACTAATCTTCATAGGCTTTCCGCATCTCCGGGTGATTACAGTCACAATTTTATCTTGAAAAGTCACTGATGGTGTAAAAATAAATCAGTTGTATAAAAAATCACACATAAAAAAGAGCCAAAGAAGATGCAACGATAGCCGCAGTCTCACTTCGAAGGACATTACCTGCGAAACTACATCTCTTCACATCGAGTGGAATTTCACTCAATGCGAAACCCCCTTCTGGTCCAACCACATACTTTCGAGCCGTCGGGTCGAACTCTTTGCCATCAAAGGTAAGGAAGCTAAAGTCATTATCAAAGAGAAAATCAATTTCGACGAAGGATATTTCAGGCAAGAAGCACCCTCGAGACTGGGAGAGTGCCTCGATTGCTATCTTTTGGAGGCGATCTAATCGAAGGCGCCCTTCGCCCAATCTATGGGTAGTGTTAGAGCGCTCCGCCATAAATAGAAGGATCGAAGAGACTCCAAGTTCAGTTAACTTGGTAACCACTAAGTCGACCTTATCGGAGTCGATTACCGCCAAGGCGACTTCAACCTTTGGTAGATCCGAGATGATACGATACTCTTCACCACTACGCACCAGATACGAAGTTGACGAACCCCGCTTTCCGCGAGATTCACTCGACAAAGGCCCCTCAACCCTTGCGAGTGCCACCCTCCCATCTCCGTCAGTAATAGAGACCAGATCACCCACCCTCAAGCGCTTTACCCTAAAGAGATGGTGAAGGGTCTCTTGGCTCAGGTTAGATGGGTCACAGTTTGGCTCGTAGGTGTGTGCCTTCGAGGCAAAGTGGCTTTGGAGAAACGGCGAACTTTCCATTTGCAACACCGATATCCTGGTCTAATTAGAAGTGGCCACTCTTAATCCGATGAAATAGCCCAGACTTTTGATGAGCCACCTCTTCACCCCTAACCTCTGCAATCTGACGCAGGAGCTTCTCTTCATCGGGGCCAAGTGCATTTGGGATGTCGACGACGACAGTTACGATATGGTCTCCGCGACCACGAGACTTTAGGTGAGGAACTCCCCTTCCCTTGATCGAGAATCGCTTTCCGCTTTGGGTGCCACCGGGGATTGTGAGAACTTCCTTAGAGTCGATGGTCTCCATTTCGATCTCGACACCGAGGGCAGCTTGGGCATAGCTTACGTGCAAGGTGGAGTGGATGTCATTTCTATCTCTTGTGAATCTTGGGTCCGGTGCCACACGCAGTTGAATGTAGAGGTCACCGGGCATACCGCCCCGAGAGCCCGCAGCGCCCTTACCCGTCAAATGAAGGGTAGTTCCGTCGTCTACTCCTGGTGGTACATCCACAGTCAAATTGCGATCGACAGTTCTTCTTCCATCCCCTCGACAATCAGGACACGGCGTCGATATGATCTGACCATTGCCTCGACAACGATCACACGGTGCAGTGGTGACCATTCGTCCAAGGATTGTGTTGGCAACCTTTTTGACACTGCCTGCTCCTTGACATACCGGACAGATTGTCGGAGTAGTACCAGGCTTTGAACCATTTCCACCGCAGGTAGTGCAGGTGGCAGGAACTCGCAGAGAGATCTCTTTTTGAACCCCGAAGACCGCCTCTTCAAAGGTGAGAGATGCTGCTATGGAAAGGTCGTCACCGCGCATCGCACTTGAACGGCCGCCCCGATACCCGGAGCCAAATGCTGCTCCAAACATCGTCTCGAATATGTCGCCAAAGCCACCTTGTCCAAAGATGTCTCCTGGATCGCCTCCTCCGAAGCCACCGCCCTCGCCGTACATATCGTAGTTACGGCGCTTCTCAGGGTTGCTAAGGGTTTCATACGCCCTGGAAACCTGCTTGAAGCGCTCTTCGGCACTTTTATCGTTGGGATTTACATCAGGGTGTAGTTCCCGAGCTAGACGACGATAAGCCTTCTTGATCTCATCGTCACTCGCACCTCGAGCAACCCCGAGCAATTCATAGAAATCTTCCGCCATTATCCCTCACTAAGCCTCTTTGAAAGGTTTTCACTAACTAACTCGACAGCGCCTATCACAGAGCCATACTTCATGCGCGTTGGACCGATCAGGCCTACGCTACCCATTGCAACGCCATCGATGGTGTAGGGAAATGCCACAACCGTACACTCTTTCAGGGAACTAATGCCATTTTCCGAACCTATGGCAACGCTTTGACCCTTGCTAATAACCGACCTAATTAATGATACGACAAGGTATTGCCGTTCTAAGATCGATATGACACTACGAACCGTGTCAACTGCATCGAATGAAGCTGCGACCTTAGACGCTCCCGACAGGTAGATTCCATCGCGCTCAGCTCCATCCAAAGCCTCTTTTACCCCAAGAAATGCGAGTTTAACTCTATCTCCGTCACGGTCCACCTCGGGAGGGGAATCGACCTTACCAGGCTCTTTGCCGACAAAGTGTGCCGTCATTTGGTCGGAAAGTTCAGCTAGATCCAACTCACTCATCTCAAGCGGCCATGGAATTGTAGCCTTCTCTACCGATCCATTGACGTCTATTACCACGCAAAGGAGTGCATTCTTAGATATCGCTACATATTGAACTTTGAGGATGGGCGCCCTCTGTGGCGAAGGACCCGTGACAACCGCAGCACAATCGGTGATGTTGGTTAGAAGTTTTGTCGTTGATCCTAAAAGGTGTTCAAGTTCACCGTGAGCGACGTTAAAGAACTCTTCTATCTGAGACCTCTTCTCTTCCTCGGTAGAATCCATTGGCATGAGTTCGTCTACATATCGGCGATAGCCGCGCTCAGTCGGAACTCTTCCACTGCTGGTGTGTGGTTGGGCTAAGTATCCCTCTTGCTCCAAATAGCTCATATCATTTCGGATAGTCGCCGACGAAACAGCGATTCCGGCCATAGTGGCAAGTTGAGCAGAGCCGATCGGTTCAGCCGATGTTATGTAACTTTCAACAACAGCGCGAAGAATTTGAGCTCTTCGATCTTCAGTATTTGCGGCCAATGTATCTCCTAAGAGGTAGGAGTTGTCTACTTCTAGCACTTAATCATACCGAGTGCTAACTACATTTTACAGGCGAGGGCCCGATGAATCGCTACATACGGCGGTCGTAGAAGTGCAGTACTCTCTCCCGATAGAAGATTGCCAAGGTATCCACCAACGTATAGACCACAGATCTCCAGTTGATGGTAGAGGTAATCCTCTCTCTAATCACCACCGGCGCTTCAAAAAACTTATCGTAACCTAATCGGCGGGCCACAACGAAGAGTTCTAGATCGAAGGCAAACCTCTTCTCGACCATGCGAGGTAGCACCTCTTCGATAACCTCGCGTCTACACAATTTGATTCCGGTCTGAGTGTCTCTAACGCTGAGGCCAAAGAGTGCCTTGATTAGGAGTTGATAGACCGTCGAGTAGAGGCGTCTTATCGGAGGATAGACCACTTCGGACATGGGATGGCGTTTAGACCCAAGGACAATATCTGGATCATATAGCGCTACGGTACCGACAAATGCTCTAAGTGCCTTGGGATCGATGTCGCCGTCGGCATCGATAAAGCCGAGATACCGCCCCCTCCCGAGGGCTAACCCAGTCCTCAAGGCAGAACCTTTACCCTGGCGGCGCAAGTGGTAGACGTCTTTAATAGTGGAGATTCCAATCTTTGTGATGACCTCGGTACTGGAGTCGCTGGAACCGTCACTAACCGCGATCAATTCATAGCTAACACCTATCGAGTCCAAGACATCGACCATCTCCCGAATAGCTGCCTCGAAGTTAATGCCCGGATTGTAATACGGAGTAACGATTGAAATTAGGGGTCTATCACCGTCAGTAAATGGAATTACGGCTTTAGATTGGGTCGACGATACGACGACGTAACCCTTGTCCTCCAATTCATCAGAGAAGTTAACTTCGACCAAATCCCGTGAAACCTCCGGATTGACCCCGCCCAAGGCGCAAGTTGCATTTCAATGGTATCGACAAAATTGCCGAAAAACCTTCGTCTTAGAGTTGCTCGCTCGTATATCGCAGCAAGTTTGAGCCAACAGCCCAGCGCCACAGCACTAAAAAATAACGGATGAGAGGTACGTTAGTTGAAACCCAGGCCATTACTGCGATAGCCATTCCAAGGTGACTAAAGAGCAAAGGCAGATGAAGCAGTTGAACCGGTCAAGCTTTCAACGGCTTCTAGGTGCAACGATTCACATACTCATCCGTCGTCAGCGGACAAGCTCGATAAAAATACGCTCACATCCGTAGTATCGTATTTAAGTAGGTAAAGAAACAGGAGATTCTCGTTGCTAGCTACATTCGCAATCTTCATTCGCGAGGGAATTGAGGCGTCGATGATCGTCGCTATCCTTCTTGCATACCTAAACCAAATCGATAGGCGCGACCTCTTCAAAGACGTCTTTATCGGGGTAGCATCAGCACTTGCCTTTGCCGCGGTAGTAGGAACGGTTATCTACACCACCTTGAAGGTATATGCAGGCACTCGACTCCAGACCCAATTTGAGACAGTCACTTACCTAATTGCTGCCGCTGTAATGACATATATGACGTTCTGGATGACTTCCCACGGGCGAACTATCTCCAAGGACTTAAAAAACCAAGCGAACCAAGCTATGACCAAGGGAGCCCGCTTTGGCTTGGCCTTTACCGCAGCCCAAGCAGTCGGTAGGGAGTCCTTAGAGGCTATGGTCTTTACCCTCGCGATCCTCTTTGCTACATCGGCACACTTGGCAATCGTCGGAGCACTAGCCGGCCTTGTCGTATCGCTTGGCTTTGCCTTCATGATCTACCGTCTCGGCAAAAAGATAAATATTGCGAAGGCCTTCCGAGTCCTGGGCTTCGTTTTGATGGTCTTCGCCGCAGGTCTTTTAGTAGATGCAATCTCGAATCTGCAACAGCTTGGGTATCTACCCGTACTTACCAAGGTTATGTGGAACTCCACCTCGCTTCTAAACGATCAGTCCACCTTTGGCGACGTAGTACATAGCTTCTTCGGATACTCGTCAACACCAACCGTCCTTCAAGGATTCACCTACGTCGCATACCTCGCTGTAGTTCTTTCAATCTTCACAAAGATAACCAAGAGAAAGAAGCAGCCAAAAGTCTCGCATGCAAATGCAGCATAAAGGCCAAGGACGAAGTCGACCTTTTTAGTTTGAGAGGTCGACCAGTTGCTGGCACAGGAGACGAAACTCAGAGATTCGATCTGAATTCACATTGATTCCTAAAGTATCAATAGCACTATTTAGACCTCTGAGGAGGGCGAGAGCTTCGCGCGGCTTGCCAGTCTGTGCCAAAGCCTGGCAACTCAACCAATCGCAATACTTTGGGTCCCCTCCGATTTTACGTAGCGAAGTGACTACCTCTTTGCAATGATCAAATCTTTGAAGAGATAGTAACTGACGTGCTAAAAAATCCGTTGATTGAAGCCGAAGCATTAAATTCTCAGTGCCGTTACGAGCACCCTCGAAGTACTGAAGTGACTCCTCACGTCTTCCGAGAGTGACTAAGCTTCGCCCAACTTCGAAAAGCTTCTGCGCAATCGATTCGCGATCGCTTGATACCTTTTGCGAATCAGCGAGTTCACTAAGGGAAAGGGCGTAGTTTCGTTGAGCCTTAATCCTGCAATCTAATTCATTTTGATAACCGATATCCACGATCTTTAGGACGGAGGGGTCAAATTGTCCTAGCTCTGGATCGTTACCTTGCGGCTTCAGCAACTTTTCGTGCACCCTGTTGTACCAACGAAGATCAGTTCGTCTAAAGAGCCGTGGTGCTAAAAATGTGTAGTCGCCACCGAAGCTAGTAGCGCATTTAACGTCAATTTCAATCAAAATTGCTTCAGCGGTCTTAGGGTTCTGCAGTGAGTGGTAAGTGGCCGCCCAATCGGCCTCCACCCACTCATCGGCATCCAGACTCAAGATCCAATCAGAAGATGATAAATCTAGGGCAGCGTTTCGGGCTGATGCAAAGTTGTCGCTCCAAGTAAAGTTGAACACCTCGAGGCCGAAACTTCGGGCAATTTCAACGGTTCGATCCTTTGAGCCAGTATCAACAACCACGATTTCATCAACGAAGCCATAGACCGACTGAAGGCACTTCTCCAAATATCTCTCCTCGTCTTTGGTTATCATGCAAACGCTGACGGTCTCACCCATATGATCGAAAATCGACACAGCAGGCACGGAGCTTGAATATTGGTTCAAAAAGTGGGGACCACTTCATCGTTGAATAAAACAAACTCTTATCGCATAGGAGGACCGCCGTGCTGTCCAAGGAAAGGGGCCCATCTCACTCCTTCGAATTAGGGATAGTAGTATCGCATATAGCGAGAAGGTTAGAGGACTATAAACGAGGACAAATTTTGAAGTTCCGCAGGTTTAGTGGGAATCTTTGAAGCCAACATAGATTATTGATGAAATGATGTGATTTTTGTCGAGCAACAAGACGTATATTCATCCTTGAGTTGAACATATAGAATGCCACTTAGAACGGCAATCGAAAACCTCCTCGACGTCGTTTGCGTCCATCTCTGCTCTCTAGGCTCACGACGGAGATAGCCGACTCCGAAAAACCGAATTATCCGATATCGAACCCATAGTGACGAGGCCGACGTTTCGTCGCATCACCTAACGGTGGCGTTGATACTATACAGACAAAGGACAAACCACATCGTACATAAATGCGATGTGGAAGTTAGCAATTGGGAAAACAGCTGCGCCTTTGCGGGGTAACCGATCTTTCATTTGATCGTTACCTCAAATGATCGATTCACTTTGGCTCTGGCTGTTATAAATTGGGTCAATTAGCCACCGAACCCGACGACTGGTTTGTTGAGTAACCCAGGCGGACGTGAACCATAGAAGTTGGCATCGCCGAAGGCAAA
>JAJZFV010000013.1 GCA_021805205.1 Actinomycetes bacterium | reverse complement strand
TCACTTCCCAACATGGATATATTCTACCTGACAAGGACAAATGCTGCTTTAACCACACAGAAAAACCCTAACTTGGAGGTCACGATTTTCTAGGCTGGAGTCGTGCATTATTTAGCAGCGTCCTAGATTGAAGCCTAGAGATAGCTCTGCTCAATTGCTTTTATCTCAGAAAACACGCCCTTCTCGTTCCAAAACTCGAGTCGTCTACCTCCTGAAATAAAATATGCCAGGTAAAAGTCGACGAAGCCCATAATTATGTCCAACCAAAAATGGTTTGCCGTCACAACCACGACGAAGACAGTAATGAGTGGATGCAAGAGCAGCAAGACCTTACCCAATCGATTCTTGACTGCAGCAACAATTGAGAAGGTACACCAAAGTGCCCAGGCCATATGTAACGATGGCATAGCCGCATAAAGATTCCCGGCATCCTTCATTAACGTTGCATCGAGGGTGCCGGCTCCACCATAGACCGCTTGAGTATCAACGAAACCGTAGGCGTGAGGCAAAAGACGAGGTGGCATGACTGGAAGGACTATAAATACAACTAGGGCCATCAGGTTGAGAAGGATCATAGTATTTCGCCAAACCAAATATCGCCGAGCGTACTTTCCAAAGAGAAGGGCAAAGACGACGACCGGCAAGATGAAGTGGACTGTGGTGTAGTAAAGGTCAGCTGCCTTGATCAACCAAATCGCGTGGTCAATCACGAACTTTTGAATTCTCTGCTCGCTAAATATATGCAAGAACTTCTCAATATGCACTTCGGTCAAGGCATTAGCTTGAGCGGTGCTCTTCGATCCGGAGGCTAGAGAGGAGGTGTACTCGTATCCTGCGTAGATAACGCCAACAAATATAAGTTGGTTCCACAGTCGGATCTTGCGCCCTCCGACCTCGCGATAAGGCGCCAGCTTGCTAAGAAATGACAAATTAGAACCACCATAGAATTTCAAATAACTCAAGGATAAAGGTTAGCCTCGTTCTCGAATATTGAAACACCGCAACAAAGCTCGAGACCGTTAGGTCGTAACCCCCCCTGACTTAAACCTTGATTTTACTATTGCCTTCGAAGAGGTTTGGGGAGACAAATATTAGTAAATTATCATTTTCGAAAGTTGTGAGGTAGATTGACCGATAAATAAGAGTAAGTTTTATCAGCCTGATGATGGCTCATACGTCGAAGATGTCAATTGGAAGTTGGAACACAGTTTGCCGAGCAGCTGTCGAGCGTCAGAGTGAATGTGGAAAAGGTAAAAGAAACCTCCAACATTGGCCACGTGTGGCAAGAAGTACATCGAGACATTCTCGACATACTTAGCCATGGTTACGACGACACATCCTTCAGCGACCACTTTCAAAAGATCGTCGACGTTGTTTACTCCACAAATAAGTTTAAACTGGTATGGTTCGGAATCCTAGATCCACGTACTCGCTACATCGTTCCCATCGCGAGAAGCGGATCCCCAACTGAATACGTGGACAACGTCAAGGTATGTATAGACCTTGGAGCACGTAATACTGGACCTGCGGTTCGTACTGTTCGCCATCAACTTCCGACAGTAGTTGACGACATTGCAGACGATCTAATGATGGTTCCTTGGCGCGAAAGTGCGTTGAAGGCAGGTCTTAGATCCCTAGCAACACTTCCAATATACATTGACAGAGGTCACCGGGGAATTTTAGTGTGCTATTCCAAGGAGCGTAAGTTCTTCACTCCGGAGATGGTGTCAAACCTTCAGGAGGTCTCCTACGATATCTCAAAGGTGTGGAGGCACCTCGAGATATTGAAGAATGAAACTACATCACTACTACGACAATTGACCAACGGGGCTCTAACTGGCCCTGATCAACTCATTGTGAACTCAAACCCTTGGGACCACTTACCCATTAGCGCAATATTGGTCGATGAAAACTTCAATATCCAATGGCATAGTCGCCACTTTGCCCACACTTTCAATGGCGGGGAGAGGTTATCCGAGAATACTCCCCTACTTCGAATCTTTCCCCAAAAGGCACAAGTCGAGCTAATGCTCCTGGTTAGCAAGTTGAAGACCAACAGCCAGTCAAAGGGATCGATGATTGTCGATGAAGATGAAGATCCGTCATTTCTGCTAAGCGGAGAACACCTCGACATATACCTTCAAACAGAAAGTCAACGGGACAACGTTTTTATAGTGGTGCGCCCCGACCACCTTGCAAATCCAAACGTCATCGACCCCTACCTATTAGACGAGGTGCTCAAAGAGGCACCGGTTGCGCTACTTTCACTTAGCAACGGCAGCGACGTAAACTTTGCATTCGGATCCATGGTCGCAGAGGGCGGACTGATCTACGAGAGTTTCGTGGAGATGGCAGAGAGGTCTAAGGGCGATCCAACTTCGAATCTCCAGCGCATCATTACTCAAGCCAACCAATTCGATGGCGCGGCAATCGTTGACGGCCATCAAATTGAACTCCACGTTCGCCGCGATGGCGAGAATCCACGCAACTCAATCGCCTTTGCAGTCGACATTTCGAATTCAATTACGGCCAGACGCAGAGTTGAGAGGCAAAGCAAGTCTCATCGAGCGATGATAGAGCTTGGAAGTCGCCTTGCAGAGGTTGAAAGAATCGAGCAACTCCGTGAAGTAGTTACGCGAACGGTTCAAGAACTCGAAGGCGTAGCTGACTGCAAGTATCTTCGCCTCCATGAGGGCGGTCAAATGCTATTGCCAGTTGAAGAGGGTGAGTCGCTGGCAAATGTCACTATCAAGATCAAGAAGAGTCCCCGCCTGAACCACGCACTCGACCACGCCGATGCGTTGATGCTCGAAAGCTCCGAGTTAGCACTTCTCGACGCAGATCGCAATGGTGTCACCTTCGCAGCTATTCCTCTGGTTGGACGACACCAGGTACTCGGAATCTTCCTAGCCGTAGTTGGAGAGGCGAAAGGGATAGACGCCAGCTTCAAGGCGACCTTAGAGACGATCACAACTCTTGCAAATGCAAATGTCACACGAATCGAGGTCGAAAGTAGCATCTACGAGGCGGCAAGGATCGATCGCCTCACCGGATTATTGAACCGGGATGCCTATAGCGAGGCGTTGGGCGAAGCGTTGGATCAGCTTCCAGATGCCAACGGTGGAAAAGGCGATGCACTCCTCGTCGCCACATTAGATATCGACCGCTTCAAGCAGATTAACGAAGCACTCGGTCATGACTCTGGCGATAAGGTCGTCGCTAAGTTAGCCGACGTAATACGCGCAGCATGCGGTTTCGACGCAATAGTTGCCCGCGTCGGAGGTGATGAATTTGCCTTCTTTATGCGTTTTCATCCGACCGTGACAGAAGAGAGTGCAACGGTTATCTTAGAGACGATCCTTCGAGTAGTAACTCGACCTCTGAAAGTGGGGCGGATCAAGCTGCTAATCACTGCGTCGATGGGGGCAACTTTAGTTAGAACCACCGATGAAAGGAGCACCGCACTTATTCTGAGCAAGGTAGATATGGCGATGTACGATGCCAAAGGCTCCCAAGATCGCATCTGCTTCTATCGAAGCAAGAAGGAAGAGCCAACTACCGACTCGTTAGAGTTGATGTCAGAGCTAACCGAAGCCATCGATGAAGCCGTGATCGAAGTATACCTACAACCAAAGATGCACATAACGACGCGGCGTATCTGTGGCTTTGAGGCGCTAGCGCGCTGGAGAAGTAGAGTAAAGGGATTTATTCCTCCCGATAAATTCATCTTGATGGCAGAACAGACCGGTCAGATAAGAGCTCTTACCGATACTGTCCTTTTCAAAAGCATTAGCTACATCGCCAAGTTACAGGAGAAAGGTTACTTTCTTCCTATTGCAGTCAACCTATCCCCTGCCCTCTTTACCGACGATACAATCGTCGATACCGTAACTTCGCTCCTACAGGACGCCAAGGTCAACGACGAATACCTCGAATTTGAAGTCACGGAGACCGCTTCAATTGTTGACAAGGAGTCGGCTCGCAGCGTCTTTGAACGACTTCAAGAGCACGGATTCAGAGTGTCTATCGATGACTTTGGAACAGGGTTCTCCTCACTCGATCACCTCCGAAACACACCAGCTTCGGCGATCAAGATCGACAAGAGCTTCACAGATAAGGTCACGAGCTCTACTAAAGAGCTCTCGATAGTCAAAGGCGTTATCGAATTAGGCCACGCCTTAAACTTCTCGGTCGTAGCCGAAGGAGTGGAGGACACCTCAACACTCTTTGCGCTAGAGAATTTAGGATGCGACGAGATTCAAGGATATCTACTCGCGAGACCAATGAAGCTCGAAGCCGTCTTCACCTGGCTAGAGAGCCATTGCTATCGCATGGGAGATGAGATCTTCCTCGAAGACTCCCAGATCTCCGACGATACCTGCATCGAATAACAATTAGATTCTCCTTCAACTACAATCTCAATGCGCCGCAGATAGTCCCCAGGTGACCTCATCGATCAATCAACAAAGCGCTCGAGTGAACCAACCCGATTTTGCCACAACATGGGTGCAACTAAAAAAACAGCGACGATCGATTCTCCCTTGATCAAACTTTACATTTACAGTTACGCCTGCCACCTCTACGAATCTAACCAAGGGCTCTAAGATCCAAAATTTGAAGCAGTCAAATGATCGCAACGGTAAATGTGGCATGAGAAAAATTTAATAAGCCACTTAAATTACGAGATACCAAAAACTCTAAACTAATGCTTGACCGTCGTTTAAAGTGGAACAAAACTGCCTCATACAAAGATTATTGTACCAAGGGTCAGCTTAGAAAGAAAGATTAAATTGAACAAAATATCACTTTAATGATCACACAAGTGATATCTTTAAAGGCAATTACACTCCAAGAGTCCAATTTGCCAAAGCTAAAAGATCGTAGTACCGATGTTCAACACGATTATGACGGACACATCCGAGGTCGCGGTAACATCGATTTTTGTATTGGGCATCGTTCTTTTGTTGTCTCTATCGTTGAAACGAGCTAAAGCCAAAGGCCAATCATCTAGCGACTTCAAGCAAGACGAATAGCCAATCGTCATATGGAGGCTCTCTACTATAAAGATAATGCCGAAGTATAAACTCAAGAAGTAGCACAGTTGCACAGTTGCACCCAAAGCAAATAATTTAACCTAAGTAGTCCGCTCTCACCCAAAGAGCGACCTCACAAAGATTTAGCGTTAGGAGTAATATGAATTAGAATGCGAGAGAGGCATCAGCCATTTCATCGCAATTGACCCAAATGGAACAGGTTGACTCCTCTGCTTCCATCAGGTAGCAACTACTACGATAAGAAATATACGACGTCTATATAGTCGAGGAAGGCGATACCATCGTAAAACTCGCAAGGTTTCAGAGCTCTAAATACCACTATTACCGGCTAAAAATCAACCTACTTACGTAACTTTAAAGCATACGAATTATTTTTCCTAATATCCCTTAAAAGCCCCCCTCTAATGGTTCCGGCGATAACAAAAGGGTGAACTTTAAATCAAAGAACCCTAGCAGCTTGGAAAATTCACCAAGGTCGCTAGGGTTCTCTTCGAGTCAATTACGACTAAAGCTACTTCAAATCGAAGCGGTCAGCCATCATGACTTTGTTCCATGCTGCAACGAAGTCATTTACAAACTTGGCTTTGGCATCGCTCGAAGCGTATACCTCTGCGATTGCGCGAAGTTGTGAATTAGAACCGAAGAGCAGATCAACTGCCGTAGCGCTCCAACGAACATCGCTGCTACCCCTCTCTATTGCTACGTAGGTATGCTCGGCCTCAGAACCTTTCCACTCGTAGCGCATATCGAGTAAATTGACGAAGAAGTCGTTGGTCAGTTCTCCCTTTCGGTCGGTCAAAACGCCGTTTGTACCACCGCTATTTGTAATTCCGATAGCACGGAGGCCACCGATTAGCGCAGTCATCTCCGGTGCAGTCAAGGAAAGAAGACTTGCTCTATCGATCAACAACTCCTCTGGACGACGCTTATCTTCAGAGCGCTGATAGTTCCGGAAGCCATCGGCTGTCGGTTCAAGCACCGCAAACGAGGCAACGTCGGTCATCTCAGCCGTGGCATCCGTTCTGCCTGGAACAAATGGAACTTCCACCTCAATTCCACCCCTTCGGGCTGCATCCTCGACCGCGGCACAACCAGCAAGTACGATCAGATCGGCTAGCGAAATAGCCTTGGAGGCGTTTGCACCATCGAAGCTCACCTTTACCGAGCGCAGGGCATCGAGAACTTCTGCGAGCTGGGCTGGATTGTTGACTTCCCAATCTTTTTGCGGGGCTAGCGCAATTCGAGCACCGTTAGCTCCACCGCGTTTGTCAGAGCTCCTGAAGGTTGAGGCAGAAGCCCATGCAACCTCAACAAACTTTGCTGGATCAAGGCCTGTGGCTAAGATTTGCCCCTTGAGCGATGCGATATCGCTAGCATCTACCAGCTGGTATTGGCGGACCGACACAGGATCTTGCCAGATCAATGTCTCAGCAGGAACTTCGCTTCCTCTGTATCTTGAAATTGGTCCCATGTCGCGGTGGGTCAACTTGAACCAAGCCCGAGCAAAGGCGTCTGCAAACTCATCTGGGTTCTCGTAGAAGCGCTTCGAAATCTTGGCGTATTCCGGATCAAAGCGCAGGGATAGGTCGGTAGTCAACATCACTGGCCAGGTTCTCTTGTTCGGATCGTGTGCATCGGGAACGCTATCATCGGCCGACCGGTCGGTTGGACGCCATTGACTGGCCCCAGCCGGACTCTTAACGAGCTCCCACTCATAGCCGAACAGGTTCTCAAAGTAGCCGTTGTCCCATTGGGTTGGATTCTTAGTCCATGGCCCTTCTAGACCGCTAGAGATAGTGTCTCCACCCTTGCCCGTACCAAAGGAGCTCTTCCAGCCAAGTCCCTGATCCTCGATATTTGCCGCCTCCGGCTCACGCCCGACATAGTCTGCCGGGCCAGCTCCATGGGTCTTACCAAAGGTATGGCCACCAGCTATGAGGGCTACGGTCTCTTCGTCGTTCATAGCCATACGGGCGAATGTCTCGCGAATATCTCGAGCCGCTAGGAGCGGATCAGGATTGCCATTTGGTCCCTCGGGGTTCACGTAGATAAGTCCCATTTGAACTGCTCCGAGAGGGTTCGCCAACTCTCTATCGCCGCTGTAACGCTCATCTGCGAGCCAGGTGGTCTCTGGGCCCCAGTAGATATCTTCTTCTGGCTCCCAAACATCTTGACGGCCACCGCCAAAACCAAAGGTCTTGAAGCCCATAACCTCTAGAGCGCAATTGCCAGCCAGGATCATGAGATCTGCCCAAGATAACTTGGCGCCATACTTTGCTTTTACGGGCCACAGAAGACGACGGGCCTTATCGAGATTGACGTTGTCAGGCCAACTATTTAGGGGAGCAAAACGCTGGGTTCCGTTACCTGCGCCACCGCGACCATCGCTTATGCGATAGGTACCGGCACTGTGCCAGGCCATACGGATAAAGAATGGACCATAGTTTCCCCAGTCCGCGGGCCACCAATCCTTGGAGTCGACGATGACCGCCTTGATGTCGGCTTTGACCTCAGCAAGGTTGAGGGTTTCGAACTCTTTTGCATAGTCGAAGCCAGGATCCATAGGATCGTTCTTAGGTGAATTTTTACCAAGAGGACGGAGATTCAACTGCTCAGGCCACCAGTGTTGGTTAGCAGTTGAACCCGTCGCCGTCTGTGGATTGTGCAACACCGGACACTTGGACGCTGCACTTACTTCGTCATTGCTCATTAATCTGTCGCTCCTTGGTAGTTGTAACCTCTACCGATATCGCATTAGTTGGAACTTGCTCCACTTGCCTGACACTGGGGACAAAATCCCCAAAATATAACCTCAGCCTCATCTATAACGAAGCCCCGATCATCGTCGACCTGCAGGCAAGGTCGACTTCCCACCACACAGTCGACGTCGAGAGTTAACCCGCAACCCCGACAGACCAAGTGATGGTGATTGTCATCTACCCTTTGCTCAAAGCGGGCTGCGGACTTTGCCGGTTGAATCCGCCTAAGCAGCCCCTTGTCGGTAAGGGTCGTAAGAGTGTCGTAGACCGACTGTCTCGAGATTGATCCAATCTCGAGGCGCACAAGTTCTTCGATCTCATCTGCGGTTGCGTGAGGTCTGCGAGATACCGCATCGATCACGGCAAGACGCTGGGCCGTAACTTGAAGGCCCGCACCCCTAAGAGTCTCTGAGATATTTAAAGAACTTTTGTCAACCACAAGTTTCATTATAGGTCCAATTCTGGACATGTTCAAAATTTTGAGAGAAAAAAACTAAAAATATTTCGTCTATTTGCTCCAAGGGGGCGAATCTGTCTCTGAAAGATGCACCTTCTAACGACTCGACCACCTATCGAACAGCAAGAAGGTTTTACTGGGAGTCACTTTGTTTACTACGATACTGGTGGATATCTATCACCACCGATAATACAGAGGTAGAAATGCCCTATTGCGGCACCGGAACCGATGGCACTTTCTGCTCACCCAAATACTTTCACTATCCGCATACGTTGTCAATGTGTGGACCACCTCAATTTAGAAAGATGCTCCAGGTACTCAATTGCCAAAGAAGTCCTATGCAATCCATACAGAAAAGGCAATCCATTCAATCAAAGCGCTAGCGTTAATTCCGGAGGAGAGATGGACTACAAGACCACTACATTCGAAGAGCTTCGCAACCTTTTGAGAAATAGATATTCAACAAAATGGACCCGTTACCCAGCAGATGTAATACCGATGTGGGTAGCCGACATGGACCTCGGGGTCGACCCAGCAATTTCTTCAGAGATTGAGGTGGCGGCCTTCAAATATGGCCTCGGATACCCTAGTCAGTCGTTGATGGACGAACTAACTGAAGCCTTTGTTGATCTTTACGCAAATAAGATCGGTGGTCGCATCGATCCAAAGTTAACCATATCAACAACTGACGTGGTCCAATCGATCTACATCGCGATCTCAACCTTCAGCAACGAAGGCGACGGGGTTATAGTACAAACCCCTATTTATCCTCCATTTTTATCTACCCCCAAGCTACTGAAGCGCGAGGTAGTCGAAAATCGACTGATACTGGAAAACGATCAATATCACTTCGACATCGAAGACTTTAGAGTCAAGGCAAATGATCCTCGAAACAAGATCGCCCTGCTTTGTAGCCCCCATAATCCAACTGGCCTTGTACTGAGCAACGAGGAGTTGGATGAAGTTGCACAAATCTGCTCTGAGACTAACACCTTGATGATCGTCGACGAGATCCACGGTCAACTAATCTTTGGCGCCACCTTTACCTCAATTGCGGCGATCGAGACCGACGCCAACTATGTCATATGCAACTCTGCCACTAAGGCCTACAATATCGCAGGAAGCCGCTGCGCGATGGCCGCATTTTCTTCCAAATACGTGATGGACCACTTCGACCAAGTTCCATTTCACCTACGTGGAATGCCTTCGAATCTTGGAGTTGTAGCGTCGATTGCAGCGTGGAAAAAGGCAGATCAATGGTTAGTGAAGACCGTTGACCACATTGGCCAAAATCGCAAGACTTTAATGTCCTTTGCGACCAAGACCAACTTCTTTCAACTTCCAATCAACTCTCACGCTACCTATCTAGCGTGGCTATCATTCGCAGATGATCCAGATCCAGCAAAGACGATCCTCGATAGGGCAAAGGTAGCGCTATCGCCTGGACATGACTTCGGAGAGGTTGGCAAGTTCCACACCAGAATGAACTTAGCTACTACCACTCCGGTACTTAGGGAGGCTTTAGATCGTATCGAAGCAGCGTTCTAATCCATTACAGCCAAGCCTAGTTATGGCCCTCGCAATTTTTAATTGCCACCTTTGTATATGTTCAATCGGACCAAAGCACAATGCTGAAATTCAGCAATAACCCTAACTAGGCTTTATGGACTCAAAGAACTCAAAACTGCTCACTGGCTATGGAATACAGGGTTATGAGCGATTATGAAAGGTTTATAGCCCGAAGCGAACTTTCAACTCGGACCTATCGTTTGGAGAACCGAGCCTCAAGGACAACCTATTTTGGTGCCGATATATAAGATAAGAAACTTCCCCAGTAACTTCGCGTGATGATCATCGAGCTATCTGAAACCTTGGTTAGCCAACGCGAGTAGGGCTGGTAAGAGTCTTTGTATTGAAATGGTGCCACTTATTCAAGTGCGGTCACACTTGTAGATGGTGTTAACTTTGAGAGGAAGTTGAGCTTTGACATCGAAGATCCACAGGGTCATCGCAATATCTGCCCTCGTTGGCGCAGTGATCGCTTCCTACTCTACTGCTCGCTTCCCCCTTCAAATGCACCGCGGACCATCTAGCGCTTCGTCATCGTATCTAGCCCCTACAGATTTTGCAACTCATAACGCCTACCTTCCAACCTTTGGTGTATCGTCCTCAACTGGCTATCGACTGATTGCCGCCGACGGTGGCGTCTTTGACTTCGGTGCATCGAGCTATCTCGGCACAGGCGGCAACGGAACAGTGGCTGCCGCTGGAACAAGTGACGGTAGTGGATACTGGACCGTTACTAGCTCAGGAGTCGTAAATGCACTCGGAACAGCACGCTTCTTTGGAGACTTAACCACTACCTCTCTTGCGCGGCCCATAGTTGGTATGGCTACCACTCCCGACGACGGTGGTTATTGGTTAGTTGCATCAGATGGTGGAATCTTCTCCTACGGAGATGCGGCCTTCTTTGGCTCGACTGGAGCCATGACTCTAAATAAGCCAATCGTTGGGATGGCTTCTACTCCAGATGGTAAGG
>JAJZFV010000012.1 GCA_021805205.1 Actinomycetes bacterium | reverse complement strand
AATAAAATCTTTAAGGCTTACGACATCCGTGGACTCGCGCCGCAAGAGTTGAACTTTGAGATCGCTGAGGCTGTTGGATACGCATTCGCAGTCTTTGCCAAAAGTAGCAGGATCGTGGTTGGCCGCGATATGCGCCCAACTGGCATATCCATGGAAGAGTCCTTCATAAAGGGTGCAAATAGAGCCGGTGTCTCAGTGGACCGGATTGGCCTTTGCTCTACCGACATGCTCTACTTCGCCTCTGGCTACTTGAATCAGCCAGGTGCTACCTTCACCGCATCTCACAACCCAGCTGCATACAACGGAATCAAGCTCTGCCTCGCAGGTGCGGCCCCGGTCGGTGAAGAGACGGGTCTAGTTGAGATCAAAGAGACGGTGGCAAAGTATATAGATGGCGAGATCTCCTTCAGCGAGCCATCTGCAGAGGTGAAAAACCAAGACCTTGATCTCCTAGATAAGTTTGCCGAGCACGTTCGCTCCTTCGTCGACATCGAGGCACTTGCGCCCCTCAAGGTCATTGCAGATACAGCAAATGGTATGGGTGGTTACGTCGCCCCTCGCGTCTTTGCGGGCTTGCCATTTGACCTCACTATCCTCTTTCCTGAACTCGACGGCAACTTTCCAAACCATCCCGCCGACCCAATTCAACCAGAGAACCTTCAAGATCTAAAGAGTGCGGTCTTAGCTAGCGGTGCCGACGTTGGTTTGGCCTTCGATGGCGATGCCGATCGAGTCTTCTTGGTCGACAATAACGCCGCTCCACTCTCTGGGTCACTTACTACTTCTTTAGTTGCTAAGGCGATGTTGGAGAGATCTCCTAACTCGATCATTCTTCACAATCTGATCTGCTCTAAGGCGGTTCCAGAGATCATCCGAGAAAATGGTGGAACTCCGATCGTAACAAGAGTTGGCCACTCCTTTATCAAGGCAGTAATGGCTGAAGAGGGTGCACTCTTTGGTGGGGAACACTCTGGCCACTACTACTTCCGTGATAACTTTCGAGCCGACTCTGGAATTATCGCCGCACTGATCATATTGGAGCAGATCTCAAAGGCGAAAAAGCCCCTCTCTGAGATTCGTAAGCCCTTCGAGCGCTACAGTGCATCTGGCGAGGTTAATACCCGGGTTAGCAATGCCCTGAATGTGATCGCCTTTATCAAGAATGCCTACGATGGCAGGGCTAAGATGAGCGAGATGGACGGTTTGACGGTCGACTTCGGTGATTGGTGGTTCAATGTCAGGCCAAGCAACACCGAACCGCTACTGAGGTTGAACCTTGAAGCCAAGAGTCCAGAAGAGGTAGCCAACAAGCTCGCCGAAGTAGTCGCGGTGATCTCTAAGGCTGAGTCGAAGGGTTAGAAGTTATAAAGATGCTCAGTGAAACACTCGTAAAGCTCTTAGTGTGCGCAGATGATAAGGAGTCGCTTCTCTACATTGAATCGGAGAATGCTCTTTTCAACCCCAGAACTCGGCGCCTCTATCGCATCGAAAATGGTATTCCGGTGATGTTGATCGATCAAAGTACGATCGTGTCTGAGGAGGAGGCGGCGAGGCTTAGCGCTCTTCCGCACCGTGTAACCGGAACAGGTCAATAGTTCCGAACCCCGTTTTTGAAACACTCTGTTGAAGTGTTAGTAATTATCAGTACGAATATCGCCTTAGGCGACCTCCATGCAAGGAATTTCGATGACCAGCGAATGGCCCTATCAGGTTTCTGACCAATTTTCAATGTGGGATGTAACGGCATCTCTACCGGAACAGGTAATCGCGGCTGCAGAGAGCGCCTCCAACGTTGAAAATCTACCGGATCGTGAGTTGATCGAGAACATAGTTGTCTTTGGGATGGGCGGAAGCGGTATCGCTGGCGACGTCCTTGTAGCCGCAGCTGGGCCAGTGCTTCCTGTTCCAGCTACGGTGGTAAAGTCCTATACCACTCCAGCCTTTATCTCGCCCGGAACGTTAGTATTTGCTATGTCGTTCTCGGGTGAGACCGAAGAGACCCAAGAGGCCGTTGGAATGGCAATTGAGATGGGTGCTCAAGTAGTCGTCGTCTCCACTGGGGGCGAATTGGCCAAAATGGCACTTGAGACCGGTATGGCCTATGTATCTGTCCCCGACGATATCCCACAGCCAAGGGCAGCCCTTGGTGCTCTATCGATACCACCACTTATGGTTTTAGACTCTCTAGGGCTATTTCCGGGTGGCCGTTACTGGATCGACCAGACGATTTCCCAGTTACAGCGCCGCCGTGATCAGCTGGTCTCGAAGAGATCTGTCGCAGAAGAGATAGCTGATCGCCTCCTTGGCAAGTTAACCCTGCTTCACTCCTCTGGTTCGGTAGGTAGCGCAGCCACAACGAGGTGGAGAGCACAGATCAACGAAAACTCTAAGGCTATGGCTTTTTCCTCTCTCTATCCAGAGAACTGCCATAACGAACTTGCTGGATGGGAGTCCCTCTCCGATGTTACCAAGAAGGATCTTGCCGTAGTTCGACTGCGCCACGATAATGAGCACCCCCAGGTAAATCGACGATACGAGATAACAAGTGAATTTATCGACCCCAACGTCGCCGACGCCTTTGAGGTAAATGCGCAAGGTGAGGGCGAGCTAGCTCAATTCTTTGATCTAGCTATCGTAGGGGACTTTGTCTCTCTCCATCTAGCGGGAGCTTATGGCGTAGATCCGGGTCCGATCAACGTTCTAAATGCCCTAAAGGCTCGCCTCAAGGATCCCTCAAACTAAACGAGCAGGACATGGGTTGCCACGAAGGTGTAACAATCGACACACGTTTGTACGTAATGTAAGGAAATTGTAGAAACGTCGATTCGACGAATTAGCGTTGAGTCCAATAAAGATTTTGAATTGGAGAGTCTATGAACTTTGATATCGCTGATATTTCCCTAGCAGATGCTGGGAAGCAGAGGATCGCTTGGGCAGATTCTGAGATGCCGGTGCTGGCTTCGATCCGGGAGCGATTCCGAGCCGAGCGTCCATTTGAGGGCCACACCGTAGCGGCATGTATGCACATCACCACAGAAACCGCCAACCTACTTCGTGCCCTCAAGGCCGGTGGCGCAAATGTAGTAGCCTGTGCCTCGAATCCGCTCTCGACACAAGACGACGTTGCTGCTAGCTTGGTCAAGAACGAAGAGATCTCTATCTTTGCTGTTCGTGGCGAAAACGAAGAGACCTACTTCTCCCACATCGATGCGGTACTAGACGAAGTCCCAACTGTAACCATGGACGATGGATGCGACTTGGTGACAAGGCTTCACACCGTAAGAAGTGAAAATATCGACAAGGTCGTAGGCGGTACTGAAGAGACCACCACCGGGGTTATCCGCCTTAGAGCTATGGAGGCCGATGGCGCCCTGCGCTATCCAATCGTTGCGGTCAACGACGCCGATACCAAGCATATGTTCGATAATCGCTACGGAACTGGGCAGTCGACCCTAGATGGTATCATACGTGCCACAAATGTCCTCCTCGCTGGGAAGGTCGTAGTGGTGGCTGGCTATGGCTACTGCGGTAAAGGCGTGGCTTCAAGGGCCCGTGGTCTAGGCGCTCAGGTGGTAGTGACTGAGATCAATCCAATTGCCGCTCTAGAGGCGGTAATGGATGGTTTTCGCGTCGAATCGATGGATGAGGCGGCAAAAGAGGGCGATATCTTCGTCACCGTCACAGGTAACCGCGACGTCATCGTAGAGCGTCACTTCAAGGCGATGAAAGATGGTGCCATCCTTGCTAACTCTGGCCACTTCGACATCGAGATCGACCTCAAGACCCTGACCAAGATGGCTAGCGGTGAGCGTCGTCGCATGGTAAAGCCGATGGTGGAAGAGTTCCTGGTCGATGGAGACAACGGCTCGGTAAGGATACGAGTCATAGCTGAGGGGCGCCTCGTAAACCTCGGAGCAGCCGAAGGTCACCCAGCCGCGGTTATGGATATGAGCTTTGCCAACCAAGCCCTAGCGGCTGAGTGGGTAGTAAAGAACATCTCTTCCCTCGGTCAAAAGGTATATGATGTCCCACGCGAAATCGACGATGAGGTGGCAAAGTTGAAGCTTGCAGCCATGGGCATTACCATCGATACTTTGACAGATGTACAAAAGGAGTACCTCACCTCTTGGAATCACGGCTAATTTGGTCTAGCCTTGCAGATGTTGAATAGGTCTGTGGTTGAAAATCGATGCCAGTCGTAGGCGAAACGATCCACGTAAGCTAACTCGCGTTAGTGATCATGGTGCGGCTTAGATGTAAGTCCCGGCTTTGCTAGATCTACAGGGGGTCTTCAACGGCTTAAACGGTTCAATTTGAACTAAGGGCGAGTGTGGGGTCAAAGACCAGGTCAGCTATTCAATTCCCCGTCGTGGCGCTGCTGCGGCGGGGATTCAACTTTTAAGGCGAAAGTTTATATAAGAGCCAAATGGCCTCTTATAAAAAATTAACTTTTATCCGATTTATCAAATAGTTATCGAATTATTTGCTAGGCGTTCATAATTTCGGTAGTTTGTGGATAGGAGGTCGACATCGAGATAGGAGCAGAGAGACCCTAAGAGAATTAGTGGCCGAATAAAAGGAGGAAAATTGGAGATATCTTTCCGAACTAAGCACGTCAATCTTGCTGAAACTGATCGCGAGCTGATCCGACACAAGATTGAACACCTTAGCCACTTGGCTGATGGTGCGGTGCGAGTCGAGATCTGCTTTACAGAGGAGCGGAACCGACGTATCGCCGAGAAAGAGGTGTGCGAGATTACGATGCACACCCGATGGGCGGTAGTTAGGGCTAAGGCCTCGGGGACGACTCAGATCGAAGCTGCTGACAGGGTAGTTGAAAAGATCGAGCATCGAATAGAGAAGTTCAAAGGAAAGGTAATCAAGCAGACCCATCCCCACCATCGCACTCCAAAGGTCGGTGCTAATTCATTCGATGGAGATGGCGAGGAGGAGTTAGCACTCCTTGGTGGCACCAACATCGTAAAGGAGAAGTCCTTCGCAATTCCTCCGATGGATCCCTCAGAAGCCGCTCTTCAGATGGAGCTTCTCTCTCACGACTTCTACTTCTTTACCAACGCTGAGACTGGAAATCCCGCCATCGTCTATATGCGCGAAGATGGAGACATAGGTCTAATCGACGCCAAGGGTGCCTAACCAAAGCTGACACCAAATCTAGAATAAAGAGGGCATCAAAGATCACCGATATCCATACCCATGGATCTTCAAGGTCTCTTTGAGCCCTCTTTATCTTTAATGTGGTCTTATTTGAAGTGCCCTTCGAATACATTTGCACATTTATTTACTACGATTGATAACGATGAGTGTTTTTTCTAAAGTCCTTCGCGCTGGCGAAGGTAAAAAGGTACGTAGATTAGCGGAGCTAGTCCCTGACATAAACGCCCTTGAAGATGAGATGGTTCTCCTCTCCGATGGGGAGCTTAGGGCTAAGACAGAAGAGTTTAAGGTGCGCCTCGAAGAGGGGGAGACCCTTGACGACTTGATGGTGGAGGCCTTTGCCGTAGTTCGCGAAGCGGCCAAGAGAACCATAGGGCAGCGCCATTACGACGTTCAGCTTATGGGTGGAATGGCGCTTCACTTCGGTTGGATCGCCGAGATGAAGACCGGTGAAGGCAAGACCCTCGTATCTACCCTACCGGTCTATCTCAACGCTCTAAATGGGCAAGGGGTCCACGTGGTCACAGTAAATGACTACCTCGCCGCCCGTGACTCTGAGCTAAATGGAAGAATCTACAACTTCCTAGGGTTATCAGTTGGCTTGATTAGCCCGACCATCGAAGATTCCGCTCTTCGTAGACGAGCCTACGACTGTGACGTAACCTATGGAACTAATACTGAATTTGGCTTTGACTACCTTCGAGACAATATGGCAAAGAGCGTCGATGATATGGTTCAGCGAGGCCATATCTATGCCATCGTCGACGAGGTTGACTCTATTCTGATCGACGAAGCCCGAACTCCACTTATTATCGCCGGTCCAACTGGGGCACCCCCCAAGATCTACTACGACTTTGCCGCGATCGTGAGAACTCTAAAGGCTGTAGTCGACTACGAAGTCGACGAAGAGAAGAAGATCGTCTATCCAACAGAAGATGGTATCGCTAAAGTTGAGCGGGCTCTTTCCATCGAGAACCTCTACGATCCAACCGTTACGATGTACCTCCACCAGCTCAACCAAGCCCTTAGAGCCAAGGAGCTGTTCAAGAGGGACAAAGACTACATCGTGGATAAGGGCGAGGTAAAGATCGTCGATGAGTTCACTGGACGTATCCTCGAAGGTCGACGTTGGTCAGAAGGGTTACATCAGGCGGTCGAGGCCAAAGAGCGGGTAAAGATCAAGGAAGAGAATCATACCTGGGCCACTGTAACTCTCCAGAACTACTTTCGCATGTATGAGAAGCTCTCTGGAATGACAGGAACGGCTGAGACTGAGGCTGCAGAGTTTGCCTCCACCTATAACCTTCCTGTGATCCCGATACCGACCCATATGCCACCTGATCGAACCGACTTTCCCGACTACGTCTTCAAGACCGAGGAGGCTAAGTTCTGGGCGATCGTAAACGACATCGCGGAGCGCTACGTCAAAGGGCAGCCAGTTCTAGTGGGTACCGCTTCAGTTGCTAAATCTGAGTTACTCAGCTTCTATCTTCAAAAGAAGGGTGTACCTCATAAGGTCTTGAACGCTAAGGCTCACGCCCAAGAGGCGGAGATCGTTGCCCAAGCGGGGCGTCTAAAGTCTGTCACCGTCGCCACCAACATGGCAGGTCGAGGCGTCGACATCATCTTGGGAGGAAACCCAGAGCTTCTTACGGCTAACGAACTTCGGGCCCGAGGGCTCTCTGTAAGTGACGAAGGCTATGAAGAGGCTCGGGTTGAACTTCTCGAGAAGTTCAAAGTTGAGTGCAAGGAGGAGGGCGACGAGGTTCGCAACCTCGGGGGCCTCTACGTTCTTGGATCGGAGCGCCATGAATCGAGGCGCATCGACAATCAGCTTCGTGGACGCTCGGGACGCCAAGGGGACCCAGGCGAGAGCAGATTCTTCCTCTCGCTAGAAGATGACTTAATGCGTCTCTTTGCCTCTGGTGCAGTCTCATCGATCCTAGAGAGGACCTTCCCCGATGATCTTCCTATCGAGAACAAGATGGTCTCTCGCGCCATTGAAAAGGCTCAAACCACGGTAGAGGGGCGAAACGCTGAGATCCGAAAAGAGGTCCTCAAGTACGACGAGGTCCTCAATGAGCAGCGTAAGGTAATCTACGAGCGTCGCTATGCGATCCTAAGTGGAGAGGACCTACGAGAGCACACCCTCGAAGTTCTGGAAGAAAATATCACCGATATCGTCACTAGCAATACCGACAGTGACTTTCCGGAGGAGTGGGATCTAGATCGCCTGGTTCAAGAGGTCCATATGATCTACCCAACCGGCTTTCTCCCAGTAGATCTCAAAGAGGCGGTCTCGAGAGACCAGATCATCGGAAGTATCGTAACTGAGGCTGAAGAGTACTACTTCCGCAGAGAGGTTGATATTCCCGGCGGTGATGTGACCATGCGTGCGGTTGAGCGAGAGATAATGCTCAACGTAATCGACACTAAGTGGCGTGAGCACTTGGCCGAGATGGACTACCTCCGCGAAGGTATAAACCTCCGCGCTATGGGTCAGCAAGATCCGTTGGTCGCTTGGCAGCGCGAAGGCTTTGAGATGTTTACCGCGTTGATGAAGGCTATCGACAGCGACTACATACGAATTGTTATGAGAGTTGAGGTCATGGCTCCGGCACAACCCAACCTCGCAATCGGTACCGACCTCTCCGAAGCCTTCTATCAGGCGGGAAACGTTGATTCAAGTGAATTTGGAAACATCCTCGATGTAAAGACTTCACACCTTGGAGGCGATCCTGAAGCGGAAGTTGACTTAGATGCGGCCAAGATCGGCCGTAATGACCTCTGTTGGTGCGGTAGTGGAAAGAAGTACAAGCACTGCCACGGTAAAAATGGCGACTAAGATGGAAAGATAAAGTGGAGGAGCCTACGCGCCTTTCCACGAATCTTCCTATCTGGCGGTTTGTATAGTTGCGATCATACAGTGACGAACTCGAGGCGATAGCCAAGCGAGTTGAGGAAGCAAAAGTCTACCTAAAGCTCGGCCGTACAATTGAACGTATGACCGAGCTTGGGCCGGTTATCGCCTCTCCCAATCTCTGGGACGACGTCGATAATGCAAGACGGGTAACCACAGAGTTCAATCGCCTCAAGGCTGACGTCGACGAATTCGAGACCTTAGATGGAGCTATTGATGATCTAGGAGCGCTGGAAGAGATGTTGGCCGAGGGGGAAGACGACTCTCTTAGCTCTGAATATCAGCTTCTCTTTGCAAAGCTGGCCAAGCACATCGACGAGGTAGAACTTCGCTCGCTCTTCTCGGGTGATGACGATGAGAGCGATGCCATCGTTGAAATCAAGCCCCGAGCAGGTGGCACCGATGCCCAGGATTGGGCCGACATTCTTATGAGGATGTACCAAAGGTGGGCCGATCAAAACGGTTTTTCAGTCGAGGTAGACGACGTATCTCCTGGACAAGAGGCGGGCATCTTGTCGGTATCTATGATCATCAAGGGAAGATACGCCTATGGCCTGCTACAAGGAGAGCGGGGCATCCATAGGTTGGTGCGAATGTCGCCATTTAACGCCAAGCACTCCCGTGAGACCTCCTTTGCCCTCGTCCAAGTCTTTCCGATGGTCGATGAAAATATCGAGATCAACATCGATGAGAAGGACCTTCGGATCGATACCTATCGCTCTTCGGGGGCCGGTGGACAACACGTAAACGTAACCGACTCAGCGGTACGTATTACTCATATTCCAACCAATATCGTCGTCTCTTGCCAAAATGAGAGGTCTCAACTACAGAACAAGGCAAAGGCGATGAAGGTCTTGGCAGCTAAGTTAGCCGATCTCGAGCGTGAAAATCTACGAGCTCAGAGAGAGTCACTTGCTGGAAATTCAACTGAGATGAGTTGGGGAAATCAGATACGATCATATGTTATGGCTCCGTATCGATTAGTCAAAGACTTGAGAACCTCTCATGAGACCGCAAACGTCGATGGTGTTTTAGACGGTGACGTCGGTCCATTCATGGAGACTTACCTACGTTGGTCAAAGGCACTCTAGGGGTGCACGATCTGGGTGACTTAGCCCAAGAAAGTTTGAGCGCAGATGATCAAAGTCGACAATGTTACAAAGTCCTACAAGACTGGACAATACGCCCTTCGAGACTGTTCTCTCATGGTCCAAAGGGGCGAATTCGTCTTTCTAGTAGGTCCATCGGGGTCGGGTAAGAGCTCTCTTCTTCGCCTGATGTTGCGGGAGGAGCGTCCCGATTCGGGCCACATCTTCGTGGCTGGCAAGGATCTCGGTGCGATGCCTGATTGGAAGGTTCCATTCTTCAGGCGCAACATTGGCGCAATCTTTCAAGACTTTAGGTTGTTACCGAATAAGACGGTATTTGAAAACGTCGCATTTGCACTTGAAGTTACTGGTAATCCAAAGCGACAGATACAGTCACTGGTGCCACAGATGTTGGAGTTGGTGGGCCTCGACGATAAGGCGACCCGCCTACCCAACGAACTCTCTGGCGGCGAACAACAGCGAGTCGCTATAGCGAGGGCATTTATCAATAAACCCTTGATTCTTCTAGCGGACGAACCGACTGGAAACCTCGATCCTGATACCTCATGGTCGATCATGAGACTCCTCGAGAGAATCAATAGAACCGGCACCACAGTGCTCATGGCAACCCACGACGTTGGAATAGTCGACTCGATGCGTCGCCGTGTTATCGAATTGGACCATGGTGTTATTACTCGTGACCAAGTTAGAGGCGTATACGGCCTCAGCTAAATCTGAGAGTGCGGGATATTGAAAGGAACTATAACTAGATGGCATTTTCAGTAGACTACGTCGTCAAGGAGACGGCCTCTAACCTGTGGCGAAATCGCCTCATGAGTCTCGCAGCAATCTTGACAATTGCGGTCTCCCTAGCCCTAGTTGGATCGGCGCTCTTGATCAAACAGGGGGTTAGCGTAGCAACCTCGCAGTGGCAAGGGGGGACGCAGCTTCTCATCTTCCTCCAGCCAGATGCCACAAAGGCCCAAACCAGTGCAATAAATACCCAATTGAAGGGCACAGCTGCGGTAAAGAGCTACTTCTACGTAAATCAAGCCGCCTCGTACGTTGAGTTCAAACGCCTTGAGGCTAACCAACCAGACTTTTTGACCTCGGTGACTGAGAGGCAGATCCCCCCTTCCTTTAGGGTGGCCCTAAAGGATCCCGCCGAGGCGGCAACTGTTGGGCAGATCTTCGAACAGCAGGCTGGTGTAATGAAGGTGGAGTTCAACCGAAGTGCGATAGATACCATGCTCAAGATCTCTTCGATCGCCCAGATCGTGATCCTCGGTTTGGCGACGATACTCTTGCTCTCGGCCTCGGTATTGATCTTGAACGTCATTCGAGTGGCGATCTTTTCAAGAAGGCGTGAAGTGACTGTGATGAAGTTAGTTGGCGCTACCAACTGGTTTATTCGGATTCCATTCATGTTGGAGGGGCTAATTCAGGGTCTCTTGGGAGCTACGGTTGCAGCTATTGCAGTCGTTGGCGTAAGGAGCCTCTTCAACTACATCATCCACCACTTCAAGGCGCAGCTTCTTTCATCGTTCGTCCTATCGAGCCACGACGTACTTATGACCGAGCTCTTCGTTGTTGTAATTGGAACTGTAGTTGGTGCTCTCGGCTCCCTACTTGCGGTCAGACGCTACCTCGATATCTAGGAGAATCTGACTCGATCGAGCAGGCTAGGT
>JAJZFV010000055.1 GCA_021805205.1 Actinomycetes bacterium | reverse complement strand
CCTCTACTCCAGATGGTAAGGGCTACTGGCTGGTCGCATCCGATGGCGGAATCTTTGCCTACGGAGATGCAACCTTCTATGGATCTGCTGGCAATGTAGCTCTCAATAAGCCAATCGTTGGTATGGCTCCAATCAACTAGCGGCCTATCTTCATCAAGACGAGAGGTGTTCAGAGCCCCAATCTAAGTCCGCTTGAGGGTTTGGAGGTTTACTTCATGCACTGATTCTTTAGACCAAATTCTCTTTTTGGGAATCACTTCAACTCGGACCTTTTTCGGGTGGACTAGGCCTTTGGCCATCGATGTTATAGTCATGCGTCCTAGCCCCTAATTTTTGTAAACAGGTGACTCGCAGGTTGTAAGGTTGACCTGCTAGTTTTAGGAAGTTATCCTCTAATGGAGTCTGAAGGAGATGGTGAAGGTGGCGGAAGATATTTATCGATCCTTAAAGGTCGTAGGCTCCGATGCAATTGCGTACCTACATTCGCAGCTCACCTGCGATCTTATGGGTGCATTCACATACAAAAGAGGACTTCTTCTCGAGCCCGATGGCAAGTTGATAGATATTTTGCATCTCTACGCCATAGGTGACGGGGTCGAGATCGTTGCTTCATCGTTATCGATTGCAGAAGTTGAAGTGCGACTTCGCAGATTCCTGCTTCGCACTAAGGCCACCATTCAACCAAATTCGGCGTTAGATCTTTTTATCGATGAGAACTTTAATATGGTCCCGGGTGGCTCTAGCGAGATGCTGCTAAATCACGAGGAGTTGCTTTCTCTGCGCATCTTGAACGGAGATATTGCGAGAGGTCACGACTACCAGGAAGCTCTCTTCCCCAACGCCCTGATCGACATAGATCGCTACGTCTCCTTTACAAAAGGGTGTTACGTGGGACAGGAGTACGTCGAACGAACTCATTCCAGAGGTGCAGCTGCACCCAAGGCCCTAGCCATCTTCGGCTCGAATGAACCCGTGGAGGGTGCAATTTTACGAGGTGAAGAGGAAGTTGGAGTCGCTTTGGCTGGAGTCGAGATCGCCAACGCTTCGGTATCGGAACCACTTAGGGATGCGCTGATAGGTAAGTATGGCCCCTACGAATACCTATTCTTTGGCCTCTATAGCCGAAAGATGGGAAGTACAGTTGCAGCTTCCGATGGAGTCGACGGCGTGAAGATTCAACTCAATGCGTCAAATCAAAGAGGGGAGCAGGTGGATATCTCTCGCCTCTCGTGAAGGAGTGAAAGATGCTTAGCCAACCGAACTTTGGCTTCAATATTTGAAGTGCGACGACGAAAGAACCGGAATGGAGATTGAGATCGAAGTCCCCTCTGTCGACGTCTCTTCTACTTTTATCGTAGCCCCCATCGACTTCGAAAGCCTCTCTGCAATCAATAGGCCATAACCACTTCCCCCCTCACGTCCTCTGTGGTCGCCAGAGCCGATCGGTTCAATGAAGAGGCGATCCCTGATAGCAGCTGGTATACCTGGCCCGTCGTCTCGGATCTGTATCTTTAGGGTGCGGCTGGTGACCGTAGATACGAATAAGACTTCGCTTCGGGCAAATTTATAGGCGTTGTTTAGGATGTTTGTAAGTATTTGTATGAGGCGATCGGGGTCAATTTCAAGGGGAACCTCAAGAGACTCCTCCTTTACATCTACGGATAGATGTACCTCGCTACCTTCAACCCTTTGTCCAATGTGCGAAAGTGCGGCGTCGATTATTTCGGTTGATGAGACTTGTCGTATCGATAGAGAGAAGGTATTTGCTTGGAGTTTTGCCAAATCTAAGAGGTCTTGAATTAGCCGGGAGAGGCGTTGCGATGCCCCTTCAATCCGTCGAGCTCCACTCTCCGGGTCGATAGCCCCATCTATTATCGCCTCGGCATAACCGGAGATCGATGTAAGTGGAGTCTTTAAGTCGTGGGAGATAGAGATCAGAAATTGACTTTGGTTCTCTTGGGCCTCCTCGAGGCGGGTTGCCATCGAATTGATGGCTCTCTCGAGGTCTTGAAACTCTTCTATCTGATCTAGGCGTGATTCGACCCTGGCGCTAAAGTTCCCTTCACTGATTCGTTGAGTTGCACCGACAAACCTTCGAAGGTAGCGAGCAAATCGAGCTGATAGTATCCCGGCCACTATCAGCCCCACGATGATAGCTGCGACGATTACCACCAGTAGGAACGATATTGATTTGCCAAGTGGTGGAATTGAACGAGTGATTACCAATATAGATGGGCGGGTTACGAACTGGTTTATATGTTGATCGACGAAGATTGCAGCATAGGCAACATCTTTGTAGATTCCGGCTTGCCCTCCGCCATCGATGAAGAGCTGATTGTCGAGGATGCCGGGGACTAGAGGCGGCGGAAGGGTTCCCCTAATCGAAAGGGTATTGACGTTGACTGGAACTACCACTGCACCACTCAAAGAGGCTGCAGTTTTAATTACTTGAAGCACGGCACCTCGGGTTACGTCGATGTGGCTAGCTAGCGCTTCGGCTTCGATTCCGAGTTGATGGACGCTTTGACTTTGGACTTGGGAGCGAAAGGTGAGAGCAACACCAATCCCAGCAATAAAGAGGGCGACTATAAGTACGCTCGACATTGCTAGGGCGAATCTGCGGCGCATTCAATCTCCTTTTGGGTTGAAGACTAAATAAAAAACTCTTTCGCGCCTCAATCTAGGCGATATCCAATGCCCCATATGGTTGCTATTGGAAAGTCGTCGCCCAACTTTCGTCTAATTTGGCGGATGTGAACGTTGATGGTTCGTTCATCGCCGTAAAAGTCGGCTCCCCAAACCCCCTCGAGGATCTGTTCTCGAGTTAAGGCGAGGAAGCGATTTTCAACTAGCAGCGAAAGGAGCTCAAACTCCTTGGTGGTAAGGGTCACCTCCTTACCGTCCTTGGTAACGCGGTGGCTTGAGAGATCTATGGTGACGTCACCTATGGTGGTGGTTCGGTCGATGCGAGGCGACTCCTTGTAGCTCCTGCGAACGATCGCCTTTACTCGAGCTACGACCTCTCGCGGCGAAAACGGTTTGGTGATGTAGTCGTCGGCTCCAACTTCGAATCCCGTGATTCGATCCAACTCGCTATCCCGAGCAGTAACTATCAAGACCGGAATGTCAGATGTCGAACGAATGTGGCTCAAAACTCCAATGCCGTCTATCTCTCCTGGAAGGCCTATATCTACTAGAGCAAGGGCGATATTTTGTTGGCCCAAGATAACTTTTGCCCTCTCTCCATCTCCAGCTATTAACGAACGAAACCCCTCTTTGCGTAGGTAGGAGTTCAATAGGTCGGCGATGTCCATGTCATCTTCAACGATCAGCACACTTATCTCGTCCACGCTGGCTCCATCTTGAACTTCTTTCCCAATGTTATTTCGGATAGTTATTAAAGAACTGTTATGAAAGAGACAATAGACCTTTGGCGGCCTGCGACTAGTAGTATCGCCCTAAGTCGATTATCCTGTAGGTATCTTGGCGTTGTCTGGTAGCTTTTGAGATGGTTAAAGTGGTTGCAGAAGGTACCTATTTAGAGCGGATTGTGCGATGGCACCTCGAAAGGGCGAAGGCCGACCAGCGAAAGTTGAACCAGCTTATCGAAGAGGCTAAAAAGTGTCCCGATGCCCCCAACTTTTCGATAGCGATCGGCACCGAAGATCTGTCTCTGATAGCAGAGTGCAAAAGAAGATCCCCATCTCGAGGTGACCTAAATCAAGAGTTAGTTCCTAGGGAGATCGCTCTCTCCTATGTTGCAGGTGGTGCCAGTGCACTTTCGGTCTTGACCGATACCGAGCACTTTCATGGATCGGCCGATGACCTTAGGGAGATTCGTGCCGCAGTCGACGTTCCGCTTCTCAGGAAGGACTTCACCGTTGATCCTCGAGATATTGCAGACGCCAAAATTATGGGAGCTTCGGCGATCTTGCTTATAGTTGCTTGCCTCGATGCGATCCAGTTGAAAGAGTATCTAGCCCTGACCGTTGAACTGGGGCTAGATGCGTTGGTAGAGGTTCACGACGCCGCAGAGATCGAAGTGGCCCTTGGTGCAGGTGCGACGATAGTTGGGATAAACCAGCGCAACCTCCATGACTTTTCAATAGACAAGAACCTAGCTAGCTCTCTACGTAGGATGATTCCCGCCTCAGTCTTGTCGGTGGCCGAGAGTGGAATCATGGATGTAGATCAAGTCACCAAGTTGGCACAAGATGGATTTAGTGCAGTTTTGGTCGGAGAAGCGCTCGTTACGTCAGGTGATCCCGAAGGCCAAAGTCGCAGGTTCGTTACATCTGGTAGAAGAAGGTAGCAGGGTTCAATAGGTGTTCATTAAAATCTGTGGGATTACCAACGAAGATGACGCCCTTCTTTCGGTGGCGCTCGGAGCTACTGCACTTGGATTCATCTTTGCGCAATCTCCCAGGCGTGTCGATCGTGAGCTAGTCAAAGATATTGTAAAGAGGCTTCCCTCTGAGGTGCTAACGATTGGAGTTTTTCGAAACGACAATCCTTTGAAGGTGATCGAGACAGTTTACGAGTGCGGTTTGAGTGGTGCTCAGCTCCACGGTGACGAAGACGGCCATGATGTGGCGTTAGTTAGATCTAGAGTGAACTTTGTAATCAAAGCAGCAAGTGCTGATGCCTTTTCGATAGGGGAGTATGAAGAGTACCCCTGTGATGCACTGCTCCTTGATTCGCCGCAGCCAGGTTCCGGTCGAGCCTTCGATTGGTCGATAGTCGAGTCGCGTTTTGTCACTAAGCCTCTTATCCTCGCTGGGGGGCTGAACCCCTCCAATATTGAAGCGGCGATTTCGATAGTCAAGCCATTTGGGGTCGACGTATCCTCCGGGGTCGAGTCCAAGCCAGGTAAGAAGGATCCGGTCGCCTTGAAGTCTTTCATTCAACGAGCGACCACAGCTTTGAGTAAAGTCGAAGCAGAATTTACAGCTAAAAACCGAATGGTGGAATCTATGGGTTCGCCATATGATTGGGAGGAAAGCATTTGACAGTCGACCACGAAGTTGATTTAGCGGCCGACTTTGACGGGAAGTTCGGGCCCTTTGGTGGAAGATACGTCCCTGAGTCATTGATGGCAGCTTTAGCGGAACTAGAAGATGTCTTCAACGACGCTACGCGTGACCCGGTATTTATGGAGACCTATCGCGAGATACTTCGAAGCTACGGTGGACGCCCTTCACCTATTACCAAGTGCCACAACCTTTCTCGTGAATTAGGTGTGGAACTGTACCTGAAGAGGGAAGACCTCAATCACACTGGATCTCACAAGATAAATAACGTAATAGGTCAAGCTCTATTGACAAAGCGCATGGGCAAGAGTCGCATGATCGCCGAGACCGGCGCTGGTCAGCACGGAGTGGCAACCGCCACTGCGGCGGCACTTCTTGGCCTCAAGTGCACTGTTTATATGGGTGAGGTAGACACTGAAAGGCAAGCCCTAAACGTCTTTAGGATGAAGCTCTTGGGCGCCGAAGTGATAGCGGTAAAGTCTGGCTCCCGAACCCTTAAAGATGCGATCAATGAGGCTATGCGTGAGTGGGTGGCCTGCGTCGAGGATACGCACTATTGCATAGGCTCAGCCATGGGACCACACCCTTATCCATACATGGTGCGACAGTTTCAGCGCATCATTGGTGACGAGGCAAAGGCACAGCTCCTCGATGAATTCCAGCTTTCGCCAGATTATGTGATCGCTTGCGTTGGTGGTGGCTCAAATGCGATTGGTACATTTACCGCCTTTGTTGAGACAGATTCAAAGATCGTCGGAGTCGAACCAGAGGGTGGCGCAGCCATTGCTAGGGGTGTGCTCGGAGTTATCCACGGAATGCGCTCCCAGTTCATACAAGATGAGTTTGGACAATTGGAAGAGGCACATTCAATCTCTGCCGGGCTAGATTATCCCGGAGTTGGTCCAGAGCATGCTCACCTTGCCCAAAGTGGTAGAGCTACTTATGCCACAGTAAACGACCAAGAGGTCCTAGATGCCTTCCAAAGGTGTTCTAGGAGCGAAGGCATCATTCCCGCACTAGAGCCAGCTCACGCATTGGCTTACCTCTTCCGCGAGGCCGGTGGTGAGATTCCCCTTGGCTCCAGCGTTCTGCTTACCATGTCTGGCCGGGGCGATAAAGACTCTGAGCAAGTTGCGAAGATACTAGGTTATCTCAAGTAAATTCAATCCCCTTTTGAATAGGAAGTTAGCTGTGGAGTCGTACGGATCACTTGAGACGCACCTGAGAAAGGCCAGATCTAATGGAAGAAAGATACTGGTCCCTTACGTCACCGCTGGGTATTCGCCGGAGTGGATCGATACATTGCATCATGTGGCCGCGGCCGGTGCAGACGCAATAGAGGTTGGAATTCCATTCTCAGACCCGATCATGGACGGCCCAGTTATACAAGCTGCCTCCACATTGGCTCTCAACAGAGGAGTCACCCCTCTTTCACTCCTCAACGAACTCTCCTCGGAGTCATTTGACGTCCCCCTTGTAGTGATGACCTACTGTAACCTACTCTTTCACGCTGGGATCGAGAGGTTCGGGGGTTGGCTATCTGAGGCGAAGATAGGCGGTACCATCTTTCCTGACCTTCCCCTCGAAGAGAGCGAAGAGTGGTCTAGCTTCGCGGCAACCAAAGATATCGATAACGTGATGTTGGTATCTCCGGTTACCTCAGAAGAGCGCGCCAAGATCATCGCCGATAGATCTCGGGGGTTTGTATATGGCATTGGCTTAATGGGGGTAACTGGGGTTAGATCTACCCTCGAGGAGAGCGCGTCGCAGATCGCAGTGAGATTGAAGGCGGTAACAGATCGCCCGGTTCTCATTGGCATCGGCATCTCAAATAAAGATCAAGCGCGTACCGTTGGTTCGATCGCTGATGGCGTTATAGTGGGCTCTGCATTGGTCAAGTTGCTCCTTGATGGTGGCGGACCCCAGGGTGCGTTCGACTTCATCTCATCGCTTCGCGAGGGTCTCGACGAGATCGATGGCTAAAGATAAAGATTGTGAGTTGTGCAGCGAAGAGCGTCTAACGCCTTGGCTATACGAGGACAAGCACTTCTTTGTGGCAATATGCATCTCATGTGATCTACCGATGGTCGTCCTACGAGACCACCGAATCGATCTAAGTGACAATGAGAGTTCAGCTATGAAGGAGATCTTGACTAAAAGCGCCGTTGAGTACTTTGACAATACTCCCTTTTTCGTCGATGATGTGATGCGCCAGATCCCAAATCACAAGCATATGCATGCTCGGAGACGTCCCCAAGTACCTAACTTTTAGGTCGCAAAAGGGCTATCATCCGCTAACTGCATCACCAGTCTCGACCGATTCGCCATAGAGTTCTCGATCGATTCTCCTAGCTTTGCGCTCTTCTGCCCGAATCCAATCGATAAATACTGGAACGATGCCGATGAAGATTACGACCTCGCTAATTATCCAAAGTAGCTCGCCCCCAGCGTGAATCTGGGCCAAGCTATACATTGGTGCCAGGGTAGTTTTGCGACTCATGATCGCTACTCCAAGGAACGATTCGAATGGAACCCCAATCCCAAGTGTGAGTAATTTGAAGCCGTAGTTCATCTTGAAGTGAGTTATGGGATCTTTGGAGATAAGAGGCCACCAGAAGCAGGTGGATGCAAAGAAGAATGCGACGTTGAAGATGTCCATAATGAACATCTGATCCATAGCGGTCTTGATTAGAGATGAGTTATAGAAGCCCCACATTAGCCCGTAGTAGGTGAACCAAGTGGTTATGGGGTTTGTAACTGCGACAAATGCCGGCGAGTGCAGCACTCTCGACCACATTTGGCGGTACTTCTTCGGCGCAGTCTGGAGGATCATCGTCGATGGGTTGGAGAGCGCTAGAAGGGCGGGAGCGACGATCATCAAAAGTAGATGTTGGACGATGTGTGCGACGAAGTTTATATTTACGAGGTATGCAATAGAGCTTTGAAGGGCTATATCGAGCGAGACTATCCCAGCTATGAATGATATCACCCTACCCAAAGGCCAACGATGCTTCTTGGCTCGTTGAAGAGAGTACCCCTTTAGATAAAGGTATATCGAGGCTACTGAGAATAAAAATACCAGGAGTGGAAATGGCCCCCATTGCCATCCGGTAAGTAGGAAGCTTAGCGAATAGGGATCGGCCACCTGATTCATCTTCATTGGGTGCATCTCCTTTCAACTATCGACTCTACAGCCGTTGCTGATCGCCTTCAAATGGCCATGTGGTTACGCCTTGGTTTGATTCTTGATCCACGGTTTGAATGGATCAAAGAATGTACCTTTCGCCGCTGCGTCCTCGGATCGAGTTAGAAATATCTTAATGTTGTAGTAGCCGGTGTAGAAGAAGGGTTCCATGCAAAGTACCCAGATGATCGAGGCAGCTATCTGTTGGTCGCCAAGCGCGGAGAGGGTTCTGATCGATGTTGAGGCATACGATGGATAGAGAGGTGCCGAGAATGCCAAGAACATTGCGGCTAGCCAGCTGGCTATTCCGGCTGCAAGGATATGCAGCAACCTCGTTATTGGGGAAGGGACGCGGCTCACGTAGGGGGCGGTGTCAACCATATTTACGAAGAATGCCATGCCCGCGGTGACGAAGGTAAAGTGCATTATCTGCATCCCCACTTGGCTCGATACGGCAAATGCCATCACCGAAGGAACGAACCAGATCCACATGGTTCCGACAAAGTAGATGAGTGCGATCTGTGGAGTTGAAATAAATGTGAATATTGCCTTTAGCATCTTGGAGGATGTAGCAAAGGCCTTGGAGGACTTCAAAGACTTTGGAATCCCAGCCCATATCGCCTTCCAGGGGCGGGCTCCAGCTATCAACGGCGGAGCAACGATCATGACAAGGACGTGAATGAGGGCGTGAACCCAAAGGTATGCCATTGACCAAAACATCATGGAGGAGTTGAGCGAGACCGTTAGGATCGCCATCCCACCAGCGAACATTACTGGGCGACCGTGGTCCTCGGGTTGTACTCGAGTAAAGCCTCGGATGTAGAGGATCGTCGGTATGAAGATCGCTATGAAGGATGTTGGGAACCCTAGCGACCAACCTTCAACGATGTACTTTACGAAGAATCCAGCGTGAAGAGTCAATAGACCCATGTTCATTTTCATATGTAAAGAACTCGTCTCCTCAGGGCCAAAGTACCTTCTTAGAGGTTACTTCCTAGAGAGCAATAAGTAGCTTCGCGGTAGGAGATAGGTTGGGAGGTCCGACCGCATCTGGCTACTTCGTTCGTTGGGTTGTACTACCTCTTTGCCAACTTTTGAGCGACGCTAGTTGCACCTCGCAGAGCCTTGGAGGTCGTTTTTGTAATCTTCGACAGCGCGGTTTTATTTTCAGCTCGCTTTGAATTGCGCCTTGCATTTTCTTCCATACGCGTTCGAATTGTCTCACGTCGTTCTCGAAGCTCTCTGTAGGTGATGGCCTCGGTCTCGGCGTCCAAACCGAGACTACCCCTAACTCCATCAAGATCTACAGCCCGTTCCCGCGGGTCTATCCCGATCTCAGCTGCAATTCTGGCGCCATGTTTGTTGCTGAAGTAGGTGGCAAGGTACATTATCTCGGCGAAGAGGTCGACGTCTGGAGCTAGACGAGAAAGTGAAGCGTCCAAGAAGATCATGTTCTTTATGAAGAGCATCAGCTCCTTCGGAAGTCGAGCCCCATAGCCTAAAAGTGCTTTGGTTAATTCCCGGATCTCCTTGGTAAGCTCATCTGGAGTCATCGTGGTCGGATCCTTGGCTGGTTTGTCAAGACCGAGGTCTCTAATTACTGCTTCAATATCTGTATCTTGGGGAAGGGCCCCTAAGTCTCGTAGTGCGGAAGTCTGCATCTTGATGTCATTTATGGTTCCACCCATCAGGAGGCGCAAAAATGCCAGTCTCTTGAACTCACTTAGTCGCCCGGTGATTCCGTAGTCGAGAAGCGCAACTTTGCCATCTCGTTGAACCATGAGGTTTCCACCATGAAGGTCACCGTGAAAGACTCCATAAAGTATGGCTCCCTCCATGAATGCGACTAGGGCTGCGCGTAGAACCTTCGAGGTATCGATGCCCGCGTCACGCATTCCCTGAGCATCATCCCAGGAGAAGCCTTGAAGGCGTTGCATTACCATTACTCGCTTGGTCACATAGCGTGGGTGTGGGCGCGGGACCACGATAGATCTTTGGTCGGTCTCAGCAAGAATCCGCGCAATGTCAAGCATATTTGCCGCCTCAAGTCGAAAGTCAAGCTCTTCGACTATGGTCTCTGCAAAAAGATCCACTAGAGCAGGAGGATTTGCTAGTGCCGCTACGGGAATACGGCCTACTAAGGCAGGGGAGAACCATGCCATAGCAGCAAGATCGCGCTTTACAAACTCAGCAACCGTGCTCCGCTGTACCTTTACAACTACCTCTTCGCCGGTGCGAAGGGTTGCAAGATAGACCTGGGCAATTGATGCAGATGCAATTGCAACAGGGTTGAAGGAGGAGAAGACATCTTCAATGGTGGCCCCTAGATCATGTTCGATCGTTCTTCTGACGCGATCGAAGGGTTCGGGAGTGACTTTGTCCCGCAACTCTTTGAATTCGGTGACCAACTCCACCGGGAAGATCCCCTCCCCTGAAGAGATAATTTGCCCCAGTTTTACATAGGTTGGGCCAAGGACTTCAAAGGCTACCTTTAACCTTCTGGAGAGTCCTTCGCGCGAGGCGGGGTTACCTTGAGGCCGCTCTATGAGTCTCCACTGCAACAGAGCCTTTCCTAGGTGCCATCCGACCTTTACCACCCTCGCTCCCGGGGGGAGCAGCTGTCTCTTTATAAGCTTGGGTATCGATGCTGCATTTCGTTGGCGCAGCGAATCGACCTGTGGAAGCCAAAGTATCTTTGATGGATCCACAGTCCACGGCCCGACTTCTGTAAATGAGCCGACTTTGCTGTCATCGAAGGTATTAGCACTGTTCAAATCAACGTCCACTCTTCCAAGCCCATCCATATGCATAAAAATTGCGACTTTACGTCTCGAATTACTCAACGTTTCCTAGGTCCTAATTATGCCGATATGGGCAGACAAAAGAGAGAGGGACCCATAGGGTCCCTCTCTCTTTTGATCTTTTCCCTCAACCAAGGCGTTGAGGGTTGATTCGATCTATAGCTTTGGAGATTTAAGGCCTGGTGAAGACCAAGGATCCGTTGTGGCCACCGAAGCCAAACGAATTCGAGATTATGGCACCGTCTCCAAGCTTACGGGGTTGGCCGATGACCACATCGATATTCATCTCAGGATCGATGTTTACGGTATTGGCAGTTGGAGGAATGATTCCGTTCTCGAAGGTGAGGCACGCCGCCACGGTTTCGATCGCTCCGGCAGCTCCAAGGGTATGGCCAAGCGCACCTTTGATCGAGGTTACAGGTGGTCGAGTTGCTCCGAAGAGCTTATCGATAGCTTCAGCCTCGCCCTTGTCGTTCAGTGGGGTAGAAGTGCCGTGTGCGTTGACGTGAGCAATTTGACTCGGGGTCAACCCCGCATCTTCTAGGGCTCTCTCCATACAAGCGATTGCACCTGCTCCATGAGGTGCTGGCGCCGTAATGTGGTGTGCATCGGCATTGGAGCCATATCCCGCGACGATTGCGTAGATGTGGGCTCCACGGGCTACTGCGTGGCTTAGCTCCTCCAAGACGACAACTGCTGCACCTTCAGCCATTACGAAACCGTTGCGTTCAGCATCGAATGGTCGCGAAGTCGCGGTAGGCGAGGCCGCAGTCATATTGTCGAAGCCAGCAATTGCAGTCGGCGTGGTTGCTACTTCAGCGCCGCCTGCGAGCATTATTGTGGCTCGACCAGAGGAGATTTCACGAGCGGCATTCCCAATCGCTTGGGTGCCGGCGGCACAGGCGGTCGCAGTTGTTTGACAGGTATTTGTGAAGCCAAACTTCATCGAAATCGTAGCAGCGTTGGAGTTTGCCATCATCATTGGTACCAAGAAGGGAGATACTCGATCTGGACCTCGGCCGTGGCAGATGAGTATCTGCGACTCAAGGGTGGTTAATCCACCGACTCCAGTACCCATCCAAACCCCTGCCTTCGCGGGGTTTATTTCAGGGTTGCCAGCGTCGTTCATCGCCAAGATAGACGCAGCTAAACCGAGTTGGTTATAGCGGTCGGCGCGACGAGCTTCCTTGACATTCATATATTGAGCAGGGTCAAAGTCGTCGATGAGGCGGGATCCGCTGTAGGAGGAATTGAGAATCCCACTCCAAAAAGCTTCTTTTCCGATACCTACCGACGAGACGACGCCAACGCCAGTAATTGCAACTTGAAATGGTGATTCGATTGCCTCACCATCAGCGGACCAACCTAATTTCATGCAAGCTTGCCCTTTACAAGGTTGAAGGCGGCACCAACGGTGTCGACGCCTTCAAGTTCTGATTCATCTACTTTGATAGAAAAGGAGTCTTCAAGCTCCATTACGAGCTCAACAATGTCGAGGCTATCGGCGTCTAGATCGTCAGCAAAGTTTGCCTCTGGAACGACCTTGTCACCGTCTACGCCTAGAACTTTTACGGCACATGCCTTGAACTGATCAAACAACGCTGCGTCGTCCATTTGTATCCTTTTCTCGTTGTGAATAATTGCCAAATAGTTGGCCTGACCCGTACGCTAGTGAACTTTCAATAACGTAACCGGGTAAATGCTAGTCGATATTTAATGTCGACTAGAACCCCATCGAAAGGCCACCATCTACCGGAATTAGAGTTCCTGTAATGTAGTTAGCCCTATCTGACGAAAGGAATTCTACGATCCCGGAGATGTCCGAGGGTTGAGCCATTCTCCGCATTGGAATTGCCCCTTCCATCTCTTCCATCCGCTTTTCTGTTAGCCCTTCGGTCATGGCAGTTACAACCGCGCCTGGTGCGATCACGTTGGCTGTGATGTTACGAGTTGCGACCTCACGAGCCACTGATCGAGCAAAACCTATAAGCCCCGCCTTTGAAGCAGCGTAGTTTGCCTGACCTGGTGCGCCCATTCCAGCGATAACCGATGACATGTAAATAATGCGCCCCCAACGCCCTCGAACCATCTGAGGAAGTACCCGCTTAGTAAGGAGGAATGCACCTTTGAGGTTGGTGTCGATAACTTTATCAAATTGACTTTCGTCCATCCTTAAAAGCAAGGTATCCGCCGTCATTCCAGCGTTGACGATAAGTATCTCAACAGGACCAAACTTCTCTTCAACGACCTTGATGGCGCCGTCGATCGATTCAGTGTCTGCGACGTCGCAAGCCACTTCGATGAGCTGATCTCTCCACTTTTGGGAGATTGCGGGGTCTAAGCGACGCGATCTATAGGTTATTGCTACCTTATGGCCAGCTTCGAGGAGGTCTACTGCACAAGCTTGACCTATTCCAGTCGAGCCACCGGTGATGAATGCGACCCTTGAAGCCATTTACTGCGCTACCCACTTTACAACTGCTGCGGACCATGTCATTCCAGCTCCAAAGCCACAGAAGAGGACGTAGTCGCCGTTCTTCAACCTTCCATCGTCGGCTGCATCGCCAAGTGCGAGCGGTATCGAACCCGATGATGTGTTGCCAGTCTTATGGAGCACGATCGCAGCTTTAGCGATCGGGATCTCAAGGCGATTTAGCGCTGCTTCGATTATTCGAAGGTTTGCTTGGTGCGGCACTACCAGCGAAATCTGATCGGCTGTTACTCCAGAGCGTTCCATGGCTTTCTTAGCCGAAGAGACCATTGATAGCACGGCCTTCTTGAAGACTTCGCGCCCCTCCATCTTGAGGTAGTCGCCGTGGTCGCAATATAGGATCGGAACCAGAGTTCCATCTAGGCCAAGATCCCATCCGAAGAAGGCATTCTCGTCGGATGTCGTCTGTTCCATCACAATCGCTCCGGCACCGTCGGCAAACAAGACTGCCGTTGAACGGTCCTCTTGGTCGGTAATCTTACTCAACGTATCTGAGCCAATTACCAAGATGCGCTTGAGGCCAGTGTTGATCATTGAATTAGCAACCACCATTGCGTAGACAAAACCTGCACATGCCGCGTTGACATCGAAACCGCCGCACTTGAGGCCTAGTTCTGCTTGCACAACCGATGAGGTCGCAGGGACGGTCTGATCTGGAGTGGTAGTCGAAAGTATTAGAAGATCAATATCTTCCGGAGATAGGCCAGCGTTTTTGATTGCGTTGCGACCCGCCTCCACTGCTAGTGACGAGGTGGTTCCCCCGAAACGCCTTTCTCTGATTCCGGTACGCTCGGTGATCCATGCATCGTTGGTATCGAGCCGTGCCTCAAAGTCAGCATTCGTTACAACCTTGTCAGGTAGGGCAGTACCCCAACCCGTAATCTTTGAACCGTAGGTCACTTAGCCTTCCAATTTCGTTCGCAACCATGCAACTGGTTGTCCAATAATTACTCTTTCTCCATCAGCTGCAAGATACCCACTTAGGTGCCCTTCAAATGCTGATCGGACCTGCTCGCCTGATACTTCGCCGAGGGGGTCACCGACCCGTACTCTGTCTTTGAGGTTCACATTTGACGATGGCGTAAAGACTCCAGCAGCAGGCGATACCACGATGCGTTCGAATGCATAGAGGTGTTCTCCTCCACGTACTTCGGATGGTACGTGGATGGTGGCGCTCTCTTCCACTGCCATAATTAGTTTGTCGAGATCGTCTGGAGTTTGAATCGAGATCGCCCTGATATCGGGGGTTGTTCGTTTTGCAAGACCAGTCAGGACGTTTCCGGGGCCAATCTCAACTAGCAGAGAGGTACCTTGGTCACGCAAGCGATTCAGGGAACGGGTCCACATCACCGGAGAGGTGAGCTGCTGTGCTAACAGTCGAATCCAGTCAGCGGCCCGTCGGTAGGGAAAGGCATCGACGTTTGCAATTACCGGTATCTCAGCATCGTAGAAGCGAGATTCAAGGATGGCACGACGGAGTCGTTGACGGGCGTGCTCCATATACGGTGTATGAAAGGCGCCATTTACCGGAAGGACCATAGCCTTTTTGGCTCCAAGATTCTTTGCGATTTCGATCGCTTTAGCAAGTGCATCTTTGGCTCCTGAAAGTACTACCTGTCCCGGTGCATTGTAGTTGGCAACCCACACGTCGCCACCTGCTTCGTCGCAAGCCTTTTCGGCGCCATCGTCATCGATCCCAAGAAGTGCAGCCATGCCACCTGGATTTTCTTGAGCAGCTAACTGCATTGCCTCGGCTCGTTCTGCAACTAATTTGGCGCCGGTGTCAAATGGAAGTGAACCGGCAGCAACTAGGGCACAGTATTCGCCCAATGAGTGACCGGCGCAGATCGAAGGCGAGACTCCGATTCTTTCTACCGCATCGAGTACGAGCATGGACATAGCATAGGTAACGAGCTGGGTGTTCCTTGTCTGTGAAAGCATCTCTTGGTCGGCAGAGGTGAGGAGGTGTGCAATATCTCGCCCGGTTGCGTCGGAGGCCTCTTCTATAACCTCCCAACTGGGATGATCGAGCCATGGCAGGCCCATTCCTGCCTTTTGCGAACCCTGTCCTGGGAAGGTGAAAGCAATCACTTTATTACCTTTCGGTCAAACGTTGATCGAAACGTCGACTTCGTTATTGAGTCGACTTCGCTCGATGCCCTTTTGAGGTCACCGGTTGCTTGTCGCAAGAAAGCCTTGAAGTTATATTGACTATAACTATCCACTAAAGGTTACATGAATATGTCGCAGAATAAAAGAAAATTCACCTGCGGTTTCTGATTCGACCTACTTGAACTTCGTTATATGCTAGATAAAGCTTGCCCGGGTGGTGGAATGGTAGACACGGAGGACTCAAAATCCTTTGCTCGCGAGGGCGTGCGGGTTCGAATCCCGCCCCGGGTACTCAAGGCTATGTAGAGACTCCTCACCTCCTTGGACCACTCCGAATTGAGTCGATAGACATCGGCCTTTGCGAAGCGCCCTTCAAACCCTATCAAATTGAAGATCGAGAAAAAAGGTCTTCCGAAGCTATTGATTGTCTTAAAGTAGTTTTTTTCTGTTGACGATAAAGGGATTTAATCAGCAAAAAGTTTGCCAAGAGGGTTTAGCTAGTAACGGGGGTTCTCCATTGTCTCTACTGCGTGACGGAACACGTATCTTCGTCGACACCTCGATAAGCTCCCGCTACGGCGAGGCTGCATTTGTACTTCCAGCAACTGCACGCCCCGCCACTTTAATGTATCTGGCTGGGCGGTCTGCCCGTATAATCATGGACGGGGGCCAGCCGCCGTTGCCCGGAACCGACGGAGTAATCTATCGGCGGATAAAGTTTGGGCTATTCGCAGCTCCTGTAAAATTTTCCGCATCTGACGCCTCGGGCTATCGCGCCTTTGAAGCGGTGTTACTCAACCCAGGCGCCGTACTACAGAGAAGAGAGTACGTCAGAGTTCAAACGGTCTTAGGAATATCCGTCTTTGCGTTGGAGGCTGGAAGAGCAAAGACCAACTTTACAACTGTGGCTATCGATATTTCGCAGGGCGGAATGCGGATTAGGTCGAAGGATAATATGCGAGTCGGACAAGAGTTGAAGATCTCATTCTTGATCGACGGCTCAGCTGTGGGTGTAAACAGCGTTGTGCGATCAAACTTTCCAGATGGCACTCTCGGAGTCGAATTTGTCAGCGTTCCAGCGGATGTGAAAAAGAGTCTCTGCCGATTTATCTACAAGACACAAGTCTCTCAAAATCCAAATCTTGGCCGTGATATGCAGGCCAATAAGGGCGGCGTTGAGATCTGCCAGGACCTAATGGATGCCGATGAGTACTGGGATATCTTTAGCGAGGGAACCCTCGAATCAATTGCGGTCTCAACCGACTATCGAGAATTCAATAAGATCGTCTTTGGATCCTTTGGAAGTGCTATGTCGATGTAGGTATTTATTGCGTGGGATTAGCTTCGATCGCGATCGAAGCTTTGGGGTAGATAAACAAAGGCGTCTAGAAGCATTACTAGACGCCTTTGTTACATTGACCGCTAGAGCCCAAGTGGCTGTTTTATTTGCAAGCGACGGTTAGCGGCTTGTCTCAGCGTGACGTTGGGTTTGAGCCACGATGATACGAGAGATACCGATCAAAAGCAGAATCAATACCATGATCACTAGCGCTGCGTCGTATGAGAGCTGAAGGGCCGTCTTCGTAGGCTGGTTGTAGAAGGTCCAAACCGCATATGTCAAGTACCCAAGTGGAGAGTGGGTGAGCGTGAGTTTGGGAAGGTTTTGAGAGTAGCCAGCGGTGTATAGAAGGGGCGCGGTCTCGCCCACTGAAATCGCCATTGCTACTATGAGGCCTGTAGTGATACCTGGTAGTGCGGTTTTGAGCGTGATACGCGAAAGGATTCTGGTTGGCTTGAAGCCAAGGGCTTCAGCGCCTTCGATGTAGTTGATTGGAACTTGGCGCAGGGCTACTTCGGTAGTCTTGGCGATGTAGGGAATGACCAAAACCGAAAGCGTAATAACTCCTGCCCCTAGAGAGAATCCCCAATGGAAGCCAACCACCAAAGCTGAGTATCCGACGTATCCAAGCACGATTGATGGTATTCCAGCGAGGATATCGGAGGCCGCTCGCAAAATCGACGCCAGGCGACCTCTGGCGTATTGTGCCAAAAAGATGCCCGAGAGAATACCTATCGTTCCTGCTAGAAGTACCACACCGATCGAAACCACCAAGGTTCCAACGATCTCATTTCTGAGGCCGCCCCCAAGGCCAACCCCGTTCTTTGTTAGAACTGAGAAGCTGAAGTGAGGCAGAGCCTCTCTCAGGATCTGGACAACGATCCAAATGGAGGGTGCAATCACCACTAATAACGCTAGGGAGCTAAGTGTCAATACGACTATGTTGGCGATCCGTCGAGACGCAGATCGCTTCTTGTGATCGCGAATTTCATATGACATTAGAGTCCCTTTCCTATTGGAAGTGAAGTCGAAGAGACACGCTTGACCAGATAACGTGCGGCAACGTTTGCTAGGAGTGTGACCGCCATCAGTATGAGGGCGGCTTCTGCAAGGGTTTCGACTGCAAGGCCAGTGGCGTCGGTAAGGGCTGAGTCAAGCTGGGTCACGATAGCAGCAGCGATGGTGGAGTACGTGGAGTAGATGGTGTGAGGAACAGTTCCAAGCACTGCGCCCGAGACCATTGCTACGGCCATAGTCTCGCCCAATGCTCGTGCGAATCCAAGTACTGTGGCACCGATGACACCTGCCGAAATCCATGGAAATGTTACTTTCCGGGTGATCTCCCATTCGGTAAAGCCAAGTGCCGCCGCCCCCTCCTCTGTCAAGCGAGGTACCGCTGAAATCAAGTCGCGGGTTGTGGAGGCGATAATGGGCACCACCATTATACCAAGGACCAAAGCGGAGGTCAGGAGACCTTCACCATTTCCGGTGTTACCTCTAAAGAGGCGGAAGAAGATGATATTTGGAGCGTGATGGGCAAAGAAGGGGTAGATGTGCTTTGAGAGGATTGGCCCTAGGGTAAGTGCGCCCCAGAGGCCGAAGATGACGCTTGGAATGCCAGCAAGAAGCTCAAGGAATGTACCAGCTAGAGAACGAAGGCGCGGAGGAAGCTTCTTGGCGACAATGAAGGCTGCGCCCACAGAGAGGGGAAGGGCAAAGATAAGTGCTATTACGGAAGACTCGAGAGTTCCCGTAAGTAGGGGCCAGACTCCGTACTTTGCCAAGATTGGGTGTTCGACGCCATTGGTAACGACGGGGTTAGCGTAGAAGTTTCCAGGATTCCATGCGGATGATGTGAGAAAGTGTAGCCCGTTGTACTTTATTGCTGGAAGGGCTTTGGAAAAAAGTACCAGAAGGACTGCGATAACAGCTATAGCGGGGACGGTAGTAGCGATAGCGGAAACTATCGCTATCGGGGTGCGCCTACCAAGAAGATGAGGTTGAAAGCGTCCTTCTGCATCGTTCTTGGCGTCGCCAGCGCTCGTCTCTACGATTGACATCTTTTGGTCTCCAGATTCATGTTTGGAAGAGAGAAGGCAGCCTGACAAATGCCAAGCTGCCTTCTAAGGCGCTTAGGCACCTTCGGTATTTGTTATGTTATCCAGCCTGGATCTTATTGATCTGAGCAAGTGAAAGTCCAGCTACGGAGGATGGGAGCGGCTGGAACCCTACCTGGCTGAGGTAAGAACTAGCGTTACCGTGCGCTGGGTCGATCGCCCAAGTCAAAAGGGCGCGAATCGCCTGTGCCTTGTTGGCATCGGTTTGCGCCGAGTTTACGATAGCGTACTCGAAGTTGATGATCGGGTAGCTTGCAGCACCAGGACCATAAACGAGCGAAATGGCTTCGTTCGCAGGAACTTGGCTAATGAAGTTTTGAGCGTCAGCTTGGATGCCTGCTGCGTTTGGTGTTAGAAACTTTCCGGCCTCGTTCGAGATAGCAGCTACCTGAAGCTTGGCAGCCTGTGCTTTTTGGGCAAAGGAGATACCAACGTAGGCGATACAACCTGAAGTAGCACCGCAGGTTGTTACCATTCCGCCGTTACCATTTGCAGTCAAAGCGCTGGAAACGCTTGGCCAAGCAACGGTTGTTCCGTACGATACGCTAGTGCCCCATCCGTTTGGATCAGACTTAGAGAGGTACTGGGTGAAGATAAAGGTATCGCCGGAGCCATCGGAACGGTGTACCGGAACGATAGCGAGGTGAGGAAGGGATAACGATGGGTTAAGCGCCTTGATGGCCGGGTCGTCCCAGAATCCGATCTTGCCCTGGTATATCTGGGATATAACCGATCCAGATAGATCAAGTGTTCCAGTTAGTCCCGGAATATTTGTTACGATCTCTTGTGCAGAGATTGCAAGTGGGATGTTCAGAAGTGTAGGTGTCTTGGCGACCTGGGTCTGTGAAAGATACGCATCTGATGCACCAATATCTACCGTTCCCGCTGAAGCGTCGGCGATTCCAGTTCCCGAGCCAGTTCCGGCGGTCGTGATTGTGATATTGCTGTAAGCCTTTTGATAGTCAGGTGCCCAGAGGTTGAATAGCGGATAAAGTAGGGTAGACCCTGTTTCTTGCAGAGCAACTGAAGCCGTTGGAGGTGTCTCTGTTGCAGCGAAGCTCGGAGCAGTAGTCGTCGGAGCTTGGGTAGTCGCAACTGCGCCCGTGGTAACTGTAGTTGAACTTGAGGAGGTTGAACTACCACATGCGGATGCGACTAGCCCGGCTGACAAAAACATTCCAGCCAGCGCTAGGGGTTTCTTCGGCGCCATGCCGTTTCCTTTCATCTATGGGACGTGAGGTTTACTTCGGCCGCTAACCCATGCGGCCCGAAATGTAGTATTGGGTCTCAGGCATCTGGGGATCGTTGAAGATATTTTCTGTCTCTCCCGATTCCATCAATTTGCCGTCGTAGAAAAACATCGTGTGATCCGAAATTCTCCTAGCCTGCGCTAAAGAGTGGGTCACAACAATGAATGTGATCTCGGGTACGAGTTTGCGCAGTAGATCCTCTACTGCCTCGACCGAGATCGGATCCAGTGCCGATGTGGGTTCATCGAGCAGCAGGACTTCTGGTTGTACAGCAAGGCTCCGCGCAAGGCAGAGCAGTTGCTGTTGTCCGCCCGATAGGCGGAAAGGGGAGTCATTTAGGCGGTCTTGTACGGCTTTCCAAAGGCCGACCTTCTCGAGATTTTCTCGTACTATTTCGTCGTGTTGACTCTTTGGTGCGAGCCGGTGGGCCTTGACGCCGGCCAAGACATTCTCTTTGATAGACATGGGGAAAGGGTTAGGTCGCTGGAATAGCATTCCAACTTTTCTTCGAAGTTCGAGGAGATCGGTGTCCTTGGAGAGGAGCTCTTCACCGTGCAAAGAAATAGAGCCCTTGGTCCAGAAGCCTGAGATCTTGTCATTTAGGCGATTAACTGACCGAAGGAAGGTTGTCTTTCCCGATCCGGTTGGGCCGATAAGAGCTACGACGTGACCCCTCGGCATATCGAGGTTGATGTCGCGTATGACCTTCTTGGCGTTGAAACCAATCTCGAGATGGCGCACCGAGAGAACTGCATCCGCAGATTCAGTGATCGATCCTTCGTCCAACTTCTTTACATCTCCATCGAAACTAGGCGTATCTTGTAACATAAGCCCCTCGCGCACCTCAGACTTCGTAAATTCGAAGCGCAAAGATGAACCTATAGAGAGATGTTTAACTACAGGTAAACAAGACCCATGATTTTTGTCTACCACAGTGTGAAAGTTGAGTATAAGGTTTGCCTCATCTCGGGTTTTAGGTTGCGTTAAATTTTTTCACGAGCATTTCTATTCGACTCAAATAAACTTTTGATAGCTTGTTCTGAGATCGGTTTCATAACTTGATCAAATTAACTCAAAGATCGAAAGTCGTCGGTTTTCATGGTGTTTTCAGGAGTCTTTCCCGATTCGGTCGATCTGATTCGGTGCTCGATCCCCCTATTCGGCCGGCATAGTTCCTCGGTGGCTCAAAGTCGTTATAAAGAGGCAGTGGTTCTAGCAGTTCGATGTGGTAGCGAGGTTGGATTCGGAGAACTCGCTCCACTGAGTAGACCCTTTTATGAGGAGCAATTTCTCGATGCCGCTCAAATGGTTTTGGTCGATCTTTTGACAGAACTTACCGGCAAGGTTCGAGGTGGTTCAGCCTTCGACTATGAGCTGTACCGATCTATTGTGGAGCGCATAAGAGGCTGGAGTTCCTCTAAGTTCGCCTTGGATATGGCGATGGCTGATTTGAGTGGAAGGATTGGAAACTGCGGTCCTTTCAAATCGCTCTCCAATTGGTGTACCGAGGATGCTCGATCTTCGAAGATCAAAGAGCGCCTCTCGAAGTTGGATCGGCAATTCGCCGTCGACGACTTCAAAGTGCCCCTTCAAGGAAGTTCCATTGGGGACTTAACGGTTGATGACTCTTATCACCAAGTAGCTAAGAATTACCGTCGACTGAAAATTAAAGTCAATGCAGCTGAGATGGTTCAAGAAAGTCAAATTTCCGAGCTGGTCACTTTTGTTCGAGAGGTGTCTTCGGCCCTTGAGGTGGCGATCGACTTTAATGAGTCGGGGCCGCCGCCGGCCCTTATCTCGGAGTTAGCGGAAGAAAAAGTCAGGTTTTTTGAGGCTCCCTACCGGATAACAACGATCGATGCTGCCAAGAGGCTGTATCGGGAGCGCAACTACCGTCTCGCACTAGACGAGGCACTGTTAGATGAGTCACGACTAGAGGATCTGTCATCGGCAAGCCTCTTCGACATTGCCGTTCTGAAGCCTCATCGATTCGATTCGATCGCAAGTCTGGTTTCAAGGCTCGAAAGTCTTGCCGAAGATGGCCAATCCGGTGGCTTCTATTTGGGGGGAATGTACGACTTGCCCATAATGAGGCGCGCCATAGCGGTCCTTACCGCGGCATATCCAGAGGGTGAAGCTAGCGACCTCGGACCCGACTACGACTACTTCTCGGCTCCGTTACTTCCATCTGTTGTTGCAGCTCAAGATGGCCTTAGGGTGGTTGGAGGAGTTGGGTTGTCGGGAGCATTTATTCCAAATCGGAGCTACGTCTCATCGATTCTACGTATTTCAAACGGGAGCGTCGAAAAAATTGCGTGAGCCTTTTTGCTTCGCTAACTTCGCCCTTTATCGACTATTCGGAGGGTATTAGCCGAGGAACTCAGCGATAAATGGATTGGTCCGTCTTTCGTCGCCGATAGTTGTAGTTGCCCCATGGCCTGGCAGGACGTAGACGTCGTCATCGAGTGGAAGAATTTTATCGACCATCGAGTCTCGCAACTTGGTAAAGGAGCCACCTTCCAAGTCCGTCCTACCAATGCTCCCCTTGAAAAGATGGTCGCCACTGAATAGCAGCGGTGGATAACCTTCGAGATTTACTAGAAAACAGGTTGATCCCGGGGTGTGGCCGGGCGTGTGTATCGCCTTGAAATTTACATCGGCCGAGCCAAAGGTTGTATCGTCGTCGACGTATTCGATGAGCTCGGGCTCTTTTGTTGAAAGGCCTGCCTCCACCAGTAGTTGACCAAGGCTCGAGGAGTTTTCGAGTGGCGACTTGACGTAATGAGCGTCGTCGTGGTGAATCTTCAGTGGCACACGTTGATTCATAGTACTATCTAAATTCGACGAATCTTCGACGAATGCGGGTACGCCACCTATGTGGTCAATATGGCCGTGAGTGGCCACAATTGCAACGGCCCTCAACCCTTCTTGAGCTAAAAAGTCTATAACAGTTCTTGGATCAGGTGGAAGGTCCACGATCACTGCCTCGCGTGCGTTTAGCGACGATCTGACCACCCAAAAGTTAGTGGATGCGACCCAAAGCGGCTGTCCATATACGAGATCCAAGGTATCTCCAATTCAATTACCATTACGGGTTGTAGCAGTACCGAGAGCTGCGCAGCGCTTCGCTACGCCGTCTTCGAAAGCTTACGACTAGTATCCTATGTTTTATCACCCGCAACTTCGGAAAATGGCTAAGCGTTAGGCTTAGCAGAGATGATTTATTGCGCGACCTCGAATGGAGACTTTCTTGACTCGAGTTGTAATAGCTGAAGACGAAGCGATCATTCGCCTTGACCTCAAAGAGGCTCTGGAGGAGCTTGGGTATGAGGTCGTTGCAGCTTGCGCGAATGGACAGGAGGGTTTGGAGAGGGTTCGTATCGAACGTCCCGATCTAGCTATTTTCGACGTAAAAATGCCGGTAATGGATGGCCTAGAGGCGGCGGCGCAGATTGACAAGGAGCGGATCTGCCCTGTAATAATCTTGACCGCATTCTCCCAGCGTGCGTTAGTGGAGCAAGCCCGAGACGCCGGAGCCCAGGCCTATTTAGTAAAGCCGTTTCAACCCGCCGACCTGGTTCCAGCAATTGAGATCTCGGTCGCCCGATTCGCTCAAGCCAGGGCTCTAGAAGAAGAGATCGCCAACCTCGAGGACAAGAGTCAGACCCTCACGACCCAGCTTGAGCTTCGTAAGATCTTGGATAGGGCAAAGGGAAAGTTGATGGAGAAGTACGACCTCTCTGAGCCCGAAGCCTTTTCGTTCATTCAACGTCGAGCTATGGACACCCGAAGCCGAATGAGCGTTGTAGCCCAAGGGATCATAGATGGGGAGATCGTTCCAGAGACTGACGGTTCTGACCAGTAGTTTTACGGTTAGGTTTATTGCGTAAGCAAATGGCTTACCCACTTTTAGGAGTTCCTATTGTCCGGTCGCCTCATCGTCGTCGACGGTTTTAGTCTTGCATTTCGAGCCTTTTTCGCGATTCCGCCGGAGTCGATGACTAATTCGAATGGCTTTGCGACTAACTCGCTCTACGGTTTCGTATCGATGCTCGACGGACTTCTCGAAGAGTTCCAACCGAGCCACTTCGCAGTCGCACTAGATAGGTTCGAACCAACCTTTCGCGATGAGTTGAATGAAAATTACAAAGGTCACCGCCCTCCGACTCACCCAGCGATGCTTGCTCAATTGGAGATGATGGAGGCTGTACTTGAACAGCTTTCAATCCCAACCGTCTCCCATGCCGGCTATGAGGCCGACGACGTAATTGCCACATTGGCAGAGTTGGGTGCAGACGACGGATTCGAAGTTGTAGTCGTGACTGGCGATCGAGACTCATTCCAGCTAGTACGGGATCCTTCGATATGGGTCTTGTACAACAGACGCGGCGTGAGCGACTATCAAAAGATGGATGAGGCAGCGGTGCTTGCCAAAGTCGGAACCTCTCCCGATCTCTATCCTTTCTTGGCGGCGATGCGCGGCGACCCATCGGACAACTTGAAGGGCATTACTGGAATCGGTGAAAAGACTGCGGCAAAGTTTGCCAACACCTATAGAAACGTAGAGACGCTCTATGCCAATATCGATGCACTTTCGCCAAAGATTGCCCAAGCCCTAAGGGATGAAGAGGAGAATCTTCGCCTCAACATGGCACTTACCCCATTGCGGAGAGATGTCCCGATTGGGCTATCCACAGACGATCTGGCGCTCGGTGTCTTCGACGTGGATAAAGCCAGTCAATTTTTCGACTTCATTGAATCTAAGCGTCTCGCCGCTCGGACCGCCGCAGCCCGCTCATACATCGGGACTACCGCCACGGTGACTGCTGTTGCTACGACCTCGATCACGGTTGAGGCAGCCGAGTCGATAGCCGACGTGGTTGGTCATCTAAGTGTCGGAGGTGAATTGGGCGTTGCGGTTGCATTTTCCGGAGAGGCGGGGCGGTCACCGATAGCGGCTATCGCACTCGCTGCTCGATTGAGCGACCAAACTTTTAGCTGCTTTGTCGCCGATATCTCGGACGAGAAAGTCCAAGTAGCCTCTCTGATACAGGCGATCGAAGATATCGAGCTGGTTGGTTTCGAGATGAAAGAGTTACTCCGGCGAATAGCTACCAACGGCGAGTCCCTCCCCAAGGTGTCACTCGATTTGGGCGTCGCCTCCTACTTGGTCGACTCAAATAGTGGCCACTATCGCCAAAGCGACGTTGTCACGACCTACCTTGCAGACACCCAATTCGACGCTAGCGCCTTTGGTGAGGAGGGTAAAGATGCGACTCCCGATCTTTTCTCTCAAGGAAGGGTCGATAGGGTTGCACTCGCGCGTTCGAGCGTTTCCGCACTTTTGTTGGCAGATATTTTGCGCAGGGAACTTGAGTCGGCTAAGGCGACTTGGTTGTACGACGCAATTGAGAATCCGCTCTTAGTCGCCCTTGCGAAGATGGAGGCGATTGGTGTAGCGGTCGACAAGCAATACCTTCAGCAGCTAGCCCAAGAGCTAACTAATGAAGTCGCCGCGTTGACGGTTGAGATTCACGAACTTGCCGGCAAAAAGTTCAACGTCAATTCGACCAAGCAACTAGCAGAGGTATTGTTTACAGACCTTGGCCTTACCCCTCCCAAAAAGACCAAGACAGGCTTTTCTACCGATGCGCAGACCCTCGATAAGTTGTCTGACTCTCACCCTATAATTCCAGCGATATCGCGCTATCGCGAGGTCGAAAAGCTTCGAAGTACCTATGGAGAGTCACTCATAGCAGAAGTCGCCGCCGATGGAAGAATCCACGCAACCTTTAATCAGATGGTAGCGCGTACCGGAAGACTGTCGTCGGATCACCCCAACTTGCATAACATTCCAATTCGTACTGAAGATGGAAAGAAGTTCCGTTATGCCTTCGTTGCGCCTAAGGATCGCAAACTTATCGTGGCTGATTACTCCCAGATCGAACTGAGAGTAATCGCCCATTTGAGTAGGGATCCGGGGCTACTAGAGGCATTTTCGAGTGGCCAAGATATCCATACTGCCACTGCTTCCAGGGTCTTTTCAGTGCCAGCGAGCCAAGTCAACTCTTCTCAACGCAGCAAAGCAAAGATGGTCGCCTACGGCTTGGCTTACGGGATGGAAGCCTATGGATTGGCCCAACGTCTTAACGTCGACGTGAAGGAGGCAGAGGGTATTCTCAAGAGCTTCTTTGCCGCCTTCCCTACACTTCGTCAGTACATGGACGACGTGGTTGAGCTGGCCGCTAAGCGCGGCTATAGCGAGACGGAATTCGGACGACGCAGGCCGATGCCGGATCTATCGAGTGCGATCTTTAGGGTTAGGCAGGCGGCAGAGCGGCAAGCAATGAACTCTGTAATCCAAGGTCTTGCCGCTGATATCTTCAAGATTGCCCTTGTAAACCTCGACGAGCAGCTTACAAATACAGCTGCTCGGACTGTGCTGCAGATTCACGATGAAGTCGTGGTTGAGGTCGATGCCGATCAAGCAGACGAGATCGCCTCGCTCGTAGTTGAGACGATGGAAGGTGCGGCATCGCTCTCGGTACCGCTTGTAGCAAATTGTTACATTGTCAACTCTTGGGGAGAGGCCAAGTAATTGTTTTGTGGCGGGTTTTGTCTCTTCTGTCTTGATAATTCGATCAAATGTAAAGCTATGTTAACCTTAGGTTGGTAGTTTCCGCCGGGGAAACTCGTTATGCTTGCTATTGGCGTATTTTAATTCTTTGGTACAAGTACGCCTGAATACTACCTAAAGAAAGTGTTTTGTATACATGTCCGATTCGGTAATTATCCCCAGTGGCGAGGAAGAATCCTCCGAGCAGGGTGCACCGCGAGTTATTGCATTAGACGACCTCGGCGATCTTACGTTCGACGAAGCTATCGCGCAGACAATTGTGCGCTTTGACGATGGCGACATCGTAAAGGGAAAGGTCGTCAAGGTTGACAAGGATGAAGTCCTTCTAGACATTGGTTTCAAGTCTGAAGGCGTTATCCCAGCCCGCGAGCTATCTATTCGTCACGACGTCAATCCATTTGAGGTTGTAAAAGTCGGCGACGAAGTAGAGGCACTTGTCATCCAAAAGGAAGACAAGGAAGGTCGACTTATCCTTTCGAAGAAGCGTGCACAGTACGAGCGTGCATGGGGCTCCATCGAAGAGATCAAGGAGCGAAATGGGTCTGTAACCGGTGCAGTTATCGAGGTCGTCAAAGGCGGCCTGATCGTGGACATCGGTCTTCGTGGCTTCTTGCCAGCCTCGCTCGTCGAGACTAGGCGCGTCCGTGACCTAACTCCTTACATCGGTAAGGTTATGGAAGCTAAGATCATCGAGCTCGACAAGAACCGAAACAATGTTGTTTTGTCGCGCCGGGCTTGGCTTGAAGAGACCCAAAAGGGTCAACGTGAGGCATTTCTTGCAGATTTGGCCCCAGGCGATGTACGCCGCGGTGTCGTCTCATCTATCGTTGCTTTCGGAGTCTTCGTTGACCTTGGTGGAATGGACGGCCTTGTCCACGTCTCTGAGCTCTCTTGGAAGCACGTTGACCATCCGTCCTCAGTGGTACAAGTTGGCGATGAGATCGACGTTCAGGTCCTCGAAGTCGACCGCGATAAAGAGAGAATTTCATTGTCGCTCAAGGCGACACAGCGCGATCCATGGGCGGAATTTGCCTCGGCTCACAAGCCGGGTGAATTGGTCTACGGCCGCGTAACCAAGCTCGTGCCATTTGGTGCATTCGTTCAAGTTGCCGAAGGCATCGAAGGCCTCGTTCACATCTCAGAGATGTCCTTCCAGCACGTTGACTCACCTGAGCACGTCGTAGAAGTTGGCGAAGAGCTCTGGATCAAGATCATCGACATCGACTTGAGTCGCCGTCGTATTAGCGTCTCGATCAAGCAAGCTGCCGAAGGTGGAGAAGTCGCAGCTGAATACCAAGATATCTATGGCGAAAGTGCCTACGATGCTGATGGCAACTACGTTGGCAACTACGAGTTCGCCGGCGAGTTCGTACCAGAGTCTGAAGCTCAAGCTGCTTGGTTGGAGGATCTAAAGGGTTACGGTAAGAACGCTGAGGGCGAAGAGGCCTAAAGCCCTTCAAACCTTAAAGCTTGAGATAGTTAAAGAACCGGGCACCATCGGTGCCCGGTTCTTTTTTCGTTCTTTAGAAGTCGTAGCAATAGGTACTTATCTAGTTTTAGGATCGTCTTATGGTTTTAGTTGGATTAACGGGTGGCATAGGTTCTGGTAAGTCAGCGGTAGGGGCGGTCTTATCTTCTAGGGGATACAGTCTTGTCGATGCTGACTTAGCAGCTCGATACGTCGTTGAGGCGGGTTCGCCAACACTTGCTCAGATCGTCGATGCCTTTGGGGTCGCAGTATTGTCCGATGACGGAACCTTGGATCGACCGAAGCTTGGTGGAATCGTATTTGGAGATAAGGCCAAGCTCGAGCTGTTAAATTCGATCATCCATCCTGCAATTGCGGTTGAGATGAAGAGGCGGATCGCTCAGGCATTGGAAGATGATACTAAGGGGGCAGTCTTTATTGACATTCCTCTGTTGGTTGAAACTGGAGCGAAGGATCGCTATCACCTCGATTATGTGGTGGTTGTAGACGTTCCAATGGAGCTGCAGCTCTATCGTTTGGTCCATGATCGAATGCTCGATCAAGAAGAAGCTCGTGCCAGGATAGATGCACAAGCGAAGCGGGATGATCGCTTGAAAGTGGCTGACTTTGTGATTGAAAACACTGGCACACTGGAAGATCTAGCAGTTGGGGTCGAGGAAATGTTAAAGCAATTGCATGGCGCAATTGGTGCTCGATAGGCAGTTAAAGTACGGCATCCTTTAGGCTTGTATCGTGACTGAGTTTAAGGTGGTTTCTTCTTATCAACCTGCGGGTGATCAACCAAATGCCATCTCAGAGTTGGCGGCTGGAGTAGAAGCAGGCGAGAAGTTCCAGACGTTGTTAGGAATTACAGGTTCAGGTAAAAGTGCCACCATAGCCTGGACGATCGAGAAGGTACAAAGACCAACTCTGGTAATCGCTCCCAACAAATCTCTTGCGGCCCAGTTGGCCAGCGAATTCAGAGAGTTTTTTCCTGAAAATCGAGTTGAGTACTTCGTCTCATACTACGATTATTACCAGCCTGAGGCGTACCTACCCTCTTCTGACACCTACATCGAGAAGGACTCTTCAGTCAACGATGAGATCGACCGTCTGCGCCACTCGGCAACCTCCGCCCTTTTGACTAGGCGTGACGTAATTGTAGTTGCATCGGTCTCTTGCATATACGGACTTGGATCGCCGATCGAATACCAAGACCGGATTGTTCATTTACAGGCGGGTGCGCAATACGATATGCGTCATGTTTTGAGGCGGCTTGTTGATATTCACTACGATCGAAACGACGCCAACTTGATTCGTGGGAAATTTAGGGTAAGGGGCGACACCTTAGAGGTCCATCCTGCTTACGAGGAGATCTGTTATCGCTTTGAATTCTTCGGCGACGATTTAGAGGCGATATTTACCTATGACCCATTGACCGGAGAGGTCCTATCGCAGCTCGATGAATATGTTATTTTTCCGGCTACTCACTACGTGGCTGGCGATGAGACGATGCGCAGGGCTATCGCCTCGATCGAAAAGGAGTTAGCCGAGAGGCTAAAGGAGTTTGAAGCTGAAGGGCGCCTCCTTGAGGCACAAAGGCTTCGGATGCGCACTGAATTTGACCTTGAGATGATGGCAGAGGTCGGTTTCTGTAATGGAATCGAGAACTACTCCCGCCACTTGGATGGCAGAAGTCCAGGTGAACCCCCATACACCCTCTTGGACTACTTTCCTAAAGACTTCCTTCTCGTTATAGACGAATCCCACGTAACTGTTCCACAGCTGCACGCCCAACACGCGGGCGATAGGAGTCGGAAAGAGACTCTGGTGGACTTTGGCTTCCGACTTCCCTCTGCCATGGACAATCGTCCTCTTCGCTTTGAAGAGTTTTATGAACACATAAATCAAGCCATCTTTCTATCGGCTACCCCATCAGCCTACGAATTGAATCAGTCGAGCCGGATCGTTGAGCAGATCGTCCGTCCAACCGGCCTTCTAGATCCCAAGGTGGTCGTTCGCCCCACTAAGAACCAGATAGACGACCTTATCGGCGAGATCCGAGGGCGTATAGAAGTGGGCGATCGCGTCATTGTAACGACACTTACCAAGAAGATGGCCGAAGACTTGACCGATTACCTTCTTGAACAAGGTCTTCGGGTCCGCTACCTTCACTCCAACATCGATACCCTAGAGAGGGTTACAATCTTGCGTGACCTACGCCTCGGTGAATTTGATGTCTTGGTCGGTATCAACCTGCTACGAGAGGGGATCGATCTACCTGAAGTCTCCTTAGTTGCGATACTCGACGCCGATAAAGAGGGTTTTTTGCGGTCAGAGACCTCTCTGATTCAGACCATCGGCCGGGCCGCTCGAAACGCCGATGGATTTGTGATCTTGTACGCGGATCAAATTACCCGTTCGATGGCTAATGCAATGGCTGAGACGGAGCGTCGAAGGGAATTGCAACTCGCATACAACCTTGAGAACAATATCAACCCTACAACGATCCGTAAGGCCGTAACTGATATTTTGGACCAACTCCGTCCTTCCAAGAGTGCGCCACTACCGAATTCATCGAAGAAGAGCAGACATGGTTCAGAGTATGCCAAACTGAACGCTGGTGAGATAGTAGGAATGATCCAGACCCTCGAAGCCGAGATGGCCGAAGCCGCTGCCGATCTGCGATTCGAATACGCCGGCCGTTTGCGCGATGAGATCAAAGAGTTGAAGAAGTACCTCAGCGACATCGGTTGATCGCTGCGATTACGAAAGGCTAACTTTGTCACATATCTTTCTCCCTCGGGTACTCGAAGCGGTAATCGAACCAGTAGGCGGTATCGCCGATGGAGCTCATCCGATGAGAGCCGTGGTAAAGGGGGCTGCCTTCAACGATGGAAGTTGGGATGGTATCCGAGCCCAAAAGGTCGCCGACCTCTTTGACTCAATGGCGCTTGAGTGGAAAGAGCGTGAAAATGAAGGATGCTCCATGGTCATGGATGCCTTCGATCGAATTCAATTTACCACCGGACGAGCCCTTGAAGTTGGCTGTGGCACTGGAGAGGTTCTTGAGATCCTCAAGGGGTACTTCGACGAGGCCGTGGGTATCGATATATCACATGAGATGCTACGAAATTCTAACTATCCTGAGGCTGATCAGATCAACTGTGATGGTGCCCGCCTCCCATTTCCATCGGAGAGCTTCGATGCGGTGGTTATCGTCAATTCACTTCTGTTTCCTGCCGAAGTCGATCGAATTTTGAAAGTAGGCGGAACCTGTTTCTTTGTTTCGACCAAGGGCGATGGAACTCCAATATACCTCTCTCCTTACGACGTTCGTAAGGCTCTGGGGCTCAAGTACCAAGCCTTCACCGCGGCCTCTGGAAATGGAATTTGGACCGCTTTGCATAAGAGCGCATAGTCGAGGGGTTGTAGATATGGACGGTAGATATGCCGTATTTGTCGATGCTGGATACCTATGGGCTGCCGGCATAACTGCGGTCTTTGGCGAGAGAGAAGAGGTTGAAAGCTACAATCGCTCCAATGTAAAGATCGACTATCGCGACTTGATCAACATGATCAAGAGCTACTCAAAGAAGATGGCAAACGATCGAGAGTTGCTCCGGGTCTACTGGTACGATGCAGCACCAGATCGGGTGCCGACTAAGGAACACCAAAAGATCAATGTACTCCCAGAGGTCAAGACTCGGATCGGTCATTTAACTGCGAATGGGGTTCAAAAGAACGTCGACACTATGCTGCTGCTCGATCTAAATGCCTTAGCTCGACAAAATTCTGTAGCGACAGCGGTAATTTTAGGAGGAGATGGTGACTTTGTAGAGGGCGTCGCTACAGCCCAAAGCTTTGGGGTCAAGGTATACATCATGGCTATTGGAAGCGACGGTAACTCCCTTTCGCCCGAACTTCGAGCAGAAGCTGACGACGTCTTTCTAATGAGTGGAACTCTTCTCGGTAAATACTTCACCCCTCCGCCTAAGCCTCAAGCTACAAAGCCAAAGTGGGCTCCGTTGGAGTTGATCGGATCCGACGTGACGCAAGTAGCTCCGCCTGAACAGGAGGAGGTGTATCAACCCCGAAGCGAGCAGGTTACGTTGCAGGATGTTGTTTTGGTAGGTGGCAACTTTGCTCGAAGATTCAAGATGATGGCTAGTGCGGTTGAAGTTGAAAGTACTTTGAGGAGCAAACCACAGGTGCCAGAGAGTACTCACTTTCGTCTCCTGCGATATACCCTGGAGTACTTCGATATGCCAAGGGGCACTCAACTGCCTTCGCACCTAGCCGATGCCATGCGGGAAGGGTTTTGGAGTGAGCTTGGTAAAAAGTAAGCTTCCTTTGATTGCGAAGCTCGGTAAAAACGGAACTCGACGCGCCAAAGATTAGTGGATTCAGCAGAGAAGGGGGGCCGGTGACTAGGCTTCGTAGCGTCACCGGCCCCCTCTTGTGTATTTAGGCGGCAAGTCGTGATGCTACGAGGTTTCGAGCCTCTTCGGTGAAGCTATCTCGAACTGCGATCACCTTGAAGCCGAGCTTTTTTAGGATCGAGGCTCCAAAGACGGATCGATAACCGCCGGCGCAATGGACATATATCGTCTCATCCTTAATCGGGTCTAGTTCTTCGTATCGCTCAAACAGCCTGTGAACCGGAATATTGATTGCACCTGGAAGCGATAATGCGCTATTTTCGTTCCTACGCCTCACATCGACGATCGGAGCCTTCTGCTTTGCAAGTGCTTGGGCTAGGCCGGGAAAGGTCACTAACTCCATGGTTGCCCGCTTGAGCACCTCTGGGTTGGTTCGCGAAAACAGCGTATAGCCCACCACGTTTTCAACTCCGATGCGGGCAAGTTGTCTTTTGGCCTCAAGTACCTGTGAGAGGTTTGATGCAACGAATGCGATCTCTTCACCCCATGGGTAGGCCCAACCAAAGTATGCCGAGAAGCTATTGCCAACGCCTAGGGCTAGGGTCCCCGTGATGTGTTCAGCTGCAAAGGCTTCTCCATCTCGAAGATCAACAACGAATGCCCCATCCTTGATCACCTTGGATAATTCCTCGTCTGATAGAAGCGGCGGTATGCTGTCGAAGTAGGAGGATGGCCCCTCCTGATTTAGGGGGCCCATATGGGCGTAGTAGGTGGGCCACTCGTCGAGTCCGTCCAATAGAACCTTCTTGAATTCATCCTCGTCCTTGATCGTTAGGGCAAAGTTGTAAGCTTTTTCGGCGCCAATGGTCGAATCATTCGCGACATCACAGGTGTTCGAGGAGCAGAACGAGCCAAATCCATGGGTCGGAGCTACTGCGAAGTCGTCGGGAAGGGTAGATGCTAGATGGTTTACGCTACGGTATTGGCTGCGTGCGAGGAGGTCAACCAGCTCTGGTCCAAGAAGGTCTGGTCGCCCAACCGATCCATAGAGCAGGGATCCACCTGAGAAGATCGTGCCTTTGCCGTCGGTATCGGTTACCTCGAATGAGATATGGGTAGGAGTGTGTCCGGGTGTTGCGATGACTTTGAGATTCAACTGGCCGATCTTCATCTCGAAACCATCGAATACCCCAGTCCTCTCAAAAGCTACGGTATCCTTTTCGTTGACGAGATAGGGCACTCCGAGGAGGGCGGCTAACTCATATCCTCCGGTTAGGTAGTCGTTGTGCATGTGTGATTCGGCGATAGCCACAATCTCAACCCCTGCATCGCTAGCAGCTTCGATTACCCTTTTGATGTCGCGCTGAGGATCAATTACTAGTGCTTTTTGTCCATCGTGGACTATGTAACTTCTATCTCCAAGTTCGGGTGTGCTTAGGACTATTGTCTCCACGATACGGTTCCTCTCTTAAGCTTCAATATCTATTCAATTGCTTGTCAATGCTTCAGTTATCGCTTAGCAGTATTTAGCGAGCGCTAAATTGGTTCAGTTTTGAGTGTTGATTCTAGTAGATTAATATAAATTGTACGTACATTATTACTTTTGACTGTTAGAGTGTTTCTAACGTCTCGGTCGTTTTGAAGTTGAACGGATAGTTCGTCAAGAATTTGGAGCAACTGTTGGTCTGGCTGCGGGAGGAGTTTGGGGACCCCAGTTGTAGGTCTTTACTTCTTGGCGAATTTAAAAGTGCCAAATGACGAGAATAAAGAGTTAGGAGCGGAACGGCAGCCCTTGTTGGTGTCATTAGATCTACCGTTATGGATGCGTGTTCCGCTACGTGGCTGAATCGAGTTCGTTGGCACGACCTCTAGGAGTGCCAAAAGGAACTATTTTTAGCTCTACGGGTGGTGCCAGTGTTTTAAATGGTGGTCCGCCACACCTGCTATTTGGTGCATCAAACCATGCATCAATAGTGCTCGCAGCCTCTCCAAACCAGGTTGCGAGCACCTACCTTTTTATTGCCTTAAATAACGCTGCCTCTATCTTTTCCTTATTTGCTTGGCTGATTTTTACAACTTTATTTCGGGAGTGCTCTCCTCCTGCTATCTCGAGCTGGGCTACCTTTACCTCTAAGGTCTTGCTTATCAGGGACATCACTTCGCGATTGGCCCTTCCTTCAACAGCGGGAGCTGCAACGTCGACTTCGATGCCGCGAGAGGTAGGTACCTTGAAGCGACTCCTCCCCTTATTGGTTGCAACGTGGATCTTTAGCCGGATTGAATCGTCCTCTTCGAATAGTGCTTTCGCTATAAGTTCGACGATAGATTGATCAAAGTCTGCTGCTGTGCCATCTAGATTCATGCAATGTAGCTAGTTTCAGGAAGATGAATCTTGTGCGAGACGAATGCCGTAAAGATGAAGATGGCGCAAGCTGCAACGGTGCCAGTCAGTACCCCGGCGCTAACGGCGTGAGTGATGCCCATTGAATATGCGATTGAGACGAAGGTGCCGACGACTCCAGTTCCCACAGCGATACCGGTAATATCTGCGAGGGCGAGGGCTGAAGTTACTAGTTCGGTAGCATCATCGGGTGCGAAGTCCAAGGTTGCAACCGATATCGTCACGTAGATTCCACCCATACCAAGGCCAGTGATGGTCCAAGAGGCAACGACGATCGCAGTTGGAAGGTGTAGCAGTATTGAAAGAGAAGTGCTTGCTACTCCAACAAGGGCCACGATCGCCCCGATCAAGAGAATTCGAGCGCGCCGATCTTTACGAGTGAATTTCGAGTTTATCCAAGATCCAAGGCTCCATGAGATTGCAGCGGTAGTCAAGGTCGCCCCGGCGGTAGTGAGCGAGAGGTGCCGATCCTTGAAAAATAAGAGTGGTAGAAGGCCGTCGATGCCAAAAAAGGCTATGTCAGTCAGAAATCGAAATATTATCAACCATTTGAGTTGGTTGGCTCTTTTTATGGCATCAAAGGGTAGTAGTCGGTATCCACCGACCCCAGCAAGTAGCAGTAATGGGATGGCTAAAAGGTAACTGAGTGCAGTTACATCTCCATTTGTTAATCGTAAAGCTAGAGAAAGTCCTGATGAGAGTGCAATCACAGCCACGATTCGTTTTGAAGAGTCTCTGTTACCTACTCGCGATGTCACTGGTGCTGGTTGGCTCTTCAACGACATCGCGGTAAGGATTGTGGATGTTATGGAGACTGGAAGTACGATTAGAAATGGAGCCTGCCATCCAAGGCTTTGAGCTAAAAATCCAGAGAGAACCGGGGCGAAGAGGGATGGAAGAACCCATGCCAGGGAGAAGCCAAAGAAGATCCGCGGCCTTTCGCTCTCGTCGAATACTTCTTTGATTATGACGTAACCAATTGAGCCAAAGGTACCGCCTCCAATAGCTTGAACGATCCTAGCTAAGAGAAGTAGTGTTATAGATGGGCTTATTGCAACTAGGACTATTCCCAGCTGAAAGATGAGGATTCCAGCTAGTGCAGCTCTCTTATTACCTAAACGTCTTGAAGCTTCACCCAGGACTACTACTCCGAATAACTCCGCCCCTAGATAGAGGCTCAAAATTAGCGGGAGAAGCGTGGTGGTGTGAAAGTGCCTTCCTATTGCGGCGAGGTCGGAGGTGGTGGCTAGGTTCTCAAAGGCGATAGTTGAAACTATTGCAAGTAGCGAAACCGCTAAAAGTGCCTTTTCGCGTTTGGAGTAGACCTGACTTTCCATAACCGTCCTTAGGCATCTTTCAATAGCGCCGCGATCGCCAAGCGAAATGGTGCCAGTCGCTGTTTGATGCAACTGCCCCTGAAATGAGCGAAGTTATCGGAGGTGAACCGCGATCGCAATAACAGCGCATTTAAGTCTAACCCAAATTGAATTTGAACTAGTTGATTCCACCAAGACCCTTCTGCTGCAAAACATTGCCACTAAGAGTCCAGCGATGTCTCTCCTTGTTCCTCAGTGATCTTCGTAGCCAGAGAGTCCATATTCAAGTTGGAACTGAGCTCCCGGTTTCCTTTCATAGCGAATGGGCGTCTTGGCGTGAGGTTTGGTATTTGGCTTGATAGATTTCACGAAATTACGGAACGCCATCACTTTACTGCTACAGTCCAAAGGCTATATTCGAGAGAGTATCGTCGGAGCACTGATCAGTCCGTCTTTGACAATACCGCTAATCATCTCATTGCAAGGAATAGGTTGTGATCTGCCGGGGGCTCCAGGTGCTTTAGTTTCGCGCACCGCTCCATTGCGGACGGACTAAAGAATCGTATTCTAAAAGACTCCGGTAAATTGAGATATCTCGCTATCTCTTTGTCCTTGTGCTGCTAATTCTATAGAATTCTTAAATTTCCTTGCTCTTCAGCACTTGATGACTCCTCCGTTGCTTTCAATGTTTCACAGTCAAGTCTCACTGGTGGGTGGGTCAATTTAACGTGGTAGGCACGCCGCCCCGGTCCCCGTCAGTCAAGGATCGCAAGGAGTTAGTTCTTCTTCGACTTCGCGCTGGCGATCAGTGACACGGTCGCCAAAGAGAAACGCCATTAGGTCGATCAAAGGCGTTTTCCTCTCCACGGCGATATGGAGCTTGAGGAACTCACAACTTGTGTCAATCCGATACTAGGTGGACGATTCAATTTCCATGGGCGCTTCTATTCATCCCGGTTGGTTTGATCAAAAGTTCGGGAAACATCCCAACCGTTGGGCCTAACAGAAGTACAAACCACTGCGCACCAGTCTTTTAGCGGACGCTGAGGTGGCTGCGTGGGGTCAAACGACACTCCCCAACTCCCTTTGCCCACTGGTCAAAGATACCCTTACTATTGCCAGCTAGATGACGCGAGCTAGATGAACCGATCTAGATGATATAAAACTGAAACATCTGTAATCTGTGAGAGCCAGGGCGAGACACCCCCGATCACTCGGCGAATCGCTAGATCAGGGATGAGCCTCTGGTCTTAGTTGGTGATTGGGGTGATGATGACAAGACCGGGAGCACCGTTCGCGCCGAAGTAGATGCCGCTGCCTCCTCCTCCGCTACCCACAACGGTGCCGTTGCTACCGTTTTCACCTTTGCCACCGTTAGTGTTGTTGAAGTAATAGTAGCCGCCGCCGTTCCCGCCGTTGAGGGCGTTCCCGCCGTTGCCGCCGGTTGTGGTGGCCAAGAGTGTGACATTGGACGTATAATTTGTAGCACCGCCATCTCCGCCGCCATCTCCGCCGAATATACCGCTACCGCCACCGCCTCCTTCGGCTGTTACTGTGGCGGGGGAGCTTGATGCGCCACAAGATACTTTCGAAAGACCGCCGCCGTTCCCGCTACCGCCGACACCGCCGACACCGCCGATTCCGACCGTTACCGAACAGGTACTTGCCCCAGAGGTGGGGATGATTGCTTTGATGAGGCCGCCGGCTCCGCCACCGCCGCCATTACCGCCTGATCCGTCTGCACCTCCTCCCCCTCCGCCTCCCCAGACCTCTACTTCGATCTGAGTTACTCCGGTTGGCACTGTATAGGTTGAGGGGCTAGAAGATGCCGTGAAGATCTGTTCTCCGGGGCCAGTAGGTCCTTGAGGCCCGGGAGGTCCTTGAGGCCCAGTTGCTCCCGTTGCTCCCGTTGCACCCGAAGGTCCCGTAGGACCAGTTGCTCCCTTCGCACCCGTTGCCCCAGTTGGCCCCTGAGGTCCCGTAGGACCAGTTGCTCCCTTCGCACCCGTTGCCCCAGTTGGCCCCTGAGGTCCTTGAGGTCCCTGAGGCCCAGCCGCCCCATTTGCGCCTGCTGCAGCCAATAACTGCCACGGTGATCCGTTGCTTCCAGGGGCTACATTGATTGCGACTGAATTAGTGGCAAACCAAGAACTTCCGTTGTACGATACGACATCAGTAGGTTGATATGTAGAAGTGGGAGACCATGGTCCCATCCAGTTTGTTGGAAGCAATTGCGAAGCTGACGACGAACCGGTACTCGTCGTAGATTGAGAGCTAGCACTTGCTCCACCTACATAGCTGTTTGTAGATGATGTACCGCCGTTTGAACCATAGAAGTTCGCATCACCAAAGCTAAAGACTCCACCGTCTGCCCCGAAGAGCCAATACCCTTTGCCGTCTGGAGTTGATGCCATAGCTACAATTGGTGCATTTAGCTTACGGCCAGACATGTCTCCGTAAAAGGTAGCTCCTCCGAATGTGCTTACCTTTCCATTAGCCGTAACCAACCAGTATCCATTACCACTTGAGACTTGTGCTTGCATCGAGTCGTATGAAGTTCTAGAGATTCCAATCGTAGGACTTTGAGGGGCATTTGAACCTACGGAAGAACCAATCAAGGCAAGGGAAGCGATTGCAACTGCACCCTTTCCACCTTTTATCACTATCTTTCGAACCCTATCATTTACCAAGATTTTGCGTTTTGTACTATTTGTGCTCTGTCGATTATTCATAACGATGTCTCCCGTATCGCTAATGGATTTGCTCATATAGTGGTGAATTTATTCAGTTTTGGTCTCTAAGTGAGAATAAATATTTCCTTACCAGCGATAATAACTATTTTTCAATCTCTGTGTGTCAACCTGTTACTCTTTGTGTGAAAAAACGGCAATCAGCAAACACAATTAAGAGTTATGCGATAGCGGAGCCTGCCAAAGAAGTGAGGTGGATCCAATCCTCATGCACTGATCGAATTGACTCGCATGGCAATGGAATTGATTTTTACATATGCAATTTAGGCTACTTAGGTGTTGATTTGAACTCGTATCGAAGTAGATCTCATCGGGAGTAGCAGAGCCCGCCAAGGAAGTGGTACCTTTGTACAGTCTTAGCTGTTTCCTTTTGCATCCCCTTTGATCCATCTCCAACCGACATATTCGCAGGATGGGCGGTTTAAAGGGGTCAGCGCAATGAGCTGACCAGGGAGACTGCCGATAATACTATGCCCCGAATTGGTAGGCACGTCAATACACCAGGGAACTCTAGAATCGCGGCCTAATGCTATCCACAGTGCGACGGTCAGGCATACGACCACCAAATCTGGTCGCTACTAAAGTCGGATTGGCTTTTAGTCTCAAACACGCTTCCCACTACGCTTTGCCAACTGGTCAAAGACACCCACGAGATTGCCAGCTGGGTGACACGAGTCAGATGACGGGAGACTCAAACATCGGTAATCTGTGAGAGCCTAGGTTGAGCCACCCCCCCCGATCACTCGGTGGCTCGCTAAATGAAGGATGAGCCCTAAGGCTTGGTTGGCGGTGATTGGGGAGACGATGACAATACCGGGAGTACAGTTGCCGCCATTTATGCCGCCGCCACCGCTATCCACATCGGTACCTTTGTCACCGAAGCCGCCGGCGGTGGCGGCGCCTACCGTTACCGAGCAGGTATTTGTCCCAGGGGTGGGGATGATTGCTTCGATAAGGCCATCGACGTCTCATCCTCCGCTTCCTCTTCCTCAGCCCTCTACTTCGTTCTAGGTTACTCCGGTTGGCAATGTATAGGTTGAGCCGCTGGAAGATGCCGTAAAGATCTGTTTCCCGGGGCCAGCAGATTCCTGAATCCAAAGCGTTATCCGTCGATGCGCGGGCGGTTCGCAGGGCGAATCGTCCCCAATGTCCCAACCCCTGAAGAGGTGTCACCTATAAGTCATTAAACTCGGTTGAAAGTTGTCCAAAGGCCATTGATACGTTTCGGAAGTTAAATTCATCTCGTTCCTAGGTCACATTGGTAACGAGGTGCTAAATGACCTAGAGGTCCATCTCATTATGGATAAGTATGCTACCCACAAGACAGAGGCTGTACGCAAATGGAACTTTGAGGATCCACGCTCTTACTTTCACTTCGCTCCAACGTTTTCATCGTGGATGAATCTTGTAGAGCGATGGCTTTCTGAATTTACGACCAAGATGTTGCAGAGTTCAACACACAAATCTCATAAAGCAACTCATTGAAGCAATTATAAAATGGACTGAGACTCAGAATGAAAATCCCCGTCCCTTGAGATGGCATAAGACGGCTGACCAGATCTTCAAATCCAGGGAGAAGTATCCTCGGCCCATTTACTAAGTGTATTTATTACTAGGGGCACTAGCTCCTAGCGTAATTACGAGAAATGTAATCCAATCATTGCGCTCACCCTTAGAGGTCAGGCTGTCTCCGGGAGGATATTTGATACTTGGTAAAACCCTTTAGGCGAGCTGCAAGGAGTGCGGTGAATGCTATGCATGCAACTCCACCTGAGACTACGGCAAATGTCGTTCCGCCTATCGACCCAACTATTCCAGATTCGAGGTCCCCTAGGCGCGGTCCTCCCGTTACTACGAGTATCTGAACTGCATTCAATCTCCCCAAGGTTTCTCTTGGGGCGCTATATTGCAGCAGGGAGTTTCTAAGTATTGCTGAATTTACGTCGCTGTAGCCCGCGACCGCAAGCATGGCTAGAGCAACGACGCTTTGGTGAGTGACACCGAAGAGGGCTATAGCTAACCCCCAAAGGCAGACGTTTATCTCGATTGAAAGTCCAAGGCGACCAATTGAAGCTAGCCACCCCGATGAGAGTGCTGCCACCATAGAGCCTCCTCCAAGGGCAGCGTACATATACCCCAGGAGAGCTGGACCGCCATGAAACTGGTGGACGGCTAGTGCGGGAAATAGTGCCCTAGGCATTCCGAAGATCATTGCTATTAGGTCGACGCTATAGATCCCTAGGAGCGCGTGACTTTTCCTCACTGCGCGATAACCGTCTTTGAGCTGACTCCTTCTCTGTGTATTTGTGATCTCAGGTGGAAGGGGCTTGAGGACGAGAGTGATCATCAAGCCGGTAAGAAATGAGAATGTGTCGAAGATAAATGCTGTTGAAACCCCACCTTGTGCGATTACGATTCCGGCAAGTGCGGGGCCTAGGATCGCTCCAATTTGAAACATAAGTTGGCGCAATGCAGCAGCCGCTGTAATTAGATGATCGCCAACGATTCCAGTTACTGTTGCATTCTGCGATGCCCTAACCAGAGACGATGCACCTGCAATTAGTGAAGGAAATAGGTAAAGAGGCCATAATATGACCTTTGTTTGAAGGATGTCAATCAAGGTTCCAACAGATAGAAGCCCCGATAAAAGGTATCCATAAAGCATCAACTTACGGCGGTCTAGGTGATCCACAAGGCCACCGCCCAAAATCGATACAAGCGCAAGGGGAACCAGCTGAGCGACGCTTACCGCCCCAACCTGAAACGACGATCCAGTGATGTGGTAGACCTCATAGGCCACTCCAACAGCGCTCAGCTGATCTCCGAAGTTGGAGACCAGCTGAGACGAGAACATCTTGCGGAATTGGCTGCTCTCTTTTATGGGTCTTAAATCAATGAGATAGCGTTTCATTTGGCAACCGCAAATTTCGGTCTTGGGGATGATAACCCATAGCTTAGGTATAAATAAGCTGGCTCAATTAAAGTTGGCATTTTGATTTCTTTGAATTATTTTGGACGAAATACAGTATCTTTGTGGCGTAGTATCGGGTAATTAGATTTCTAGGTGTAGATCCTTGAAACAACGAAAGTCATCTCTTTGAAATATGAATCGAGCAGTCAATTCGTCGACTCGCTGAAAGAGACGATCCCCGACGTCATCGTTGACGATGTGGACCTCGTACGAGGACATAACGTTGACTGGACCGGGAAGGTCGAAGGCTGTGCCCGCTTCTTGCTTCGACCATCGTCTCCGGCGCAGCTCGAGTTGATTCTCATGTTAGCTAATCGTTTTCAGACTCCGATTCATATCCAAGGAGGGAACACCTCCTTGGTCGGCGGTGCAACTCCGATAAAGTCAGAGTTCATCCTAACTACCTCTAAATTGAAGCGGATCCGCAACTTCGATAGTCAGCTGGGGAGAGTTACATGTGAAGCAGGTGTAACCCTAAGCGAGCTTTCAAATTACCTCAAGGGTACCGGTTACCACTTCGGGGTCGACCTCGCCTCCCGTGATAGCGCCACTATTGGAGGGATGATATCGACCAACGCCGGTGGAATTCATTTCATTCGCCATGGAGGTCTTCGCGATCAAGTAGTCTCGCTCGACCTAATTACCCCCGCATTTGGATTGGTGTCGGCTTCATCTCAGTACCTCAAGGACAATACCGGCATCGACGTCGGTCGAATAGCTATTGGGGCCGAAGGCACCATAGGGGTCGTCACAAGTGCGACGCTGCGGTTGGTCCCAAACACCGCTTCAAGCTTTACGGCGTTGATTGGGGTAGCCACATTTACTGAGGCTCTCGATAAGCTTCGTTTTGCTCGTCAATTTGCGTCGCTAACTGCGGCTGAATTCTTTACCTACGATGGCGTTGTTCTAATTGAAAAGGCACTTGGAGCAAGCATCCCCTTTCGATCCCGCTTTTACCTCTTATTTCAATTCGATGGTGGAATGAGCTTAGGCCACGAACTCTCCGAGGCATTTGGTGATAGTGACGGCGATGTGGCGGTAGCAACCGACTCGACCGCCTCAAAAAAAACTTTGGTCTCTACGTGAGCACCATACCTTGGCTATCTCTACCTTGGGGAAGGTGGATAAGTACGACGTATCCTTTGAACTTGGTCGAATCGAAGAGTTCTGGAATAGGGCAAACGAGCGCCTATGGACGCTTGCTCCGAGCGCTAAGACCTATATCTTTGGCCATTTAGGTGACGGCAACATTCACTTGAACGTGGTTTCAACACTTCCAAGTTCCGCAGTTGACGAAGCTATCATCGGCCTGACTTTGGAGATGGGGGGTTCAATCTCTGCGGAACATGGGATAGGAACCCTCAAGGGTAAGTACCTCTCACGCGCTAAAAATGACGCCCAGCTCCAAGCGATGAGGGCAATAAAGGCTACGTTTGATCCAAATAGAGTATTGAATCCAGGAGTTATCTTTTAGGGAAACTGCCACTTTGAGGTGAGGTTGCTATCTTCACTATGAGAGCAGGTCGATCAAAAAGTGGCCGGTATGACTTTTGGGATTCTTTGACAACTCCAAGGGGGTGCCCACCCCGACCAATTGTCCACCCTTGTCACCACCCTCTGGGCCAAGGTCTATCAAAAAGTCAGACGACTTTATGACATCGAGGTTGTGTTCGATCGTGAGAACAGTGTTGCCGTTGTCGACTAAACGCTGCAGCACCGCTAAGAGGCGCCGCACGTCTTCAAAGTGTAGGCCAGTCGTGGGTTCATCGAGAATATAGAACGTATGACCAGTGGGCCGCTTTGCTAGTTCGCTTGCCAGTTTAACCCTCTGGGCCTCGCCGCCAGATAATGTCGTAGCGGGTTGCCCTAACTTAACGTACCCAAGACCTACCTCTGAAAGGGTCGATAGATGGCGCTCAATTGCCGGAATTGCCTTGAAGAAGGTGAGAGCCTCATCTACTGGCATGTCGAGGACTTGGGCGATGTTCTTGCCTCGGTACTCAATTTCCAGAGTGTCACGGTTGTACCTGCTCCCTTTGCAGGCTTCGCAAGGGACGTAGACATCAGGTAGGAAGTTCATCTCGATTCTCAGGGTGCCATCTCCGCTGCAGGTTTCGCAGCGACCACCTCGAATGTTGAAGGAGAAGCGACCCTGTTCGTAGCCGCGAACCCGCGACTCCGGGGTTCCGGCGAAGAGGGCTCGGATCTTATCGAAGACGCCAGTGTAGGTGGCTGGATTGGAGCGAGGGGTTCTACCGATGGGCGACTGATCGATGTCTACCACTTTGTCGATGTTTTCCATGCCAAGTATGGCTTTGTGCCTAGCCGGTGGAGTCTTTGAGCGATATATCTTCTGCATTAGTGCGTTTCGAAGGATATCGTTTACCAAAGTTGACTTTCCCGAACCCGAGACTCCGGTAACAGTAACGAATAGGCCGAGCGGGATGTCGACGTCCACGCCCTTTAGATTGTTGGCGACCGCACCCTTTATTGAGATGTGCTTTTCTCCAATGGATCGCGGTTCGCGATCAGGTGCTACCCGACGCCTACCAGCAAGATAGTCGCCGGTAATTGACTCAGGCGCTGCGATAATATCGTCGACACTCCCTTCACCGACAACTCGACCACCGTGGATGCCAGCCCCCGGTCCTATATCGACAACGTGATCTGCGGCTCGAATCGTATCCTCATCGTGTTCGACGACTATCACCGAGTTGTCGAGATCGCGCAGCCGCTCGAGGGTTTTGATGAGACGTTGGTTGTCTCGCTGGTGGAGGCCGATCGATGGTTCGTCTAAGACGTAGAGAACGCCGGTTAACCCTGACCCAATCTGCGATGCCAGCCGAATTCTCTGTGCTTCACCGCCGGAGAGGGTATTGGCTGAGCGATCGAGGGTGAGATAGTCAAGTCCGACGTCGATCAAGAAGCGAAGGCGAGCGTTTACCTCTCGAAGGATTGGATGGGCAATGATCGTATCACGGTCGTCAAACTTAATCTCTGACATGGTATTCATGCAGTTTGCGATCGATAGTGATGAAATATGGGCGATAGAGAGGTCTCCAACTAGGACCGAAAGGGACTCTGCCTTAAGACGATGGCCGTTGCAGGTAGAACACGCAACGTCGCTCATGAATTGGCGAACCTGTTCTCGTGCCCCCTCGGAGGTGGATGTCTCGTATCGCCTGCGGAGCCAGGGAATTACACCCTCCCACTTCATACTGACTTCGCCACGAGAGTAGCGAGACGAGAGGTTTACCTTCAACTTGGTCGACTTCTCGCCATTCAAAATTTCGTTACGAGCCTTCTCTGGAAGGTCTTGGAAGGGGGTTCTAAGGTCGAAGCCCATCTTGGCAGCCAAAGCCTCGAGGCCGGAGAGATAGAAGTCGCTCTTCATAGTTGCCCAGGGCGCGATGGCCCCTTGGAGGATCGAGAGGGTGGGATCGGGAATTACTAACTCCCCATCCACTTCAACTGTTGTACCAAGGCCATCGCAAGCCTCGCAAGCACCGTAGGGTGAATTGAATGAGAAGTTCCTAGGAGCCAACTCCGAGAAGCTTATTCCGCAGTTATTGCAGGCGAGAAGCTCGGAGAAGACAACTTCAATCTCTTCTTTTTGGTCACCGTTTGGCAAAAGCACAACTTTGAGGCGGCGATTGCCAAGTTCGAGGGCGCTCTCAACTGAGTCGGTAAGACGTGATTCGATACCCTCGCGGCGGGTGAGTCGATCAACTACTACGTCGATGTGGTGGTTTTCGTATCGGTTGAGGTCAAAGTGGGTGGCTTGAGCTACGTCAATTATCTCCCCGTCCACCCGCGCTCTAGAGTACCCTTTGCGTGCTACCTCGTGAAGAAGTGTGGCAAATTCGCCCTTTCTCCCTTCAACGAGAGGTGCCATGACCATGAACCGTCCTCCCTCGTCGATCTCCATCAAGCGGTCAACGATCTGTTGTACGCTTTGGCGCTCTACCTTCTCCCCGCAGACGTGGCAATATTGGGTTCCTACTCGTGCAAAAAGTAGACGGAGATAGTCGTTGATCTCGGTTACTGTCCCTACGGTAGATCGGGGGTTACGAGGAGCCGACTTTTGATCGATGGATATAGAGGGTGATAGTCCCTCTATCGACTCTACGTCCGGTTTATCAAGTTGGCCCAAAAATTGCCTGGCGTAGGAGGAGAGCGACTCAAGGTATCGGCGTTGACCTTCGGCGAAGATGGTGTCGAATGCGAGCGACGATTTGCCTGAACCCGACAGTCCAGTGAACACTACCAGCTTGTTTCTTGGGACTGAAAGATGTACATCTTTCAGGTTGTGTTCTTTCGCACCTTTTACAATTAGCTTTTCAGACACGAGGAAGATCGATCTTTCAGAGGATTGACAGCAAATAGGGACTAAAGGATCCCTAGAGTATGAGACAACTAAATATAGGTCCCATGCTATTCCCAAAGGATAGCCGCCTCGTCGTTGCGCTCTTGGCGGCCGCCCGACGATACTGGTCGATTTGTGGTTTGATTACTACCTTTATCATTGGTGGTGGCAATTGATGCTGGAAGGTACTTTGGCCTTTGGATTCACCTATGGGGTTGCTTCGATGAGTAGGTTAGGAGGTTGCGGTGCTTAAGTGGATAGACCTTGGCAAGGTGCCCGATCTGCCAGGATCCTACCAATTCAAAGATGGCGACGGAAGGGTGATCTACGTAGGAAAGGCGAAGTCACTTCGATCCCGACTCTCGAACTACTTTGCTCCAATTGAGACGCTTCACCCTCGAACCGCGGCGATGGTGAGTAGTGCGAGCGATGTGGAGTGGATCACGGTGGCCAACGATCTTGAGGCCCTGATGCTCGAGTACACGCTAATCAAAAGGTATAGACCCAGATATAACGTGCGTCTTCGCGACGACAAGAGCTACCCTTACTTGGCGATCTCAGCGAGTGACGAGTGGCCCAGGGCTTTCGTGACAAGGGCGAGCCACCGAAAGGGGTTCCACTACTTTGGTCCCTATGCCCAGGCCTATGCCATACGTGACTCCCTCGATCTGTTGATTCGAACCTTTCCAATAAGGACCTGTTCTGAGAGTAAGTTCAATACTGCACTTCGTAGCAAGCGTCCTTGCCTCCTTTACCACATCGATCGCTGCTCTGCCCCCTGTATCGGTGCGATCGACGCCGAAGGCTATCGCAATATCGTTCGTGACCTTGAAAGTGTTCTCAAGGGCAACTCCAAGAAGTTCGTGGAGTTGATGCGTGCTCAAATGCACCAGGCTGCAGCTGAACTCGACTTTGAGACAGCAACTCGCCTTCGTGACCGCCTCGCAGCCCTTGAAAAGGCGATCGAGAGGCAGGAGATGGTAGGCGAAGAGTCGGATAATTTTGACGTAGTTGGGGTCCACTTCGATGAACTCGAATTTCAAGTTGACATCCTTTCCATCAGAACTGGAAGGGTGAATGGACGACGCTCAACTTTGATCGATCGAGTTGAAGAGCTTTCAGAGGCTGAGATGTTAGAGAGGGTAGTTGAAGATATCTACGCCGACTCTCCGGTCGAGCTACCCAAAGAGGTCTTGGTTACTGTGGAGCCTACCAATAAGGAGCTTCTAGAGGAGTGGATGACCTCTCTTCGTGGAACCAAAGTCGAGATCAAAGTACCTAAGAGGGGCCACAGGAAGGCGCTCTTGGAGAGGGCCAACATAAATGCGCAGGGAAGTTTCACCCGGACTCGTTTGAAGCGAGCTAGCGACCACAACTCAAGGAGTAGAGCCCTAACTGCGCTGAGCGACGAACTGGGGCTTCCGATCTTTCCACTTCGAATCGAGTGCTACGACATGAGCCACCTAAGTGGCACCAACTACGTAGGTTCGATGGTGGTGATGGAAGATGGTCTACCAAAGCGCAGCGAATATCGCCGATTCAAGGTCAATGTCGGCCAGAACGACGACTTTGCAGCCATGTACGAGGTGCTCACTCGTCGCCTCGCCCACCTCACCGAAGAGGAAGATGAAGAGGTAGAGACGGTTCGTCGTCGCTTCTCCTATCCACCTTCATTGATAGTCATAGACGGTGGCAAGGGGCAGTTGTCGATGGCCTATAAGGCCCTTTGTGAGGCCAATCTTCAAGATGAGATTCCAATGGTTTCGTTGGCGAAGAAGTTTGAAGAGGTCTATCTTCCGGGAGAGAGTGAACCGGTTAGAATCCCCAGAACCTCAGAGTCTCTATTTCTGCTACAGCAGATACGAGATGAAGCTCACCGCTTCGCAATAACGTATCATCGATCCTTGAGGGATAAGGCTATGACTAAGTCGATCCTCGACGAAGTTGTCGGTCTCGGGCCAATTCGAAAGAAGAAGCTACTTTCGCACTATGGCAGTCTGAAGAAGATTCGAGCCGCATCTCTCGACGAACTCCAAACCCTCGCCTTTCTCCCTGTGGATGTGGCATCATCGGTCTACAACCTGCTCCACGAGATAGGTGACGAGGCAACCTCTGCGGAGGTTCCAAAGATCGGTGGCGGTGATGTCACCGAAGTAACTCCAAGCCAGAATGAACCGCGCGATATGGCCCCTCGGTCGTCTGCACTAGAGTAGATCGGTGCTTGGCTTTACTCAAAGCTAAGGTTTCATACGTGCCACTTGCTCGACACCTTTGCGGTGTTTTTGGGTCATTGCCTAGGAGGTAGAAATGGGAGTCTCTGATCACCATCACGACGATGTTGAGGGCGGAGTCAACCGCGAGAGTGGCGACGACTACCTTCGTCGAGAGTTTGAACCCATCGCCTCCGAGCTTTGGTCTCATAACGCTAAGTGGTGGCAGGATGGATTTACCGCTGGCGCCGATCCAGAGTATGAAGAGCAGATCCTTCCGATAGTTGCGGCTTGGTCTGAGGGGCGAAAAAAGGTAGTGGAGATCGGAACCGGCGAGGGACAGATACTTCGCCACCTAGCTAGCATCCAGGATCGAGAGCTGCTCATTGGCTTTGATCCAACCTTGGAGCAGATTGCAGTTGCGAATCAAAGAGGTGTAGCCGACTATCTCCAAGCAGGCGCAAATGAGGTCCCGCTCGCTAGTGGTTCATTTGACCTAGCTATAGCCTGCTTGGTCTTCGAGCATATTCCAGATATAGATGGTGCACTCTCGGAGGTCTATCGACTTTTGGAGGCCGGCGGTAGCTTTCTATTTCTGCTAAACCATCCCCTCTTTCAAACTCCCGATTCGGGGTGGGTGGATGACACATCCTTTGGGGAGCAGTATTGGAGGGTGGGGCGATACCTCGAAGAGCGCCAAAATATCGAAGAGGTTGAAAAGGATGTCTTTATCCCATTTGTCCACAGGACACTCTCATCGTACTTGAACGCTGCGATCGCCAAGGGCTTGATATTGGCCAAGATCTACGAGCCGGCACCACCGCAAGGGTTTTTGGAGCTGGCACCGGAGTACTATGAAGCTCAATATATACCGCGTCTACTGGCACTGCACTTTGTAAAGGGTTACTAGCTTATCGGTATTACCATTGGTGCGTGAGAGCGCACATGTAACGAGCGGTCGTTACTTGATTTGCAGGGGGAATAGTGACTGAGTACCTCTTTATAGTGGGGATGTCGGGTGCGGGTCGTTCTTCAGGTGCAGCCGCTCTAGAAGACCTTGGCTGGTTTGTAATCGACAATATGCCGGTATCGCTAATCTCAAAGGTGTCCGAGCTCGCTGACCGCAATAGTAACGCTGAAAAAGTTGTATTTGTGGTAGGGAGATATGGGTACGAAGCAATCGAAGGAGTTCGATCCGAGATTGAGCACCTTCGCTATCTCGGTGCTTCGGTTCGAGTGCTATTTCTTGAGGCGACGGATGAGGCACTGATCACTCGTTTCGAAAGTACTCGTCGCCGTCATCCATTGGGTGATGAAGGAGTGGCGGTCTCGATCGACAAGGAGCGTAAATTGCTTATGCCCCTTCGAGAGATCGCTGACGTCATAATCGACACCTCTTCGCTAAATATCCATGAACTACGTCGGCGAATTGGTGAACTTTTTTCAGGTGTTGGTGAGACCACATCCTTGACCCTAACTGTAATGTCATTTGGCTTCTCTTACGGAACGCCCCGCGACGTCGATCTTCTATTTGACTGCCGTTTCTTGCCCAACCCGCACTGGATACCGGAGCTTCGACCTCACACCGGGCTGGAAGATCCAGTTAGGAATTACGTGATGAGTCAGCCTGATACCACTGAATTTTTAGACAAGCTTCGGTCGCTCTTTGACTTTCTCCTACCCGCCTATGAGAAGGAGGGTAAATCCTACCTAACTGTAGCGGTTGGGTGCACCGGAGGGCGCCATCGAAGCGTAGTGGTGGCCGATCAGCTTGCGGCCTACTTCAACGAGAGGTCGATTGTACCTCGTGTAATTCATAGGGACGTAGATCGTTGAGACTTGAAGAGATAGCACCATCGTATGTGGCATCGCCGCAGAGGATTGTGGCGATTGGTGGGGGCCATGGCCTAGCAGCAACGCTCGCTGCATTGGCTAGAGTCGGCCACTTCCCAGTAGGTGTAGTCTCTGTTGCGGATGACGGGGGCTCTTCGGGGCGTTTGCGTGAGGCCTTTGGTCAAATTCCTCCGGGCGACATAAGAAGGTGTATCTCTGCCTTGGCTGACCCTTCGTCGAGCTGGGCCTCGATCCTCGAGTATCGCTTCTCTCAGACCGAGCTCCGTGGCCATGCCCTTGGTAACTTGATTCTTACCGCCTTAATGTCTATCGGAACCACACCAGTCGAGGCATGTGTGGAGCTTTCAAGACTTACCTTCGCCAACGGTTTGATATTGCCTGTTAGCAATGATCCGATAACCCTCATCGGTCACTACGGCGAGATGCAGATTGTGGGACAGGCAATGGTTGCAAGTACCGCTGGATTGGACGCAGTTGCATTAATGCCATCTGATCCGGAAGTTCCTGATGTAGTAATTGAAGCAATAGCCGCCGCTACTACCATAACGATTGGCCCAGGATCGATACATACCTCGATAGGTGCGGTGATCGGAATCCCAAAGGTCCAAAGGGCGGTAGTCGCATCTGGAGCCAGGGTAATCTACATTGCTAACTTATCGCCCCAGGCTGGAGAGGCTCAAGACATGTCGGTAGCTGATCACCTGGCTGAAATTAGTCGATTTGGATTTTCAGTCGATCAAGTCCTCTACGACGATACATCGATTGAACTAGGAGAGGTCGATAAGTCGAAGTGTGAGTGGACATTTGCCCGATTGAGTGGAGATGAAAAGCGAGTTCATGACATAGCCTTGCTTGCAGATGCACTGCATGCAATCATCGGTTGAGTCACGCCTCGACTCTTATCTTTCTGGAGCCATCGGATTCCAAGCGTTTCCATCTTCGATCACTGAAGAGGATGATCTAAATAAATATTGATTGGTTGCCATTGATTACTTTGAATTAGCAGCGCAATGTAGTTGTCTATTTGGCGTATAGGCTTTCCGGAGGGTCTCGGGTGCTTTGGTCACTGGGACTTAGTATGGGGATAACCTTCAACTATTTGTAGTTGAAGAGATGGCTTATTGGAGGTCGCAATGGCGATTCGCGTCGGAATTAACGGCTTTGGCCGTATCGGACGTAACTTCTACCGCGCTGTAAAAGAGCAAGGTGCTGATATTGAAGTAGTAGCAGTAAACGATTTGACCTCGATTGCTACAAATGCTCACCTTTTGAAGTACGATACCACCCACGGTCGTCTCAAGGAGAATGTGGAGGCCCTGGAAAATGGGATCAAGGTCGGGGACCACGTTATCAAAGTCTTCTCAGAGCGTGATCCCAAAGCCCTCCCCTGGGGTGAATTGGGCTGTGACGTCGTAATCGAGAGCACCGGAATCTTTACCGACGGCACCAAGGCCGTAGCCCACATCGACGCTGGCGCCAAGAAGGTAATAATCTCGGCCCCGGGTACAAATGTTGATGCCACCTTTGTCGTAGGAGTAAACGACGGAGACTATGACAGTGTCAACCACAAGATCGTTTCTAATGCGTCCTGCACTACTAACTGCTTCGTACCAATGATCAAGGTCTTAGATGATGCCTTTGGAGTTCACAAGGGTCTTATGAGTACGGTACACGCCTATACCAACGACCAGAACCTTTTAGATCTAGCTCACAAAGATCTTCGCAGAGCCCGAGCTGCCGCTGCTAACATCGTACCCTCTACTACTGGAGCAGCCAAAGCTACTGGCCTAGTCCTCCAAGCTATGGCGGGTCGACTAGACGGAACCAGCCTTCGAGTCCCAGTCCCAGATGGTTCGATCACTGACGCAACTGTTATCCTCAACGGTACCTACACCAAGGACCAGATCAATGAGGCCTACGAGGCTGCGGCGACATCCGGTCCCCTCTCGAAGGTGCTCGAGTATTCGACTGCACCTTTGGTCTCCTCCGATATCGTTGGCACGCCTTTTTCTTGCACAATTGACTCCAATATGACTATGGCAATGGACCTAGAAAATGGAACGACCTTGGTGAAGGTCTTCGGTTGGTACGACAATGAGTGGGGTTATTCGAACCGTCTGGTCGATCTAGCGGCGATCATTGGATCTTCGCTGTAAGTTAAACTTAGAGCTGCGGTGCTTTTAGCCAGATAAACCTTAAATCTCTCAGTGGTCTTGTGCGAAGTAACCCGTGGAAGGCCACTGATTCTTTAATTTGCCGCTCTGTTGTGTTTCTAAATCTCCAGAGGCTAACTTAGGGTGCCACACGCATTGATAGATGGTCCGACTTGAGTTTTTAAAGTCGGATATACAAAAGTGATTTTTCACGAATGGAGTGCATAGATGAATGTGCCGGAGCTCGAGGACCTAGGGGACCTCAGCGGAAAGTCGGTCTTCCTAAGGGCAGACCTAAACGTCCCCCTCACCTATAACGATGATGGCTCTGCCGAAGTTGCGGATCCATTTCGTATCGTTTCAACCTTCCTTACCTTGGAGTTCCTGCTAAATGGCGGAGCTCGAGTCACCATGGCCTCTCACCTTGGACGACCTAAGGGGCAGGTAGTAGCTAAGTATTCAATGGAGCCAGTGCGTCGCTACATTCAAGAGCGCTATGAGGGTGTTGAAGTGATTGAAAACCTTCGCTTCGATCCTCGAGAGGAGGCCAACGACGATAGCTTCGTCAAGGAGCTAGTCATGGGCCACGACCTCTACGTGAACGACGCATTTGGGGCAAGTCACCGAGCACACGCCTCGATAGTTGGTCCCCCGAACTACCTTCCATCGGCAGCGGGGCGCCTGTTGGCAAAAGAGGCTAACGTCTTGGGCCAACTCTTGGCAGAGCCCAAGCGCCCCTTCGTCGCAATCATTGGCGGTGCGAAAGTCTCAGATAAGCTGGCGCTAATCGAATCGATGCTTCCTAAAGTCGACGCCCTCCTGATCGGTGGTGCCATGAGCTATACATTTCTAGCGGCACTTGGCCATGAGGTAGGAGACTCTCTCTTTGAGGCGGACAAAGTCGAGACCTGCAAGAGGTTGTTCGCGTCATCAGATAAGATCCACCTCCCAGTCGATTCGGTGGTCTTGGAGTCGAGTGGAGCATTTGGTCGCGGTGCGACCGGCGGGCAAGTTCGAAGCGTTGGGCGTGATATTCCTGCTGGCTATCGAGGGCTAGACGTTGGCCCTGAGACCGTTGCTAAGTACTCGGAGGTTATCGCCAATGCTGGAACCATACTCTGGAATGGTCCCATGGGAGTATTTGAGGATGAACGGTTCTCAAATGGCACATTCAGTGTTGGCCGGGCGGTAGCTGCATCGGATGGTTTTTCGGTAATCGGTGGCGGAGATTCTGCGGCCGCAATCGAAGAGGCCGGTCTAGCAGATCAAGTCAGTCACCTATCGACCGGTGGAGGCGCATCTCTCGAACTTCTCGAAAAGGGTGACCTTCCAGGGTTGAAGGCGCTTCGCGATAGCGCGTCAAGAAGATAAGTAACGCCGTTGGGGCAAGAGCCCCAACGGTAATCTGATTGTGGATTCCGCTAAGTTGTGTCTTAGTGGATGTGAGGAGATGACGTGGCAGCAAAAAAGGGATACGAATTAAAGCCCAATCCAGCGACTGGTAGGTATCGTTTGATATCGGGAAACTGGAAGATGAACCTTAATCATCTCGAGGCGATCTCGATAGTGCAAAAACTCTACTTTGAATTGCGCGACGTCGACTATGCCTACAGTGAGATCTCCATCCATCCACCAGCAACGTCGCTTAGGTCGCTGCAGTTGTTGATTGAAAGCGATAAGATGCGATTTGCTTTGGGGGCCCAAAACCTCTACTTTGAGGCCAAAGGTGCCTATACCGGAGAGATCTCGGCCAGCATGCTTTCGAAACTCAATGTGCGTTACGTCATCGTCGGCCACTCCGAGAGGCGCAAGTACTTTGGTGAGACTGATGAAATTGTCAATAAGAAGGTTGCTGCAACCTTTGGCGAGGCGATGACGCCCATCGTTTGCGTCGGCGAATCGATGCAGGAGCGCGAGGATGGAAAGACCGACGACGTCTTGAGTCAGCAGGTTCGTGGAGCCTTTGTTGGAATTGCGCCTGAACTCGTGGCAAAGGCGGTCGTGGCATACGAGCCAATCTGGGCGATTGGTACAGGACTTGTTGCGACTCCTGGGGATGCTTCATCTGGCGCTTCGCTGATTCGTGATGAGATTGAGCGTAACTTCGGAGCTGAGGTAGCCAACGCGGTTAGGATCCAATATGGCGGGTCAGTGACCCCTACCACATCAGCTGAGCTCCTTGCTGCAGATGGAGTGGATGGTCTTTTGGTCGGTGGTGCTAGTTTGGATGCTGAAGCATTTGCGCGCATCGTGCGCAGTATTTAGTGCGAACTAATTTGGAGCTTTAGGTGTTCACGGCGTTATTGGTTGTTCTTGAGATTATTTCGGCAGTAGCACTCGTTGTGCTAATTCTTCTTCACGCTGGAAAGGGTGGTGGAGTTTCCGATCTTTTGGGAGGTTCGGTGGGTGCCGCTGCTGCGGGCTCGACTGTAGCCGAGAAGAATCTCGACAGGATTACCATCGTCTTCGCCCTTCTCTTTATGGCATCTGCGGTAGCACTGTCACTGCGGCTTTAGCCTGTGGCTGACTCGGCTACTTAGCCGAAGTTGAGTTTTGCAACCAAAAGATGGCCAATTTGTATATGGCCCGGCTTCAGGAGTTTTGAGCTGCGTCTAATTAGGTACATTTCGCTTTTTATAGTTGCTGCTTTACTGCTTGGAGCCTGTGGTGGAGGTTCAGAGGCTACCCCTACTTACTACGGTTCGCTTAATGTGACTGTGCCATCGATTCCGGCAACTTTGAATCCAATGGTCAGCGTCGGCGATCGATCTGTGACTCGCCTCGTCGACTCTCTTCTACTCCCTAGGGCCTTCTACGTAGATTCAAGTGGAAACTTTGTCCTAGACACTCGCTATATCCTTAGCGCTGAGACGATCTCGGTAAACCCTCAAGAGGTGGTCTATAAGATCAATCAGAAGGCGATTTGGAGCGACGGTCACCCTCTTTCAGCCCTGGACTTTATCTACACCTGGGAGGCTCTCGACAACGGCCTAGAGGGCAAAGTTTTACCATACGCATCTGAGTTGGTCGATACATCGGGGTATTCGGATATCGCTTCGCTGGTGTCTAATAGCGACGGAAGTGCCGTGACCGTTACCTTCAAGCATCCGTTTACCGACTGGAGAAGTCTGTTCTCCGCCATCTACCCCGCTCGTTACATGCACCTCCATGGTTTTTTAGCGGGACTTTCGTTTGGGATCACCAGCCTTCCGTCGATAACCAACTACCTGATCAAGTCGTATACTGCCCAGAGTATCGTCTTGGCAACTAACAAGCCCTCTAACTTTTCGTCAATAACCTTTAGCGACGGTACCTCCAATGTTGCCTCTCTGAATGCAACCGTCGGTGCTTCGGGTTCCTTTGCCCCATCGTCGGCAGTTACCTCCGGGTTTGTCCGAGGGTCTTCCGTAACTTCCCTTCTATTTAATTCATCGAATACCTCGCTGGCGTTTCGAAATGGTTTAGCCTACTCCATCGATAGGAGTTCACTATGGTCTAACCTTTATGGGCAGACGCCTCTCTCTGACTATCCGACTGCGCCACCTGGAAACAACCTTTACATCAATTCAGAGCAGGGGTACGCCGACCATCAGGGGTTCTTTTTGGTCGGGGACTTTGCCAAAGCAATTCGATCCTTTGTGCAAGCGGGAATGACATACGATCAGTTGGGAAACCTATCGCTTCCAACTGGACAGGTTAAGATATCGCTCGCCTACGATTCAAGTTCGCCGGTAGATGCTAAGAGCGCAGCCCTAATCGATCGAATCTGGAGTTACTTCGGCTTTTCGGTGGCGCTCCACCCTTATTCATCTACGTCTTCACCGCAAGAGCTAATCAACAGTGGCCAATTTACAGCTGTTTTGTGGGACATTCCAGCTTCACCTGAACCATCTGATCGATTGAAGATAGTTGTCAATCAGTTGAATTCGGCTGACCCATCGACATTTGCCTCGTTAACTTCGGGTGAGATAACCAAGGCGGCTGAACAGGTCTATCCCATCGATGCATCAAAGCTATACAACGCTGTGGATGGCCAGATTTGGGCAAATATGGTCGAGCTTCCACTCTTCCAGCTACCACAGCCGATATGGTTCGATCATCAAGTTGGTCAAGCAGCCCTAAGTGTTGTCCTTCCGATTGTGACAGGGGGATCGCTCGAGGCTAGCTCGTTCTTGTCTCCGTCAAATTAAGAATTAGCTAGAAGCTAGAGATCCAATCTTTGATACTTGGCTCCTATGGCGTCGAGTCGGGTAGAGGTAACTTCGATAGCCTTGGGATTTACATCACTAACGATAAATCTTCTCCCCATTTCGCTAGCTGCGACAGCGGTTGTGCCAGAACCACTGAAGAAGTCTGCCACAAAATCTCCTTCGTCGCTTGAAGCGCCTAAAATGCGCCGCAGAATCCCAAGGGGTTTCTGGTTAGGATATCCGCTCTTTTCCCTCCCGGTGGGACTTACAATCGTGTGCCACCACACATCTGTAGGCAGCTTTCCTCGCTCCGCTTTCTCCTTGGTGACGAGACCCGGGGCCATATATGGCTCGCGATCGATCTGATCACTATTGAACTTGTAGTTTTTGCGATCTTTAACGTAAAAGAGGATGTTGTCGTGTTTGGCAGGCCACCTGGTCTTAGCCTTGCCGCCGTAGTCGTAGGCCCAGATGATTTCGTTTAGGAAGTTATCACGACCAAATACTTTATCGAGCAGTACTTTGGCGTAGTGAACTTCGCGATAGTCGAGATGGAGGTAGAGCGCTCCGTGGTCCTTTAACTTTTGGTGTGAAAGTTCGAGCACTGGCTTTAGAAATGAATCGATAAAGTCGTCGTGGCTATCGTTGTAGCCGACCGCCTCTACTTTCTCGCGGTGGTACTTCTTTCCTCCAAATCCCGTCAAACCGTCGTTATCGTTCGATTGGCGGCTCTTTGTCGTCGTCTTCGTCTGGGTTATGCCGGTGTTGAAGGGGGGATCAATGTAGATAAGATCAAGAGTTCCCTGGTCTAGGCTATTTAAAGTTGCCTCAGCGGTACCTGAAACGACGTAAGAATGCTCCGCATCCAAATTGATCAAATCTTTGCTCCGATTCGATAGAGAATTTCATAGCGATCTTGCTATCGTAGCAACGCTTCTAATGATCCAAGAATAAAGAGTTGGACTTGAAAACTCGGCCATGGCCTGTCCTTTCATTTAGTTATCATTGACCTGAACTTTGTAACTCGTTTTTGAATCCGATTATCACCGTTCTTTGAACTTTGATTCAGGTAAATATATATGAGTAAACGAATATATATTAGTTCGATAATTTCTCCGCTTAAAATATGATTATTGTGTGTCATAGTTCATATAGTTGTATCATACAAATAAATAGATTAAGGCTAATTTAGCAGGTCAAGATGCTATTTATGATGTGTTTTCAAATCCATTGAATTTATATATTCTATATTCCTAATTAGATTGGGACCTTTTACCTATCTAAAGCACTGTGAGTTAGACGTATATTGAGAATTAAGTTTCGGTTCGGGACGAATGGAGGAAAAATGAAAAGACGTGCTTTCGACAAATTAGTAAGTTGGTTCGGATTAGTGGTAGTTGTTGTTCTTCTCGTAGCTGGTTCTCTTCTGACTTGGGGCGCCTCCTTTGCAAATAGCAGCGTTCACGATCAGTTGGCTGCCCAGAAGATCTTCTTTCCACCGGCAGCAGCATTTGCTCACGCTAAGGCGGGTACTGAAGTTACACCAAGCATGATTCCATCGGTGTCGCAATATGCAGGTCAGCAGCTGCTGACCGGATCCCAGGCTGAGGTTTACGCGAATAACTTCATCGCAGTCCACCTATCTGAGATGTCTTACGGCGGGGTCTACTCTAAGATTTCGGCAGCAGCTATGGCAGATCCCAAGAATGCGTCCTTGGCAGGACTGGTAAACACCTCCTTCAAGGGGACTACATTGAGGGGACTTCTCCTCGAGGCCTATGCCTTCTCAGTCTTTGGCGAGATAGCTGGTTTCGCAGCAATAGCAGCCTTCGTATTGGCAGCAGTGTTGGCGATCTTGGTTGCCTTTGGCTTTGCCCACTCCCGTAAGGTTGACGAAGATGCCAAGATCGGAGTAGGCGCCCTCGCGGTGTAGAAAATCTTGGTTGGCTTGAGATATGGGCCGATTAGAAGAAGGGCGGGAGATACCTCTCGCCTTTCTTCTAATGTTTGCCTCCGAGATTCCCCCCTAAGTTCTTGGGGCATCTTTGCTTTAATTGACTGTTAGTAGGTTCGATATGCGAGGTACTTGCCGCTCATTTCAATTTTGACACGATCACCCTTGGGATCCGGTTGTCGGGTGATATCCATCTCAAAGTCGATCGCGCTCATTATTCCATCGCCAAACTCTTCGTGGATCAACTCCTTAATTGTCGTTCCATAGACTGAAACTATCTCATATAAGCGATAGATGACAGGATCGGTTGGAACTTGGGTGGGGAGAGAACCTCGATAGGGTGGAACCTGAAGCAGCGCGATCTCGAAGTCGGTTAGGTCGAAGATCTCCCCGATCTGTTGCGCTACCGCTTCGTCAAAGGTCATTTGACCGAGGCAGCCCGCGGTAACCCACTCTTTAGAGAGGCCGACTTTAGCGGCGATCTCACTCCATTTAAAGCCTCTAAGAATCTTCTTTTCCAAAATCTTTTCTGTAACGTCAAGACGCGTTGTCATGGTTTCACCTATTCTTTCGAATTGTTGAACGTATCATATGAGTGGAGATGCCCAAGATGTTCGGCGGAAATCTTCGAATCCCCTGTCTTGGCCATAGAGGGACCGAAGCTTGATACAGTGGCGATCTCTGAATTGGCCTGTATTTACGCTTCTGTGGTTTGTTCTATCCGTTTGAGTTCAGAAATGCTCCAACGACCTCCATGTAACGTTCACGCTCCTCATGAAACGGCATGTGCGAGGATTGCTCAAAGATTCTGACAGCGGAGTTCACGATGCCACTAGCGATTTCGTCGGAGAGCCACGGCATTGCTTCGTCGTAGCGACCACATACGATTAGCGTAGGAGTCTCGATCTCATGGAGACGATCTAAGGAGGACCAATCTTTTAGGGTTCCGATCACGTGGAATTCGGACGGTCCATTCATGGTGTGATAGACCGTGGGATCATCATCGATCGCTGCAAAGCTGGTTGTAATTTCTTCGGGCCACTCCTCAAGGCGACATACGTGCCTACGATAAAAGACGTCACAGGCATCGAGGTACTCTTGGCTATCTGTTGTCCCATTGGCTTCGCATCGTTGGAGCGTCGCCTCTACTTCCTGGGGAAGCTGGGTTCGCAACTCATTGGCAGCCTGTAGAAAGTGGGGGAAAGACGCAGCAGTATTGGATAAGACCATGCTGTTGATGCCCTGGGGATGGGCTAAAACGTACTCTTGGGCGAGAAATCCACCCCAGGATTGTCCCAAAATGGAGTGGTTTTTTTCAATTCCGAGGGACACCACTAGGTTATGAAGTTCTTCTACGAAGATAGATGGATCCCAGAATTCGACTGGAGCGTCAGGGAAGTGGCTTGAGTTGCCGTTCCCGATTTGATCGTAAAAGATAATTGAACGTTGGTCGCGTGTAAGGTCCGCCATCGGCAGGCAGTAGCTATGAGTAGCTCCCGGTCCGCCATGCAAGACTACGAGGGGCGCCTTTCCTGAGGTCAGAAACTCGCTTCCGAAGATCTTGCACCACGTCGTTGCTATTGCAAAGTCGTATCCGTATCGAATGCCAACTTCAAATTTAATTAATTGTTCTTCAATCACATATAGAAATTACCACCTCGCCTTGGCAATGGCGGTTTATGTTAAATGTTTACATATTCGAAACATTGATGAAGTAATTTTCCTATCTTTGATGGGGCGGCTCAGACAACCCTGGGTCGGTAGTATTCGTAGATGGATCCCCCTTTCTACTAAGATCGCGGCCGGTTGATGTTGTAGGAGCTCAAAATGCTTGATGTCGCTTTTGCAGAGCGTGTACGGTCTTGCCTCCTTGAAATGGCACCCTTCGTTGAGAAGAAGATGTTCGGAGGTCTCGGTTTCTTGGTAGAGGGAAAGATGGCCGTGGGGGTGAGCAGTAAAGGCCAATTGATCGTTCGGGTAGAACACGATGAGACCGAACTACTTATCCAAAAAGCACACGTAACGCCGATGAGGACGAGTGGTCGAATCGCAAGAGGGTGGGTGCTAGTAGATCAAGAGGCACTAAGTGAAGATCTGGTACTTGATGATTGGGTCGAGAGGGGAGTTATGTTTGCGTTACGCAGCGCTCAAATCGAGCAGAAGAGAGATCTTCACCGAAGTGAGCCAACCGATACAAGCGGAGAATAATCTTGCTCATTGTTTATTGGACGATCAATTTGGAATCCACTTGAACGCTAAAAATGAAGAGAGTGCAGTTAGCGCCGCAGCTATCAATATCGATGTATTGAGACCGGCCAAGTTTGCAATGACGCCAGCGCTGAGAGCGCCGGCAGCGTAACCGAGATCCCTCCAGAATCGATAGACGCCCAAAGTTTTACTGCGCAGCGACGGAACGATTGAATCCGAAACCGCTGCGATGAGCGTGGGATAGACCATGGCCGTTCCGACGCCCAGAACTGTCGCAGAGACTATGCCGGCGACGAGGGGCCACTTGAGGAGTGATACAGCTAGTACCAGCGCTCCGGCCTGAATCGCCATCCCCAAAACTATCAGCGGTTTTCTGCCGATCTTGTCAGAGGCGAATCCGGCTGGAATCTGACCAAAGCCCCAAAGGAGAGGGTAGATTCCCTTGATAAGTCCAACTGCCACTAGACCAAGGCCGTGGTTGGTGAATAACAGTGGGAACACACCCCATGTAACTGCGTCGTTCAGGTTGTTTATAAAACCTGCCTGACTAGCCCCCCTTAGCCTTCGATTGCTCCAAGTTGTCTCCCAAAAGATAGTTCGAAAACGTAGCTTTTGCTGCGACTGGGGGTCAACAAGCGCCTCCTTCATCGTCGAAGCGTGGCTTTTATTCTCGTGTGCGACGTGGATTGCGGTGTCCCTTACCACAAGACTTAGAACGAAACCAAGAACTACGAATATGATCCCAATTAGCTCCGGCGTAGGACGAAGGCCGTAGTGACTTGCCAAAAAACCGGTTAGAAGCGCAGTAGCTCCGACAGCGCCATATCCAGCTGCTTCATTGACCCCAGTTGCTAGGCCACGTTGCTTTGGCCCAACCAGATCGATCTTCATATTTACAGTCATTGACCAGGTCAATCCTTGATTTAAACCAAGTGCAACGTTCGCTACGATAATCATCCACCAATGGGTTGAATAGGCCAGGATAAAGGGGACTGGCGCGCCAAGTAGCCACCCAACTAGGAGAATTGATCGCTTGGAGTATTTGGCGGTTAGTGGGCCGGTAATGAGATCGGTAACTGCCTTTGTTGCACCAAATGCAATAATAAAAGAGAAGATGGCGATTGTGCTTGTGAGTTGAAAGACTTCTTTGCCAACTATTGGAGTGGTTGTGCGCTCTAGGCCAACGAGCCCGCCTACGGTTATATTCACCAGCGCCAACAGGATGAATTGACTTAGATTCTGTCTAAGTCCAAGCTCTACCGCCGTATCTAACTGCTGCTTCACCCTGAATCTGCCTCCTCGTGGTCGTTCTGCTCTCGGCGGATGGCCGTCAATCCCCTCATGATTGCTAAGACCGCTACCCTATAAGCCAACTTCAATAGATATATTCTATTATTCTTGATAATTATAGAATATACTTAAGGCATGGGTGATACGCGCACTAAAGAAGATCTATACAACGCCTTCGCAGAAGTTGGCAAGGTGCTTTCCAATGGAAAACGAATTGAGATTCTCGACGTCCTCTCTCAGGGAGAAAGGAGCGTCGAACTCCTTTCTGATCGAATTGGAACCTCGGTGACCACTACCTCTGCCCATCTTCAAATTATGAGGCGAAGCGGATTGGTGACTACCCGCCGTGAAGGAACTCGCATCATTTACATGTTGTCCAGCTTTGCAGTAGCTGAGTTGCTCGAGTGCTTTAGAGGCGTAGCCCTTAATCACTATGAACGTGCAGAGATTGCCTTAGAGCGCTATCTCGGAGATGCCGAGGGCGAGCTGGTTGAGCAAGCAAATCTCGAAGATCGAGTTGCTAGTGGCAATGTGGTGGTTCTAGATGTTCGACCGCGAGAGGAGTACCTCGCAGGCCATATTCCAGGTGCGATTTCGATACCGCTGGAAGAACTCTCAGCTGAAGTTGAAAGGATCTTAGATTTGAGCCAAATCGGATCCATCTCCCCTGTTGGCAGCGGTGGTCTAGAGGTAGTCGTCTACTGCAGAGGCGCCTACTGTTCATTCGCAAATGACGCCCTTTCAATTCTGAAGCAGCACAACTTACGTGCGGTTCGTCTTTCAGATGGTTTTACTGAATGGAAGGTAGCTGGTCGTGAAGTAGAAGTCTGAGAATGGATCCGGTGGGATTGTTATTCCAAGGTGAAGTTCTGCGTTAGGAGCGGTTGTTTCTTAGCAACCACCACTTGGACCTGGAGGGCCAACTCCGGTCGCGGGCGAGTCGACTACTCCGACCCTGCTAGGTCTACTGATTGCACCGAGGTGCACGACGTACCAAGTACCCCTCCATGAGATCAAGGAGGCGATCCCGATTGAGTAAGTTTTGCCATTGACCGAGTACAGGAGGCGAGAGTCGGGTACCATCCAGTATCCGAGACGGTTGTAGCAGACGCCAGGAGATACGTAATGGACGTTAGCAGAGGGCACGTATACCCCCACGAAGGTCGCCTTCCCCTGTGAAGCGATGTAGTTGTGTGCAGCCTCAACGTCAAGTGAAAATTCGAAGACGAGCCTAGCTGCATAGTCGTAGGCGTCATCTTGGAGACTCTTTACCGAGAGGTAGGAGTCGAGAGTGAAGAACGATTTTAGGGCAGTGGCTATCGAATCCTGTGTTATGCCGTAGAACAGATTTCTCATACTGTTCTGTAGGGCGACACTCGAATTTGCTGGCTGGACGTTTGTTTGCGGCAGTAGGCCCGGATCAATAGTGGTAGGCGTCGAGGCTATGGTGGTTGTGGTTGAGGGATCCGATAGTGGCGTCTTAGCAACTACAGACTGTGGATTCTTTAAGTCATTCTTAGGGTTGTAGCGGTTCGTGGCCGGAGACTGGATCGCGGTGATGATTACTGCAAGAACTGCAATCACAGCACATGCTAGGACTGTCCTCCTCCTTCTCACTCGACTTCTTTTTCGCCGGTAAATATCGTTGGGCAATTCTCTCATCTGCGGCCTGTTCCAACTAGTACAATTTTCCTTGACAGGTTGTTTTCGAAACCTTTGTATGCCTGCTCCCAGGGCATCGCTGCAGATAATGCCACGGTTTGGTCCTTGGATTCGAAAGTGAGTTCGCTTTGATTTACCGTGTCACGCATCAGTTCGTCCTTGAATCATTGCGTCTCGTGAGACCCAAAATCGGTGGAGATGTCCAACAAAAGACTAGCGGCGGGAGTCGATTTTGGTATCTCTAGAGGCTGCTATATCAAGTGTGCGCTTTCATAATTTGCTCATCTTGATGCCTGGTAGAAGTTGGTCATTAGAAGCACTGCATTCGAACCGGGGTTAGAGATCTCCGGGAATTACCGATAGAAAATTTCTTATCGTTTGTCCGGAAGGTGGTAGTCGGTGGATCGTAGCCAAGTAGGTGTCTTCGATGAACGATTAAGTGAGCTTCCTTAAGCTTTCCGCCACAACCCATCCGAGTTGAGAAGTGCGGACTCGGCGTTTACGGCCCGCACCGCTCAACGTTATCTCATGAGCATTATGCCCTTCCTGATTGTTAGAGATCTTGAAACTTTAGGTCGTGGCGCGATTTTGAGTTGATAATAGGTCAGCCGTGGATGAATTTAGCAACAGCTTCAATCGCCTCATCTGACTCTCTGAAGCCGGGGAAGGTGGCATATACGTGCCACATGCCCTCTGCGATAACTAGTTGGGAAGCTACACCCGCTTCTACCATCTTGGTATGTAGGCGAGTTGAGTCGTCTAGGAGAATCTCGTCATCTCCAACTATCGTCAAGGTCGGAGGAAAGCCAGTGAGGTCTCCGAATAGTGGAGATACCATTGGATCTGCGGGTGAGGCTTCGCCGTGGTAGATCGCTGCCGCAGGCGAAAGGAGCTCTGACGATAACCAAGGATCCGCATCAGCCCTGTTGACCACCGATCTTCCGGAGGCAGTTAGATCAGTCCAAGGACTAAGTAGTATCAATTTTGATGGCAGGTCTAGTTGGTTCTCTTTCAGCTTCAACATCAAAGCGAGGGTTAATCCGCCGCCGGCAGAGTCGCCTCCTACGATGACCTTCGATGCTCCACCAACTTTGGCAACTAGCTCTTGATAGATACTCAGCGCATCTTCTATCGCAGCTGGATATGGATCTTCGGGTGCCAGGCGATATTCAGGTAAGTGTGCCTCTATCTTTGCCGAAGCAGCAATTCTACTTACCAACGATTGGTGGGTCTTGATAGATCCAGCGGAGTATGCACCGCCGTGTAGCCATAAGAGGGTACGGTCAGATCCACCTGAAGATGGAGTAATTTCAATCGACTTCAGGGACGCCAAGGAGCTCTCCCTTATTGAGACTCCCTCGGCGATTGGCCATGATGAAGCGACTGCCTCTAGTCCTAGACGCTGCTCTTCGATGGTAGCAGCCGGGGTGCTCCCCTCTTTTGCTGCACGAAGGAGGTCCTTTACGGCTTGCGCTTCATTCGAAATCATGGCCATCACCTTTGTATAATTTTGATCCAAGGCTACGCCAAAAAAGGTAATGGATCTCAATATAAGGCCATCAATTTAGGTGCGATATTTTCTATCGAGGGTATGTACGTCTACTGGTCCAAAGGTCCACCGATCAAGTAGCTGGATCTTCAAAGTGGGCATCGATTGTTTTTTCGAAAAAGATTCCGATGGATCCTTTCTCGGACCGATGTTTAGATAGAGAAGTTGGGCCTTTGATTGGCAAATTAAGATGTTAACCCTTATGACTGGTGCTCACTGATGAACGTATTGTCTTGGCTGGAGTTTGCAGGGACCTTTGTCTTTGGATTAAACGGAGGCTTTACGGCAATGGAGGCCGAGAACCTCGATCTTGTGGGAGTGATGGTGCTCGCCGCCGTAACCGCACTTGGTGGTGGTGTCTTGCGTGACATCCTTACAGGGAACCTTCCGCCTCTATCGTTTCGCGATTGGCGCTACATCGCAGTCGCTCTCTTCGCAGGTGTGGCAGCGTTTATGATTCGACGCCACTCAAAGGTAGTTCACAAGCCAATTGTAGTTTTGGACGCTGCGGGCCTCTCTCTGTTTTGTGTCGCCGGCACCGAGACCGCCTTTAATTTTCACCTTGGGCCATTTCAGTCGATTCTTTTGGGAACAATCACCGCGGTCGGGGGAGGCACTATTCGAGACGTAATCATCAGAAGGGTTCCTTCGGTGCTTTCGAGCGGCTTATATGCAATACCTGCCGCACTCGGCTCTGCACTTACCGCGGTTGCGCTGCGATACCACTTTTACAACGTCTCGATTGAATTAGCTGCCGTGTTACTTTGCTTTGGGGTAAGGATGCTTGGAGTTGTCCTGAAGATAAATCTTCCCACCTCGGGTCGGGATGCCTAGCGATCTCAAGTCTGATTCTTGATTTGACCAAGATTTGTAAAATTGGAGTCAAATGCTGAAAGCCCAAGCCTCAATTTAAATATTTATTGATCCCCCTTCCTCTATTTGATGCAAGTTAGCTGATAGATTGCGCAAGGGGGTGTTATCTTGACTGATGAGAGATTTATCCAAAAGTACGGTCCATGGGTATTGGTGGCAGGTGGATCGGATGGACTTGGTGGCGCGTGGTCTGAAGCATTTGCCAAGAGGGGACTAAACGTAGCTTTGGTTGCCCGCAGAAGGGAACCGCTCGAGTCAAAGGCGAAGGAGCTCGAGGCACGCTACAAGGTCGACACTTTGACGATTTCGCTCGACCTGAGTTCTGCCTCTGCCGCCGATGAGCTTTCGGAGGGGCTCTCAGGAGTTGAATTGGGCTCAGTCGTCTACAACGCGGCACTCTCACCTGGGGGCATCTTCGACAAAACACCTAAAGATGCGCTCTTAGGTGCGTTGATTACGAACGTCGTGACGCCCACTAGTTTGCTTCGAAATCTACTACCGCGATTGCTCGAGAGAGACCATAGTGCTGTTGTGTTAGTCTCATCTTTAGCAGGTTACGCGGGATCGTCGTCTCTTGCAACGTATGGAGCAACGAAGGCATATCTGCGGATGTTGGGCGAAGCTCTATGGGAGGAAAATCGAGCTACAGGATTAGACGTATTGGTAACTTCGCCAGGAGCTGTAACGACCCCCGGACTCATTGCGCGGTCCGCGAAAAAGATTCCGGGACAACTCTCTCCCGATGCGATCGTCGAACTCTCCCTTTCGCACCTCGGTAAGAGTCCTACCTTTGTTCCTGGCATTGTCAACCAATTGGCGGCGACCCTTCTCGGAAGAGTCTTGCCTAGAAGTTCAGCAACGTCGTTGATGCGAAAGTCGTCTTCAGGTATTGCCAATTGAACTGAGCGACCTACTACGGTTGTTCAATCTACCGAGCGTTTGAAGTCGTTGACAATTGCTCTAAAGCGGCTCTCCGGACCTTAGTGGCGTGTCACCCCACCTCTGAGCCTTGTTTCTCTCTAAATTTAGAGAACCACGCACTTTTGAGGGTGGTACGGTGAGAGTCCTTGGCAGTTAGCTTGTCCCGTAAATGTGGTCAAATCTTCTCAGTTGCTATTTGACCGCCATTTCAGTCAAGAACCTTCTAAGTTGGTCTTTCCGCAGTAGAGAAGTAACTTGATACGGTAGTTTTCAAAGTTTCTAAAGCTAAATCCAACCCTCCTTACCCTTTTGATGAGATCGTTGATTGCGTCGGTTGGTCCGTTATTTGCCGTTGCGACGTTGTAATACTGGATTTGATCAAATCACTCCTATATGGTTCGACCAAGTCGCTGTGCTTGATACGACAAATCCCATCTCTTGGCTTGATCGGCAAGCTCAAATAGCACCTCTTTTGCCTCGAAATAGGATTTAACATGGCAGTATCGGCGGATCGCCTCCGTGAAGCTGTAGTTAATTGCCACCTAAGCGTCTGGATCAACCAGAGTCCGACTTCTTTTCTCACATTGGCTGCTTTTCGCCCCTGGTTAGATGTTTTTTAGATCGATCTTCATCGGCGTGGGAAATACCGTTTAGTCAATTTAGGAGAAAATTGCTCTTGGGTGAGTCTTGGCCATATCTCCACGACTTGGACCCCTTGGGTTATTAACTAGCTGTTCAGCAATGAGAATGACGCCTCTTTCGACTCTGTCGCAAAAGGTAACTCGAAACTCTTTTTAGAACAACTAGGGCTTCATCAATTTCGTTAGAGCTAAAGACAGATAGCGAAGGAGGTGCCACTTTATTTGTTCACATACGTTCGTATCGGCGCCGAGTTCACTTTCGTTTTGCAAAAAAGAGTAAAAGAACCGCGACTTTTGAGGACATCTTAGGAGCTGCGCGCCGCAATCTTTGGACTCGGTGAATCGGGATGCTTGTGCCGACAGTGGAATTGTCCATAAAATCCAAATGGGAAAACCGACGGTTGCAGATCTATGGATTGCTACTTTGCACATTACGGTTCGCGGAAGATATTGTGGTTACCAAGTCGTCGCCATCGTACGGCTGGAAGTTGATCTCCGTGATCGTCGGTGACCGTTACCCACTGCCAGGTTGCTCGACCGTCGGGCCCGCTGAAGCTCCAAGTCATCTCGAAAATACCTGGCGCATTTACGACCGCTTTCACTCGCAGACTGGCGGGCCAAGAGGACGAATCTTTGGTTTCGATGAAGTGATCGCAAGCCATATTAAAGGCGTGAACTGCTGAGCGGAACATCTCACGTTCCTTCTCGGTCAACCGCTGGTAGTCGCTCTTAAACGATTCGGTTCTTTCGAATCTCACGAGTCGAGGTCATCTAGAAATTCATCCACGTCATTGCTGGTGACTACGCGGCCATCAGCAATTGCTTCGTCCGCTTCGAACTCCATTTTCTGCCATCGCTCTGTCCAAAACCATGCTTGGTCGGCAGGAACTGCAACATGTGGGCGAAGGACTATCTCTCCTTCTCGTTCAAAGATCTCCACTTGGGCACCGGGTTTGTCCAAGCCGAAGTGGCGTCGAATGGCGGAAGGAATAGCAATAAGACCTCTGCTCTGCACGGTGACAAAAATATGAGACTTAGTCATGATTACATGATAGCAGTAATGCATTTTTGCTGCATAGCAGATTTATCGAATTTCGGAGCGATCGAGTTACTTTCAGAATCTGTATTAGTCCTTGCCTACGTCGGGTTTGAAGCCCGTGACTCTCCTTCTAAGAAGGGTCTGTTGTTGAAGTCTTCGATTTGAAAGCGATGTTCGTTAGCCGCCATATTATTTAAAGTCCCCGACACAATCTCTTCAGAATGGACGCCTTGGGTAAGGAGGTACTTGCTCAGCAAGGAGAACGACGCCTCTTTCGACTCTGCCGCGAAAGTTGACTCGAACGTCTTTTGGGCCAACTTGAGCTTCAACAGTTTCGGTTGAGCTATAGACGGAGAGTGAAGTCGGCGCTACTTGCTTTGTTCGCAGATCCATATAGGTGTCGACTTCACTATCATTTCTCTCAAAATCAAAGAAGTTGTTGGATATTGAGCAATCTTTATACCACTTGAATTGTGATGGCTGAACCAGCTACTGATCACTTGACGAAAGCGTCAAACACGCTGATGTCCGATGAGCCTGTAATAGTAATCGGTCTGATGGTAACGAGGTCGAAAATCCTGAAGTCTGATGAGACTCTAGCATCCGATGATTCAGTTTAGGAGCGATTTTGGTGTCGGAGGGGGGACTTGAACCCCCACGCCCTTACGGGCACTAGCCCCTCAAGCTAGCGCGTCTGCCTATTCCGCCACTCCGACGTGGACTGAGTACATGATTCTAATGACTCGGAGGCGAGAGTCTGACGGCATGTTTGAAAATTTGTCTTGGTTTCCTCTTTCCGCAGCTCAGGTGCTTCAGAGGCTCATGCTAATGAGAAGTTTTATCTCCGGTCTCAATTGATTCTCAGGTTAGACAAAGTGATGCTTTATATCTATTCAGTTTGATCTCAAGTGGGGATATTAGAACTTTGTTTAGTAAGTATCGACTTGAACCTTCTGTTCAAGGGATATCCCGGAGGATTTTTGATGGCCAACGCGAGCTTCAATGGAATGTCGAGCGGCGAAATCGCACTCGTGAAATCGAGCAGATTACATCGCAGCGTTGTAGCGGTATCTGTGGCGGCAACTGCGATATTTGCCTTGGTGCTTGCAAAGATTAACCCAGGTGTTTCGACTAACGCCACGTCGGGATCGTCGGGATCAACATCGGCCAACTCGACGTCGGCAACTATCGCACCAGTGCCCGGTAGCACTAATTCAGCCGTGGCTCCGGCAAATTCAGCACCAGCTACAGCAACTGGTGGTTCTTGAGATGACCGCTTTCAATAGCACATTTGCAGAGGCGAAATTTGAAGCCCTGGGAACAAAGTGCCACGTGATCTTATTTGGTCTGGGCCCCTACGAGGTTGATGCGGCGACTACCACTGTTCAACAGGAGGTTGATAGGTATGACTCAATCTTCAGCGTCTACCGTAGCGATTCAGAGATTACCAAAGTCAACGTCTCGCAGATTAGAACTATCGCCGTCTCTTGCGACTTTGCGCAGCTCACATCGGTATATCTCGAGAAATATAGCTCTAGCGGTGGACTGATCGATCCAACAACGGGTTACGAGTTGATCGAACTATATGCACGATCCAACCCTCTCGTTGCCCAGTTGAACGTCGAAAAACACTTCCGTCCCGTAGGATTTGAGGAGTTTTCGGTCGATCTAACAGAGGGCGCGGCCGAAGCACAACTGACTCGACCGATCGGCGCGTTTCTTGACTTTGGCGGCCTCGGTAAAGCTTGGATCGCTGATCGAATAGCAGGAACTCTTACCTCTAACTTTGGTGGGGGTGTGCTGGTTAACCTGGGCGGCGACATCGCTACCAGTGGAGCGGTTCCTTCAAGTGGATGGACGATCAAGATTACTGACGATTTTTCGCTCGATCCAAGTGCGCCCGGGGGGAGCGTTCAAATCTTTGGTGGAGGAGTGGCTACCTCCTCGTTGGTGACGAGAAGATGGTCTGACGGTTTTGGGAAGGCGCGCCTTCACGTTGTTGGGACAGATCTTGAAACGAGCTCTATCGTTACCGTGACCGCGGTTGGAGTAAGTGCGTTAGAGGCAAATTACCATTCGTTATCAGCACTGATACTTCGAGATGGAGCGGTTCCGTGGTTGATCCGGAGAAGGACGCCTGCACTGGTTAGGACGATCGATGGTCGAGGATTGGCAGTATCAGGATGGCCCACAAGTAGTGAAGCCAGTGATGATCATCTGATAGGTGCAAATTGACCAGCGTGAATCTATTTGCTGCAGTCGTAAGTAACACCAAGTTTTTGTGGTACATCAGTCGGGCTACCGGTGTAATCGCCTTGGTCCTGCTGGGAATTGTCTTGACCTTAGGGATTCTTACCGCATCGAAGAGTACCCCTTTGGGTGTTGGAAAATTTATTGGCCCTGATCTACATAGGCGTCTTTCAATTTCTACCCTCGTCTTCTTGGTGGCTCATATAGTTTCGGCGATCCTCGACCCCTTCGTTTCAGTGGGACTAGGTGCTACGCTGATCCCATTTGAGGCGAAGTACCGCCCACTTTGGGTTGGTCTTGGTACGGTATCTTTTGATTTACTTCTCATAATCGTCGCCACTTCAGTTGTAAGGCATAAGTTCAACCACGGAATATGGAAGAAGATTCACTACCTCAGCTGGGTAGTTGTTAGTTTGGTTCTCTTTCATGCACTAGGGACAGGAAGCGATACTCACATCAAGCTCGTCGAAGGTATCTATGTCCTATTTGTACTGGTTTTGGGAGGCGCTGGCCTCTATCGCGCTTACAGCGAGTACGGACTTGCTAAGAGTCAAAGAGTTATCGCTGGTGCATCGTTAGTTCTTCTTCCGATCGTCCTTCTCGGATGGACGGTTAACGGTCCTCTAAAGGCGGGTTGGGCTAAGTCATCGGCGAAGGGTTACTCAATATTTCCCACTACTACATCTGCTGTGGCCGCAGGGTTGACATCTGGAAGCTCGAATTCGAATCAAGTTGCATCAGTTCCCGCAATTGAGCTCCCTATAACGAATGGCTCAATTTCGGGAACCATGACCCAGACCCAGACGAGTAGCGGCGTGGTGGTTCTGGTGCTTCGTGGATCAGTCGCTAACTCAGTCGACTACGTAGAGGTTCAATTGAATGGGGTGGTCCAAGAGGGCGCCTTATCGCTTGAATCTAGTACTGCATTTCTCGGCACAAAGAGTTCGCCAAACATCTATACCGGTACGGTTACCCAAGCAAATGGCTCCTCCTTGGCGCTCTCGCTGAATGGCCCAAAGGGTTCGGTTTCGGCAAATCTAAATGTTTCTCTCTCTGGATCTTCGTTCTCAGGAACGATCTCGGCAAGTTGAGAGATTCGAAGGCTTATTTGAAGTGACAAAAGTAAGGATTGACCAAAGATGACTGATAGTACTTCAACATCGATTATGGCCCCTTCAGGTGCTCGTCGACTTACGCTTGGGTGGGAGGCAAGCTGGAAGACCTCGAATCCCGAGATTGCTTTTGCTGGCGACTCTCAGGGTCGAATGCGCCTCAGCCTTTCGGAACACATCTCTAACTATGGGCGCATTCCAACCGGCTTTACTTACTCATTGGTCTCGGACTCGTTACGTGTAGCGAATCTGACTGGTCGCGGAGGGGCAAAGTTCCCCTTTTACAAAAAGCTCGCTGCGGTATATGAAGCCGATAGGAAGAAGGGTTGCTACGTCGTAGCAAATGGTGCGGAGTCCGAGCCACTTTCAATAAAAGATTCACTACTGCTGAAGACCAACCCACACCTCGTCATAGACGGCCTAGTCATGGTTGCTGAGGTTTTGGGAGCTAAGGGCGTCTACATCTACGTCAAGGATAAAGAGGCCCACTCGGCCGTAAATTCCGCTCTTCGGGAACGTAGGGAGAGGGGCTTTACCGAGGCCAAAGTGTCAGTGATAGATGCTCCTGCTACGTACGTGGCTGGCCAAGAGACCTCTGTAATTCGTCGTATTGAGAAGGGGCCGGCTGTTCCTAAATTTTCGATCGACCGAGTGGCGGTTTCTGGAGTCAAGGGGCAACCTACGCTCTTGTCTAACGTCGAAACCTTCGCTCACTTGGGGCTGATCTTGCGATTTGGTGCAGATTGGTACAGATCTGGTAGGTCAGGATTTGACTCCGGAAGTCGTCTGGTATCTGTTTCGGGTGCCGTTGATCGTCCTGGACTTTACGAAGTTAGCTCGGGCGTAGCAATTGGAGACATCCTGAGAGAGGCTAAAGCGCACTCAGTTCGTGCCCTTCTTGTAGGAGGGTACTTCGGAGGTTGGCTAAATGTACGGGACGAAAATGACCTTAGAGTTGCATACGACGATTTCACACTGGGCGACAAGAAGTTGTCAATTGGTGCAGGTATCTTGGGCGTTCTATCAAAAGAGACTTGTCCAGTCGTTGAGGCCGCTTCGATAGTTGACTATCTGGCCGAGCAGAGCGCGGGACAATGTGGCCCATGTATAAATGGACTTCCTGAAATTTCAACGGCATTTGCGAGGATCGCTCTTTCGTCCAATATCGATCGAGGAATTTCGGAGTTGAAGGCTGTAATTCCTCTGGTTGAAAGGCGTGGAGGGTGCCAGCACCCTGATGGTGTGATCGCCCACGTTAGATCTACTGTGGCGGCATTTGGAGATGAGATCAAACTACACAAGGCTGGTAAGTGTTCGGTTGCTTCTTCAAATCATCATTCGATGCTGTTACCTAAAAAGGCGCAAGGAAATTTAGCGGCGGCGAGTGGTAGATGAAGATAGTGATCGATCCAACGAGATGCCAGGGTCATGGAACCTGTGCTGCCTTATTGGCAGAGTACATCGAGATGGATAAGTGGCACTTTCCAATTTTAAATAGAAATCAGCTAAGCGAGAGTCATCTTGAGGCTGCCAAGAAAGCGGTTCAACTCTGTCCAGAGTTGGCAATAAAGATAATCGAGGATTAGGGCCTAATCGCTTTGCTGCATATCAGTGAATGTTGGGGTAGTCGACGCATTTGCCCGCTCTTAGATTAATGGTCAGCTGACCATTTGGAGCCGTTTTTGATCTTTCGATTTCTCATCGACATTGGTTATATTAATGTGAATAATCACTTCGCAGGTTTGATTGAAATGGGTATATACGCCGAGACTATAAACAAAATTTGGCAATTTTTGGACCGCTATCACCAACAGTTTTCTTCAGCTGCTGCCAACTAAGTCAAATAGTCAATGAAGAGTTGAGTTGTTCTGAGATTAATCTAAGTAATTAAACTTTGACCAATGACCGATCTATCCCGCGGTGGTGTGGTCCACGTTCCACCTGGAGGTGTCCAATCTCGCACTTTAGCGTTGATCCACCTTCTAGGCCTAAGTTCTCTCACCTTCTTGTGGCTTGTGGAGCTCGGCTCGCTTAGACAGTAGCTCTAGTCCAAGGCCACACCGGATTCTTCCGAGTATGAAGTCGAGCTATCGGGCGCCAATTTGGTTTGGTGTTTTCCTTCGAATGCGCCCTCTTAATGCAGATTGAATTAACTTCTACGGGGAGTCGGCAACGAGTCGATATCCAATGCCGGGCTCGGTCAAAAGATATTTGGGATCGGCGGGATTCAGCTCAATCTTTCTCCTTAGCTGTGAAATATAGACACGAAGGTAGTCGTACTCGTTCATGAAGGCTTCGCCCCATACTCGTCTTAGGATCTCCTCTCTCGAAATAATTCGGTTGTTCTCCAGCGCCAATACTTCCATTAGGGACCATTCGGTGGGGGTCAATTTTGGAGGGGCAACACTTGACGATGTGATCTGCTTTTTCGCGAGATCGATTGTGAACTCTCCAACTCGCAAAACTTGGTTTGCTGGACCCGGTGACCCCCGCCTGTGTGCAGCGCGGAGCCGAGCTAGGAATTCTCCAAATCCGAATGGCTTGGTAACGTAATCGTCGGCTCCTAAGTCGAGCGCCTCAACTTTTGATACTTCTCCGATTCTCGCTGAGAGCACCAAGATTGGAGTGTTGTCTTTCTTTCGAATCTCCTTTAGCACCTCGATGCCGTCCATATCGGAAAGTCCTAAGTCCAAGACCACCACGTCAAAGCGTCCACTTGCGAATTGAGCAAGGGCCCCTGCGCCATTTGCGATGTGCTTTACTTCGTAACCTCTCGCTCGCAGTGAGATTAGGAGAGCGTTCGCAAAGGAGATATCGTCTTCGACGAAGAGAATCCTCATTGCAGGTCAGCCCGTCTCAGCGAAATACGAACTGTTGTTCCAATATTTACCTTTGAGTTGACCGCTAGCGTTCCACCCTGAACTTCAACAAAACCCTTAGCCACCGCTAATCCCAAACCGATGCCAGGCCGTGTAGTGGAGTCACCAGCCCGTTGAAACGGTTCGAAGATCCTGACCAAGTCCTCCTCGGGTATTCCAACTCCATCATCTCGCACCTCGATGGAGATCATCGTGGGGGTCGTATATGCGTTGATTTCGATCGTTGTATCGGCCGGGGAGAATGCGATCCCATTTTCGATCACATTTGCCAGCGCTCGCTCGAGGAGGGCGGCATCTGCGAGCATGAATGGCATCTCTTCGGGAACTTTATTGGAGATTCTTCCCAAGTTTCGCCTCATAGATAGGAGGGTTTGGTCAATTAGGGCAGCAGGAGATATTTTCTGGATCATAACCGATACACCACCCATGTTTATTCGTGTTAGGTCGAGTAGGTTCGATACAATTTCGGTTAGGTTTCTTGCCTCGTCGTCGATTGTTTCGACGAGGGCTCGTTCCATCGCCGGAGCGAGAGTAATGTCGTCTGCTAGCAATCCACTAGCTGCCGCTCTAATTGCAGAGAGAGGTGTTCTCAGGTCGTGGCTTACAGCAGCAAGGATTGACTTGCGAAAGGCATCTCCCTGTCGTAGCAGCTCAGATTTTTCTCGCTCTCGTTCAAGTTCTGCTGCAGTTAGAGCCGCTTCAAGCTGGGGCCGAAGAATGGCTAGAACCTCCATATCGAAGGTCTCCAGTACTCCGGGCGAAAGGGCGATGGTGTGTGAGTTATTTAGCAGCCTTATCTTCAATGTGTCTCTTGGGTCAAATTCGACCCTGTTTCCATCAGCCGCGATCTCCTCGCCATTTTCCAACTCTCCCTTTATCAAAATTGCGTAACTCTTTTTTAGCTGTTTTCTAAGTTCGGCGAGCATATCTTGGGTCGGGTTGGGTGATGCAATCAGAATTTCTGCGGCACGTCCGTAAAGACGAGATCTATTTTCGTTCTGCTTGCTCGCCTCAAGCCTTCTTCGCTGAAGGTCAATTAAGAAGCCAAATGCGCTCGACAGAATCAAAAATGTAACGAGAGTTATTAGGTCGCGGGGATTGGCAATGGTAAAAGTATGGATAGGTGGAGCGAAGTAGTAGTTGAGTAGTAGAAAACCGACGATAGCACCTATAACCGAAGGAAATAAGCCCCCAATAAATCCGATAGCTGATACGAAGAGTAGAAAGATCAGCGTAATGGCCGAAAGCGCAAGCTTTTGTCTTATGGCAGACAGCAGGACCGTCGCGAGCGGAAATATAATCGCAGTCGCGATAAGTGCAACTGTTCTACCAGCCCGTGATCCATTTGCTTGACGTCGTATCAACCTCTTTATTCTAGCAAAAGTTGGTTTTGAAGAGCTATCTCCCACCGAGACGACGTGAACGTCGATTCCGTGACCAGAAGCATTTACGATTTCGTCGATTACGTCGTCGCCCAAGAGGCGACTTAGATGACTTTTCCGAGATGCGCCGAGGATTATTTGTGTTGCGCTCTCGGCTTTAGCGATCTGCATGATTCCACTCACCACGGAACTGGCAGTTATCTCAATGAACGTACCACCAAGAGAATCGATGAGCTCTTTTTGTCGGGTTAGAGACGAAAGGTTTGGAGTTTCGAATCCATCCTGGGTTGAGATGTGGACTCCAATCAAACTTCCCCTAGTGCGCATCGCTAGGCGAGCGGCTCGGCGTATGAGTAGATCGTTCTCAGGTACGCCACCTAAGGCAACTAGAATTCGCTCCTTTGTCTCCCATGTGTTTATTTGGGAGTGTCTTTGGCGAAAGGCAGTTAATGACTCCTCGACGCGGTCGGCGAGCCACAAGAGGGCTAATTCACGCAAAGCGGAGAGGTTTTCGACTTTGAAGAAGTTCTCGAGGGCCGCCTCTGAGCGTCCAATGGGGTAAACGTTACCGTGGGCGATTCTTCTTCTTAGCGCTTCAGGGGTCATGTCAACGAGTTCAATTTGATTTGCCGACCGGACGAAGGCATCTGGAATCGTCTCGTTTTGGCGAATGCCTGTTATCTCGAAGATAACATCGTTTAAACTCTCTAGGTGCTGAATGTTTAAGGTGCTAATGACGGTGATTCCGGCATTGAGGATCATGCGTACGTCTTCGTACCGCTTTCGATTTTTTGAAGGCTCAGTGTTGGCATGGGCCAATTCATCTACGAGGACCACTTGGGGCCTTCGATCGATGATGTAGTCGGTATCCATCTCTTCTATTACTTTGTTTTTGTAATCTATCCTCTTTCTTGGTGCGATCTCGAGGCCCTCTGCCAACTCCTTAGTCCTTGGCCTGTCGTGGGTTTCAACGTATCCCACGATGACGTCGGTGCCCCTGCTTTGACGGCTATGTCCCTCGGTCAACATTGCACAGGTTTTGCCGACGCCTGCGGCGCAACCTAGGTATATTCGAAGTTCTCCACGCATACTCTCACCGCATCTGCAATCTCTTCAACTCTAAGTTGAGGGTAATGACATTTACAACTTTTGTTCCAAAGAAGTAGGAAGGAGAAGAGGTTGTTGCGCGACTTATCAATGAGTCAACGGTACTCAAGCTAATGGAGCGAGCGTGTGCGACTCTTGGAGCTTGTAGTTGGGCGTTTGCAACTGATATGTCAGGATCGAGCCCAGAACCCGACTCCGTTGCTGCGTCGGCTGGAATTGGAGTGCTATTTGCGAGGCCATTTTCCCGACGGTAGTTGGTCGCAAGTTTATCGATTTGAATTATCAATTTGGGATTTCCGAGGGCAAGGTTGGAGGCGCCTGAAGCATTGCCGCTGTAGCCGACTGCAGAGGGCCTTGGATGGAACCACATCGCTCCGTGGAAACTTTGAGCCAATAGGCTAGAACCAACCGGAGTGGCGTTGACGTAGACGAGGGAGCCGTTGGCTTGATTGTTGAAGGTCGTCTGACCGATAGCCCACACTAAGGCGGGGTATGCAATCCCAAGCAGAAGTGTCAAGAGTGCGAAGATACCAAGTGCTGGTTTAATATGGCGAATCACTTACTTAACTCCGATCAACGTAAGGACGATATCGATTGCCTTGATCCCTAGAAATGGGAGAATTACCCCTCCAATTCCATAGATGGAAAGATTGCGTCGAAGGATAGAGGCCGAGGAGGTAGCTCGAAATTTGACCCCTCTGAGGGCGAGGGGGATGAGGGCGACAATAATTAACGCATTGAAGATCACGGCGGCCAAAATTGCGGTGTGTGCATTTGTAAGGTGCATGATGTTTAGTGGTTTGAGTACCGGAAATACTCTTTGAAACATTGCTGGAATGATTGCAAAGTATTTGGCGATATCATTCGCAATTGAGAACGTAGTTAGAGAACCTCGCGTAATTAGGAGTTGCTTTCCAATCTCGACTATCTCAAGCAGCTTGGTCGGGTTGGAGTCAAGGTCAACCATATTCCCCGCCTCCTTGGCGGCTTGAGTTCCAGAGTTCATCGCCACTCCAACATCTGCTTGAGCTAGAGCCGGGGCGTCGTTGGTTCCATCTCCGGTCATTGCGACAAGGGACCCACTTCGCTGTTCTTTCTTGATGTAGCTCAGTTTGTCCTCAGGTGTAGCCTGTGCAATGAAGTCGTCGACCCCAGCCTCTTTTGCTATAGCTGCTGCTGTTACCGGGTTATCCCCAGTGACCATCACGGTTCTTATTCCAAGGGAGCGCATCGTGGCAAACCTTGAGGCTATGCCCTCTTTGACAACATCTTTAAGGTATATAACGCCTAAGGATCTGTTGTTTTTGGCAACCAAGAGTGGGGTACCGCCGCTTGAAGCGATCTCTGTGATCGCTTTAGAGGATAGCGCATCTACAGTACCTCCATTTTCGACGATCCATTTGGCAACTGAATCACCGGCGCCTTTGCGGTAAGAGTCATCGCCAATATCCACACCGCTCATACGGGTCGTGGCGCTAAATCCGATCGTGATCCAGTCGTCGGATTGAGAGGTCTCCACCGCGCCGTTGTCGCCCATAATCTTCTTTGAAAGATCAACTATTGAGCGACCTTCTGGGGTCTGGTCCGCAACGCTTGCGATTAGAGCTGCTTCAGCGAGTTCTTTTTCAGACGAATCGGACGATGGGAAGAATTGTACGGCTTGCCTGTTCCCATATGTTATCGTTCCTGTTTTGTCGAGCAGCAGGGTGTTGCAATCGCCGGCCGCTTCCACAGCGCGTCCCGATGTGGCTAGAACATTTTGCTTTACCAACCTATCGATACCAGCTATTCCTATTGCAGATAGAAGCGCACCTATGGTCGTAGGTATAAGACAAACAAGAAGGGCGACTAAGACGACGATACTCTGGGGCGACTTTGAAAAGATCGCAAAGGGCTGCAGCGTTGCTACCGAGAGCAATAGAACGAAACTGAGGCCCGAGAGGAGGATATTTAACGCCACTTCGTTTGGGGTTTTTTGGCGATTTGCTCCCTCTACTAGTAAGATCATCTTTTCAAGGAAGCTTTTGCCAGGTTCTTGAGTGACGCTCACGATTATTTCATCCGATAGAACTTTAGTGCCACCCGTAACCGACGACCTATCTCCTCCGGCCTCTCTGATGACGGGAGCCGATTCACCCGTTATCGCTGATTCGTCGACAGATGCAATTCCCTCTACGACTTCTCCGTCACAAGGGATAGTCTCTCCCGCTGTAACGATGCAGCGGTCTCCGACTTTGAGGCTCTCGGCTGGGACCTCCTCGATGGAGCCCTTAACGATTAGCCGCGCAATCAAGGCCGTTCTAGCGCTTCTGAGAGATGCTGCTTGTGCTCGTCCACGTCGTTCGGCTATTACTTCGGCAAAGTTTGCAAAGACGAGGGTAAAGAAGAGCCAAATTATAACAGATACCGCAAAGACGATATCACTTGTGGTTTGAGATTTGATTGTTGCGACGAAGTCCAAGGTCGCAAAGGCCGTTCCAACCTCGACTATGAACATGACTGGATTGTGCCAAAGCAGGCGAGGATCTAGTTTCTTTAGAGACTCCTTCAAGTTCTCTGCAATCTGTTGGCGGTTGAAGGTCGCGCCCTTTTCTGTCTGGGCGCCATTTGGTTTTGTCTTCTGGAGAGTAGTGATGGCGAATCCTTTCTTTAGTGTCCGAGGCTTAGGTGGGCGACTATCGGCCCAAGTGCCAGGACTGGAAAGTACGTAATACCGACGATTAAAACGATGGTCGCGATGAGTATCGAAGCGAATAGGGGCTTATCAGTGGCAAAGGTTCCCGGACCCTGGGGGATTGCTTGTTTTGAGACAAGCGCTCCCGCAAGGGCAAGCACTGGAATTATGAGACCGAACCGCCCAATAACCATATTTATAGCTTGGGTGATGTTATAAAAGTCGGTATTGGATGAGAGTCCAGCAAGGGCGGAGCCATTGTTGTTCCCGGTCGAAACAAATGAGTAGATTATCTCGCTGAGCCCTTGTGCACCTGGATTCCCAACTGCAGTTCGTGCGGTCTTGAGAATTACCGCAAAAGCGCTGAAGATCATAATTGCAGCTGGCGATATCAGAAGATAGATGGTTATCAACTTCATCTCAGCCCCCTGAATCTTTTTGCCAAGATATTCAGGGGTGCGTCCAACCATGAGTCCGGATACGAAAACCGCCAAGATTGCAAAGACCAAGATGCCATAGAGGCCAGAGCCAACTCCACCGGGGCTAACTTCACCGAGCATCATATTGAACAGGGCAACGCCAGATGCTGCTGGCTCTAGTGAATCTAGAGAGCAGTTCACTGCGCCCGTTGAGGTGGCAGTGGTAGAGGCTGAGAAGATCGCGCAGGATGGAGTTGAGATTCGAAGATCTTGACCTTCAGGAAGTACCTTGGTACTTGTTACTGCGGTCAAGTTGGCAGTTTTGGCCAAATTGAGTTGATTACTTGATGTCTCGAAGTGGAGCAGTAGCAAGGAGCTTGATGCCCAAAGAATAAGCATCACTGCAAATATCGTAATCCCTTCACGACGCTTCTTGGCGAAGTTACCGAATGTAAAAGGTAAGGAAAATGGTATGAGAAGTATCGAATAAACCTCGAGAAAGTTAGTCAAAAAATTGGGATTTTCGAATGGATGCATCGAATTTGCATTGAAATATCCTCCACCGTTAGTACCAAGCTCTTTTATAGCTTCTTGAGACGCTACTAATCCACCTGGTATACACTGTTTTCCGCCTGCGATTGTCGTGATGCATCGAGAGATTACAAGGTTATCAATTACGCCCTGTGATAGCAGGACAATTGAAAAGATAGTTGCGAGGGGCAGAAGAATTCGAGTCGTTGACCTCATAAGATCGACCCAAAAATTGCCGATAGTGTTGCGTCGACTGCGCGTGATACCACGGGTAAGCGCTATGGCTACGGAGAGACCTACTGCCGCAGAAACAAAGTTTTGTACAGCTAGCCCCAACGTTTGAGTGATGGCGGTCATCGTAGATTCTCCGGCATAGTTTTGCCAGTTTGTGTTGGTTACGAATGAGACGGCAGTATTGATTGCCAGAGCAGGAGGAACGGCATGTAGATGATTGGTGTTTCCTGGTTCGAGATACTGGATCCTTTGAAGGAGATATATAAAGAGGATTGATACCGTTGAAAACGCAATAAGCGATAAGGCATATGCCTTCCAGGACTGTTCCGCAAGCGGATCTATTCCGATTCGAGAAAGAAAGTTGCGCTCTAACTTATTGAGTTTTGTATCTTTTTTAATTTGATCATCGGCAAAAACTCGATATATGTACCTTCCAAGAAACGGAGCCACTGCCATTATGAGAGCGGCCATTATTAAAAGAGGGATTATGGTCGAATTGATCATTAGATTTGATCTGCTCGAATAATAGTAAATGCAAGGTATGCCAGGGCAATTATGGTAATTATTGCCCCAAGTTTGTCAAAGCTGAGCATCGTTCGCTTCCACTCCCGTGATAACAGGATCGTCTGTTTGGCTAATTATTTTGTCGCAGAAGTAGACGAATTTGATAGTTAGAAACGAACCTCCGATAATGGATAACACTACGATCACGTCGCCCATAACTTCTCCTTCGGGTCTTCCTTTCCGTAATCTTAAGGTGGTTTGGGTGCGGGTAGCTGAGCTTCTTTATGGATCCTTAATGCGATCTGCCGATTATTAACGTTTGAACAGACGACATTTGCCTGGGCCGACTTTGTCGGTATTGAGCACTTCTCGCCCATGTTGAGAATCGCATAGTCGACTTCGCTCGCGCTATAAGTCCAGCACTTTGAGTATTTCGGTTCGTAAGAGGTTTGGGTTTCGAGCAAACTTCTCCACAGTTCCAGACAGATTGGCGGCCCTAATATGGATAGGGTTTTCCCGGTTGCCACTGTTTTGTTTCTCGTTAACACCGTGGAGCAGTTTGTCCTTGTAGGGTGTTGTTCACCTATGATCGTATGAGTTGTGAAAACAATGGGCGGAAAATCGGACCAAGGGAGATTGCTTTAATTGTCCCCTTATTCGATTAAGCGCCTGCCACATGGCGCAATTCGTATTCGAGGTCAAAATTGGGATCCTCTGGAGAGGTTGACCGTATAAAAGTCAGGCGGTGCGTTCGTTGGATAAAAGGGGTGGTGAAGGAGGTCTGCTCCGCTTAGTCGTCTCAATCTCTTCGACCACTTCCACCGTTTTCCCGGTGTTTATTACCGGAGCAGTTGCAGTCCAACTTCGCCAATCGCTCCATTTTTCGATAGCCCTAGTGGGCGTGGCAGTTGCAATATTTTTTGGGACCGCTGCCGCAACCTCTTTGTTTGCAGGATCCTTGGCTGAAAACCAAGGCGGGGCTAAGGTCATGAGGATAGCGACCTTCGCATCGGCGATCGCTATGGGGCTCATTGCCTTTTTGGCACATTCTTTCTTTGAACTTGCGATTCTGCTAGCATTCGCGGGTGTGGCAAATGGTACAAACCAACCGGCCAATAACCTATTTGTCATCAATGCGGTCAAGACCAACAGGCGTGGCTTTGCTCTCGGTGTAAAGCAGGCCGCCATTCCCGTGGCGACATTGTTAGCCGGTGTGGCAGTTCCCTCTGTTGCTCTTACGATTGGATGGCGTTACGTCTATCTTTTTGCTGCGATCATTGCTCTGATAGTAAGTATGGTGATCCCGGGCGATCCAGATTCACTGAAGGTCAAAGTCCAACGGCGCCGCGACGGTGAAAAGGTTGAGATCGCACTGGCTCCTGTTGTAACCTTAGCTATCGCTATGGCCCTAGGGGCTGGAACCTCCAATGCACTTGGGGCCTATATGGTCGAAAATGCGGTTCACCAGCATTACGCTCCGGGAACTGCGGGTCTTATCGGTGCTCTGGGGTCTCTTGTTAGTTTGGTTGTTCGCTTGAGCGTAGGATACCGTGCCGACAAGCGCGACGGAAAGCATTTGATTGTTGTTGCATCGATGATCGGAATGGGCGCAATTGGCTACCTCTTCTTCGCTACTTCCATCAAGTGGCTTGTAGTACCAGCGGCGATTATTGGTTACGGATTCGGTTGGGGCTGGAACGGTCTCTTTAACTTTGCTGTAGTAGTCAACCATAAGGGAGCCGAGGGTAGGGCTACGGGAATTACCCAGAGTGGTGCATTTATCGGTTCAGTCGCGGGACCGATCGTCTTTGGCTACTTTGTGGTCCACTTTGGTTTTAGGCCTTCGTGGATCTTGTTGATGGCTGTAGCAGCTCTCTCCACAGGGTTGATGTTATTTGGCCGTTATTTGATCATTGCTCACCGTAATGAGGCTGACTCAAGTTACCTTGGCTAGCCTTCGATGCTGCTCTGGTTTAGAGCCTGTCGTGCAATTTGAGTTTGAAAGACATCTCTATTTTGTCGAGTTCCACTCATTGCAATTTAAGGTTGACCATGTCAATTAGTTATGTCACGATTTAGTAATGTAAATTTCCCGACATAATTTTAGATTTGCTCTCTTCATGTTGGGAGATTTTATGCCTCAGATGATATTTTTTGAATTTGGAGCGCATTGACGACTTGAGGCTCGACGCCATTTACTTTCCGCATTCGACCCCACCTCGCCGAACCTTGAATAGATGCCGAACTTTGGCTCTTCTTTTTTTCAGATCCGAAATCTAAAACGGCATAGTCTTTGGATGTGGTCCTCTTAGCTCTGATTCAAGGGTCGAGAAATTTAAGAGTAGCAAACTATGAAGCTATACAAATCGAAAGGTTGAGCCAATGTCGGAATCTTTGCTCACGCGGGAGATCTCAATTGTACGTAAATACTCAGCCTCACCAGAATCTATATTTGGGTTCTTAAAGGATCCGCTAAAAGTCGCTAGTTGGTGGGGGCCGGATCAATTTGTAGCAGACGAGGTAGACGTTGAACCTCGAATCGGTGGCAACTACTCCCTCACGATGACTGGTATGGGTTTTTCACAGCGGATCATTGGAGCCATCGTTGAATTTGAAGAGGCAAAATATTTAGCGGTCGAGAATCGTGTCGAATATGAGGGATCGACAATTTTGCGGAGCTACTTCCGGATTACCATCGAACAGGACGGCGATGGTACAGAACTTACGCTCAAAGCGAGAGCAACGGTAGTAAATGAGCAGATGATGGCCGCGCTCCAAGGCATGTACGCCGGTTGGAACCAGGCGATGCAGCGCCTCGACGATTGCCTATTTGAGCGCATAGAGCGCACTCTGGTTGTATTGGGTGGCGTCGCATCTCCAGTCGCCGAGGTATTCAAATATTGGTCCGAACCCGAGAGGTTGTCGCAGTGGTGGAGGCCTATGGGATTTAGGATCGGCAGAGGCGGTGAGATTGCAGTGACAAGTCCAGATGACACACTATTAGTTAACCAGATCTCATTTCTCGAAATTGACCCGCCTCTACGTCTTGGGTTTCGATACGGGTATAACGACGTCGAAGATTTGGGATTCAACATCCTCGTCCTACTCGACGAGATGGGTTCTCAAACGGTTGTCTCAGTCAGATTCGTCTTTGATACGGTCGCCGACTACATCTCTACGCTGAGTAAGTTCGACGTCAAAAAAGGCGCTGAAGGGTCTTTGGACCGTTTAAGGGCATCTATCTCAGGGTAAACCCTCAGATCTCTAGGCGCAACGGATTTCGTATTTTCTGTCACTGCTTGAATCAAAAAGCTAAATTTATTTGGTTTTTTGGGTAAAGTTATCGCTCCTAGAGACGATAACTGTATAAGAGCGGAAAAATACCACTCAAGGTGGTGATGAAAAGTTCCGACATAGTAATTGGTTCTTCTTTGTGATGAGAAAGGCGGCTCTCGTCGAGACAAATTGAACCATAGCTGGCTTCGCTCCTATCACAGGGGGGAGCGGAGTCAGCGCACTTTTAAAGATACCACCGAAAATCGCTAAACTAGATACTTAAAGCGACCTTTTGAATTTATTACTCCACGACGTGGGGATAACCTTTGTTAGTTCTATTTGTCTCAGCTACTCGTTTGTCAAAATAGCAAACCAGAGGCGGCAACTTGTTTGCGATATCGCTTGTTGTTATACATGGCGTTGTCAGCCTCTACCATGAGCCGATCCAAGGAGAGCGGAGCAGTGCCGGTTGCGCATCCGATGCTTACCGAGATGCCGTTTTGAAGCATAAGAGAATCGACCCTATTGGCAAAGTCCCTCGCATTGATCGGTGTCATCAATGGTGCTAACAGCACGAATTCATCTCCACCGATCCGAGCGAAGATGTCTCCTTCTCGAATGGAAGACGACATAATTGCGGCGAAGTTGCGAATGTACTCGTCACCGGCGGAGTGGCCAGATGAATCGTTTATGGTCTTCAAATTATCGAGATCGAAGGTAATAAGCGATACGTGAGATCCTGGAGAAACTTTCATCCGTCGTTGAATAGCTACCTCCCATCCGAAGCGATTCAGGGTTCCAGTAAGGGGGTCGGTCTCTGCTACGGTTAGGACCTTTTGTGCGAACCGAGCTTGTCGGTCTTTGAAGTATGCATCTGCAATAACACTCTCAAGAAGTGGCGAAACACCTATCAGCGCAGTGGAGAGGGCTTCGCTGGTAGCCCTAGAGCTGGTGCCATCGAACAGGACAAGTTGAAACTCACTCAGAGTTTCATCCGGTGGTAGGATCGAGAGCGCTGTAAGAAGGCGGATCGGGCCAACGTGAAAGGCGCGATTAATTTCAAACCATTGGGTCGGTGAATCCTCTATGAGATAGATCAGCTGTGGCAGAACCCTAGAGTGGCGCATATCTTCGAAGGGGGCGATGTGCTGCTGCGGTGTAACTTTTTCGGCTAACCGGAGGGTATCTCCTTCAATCAAGCGGTAGGCATTTCCAAAGGTCGTCATTACCTTTCCGGATATCTTCGCTCTCGAATAGGCGTTTCTCTCAAGAAGTAAGCCCCCGTCAATACCGAAATTTTCGATGATCAGCTGGACGCAGGAGCCGATTGGCGCCCATGCGCTCTTTATCGGATGGTCATCTACTACTTCAGGTATTGAATCCATTGTGGCCCCACCCAGTTTGGTTGAAAAGATTCTTTTTGTTTGTTATCGGCGAAATTTGGATGAACCTTCAATAAAAATATTGAAATTGCAAGTTAAAGATTTGGAGTCAGGGCTAGATGTTGGCTAAATACGGTCAAAGTTGGATACTCTTCGCGTTTGTTTCGGCGGTTGGGTGGGGAGTTTGGGGATTTTTCTCCGCCAAAGCCTCCAAGGGCACATCTCCGGTAGCCCTTTGGGCTACCGTGGTGGTGATAGAAGGAATCGTTGCACTGCCGGTATTTCTAAAGTATCGCCCAGTCCTTTCCACCTTCGCGATCCTCTCTGCCCTCTCGGGCGCGGTCGGTTACTTATTCTTTTTCATCGCCTTACGCGATGGTAGCGCTCCAACGGTAGTGGCAATAACTGCTACCTATCCGTTGATAACACTGGTTCTAAATATCGTTGCCAATGGCTATCGCCCGCATCTTCGCGAAGTAGCGGGGGTGGTTATGGCAGTCGGTGCCATCTACCTTTTATCCTCTGGCTAATGAAAATGCGTTTGAATTGAGTGCGATTGTCTGTAGCCTTAGTCCGAAAATTGTACTTTATTTCATGGAAAGAGACTGAGACGATGAGTAGCAGCTTGGATTTTGAAGACGTCTCGCTGAGTATCGGTGGTGCTCCAATTTTGCGCGATATTACGATCCGCGTTGAAGTCGGTTCAAAGGTTGTGATCGTTGGTGCTAATGGTGCCGGAAAGAGTACCCTCTTTGAGCTCTTCGCTGCTCGCCGCCGACCCTCCTCGGGAAAGGTAGCAATTTTGGGCGAGACAGTCGGATCGACCGATATGCGCCGGCTAAGGCGAAAGATCGGAGTCTGTGGTAGCTCGACCCTAGAGAAGATCGACCCCAATTTAAACCTCGAAGAGGTAGTACTTACCGGCGTCGATCAAGTGTTTTCCAACTGGTTTAGCGAGGTTACAGAGGCCCAATCGTTGCGGGCTTTCGAGCTTTTGACCCTCGTCGGATTGGAGGATCGAAGGGGTGAGCGATTTTCCAACCTTTCGATGGGGCAACGGCAACAGATTGGTATCGCACGAGCACTGATGGCAGATCCTTTAGTTCTACTTTTGGACGAGCCATTTGCAGGATTGGACCTTCCCTCCCGCGAGAGACTTATCGGTCGCCTTGATCGAATCGCCGCTGACTATCCCAATCTCACCATCGTCCTCGTGACTCACCATATCGAAGAGATTCCAGATTCGTTTGACCGAGTTATCGGAATTAATCGCGGTCGGGTGGTAGCAGATGGAGCTAAGGCAGAGGTCCTCACCTCGCATGTGATATCGAAGATCTTCGAGACCGAAGTCGACGTCTTTCAGGTGGGCAAGAGATCAGTCGCTATCGCCAAGTGATCACGGGTAAGGTTAACAAAAGTAAGTTTCATTATTAGTGTTTCACTCTATTTATTAGTTATGAGAGGTAAACGATGTTATATCGCAGGCTAGGACGTTCAGGAATCAAGGTTTCGGCCTTGTCCTTGGGATCGTGGGTTACCTTCGGCACTCAGGTCGATGATGACTTGGCCTTTGAAACGATGAAGGTGGCTCGTGAGGCCGGAGTCAACTTCTTCGATAATGCAGAGGGATATGCCGGTGGAAAGTCGGAAGAGCTCATGGGTGCCGCCCTTCGAAAGTTGGGATGGGATCGAAGGAGTTACGTTATCTCCAGCAAATTTTTCTGGGGAATACACGAAACCGAAAACACCAAGAATACGCTCAATCGCAAGTACCTCCTCGATGCCATCGATGGCTCACTCGAGCGGCTAGGCCTTGACTTCATTGACGTTGCATTCTGCCACCGCCCCGACCCAGAGACCGAGATCGCCGAGACAGTGAGGGCAATGCACGACATTATCGATCGTGGCAAGGCGCTCTACTGGGGTGTCTCGGAGTGGTCTGCGGATGAGATCCGTAAGGCTTATGAGTATGCCGACCGCTATGGTCTCCATCGCCCCGTTACCGAGCAGCCACAATATAACATCCTTCACCGTCATCGTGTTGAAGTTGAGTACTCTCCAATCTTCGACGACTATGGGATGGGTACTACCATCTGGTCTCCGCTCGCTTCGGGCCTGCTAACTGGCAAGTATCGAAATGGCATTCCGGAGGGCTCAAGGGCGTCGCTTGAAGGTTATGAGTGGTTGGCCCCTATGCTTACTGACTCATCAAAGAATAACGCCGTTGGTGAGCTGGTTGACATAGCTGAGTCCATTGGAGTTACCCCCTCCCAAATGGCTATCGCTTGGTGTCTGCTCAACCCCAACGTTTCTACTGTTATAACTGGTGCCTCTTCAGTGCAACAGGTTCGCGAAAATATGACAGCACTAGATGCTCTTCCGAAGTTGACACCAGAGGTCGTCGAGAGAATCGAAAAAGTTACAGCAGGTCTCTCTAACTAAGTTAAATATCTCCTAAATGAGGATCTCCCTTTTGTGTTAGGGGGAGTTGACTTTGATTGGAAGCGGCTGAGCCCAAGGTAACCTTGGGCTCAGCCGCTTCGTACTTTAGAGACTTACATTAGCCGATCTTCTTAAGCTCTCTCTTGTACTTCTGGCCGTTCTCAACGTACTTTTCGACAGCATCGCGAATTAGAAATTCATCGACTCTGTCAGGGTATATCTTGGCCGGGATGCCAAGTGCGAGCGCCTTGGGTGGGACTACGGTATCGGCCACAACCACTGCATTGGCCCCCACTAGTGCGAACGATGAAACTATGGCTCGATGTAGAACAACCGATCCCGATCCAACTAATGCATCATCTTCGATCTGGCACCCTTCGAGGTGGACTATGTGCCCGATGGTGCAATTTGATCCGATGATAGTAGGGAGTTCGGCTGTAGCGTGGATCACCGATCCATCTTGAATCGAAGTTCGTTCACCGACTACGATTCGACCGTAGTCTCCTCTCAAGACCGCTCCGGGCCAAATGGTCGAATAATCACCTATCGTTACATCTCCAATGATCGTTGCCATTGGGTGGACGAAGGCGAGCTCTGATATCTTGGGGTTACGTTCACCTAATTGGTATATTGCCATTAGGCGATGGTAACACAGGTGCCTTTGACTTTCTGGCTTCTACTGTTCTAGGTTCTTTACCGCACTTCTTCCAGCACTAAAGCTAGTTGCTGCAACTACGGCCGAAAATGCAAGCGTCAGATCGCCAGAGGCTAAGGGAAGTACCACGATAGTTGGGATAAGTCCGCCGAGAACCCACGCCAACTGAAAGCGGGTCTCGTATCTCGAAAAGGCCTTTCCCTGATTGGAGGGAAGAATGTGAAATTGAACTAAAGAATCGAAGGCCAACTTGCCCGAGCTGGCAACGAAGCCGATGACTAGGGCTAAGAGGATCTGAATATAGCGATCTCCAACCGCGGCCCCTATAACTCCTAGAAGCGCCTCGACCACGAGCCCCGATATCAACAGAATCTCTTCTTGTACAAAGCGGCGAATCTTGGGGGTAATCGCCGTAGCCAAGCCGCTTCCGATGGCACTTGCGCCAAGAATCAAACCAAAAAAGTAAGTTGGGGCGTGGCTACGGCGCAAATTGAAGGCTATGAAGAATGTAAAGAACCCCACCGATCCACGTAAGACCGACATGGCCGCAGCAGCAAGTATGACCGATTGAGGAGATCTTTTTACATCCTCTTCGTCGGCTTTGACCTCTTCTGGGTCTATCTCACCACTCTTAGCCTCTTGCGCCTCCTCTTCTGAAGCACTCCTCTGGTGCCTTCGCTTTCTTATTCTGCCCGAGCGAATGAGACGAACTTGAGTTACGCCAAGTAAGAGGATCAGAAAGTCAATTCTTAGTACCCAAGGGGCACCTAATCCAGGTATCTTCAGAACCGCTGCAGCTAGTGCGCCGCCAATAAATCCACCCACCGCAGCTAAAAGTGAGATCGATGAATTGACAGATACCAGGACTGGGTTCCCCCCATCGGCCTTTGGAAGTGGCAAGCGGCGATGTCTCTTGCCACCTTCGGTAGGGGAAATTCCGCTTGCGAGTTCAGGTATTATCGCAGCTTTGGTAACGAGGTAGACCTTAGAAGCAACTAGGACGGTGAAGGCTTCCGGGAAGAGGATGACACTGTTTAGGTCTCTAGACATAAGTAGTACAAAGACGGCGCGGATGATGAAAGAAAGCGACAGTAGTGCTCGGCGCGAGCCACCCTTTCGATCCAGTATTGGACCTAGAAATGGTGCAACCACTCCAAATGGCGCCACAGTTAGGAGGAGATATAGGGTGATCTTTCCTTTTGCTTCGTTTGGAGAGATGGAGAAGAAGAGCGATCCAGCCAGGGCGACTGTTGTGAAAGTGTCTCCAACCGTTGAAAGAAGGTGCACCCTCCTCATTGGTCCAAGGGGTAGCCTTCTGTCAAAGTATCGTTGAAGATTATCACCGCCCTTCTTTGCTAGAGCTTTAAAGTCATCCATGTTCGCCATATAACTAATGATGCTAAATGAGATATAGCTATTTAGCGACATCTTGCACGCCCGATCGAATGGTATCGAGAGGTGCATAAGTCGAAAAGGTGTATTTTTGCTTTGGTAGTTTTGAAGTTGCTTCGAAGCTACTCAACGCCCGAATCCTTGTTAGCCTTTTAAAGAGGGTGGAGGCTCCACCCGCACTTTTATCTTCCTCAGCGACGAGGTTGGATCTATTAGAGGTTTGATTGGCAACTAGAAGCGATCGTAAAAATGGCGTCTTTACTTGGACGCCCATAGTTCTTGCGATGCTGTTCGCAGGTGAGGCTCAGGGCTTTGGACGTTTCAGCTACTCCTTGATTCTTCCACCTCTGTTGAAAACGTCGCTCCACTCTGTCTTTCTCACCGGAACTTTGGGAACCATCAACGTCGGGGCATATCTCCTGGGGTCGATCTTTGTAACCTGGAAGTCCAAAGCGATAAGCGGTGTCCGCTTTATTCGCATCGGACTTGCGACCTCCGTGGTCGGATTGGGTCTCTTCGGCATCTCTTCGACTTTTCTATTCTTCTCCTTGGCCATGGCACTCATGGGTTTTGGTGGGGCGATGATCTGGATCTCTTCGCCAGCTCTAGCTGCCGGAGCGGTAGCTGAAAGGCGCAAGGGGTGGGCGATTGGCTTGGTCGGTGGTGGAATCGGAATAGCAATAACCTTGGAGGCGCAGGTGGCGAAGGTCTTTGTTCACCTTCATGGCACTCTTTCTTGGCGAGCTCTTCTCTTTGTTGAGGCTGGAGTCGGTGCTCTCATCACATTGTCGTCATTTATTTTTCTCCATGCGCCTTCCAAAGTTGACGACTCGGTGGAAGCTATTGATGTGATGGAGGCACCTTTGCGGCCCTCGAGGCTACCGAAGCGCAATATCCTCTTCGCCTCTTATATGGCCTATGGATTTGTTCAGGCGATATTCCTAACCTATATCGTGACAGCGCTCAACCACGACCACCACTATCTGGCGACGACCTCGCAATCCATTTTTTCCTTGGTGGGATTTATCTCGATCTTTGGCGGTATATTAGCTGGTCGTATTAGCGATCGTAATGGTGACAGAGGTACCGTCATGTCACTAGCGTTCATTGCTATGGGAATTGCCGGCCTTTCGGTCTTGAGCGGAAGTCTTCCTTTTGTGATAGTTGGCGCATTCGCCTATGGATTCGGGATGAGTGGCGTCCCCAACTTGGTAGCTGCTTACATCGGAGACTATGCAAAGGGGGCGGTCTTCGCGCGGACATTTGCTATGGTCACTTTATTCTTTGGAATAACGCAGGCAATTGGACCTCAGATCGGAAGTGCCATAGCATCTGCTACCGGTTCTTTTAAGATCGACTTCGCAATAGTTGTTATAGTTAGCTTTACCGGCGCTGTTCTAGCGATTTTGATTCGTCCTAAAAGACAGCGCCTCTCAATTGAGTGATAGCTCTATCGTGCATAGATCAAATTTGAGATCTCGTTATAGAGCCCCTCCATCGCTACCGACGATTTGGAGTTCGTGGCGATGATTGGAAGTGGCTCTCTAGAAATCGCCATCTTTTCGATATCTGCTGAGTATGGAATGTAGGAGCGTAACTTGGCGAGTTTGCCGACTGGTTCTTCGGTTGCAATGGCGCTGCGGTGGCCAGCCCTTCGTTGATCCACCATATTGTAGAGGGCTACACACTTTTGACTCAAACCGATCGATTCAAGGTGCTCGATCATAACTTGAGACGACCTTATGGCTAGGGGGCTTGGCTGAAGTGGAACCACGACCAGATCGATGGCCGAGATTACGGTCTCAGAGAGGTCGGTCAGGTTCGGAGGTGCGTCAATTACGGTTAGGTCAAATTCATCCTTGGTAGCCTCTAGGATGCGAGTAAGGCGTCTTCTTGGATTCTTTGCTTCAGCGAGTTTTTCGGCAAAGAGGCGCATCTTTAGTGAAGACGCAAGTAAGAAGAGGTTAGCGTAGTTAGAGCTAATAGCAAGTTCGTCGAGGGAGTACTCTTCGGAGACTATCTTGGAGGCTTTTGGTGAATCACCATCGTCACCCCTCAAGATGTAGGTGGCACTTGCCTGGGGGTCGAGGTCCCACAGCAGCGTTCTAAACCCCTCAGATGCTGCGAGGTAGGCGAAGTTTACGGCCAGAGAAGTCTTTCCAACTCCTCCCTTTTGGTTGTAGAACATCACGGTCTTCACTTGCTTTTCCCTGCGCGCTTCGAATTAGATTTTTTGTTAGGTCGCTCTTCTGTCTTTCCAGGTGGGGGCCCTATGAGCTGACTTAGCTTGGATAGTGACTCTAACCTTGCGGTCTCTAGCCTCTCTTGACTATGAACTATCGCCGCCTCCACGCTTTGACCCCAAGGGCCAGCCGACTCTTCAACGTCTAATAAAAGGTCTAAAAGAACCTGGCAATCTTGTAGAAGTCCAAGTGAAGTTTGAAAGGTTTTAGATGTGATTGCCAATGGGTCGGCACTTGAGTCACGATGAAATGTCTCAGTGAGGTAACGTAACTTTTTGAATCTCTTTCGAAGGGTATGCAATTCCTCGATCGCAAGACCTTGGCCACCCTCACCCCTTTTGATTCCTTGGACTATCTTCCCGTGTACCCTCTCCGCCTCTTTTTTATAGAACTCTTCAACTGAGATCGCCTCCCGGCTCGAGGTGACGACCAGACGGGCGGCAGCAACCTTCCAGGATGAGCTAACCCTCTCGATCGCGGTTTCCAGTTCAGCTTTGAATGAGTCAGCTAGGTATCGCCTTCGTTCTTCTAGAACTTTACATGCGCCTTCAAACTCTGGAAATTGCGTCAGGTATTCGATGGCGACGTCTATGTCGCGGTGGCTTGTTGTGACGTTGATCAAGCTACTTACGGCTTCGAGAAATGCGCTGACCTCCTCGTACGGGAGATAACGGGCTGCTGCGCTGAAAATAGACTTTATACTTCGTGCGATAACCCTCAGGTCGTGAAGAGACTCTTCATCGATCTCGAGACGGACAGCTTCATAGGCGATTCTAAGCGATGGCATAGATCTCTTGAGAAGGTCATAGAGTGCATCATTGAGTTTTTTGCCTGAGCCGATCTCAAATGAAGTGGAGAAGTCTCCCGGCTTACGCTTTGCCATCGCAGAAAGTAGAGCGATGGTGTCGTTAAGTGTTACCTCTATCGAACCATCAGCTCCTCGAAGTTGATCCGCAATCTGATCTACTACTACTTCGTCGTCTCCGAAAATTTCGATTAACCGCGATTGCGATCCCTCGAAGCTAAACCTTTCGACAGTCGCGATCGACCTCCCATTTTTGTTGTGTCCGATGCAGCGAGAACTCATAAAAGGAGTCTCGGAGATGGTAATTATTCCGAAAGGAAGTGAGATCGAAGATATCTTGTTTCGAAGTGTCTCTGGTTCAACTGATTCAAAGGGTATCTTCAGTGAAATAGTCGGCTTGTCTTTTGGATGCCCCGTCGCTACGCCAGAGTATCGGCGCCCCTGTGGGGTTGTGAGCAGGAGAGATGGGTCGGCGTCACCCCTAGTTATTGCTAGAAGCCTATCCCCTGCGCCACTAAGACTCCAGCGCAGTGTGTCGAGGAGCGCTATTCGTCCGTGGTCTATTGAAGGGTCTGGTTCGAAGGAGCAGTTCTCAACGTTGATTTGGGTGCATTCGAGCTGCTCTGATGAGGCCTCTTGGTACAAGTAACGTGCTTTGATTTTGCCCTCACAACACCGTTTGAACTTACTGCGGTTAGTGAAATGCTACCACGGTTAAAAATCGATTCCCTATAAATTGCTCGAAGCCATTTCACGGGGGTTTCCTGGAAGAAGATTTGGTTGAGCTGGGATCGATGACAACCTTCTACTAAATTTTTCGTGTTCCAATTAATCCAAAGTGAGCCGAGCTTACCTTTAGTTTACTTTTTGTTTACTTTGCTGTTTGAGGTGTTGATATTCTTTTATCATTTTGATCGCTATTCTTTTGTACCTTATGGCGTTAGTAATCGGAAAAGAATCAAGTTTTTGTTGCTTCGAACCATAGTTATTTGTTGAGTATTTTTTGATGATTGAGGACGGTTGTCGCTCTTGAATAGGTATTATGCGCGAGAAATCGTAAACTTCGCTCGATCCGCATCCTTTCTGACAATAAAATAAAAGATAAATATTCGGTCTTTTTTCATATGAAGAATTGTCACTACATTAGAACTTGAATAAGGGATGCTGTGGCATTAGACACACGTATCCAATTGCTTTGCCGACTAGAATTGGCTCTGCCGAGAAACTTTTTTGATCTTCGAATGCTTATAGCAGGTGGCGTTCGGGAAAGTGTACTTTGGCGAATGGAGTTTAAATGTACGTCGAAACTGTAAGAAAGAAAAGTAAAACTAGCCTATCGAAGAGACCAGGATTAAATCTTCGAACCGTCGTAGAGTCAAATCTGGCCCGCCTTCCAATTGCGATGGCGCCGGTAGCTCTTGTAATTTCAGAGGGATTGAGCCGAAGAGCTGTTGCATCAGGGGCAATTCTCGTCGGCGCCTTTACCCTCGGTGAAGTATTTTTGTCTTCCGCACTCGCGAAGACCTCAGATAAGTTTTCTGCTTCGCGCGCGTATGTGAAGCTACTTATCCCAATGGCGGCCCTTTGGTTCGCCCTAGCAGTTTTCGCCGGTCACTTTACCTCTCCGGTAGCGATGGTTCTTATGATCGTCGCATCGTTCATAGTCGGTGGCCTTGGTGGTGGAATCTTTGCCACAGCTCGAAAGGCTGTAATTGGTTCCGCAGATGTAAATGACAGGGTAGCCTCGATGCGAGTCACCTCTCTAGACACCTCATTGATGGAGTTTGCCTTCATGGTTGCTCCGTTGGTCGCATCCGGTGTCGCCTACGCCTTTGCACCGAGAGCCGCCTCGATCGCTACGGCCATTATCGCCCTCATCGCATTGGCGATAGCCTCATCGAGGCGAGAGAGGCTTAGTTCGTCGAGCATCGACCAGAAGGTTGAGTTTGTAACGGAGTCTAAAGGTGGCGTATGGAATCGCAAGAGTCTTCATTGGCTCTTCGCTTCATCTGCGATGATGGGGATCGTCGAGGGTGGAGTGGTTGTGGCCATGCCGACTATCCTGTTGTCGCGCCACTATCCACTTTATGACGCAGGACTTACCCTAGCGCTACTGTCTCTGGGCGCGATCGTCGGCGGTACTATCTTTACCCGGGTGTCTAAGTACTTTGCCCACTCTGACTCGAGGTTACAAGTCGCTACGCTACTTCTTGGACTTGCGTCCTTTGTTGTAATTGCGACCTCAGTCCAGGGCCTCACTGCGATTATGGTATCGATCTTCTTGGCGGGCTTATTCATTGCGCCTTTGAATACTGCTCGAGCCCATGCGCTTACTTACGTCGTGGAACCTGCCATACGGGGACAGGCCTATGGAGCCCTCTACTCCTCGTATTCGATTGGTTATGCCGTCTTTGCCATAGTTCTTGGTATTACAACCTCCCAAGTCGCTGCTGCATCGATTCTGACCGCATTTGCCTTCGGAGTCGTCCTCTTCTCGCTCTATCTCTTCTTGGAGAAGATCGATAGCAGGGGGCAAGAGTACATCTTGAACGCCTCTTCTGCTCGCGTTCTTTGCGACTAAGGCTTAGAAGTGCTCACACCTGATTTACAGGTAGATTAGCAAATTTTCGTATATGGTTCATTGGCCCACATCGGATAACCGAGGGGGCCAATGCTTTTTTACCTATCGATAGAGTAGGAGGGCTATGGTTAGTTCGCTACTTTTCGAAACTGCAGCCAGCGGAGCTTCGGTAGCACTCTTGAGTGCGATCTATCTCCGAAGTCTTGGGGGGAGTTGTTATAGCTTTTTCCCTCTGCTGCTATCAACATAGGTCAAGGTACCTATCACCGGATACTTTTGACTTTTGCGTCGGAGATTCTTTGTGCGAGTTTGTGCTACCGGAGCATTGGCGTCAGATTGACGGCCTCTAACATTTACTTGCCTCTGCCTTGTCGATAATGGGTATCTATTTGTTACAGGGACGAAGTACTTCTTGAACTCAAAAGTGCGCCACAGCTTATTCCTGTTAGATACTTAGGTCTGGATCGTCCAATGGTCGCCCAATAAGCTTTCAACTACGGCAATTGCCCCCATGAAAAGTGATCCAGTGGTCCATGGCCTCCACCTAGCGCCCAGTTGGCTCCGCCACTAATTGCACGGGTGATATAGATCTTGGCTCCGTGAATTGCCTCATCAACGGTTTTTCCAAACGCTAAGTAGGCGGCTATGGCACTCGATAGCGTACACCCAGTTCCATGGGTATTTTGGGTGTTGATTCTCTTGGCGCGTAAGTATTGAACGTTCGAGCCATCGAAGAAGAGGTCTGTCGCCTCATCGGAGCTGATGTGTCCGCCCTTGAGATAGACGTACTTTGCACCGAATTTGGAGATTATTTGAGCGGCTTTTGCCATGTCAGCTAAAGATTCGATGGTCATCTGAGCCAGCTCTTGGGCCTCGGTGATATTTGGCGTGACCACAAGGGCTTGGGGGATGAGGATATTTCTATAGGCGTCGAGAAGGGTGTCAGAGGTTAGGCGATCGCCCGAAGTCGCCACCATTACGGGGTCGACGATCAATCGAGGCAAAGTACCGTCGGCCGCGGCGTCGGCGACTAGTCGAATATGGCTCTCTGATGCGATCATACCAACTTTGGTAGCCCGTACTTGAAAGTCGTTTGTGACTGCAACGAGCTGGCTAAGTACCGACTCGAGGGACATGATTTCAATTTGTGATACTCCGCGGGTATTTTGTGCGGTGACGGCCGTGATTACCGAAGTTCCATAGACTCCAAGTGATGCAAAGGTCTTTAGATCTGCTTGAATCCCTGCTCCACCACCTGAGTCGGAACCGGCTATCGTAAGCGCCACCGGTGGCGTCTTTGAACCAAAGTGCATGCTATACCCACCCCTCGACGCTGCGGCTTAATCGAATTTTACCTAAGTCAAGATACCACGCCAACCACGCGCAGTGGCTGATCCGTGGCTAATTATTGGAGCTTACCTCAAATTGTGCCTTTCCTGAGATGGCAGTCGAGGCTATCGCTCGGGTCGATTTTGGAATTCTTCCAGCCCGACGGCTCAGGTGACCCGCAATAACTCCGAGGCGAAACGCCTCGGCCATGATCGCTGGATCCTCAGCTCGGTTTATCGCCGAAGCAGCAAGGACTCCGTCGCAGCCAAGTTCCATAGCTAGAGCAGCATCAGAGGCGCTTCCTAATCCTGCGTCGAGGATAATCGGAACATTGGCAAAGTTCACAATCGTCTCAATATTGAAGGGGTTTAGTATTCCCATCCCGCTCCCAATCGGGGCGCCGAGGGGCATTACCGCTTTGGCTCCGGCTTGCTCAATCCGCCTTGCAAGAACTACATCGTCCGAGATATATGCCATTACCTCAAAGCCTTTATTGGTAAGTACTTCGGTGGCTTTTAGGGTCTCTATCGGATCTGGAAGTAGGGTAGAGTCATCGTTTATTACCTCTACCTTTATCAAGTTGGTTTCAAGGGCCTCGCGCGCTAACTCGGCGGTAATAACTGCCTCGGTTGCGTTATAGCATCCAGCGGTATTGGGAAGTATCTGCTGATTGAACTCTCTTAAGACATCGAATAGACGACCTGAAGCGGCCGGATCGTAACGCCGCATAGCAACGGTGGTTAGCTCGCTTTGAGTATTGGCAAGTGCGATCCGAAGTGCCGCAATTGATCGCATTCCACCACTTCCAAATATCAAGCGCGATTTGAAGACGTGGCTTCCTACGGCTAGGGGTGACTGTGGTTGGCTATCCAATTGGTACTTCCTCCCAAATTATCAAAAACGAACTAATCCCTATCTAGAGCATCCCGGTAGCCTCTACTCTGCAACTCGGCTGAGCTCTCTGCTATCCTCCTGCCGCAATCGAAAGAATTTCGATTGCGTCTCGATCTATTAGAACTTGGCTATCCCAATCGCCTCGTTTGACGACCTCGCCATTTAGAGCGACTGCGACCCCACGTCGGTCGACTGCGAACATATCGATTACCTCGCCCAACTTCACGCCGTCGACGACCGAAGCGCTCTTGCCGTTCAGAGTGATCTGCAAAGTATCTCCTCCGATTTGCCCTTGAACATTTCTACTTGATTGTGACGGGACTTTGGATTTCGCCGACAAATCTAGATGGTGCGAAGATCTCAAATCCCTCTACGAGGGTCTGCTCGCTGGCTATGGCCTCGGCTACCTTTTTCCCGATAAACATGGAGAGGAGAATGCCATGGCGATATGAGCCCAATGCCACCCATAGATTCTCTCTTATCTCCCCCAAGATGGGTAAGTTGTCGTCTGAAGCTGGGCGAAACCCTACGTTGATCTCTTCGATAGCGTACTCTCCGACCATGGGAACGACTCTTATGGCGTCATGAAGGAGGTCGAATGTGCCTCTTGCCTTCACTCGCTCGTCGAAGCCAACCTCTTCGGAGGTAGCTCCAATTACTACCTCGCCGTTAGATCGAGTAACGATATAACCCGGTCGAGAGTCAACGTTGTAGCGGACCACCTTGCCCGGTGCCAGGTGGTCACTTCCATGGCGAGTCCTTATGATCTGACCTTTGACTGGCCGGATAAAGGAGGAGATCTCTTTTAGCTCTCCCTCAATCGTCGTAGCGCTAGTCCCATTGGCTACGATGACAACGTGGTAGAGGCCATTTTCACCGCCGTCGTCAAAGACTCTGAAGTCCCCGTCGCGATCCCTCTCGACCTTTACGACTCGGCGATCTATGGTGCTGACTCCTAAGCGACTATTGATCCGCCTAAGCGAGTCGAAGAGGGCGCGGTTATCAACCTGTTGATCGATCTCTGTCGTAATTCCATAGTTCACTTGTGGCGATAGCAGTGGCTCTATCCGTTGGGCTTCCGATCCGTCGTGTTCGGTCACAGAAAGTCCGAGGCGGCGATAGAGGTTTACATACCTCTCGAGGTCTTTTCGGTCCTTTTCGGTTAGTGAAACCGTAATTGTTCCGGTATTTCGATAGCCGATGTCGAACTTGTACTGCTCCTCAAAGGTCCGTGCAATCGAAGCGAAGTACTCTGCGGCTTGGATCATGAAAGTGGAGAGATTCTCTTCACCGAAGTTCACCTCGGTGACAGGTGCTAGCATTCCCGCCGCAACCGTAGTGGCGCGCTTTCCAGCAGGGTCATCGAAGATGGTTATCTCGAAGCGGTCTGACTTTGCCAAGTGATAGGCGATCGAGGCGCCGGTGATGCCGCCACCGATAATAGCTAAGTTCTTTTTTCGCTCCATTTCTTTGATACTACCCTCCATCTCGCCGTTATCGAGGAGTCAGAGGTAGGGTCGATCGTCACTAAGTCTTGGCCAAGGGGCCAAAGGCGGTGCCCCTTGGCTTCTAACGTGATTAATCGACGATATTGCGATACCGTTAGACATATAAAGATATTGAAAGATCACTAATTACTTAGGAAGAAGGTGTCGTCAAATTGAAGTCGACGATGTCAAGGGTTGCTCTATCTGTCTCTGAAATTTTTAGCCACGGAGAAATGCTATACTCTGACTCTAAGGTCTTTACCTTTACCGGTGATGGTACCCACGTGTTGACCTATAGTCAGGTTGCAAAGCGTGCGCGACAATTGGCTAATGGTCTGGTGGCTCTTGGGGTCAAGGGGGACGATCGGGTTGCTACTTTCTGTTTCAACCACAACCAGCACTTAGAGGCCTACTTGGCAATTCCATCTATGGGTGCCGTTTTGCACACCCTAAATGTTCGCCTATTTGCCGATCAACTTCAATTCATTATCGACGACGCATCGGACAAGGTTATTATCGCTGACAATATCGTTCTTCCCCTTTTGTTGAAGTGCCTGGTAGGAAGAGATTCGGTTGAGACCGTCTTAGTCGTGGGTCCATTCGATGAGGCTGGGGTTGAAAATTTCAGAGCTGAGAGCGGTTCGAGCGTCAAGTTCGTGGACTATGACAGCTACATCGCCAACTTCTCTGAAGACTTTGACTGTGTCGAAATCGCCGATGAAAACGACGCTGCAGCGATGTGTTACACCAGTGGCACAACTGGTAATCCAAAGGGTGTTGTCTACTCCCATCGCTCCACCTACCTTCATTCGCTAGCTGCATCCTCTTCTGCGTCCCTGGGGCTCAACTCCCGCGACAGGACCCTTGTAATCGTTCCCATGTTTCACGCCAATGCTTGGGGAATTCCCTATGCCGGATGGTTTGTAGGTAGTGACATGATCATGCCGGGACGCTTTCTCCAAGCGGGGCCGCTTGCCGTGATGATCAATGAACTAAAACCAACGATCGCATCTGGCGTACCTGTGATATGGAATGACCTTCTTCACTATTGCGAAGATAACCCCACTGACTTCTCTTCGCTTCGAGTTATATCAGCTGGCGGCTCGGCGGTGCCTCGTGCGCTTATAGAGGGCTACCGCGATCGATACGGATTGACACTTCTTCAAGGTTGGGGAATGACCGAGACCTCTCCGCTCTGTACGTTGGCAATTCCTCCGGACAATGTCAAGGAGGAAGATCGAATCAAGTATCTGGTAACCGCAGGTAGGCCAGTAGCTGGGGTTGAGATACGGATCGTCGACGCCGAAGGAAATAAGTTACCGAACGACGGGGTCTCAATGGGAGAGATTCAGGTATCAGGTCCATGGATTACCAACTCCTACTACAAAGGGGTAAATCCAGCCTCGTTCGACGGTAGGTGGCTTCGAACCGGTGATATGGGTACCCTCGATCCCGAGGGGTATCTCAGGATAACTGATCGAACAAAAGATGTCATTAAGTCTGGCGGCGAGTGGATATCTTCGGTGGAGCTCGAAAATGCGATTATGGCCCACCCAGATGTATTTGAAGCAGCGGTGGTTGGGGTCCCCGATGATAAGTGGGACGAACGCCCCTTGGCGTGCGTAGTTCTAAAAGAAGGTTCTCAAGTTACGGCCTCAGATCTTTCAAATTTTATCCTCTCTCAAGTGGCTAAGTGGTGGCTCCCGGAGCGCTGGTCGTTCGTCACTGAGATTCCCAAGACCTCGGTTGGCAAATTCGACAAGAAGGTACTTAGGAACCTCTACAGTGAGGACAAACTACACATCCATCACGTATAGTCTTTTCGCAGGTGACGATGTAAAAGGGGCGTTTGACAGTTGAATTCGCTTGAGATTCTTGATTGTATATCTGGTTCTATTGGAGAGGACTTTCGTTCGATTGGACTGCGCTACCTCGAGGAATATATCAAGGTACGTGCAATCTCGAGCGCATATGACAAGGATTGGAAGACTCGAGGTGAGATCGAAAGTGCCATATCTCTGGCAAGTACCTTCATCGACTCACTCTCCCTCAAGGGATCTAAGACCACTATACGTCGCATCGAGGGTCTTTCACCCCTGCTAGTAGTTGATATCGAGGCGTCGTCGGGTTACAGCGGAGATAATACGGTCCTAATCTATGGCCATATCGACAAACAGCCAGCTACCGGACCTTGGGAAGGGGCTAGTGATCCCTTTGAGCCCCGATACGACGGCGATCGCCTCTACGGTCGTGGTGTGGTCGACGATGGATACGCCATCGTCGCTGCCGGCATAGCTATTGCTAACCTCCAGCGAAGTGGCCTCGAACATCCGCGCATCAAGGTTCTGATTGAGGCGAGCGAGGAGAGCGGATCGATAGACCTCCCGGCGCACATCGACTCTCTTGCCGGAGAGCTCGATCAAGTTGACTTGGTTATATGCCTTGACTCGGGGGGATTCGATAACGAGCGTCTTTGGAGGACTACCTCTCTCCGTGGAAATATAACGATGACCGTTGACGTATCAATCTTGGAGCACGGGGTGCACTCCGGTAGCGCCGGCGGAGTAGTGCCGTCGTCCTTTAGAGTTTTACGTCGGCTTTTGGAGCGAGTCGAGGACTCCTCGAGCGGCGCCATGGTCCTCCCTCAGCTTTATTGTGCTATTCCAAGTGAGGTCGTTGAAGCTGCTCGAATAAACGCGATAGAAGCAAATGATCCCCTTGGCCGAATCTTTCCTTTGAAAGATGGGGTTAAACTTCCGGGAGAGGCAAGTGAACGACTCCTTGATCAAAGTTGGCGCCCATCGATGGCCTTCGTTGGTATCGATAATGTTCCGCCGGTATCTCAAGCTGGAAATGTACTGCGCGCTAAAACTACAGCTAAGTTGTCGTTTCGAATTCCTCCGATGGTGGATGGTCAGGTAGCAACCGATGCCATAGTCCGGACCCTAACTGAAGATCCGCCCTATGGAGCCCACGTTAGCGTGACTGCGGACGAACCTGCATCGGGTTGGTTTGAAAAGCCACTTCCGCCAAAGTTGCTAGATATTTTGGACCAGGTCAGCCTTGCTACCTTTGGAAAGCCATCGGGTGCATGTGGAGAGGGCGGAACAATTCCGTTCTTGGCGATGTTGGACCAACTCCTTCCCAAGGCCTCGATACTGGCTACCGGGGTCCTAACCCCCGCATCAAATGCCCATGGACCCAACGAATGGATTTCGATTAATGCTGCCATATCACTGACTAAAGCGCTAGCGACGCTCTTAGCGAGCGCTCCTTTTGAGGCTGGCATCTCCTGAAATCTGGCTTTTGGTGGCTCACTCTACGAATTTTCTGGATCTGTCGTTTGGGTAGTTTCCATTGAAAACGGCAACCTGACACAAGTGACTGGTTAATGCCACGACAAAAATGAGTGAGCTTGCCTGCTCTTTCAGTTGGATCTTTGAATGTCGGGGGAGGCGAGGTGTTGGGTCTTTTTCTCCAATTAGCAGTTGGAGAAGATAGAAGATGGCTTGAGCTGCATTGAATTTGGGTAGAGGTAGGGACTTTTCCATCTCATACCATATTTTCGCTGATAGTCCTACGGTAGGAATTAACCTTTTGATTCGAGGTGAAAAGGGTTGAGCCAGCTGCGGCAAAGATTTGCGAGAAGAGAGGGGGAGTTTTCTAAACCGCTGCTCGTTGTATTAATCGCCTCACTTACGTTAGTTGGGTTCTTGGCGGTGGCCAGGGTGGCACAGAGCAATCGCTCTCAAGTTCCTGCTGTAAATGCTGTAATTTCAGCAAACGCCCTCCAGAGCGTCGACGGATTTGGAGCCTCAGGCGCTTGGTGGTCTGGACCGATCTATTCGATGTCCGCAGCGGTCAAGGATAAAGTCGGAACACTTCTATTTGCCAAGAGTGGCCTTCAATTGAGCCAATTTCGCTATAACATTGGCGGCGGAGGAGTGGGTGTTAGCACCCCTTGGAAGAGGGCACCTACATTTCTGCAGCCCAATGGCACCTATAACTTCAATGCAGATCCTGCAGGGACCTACTTTGCGAAGATGGCTGAAAAGTACAAGGTCAAAGACATCATTGCTTTTGTCAATTCCGCACCCTCGCCCTTTACTTCAAACCACCTCAGTTGCGCTGGCCATCTGCTTTCCTCTCAGGTTGACACCTATGTAAACTATCTGGTCAACGTGGTAATAGGGATGAAAAATGACCTCGGAATCACCGTCGACTACCTCTCTCCGATGAATGAGCCCGACTCGTCGATGGCGCCCTGTAAGCAAGAGGGGATGCGAGTTCCGATATTTCTAAGGGCGCGGCTAGTAGCGAGGTTGGGCCAAGCTTTAGCAAGTAGAGCACCGTGGGTAAAGATCATCGCCGATGAGACCTCTCAAGTCGCCTCGCAACTCCTTCCAGAGATCAACCTGTGGATAAATCGTGACAACGCTAAGAGGTACATAGCGTTTTATGCACACCACACCTACGACTATCCCAATGCTAAGACCTTGAGTGCAATGGCTGATACCTTTCGCGACTTGAAGCTTCACTCTTGGATGACCGAGATTTGTTGCTTCAATGGAACGCGCTTTGGATATCAGTACGATCCAACGATGGTCCAGGGGATGTGGTTGGCAAAGACGATCTTCAATGACTTCTTTTACGGCCGAGATAGCGCCTTTCAGTGGTGGACTGCGATCTCCCCCAACTTAGGTTGCGAACCGACACTCGATCCCCAATGTCCATATCAAGCTAACTTGCTAGGGCGCAACGATGGGTTGATCTATTACGACTCCAACTACCAAACAAATGGCAATCAGAGCCTCTATTTGACCAAGAGATACTACGTGCTTGGAAACTACTCCAAGTTCTTTCAAGTTGGATCGCGGTTGCATCAAGTTACTGGTCTGCCCCTAGGAGTTGAGGCGCTGGCGGCAGAGAAAGACAACTCCTTTTCAATAGTTGTCACCGATGACCGTCCCCCCTCTTCTCCCCCAATCCACCTCTCTATCCTAGTTCCTTCCAAACTTCAATTCTTTAAGGTGACCGGAGATCTATTGACCAATGCAACTGTCAGCTGGGGTAAGGTCCCAGGTGTTACCACCAACCACAACATAATCCAATTGACCTCAAATCCTCAGAGCGTCTCGTCTGTCTCGGTCGCCCCTAGTCAAGTTCGATAGAGTGCCTTTGCCTCTTTAAACGGGAAACCATTTGAACCTCACTGGTCGGAATCTTTACGATCTGGGAGTGGGCAGGGCCGGACCTTGGTACTTCGGCTAATGTTTTTTTCGGTGACCACCTCTCCTTGGCTCATCTACGATAAGGTAGCGATTGCGTTTTAGCGTGTCGTATGGAGATTCAAATTGGAGGCGCTTTGAATTCGCAAGATGTTTCGGTAGAGCGACAGCGATTTGCTATAGTGATGGCGGCTGGAATTGGCTCAAGGATGAAGTCTTCAAGGCCAAAGCCTCTTATTCGCATCTGTGGCAAGCCAATGATCGTCCACATCCTTGAGGCGCTAGCCGAGGCTAACGTCCTTGACGTCGTGATCGTGGTGGGCCACAAGGCAGACGTCGTTCAAGAGCAGGTATTAAAGTCTGCCCCTTCCAAGATGCGTATCAACTTTGTAACTCAGCAGGTTCAAAGGGGGACTGGAGATGCTGTCCTGGTAGCCATGACCGCGCTCCCAGACCCCCTGACCTTCAAAGGTCTGCAACCCTCAGTTGTGATCCTTCCAGGCGATGCACCTCTAATTAGGGGCGAGACTATCGCTGGGATGCTCGCCGAACATGAAGAGGATCGAAGGGCCCTAACTGTTGCATTTGGTCAACTAGACGAGCCGAATGGTTATGGCAGACTCATCTTTGATAAGAATTCAAATATTAAAAAGATCGTTGAGGAGAAGGATGCCACTGACCAAGAGAGGCAAGAGCGACGGATAAATTCTTCTTTCTATGTGGCCAATCTCGACGTTTTGCTACCCTCTCTCCGCAGGCTTCAGCCCCTCAACTCTCAGGGAGAGTACTACTTCACCGATGTGGTTGAAGTATTAGCATCGAGCGGTTACAAGGTGAGCGGCTTTGAGATCGTCGACTACTCCGAGGCCGGTGGGGTAAATGATAGGGCTCAACTTGCTCAAGCCGAAGTTGTTATGCGTGAGAGGATCAACGCATCTTTTATGATGAAGGGTGTCAACCTCGTCAATCCATCTTCGATATACATCGATTCGACCGTAGAGATTGGACAAGACACGACATTGTGGCCGGGAACGTCCCTCATCGGTAGAACTATCGTTGGCGATGGTGTCGAGATCGGTCCCGATGTCCGAATTTCAAATTCGATTATTGGTGATAGGGCGAAGATAATTCGATCTGAACTCGATCGATGTAGAGTTGGCGAAGGTGCTGTAGTTGGCCCATATGCAGTAATGAAGAGTGGGTCTTCGATTGGCGACTTTGACGTGAGTGGATCTTTCGTAGTTTTGGAGCATTAAAAGTGGAGTTAGTACCTCGTAAGCGTTTGGAGATCTACTCGGGTCGTAGCCACCCTCAGTTGGCTGCGGAAGTCGCGCTTCACCTCGATGTGCCTTTGGGAAGCGTCGATCTGCGAGAATTTGCCGATGGAGAGATCTATTGCCGATTTGGTGAGTCGATACGTGGCAAGGATATATTTCTTATACAGTCTCATGCCAGACCGGTGAATTCGGCTATTTTTGAGCAACTAAATATGATTGACGCCGCCAAGAGGGCCTCTGCTAAGCGCATTACTGCAGTGTGTCCTTACTACGGATATTCGCGGCAGGACCGCAAGGCATCGGGACGAGAGCCGATCACAGCCAAACTCGTTGCCGATATCTTGGCTACGGCTGGAGCTGATCGGATCATAACCTTAGATCTTCACTCGGGTCAGATTCAGGGGTTCTTCGATGGACCAGTTGACCATCTAACTGCGATGCCGGTCTTGATCGACTATCTCAAAGCCAACTGTACGCCAGATACTGTGATAGTTGCCCCAGATGCTGGCCGGGTCAAGGTGGCATCGCGCTTTTCGCAATATCTCGACATGGAGTTGGCCTTCGTTCATAAGCGCCGTCCTAAGGGTCAAGCTAACGTAGTTGAAGCCCTCGATGTCGTTGGCGATGTTGCGGGAAAGCGGTGTGTAATCATCGACGACATGATTGACACTGCAGGCACCATCTGTGCTGCAGCCGAACTACTCATGAAGCAGGGTGCGGCGGAGGTTTGGGCTATGGCGACGCACGGGATTCTTTCAGACCCCGCTACCCAGCGACTCAATGACTCTTCGATATCTAAGGTAGTGATTACTAATACCCTTCCTTTGCCGCCAGAGCGTAAGATCGCTAAGCTTGAGGTTCTCTCTGTCGCCTCTGTTATTGCAGCGGCTATTGGCGCCGTCTTTGAGGATTCTTCGGTCTCCGATATCTTCGGTGGCGAAAATCTCTCCTAGGTAGGCCATAATCGCTCTATGAATGAAGTGTGACGGATTGAAGCTATTATGCTGTTCTGAGTCACTTTTAGGGTCTTTATCTAAGGCTTTCAGTTTTTTTATGTAAATAGGTTGGTGCTACGTGTCTGAGTTGCTTCTCAAAGCTGTATTAGGAAGAGTTGAAGGAAGCCGATCGTCTAGTCGCCTTCGCAACGACGAAGGGCTTGTTCCTGCATCCCTTTACGGAAAGGGCATGGAGCCGATCTCTCTAGCAGTGGATGCTCGTGAGCTAAACGCCTTAGTCGGCCACCGTAAAGTAGTTGGATCGATCGTCGAGATTGACCTCGGCGGTGAGACCAAGTCAACCTTGGTCAAGGAGATCCAGCGTCATCCTGTACGTCGTAACCTTCTCCACATCGACTTTCAACTGCTCTCGGCGGATCAGCAAGTTACAGTTACCGTTGCCCTAGTCGCCGGTGAAGGTGTAAACCTCAACGTTGGTCAAGTTGAACTATCTGGCTCTACCTCGTCGATCCCGGTAAACATCGAGATCACCGCCGATCAACTAGTCGATGGACAACTTGTAGCCTCTGGGTTGATACTTCCAAAGGGCGTTAAGCTCGCAAGTGATCCAGATGCGGTTGTAGCAGTCACCTCAGAAGTGGTCGCAAGCGAATAAGGGAGAACTTTGCGGCACGTTAGGGTCGTCATGGGCCTCGGCAATCCGGGGCGTGAATTTGAGGGTACCCGCCATAATCTAGGGGCGGTTGCCGTAAAGATGGCTGCTGAAAAGCGAGGGCTACGAATGGTGCCTTCGCTTAGAAGCCATAGCCTCCTAGCCGAAGAGCAAGATATCTCTAACTTAATTGCATTTGCTCTTCCGCAGACATTTATGAACGACTCCGGGCGAGCACTTAGTGGCCTTAACAAAAGATATAAGCTCAAGGCACTCGAGGACCTCATAGTAGTCCACGATGAATTGGATCTACCTCCAGGTGTAGTGAAGGTCAAGCGCGGCGGTGGCGTAGCAGGCCATAGAGGGTTGACTTCTATCGTTGCCTCAGCTAACTCGAGTGATTTCGTTCGTGTCCGAATCGGAATCGGGCGACCAACAGGGGGCCATCAAGTTAGGGACTACGTTCTTGAGCGCCTCAAGCCGACTGAAAGAGATAGTTTCAACGTCGCTCTTGAGGTAGCAAGCGATGCCATAAATCTGATTCTCGATAAGGGCGTAGACGTTGCGATGAACGAAATAAATGGTAGCTAACGCCCTTATAAGCGACTGCATAGTAGGCCATCTCAAGTCGCGGGGCGTCTTTTCTCAATTGAAGGCTAAGGCTCCTGCGGACTTTGCTATCTCGGAGGGTGGATTCCCATTCGCCATCGAACACCTCGTTAGCGACCTTCCGAAAGATGGCGTCCTTCTGGTTGTGGTTCCCACCCTTTCGGACGTTGAGCACCTAATCTTTGACCTTCGGGAGTTCGAGCACCGATTTGATGTCTTGACTCTACCGAGTTGGGATACTCTTCCCTTCGAGAGGGTGTCGCCCCGCTTTGAGTCGATGACTGCGCGCGCTAAGGCGATCTGGCACCTTTCAAATCGAGGCCAAGGTGAGCATAAGCGGCGATTGGTGGTAGTAGCGACTGCCCGCGGTGTCGCTCAAAAGATCGAGCTCTCCCAATACAAATTCAATCCTATCGAGGTTCGAGTAGGTGGCGAGATCGATCGAGACAAGCTAACTCGAGATCTTGTGGCCTTTGGTTTCAAAAGGGTATATCAGGTTGAGGGTCCAGGGGAATTTTCGGTAAGAGGATCGATCGTGGACGTTTTTCCTCCCGCGAGGTCGTTGCCGATTCGAATCGACCTCTTCGGCGATGAGATAGATCGCCTTGTGGAGTTCTCTCTAGCAGATCAGTTAGCCATCAACCCCGTAGATTCGATTACCATATTTCCAGTTCGAGAGGTACGGCCAAACCCCTCTATGATCGACTCCTTGGTTGACAGGATCGGCTCCAGCGAAAACCTCCAGCCGGTCCTAGAGCGCTTCATCAACGAGGGTTTCTTCGAAGGCATGGAGTCATTCGTTCCCTTCATCGATGACTTCCAGAGGTCAGTCTTTGACCTTTTGAGGGGCGATGACTTAGTTCTGATCTCGGATAGAGGCCGAGTTGCGGAGCGAACGTTAGCAATCCTCGACGAAGAGAAGGCTCTGATTGCCGCCCTTGCTCCCACTTGGCAAGTCGAGACCGAAGATGTATCGCTATATGTAGATCTAAACGACGCTTTGAACCGCAGTGAGATCAAAGTGGTAGATCGTGTGATGAACCCCATCCATGGAGAGGTGGATCTGCCGTTTATATCGGCGTCTCTCCCTGACCATCGAAGCGAGTCCATCGTAAGTTCAATACGGAGCGACTTGGCCGCTAAAGCGCGGGTACTGATCTCGACCGATGCTCCGTACTCTGCAAATCGAATCATCGCATCGTTGAAGGATGAGGGCGTGGGTGCCTTCGCAATTCGAAATCGTAGCGACTTTGATGCTCTTATAAGTGGAGCCAAAAAGGGTGTTGGCGTCTACTTAAGCGAACTTGAGGTTGGATTTCGCTGCCACAGCGCCTCCCTAGTTGTGATGGGAACAGCGGATTTAGCTGGGCGCCGGGCAAAGCGTACCTCGATCTATGCCCAAGGAAGTGCACGCAATACCACATCGTTCTTTGATGATCTCAAGGTTGGCGGTTATGTCGTCCATGAGTTTCACGGTGTTGGTAGATACCTCGGTATCGTTCGGAGATCGATCGCAAATGTAGAACGCGACTACCTTGAGATCGAATATCGAGATAGCGGCAAACTCTTTATACCTACCGACCAAATGGGTGCTCTGACCCCCTACAGCGGCGGTGAAAATCCGACCTTGAGCCGCCTCGGAGGTTCGGATTGGCAAAAGACCAAGGCCAAAGTAAAGGCCTCGGTCGAGAGAGTGGCCCAGGAGCTAGTACTTCTCTATCAGAAGAGGCAAGCGAGCAAGGGCTTCGTATTTGCGCCGGACAATGAGTGGCAGCGGGAGATGGAAGATCAATTCCCATTTACCCTGACCAGAGATCAGGCAAAGGCGATCGAGATGGTCAAGGAAGATATGGAGTCGGAGAGGCCAATGGACCGACTCATCTGCGGCGATGTTGGCTTTGGTAAGACTGAAGTGGCGATTCGAGCGGCCTTTAAGGCGACACAATCTTCGAAGCAGGTGGCAGTTCTTGTTCCAACAACTCTCCTGGCTCACCAACACTATGTTACCTTCTCAGAACGCTTTGCACCCTTTCCACTCCGGGTGGAGGTGGTCTCGCGCTTTCAGAGCCCGCAGGAGGTCAAAGAGACACTCTCTGCCCTGGCTCGAGGTGAGGTAGATGTCATAATCGGGACCCACCGCCTACTTTCAAAGGACGTTAAATTTGCCAATTTAGGGCTTTTGATCGTAGATGAAGAGCAGCGCTTTGGGGTCAACCACAAAGAGTTGATTAAGTCGATCTCTGTCAATATCGATGTGCTTACGATGAGCGCAACACCGATACCTAGAACGCTTGAGATGTCACTAACAGGTATTCGCGACCTCTCCCTCTTGACCACACCACCAGGTGCGCGGCAACCCATTATGACCTACGTCGGCGGTTACGAAGAGGGCGCCGTGGTCGAGGCGATAAGGCGAGAACTCCTTCGAGAGGGACAAGTATTCTACGTCCACAACCGCGTGATGGACATCGATCAGGTGGCTATGCGCCTTTCGACCTTGGTTCCAGAGGCTCGTATTGCGGTAGCCCACGGTCAAATGGATGAGAGCCTCCTAGAGAGGATCGTCGATGACTTTTGGAGGGGCAACTACGATGTCTTGGTCTGTACCACCATCATTGAATCGGGTATAGATATGCCCACTGTAAATACTTTGGTGGTCAACCGTGCTGAGAGCCTTGGATTAGGACAACTTCACCAACTTCGCGGCCGAGTAGGAAGGGCTGGGATCAAAGCCTACGCTTATCTCTTTCATACTCCCAATCGAAAATTGACCGAAGAGGCATATGAGAGGCTCAAGACCATTGGCGAGGCGGTTGAACTTGGTTCGGGCTTTAAGATTGCAATGAGAGACCTCGAGATTCGAGGGGCCGGCAGCTTATTGGGGCAGAGTCAAAGTGGCCACATTGCAGCGGTCGGCTACGACCTTTATGTCAAGTTGGTAAAGGAGGCGATCGACTATCTCAATGGCGAGGCAACGCCAGTGGTGCCAGAGTGCCGAATTGAGATACCGATCAGTGCCTCAATTCCGCCCGAGTATATCGAAAAAGAGGACCTTCGCCTCGAAGCCTATAAAGAGCTGGCCGACTGCGACAGCGACGAGGCGGTCGATAGCGCCCTTGCTGGCTTTGCCGATCGCTTCGGCCCAACCCCAGAGCCACTCAATGTCCTAGGTGAGATAACTAAGATTCGCAATCGAGCCTCTGTACTTGGATTGGTTGAACTAAAGGTGACGATGAAGTCTTCCTCTTTTGACAGTTCTCTTCGGATCGTATTAGTTGGGGCAAGCGTGCCAGCTAGCGTAATGGCTAATCTGAAGCGCCGTTTTAGGGCGGTGGCATTCCGCGACAAGAGTTCGACCCTTGATATCGACTGTGGCGCAGGCCATGAGGTGCTTGCGACGACAAAGGAGCTTCTGGACCTTATTATTAGTAGGTCGAAGTAGTTGTCTTTTGGCGCGCGAAGTAGTCGAAGTCTTTGGGATTTATAAAGACCTAAAACTGGAGTAAATATGGAAGATTCAGAGAAGTACTACACGCCCTATGCCACATCCCTTATCCGATTCCTCAGTGAGTCGGGATGGACCATTGAAGAGGGTGAAGACACTTCGACCTGCATGGGTGGTGTTACAACCGAGAGTCTCGAGCTCGGTTATGTGGTGACGCTATCGATCGAGAGCGATCAAGCCTTGGTATCGGTGGTCTTCGAGGTTCCTGTCGCGGAGAATCTTCATGTCGATCTATTGAAGTTGCTAAATGAGATTAACAAGGGATCGATCCCCGGTTCGGCCTCGTACCACTTCGAAGATTCCATGGTTGAAGTATGCTCTAGCATGATGGTGGCTGGAATCGATGACCTCGACGACCCAGATGTCGAAGAGATAGCAGTCGAGACCTTCGCTCAGATACACGAGATATTGATCGGTGTCTCCCTCGCTATTCATATGTCAATCACTGAGCTACAAAAGCACGGAGACTATGCAGAGGCCTTTGCGACCTTTTCTTCGGCGATCGATACCTTTATCGCAGCCCTCGACCTTGAGTTAGACCCAGGAAATGGTTGATAGTAAAGTAGTTACTCGGCGTGGTTGACTTTATAAGGTGATTTGGGCATTGGTTCGACCGCGAAGTTAGTTCCTTAGTTCGTAATGGAAGCAGCGTAATTGTGAGAAGAGCGAAATTGTCAACGTCAGGTAAAAAGATAAGAAGCAGAGTCATTCCAGTAGTCGCATTATTCGGCGCATCCACCACATTGGCGGCCTGCTCCTATTCACCGGTAGCGGCTCAAGTTGGAAGTCAGGCTATCACTCAGTCTCAATTGAATACTGAGTTGAAGGCGCTCTTGGGCAATAGCGCTTTTGTAAAGCAGCTAACTTCAGCATCTACTGGAGCAACGATTGAAAATCAACACTCTGCTACCCCGCAGTACGTTTTGTCAACCTCATTTGTCGACAAAGTTTTGCAACGAAGAATAACGTTCGACTTGATCAAGCAGGCGCTGAAGAAGAGCGGTATGAAGATAGGTTCTGATCAGATAACTATTGGAACTGCCCTCGCCATTTCTAGCTACGGTGGATCATCGATCTTCGATGCATTCCCAAAGAGCTATCAGTTAGAGATAGTTGATGACTATGCTGCCCTCATCACTATCGAGGGTAGCCTTACCAAAACAGACTTTTCCCTAGCATCGCTTCAGAGCTATTACAACTCTCACATGAGTAGCTATGTAAACATCTGCGCCGCTCACATCCTCTCAACTACTGCATCTGCGGCTAATGCCATCCTTGCCAAGCTGAACTCGGGATCGAGCTTCCCAGTTTTGGCCAGAACGAGCTCCGCCGATTCCACCACTGCGCAAAACGGCGGTTACATTGGGTGTGCCCTTCCAAGTCAATTCTCATCCTCCTTTGGCGCCTCATTTGCAAGTGAGATTACGACCGGACCAGTCAATAAGCCACTTCCCATTGTTGCGGTTGGAAGTGGATACTCCATCCCATTTGTTACTTCAAGGACCCAGCTCTCCTTCTCTCAATCCCTTGCGGCAATTGCTACGACCAAGCTTGGATCAACCGGTGGGGCAGTGGTAAATGCATTCGTGGCAGGGGCGGCAAAGAGCGCCAACGTCTCGGTTAACCCTCAGTACGGAACCTTCACCGCAAGTGTCTCTGGTCTAAATATCACAGCGCCATCGACACCAGCACCCTAAGGCGGTATCTGGAAGCGGTTTTTCCGGTAGAGTCCGGCGAGGTCGTCAGATGTCGGTTTGTTAGTTTTTGAGACAAAAAGGATCTTGTAAGTGGCAAAGTTGACTGTCGGTGGACTCGGACCGGGTGGAATCGGAAGAATAACCCAAGAGACGTGGGATGCGATCTATGGTGCCAAGAAGGTTTACTTTAGGACCTATGTCCACCCCGGCGTAGATGACGTAGTAGAAGTACTCGATAGAAATTCCATCGCTCATCAATCGTTTGACGACCTCTATGAGGAGATGGACGACTTTGAAGACCTTTACGCCTCAATTGCTAAGGCCCTAGTGGCAGAGGTGGGTAACGGGGGCGAAGATGGTTACTTTGTATATCTGGTACCGGGCTCTCCTCTCTTCGCGGAGGCAACGGTGGATCTACTCAAGGGGAAGATCCCAGTATTAGAGGTTCTCCCTGGGGTATCGTTCTTCGACTTGACGGTTGCCAAGTTGGCCATCGACCCCTTTGCTGAGGGACTTCGCTTGGTGGACTCAATCGACTTTGTCAACGATGAATCATTGCAGTTTGGCAACGTTCTACTGAGTCAGATCTGGAGCGAGGAGATCGCCATTATCGTGGCCGACTGCCTCTCTAACTATCAGCTTTCATTTGGGGGCCTTACCTACCTCTATCACCTTGGTCTAGAAGACGAGATTGTACGAGAGGTTGGGCTATCAGATCTTCCGACATTAGCCTTTGACCACCTGACATCGCTCTATATCTCTGGTTTGACGGGCTCGACAATCTCAAACTTCAACCAACTCTTCGAGGTGGTAAAGCGTCTTCGCCGGGAGTGCCCATGGGATCAAAAGCAGAGCCATACTTCACTTGGTAAGCACTTGATCGAAGAGGTATATGAGGCGATCGACGCCATCGCTGCCTACGAGGAGGAGCTGGCAAAAGGTGATGGTGGGGACCTTGAATCGAGTGAGGTCCAGTACTTTGCAGACGAATTAGCACTTGAACTTGGCGATCTTCTAGTCCAAGTATTGTTTCATGGCGTCATCGGGGCCGAGAGAGGTTACTTCGACCTTGGTTATGTCGTTGGGGCAATTCGCGACAAGTTGATCCGTCGACACCCCCACGTATTTGATGGACTCGAAGTCTCTGGCGTTGATGAGGTCGCCTCTAATTGGGAGGATATCAAGCGAGGTGAGAAGAAGATCACCTCACCAGATGATTCGGTTCCAAAATCCCTACCTGCCCTTCTCTATTCGGCAAAGTTGATTAGAAAGGCGAGTGCCTTTGGGTATGGACCACAAGAGATTCAAGAGTACCAGAGGCGATTGTCGCAATTCGAATCGCTCGAAAGCCTCGATTCGCAGGACTTTGGCGAACTTCTCTTTCTACTATCGGAGGTCTCAAAGCTTCGTGGAATAGACCTAGAGAGCGCATTGAAAGAGGCATCGGCCAACTTTGCGCGACGATACAGCGAATCGAACTAATTGGCACCAAAGAAATGGTGTAGATCTCGCTGATCACACCAGTTGGATTTGGATATTTTGCAATTGAGCTGCCGAGTTCGATCAAATTTCCCCTGAAATTCATGGGCGAAATTTTCCCCAATTTCTGATTTTGGATTCCCCGACTTTGCATGATTGTATCGGCGGTTAGGGTATAGAAAACATTGGCGAACATTGCCTTCTTTTTTGAAAGGTTCCTTGCGAGATGACGAAGATTCAAAATATCCTTGGAAGAGAGGTCCTCGACTCCAGGGGTAATCCCACCGTTGAGGTCGAGGTGACACTTAGCGACGGCTCTAGTGCATATTCGATAGTCCCATCGGGTGCATCTACAGGTCAACATGAGGCTCTAGAGCTACGAGATGGTGAGAAGCGTTACCGAGGCAAGGGGGTTCGTAACGCCGTAGCGAATGTTAACGACGACATCGCTCCCGCCCTCGTCGGAAAGGATAGCTTCGATCAGCGCGCCTTAGATGAGATGATGATCGACCTCGATGGCACCAAAAACAAAGACAGGCTCGGCGCAAATGCGATTTTGGGGGTCTCGCTCTCAGTTGCTCGGGCATCTGCTCGCTCGCTTAGAATGCCTCTCTATCGTTACCTCGGTGGGGTAAATGCCCACCTCCTCCCAACACCTATGATGAACGTTATCAACGGCGGCGCCCACGCCGATAACTCAATTGACCTGCAAGAGTTCATGGTTATGCCCATCGGTGCCGCTAGCTTTTCTCAGGCCCTAGCGATGGGGGCCGAGACCTATCACGCCTTGGCGGCACTTCTAAAGTCAAAGGGGTTTTCTACTGGTGTCGGTGACGAAGGTGGCTTTGCTCCCAATCTAAAGGCAAATATCGATGCGCTCGAGATCTTGGTTGAGGCTATCACAAGCGCCGGATATAGGCCAGGTACCGATATCGCTATCTGCCTCGACCCCGCTACTAGCGAGATCTATAAGGATGGTAAGTACGTCCTAGCCGGAGAAGGTAGGTCTTTGACCTCTGAAGAGATGGTCGAATATTGGATCGAGATTGTCGATAAGTACCCTGTGGTCTCAATCGAAGACGGGATGGCAGAGGATGACTTTGAGGGATGGAAGCTACTTACCGCAAAGCTGAGTAGCCGAGTTCAGCTCGTAGGCGACGACCTCTTTGTCACCAATCCGGAGATCCTAGCTCGTGGCATAGACGATGGGATCGCAAACTCAGTTTTGGTAAAACTCAACCAAATCGGGACTTTGACAGAGACGGTCGAGACGGTTGAGTTAGCCAAGCGCAACAAGTATTCCGCAATTATTTCGCACCGCTCTGGTGAATCGGAAGATTCGTTTATCGCCGATCTAGCAGTAGCTATGAACGCTGGTCAGATCAAGACTGGTGCCCCTGCTAGAAGCGATCGAATTGCTAAGTACAACCAACTTTTGAGGATTGAAGGCGAGCTGGGCTCCACCGCCCGCTTCGCTGGAAGCTCGCGCCTCTCCAAGTAGTTAGTCACAAAATAGCCTCGAGTGTTGCATCATTGTAATTTGATGGTAATCTTGACAAAGATGCAGCACTCGAAGGTGAATCAAAAAGCAAAGTCGGCAACGCTCAAAGGCCTCGCGGTTTTTGTTGCCACCACCGCTATCGCGGCATCACTTCTCTGGAAACCAATCACTGGTTATATGAATGAGCGGGCGCTATTGAACGCAACAAGGGCTCAAGTCCAAGCGTTACAGCTTCAAAATCGACAGATAACCAATCAGATAGGACAATTGAGCAACCCAAATGAGATCGCTTATTTGGCAAAGACTAAGTTGGATATGGTTCCAATTGGCGCCAAGTCAGCTGCGCCTTAATCTCTAATTCAAAAAATATCCACTATGAGAGAGGACTCTTCTGGGATTTCCTCTTTTTTGAGGGCCGAACTCAATCTTTATTGTCTTAGACAATAAATAGACTTTTAAAGGGATTGACCAGCTCCTTGGGGGAAGGAGCTGGTCTACATACTTGGGGGAAGTTGCAATACTAATAACATCGTCCGTTAGATATGATTCCTTTAAAGTTAAATAAATTTGTGTGACCTACGTCATTCGTGGTTCGCAGAATGGTCAGATGGGTTGGTCAGCCTCGCCTATCCCATGGAAAAGTGATTTTACTGGAGTAGAATTGGACCACTAGCCGGAGATGGTGGTAATGGCAAATTCTAAGTTGACACTGGGACGAAAGATCAACTTGGCGATGGCCTTAGCTGTTGTTGGGGCCCTTGGAGTTAGCGCAGTCCTCGTAGAGCAGCTCGTATCCAACGTTCAAAGTGCTAACTTAAGTCGAGTTAGGATACAGAGTCAGGCCACTGCAACAACTGACGCGCAGGCCTCAGAGAGTCAATCTTTTACCAAGGTCGACTCGGGTTCAGAGAAACTTGTAAAAGGAGTTACGGTGCTTTCGATCGCGGGGCATACGACTCGCGTCTCTCGCGTCGACGACTTCAACTTCGATTGGACTGGAGTCTGGAGTGCCGACTGCCAAGATGCCGCTGCTTCGAGTGTCTTCAAGATCGACCTTATATCCATCTCTAATACTGGGGTAAAGTCGACCGTGGCAGTCGATAAGACCGTGGACTCAGGGGGCTTTGTTTCGGGAACCTTCGACGGAGTCGCAACCCCAATTGCGCAATTTAAAGTTGAGTCAAGTTGTGACTGGTCTCTCTCGGTAGTAAAGGTCTCCTAAACTAACTTATTCGAATGACGTCCTGGGGAAGTTTATGCCCCAGATCTAATTTGCCTTAGATCCAAACACCAAGGCCGCCCCTGCAAGGGCGGCCTTGGTGTTTGTAAGTGGGTGGATTTTTAGTGCCTTGATGTAGTTGTGGCGCTTTTCTAAAGCAAAAGGCGGAGGCTAAAAGAACCTACGTCGCCCTCGGCGCACGATGAAGCGGATTGCAAGGAACGGTATTCCGGCGGTGATGGCTAACATTGCAACAGTTCTGATAAGAAAGAACGCACCGAACGCACCGGCTTGGAGTGCAGGTAGGAAGAAAAGTACAGCTGCAACCCAGATAAGTACACTTCTACTTGGGCGATGTCTAGGGTAATTTCTACGCTGATTTACAGAGTTGGTCTGGGTTGGCACAAATGAAGAGTTACCCGAGTACTGATTTCGAATGTAACTTCTAGCCGATGCTCTAACGAGTTCGACTCCGCCAGGAATGTCGCGCACCAATGGCATTAAATCTGAAAACGTTTTAGCTGAAACAGCTTGTTCGAGGCGGCTGCTCATCTCTTCGGTCGTTATGAATCCGTGAGTCATTGCGTCGGAGAGGAAAGTCGTGACCTTGTTTCTGTCGTTGTCGCTAGCTCTAAGAAAAAGTTCGTCTCCCATATAGCTGACTTTACCACTGAAACCTAAAGAATGCCCAAAGGCTTATGAGAATTTAAGTCTCTTTGGTCACGCTCTGCTTCGCTGATAAGGGATCTTTGAGCTAGATGCGGGGGAGGATAAAGTTTTCCATGAAGAAGCGCCTTCGTGCGATCCACTCCTCAACCGTGATTGCGAATAGGTCGTGGTCCTCCCATACTCCAGCTATTTCGATATATCGTTGAGCGCGCCCTTCATTTCGTAGCTGCAGCTTCTCGACTACTCGGTGAGATGGTTGGTTTCTGGGAACGATTGAGATTTGAATTCGATGTAACCCTAAATCTTCGAAGGCAAAGCGGAAGATGGTAGCGACAGCCTCAGGGACGTATCCATGACCCGCCTCCTTCATATCTATCCAATAGCCGATGTTGCCACTTTGGAGCGCCCCGCGAGCTATTCCCGAGAGGTTGGCCTCACCGATGAACCTTCCTTCTACGAAGATTCCAAAGGAGTGAGAGGCACCGGTTCGAGCTTCGGATTCGCGCGCCATGCATCGAGATACAAAAAGGCGTCTGCCGTTGGGGTCGCCCCATCCAGCTGGTGGTAGAGGTTCCCACCTGGTTAACCAATCTCCGCATCTTTCTCGTACTTCGTTCCAAGCGTCGAAGTCTGTTTCGCGAAGAGGTCTAAGCAGGACACGCCTACCCTTGATAATCATGGACATTGAAGCCTTCGAGGTCGTCTATTGCTCGGTTGATAGCTATCGATGCTAATTGAAAATTGATCCAATAGTGGCCAAAATGAATTTGCCCAAAGACCGCTCACAGATCTAAAAACTGAGTGAAAATTACCAATTTTGTAACAATGAATTGTGAAAGGAGTCACGTAGTGATAGCTTTTGTCACGTTGACATTACAAAATTGGAAGGATAGCCATGGAAGTTACCATGACCGTCAACGGAGCCAAGGTTTCCAAAGACGTTGAGCCCCGTACTCTCTTGGTGCACTTTGTCCGAGATCAACTCGGACTTACTGGTACGAATATTGGATGCGATACGTCATCATGTGGCGCATGCACCCTTCACGTAAATGGCGAATCAGTAAAGAGTTGCACCATGCTAGCTGTCCAGGCGGACGGGCAAGATATTACAACTATCGAGGGAATGGCGAAGGCGGACGGGGAGATGCACCCGATGCAAAAGGCCTTCCAAGAGAATCATGGCCTCCAATGCGGCTATTGCACCCCAGGAATGGTGATGGCAGCGACATCTCTGCTAGCGGAGAATCCACACCCAACTGAGCAAGAGGTTCGCCATGGCCTCGAAGGCAATCTATGCCGCTGCACTGGATATCACAATATCGTAAAGGCAGTACTCGCCGCAGCAGATGGTATGGCGGAGGTATAAGGGCAATGACAGTAACAGATTCGCAGACCTCTCACGGTATTCTCGGAACCCGTACGCTGCGCAAAGAGGATCCGAAGCTCCTCTCCGGTGAGGCTAAGTTCACAGACGATCTTGTCATTCCCGGCGCCCTTTATATGGCTCTGCTGAGGTCAAACGTCGCCCATGCCAAGATCGTTTCGATTGACACCGAAGCTGCCAAAGAGGCACCTGGTGTCGTAGCGGTCTACACCTACGATGACCTCAAGGACGATTGGGCTGGTCCAATGCCTTGCGCATGGCCAGTTACCCCTGACATGAAGAATCCGAACCACTTCCCATTGGCCAACGGCAAGGTTAACTACGTCGGAGATGGTATCGCTGTCGTTCTTGCTAACTCCAAAGAGCAGGCGATCGATGCTCTGGAGTTGATAAGTGTCGAGTACGACGAGATCGATCCAGTTCTCGAGATCGAAGATTCTGCCAAGGATGAAAGGGTTATCCATCAGGACCTTGGCACCAATGCCAGCTTTAAGTGGGACCTCATCCCCAACAAAGATGGTGTCGATGAAGCATTTGCAAAAGCTGCATTTACAGTAAGCGAGCGCTACATTCAGCAAAGGATTGTTCCAGCTGCTATGGAGCCACGTTCAATAGTGGTCGTTCCTGCGCCATTTGGTGGAGACTTCACTATCTACAACACAACCCAGATCCCACACATCTTAAAGATCATGCTTGCATTGACTGTGGGAATTAGTGAATCTAAGATTCGGGTAATTGCCCCTAGCGTTGGTGGTGGCTTTGGCTCAAAGCTAGACGTCTACGCAGAGGATGTGCTAACCCTCGCCCTCGCACGTAAGTTGCGCAAGCCGATCCGCTGGACTGAAGAGCGTACGGAAAATGCACTAGCCACAATCCACGGCCGTGGACAGGTCCAATATATTGAACTTGCCGCCGACGCCAGTGGTAAGGTCACTGCGGTACGTGTCAACATCCTCGCCGATATGGGTGCCTACCTGCAGCTGATTACCCCTGGAATTCCACTACTTGGAGCCTTCCTCTACCATGGGGTCTACGACGTCCCCAACTACTCCTTCTCTTGTACTGGATACTTCACGAACAAGACACCCACCGATGCATATCGTGGTGCAGGTCGTCCTGAAGCTACCTTCGCCATTGAACGAGCCATGGATGCCTTGGCCCACAAGATGGGTATCTCGCCAATCGAGATACGCCGACGTAACTTTATCAAGAAGGAGCAGTTCCCCTACTCATCTGCTGCTGGTCTGGTGTTCGACTCGGGTGACTACGAGACCAACCTCGATAAGGCAGTTGGACTTCTGGGAATCGAAGAGATCCTTGCCGAAAAGCAGCGTCGAATTGACTCCGGTTCGACCAAGCTACTTGGCCTTGGAATGTCATTCTTCGTCGAAATGTGCGGTCTAGCTCCTAGCCGAGTCCTGGCTTCGCTGAACTACGGTGCTGGCGGTTGGGAAGCTGCCACAGTAAGAATCCTTCCAACCTCTAAGGTTCAGGTTGTTACGGGCTCTGCCCCTCACGGACAAGGTCACGAGACTGCTTGGGCAATGATCGTTGCAGATCGCCTTGGTATCGACATCAATGATATTGAGGTTCTCCACTCCGATACCGCGATTGCACCGCATGGGTTAGATACCTACGGGTCTCGTTCGCTCTCTGTAGGTGGCTCTGCTGTTCATATGGCAACTGAAAAGGTGCTCGAGAAGGCTCGTTCTATTGCTGCGCACCAACTTGAAGTCTCTGAGGCTGATCTTGATTATGCCAGCGGTATGTTCACGGTAAAGGGTTCACCAGATAAGGCGTTTCCACTTGCAGGCGCTGCCTTCGAAGCATTTACTGCCCATAATCTTCCAGATGGCATGGAGCCAAATCTTGAGGCCTCAGTTACCTGGGATCCACCGAACTTCACCTTCCCGTACGGCTCACACTTCGCTGTGGTCGAGATCGACACCGAGACCGGAAAGGTTGACCTACTTCGCTACCTAGCGGTAGATGATTGTGGAAATCGAGTTAACCCATTGATCATTGAAGGCCAGGTTCACGGCGGATTGGCTCAAGGTATCGCCCAAGCCCTCTTTGAAGAGGCGGCTTATGACGATCGTGGCAACCTTATAACCTCGACTTTGGCTGACTACCTGGTGCCATCGGCTGCTGAATTTCCATTCTTTGAGCTAGATCACACCATTACACCAAGTCCAACCAATCCACTTGGAGTAAAGGGCATTGGTGAGGCTGGAGCTATAGCTTCGCCTCCTGCGATCATCAACGCGGTCGTCGATGCATTGAACCACCTTGGTATCGAGGATGTAGAGATGCCTGCCTCGCCCCAAAGGGTATGGCGAGCTATCAATGGCGCCAAAAAAGGTTAATTTGACGACTTGTTTGTCAAGGATTTGAGATAAGGATCTTTTATAGATGTTTCCATCATCGTTTGATTATGTACGTGCAAGTAGCGTCTCCGAGGCGATATCTATCCTCAACAACGAGGAAGATGCCAAGCTCATCGCCGGCGGACACTCGCTACTTCCTCTGATGAAGTTGAGGCTGGCGAACCCCTCCAAGCTCGTAGATATAGGGCGCATTAGCGACCTCTCTTACATCGAGGATCGGGGAGACCACGTCGCCATCGGTGCTCTTACGCGCCACCACGCAATTGAGAACTCCCAAGTGATCAAGGCTTCGGTGCCAATGCTCTCTCACGTGGCGTCACTTGTTGGTGATCCATCAGTTCGCCACAGGGGAACTCTAGGTGGATCGGTCTCCCACGGAGACGGTGCATCGGATCTTCCCGCCGCCATCCTCGCTCTCGATGCAACCTTGGTTATAACTTCTGGCAACGGCGTGCGTGAGGTAGAAGCTAAGAACTTCTTCAAGGGCTTCCTGGAGACAGATCTCAACCAAGGAGAGATCCTGACTGAGATAAAGGTTCCGAAGGCGACCGGAGGTTGGTCCTATCAGAAGTTCAATCGACGAGCTCAAGACTGGGCTATCGTTGGTGTGGCTGCTGTAAGGAATGGATCTACCAAGATTTCGTTGGTTAACATGGCGTCCATGCCGATCAGGGCAGAGGCGGTAGAAAACGCTCTCTCCGGTGGTGCATCGATCGATGAGGCTGCTGCGCTAGCCTCTGAAGGTATAGATCCGCCATCGGATTTAAATGCCTCTGCTGACTATCGTCGTCACCTTGCATCAGTGCTAGTACGTCGAGCCCTTGCTGAGGCAAATTCGAATTAGAAGAGGATGATTAATTGATGCAACAAGAGACGCGACAAGATATTGACGTCTCTTCGTTACCATCGATCGTAGATGCGATTGGCGTAGCTTCTCCCCAGGAATTGGCGGTTGAGCTACGCTCTCTCGACTACTTAGCAGACGAGGCACTGTCGACTTCTCTGTATCTTGCTTTGGCCCTTAGGCGTCCCCTCCTCCTTGAAGGGGAGCCTGGAGTTGGCAAGACCGAAGTCGCCAAGTGCCTCGCTCGTTTGATGGGTTCCCCACTGATCCGTCTTCAGTGCTACGAAGGAATTGACGTTGCCCAGTCGCTCTACGAGTGGAACTATGCCCGGCAGTTGATACATCTGCGGAGCATCGAAGCGACATCGGGAAGTAACGAAGCGATTGAAGATGATCTCTATGACGAGAAGTATCTCATAAGAAGGCCACTGCTGCGAGCGCTCGACCCGAGTGGCGCCGGCGATATATTGCCCCAGGTCGATGGTGTTACGCTGCCACCAGTGCTCCTAATCGATGAGCTGGATAGGGCTGACGATGAATTTGAGGCATTTCTCCTCGAGGCCCTCTCCGACTTTTCAGTAACCATTCCAGAACTTGGTACTATTCACGCAGAGGTTCCACCGATCGTTGTTGTGACATCCAATCGTACCAGGGACCTGCACGACGCCCTAAAGAGGCGCTGTCTCTATCATTGGGTGGAGCACCCGGGATATGAGGTTGAGGTTGAGATCTTGAGAACTAAGGTTCCGGGAGTTGGCGACCTAATGGCGAAGCAGGTAGCCGCACTCACCGGAGCCCTAAGGGCTATGGGGCTATTCAAACCACCTGGAATTGCTGAATCGATCGACTGGCTGCGGTCGTTGGTAACGCTTGGCGCCACTGAAGTAACCTCCTCCCTCTTCGAAGCATCGCTATCTGCCGTGATTAAGTATCGCGAAGATCAGATGAAGGTAAGAGAAGCAGATATCTCCTCGCTGGTACGTGCTGCAGTTGCCAAGAGCCACTAACAATCTTGTCATGACTTGCTCTAAATTTCGTTTTGGTGGTCTTTGAAGATGGCAGATACCTATGAGATAGTGGCTGGCTTTGCCGAACACCTTCGACGCTTTGGAATTGCGGTTGACCCCTCCTCCTGCTCCTCATTTATTGAAGCTCTAGCCTTGGTCGGATCGGACAGTCGTGGCAAGGTCTTCAATTTGGCCAGAACCACGTTGGTAAAGCGGGCCGAAGACTATCCAGCATTTTCGGCGGCATTTTCGGCGTACTTCGATCGAGGTGAGGAGAGCTTCGAAGGGGGCGACGAAGTCTACGAAAGTGAGACGCTATTCTTTGACTTGGGTGACGACGAATCATCTGGCGATGGCGATGACGAGGACCAAGAGGAGGGGCAGACCCTCAGATTCTCCGCTCGAGAGGTCCTCACCGAGAAGGACTTTGCCAAGTTAACCAAAGCCGAGTTAAATGAGATCTATATACTCATGGCTCAAATGCGTATAAGTGGTTCACTTGTGAAGTCACGGCGGTTAAAGGTGAGTAAAAGAGGGGGAACCCTCGATTCAAGGGCATCGCTTCGCGAAGCCATTAAGACCGATGGAGAGACCATTAAGCGCATCTATCGCTCTAAGAGTGAAAAGTATCGAAGGTTAATATTCCTGTTGGACATTTCGGGTTCGATGGATAGCTACTCCAGGGCGTTACTGCGCTTTTTGCACGCCAGTATCGTAGCTAGAGGTCGTATCGAGGTCTTTACCTTTGCCACTCGAATGACCAGAATTACTAAAGAACTATCGTGGAGGGATCCCGATAGGGCAATTTCAGACGTCTCAGGCAGGGTAGTAGACTTCTCTGGTGGCACTCGCTTAGGTGACGTTCTGGAGGACTTCAATCAAAACTATGGGATCGCTGGTATGGCCAGAGGTGCAACGGTGGTTATCCTTTCAGACGGATGGGACCGTGGCGAACCATCCAAGCTAGAGATTGAGATGACCAGGCTGGCTCGAGCCGCCAATCGAGTGATATGGGTTAACCCACTAAAGGTTCAAGATGGATACGCCCCTTTGGCGCGAGGGATGGCAACTTGCCTTCCCCACGTCAACGACTTCGTAGAGGGTCACTCGCTCAGTGCTCTTTTGAAGTTGGTGGAGTGCATAAATAAGTAGCGCGTTTGATTCGCGAGGTGGTTTTGGTGCTAGACGTACTTACTGATTTAGAGAGATGGATCGCAAGGGGCAAAAGGGTGGCAATCGCTCGTGTAGTTGGCACCGAGGGATCTTCTCCCAGGGAGCCAGGTGCCACCATGGTGATCTCTGAACTCGGGGAGGTATCTGGATCGGTCTCAGGAGGTTGCGTCGAGGGAGCGGTCGTCTCCGAGGCGTTGGCCCTGATGGGTATAGAGAACGTAGTTACCGAGAATGGTACGCCCATGGAGATCAGCGCAAGTGCTGGAGAAGCCTGTCCTACCGTCTCGGTCTTTGGCTACTCCGACGATGAGGCATTTGCAGTTGGCCTTACCTGCGGAGGAACTCTTAAGATACTCATCGAGCCAGAGGTCGTCGAACCCTATCCCTTGATCGCAAATCTCCTAAGACAAGAGAGAAACTTCGTTAGGGTAACGGTGGTCTCAACGAACGACGCCGAAGCGGAGCTGATTCAAAGGGGAGAGATAAGTAGCGAGGGCATAAATGCATACGAAGTAAGCGGGGCGTTGCCTCCAGTTGGAGCTACTGTCGTCGTCGCCGATGGCGAAGTCTTATTTTCAAACCTCGAGGGCAACTTGACGGAGGTTCTGATTCGCGATGCTTCGGCTCTGCTCGATGCTGGAGCTACCACGGTTCGACACTATGGAAGAAATGGCCAAGCCAAACTCTCTGAGGTAGAGGTGCTGTTTGAGACCTTTGCTCCTCCCCCTCGGATGATCATCTTCGGTGCGGTGGACTTTACAGCATCACTAGCCCGATTGGCGAAGATGCTTGGTTTTAGGGTTTCGGTATGCGATGCTCGCCCCTTATTTGCCACAAAGGCAAGGTTCCCAATGGCCGACGAAGTGGTAGTTGATTGGCCAGATCGATTTATCGCTAGTGTCGCTTCGACCTTGAGCGGTCGGGATGCGATCTGTGTATTGACCCATGATCCGAAGTTTGATGTACCAGCAATAACGGCTGCTCTAAAGACCCAAGTCGGTTATATCGGAGCGATGGGGTCGCGTCGGACGCACGACGAACGAACCAAGCGCCTCTGCGACGCCGGCGTAGGCCTTACTGAACTCGAGAGTCGAGTCTACGGTCCTATTGGTTTGGATATCGGGGCTAGGACGCCAGAGGAGACTGCTGTATCGATTTTGGGCGAAGTAATTGCTAATCGCTCGAGACGTTTCGCGAGTTCCCTCTCACGAGGCGATGGTCCGATACATAATAGATAAGGGCACTTACCTTGCTAGATGGAGAGACCTTTAGATGAAGGTTGCTGGAGCGATATTGGCAGGAGGTTACGGTTCTCGCTACTTAGGCGAGACCCATAAGTTGCTGGCTCCATTTCGGGGTGATACCGTACTTGGACATGCCCTCAGAGCGGCTCGAGACTCCTCAATAGAAGATCTCGCCATAGTCCAAGGTGCTATTGATCTGAGTTGGGCTATAAAAGAGGGCGAGACCCTGTTGTCTAATGATGATCCCACGGCAGGAATGGCCTCATCTCTGGCAGTAGCGATCGAGTGGGCCAAAGAGATCGAATGCGATCATATCGTCGTTGGCCTCGGTGATCAGCCATTAGTAGTCACTGAGAGTTGGACAAATTTAGCAGCTGCTCCCACCGAGGCTAGATTGGTAGTAGCGACTTACGGAGGTAAGCGGAGAAATCCAGTGAGAATTGCACGGGAGATCTTCGCACTATTGCCTTCAACGGGCGAACAAGGTGCACGCCCTCTCATGGAGAAGTATCCTGAGCTTGTACTTGAGTTGCCCTGCGAAGGTGAACCGATTGATATCGATACAGTTGAGGAGTTGTCGAAATGGAACTTGTAAATAGTTTTAGCGTTAATGTGCCGATAGATCGTGCGTGGGCTCTCCTGACTGACGTGGAGAAGATAGCTCCGTGTTTACCTGGAGCCCAGCTTGAGGAGATTGAGGGCGATGAATTTCGTGGGTCGGTCAAGGTAAAAGTTGGCCCGATTACCGCTTCCTACAAGGGGAAAGCGTCGTTTATAGAGCTAAATAGCGAAACCCATACCGCAGTCCTTAGGGCTGAAGGGCGTGACACCAAGGGTGCGGGAAATGCATCAGCTACGGTGACAGCGGTTCTAACCGGTGATGACGTAAAGACAGATGTAACGGTTAATACAAACCTTGCGATCACCGGTAAAGTTGCCTCATTTGGACGCGGCGTTCTAGCGGACGTCTCAAATAAGCTGCTCACTCAATTTGTTGTCTCCCTTGAAGAATTGATTGCAAATGATGGGGTAGAGGATAAAAGTTCGTCTGACGACTCTGAAGCTACCAAGGGAGGTAACTCCAATGAAGGAGGCGACGTCCAAGCGAATGGAGCCGCCCCATCGACCGAGGGCGCTAGTAGCGAATCCGCACCGAAGAGTGAGCCAGTCAAGAAGGTCTTTGAGCACAAGGAGCAAGAGCCAGTCGATCTACTCGGCGCTGTAGGTTCACCCATAATCAAGCGACTTGTCCCTGCGGTAGCTGGAACACTCTTCTTCCTGGTATTGGTATTTATCAGGCGAGCTCGTAAGGCAAAGAGGTAGTTGAGGCCGCTCGATTGGCCCCTACCAACACAACAAGATATCGACAGGTTGACGGTCCTCTTGGATCGTCCACCTGTCGGTGAGTTCGTAGTTGTAAGGCGGCGAACCGATGGCGATATCGCCGTAATTTCAACCTTTCCCATCATCGGAAGAGACCTCCCAATGCCAACTCTCTTTTGGCTAGTGGACCCGACTCTGGTAAAAAGCATCTCGACCCTTGAATCGAGGGGAATCATCACCTGGGTTCGTCAGAATGTAGCTATTGAAGAGATTGAGGCTAGCCATAGTCGATACCGTCTACTTCGTGATTCACTGATCCCCACAGAGTATGAAGGGCCACGCCCCTATGGCGGAGTAGCGGGTACTCGAGTTGGCTTTAAGTGTTTGCACGCCCATATGGCATGGCACCTAGCCGGAGGTGACGATCCAGTTGTAAAGAGGGTGGTCGAAGAGTACCCCAACCTTGGACAAGAGCTTGAACACCTAGCTCCACTTCAGCTTCCCGATTCAATAGCGGTAAATTTGCATTCGTAGAGTTGCCGCCCCAGCCCCATTTGACTTTAGCGGTGTAAATGCCATAGTCGATGGTGAAGGGGTCGAGAGCTTGGCTCGTTGGATTTGAGTGACTAACGCATAGGCGATCGCACCCACCAAAGCGTTAAAACCAAAGACCCCTCCGACGATCTTCTCGGAGGGGTCTTTGGTTTTAAATCTACCAGATCGGAGGATAACGTTGGAGACCTTAGTTTTGCGACTCCTCACGATCGGACTCATTTGCGCCTACTTTAGTTTCTAGTGTCGCACCTTCTGTTATGTTGGGGGCGACCCTCTCTTGCCTTGGTGCCCCTTTGCGATTGATGTATGCGAGGCTTGCTGCAGTCACGGCTACCAGTATTAGGGAAAATACCTCAACTGCATCCCAGAGTCGCGGCACCGCGAGCCAGAAGTATTCATCCCAAAATCTAGTTACCGACCAGATCAAGGTGCCAATTAGAGCTACCGACCCCGGATTTAGTGGCTTTTGCGACTTGGCTTGCATGATGTAGATCTGGCGAACGATTAAAAAGACGATAAAGTCCTCTGTCGCTTGGAAGATCGGTACTGGAATTCGATAGCCAATTTGGCCTGCATATTGGAGGCCGTACCAGGATGAAGTCGGCCTTCCTCCCCCTTGATACATAAGTTGTGGCCCTAAGATGCGCCCAATCGACCAACCGACTATCAGTGAGGGGACTAACTCATCAAAGGTTCGGGCTAACGATACATTTGGGGCATACTTCTTCTTGAGGTAGATCCCAGCAGGAATGGCTCCGGCGAGGCCGCCGAAGGAGGAGAGGCCTCCGTGCCAAATAATTGGGATCTGACCCAAATTTGAAGAGTAGTAACTTATATTGGCTACGACGTGGACTATACGGGCCCCAACTATCGCTGCAGCGATGATCCACAGAAAAGATTTGCCAATCCAGTCGCTTTCGAGGCCCGCCTTCTTCATTCGTGCTTCAAAGTAACGGTAAGTGAAGTAAAAGGCGATCGCTAGTCCAATTCCGTATGTGTGGATTTGGAGCGGTCCGATGTTGAATACTACGGGTATTGGTTTCATTTGGTCCTTCTCACATGCACAAAGGGGATATAACCTCTTCGAAGCAATGTGGATTGGGGTATTGCTACCACGCGAATCTCACCTTCTAATTGTAGTAATATTGTCACAATTTTTCGACGAAAGTGGGTACGTAGTGCTAGAAGAAATCTTTGACGTGCGAGATAAGGTGGTGATCGTCACTGGGGCTTCAAGTGGAATAGGTGTGCGATTTGCTACCCTTTTAGATGCTTTGGGAGCCAAGGTGGTCGTAGCTGCGCGGCGTGAAGAGCGAATTGTTGATCTCGCTAAATCCTTCAAAGACTCTCTTGCGGTGCGATGTGATGTGACCGTCGATGATGATTTGAATGGCCTAGTTGAAAAGACGCTGGAGAGATATGGTCGAATCGATATCTGTATCAATAACGCCGGCGTTGCCGATCCAATGCCAGCCCTAGAGGAGTCCCCCGACCACTTTCGGATGGTAGTGGAGACCAATTTGACCTCGGTCTTTACCCTCTCTCGCCTTGTTGCCCGTGAGGCGATAGCTAGAGATCAGAGTGCCGCAATAGTAAATGTGGCGTCAGTCCTAGGTACAATCGCCTCAAACTCGATACCCCAAGCTTCCTATGCTGCATCTAAAGCTGGTGTTGTAAATCTAACCCGTGAGCTAGCTCTTCAATGGGCTAAGAGCAAGGTAAGGGTAAATGCGATTGCCCCTGGATGGTTCCCCTCCGAGATGACCACGGTGATGTTCGAATCGGAGCGAGCCCAAAATTGGATGGCGCGGGTGACCCCGATGGGTAGGGGTGGACGAATTGAGGAGTTAGATGGGGTAATGCTCCTCCTTGCGACCGATGCCGGGAGTTATCTCACCGGCCAGACCATAGTGGTCGATGGAGGTTGGACTATCTACTAAAGATAGTTACTCCGGCCTGCCGTTGCACAGATTATAAAGTAGCCAGCCGATAGTTCGGCTGGCTACTTACTTTGATCTCGACTTTCAGGATCTCGACCGAGATCTTCTGATTACTTCATTCGAATTATATCGATCCGGTTGGTGTCGCCTGAGTGGCGACCTTGGGAGCCTTGCGTAAGCAAGATTAGATCTGCAGATGGGTCGATCTCGCTCATAACCTCTTTGGTGGTATTTTCCCAGGTGTTACTGGCGGGCTTGATTACTAGAGGGAGTACTCCGGAGGTAAATGCTAAGCGCCTTGCAACCTCTTCCTCACGGGTGAGGGCAACGATCCACGGCTTCATCCTGAACTTAGCGATTGAACGGGGAGTGGACCCGGATTCTGTTGGTGTGACGATGTAGTCTGGTTTTAGTTTTTCCACCGCACTCAATACTGAAAGAGCGACAATTTCAGTGACTGAAGTTGCCACTTCGCTCATGTGCTCTGCTACTCGTTCACGTGCCGGAATGAAGGTAGCGTGCTCTTCGGTATATTGTGCAACTTTGGCCAGTGTCTTGACTGCTTCGATGGGGTACTTGCCCATGGCTGACTCTTCGCTGAGCATTACAGCGTCGGTGCCATCGAGGATCGCATTTGCAACGTCGGTTACTTCAGCTCTGGTTGGACGTGGCGAATCTACCATCGACTCGAGCATCTGAGTCGCTGTAATTACCGGCTTTCCTTCGCAGTTGGCCCTAAATATCAGCTCTTTTTGAACCAAAGGTATCTCTTCTAGGGGAAGTTCGATGCCAAGATCTCCTCTTGCCACCATAATTCCATCTGCAGCTTCGAGAATCGAATCGATATCACGAAGGGCGGCCGGGTGCTCTATCTTCGCAAATAAAAATGGGGAAAAGCCGTGGTCACTTGCGATTTTCCTGGCTCGGTGAAGATCCTCGGCTCGCTGTACAAAGGAGATAGAGAGGGCATCTGCGCCCCGTGAGAGGGCAAAGTAGAGGAGCTCTGCATCCTTATCGGTAAGTGATGAAATATCTAAGGTTACCCCTGGAAGGTTGATTCCCTTATGTGACGTTAGGTCGCCGCCCGCTGTGACCTTGGCGCGAATTAGTTCACCATCGACATCGAGCACCGATAGCGAAAGAAATCCATCGGCTAGGTAGATTAGCGATCCGGGGGAGACTGCCCTTGCAATCCCCGGAAAGTCGACTGGGATGAGGTTTTCAACTTTGTCAACGTCTGAGTCGCTCGGTGCTAATGTAACGACCATATTCTGCGTCAGCTTCATGACGCCGTCGATCTTTCCAATCCTCATCTTTGGACCGGGAAGGTCTGCCAGGATCGAAATCATCTTGCCGGTATGACGCTCGGCGCGCCTCACAAGACCGATGAGTCTCACTATAGAGGCCGGTGTCCCGTGGGCAAGATTTAGTCGTGCCACGTTCATGCCTGCTTTTGCCATCGCCACTACGGTGTCGATGTTGTCACAAGCAGGTCCAAGTGTCGCGACAATCTTGGTCTTTTTAACTTCGATCAACTTCGATAGCCTCCCCAAGCATAAGATCAAAACGCTGATTCGCCTAAAAGCCTAAAGCTAAGCTAGGGTCGGTTACGCTTTTGAGACTATCAATTTGAAGCTTCAACTACTAAATTGAGTGGTTCTAACTATGGGGAAGTGGCAAATTTGTGTGGTAGTGCCACTTCCATAGGGCCATTTAGTGGTCGAAGGTAATCGCTACTTTTCCAGTTTTGGATGAAGTGAAGTAAGAGTAGGCCTCTTTGGCTTGTTCGATCGGAAAGAATGTCGTTGGTGGAAGGGTGAACTTCCCGCCCGTAATTAGTGGAACCACCTGATCTCCTATAGCTTTGGCAAGGAGCGACTTTTCGGCGATGGAGCGAGCTCGTAGGGTAGAGCCACATATCGAAGCTCGTCGCACCATTATTTGTCGTAGATCTACTTCCACCTTTGAGTTAGGGGTCAAGCCAATCACTACGATTCGGCCACCGATATTGAGCGCTGAAAGTGCATCGATAGTGGAAGTGCCGCCGGTCAACTCGAGTACTACGTCATAGCCTCCGTTGGTAGCTATCTCATCAGGCGATATGGCGATGGCCCCCTTTGCCTCGACATAGCTCCTTCCGCCTTCACTTCGCGAGGAGGCAACAACGACCGCTCCAGCGACCTTAGCGAGGTCGATGGCGGCGCTTCCAACTCCACCGGTGGCACCAGTAATTAGGATCCTCTCGCCTATCTTTAGGTTTGCCTGGCGAAAGATGGCGTCAAATGCCGTGGTGTAGACTTCGGGAAAGGCGCCCCACTGCGAGATATCACTGTCTTGAGGAACTTCAATGACGTTGCTCTTATGAACGGCTACAAATTCTGCTTGGGCTGCGCCCGCCACTATTGCCATCACCTTTTTACCTAGGCGGTGATTATCGGCACCACTTCCTACGGCTGCGACTGTCCCGGCAAATTCTAGGCCAGGTATTGATGGTTCGACCCCTGGAGGTGGCGGGTAGTTCCCTGAAACTTGGAGTAGATCTGCGGCATTCAAACCCGCCGAAGCTACCTTTACTAAGAGATCGTCGCTCCCAAGATGGGGGACTTCAACGTCAAGCACTTCAACCGATTTATCTACAATCTTTACAGCCTTCATGTAACTCGATGCTAGTTGGATTGTGATCGCAGATGCGAGTTTGCCGATTCGCCTCTCACAAATTCTCGTTGGAGGCTTCGACGTCTGATTTGGTTTCAGTGAAAGTAATAAAGATGAGACCTATGGAGACAAATGAGCTTCTCGAAAGAGGAGCTCATTTGTTGTTTTAGCTGATCGCCATTTAAAGCGCCGACGCTTTCGACCTTAAATCTAGGACTTGGTGTTCTGTGGCTAATCGATTGGTTTGACTTTGCTTATTTGAACTCATATGCAATCAAACCGTCTTGCTTTTACGGTCGCCCTGCTCCAACCGGAGTACCATCCCAGTAGAGGCTCCTGACTGCAATTGGATACGATGGATTATCTGCCACAACCACGTTTCCTCCCCCTATATAGATCGCTACGTGATCGATCGGAGTGAAGTAGAAGACTAAGTCTCCTGGTTGTAACTGTGATAGCGAGACGTGCGGAATTGAGTCGTACTGCGCCGCAGCGTTGTGGGGTAGCGATACCCCAGCTTGTCCCCAGGCATACATTGCAAAGCCGGAGCAGTCAAAGGCATACGGACCTGAAGCACCAAATACGTAGGGCTTTCCTAGCTCTGACATCGCGACTGCAACTGCGCGCGAGGCTCCTGCACCGACCGGTGGCGCTGGAGGCATGATGAGTGTCGGAGCAATCCCGGATGATTGTTGATTTTGCTTTTGACCCTGCTGAAGAGCCGCCTGTTGCTGAGCCTGCTGTTGGGCCTGCCGCTGAGCCTGCTGCTGGGCCAATATAAGGGCCTCGGCGCGCTTTTGAGCAGCGGCTGCCGCCGCTGCTTGAGCAGCAGCCTGCTGCTGCTGGGCTTGAATGACGAGTGCCGAGATGTTGGCGTTGACCGAAGAGAGTTGGGATTGCGCTTGAGCCATTGCATTTTGGGCGTCGCGTTTGGACTGGGCCGCAGCATTTAACTCTTGTTGGACTTGACTCTGTTGTTGTGCCAGTTTTTGCTTTTCGGCCTTCAGTGACGCCTGTGCCGCGCTGAATTGGAGGATGAGGGTCTGTTGTGAGTTGGCAACGGTTCCGGCGTATACATTGCGTAGAGTAATGTCGGTGGAAGAGCCATTTAGGATGCTCGCGAAGGAGACGACCGATCCGCCCTGAGTGTAAAAATTGATGGCCTCGATGGCCAACTTCCTGCGAAGACCTGCAATTTGACTCTCGGTGGAGTTGATCTTGGATTGACTAGCTGCGATCTGCTGGTTTAAATTACTTAGCTGCAGATTTGCTTGGTCGTAGGCTTCGGAATACAGGTTTACTTGGTTATTTAAATTTGAAATCTTTGAAGCAATCGACGCTGCTTGTGCCTTGGCACTCGACAACTGATCTGCACCTGCTGTAGTGGTTGTGATCGCGGTAGCCGTAAGTTGTGCCGCTATGGCGGTCGTGCCGATCGCTAGGCGTTTGAGCCTGTTGAACTTTTTATGCATCGCACCTTTCCTGACGTTCACTAAAGGGACTGCATAATGCAATTAGGAACATGATAGTTTGCCGTGCGGGATTGCGATAACCCAAATTTCTGTTTTAAAGGCCGATTAATAAACTCTAACTCACTCCTTAACTATCGGTAGCTGCGTCGACCTACTTGAGTAAATTGTCGTGGGAGTTGGAAAATGAGCCCAAGTTATAACCCCCTAGATGGGTATTTGCTCGATCGGGGGTCTTTGACGGCAACGCCAATTTTTTCGTGAATATCGATTTGATGAACTCTTGCAGTAATAGCTCTAGTGAAATTGAATCACATTTTCAATCTGTAGTAATCTCAAAACAACGTAGTCACAAAGGTGGGATGGGTAGATGGAATATCGTATTGAACACGACTCAATGGGTGAGGTCAAGGTTCCATTCGATGCAAAGTGGCAGGCGCAGACTCAGCGCGCCGTAGAGAACTTTCCGATATCTGGACTTACAATCTCAAAGCCTCTTATAAGGGCGATTGCAATGATTAAAGGAGCGGCCGCTCGGGCCAATAGTGAGATTGGAGTTTTAGATCCCGCTATTGCCACCGCCATCGTAGAAGCTTCAAATCAGGTTATTGAAGGGCGCCACTACGGAGAGTTTCCAGTGGATGTATTTCAGACCGGTTCTGGAACCTCATCGAATATGAATATGAATGAGGTCCTCTCAACGATCGCTACCTCGCTCCTAGATGGCGTCAAGGTAAAGCCAAACGACCATACCAACGCCTCGCAGTCGTCAAACGACGTTTTCCCCTCTTCGATCCACCTCGCAGCCGGAATGGAGCTCAAATCTACTTTGATTCCCGCCTTGGTCCACCTCGCAGCCTCTCTGGAACGCAAGGAGGAAGAATTTGCCGAAGTGGTAAAGTCCGGAAGAACTCACTTGATGGACGCCACCCCTGTAACCCTTGGCCAGGAGTTCGGCGGTTATCGAGCGGCGATATCCTATGGCGTGGAACGCGTCGAATCGATCTTGGGTAGAGTCTGCGAACTTCCACTCGGCGGCACTGCGGTGGGAACTGGAATCAATGCCCCTGCCGGCTTTGCGGCCCGTGCAATAGAGATACTTCGTGATGCAACCGACCTACCCCTAACAGAGGCTAGGAATCACTTTGAGGCCCAAGGGGCTAGAGATGCACTGGTTGAGGCCTCCGGTGTACTACGGACGATTGCGATGTCGCTATATAAGATCGCCAACGATCTTCGATGGATGAGTTCTGGCCCGCGATGTGGCCTCGGAGAGATTCACCTACCTGACCTTCAGCCCGGATCGTCGATTATGCCAGGAAAGGTAAACCCTGTAGTTCCAGAGGCTGTATGTCAGGTCGTCGCTCAAGTCGTAGGAAACGATGCGGCAGTCGCTTTCGGTGGAAGTGCGGGAGTCCTTGAATTGAATGTGATGCTACCAGTGATGGCGCGAAACTTGATCGAGTCCATCGAGCTCGTCTCCTCGGTGTCAATTGCTTTAGCCGACAAGTGTGTCGAGGGCATCGTCGCCGACGTCGAACGGTGTAGACACTACGCCCTGTCTAGTCCATCTATCGGAACTTCACTCAACCCCTATATCGGTTACGAGGCGGCGGCGCGAATCATCAAGCGATCACTCAAGGAAAATAAGGACCTTCGAACCCTAGTTTTGGAAGAAGGCCTACTCTCTGAGGAGGAGGTCGATCGTGCTCTTGATGTCATGGCGATGACTAAAGGTGGCGTAATCGGCTAGCTTGAAGAGATGAATCCGCTTGAGATCTTGCGCTATATCGCTGATTTGAAGGATGCCACCCCCGACGAGGTGGCCTCAACCGTTGCTGCTGTAGTAGGAGAAAATATCGATTTACCGGCGATGCGTCTTACCGCACTTCGCCGGATGATCGATGCCCACAGCTCGAATGGGGCTCTCTGGAACGTCGCCAACCGCCTCATATCAGCAATGGAAGTGGAAGAAGAGTCTCGGATCATTCGTAGAGAGCTCTCTGATGAACTCCATATTCGCCACCTATGGAGCGAGGTTGCAGCCGGTTCGCAGCTCTTATTTGCCGACGGCGACAGAAGTGCCAGAACCTTTATTGGAGATGGTGGAAGGGGCAGGTTCCGTGACAAGGCTTCAGCCGATCGTTCCGAAAAAGGAGCTCGACCTTATGCAGTTGCCAATCTTCGGCGCTTCGAAGATCAAGTTGGCTTTGCATTGAACGCTGGCTACAAGCCGCTAGTTGTAGTTGAGGTTCTCTCGTTTTGTGAGGGAGAGGCAATTGTTGAAAATCGCGTCGATCAGATAATGATGGTTGCTATCGACGCCAACGTCGACGTGGCAGTTGTGGTTCCTACAGGATTCAAAGTTTCGCGAGGGATATACGACCGCCAATTGGAGCTCTTTGGGAATGGAGATCCAATTCATTCGGTGCGTAACCTCAAATCACTACTAACGACGGGTGACTCCCAGGCGACCATCACCTACGTAATGGGTGATAGTCGCAACTTCGAGCGATTAAGTGTGGTTCCAGAGTTGATTACGACTTGGTAATAACCACCCAAGTTTGATCTGGAAGTTTACAACTTTTGTGAACATCTGGTGGTCTTTAGAAAGGTGGCGCTAGAAAAATGTCGAGACGTGATCAAATTGCGATGACCTCTGAAGAGATCGATACCTTCCTTCAGAGGCGTCAAACCGTGTCCTTGGCATCGATCGACCCTAAGGGAAAGATTCACCTTGTCGCTATGTGGTACGGGTTTTACCAAGGCCAAGTTGCGATGTGGACCTATGGCAAGAGTCAAAAGATAGTCAACCTTCGTTCTAACCCCAATGTCACAATGCTAATTGAGGATGGTGATCGTTATGAGGAGCTTCGTGGAGTTGAGATCGTAGGAACCGCGAGGGTAATTGAAGATCGCCCCTCGATCGAGGCCATAGGGGCATCTATCTTTGATCGATATGTTTCGCCAGATATCGACGGGGACGTAGCGGTGCTGAGGGAAGGTTTCGTAAAGAGCGCTCAAAAGCGTCTTGGGATAGTGGTCGACGTCGAAAAGATAGTCAGCTGGGATCATCGCAAACTACAAGGGGTCTACTAAGGAATTCTTTCCAATGGCGATGGGCGATTTCGCCTACATATCTTCCGATACCTTAAGTTTGTTTCGTGGAAGTGATAGGATTTAGGGTCATATGGGTGAAATGATTGAATTTAAAAGTAATGGCGGAACCGCCACTGGATATCTAGCGACTCCAACCAATCCAAATGGTGGAGCACTAGTTGTAGTTCAAGAGTGGTGGGGACTCGTACCTCACATTAAGGATCTTTGCGATCGCTTCGCGGCGGAGGGCTACTACGCCTTAGCCCCAGACCTCTACGGTGGGAAGGCCGCCTCGGAGCCAGATGAAGCCGGTAAGTTCATGATGGCACTTGAGGTAAGCAAGTTCTCCAAGGATCTCTCTGGCGCTGCAGATGCAGTAATGGCCGCTGCAGGTGCTACTAAGTGCGGAGCAGTCGGCTTCTGTATGGGCGGTGGACTAGCTCTAGTGCTAGCCGCCCAACGGCCAGACGCAGTCTCGGCGGTTGCACCCTTCTACGGCGTAATTGCTTGGCCTGAGGCAGCACCCGACTACTCCGGAATGACAGCCGCTGTACAAGGTCACTACGCTGAGTTCGACGACTTTATGCCACCTGAGTCGTCGAGGGCACTCGGGGAACACCTAAGGGAACTAGGCAAAGATGCAAACATCTACGTCTACGATGGGACGCACCACGCCTTCTTTAACGACACAAGGCCTGAGGTCTACGACGCAGCAGCCTCTAGCACGGCTTGGGATCGACTCCTTCCATTCTTTGCGGAGCACGTAGCTAATTAGTGGTTCAAATTAGTTTGAGCAATGTGTCTTGACTTGTCTGGAGTGGGATAAAGATAGGCATGCAAGGGGGCTTTCATCGATAGATGAAAGCCCCCTTTTTCTTGCTTTTGGTTGATCTTTGGTCAAGTGGCCAACGTGACATGATTCATAGTCTGATAAATATTGCCTATTTAATATGGTACGAGAGTTCCATATTCAAGTAATATCGATCACATGTCCGAACGAAGTAGAAATCTCCCCCGCCGTTCTTGCCTATCGGTACCCGGCTCTTCCGAGCGCTTCCTTGAGAAGGCGCCTACTATTCCAGCTGATATGTCCTTTCTTGACCTCGAGGATTCAGTGGCTCCCCTTGAAAAGGAGGCTGCGCGTGGGAAGGTCGTAAATGCCATTCGCGAGTTGCCCTGGGACGATCGCGTTCTCTGTGTGCGTGTAAATGCATGGGATACCAAGTGGACCTATCAAGATGTCATCGAGGTAGTTGGTGGTGCGGGCGAACGCCTAGACGAGATCATGCTACCTAAGGTTCAAAGCGCCGCTGATGTCATCGCGATGGATCTCCTCCTAACTCAAGTAGAAAAGAACTTTGGCCTTCCAATTGGCCACATCGGAATTGAAGCTCAGATTGAGTCGACATTAGGCTTGATCAACGTCGAGGAGATCTGTGCATCTTCGAAGCGACTCGAGACAATAGTCTTTGGACCAGCAGACTTTGCTGCATCGATGGAGATGCCAGTCCTTACCGGCGGCGTGCAGATCCCGACTTATCCTGGTGACCACTTCCACTATGTCTTCTCCAAGATCTTGATGGCAGGACGTGCCTTTGGTCTCCAAGTCATCGATGGTCCATTTTTGAAGATTCGTGACATCGAAGGATTGCACGACTACTGCCAGCGCACAGCCAACCTTGGTTACGACGGCAAGTGGGCGCTCCATCCAGATCAGGTAACAGAGATTAACAAGATCTACTCTCCCACCCAGGAGCAGTTTGATAGAGCAAACGCAATCTTGGATGCCTACAAAGAGGCGACCGAAGGAGACCGCAAGGGCGCGGTTATGTTCGGCGATGAAATGATCGATGAAGCATCCCGTAAGATGGCCATCAAATTTGTCTCTAGGGGCGAGCGCGCCGGTCTAAAGCGTGGCAACTAGCCAAGCCTCGATACTTGGAACTAACTATTTCTCTAGTTAACGTTCAATTGGTTGAGACGAAAGAATTTCGTCTCAACCAATTTTCGTTAAGTTGGGCTCTATCGGTAATCTGGTACTTTTTCTAAATACGAAGGCGATGCTAAGCTAACAGATCCCACCTTGACTAAATTGTGCGCTATCTTGGTGCAACTAGATGTGGATCAACTGGAAGTGTTCTAATGGTTTCAGTTTGAGGATTAGACCAATTGCAATTCGAGTCCAACTAAATACATCTGACTCGTTATCTTTTTGTGATCTATCGGTCGCTCTCTAATCAACGCCCAAACCAAGGGAACCCGATACTTGAACGGCTTTTGCAGTCCTTACTTAGAGAAGATAAAACGTGGAAGAATGATGGCCGCTACTCCTGCGATAAAGAGAGTCGCATAGGTGGTCGCTACGGCCCCTCCTACTGCTCGCAGTATGATCGCTGCCACTGGACCCCATGAGATCGAGAGGGCCGGGATAACGAAGTTTGGCACGATATAGAAGATGAATGCATTGAAGAAGGTGAGAAAGACAATGCGCCATCCAAGGGATGCGATCACTCCAGCTCGCGAAATTGCGATCAAAATAGCGAATCCGATCAGGAGTGCGGCAGCTGCCAGCGAGTCGTGCTCAACTCGGGGTAGGTAGGATTTGATCTTGCCCAAATTGGGCAGAGATGTCCCCGGAATTGTAAATGATAGATTTGTGGACTTAATCGCTTGGGCTAATGTGGGATCACTTGGTGGGATGTTGTTTACTATTGCGGCGGTTAGGGCACCATTAGATATCGTGATTGGTGCACTCCCTAAACCGTTAAGGCGATTCTGAGCCGCATTAAGGGCGCCCTTGATGTTGCTTTCTACCGTGGGATCGGTTAGTGCAGTCTTTAGCGCCGTAGCAATTGTGGCGGTCACTGTAGAGTTAGCCACTATTGAAGACTGATTGGCTGCGACCGTATTTGCAAAGGTTGTCGCTAAGTCATTGCGAACAGTTGGATTTGAGATGATCGTCGTAACTGCGGTACTTAGGGTTCCCGGTTTGAAGACACTCTGTGAGGCGGAGTAGGAGAAGAGCCCTATCAATCCGAAGATCGCGCCTATGTTTAGTGCAATCCAGGCGACTGCGTCCCTTGCTTGTTTCACTAAGTCTCTCCCTGATCTTTTCAGTTAGCCTGGAATGAGAATTCATTTGCAGCGCCGACTGCACATATTAGATAATAGGTCATCGGCATCGATCGGCGAGACTTTGAAGCTTTTGCCTGCCATTAAGGGTACTTAAAAGAAAAAACCGCTGCACCGGTGGTGAGATTCAAACTCGGCTTGGAGTAGGAACATCCGGTGCAGCGGTTTAGAAATTTATGACTGTGAGTCGATCAGCTTCCTGGCAATTACTTTAAGTGAAAGGGTCTCATCAGCGCCCTCGAAGATCGAAAGTACCCTAGCATCGAGGAAGTAACGAGAAACCGAATACTCTTCGGCGTATCCCATACCGCCATGAATCTGCATCGCTTCGCGCGTAACCCACTCGGCGGCGCGACAGACATAGGCCTTCACCATCGAAGCCTCCAGGGCACCCTCACCCTTTGCCATTAGGGCAGATACGTGGTAGGAGAATTGCCTTGCAGCCTGGATGATATATGCCATGCGCCCTAGCTTGTACTGCGTTAGCTGGTAGTCAACGATAGGGGAGCCAAAGACCTTACGGTTCTCGGCATAGGCCAGAGCTACTTCGTAGGCGACTTGCATCAATCCAATAGCGCGCGCAGCAGTCTGGATGCGGCCATTTTCAAAGCCCTCCATTTGGAAGTAGAATCCCTTGCCTAGGCCTCCTTCGTCTCCTACCAGATTGGATTGAGGTACGAACCAGTTGTCGATGGCGATCTCATATGAGTGCATGCCGCGATAGCCAACGGTATCTATGGGTTGACCTTCCATCTTGCCTACGCCACCTACTGGGTTCTCTTGTGTAAATGCCCAACCTTCGGAGTCGCCGCGAGGCTTTTCTACTATGAAGAGTGAGAGGCCTCTGTGGGCGAGCGAACGATCGGGGTTGGTTCGAGCAAGCACCATCAATACGTCAGCACGCGCAGCAAAGGTGCACCAGGTCTTGACGCCATTTAGGATCCATCCGCCCTCGGCTCGGGTGGCAGTTGTAGAAAGGGAGGCGACATCTGATCCGTAGTCAGGTTCGGTTACGGCTACAGCAGCCATGGTCTCGCCAGTAGCAAGCTTAGGAAGCCAGTACTGCTTTTGCTCTTCGGTTCCTCCGCGCATCAGTGCTCTCGCTAGGATCTCAGGGCGAGTGATTAGCGAGCCGCCCGAAGCTAGTGAGGCCTTGGAGAGCTCTTCGGTAGCTACTACCATAGCGAGGTAGTCGTTTTCAGATCCTGATGCGAAGCCGCCAAACTCTTCAGGGATGGACAGGCCGAAAGCGCCGATCTCTCCCAAACCGCTGATGACCTCCTCTGGGACGTCGAGGTTCTTGCGGTGAATTTCATCGGCCTGCGGAGCGATTACCTCGCGGGCGAAGCGGGCGAAGGTATCTTGGACCAGCTCGAAGTCGACGTCGAGGTGGGTTGGTCCCTGTTGCTTTGCTAGCGAAGCAACAAATTCAGGGCTACGGAAGTCTTTAATGAAGGCGTGAGCACGATTTAGGTCGGCTGGAGTGATTCCCCAGTTCTCTTCACGTCCATAGACTCGCGACACCAGATCAGCAAGAACGTCAGCGATGAATGCGCATGAGAGGCGAGCCTCTACGTCTCCTTTGGCGCCGTAGTCGAGCATTGAACGGGCAGCCTCCACCCCTGAGGCACCGTGGGCTAGGTCGTACGCCGTTACTTGATTGGCGTCGATTCCCTCAGCGGCTACCTCGCCGATTGCTTTGGAGACGATAATTTTCGCTATTTCTACGGCCTCGGCCGCTAGTTGCATGTCAGGAGTCTTCATATTCTTACCGATAATAGTCGATCTCTTGGTTTTATTTTGGGAGACGATATAGTAAAACCACATCACTCGATGTGACATTAGTCTCTCTGTCGAACTACCGTCGTGTCGGGGTCGAGTTAGCTCTTTCGGCGGGCGACTACAGTGACGATCGGAGGGAGAATAATGGTCTCATCGTCGACTCTGATCTCGGTCATCGCCTCTAAGTAAGACGAGATATCGCTGTTTCCTCTTCCCATGGGTGATTCCATCCAGCAATCTCGTACAGTAACTTCGCCGTAGGGGAGGAGGTTCAAGAGTCGAAGGCCGATGTCTTGATCGACGACTTGTTCGGTGTCCAGACTGAGCGGCGTCGACCCCACTCTGCCGAAGGAGGTAATTGCCTCTTGTAAAACGAGCCATCCTCCGGGCTTTATGGCCCGTACCATTCGTTCAATTGCAACCTTGGGGTCATAGACGTTTAGTAGAAGGAACCGGGCGAAGGCAAGGTCAACCTTCTCGGGGAGGGTTAGTTCCTCAACGCTTTGGGTTAGGGCCACAACCTGAGAGTAATTTGCGGCGCGCTTGGCAATCTCATTGCGCCTAATGGGATCGATGTCAACCGCATAGACCCTCCCGGTATCGCCACTTATTTCAGCCAGGGCAACTGTCACGTCGCCGCCTCCGGCACCCACGTCGACAGATGTCATTCCTTCGGTATCTCCGAGGCGTTCAAGAGCGGCTACCAGTGGTCTTCGATAAAGGTCGTCACGAAGTTGATATGCGATGGCAGATGTCACGGTAAAGACACTAGCGTGTTTAGCGTGAATGCAACATTATTACTCTGTGATGCGGCTGTAATTGCCGACTCTAAATTATTTATCCTTGGTGGCGGCTGGTCGCTAATTGGACCAGGCCCAGCACCTATGGCGATCGCGATAAAGGTTGACGTGGACTTCAACGTGGTCTCCGAAGAGCACCACTGGGAGCTCTTCTTGGAAGAGACCAATGGTGAAGCTGTGATCCTCGAAACCGCTGATGGCCCTCGCCCAGTCGAGGTACGTGGCGACTTTCGGGTTGCAGTGCCTGAGGGAAACCCTGCTGAATCTGCAACACCGATCAATATGGCGATCAACCTCGGGCCACTTCCCCTGGCTCCGGGACGTTCGTACATGTGGCGCATGACCATAAACGGTCACAGCGATGCCAACTGGACCGCCTTCTTTTCCACTCGTCCAATGCCAGAGTTTCCAGTCGATGGATTGACCTTCCAATGATTCATGACAGGCCCTTCGGAAGGTACTTTGAAGACTTTGAGGTCGGAGACGTCTACAAGCATTGGCCTGGAAAGACGATCACTGAAGCGGATGATCACCTCTTTTGTATGATCACGATGAACCACCATCCACTTCACACCAACGCCTACTTCGCAGAGCACGAGAGTGTCCAAAAGCGAAATGTCGTAGTTGGTAACTTGGTGTATTCGCTGGTCCTTGGAATGTCGGTTCCAGATGTCTCTGGTGCTGCGATAGCCAATCTTGAGATTGAGACGCTGCAGCATAAGAATCCGACCTTTCATGGAGATACTATCTACGCTGAGACCCGAGTTTTGGATAAGACTGCTTCGAAGTCTCGTGAAGATAGAGGTGTGGTCCTAGTCGAAACAAAGGGAATCAACCAAGATGGAGTAGAGGTTTGCTACTTCCGTCGTCGAGTGATGGTGTGGAAGCGCGACTTCGCACCAGCTCGAATGCGTCCATATGGCGAGGAAATCTGGGGATAGAGCGCTCCATCGGCACAAAATTAGAAAACTTTAGGAATTTTTGTCACTATCGGTGATATTTCTCACTATCATGGCAATATAAAGCTTCTTCGCTTACGATAAGTGAAGATTTTGGTGGCAGGAGTCTTGAATGCCTAAGGTTTTCGACAGTAGAGCCGTTACTGTGGGTAGTGCATCACTCGTTGGTGCACTACTTCTTGCCTACGGGGGATACTTGGTTACATCCACTCCCCGGGTCTCAAATTCTCTCCAAGTTCCAAAGACCTTTGGAGCAACTCCGGTTGCTACAGTTGCACCGTCGACTTCCGTCGTCGCTACAACTGTTGCTCCTGCTACAACTGTTGCTTCTACTACCACAGTTGCTCCGCTTGCTAAGCCCACTTCCACGGAGACTTCGATTTCGACTCCTCCGATCATCACGACCTCAGCTCCTCCCACCACATCTACCACGACCGCTTCTACCACCACCACTGCAGTTGCCAGCTATGGTTGCTCTTCGCCAGCTTCAACTGGTACGCGGGCTCCGATAGTCACTGCAGTAAACCCTGTATTTTCAGGTGGGGGAGCAACTGTACAGATCCTTGGTAGCAACCTCACGCAAACTTCTGAAGTGCTTCTTTGTCCTACGGCGAGCGAACAGATTGCTCCGATTACAGTTCCACAGTCGGCTACAACCGGTGCCTCAAGCCAGTTGAATGTCAATATCGCTTCGCTTCCCACCCCGGCTGTAACATATGAGGTTCGCATTGTAGCCAACGACAAGATATCTCCGCTGAGTTCTTCGATTGTGATAGCAGTTCCAGGCATCGTTACCCCTTCGCTTGGGGCGTAGCTTCGATAGCCTTTGCAGCCAATTGGAGTAGTAAAATCCCGAGCTTCAGATGGCAGATACGAGTCGCGTCGCGAAGCGGACTTCATATTTTTGCTAAACCTTTGTCGGTTTTAGTTCGATTATAGCCAAGGTTAAAGTTTGCGATCGAGGGATATCGCCTTGCCAAGGCACTAAGAGATGGCTCAATCAACAAATAGGTCGACGGCAAAGTTAGAAGGTACACTCTATTTGCTATCTGTGGCTTTCCTCTCCATTCTGGTTCTTCTAGATCTGCCTCATTTTGAATTCTTTGCAACGAGCAATGTCGTAGTAGAGGTTACGTTTTTGCTAGTGGCGGTGGCCGCATGCGAACTTTACCTAGTGCGGATCCCGCGCCAACTTAGAATGCAGCCCCCATCTTCATTTTCGTTTGCCTTTGCCACCGCTGCAATCTATCTAGCCCCAAGTGTCATCTCGGTCTTGGCTCTGGTCCTGATATCTCTTATCGTTGGCAAAGTTCTACGTAAGCATCCGGTCTCAATTGCCCTCGATCTCCTAGCTTCATCGGTGATCTTTGGTTCGATGGCCTCGATCTTAAATCAGTACTCAAAGATATTTTCAGAGGCGACGAGTGTGATCGCCCTTCATCACTCGAGCGTCATTGTCGCTACTATCGTCTTCGCGACCGTAGTTCACGTCCTTTTGCGAGCCTTCTTCTTTGCAATCGTTCGAGAAAAGAGTATGACTCGGGCGATCAAGGAGGCAGCTAGCATAACTGCAGTCGGCGACCTACTGCTCTTCACAGTCGGCACTTTGATAGCCTTTCAAGTCTTGGAAGGCACGACATTTTCTTTACTCTTAGTCTTTATTGGTCTTGTTGTAACTCACATGGTTAGTAGCGCTGCTATCGATCGAATGTTGCAGAGTGTCGACCCCGGCACCGGTCTCTATAGTCGTCCCCACTTTGAAAAACTTATTGGAGACCATATGGGATCTGGCTCCAATCGCAAGAGCCTGATAACGCTACTTCTTCTACAGATCGATGGGGTATCTGCAGTAGAAGATAGCCTCGGTAGCCAGATGGCGGTTGGAATGATTCGAGGTGCGGCTCTCAAAGTTGAAAAGGTTTCTGGTCCCCAAAGTATCGTGGCCTCCTTCGGTGGAGGCACCTTTGCAATCGCGCTATTTAAAAAGCTATCTGGAGACGAGCTCCTTTCCTATGCTGAAGCGGTCGTCCATGAGATTGGGGTAAGCATCGACCTCGATGGCGTACCACTGGCCTGTGGTGCAAATATCGGCGCAGCCTCTTATCCTACCGATGCGGATAACCTAGTTGAGCTTGTTAGAAGGGCTGACTACGCCCTCTATAAGGCTCAGCGACAAAAGAGCAGCTTTGTAAGCTACGCAAACGACGGAGATCTCCCACGCCCCGGTCGTCTGGCGCTTTTAGGCGACCTGAAGGAGGCCATAGGAACCGATCAACTATTTCTCGCCTATCAGCCGAAGCTCTCCCTTAAAGATGGTGAGGTTGGGGGTTTGGAGGCGCTAATTCGATGGCGTCACCCAAAGCTTGGAATGATATCACCAGGGGAGTTTATGCCGATGGCAGAACAGACCGACTTGATGATTCCACTTACAGAGTGGGTTCTAGAGAGCGCCCTTAGTCAACTTTCGAAGTGGCATGAAGCTGGTATTGACGTTGCTGTGGCCGTGAACGCCTCCGCTCGAAATCTCCATGATCTATCATTTGCCTCCCGCGTCGATGAGGCGATCCGTCGTAGTGGCGTCGATCCCTCGTGGTTGGAGGTTGAGATTACTGAGTCTTCAGTTATGGCAGATCGTAGCCGCTCGATCTTGACCATTGAAAGGCTGCGCGAGATCGGGGTTCAGGTATCGGTCGACGACTTCGGTACCGGGTACTCCTCCTTTGATTATCTCAAAAACCTTCCGATAAATACCATTAAGATCGACTCCTCTTACGTCACATCGATGAAGAACAACGAGAGGATGAGGATCATAGTAAAAGCGATCGTCAATCTAGCTCGCGAACTTGGCCTAAAGACCGTCGCTGAAGGAGTTGAAACCCTAGAGGTCCTCCAAGATTTAGGCGAGATAGGCTGCGATATGGCTCAAGGCTTCTATATCTCTAGGCCAGCACCAGCGGGTGAGATCACAAATTGGATGATCATCGATCGTGCAAATAGAATTGCCCCCGTTAGCTTTGTCCCCCGCTATGGCTCCTAGGTTAGCGATGGCTGAGACCCGATTGACTCAAGGCGATAGTTCAATATGTCGAAGAGACTCCTGTGGCAAGTGATCTCCTCGACGGCCTACTGCGAATACTGTCAACTCGAAGTGGCTCCGACCTTCACTTGAAGGTTGGCGCCATCCCACGCATCCGAGTAAAGGGTAACTTAGCCGAAGTGGTTGGAGTTCCACCACTCTCCGATGCCATAATGAGAGAGATTTCCAGAGGGGCTATGAGCGAAGATCTCTGGGAGACCCTTAGCCAGGATAAGCAGTGCGACTTCGCCTATCAAAGCAACGACGGAACTCGTTTTAGGGCCAATGCCTTCTATCAAAGAGGCGCAATCTCTATGGTATTTCGACGGGTTGCCGCATCACCAGCTACCATCGCCGAACTTGCACTACCTGAAGTAGTATCGACCTTGGCAAATGAGCGCCGAGGGCTAATTTTGGTAACCGGTCCCACCGGATCTGGAAAGACCTCCACCCTCGCCGCTATGATTCGTCAGATCAACGAAAACAGAGCCTGTCATATCATAACTATTGAAGATCCGATCGAAATACTCCATAGCGATAATCGGGCCTTGGTAAATCAACGCGAGATCGGCTTTGACGCCACCACCTTTGCTAAGGCGATGAAGTCTGCGATGCGCGAAGACCCCGACGTCATCTTGATCGGCGAAATGCGCGACGAAGAGACGGTTCACGCTGCGATCTCGGCGGCAGAGACGGGCCACCTCGTCCTATCTACCCTACACACCACCAACGCCAAGGAGACCGTCTCTCGAATAGTTGACTTCTTCCCTTCCCACCAGCACGCCCAAGTTAGAACTTCTCTGGCGGGTTCGCTTAGGGGCGTTATATGTCAAAGGTTGGTTAGGGTTCGAGATGCTAATCTTCGACCGGTGCTCGAGGTAATGGTAGCCAATGGACGCATATCTCAGGCGATCTTGGATCCACTTCGAGGTGGAGATATTCCTCAGGTCATCAAAGAGGGAGAGTTCTACGGCATGCGCACATTTGAGAAGTCTCTATTCGAGTTAGTTGAAGCCGGAGTACTCGATGCCAACGAGGCACTTTTGTCGGCTACCTCCCCTCAAGATCTAACCGTTATGTTGCAGCGATCGGGCATTCTTTAGCTCAGACAACAAAGGGGCATTTCATCTGTGTTGAAGTGGGTCGCCTAAATGTTGTGCAGTGAAATTTCCAGCAGATTGCATCTATGAGGTGGAGTTTTGGTTGCGAAATTAGGTAATGTGACCGAAGTTGCATCGCAAATTGTTGGCGGCACGCCTTGTGACGATGTATCTTTTGCCTAGTGGTACTTGAAATTAATTTCTTTGGAACTAGAGGCTCGAGGCCAGTCAGCGGGGGACCGTTCGACTATGGTCGAGATACCTCCTGTGTCGGAGTTCGAGAGTCGACATCTTCGAAGTGGACAATTCTTGACCTCGGCTCCGGATTAAATAACTTCGCCGAGAGCCTCGATGGTCCAGTTGAGGCGGACCTACTACTGAGCCATTACCACTTCGACCATCTTCAGGGGTTACCATTTTTCTACCCAATGGATCGGGTGGGCTCCAAAGTTCGTCTCTTCGCTCCGAACATCGGCGGAGATCCTCTAGGCCAGCTCTTTTCCCCTCCATTCTTTCCGGTATCCCCATTTGCATTTCGTGGCGAAATCTCAAAGAACTATATCGAGACTGGTGCCACTATTGAATTAATCAATGGGGGCATCGCCGAGGCCTTCGAGGTCGCCCATACCGATACTGAGTATGGCTACCGCCTCTCCTTTGGTGAGGTTACGATCTGCTACGTCCCGGATCATCAAGAGCCATATGGTGAGATGAAGCTTCGTGAAGATGTCTTTGAGATGGTCAAGGGGTGTGATCTTTTGATTCACGATGCCCAGTACAATGCGATCGACTTCCAGTCCAAGGCCCATTGGGGGCATTCAACCTACGACTTTGCCGCAAGCCTTGCGGAACTGGCAGAGGTAAAAAAGTTGGTGCTTTTTCACCACGACCCCTCGCGTAGCGACGACGAAATAAGCCGTGAAGTCAAGAGCCTGAAAGAGACTCACCCAAAGTTAGAGATCTGCGCTGCTCATCAAGGCGAAATCCTCTACATCTAACCATATTCCGCCTCGGTTGGGAACCAACTTTGGACGACCGTGGCGAGGGTTCCGTGCTTTTTCGTCTCCCGCCCAAGCGTTTGCTAGTCGGCCTCGTTTGCGGTATCGGTGGCTTCGGATTTAGGCAGATTGAGCAAATTGTTAGAGGTGTTAGCTCCGATTCACTAGGATCGTCAAGGGATGTCTTTGGATATCGCACTTATACGATGAGTGAGTTAGGGAGTGGACTTTGCCATTAGTCAATCCGTCAGAGCAGATTAACGATGTGATTGTCATCGAACCAGTGAGCCATGGCGACGACAGAGGTAGATTTACCGAGACCTATCGCCGGAGTTGGTTTCCCCTCGGACGCGAGATGGTTCAGGGGTCGCGCTCTGACAAGATTGCAAATAGCTTGGTAGGGCTACACTATCACCTCCATCAAGCGGACTATTGGTACGTCCCATTTGGGCGAGCTAAGGTGGTCCTTCACGATCTTCGCGTCGGTTCGCCGACCGAAGGTAAGACTCTCTCTATCGAAATTGGAGAGCAAAATCCGGTTGGCCTATTTATACCACCCGGTGTTGCTCACGGTTTTGCCGCTATCACCGATATGACCCTCACCTATCTCGTCGATGGTTACTACAATCCAAGTGACGAATTAGGCGTCTTCTATAACGATCCAGAGATTGGCGCAGATTGGGCAGTTGAGGATCCTGTCGTTTCGAATCGTGATCTGACTAACCCAATGCGTAAGGATATTCCAGATCACATTAGGCCGAGAGCCACGCTCCGTACCTGACTTCACGTTATGTGTTTGATTATTTCTAGTAATTCTGGAAATTGTCTCTAAATTTACACGTAAAGTGGTACGTTATATCTACATATGGGTATTGCAACTGAGAGTGTTGGAAATTTAGAGGTCGCATTTTTTGAGCCTCCCACAGATGTAGAGTTGGCGCGCCGTAGGTGGAGGCGAAGAAGGTCGTTTTTACTGACAATGACCCTCACCCCACTTTTGGCCTACTTTGTAGCTCGAGCCGCAGTCTTCGCCATGACTGGCATCGATATATTGCCCCACATCTCAGTGGGGTCGTCGCCTTATCTCGTTCCCACGCTTTTAATAGCGGTACTTCTTCTGGTGATGGTGGTACCCACCCTCGCCATGGGCAAGTCGCCTCATGTACGCTACGACCCACGTGATATAACCGTTGACTTCAATTCGATCAAGGGACTTGCTCCCGAAGTTGCAGATATCAAGCGCACCCTCGACCTATTTGTATTTCGCGATAGATTCGCCAGCGAGATGGGCGGACAGGTGCGAAGGGGTGTCCTCTTCGAGGGGCCCCCAGGTACGGGCAAGACGATGATGGCTAAAGCTATGGCAAAAGAGGCTGGCGTTCCGTTTTTGTACGCCTCTGCCTCGTCGTTTCAGGCGATGTACTACGGTCAATCCAACCGAAAGGTAAGGGCCTACTTTAAAGCCCTTAGATCGTTGGCTCGAAGATATGGTGGCTCGATCGGCTTTATCGATGAATTTGATGCTATCGGTGCTGCGCGCTCTGGTATGGGTGGAGGCGGCGGCGAAGGGGTGACAGGCGTCGTCTCTGAACTCCTGGTTCAGATGCAAAGTTTCGAGATTCCTTCCAAAGGGGAGAGGTTTCGCAGCAACCTATCACGTCTTGCGATGCTGTCGTTCCTGAAGCGCCGTGAGCCGCTACTTGCTCCAAACGTACTTATCGTTGCTGCTACAAACCGCGTCAACGACCTTGATCCAGCACTACTGCGACCAGGACGCTTCGATCGCGTAGTAGCCTTTGGCCTCCCTAGCCGTAAAGAGCGCCTCGATCTGATCGAATACTTCCTCTCTAGTCGCAGCCACCATCTGGACCTTGATGAAACCATAAATCGGGAGCGAATTGCGGCCAAGACGACCGGGTACTCTCCTGCGATGTTGGAAAGACTCTTTGACGAGGCTCTGATTATTGCTACCCGTTTTGGTCGATCGACGATGGAGTACTCCGATATCGAAGAGTCGCTGATGACAGTTACTATCGGAGTTGCAAGGAAGGAACCCTATCCCCCCTCTCAGCGCCTAGCGATCGCAACCCACGAAGCTGGCCATGCGATTATGGCATGGGCCTGTGGCAAGAATAGATCGGTTGAGATGGTTTCGATTCTCAAGCGCGGAGGTGCCCTTGGGGCCACGGTACACGACAGCAATGAAGAGTCTTTTCTTGAGACCCGAAGCGAGCTTCACGCGATGATAAAGATCTCCTTTGGAGGGATGGTCGCAGAGGAGGTACTACTGGGTGAGGCTAGCTCTGGGGCCTCTGGCGACCTAATAGCTGCCACTAAGATCGGTGCCCGTTGCGTTGGACTCTATGGCATGGAGGGAATCTACCTTTCGCTCGCGGGCTCGCGTGGTGACGATCCCGCCAAGGTTTTGGGCGATCCCAAGGCGCGTGAGATATTAGAAGACCTGTTAGAGCGACTCTATCAAGAGGCGGTAGCCACGATTAAGATGCACCGAGATTTGGTCTCGAAGGTTGTCGACGAACTTTTGTTGCACGAAGAGCTCTCAAGGGAGCAGCTCTATCGCCTCCTACCAAGCGAGGGAGCCGAGGTCCTCGACCTACGCGAAGGATAAATTCCGTCCGAATGTCAAGCTTTAATCTAATTCTACGTTTTTATAAGTAAAATGAGTTTGTAGACATAGGCCTATGGCACTAATTACGTCGGGAGATGGCGTGAAACAACTTCTGCTGCTCTTTGGTATCCTCGGAGCGGTCACATTTATAGCATCTATCATCGCGACCAGTTACTCGCGCGAGAAGCGATCTATATCTCGACATAGCCAAGTCATGAATGTGATCAATCGTGTCGCTAGTGAGCACAGTGAAGAACTAAACGTTCAAAAGGTAGAGCCGGCACCCCACATTCGCCTTCGTAAGGGTGACGAGTTTTTACCTAGCGAAGAAGAAGAGATTAAGGCACAGCAGCGACCCTCCTTTGATGGTCCGGTACGGATCTCATCCAACATGTCAGCGCGAATTGCGCAAAATGAATTTGAAGATATCAAGCTTCCCATTGAGAATGAAAAGGTGGCAGAAGAGGGATCTAGCGTCTTCCGCGAGGTTCTTCAAAAGGCTGCTCGAGCCGCTACCAATCCCAATTTGATCTTTGACGACGAGGATTTAGCCCTCGATGAATCTCCAGCGAGGGCTGCTAAGGCGCCTCGGCCCCCTCGATCGATCGGACAGGGTCGTCTCTCCTCTCTGGCTTCTCCCTTGATTGCAGGATCGGCAGCATTGGTTATCATTGTGATTGTGACCATCATCCTGCTGCCAAATCTCGCATCCAATGGATCGAAGGTTACATCTACTACCACAACACCAACCACTGTGGCTAAAAAAGCGACCTCCTCGTCGACTACGACGACGGCTGTTCCACAGTTCCTTACCCCAACTTCGAGCGATGGCTCTGGTGCTAGCTTCGCAGCGCCTACCTCTGCCTATACCGTCGTAATTACGATCAACTCAGGTGCCTGTTGGGTCGCTCAATCTACCGCAGCTGGAGCTACAATCAGTTGGGATGCAACGCTAACTCAAGGGCAAAGCCACACCTTCCAAGTTACAGGCCCTCTATGGGTTAGAGCGGGGAACTCCGGCGTGGTCTCTCTTACGATAAATGGAGTACCAGTTCACTTCACGGCGTCACCTGGACCATTCAACTTCCAGTTCGTACCCACCGCCGGTTCGTCGATATAAGGTCGATTTTAGATCGATAAAAGATCGACTCTACGAATTCTCTGCTGTTACTGGGAGTCGAAGATCCTATATATCTGGCCGTTTTCGACTTTTTTAAGCGAATGACTGGTTGCGCTTGTGGTGGATCGATCTCTTTCTTGAGATTAAGGAGCTGCCCACTAAGGTTTTCATTCAATGGGCAGCTCTCTCTGTTTAGAAAAGTTAAAGGCGACTTAGGCCCTATCTAGGTGGAGCTACTCCGATAACTCCTCATCGACGATGCAACTATAGATGAATGCAAATGTTTTGGCGTCACTCTCCAACTCATTGAAGCGCCCCGAGTTCCCGAAGTGCCCAGCACTCTGTTCGGTCCATAGAATGACCTCAGGGTCGGAGGTAATCTCGCGGAGTTTGGCAGTCCACTTGGTCGGCTCGACGTAGGAGACCCTGGGATCGCTCAATCCCGAGGTGATGTACATCGGAGGATACTTCACCCCGGCCCTTACATTGTCATACGGTGAGTAGGATGCCATTTCGTTGAAGATATCGAGGTCTTCGAGGGGGTTTCCCCACTCTTCCCACTCTGGAACTGTAAGTGGAAGCGATGGATCGGAGATCGTAGTCAGGCAGTCCACGAAGGGAACTTCAGCAACTACTGCGTTGAATAGCTCAGGGGCCTGGTTGACGGCTGCTCCTACCAGCATTCCACCGGCGCTTCCCCCCATGATGGTAATCTTTCCAGCCTCGGTGATCCCGTCTTCTGCTAGGGCTTTGGCAGCGTCAACGAAGTCGTTGAAGGTGTTGTGTTTCTTGGCGAACTTTCCGTCGAGATACCACTGGCGACCCATCTCGCCGCCACCTCTGATGTGGGCTACGGCGTAGGTTACTCCTCTTTCGAGGAGCGAGAGTCGAAGTATCGAAAATCGGGGATCGGTGGAGTGCTCATATGAGCCATAACCGTAGAGCAGTAGCGGCGCTCCGCTCGGACGTTCACCGAGATAGACGATCGAGACCGGAACCTTTACTCCGTCCCGAGCCGTTATGTACATGACCTCGGAGCGAAGCGACGATAGATCGAAGTCGCCTAGGACCTCAGATTGCTTTAGTAGTCTCTTTTCCCGTGTGGCTAGGTCCATCTCGAAGAGTTGTGATGGAGTGGTCATCGAGGAGTATCCGTAGCGCATTGTGTTGGAGTCGAAGGTGAGATTGGGTGCTACAGAAAAGGTGGAGGCCACATCCGGTGCATCGAGTTCGTACTCTTGGTTTGTTCGTAGGTCGACGATTCGGATTCTAGAAAATCCATTGCGGCGCTCGTCTATCGCCAAGAAGTTAGCGAACAGTTCGAATGAGTCGACCTTTACCCCTTCGCGATAGTAGAAGTCAACCCAATTTTCGACTTCGGGGCGATCGAGGGTGGTGGTAGCGACTGAGAAGTCGATGCTCTTATGGTTAGCTAAAAGGTAACAGGTCTCGCCAATTATCTCCATTGAAACTTCAAGGCCTGGAGTTCTCGGATGAAACAGCCTCAATTGAAGTTGGCCATCTGTAAGGTCGATATATCTGATCTCGGTCGATGTTGTCGACGATGATTCAACTATTAGGTGGCGGTAGTCTTTGGTCTTTCCCATTCCAACCCCAAAGCCCTCGTCGCCCTCTTCGAAGAGGGTGGTAGATGGAAAGTCGGCTTGGGTTAGGTCCATGACATTTATCTTGTACGGCCGGTTGGCTTCGTCTGCCTCTATCCAGAACAGCTTCGTGGCGTCGCTGTTGAATTCGAGGCCATATGTTGCATTTGAGACCGGAACTTCATAGATACTTGAAGTTTTGAGGTCTTTGATGAAAACTCGAAACAGTTCATTGCCCGCGGTATCGATGGCATATGCCAGGGTCTCTTCGTCGTCGGAGAGGCAACTTGAACCTAGCGCAAAGTAACTTTGGTCGCGGGCTAGCTCATTTTCATCGAGGATCATAATCCAATTGCTGCGATCCTTTTGACCATCGATGCCCAAGGAAGTTTGGTATCGGTAGTGCTTGTCGTACTGGTCTTCTTTCTCGGAGGAGTTGAAGTAGTAGTAGTGGCGGCGGAGGAATGGCACCGATTGATCGTCGAGCTTGATGCGGGAGATGAACTCGTTGTAGAACGTCTCCTTTAGGGGCTCGATCTTTTCGAAGAAGGTTTTGGCGTAGCCATTCTCCTCTTCTATGTAGGCAAGGGACTCCGGATCTTGGGCATCCTTGATCCAGTAGTAGTCGTCGATACGATCGAAGCCTAACCCCATAAGTACCGTCGGTACCTTTTTAGGAGGTTGGGGAGCGGTTATAGATTTGAAGATTTTGTTTGCTAATGACACACCATAGACATTAGATGAATCCTGGCCTTACCTTGGCGATGATAACGCCGATGTGCGCCTTGATCCAATATGGCCTATGGTCGAGCCATGGTCGATGTGTATTTCTACTATCTAGATAGTAGAAATGAAGATGATCCATTAGTGTTATAAGTAGATGTATCGGTGTGCCAGTGCACACTTTGAAGGCCATCGGGGAGCTAGCTATGAGTGCAGTCGATCTTGACCTCGGAAAGTACAAGCTTGGTTGGGCAGATAAGGAAGATTACGTCTTCAAGCCCAAGAAGGGTCTAAACCAAGAGATCGTTGAAGAGATGTCGTGGATGAAGAGCGAGCCAGATTGGATGCGGAAATTCCGACTGAAGGCTCTTCAAAACTTTGAGAAGAAGCCAATGCTTCCATGGTTCTCGGTCAATATGCCAGATATTGACTTCAACGATATCTACTACTACATAAAGCCTACAGAAAAGCAGGTCTCTTCCTGGGATCAGCTTCCTGAGTCGGTAAAGGCTACCTATGAGAAGTTGGGTATTCCAGAGGCAGAGCGAAAGTATCTAGCTGGAGTTACCGCTCAATATGAGTCAGAGGTGGTGTACCATCGAAATCGAGAGGATCTTGAGGCGATCGGTGTCATCTTCTGCGATATGGATACTGCAGTTCGTGAGTATCCAGAGTTGGTGCAGCAATACTTCGGAACCATAATTCCTCCGAACGACAACAAGTTTGCCGCCTTGAACTCCGCCGTTTGGTCGGGTGGATCGTTCATATATGTTCCACCAGGTGTCGAAGTCGATATGCCGCTTCAGGCCTACTTCCGAATCAATGCTGAGAATATGGGTCAATTTGAGAGAACCTTGATCATCGCCGACGAAGGGGCCAAGATTCACTACATCGAGGGTTGTTCAGCTCCGGTCTATACCACTGACTCGCTTCACTCGGCCGTGGTAGAACTTATCGCTAAGCCAAGTGCCCGCATTACCTATACTACGATCCAGAACTGGTCTAACAACGTATATAACCTTGTGACCAAAAGGGCAGTAGCAGAGACTGAGGCTCGCGTGGAGTGGATCGATGGAAACATTGGCTCCAAGCTCACCATGAAGTACCCTGCGGTCTATCTAATGGGGCCAAAGGCTACCGGAGAAGTACTATCGGTCGCCTATGCCGGCGCTGGACAACACCAGGATGCAGGGGCCAAGATGGTCCATGCTGCTCCAGAGACGACTTCTACTATCGTCTCGAAGTCGATCTCAAAAGACGGTGGCAAGACGACCTATAGGGGTCTAGTCCACGTCGATGAAGGAGCTTACGGGGCCAAGAGCTTTGTTCGATGTGACGCTTTGCTACTCGATGACTATTCGATATCCGAGACCAAGCCATATATGGAGGTCGGTGAAGAGAATGCCCAGATTGGACACGAAGCTACAGTCTCAAAGATTGGCGACGATCAACTCTTCTACCTCATGAGTCGAGGTTTGACTGAGTCGGCTGCGATGAGCCTTATCGTAAATGGATTCATTGAGCCCGTAACTCGAACACTTCCAATGGAGTATGCGGTCGAATGGTCACGTCTCATAGAGCTTCAGATGGATGGCTCCATCGGTTAGTACCATCGTCAACTCTCGCTAAGTGGATAAGTTCCGAAATGAAGTCTTGGTGGAGCGCTTACGTGAAGTTGTTTATTAAAAAAGCTAAGAACTATGCCAACCCTCAAATGGGTTGGCATAGTTCTTTAATGTCTCGTAGGCTACCTCATCTTCATTGATGACGATCAGGAAAATATTTGATCGGTGTTTAGCTTTGAGCATCGAGGCTATAGGGGTCATTTTTGACCTTTCAAACCGTTACGTAAGCCTTCCAAAGCATCGACGCTTCGTTGTCGCCATCGCTTAGCCACCTATTCCAAACGAATTTATAAAGGTTTGAAGGCGAGGAGATGTACTCAAAGTCGGCATTCGTGTGGCTCGTAGCGTGGTGGATGTGGTGCTGGCCTATGGTAAAGGCCTCAGAGAAGGAAGAGTCGTCGGCGGTTAAGCGGATGGTCACGTCGCTCTCCGGACCTTTAAAGTCCTTTTCTAGGCGGGCGAGGAAGGTCTCGCGGAACTCTTCTACTCCATCGATTGCAAAGTTGCCGTCGAAGCTATAGTGAGCTGCCTTCGAAATATCTATAGACGCTAAGGCGTCGAGGAGGTGAATTGCGGTTTCATGGGCAATTCTCCTCTCAATCCAATGTTTGTTCTGATTTGAACCAGTCCAATTCCAGCAGTGTGTGGCCGAATCAACCTCCGTAAGGCGTTGGACTAGGGCATCGCGAGTGGCTTTAAATCTAGAGATTGCCTCTGCTCCAGTATGATATTGGTCCGTGAATTGAGGAGACTCGGTAGCGCCGATACGAAGGTTCATGCGATGGTAGACGTTACTGAGGTGCGATATCAGATGCGACATCGTCCATCCCTCGAGTGGAATGTCGGCGTCGAGGCCCGATTCGATCGCTAGGTTGTAGAGCTCATCACTCATCCTTTGAAATTCGTCGATGAATGATCCGTGGAATTTATATGCCATTGTGACAAACTACCAAAGATGAACTACAGCGGTAACACCTTTTATAAGGGTTAGCTAAATTTTTGTATCGAGCTGATCTAGTTGGGTTTGGGGCTCGTTGTCAACTGCCAACGGAAGTTCCACGAAGACGGTTACCCCTTTGCCTGGACCATCAGAGGCTATCCAACTGCGACCGGAGTGTGCGGCAACGATTGACGCTACAAGAGAGAGGCCAAGGCCAGCACCCCCTGCGGCCCGGGTACGAGAAGGATCTGCCCTGTAGAAGCGTTCGAAGACGTGCTCTAGCTGCTCTTTTGTAAGCCCCGGGCCATCGTCGGCCACACTAAGAATCAGCTTATTCTCGTCGTTAGCATGGTTTTGAAGGGTTACAGTTGCTTTGGTATCGGGGTAGGTGTGGCTCCTTAGATTGGACATCAAGTTGGCAACCACCTGAGTCAATCTAGGCATATCACCGATTACATGAAGGTCGGACTCGATATGCACTTCAATCGGCCGGTCGGGTTCTACTACCTTGGCATCTGCCACTACATCGCTGACCACTTTAGAGAAGTCGACGTCATTCTTGGCTAACTCGCGGGCTTGATCGAGGCGAGCTAATAGTAAAAGGTCCTCTACAAGGCCCGCCATTCGCTCGCTCTCTCGTCCTATTCTGGTAGCTGCTAGAAGCATATCGTCGTGGGCGACTATCAACCCCGTTTCGATTAGCTCGGCGTAACCTCGAATCGAGGTAAGTGGTGTCCTCAATTCGTGAGAGGCGTCGGCTACGAAGCGCTTGAGACGTGCCTCAGACTCCTCCCGACGTCCGATCTCATCTTCAATGGTCGAGAGCATGTAGTTGAGGGCATTGGCAAGCTTTTCTACTTCAGTGTCACGAGAGGTAGCCTCGATGCGTCGAGAGAGGTCTCCCTCTGAGATCTTCACGGCCGTCTCGGTCATTCGATCGAGCGGAGAGAGGCCAAGTCCGATGAGATAGGTCCCCAATGAGATGATCAAGATTAGAAGTATCAGCGATACCAAGGTGGTGACCAGGGCTAAACGAGCCAAGGTGGCTTGGAGATCGTTCTCCGGAAGAGCCAAAATTACAAATGAGCTAGCAGAGTTACCTAGGTTTTCAGCTAGAACTCGAAACTCTTGGTTGTGGTCTCCGATCGCCGGTACCGAGGTTGGAATACCAATAGCAATGTTTCCAGCTGAAGATTTGGTAGGAAAGATTATCTTTGGCTCAGGTCCTTGCTTGGTATTTGCCTGGACGAAGGCGACGGTAAAGACGACGTGGCTTCCGTTTACGATCTCTCCCCAAGATCCATTTGGAACGATGGTACTTGGACCTGGGTTTTGTCGCCCTTGAAACGAGTCAATTAGGGCTTGAGCAGTGGCTCCAATAGTGGTCTGTAGCTGTTGGTCAAGTTTGCCAATGAGAAACGACCGCAAGGCAGTATAGGTAGTCAAATCAGCAACCGCAAGGCCAGCGGCTACCAAGAGAGCTACCGTTATTACCAGCTTTGCTTTGAGCGTCGACCTTGACTTTAAACTCTTTTGCACATCGTCGACGAGCGGGGCACCGAGTGACTTTTCGATCTGTTTTGAAAGAAACTTCTTTGCAAAGTTCACTTGATGTCCATTCAAAGCGTGTGACCGTGATTCTAGCCCTCGAAGTTCGAGGGCATCCTCATCGAGTAACCGGCGCCACGCACGGTCCTAATTAGCGATGGCTCACCTTCGCGGTCGATCTTACGTCGCAGATATGAGATGTAGGTCTCAACAATATTGGCATCTCCGCCAAAGTCGTAGTGCCATACGTGGTCGAGGATTTGACTCTTGGAGACTACCCTGCGGGCATTTTCCATCAAGTACTGGAGGAGGTTGAACTCAGTTGAAGTAAGTTCAACCGGTTCACCCCCTCTGAATACTTCGTGAGTCTCTAAGTCGAGGATCAGATCTGCAAAGACGATTCGACTCGAGGATTCAGTCTCTTTGCGAGTTCTCCTGATGATGGCGTCGACCCGGGCCGCAAGCTCCTCGAGGGAGAAGGGTTTGGTTACGTAGTCGTCGCCACCAATCTTTAATCCAGTTACCTTGTCTTCAGTGGTGTCCTTAGCGGTAAGAAAGATGATCGGTGTCTCAAACTTTTCCATTCGCAGACGTCGGGCGACCTCAAATCCATCAAGCTCGGGCATCATTACATCGAGGAGGATGATGTCGGGTGCGAAGGAGCGTACCTTCTCTATACCCTCTCTCGCTCCACCGGCCTTTTCGACCTTGTATCCCTGAAAACCTAGCGCCATGGCAACTAGGTCGGTAATCGAAGACTCATCGTCGATTACTAGGACGCGTGGCGCATTTGAACTCTCTGCCAATTTGAACTCACTTTTTATCGCGAACGACGACAACCTATCTCCTTTCGATACTAACTACCTTCTAGGCGAGAGGTGCACTTCCAAGAGTTACTTGGGCGCTGTGGCTCCCCTGGCTGTCGACCCAACGAAGAGTAACTGTGGTTCCAGCCTTGAAGGCATGGATTACCTTTACTAATTCGCCGGCGTTGTTGATGGTCATGGCATTTACTCCAGTTATGACCGCTCCCGCGGAGATACCAGCATTTGCCGCAGGCGATCCTGGGACGACTTGGTCCACTAAGGCACCGGTAGTAGAGGCTGGGACGCCAACTTGGCTAGCTAGTGTCGAGGACATCGATTGAATGCCCACTCCGAGGTAGCCATATCCCGCTGTGGCATTTGTAGTAGAGGAGGTGTTGGGGTGTGCCTCGATCTGCTGAGCAACTGGAAGTACTGAATCGATAGCCTCAGCAAAGCCGATATTTTGAGCTGGCTCGGTCCCGGTTCCGGAGTAGATAGCGGTATTCATCCCAATTACCTGTCCTGAGGCGTTCAGGAGGGGTCCACCGGAGTTTCCGGGGTTGATCGGGGCATCGGTTTGGATCATGTCGGTCAGATTGGCAGTAGAAGTCGAAAGTGACCTATGAAGTCCTGAGACGATACCGCTCGTGACGGTAGGCATTCCCTGGAGTGCCAAAGCATTTCCAATAGCTACGACGCTGTCGCCAACTTGAACCGCAGACGACTTTCCGAATGTGACAGTTGGGAGGTTCGATGCCCCCTGAATCTGCAGTACAGCGACGTCGTGAGCGGGGTCAGATCCAATCACGGTAGCAGTATATGACTTGTTTTGGTTGAGTAGAGTCACGTGGATTTGAGTGGCGTTTGCTACCACGTGAGCGTTGGTCAACACCTTGCCATCCGAGGTCATGATCATTCCAGTGCCCGCTGCGGTGAAGGCAGAGGTTCCTCCGAAGAAGCCATTCGAGGTGACTCCGGAGGTGGAGATGTCAACGATCGCTGGTTCTACCTTGGCCAAGATCGATTGGATATTTGCAGTGCCATTGCTAGATGTTATCGTTGCCGTCGACGATGCAGTTGCCGGCTGCTGAGCGATCGTATTTGAGGCCGATGAGGAGGTGGTAGTGGGGCTATTGTGGCTCGCAAGCTTGTAGCCTCCATATGCACCAACGAAGCTAACGCTAAGAGCGGTAAGTGCTACTCCCACGACGAGCTTTCCTCCGCTACCCCTCTTTGCCTTTGGAGCCGCCGGAGCCGCCGTCCTTGGAAGGGTAGCAGTTGCACCCATTTCGTATGCGTTGGTTGGAACCTCTCGGATAACTCCGTCGTTCTTAGGACCTTCGCCAGAAATTGCCGCTAGGTCTTCGTCGAGCGGATCTTCGCCATTAAACCTGTTTTCGTCCATCTCGTTAGCTCCTTGATTCACTTCTTCAACTATCTGAAATCTCGATAGCCATAACTTGGTATGTATCCACTATCAGTGGTGAACCTTTGAAGTTTCTGAAACTCGCCTAAAGCGTTGCGGAATCTTTTTTGTGTAACAAATGAGTATCTGCGCAATTGCTGATGAGCGAGGAACTGAGAGTCTTCGCACCTACCACCTGTTCCCCTTAGCCCTTTAAGGGTGATATGTGATTGAAAGGTCTCGGACCTTGTTCGTAGCGACCCCACGGAATAAATGTCCGATCGATAGATTTGAGCGATCCACCTTGGATATCGATCTAAGAGATGGTCAATTTCCACTTTAGGTTGACTCAAATTTATGGCGATCGTTATCTGTAGAGAGGGTGAGTGGTTTGCTCTAGATATGGAACCATAAAGTATCCCTGAATCTACTGTCTGTACATTGTTCCTTATTCATAGTTCGCAGAGGGGAAAGCTGGAGGGACCGATACTTGAAACTAGGGCTGGCTTCGAGCATCAGGCTTCGGGCTATTGCAGATGAAAGATGATTCAAAATAGAAAAACCTCACAACGAGATATCTCGGTGGAGGCAGTAACTCCAGTTTAGTTTTTCATATATCCGATCCAACGAGGAGGAGAGAGGGGCCCCTTTTCAACTCTCTATTGGGTCGCATTAAAGTTATCGGCACACAAAGAAAAACCTTTAGAGAATTTTGAAAAAAATATATAAATTTTTCTGCGACCCAAAAGCTGGGGGTAGTCGTGGCGAAAAACGGCGGGCGACAAGTGGCATTCTACTTTGGCTACCTGGTGCTCGTCTTGTGGTGGCCTTGATTTGCGATCGTCAAGGGAGCCGTCGACAACCATGCTCTTGTTCCAAGCAAAGGTTCAGCTTGGTCTTACATTTTCCAAATTGATGAGCCTACGATTATTGTTAGTTGACGTTATAATCGAGAAATGAGGTTGGCCCTATACGTCGGGGTCAAAGCCCAAATCGGCGCACCGAAGCGGATCTCCTCATCAGTTCATTAGAGACCTAGGCGAGACCTTGGTGTGGAGGTAAATCTATGGCGATGCGCGAAGAGTGCAAGAATTTCCAGAGTAGGACCTATAGCTCTGGAGAGGCGGCACGCTTCTGTGCCCTTAACTTGGCTCCAGAGGCCCCATTTCGCTGCCCCTCCAATTGCCCTAAGTACGAGCGTCGCCTTGCAGATGTTGGATGGAAACATGGAAGCCTGGTGCCAAAGCCAGTTGAATCAGTGGATAGCCTCGATGATCATTCCAGAGATATAGAAGATCTACTCGATCAAGCTGAGATGGTCGTCAACCTCGCGGTTGACGACGCTCTAGAGGATATGAAAGAGGAGAAGCGAAAGCGCCTGCCATTCTGGAAGAGGCGCGATCAATAAGGCTATTCGCCGCTGAACTTAGGTGGTCGCCGCTCGACAAATGCGGACATTGCTTCGCTCAGGTCGTTCGACCTAATAAAGGCTGAGTTCCATAGGGCGATGCGATCCAAATTTGCCCTTAGATCTTTGTCGTAGACCGAGCGGAGGATATCTTTAGTGCCGCCGGTTGCTAGCGGGGAGTTCTCTGCGATCCTCTTAGCTAGGGCTACTCCAGCATCGATGGCCCCCTTCCTGTCACTCAATACCTTCGATACCAGTCGTATCTCACGTGCGTACTCAGCGCTAAAGTCATCGCCCGATAGTGCTAACTCTGCTAAGTCTCCCCGTGAGATGATAGATGGTAGTCGTTGTAGCGTTCCGAGATCTGCAACTATTGCGATCTTGGCCTCTCGGATTGAAAATATGGTATCGCTCGAGGCGTAGCGGATATCGCACGCCGCAATGAGGTCAATTCCGCCGCCGATGCAGTATCCGGTGGGAATCGCAATGGTGGGTTGATCGATCTCGCTCAATATCGAAAAGCTGCGCTGTAGTTGGCGAACCCTGTCGTACATCGATCTTGCCGACTTTGCTACTGAACCCTTTTCGAAGTGAAGAATCGACTCCTTTAGATCTAGCCCCACCGTGAAGTCCTTGGTGTTGGAGTATAAGACGATCGCTCTAACGTCACTATCGTTGGCGAGTGCCTCAACGGCGCGGGGGAGCTCTTCGAAGAAGGCGGGGTTCATAGCATTGCGCTTATCGCCGCGGTTGAGGCGGAGGTGGCCGACTGAGTCGTCGACCGATATCTCAAAACATTGAAAGTCTGTCACGGTTCGCATCTTACCCCGTCACAATGTAGCAAGATGGTTGGAACTTCAATTGGGGGCCTTGGTAGCTATAACCTTGTTTGGCACGCCCAATAGAGGTGTAAATTACACTATCGTGATAGTAGAAATTATTTGACACTTGAGGATATGAGGTGTTTTGTGGCCGAAAACCAACTCGCGTTGCGTGATCTTCAAAGTGCCCACATGGAGCTTTTTTCGGATATAGCCGAAGCCCAAAAGTCTGATCGACGGAGAGCCCAAGAGCTTCTGGCACAAAAACCACTGCCGTCAGCTACCGAAGAGGAGTGGCGCTACTCTCGTATTGATTCACTCCTGGCCGAGGTCGGAAGCTTTGAGGTAAGTGGTGCCGCTGTCGCCGATAGCAGCAGGGGCCCATCGATCGACGGAGAATTCTCCGGACGAATTACCCTAACCGATGGACGTATCTGGTTTGAAGGTGCGGAGGGTATTCGCATCGAGCAGGTTGATTCGTCCAAAGAGCAATCGACCTTTTCAATAGACTCCAACGACGACTACTTTCGCCTATTCGCCCGCGGTTATGCACCGGTAGCCGTTAGAGTGACGGTTGAAGAGGGGTATCAACTCCAAGACCCGATCCTCCTGGAGGTTGAGCTAAATGCCGCCACCACACTTGTAGCACCGCGCTTCGAATTCATCTTTGAAAGGGGCTCCTCGGCCTCGGTGATCGAGGTTGTAACTGGTGGGGGCGCCGCTTCACTACTAACACCATTGGTTGAGGTTGCAGTCCGTTCCGATGCGATCTGTACCTATAGCTACTTGCAAAACTGCGACGCCAACGCCTCTATCGTCGAAAACGTCGTAATCGAAGCCGATAGGGCCAGCCGAGTAACCTATAGCGCCTTCGGATTTGGAGCCGACTATGGTCGTTTGAGATTTGATGGCCGAATCATCGGCGACGATGTCGATATGAAGGTGCGCGCGTGTTACTTCGGTAGCGACAAGCAGATGCTGGATTTTCGAACATTTCAGCGCCATATCGCGCCCCGTAGCACCTCAGATCTCCTCTTCAAGGGTGCAGTAGGAAATGATGCCCACAGCGTCTACTCCGGCCTTGTAGTTATCGAAGAGGGGGCGGTAAAGTCAGACGCCTACCAAACCAATCGAAACTTAGTTCTGTCTCCCGGGGCAAGGGCCGATTCGGTTCCAAACCTAGACATTCGCGAGAACAGCGTTCGCTGTTCCCATGCTTCGGCTGTGGGGCCGATCGATCCGGAGATGATGTTTTACCTTGAGTCCCGTGGAGTAGATCCCGAAGAGGCTCGCCGACTCATAATCGAAGGATTCTTCAAGGAGATCACCGAGGCGATACCTAATTTGAATCTAAGAGCTCAGATCGGTGCACTAGTGGCCAACAAGTTGAAGGGAATTTAATTGTCAAATCGTTTTGATGCTGGAAGTGTTGATGACTACGACCGTAACGGTGGCGTAAAGAAGGTATCGATTGGTTCGCACGATGTCGCTGTAGTTCGCATAGAAGACGACTTCTACGCCATAGGCGACAAGTGCTCTCACGCCGACATCTCCCTATCCGAGGGTGACGTATACGTCGCCGATTGCGAGATTGAATGCTGGAAGCACGGTAGTACCTTTTCGCTCAAGACAGGTAAACCCCAAACCCTTCCCGCCACTAAGGCAGTGCCGACCTTTACGGTAGTAGTTGAAGATCAGAGAGTAGTGGTGATCGCATAAATGGCTAATCGTGAACTGATCATTGAGGACCTACACGTCTCTATCGACGGCAAGGAGATAGTCAAGGGCTTTTCAATTGAGGTAAAGGCGGGGCAGGTCCACGCAATAATGGGCCCCAATGGCTCGGGCAAGACGACGCTGGCCTCAGCCATTATGGGAAAGGCTGGCTATCAGATCACAAAGGGGAAGATCACCCTCGACGGTGAGGACATAACCCATCTACCGACCTACAAGAGGGCAAGAAGTGGTATTTTCCTGATCTCCCAGCTGCCAAGTGAACTTGGTGGCGTCTACCTCGACGACATCCGTAGGGCTCAGCCACAAGAGAGCGATTTTAGAGTTGAACGAAATTTAGAAGAGGAGCTCTCCTCGATCGGACTCGATCGAGAACTCGCCGATAGGGCGATCAACGTTGGATTTTCTGGCGGCGAGAAGAAGCGATTCGAGACCCTTCAGCTATCGCTTTTGGGTGCAAAGCTCGCACTCCTCGATGAGCTGGACTCTGGGCTAGATATCGATGCCCTCAGGGAGGTATCCCGAAGAATCTCGAGGATGGTTAAGGAGGAAGGGTTGATGGTTATCGCCATAACTCACTACTCAAGGCTTCTCAAGGAGTTGGTTCCAGACGTGGTACACGTCTACGAGAAGGGGAAAATTACCGAGAGCGGCAACTTTGAACTCGCATTTGAACTGGAGAAGACCGGCTATCAGAGGTAGATCCACAGCTTTTCTTAAGAAAGTTTTCGAAATGTTAACATTTCTGCCGGGGTGATTTGTGACTGGAGTCACAGCGATATATAATATTCATTAGTTAGACGTTGCGGACAGTGATTGCACAAAGCTTTGGGGGAAGCGTGCAAGATCAGGGGGAGTCCAATGCGTCTAGTCTTTGGACGGGGGATTGCAGGGAGGCCGACGGCCTCCCTCTTCAATTAAGGTCGACTTTCTAAAGTGTGCGACTTTGCAAATTTGATCTTGCGGACGACAATTTAGACCTTCTGTCAATTCCTACTTTGGATCTCAACCACCCCGAGATACATCGCACTTACCTTTCCTGGGTCTCTTTTCGAGAAAAAGTAGTAAGCGGTAAAGACTTTGAAGGAATAAATTGCTGTGTTAAAGTTTTTTTGAGCTTTCTCTACCGATAGGTCAAGCTTAAGGTCGTAGCTTACCCTTCGAATAAAAGTAGTGTTTTGACTTGCATCGGTAGAATATCCAAGTCTGTTAGGAGAATTAAGGTAAGTTGCGCATACTCGTAGTAGAAGATGAAGTTAGATTGGCCGATGCACTACGTCGAGGATTGCAGGCAGAGGGTTTTGCAGTTGATGTCGCCAACGATGGGACTACCGGGCTAAAGCTCGCAAAGGAGAGCCCATACGACGTCATCATCTTGGATATCATGCTCCCAGGAATTAATGGCTTCAAGTTGTGTGCCCTGATCCGTGAGGCTGAGATTTGGTGTCCGATAATGATGCTTACCGCTAAAGATGGTGAGCTCGATGAGGCAGAAGCTCTCGACACCGGGGCCGATGACTTTCTCACCAAGCCCTTCTCGTTTACAGTTTTGCTCGCTAGAATTCGGGCACTACTCAGGCGAAGCGGGACCTCGCGGCCGACACAACTTACAGTCGGTGACTTGACCCTAGATCCAGCTAGCCACGGTGTATTTAGAGGAAGTACCTCCATTGAACTTACCTCTCGTGAGTTTTCCTTGCTCGAACTGCTCCTTCGACGAAAGGGTGAAGTTCTAACCAAGGCAGACATCATCGAACACGTTTGGGACTACGACTTTGAAGGAGACTCAAATATCGTAGAGGTCTACGTCGGCTATCTCCGAAAGAAGATAGATCAGCCCTTTGGAACCAAGACGATTCGTACCATACGGGGCGCCGGTTATGTTATCTCGTAGATAAGAATGCCTTTGCTGCGAGTTGAGTTTAATTTTTTTGTCAGTTAGTCGAAGTATGATCTATAAGGTGACCCGCTGGGGTGACCTTTTGTCGAGGAAATTACTTCGTGAGATTCATGCGCCTTAGATCAGTGCGATGGAGGACGACTATCGCAGCAGTGCTAGTTGTCTCGATCGCTCTCTTCATCGCGGGTCTATTCCTAGTTAAAAATGTCGTCGACGTCTTTAACCAAGGTGCTCTCAACTTAGCTCGTGCTGAAGTATCGACTGCATCGGTGCTTCTCAAGGGGAGAGAGATCGTGAACCCTCTCCCGGCTCCACGGGGTGACCTTGGGGTCCAAGTAATTGATGCTCAGGGCAAAGTGGTAGCATCTACTGCCAACTTCGATGGCCTTGCGCCGATCGTTGCGGTATCGAATGCGACCAACCAGGTAACCATGCTCTCTACCAGTAACTTATCAATCCTTCGCACTCGCTTCAAAGGCGATTTCAATGGAGTTTTGGTGGGAGAGAGGGTACCGATCTCTCCAGATGGCCTCCACGTGGTTCATATCGATGATCTAACAGGTAAGTTTCCAAGTGCCGAGCCGAGTGAGACCCAAGTACAAGGGGTCCCACCGACGGCCGCCAACTCTGGTGCCATCTCGGCCCAGCCGACTGTATTCGTCCTAGTTTGGGCCTCGTTGTCGTCGCGAGAGCAATCCACCCATACCATCTCTACCTCGCTTTTGATCCTCTTTCCACTTTTGATCCTCTTTGTTGGCCTTCTCTCCTACCTTCTCACCGGAGCCGCACTGCGGCCAGTTAGAAAGATCCGAAGCGAAGTCGACGACATCAGCGGTAGCAGCCTCCATCGACGTGTCTTTGAGCCCACTACGGACGATGAGATCGAGGCCCTTGCTCGTACCATGAACCAGATGCTCGATCGTATTGAATCTTCCACCGAGCGGCAGCGTCAATTCGTGTCAGATGCTTCACACGAACTTCGGACTCCGATCGCAACGATTCGGGCTGAGTTGGAGATCGCCTTGATGCACCCAGAGGCGACTGAGATCCCGATTGCGCTCAACGCAGCCCTTGAGGAGGCGGATCGTATGGCGCGGATAGTGAGCGATCTTCTTACATTGGCAAAGATGGACGAAGGGGCGCTGAAGCCAAAGTTTGAAACAGTTGACCTCGATGAACTCATTCTTGGTGAGGTTCGGCGACTGCGTCTCCATAAGAACGTTGAGGTATTGACAAATATCGCCGCTGCACGGATAAGTGCGGATGGAGATCAGATATTGAGGGTCATTAGAAACCTTTTGGAAAATGCCGCCCGCCACTGCGTCTCTTCAGTCTCGATAGCGATGCGCCGCGTCACTATCGTGGACGTTGACTATATCGAAGTGAGCATCTGTGACGATGGGCCTGGGATCCCGTTAGAGATTCGTAAAAAGGTCTTCGAACGTTTTCACCGCGCCGAACAAGATCGAGCTCGCTCAACCGGAGGATCTGGCCTCGGCCTATCGATCGTGGCAGGACTGGTAGAGGCTCACCATGGAACAATTGAGGTATCAGATGAAGTTGGTGAGTTATTGGGTGCGCACTTCATTCTCAGATTACCCCTAGATGTTGCCTACGATGACCTCGATGAAGAGGACATTCAGCAAAGCATCACATATGCGGACTAATTTATAGTGGACAAAAATACACATTTGGTCAAAGGTTTATGACAGATATAATTCAGCGAAATAGGGGTGCGAGAACTTACAATCTTCGTAGTAGACGCCCCCGGTACTTCAGGATCACAGTCGTCTCATTGGCGATAGTTGGAATGATCGGTTTCTCCTACTCCTTCGGAGGAGCGGTGCTCAGCTCCGGTACTAGCGGAGTTGGAGTCTCTGCAGTTGAGTGGATTCGCGGCCACGGCGGAGCTAGCTTTGTAGCGTTCGTAGAGAACTTTTGGTACTCTCACCATAAGCCTCCGGTTGGCGGCGCCCCTCCCAAGGGTGCAATCAAGGCGCCAGTAATAGCGACTACCACCACAGTTGCCTCGGGTCCAGTTCACCTACCGCCACCAAAGCCGATAACTCCCTTCGTTACTCCAGCACTTCCAGGCGAAGGCGTATGGTCTCCCCAAGGTAGGACCATAGGTGGAGTTGCAGGCCTCTATACCACAACTTTGCGACCCTCCAAGGTATACACCTCTTTGGTTGCTGGGGTTGCTTGGATGGATCCCAATCTTCTCTCCTTTACCCTCTTTGCTGGCGCCCAGGAGCCAGGTAAAGGTCCTTGGCAGAACATGGCCCCCTTCTCCTCGTCGCAAGAGGCGTCGTTAGTGGCCGCATTCAATGCCGGTTTTAGGATGCAAGACGCTCAGGGCGGATGGTACTCCGAGGGAAGAACGGCTTATCCTTTGGTAAATGGCGCAGCCTCGTTCGTTGTCTATAAGAATGGAACTGCCAATGTGGTTCAGTGGGGCAGGGACCAGACCCTTACTCCAGATGTTGCATCGGTCCGTCAAAACCTATCTCTTATCGTCGACAATGGAAAGGTAAACCCCACGGTCAACTCCACCAACTTTGCACAATGGGGCGCTACTGTCGGAAACCAAGTCTTGGTTTGGAGATCTGGTGTTGGCGTAACCGCTAACGGCGCGATCCTTTATGCGGCAGGGGCATCGCTTAGCGTCGCCGACCTTGCAAATATCCTTATTAGGGCTGGTGCCGTAAGGGCAATGGAGATGGATATCAACTCGTCTTGGACCAACTTCTTTTACTTCAATCCACCTAATAATGGCCCCGCTCTTCCGAGTAACGGTAGCGACTTAGTCGTAAATATGCTTCGTCCGCCACAGCGCTACTTCGAGGCGACGGCCCGTGACTTCATTGCAGCATTTGCTCGTCCTACTGATGCAAATGGTAAGGTAATTCCGCAAAATTAATAGTTACAATAAAATCTTTTGGCCAAGACGGAACTTTTATAGACTTTGATCTTGGCCATAATGCTGCTAACTGGAATATTGAAAGTGCGCAGTTTTGGAAAAGTGGGCGCTCCAACTGGAGTCTCTTTCTGAGCCCTACTTTTCCAAGATGCCTAGTTGCAGTAGCATTCCGTAGTTACTTCCCATTGCTTTACTTGTACACCGGATAGCCTTGCTCTTCGCGATGATATATCGTTTTTACTTATAGGCCCCACTTCGATTATCACCAAAATACAACTGCGCCTTCAGGCTCGTTCGAGGTTCCAATACCGTTCAACTCGGTAAGGTGGCTTTATTATCAATTGGGAACTAACGATCTTCAAATTGTTTATATCCAGATTGCGGGCGAAATTTCAAAAATTTAGCCCCCTTAGTTCACTCGGCTTTTAAAAAAACTGATATCATTTTCGAGTCGTATCCATAAATTTAGATTCGATTCCACTGAGTCAACTAAAAAACTCACATAGAGCTCACTATGCAAGCGGTGGGTTAATTGATGACGGTGGTGTAGATAATTTTGAGGAGCAGAAAGTGCTATCTAAGGTGTCGCAACTGCCGAGATTTAAAAAGCCTCGCCCATCTTTATTTTCAGGTCGTCTCTTTAAGTCGTCCATTATCGTCTCGGCTGCGTCCCTAAGCCTTGGACTACTCCCACTTATCGCAGGAACCGCAAAACCAGCATCGGCGGTATTGAGTCTTGTTCCGCCAGAGCAGCTGGCCCCTGTCGTAACTGGTTCATCAGCTGTAACTCTTTCTTGGATGCCTTCTCAAAGTTTATCCGTCGCAGGTTACAACGTCTACGAGGGAACGAGTCCTTCAGGTGAGACAACTACTCCTATAAATGCGACATTGATACCCGCGAGTCAAACTAGCTTCCAGGTAACGGGTCTTACAAAGGGTACAACTTACTACTTCACAGTGGTAACGGTCGATACATCTGGAAATGTTTCATCTTCATCTAATGAAGTAGATGCAGAGCCAAATGCCTCACCAATTCTCTTTGTCTCGAAGACCGGATCAGATACTTCGAATACGACTTGTTCTCAATCAAGCCCGTGTGCAACGATCAGCAACGCCATTACAAATGCTGTGGCTGGTGATACCATCACCGTTGGATCATCTTCAATGGCAAGTCCCTTCAATGAATCAATCACCATCAATAAAGACCTCACCATCGAAGGTGCGGGACCATCATCAACCTTCGTGGGTGGAACCTCAGCGTTACTTCTGAATAACTCGGTAGCAATAGTAAACCAAGGCGTAACCGCTACTGTAACAGGTATCACAATTCAATTTGGATATGCACTCAACGGTGGTGGTGGTATCAACAACGCCGGCACCCTATCGGCTACTAATGACACGATCGAGTACAACGCTACTGGAAGTGTAATTGATGTCACTGGTAGTAACGCCCAAAGTGGCGGCAACGGTGGTGGTATAAATAACTCCGGTACACTATCGGCCACCAATGACACGATCGAGTACAACGCTACAGGCAACGGTTTGAACGGTGGCAACGGCGGCAACGGTGGTGGTATAAATAACTCCGGTACACTATCGGCCACCAATGACACCATTGCTCACAACACAACAGGCGTCGGCGGCATCGGTGGCAACGGCGGCAACGGTGGTGGTATAAATAACTCCGGTACACTATCGGCCACCAACGACACAGTCGAGAACAATGCAACAGGCAACGGCTCCAACGGTGGAGGCGGTGGTGGTATAAATAACTCCGGTACACTATCGGCCACCAACGATACCATTTCAAACAACATAGCCGGCAACGGAGGTAGCGAATTTGGCCGAGGCGGCAACGGTGGTGGTATAAATAACTCCGGTACACTATCGGCCACCAACGATACCATTTCAAACAACATTGCCGGCAACGGGTTCGGCTTTGGTTTTGGCGGCGACGGCGGCGGCATCTATAACAATTCAGGAACTGTTACGGCCACAAGCGACACAGTCTCGAACAACATGGTCGGCAACGGAGGCAGTGTAAATCCCAGCCTTCTTGTCGGATTAGGAGGCAGCATCCTTAACGGTGGCACCTTCAACTTGACCTCCTCCATCATCACCGATCAGCACTCTGGGGGAAATTGTGAATTAGTGAGTCCAATCACGTCATATGGTTACAACGTTGTTGACGATACGTCTTGTCTTGTTACCCAAAAATCTGATTATCAAGCAAATAGCAGCAGCCAAAAGGCACTAGTAGATCTCCTCGGACCACTCGCTAACAATGGTGGCCCAACCCCTACCATTGAACCAGAGACTGGCAATCCTTCCATTGGTCTCATCCCATCAGGTACTAGTGTCTCTATAAATGGAAATACCATTCAACTTTGCCCATCTACAGATCAAAGGGGATTCCCAAGTCCGATAAGTGGTGGCTGCAATGCGGGATCAGTGCAAGGCACACCACAACAAATCACCTTTATTTCACCAAAAACAGGTGCACTCGGAAGAGTAATAACTCTGAGTGCTACCGGGGGCGGCTCGGGTAACCCCGTTCTCTTTTCTGTGGATACCTTGAGTTCAAGTGGGGTCTGTTCTGTGAACAACTCTACAGTTAGCCTTACTGGTGTCGGAGAGTGCATAGTTGATGCCAATCAATTGGGTAACCAAACCTACTTCTCCGCCCCAACTGATCAACAAACGATAACTATCACCCAAACGGCGCCTCAACCAGTTACTTCGATAACCGCAACTTCGGTAACACCTAGCTCTGTATCTATTTCGTGGACGCCTAGTAGCGATCTTTCTTATTCACCGGCTACAACCTATGAAGTATTTGAAGGTAGGACATCTGGCGGAGAGTCAAACACTCCTGTTACCTGTACTCCGGCTCTCACTGCTACTTCTACAAGTTGCACCATAACTGGACTAAATCCATCAAGCACTTACTTCTTCGATGTAGTTGCTTCGAATCCAGTTGGTAACTCAAAAGCATCTACTGAAGTTTCAGTTGCAACATTAGCTCCAGGAACGGTCGTTCAGACACCACCAACAACCACCACACCACCAACCACCACACCACCAACCACCACACCACCAACCACCACACCAACATCACCTCAAAGTCCATCGATCCTTAAAACCCCGGGATATTACATAGTTGCCAGTGACGGTGGAGTATTTACCTACGGAAGTGCAAACTTCTATGGCTCAACCGGAAGCATGGCTCTGAACAAACCAATCGTTGGGATTGCAGCCACACCAGATGGCAAGGGCTATTGGCTAGTTGCATCAGATGGCGGAGTCTTCTCCTTCGGTGATGCAAACTTCTATGGCTCAACCGGAGG
>JAJZFV010000042.1 GCA_021805205.1 Actinomycetes bacterium | reverse complement strand
AGCTTTGAACAAAAGGCCTCGGTATCGGTTAGTCCTACCTGATTATCTTCACTTCCCAACATAGATATATTCTACCTGACAAGGACAAATGCTGCTTTAACCACACAGAAAAACCCTAACTTGGAGGTCACGATTTTCCAGGCTGGAGTAGTGCATTATTTAGCAGCGTCCTAGGGAGACGAAGGCCTCTTCCACCGATTGAGTTCCGGTTTTGGTCAATAGCTCTGATGCAGATCCTTGAGCGAGGATGGAGCCCGATCGAAGAAGGATCAGATCGTCGCACTTCGAGGCCTCGTCCATCGAGTGACTTGAGACTAGGAGAGTCTTACCGTTAGATGCTAAGGTGCGAAAGAGAGTCCAAAGCTCCTCTCTTAGTATTGGATCTAGCCCCACGGTGGGCTCATCTAATATCAGGAGATCTCGATCTCCAATAAGGGTAATTGCAAGGGAAACGCGCTGGCGTTGTCCACCGGATAGATTGCTGGTGATCTGTTTTGCAACTTCATTTAGGTGAGTCAGATCAATCAATCGTTCAACCTCGACTAGCTGTGAACTTTTACCAACTATAACGAGGGAGGCAAAGTAGCGAAGATTTTCTTCTACGGTTAGGTCATCAAAGATCGAGCTGCCTTGGGGCATGTACGATAGCCGTGATCTCAAGGCGCGAGAGCCTGCCCTTTGACCGAGGATTTCTATAGAGCCGTGGTAGTTGGATAGACCGCCAACGATCGTTCTTATTAGGGTGGATTTACCTGAACCAGATGGTCCGATCAATCCAGCGATTGTGGAAGAGCTAATTCCAAGGTCAATTGAATTTAGGATTTTAGTTGTTTTAGAAGCGACGGTTAGGCTGCGAACTACCACGGTATCGATTGGGTTTTTCATCTATCTGCGGCTCCAATCGTCATCGCGATGACACTCATGCTGTTCGCTATCGAGTTTCGATATCGGAATGCTATGGCAACGTTGCTCTATCGTACAAATCGTAGGGTCAGCAAAAAGGATAGATTATCCGTGATTGGCGACTTTGACCTCTCGGTCGCTAGTTGGATGCGACCATTTTGGTGCCTTGATGGTTTTGAGATAATTTTGACTAGGGTGAGACACGGTACCAAGGCAGCTGTTGTTTCCTTGGGTGGGAGTATTGAATCTGTCTTAAAATGGATCGATTTAGGTCCATCTTTGACAAGATCAATGCTTTTGTCTTCAGCGCTTGAGGATTTGGATAGTATTTCTTGCTCGGTAATAGGGTAGCTTGTTTGTGGGTGTTACGAAGGTGAATAGATTCCGCTTCCAAGCCTCCTCGGCAACTGTATGGTCTTATTTTCCGCTCGATGGCGATACTTCCATAATTGACACTCGTATTAGTTGTCGTTAGGCCACTTTAGGTCGTATTTCGCATCCAATTGGAGAAAAAAGTTTGATTGATACGAGTCCGGATTCAACGGCGACGGGGGTTCGACAGGCCAAGTGGTTATCGGTTAGTTTCGCATTGATTTGTTTTGTCGTTGGCATTGTAGGCCGAATTTATTTGGCAAGCCATAGCACCATCAATTCGGATGAGGCTGTAGTTGGGTTGATGGCGGTTCATATTCGGCACCTGGATACCCCAGCTCTATTTTGGGGCCAAGGCTACGGTGGAGTCGAGCCCTACGTTGTTGCAGCTTTTGGCACCGTATTTGGATTTGGAACTTTTGTAATTACCTTTACGCCGATATTTTTGGCGGCGCTTGCAACTTTTGTTCTCTTTCTGATTTTGAAAGCTAAATTATCGACCTACTCTGCCTTAGTCGCAAGTGCTATAGTTTGGATATGGCCTGCGCCAGCTGCTTGGAATAGCGTCAAAGAGTACGGATTTCGCGGTGCAGAGCTTGTGCTTGGACTGTTGGTCGTCTACATCTTGACACTTATTAGGCGAGATCCAGCTCCACTCTATAGGTGGGTAGCACTTGGATTGATGGCGGGCTTAGCCATATGGGCAACTCCCGAATCGGTGTACTTTCTCTTTCCATGTGCTATCTATGCCCTAGCTTCACTCTTTAAGTTGCCATGGAGCAGGTCGTTAGTGGCGTCGATGGTAGCGCTGGTTGGGGTTATGGTTGGTGCTCTTCCTTGGATCTATGTTACGGTCCATTCTCACTTTTTAACCCTTAAAAATCAGACGGTGGTATCTGCCTCAGAAAATTATCTCTTTAGACTTGGGGTGTTTTTTCACCACACACTCCCAATTGCGCTCGGAGTTCAAGTGCCACTTACTGGGGCTTGGATCCTTGGTGGAGCAGAGGGAAAGTATATCTATCTAATAATTCTCCTTGTTTTAGTTGCTGGTTCGATCTTCGCAATTATTCGAAACTCGATATTGGCTCCAGTCTCGTTAAGTGTTTTGATCTACCCCTTTATCTATGCCATATTTCCAGCCTCCTTTTACTGGTTTGATGCGCGCTACGTCGCCTATCTCCCCTTTTTGTGCATCGTTGCGATAGTCGAATTTCTGTTAGCAATTAAATCGCTTCGCATTTTTGGTTCGACTCGATTCTTCTCACTGCCTACCAAGGTAGGGGCAATAGCTATCGCTGTTTTACTTATTGTCAGTGGCAACTACTCAATGTGGCAAGTCGGCTCCTCGGGGTTAGTTGAGCATGGAAGGACCTACAACATTCCCATGGGTTTGATCGACTCGCTGAAGGTTAGGGGTGTGCGTTACGTCTACGCGGGTTATTGGGTCGCCTACGACCTTATGTACCTTTCGCATGAATCTATTGTCTCAAGTCAAGTTGGCGGCGCAGATCGCTACCCTCCCTATGATGCCCAGGTTCAGTCGGCAAAACGTGCTGCGTGGATCTTTCCAACCGTAAGCGTGGAGCCTCCACCGATCAATTCGCAGTGGGGCGATTCGCCGGTGCTTCAACTCGGAAACCTAACCTCTGGAATGCTGGTGAAGTACTTGGTTGATAATCACATCAAATATAGCGAATGGACCGTTCCTGGTGATTTAGTTGTGGTCTACCCATCGACAAATGTGACGCCGTCGGTGCTGGCTTCGCAGGGCTAAATTCTTTGCCTGACTAACAATTAACTTTCAGGGATTCGTGGATGGGATCTTGTGGCACCACCTGCTATCGAAGACAGCGGCAAGTGGAATGCTCCACGAGAATTACCGAATCGCTGTGGTCAAGTAGCGCGTCGGGAAGATTGCTTGCCGATCGGCGGATAGGTGAGTCTCATCGATGTACGTTCGAAGAGGTCAATTTTTGGGAGTCTTTAAACGAACTGACCCCATAGGTCACGAACCCCAGGAATAACCGTTTTTTTGGATTTGTGAAATTTCGAATATGGGCGTCAATGTCTCAGCGAATGAGATCTTGACGGATGTTACTTACGCTAATTTTTCTGCAAATAAATGGTGGCATTGAGAATTTCAAGTTCCTCAGTTCCCCTTATGCAAGGGCTTTGGCCGACCGATAGAAACGATCGGCTTCCGTGGACTTTGCGTTATTTTGCCCTAGCCAATCCTTTTTCAGATAGATCATCCACAACGCAGTTACCCTTCGGACGATCAGGGGCGCAGCTGTTGATCCTGGAGAGCAATTTTTCGCCCTTGGGATTTAGCTAGGGTTATTTGGTGCTATGGAGTGGTCCGCTTAAGGGATTGTTCGTACCTCGCCGCTTCAAGGTGTGCTAGTTCGCTGTATGTAAATGGGTGGAAGCTTTTAGTAATCACCCTTTCGCTCCGTCGATACTCCAGATACATTCCTAGTGAGAGGATTGCAAGTATGGTAGCGGTTGTGAATATCATGATCGTAAGTGTCATAAAGAGTGTCATCTGTTTCTTTCCTGCCCTATCTTTGAATAGAAATTTCGACTTCAACTGAGTTGAGTTTATCTAACGCCTTTTATAAATAAGATAATAAATAATTTAGGTTATCAAAGGGTTATCTTTTATCTATAAAGTGGTAATTGATACATAAGTTATCGCTTATCTTTATTATTTTTAACTGATCGAACAATTGTGTGGAGGGGCTGGGGCTACATAGACCAAGGGCCGAGATAATTCTCGGCCCTTGGTCTATAGTCTTCTAGGTAGTTAGATGTGGAGAGTTATCTATCTGGCGCTCTTGATCGACTCTTCGTACCTCTTTGCCTCTAGCTCCATCTTCTCGGAGTAGGTAGATGGGTGAAAGCGCTTTGTCTGCTTATTGGCGCTTCGCCTGTACTCTAAGTGCATTCCGGTCGAGAGTACTAGGACGATAAGGCCGGTGGCAAAGGCCATTGCGATGATATTGACTGCGATGATTGTCATTTGATTACCCCTTTTAGTAGTTGTTACGCTCTTTAGTTCGTTCCATCGAATTACTTGCTGATGAGATATACGCTACGGCTGGTAAGTAATGGAAAAGTAATGAACCGGTATCGTCTTTGCCATTGTTTATTGAGAATTCTCTAAGAATTATCTGCTACCCAGCTTCACGATACAAGCTAGATAATCAAAAGATTTTGGGGGTTATGGTCCTTCATAATTCGAATTCACTTTATTGGATATTAATAGACTAAGGTGTAAGCCGTTTTTATAATTTATATTTCAGACAGACGGAGTCGAAGGGTATGAATTGTCGCGTTGGCTCGCTTCATGTCCGATGACTATGGATCTTCGTTTTATTAGTTATGGCTACTGTGAGTGCTATCACGCAGGTGGCCGGGGGTAGTTCACGCTTTATATCAAGAAGCAGTCAACTTCAATTCAAAGTATGAGCCGCACATGAGATCGTCGATCCTCCTCCCGCATAGTCGCAATCCAACCCTCAAGGTGTGTTTGCTCTTGTGCCATCGGGAGTACTAGGGCGAAAATACGCCAAAAGACTCTTGGCCGAGGGACCTTCCCCTTGTGGAGGGGTTGTCCAGTTTATTACCGAGCATTTCCCACTGGATTCATCGAGAGCTTCGCGTAGAGTCGTCAGCCGTTAAAGAACAACCCCGTTCCAGCAGTGGAACGGGGTTGTTTCAAATTCAAATCAGAGCTTGCTTCTCCGCGAGGCTACTTGGCGGTGAGCTTAGCAATCTGTGCCACTAGACGGCTCTTTCGGCGAGCTGCTTGATTCTTGTGGATGATACCCTTTGTGACTGCCTTGTCAAGCTTCGAGAGGGCGGTACGCAGTGCTTCTTCGGCGTTCTCCGAACCGCTGGTGGCTTCGGTGATTGCATTCTTGACTCGGGTCTTTAGCTCGCTCTTGATCGCCTTGTTACGTGCGTGAGCTACCTCGTTCTGCTTGTTGCGCTTGATCTGACTCTTGATATTTGCCATTGAAAATAACCTCAAACTAAATTTGTCTCTGAAGTCGTGCGTTTTGCTAAGTGGCTTCACCATTCGGTGGATAGTAACCTAGCTAAACGCTCTTACTACGGAGTCGTTTCAACCTAATAAGCCTCTCGTGCGGGTCTAGCCCTTAAAGAGGATGAAATCCTACTGTGTTTGACGGCGGCAAGTGAGACACAACCTGCCAAGCCCTCGCTATCGTTGAGAGATACAGAAGAGGCGACCTCTCCGAAGTCTCGCAATTTGGGCAAAGGACTACCTTCCACAACACGGCTTGAATAGTTTAGTCTTTGAGGCAATACTTTATGCCGTTTGGTCTTAGGCTGTTCAAGAGAGAAAATGATAGATACCTCCCGAATACGAAACCTTTCTATAATCGCCCACATCGACCACGGCAAGTCGACGCTGTCCGATCGCATCTTGGAGATAACCAAGGCGGTAGACCCTCGCGAAATGCGGGAGCAGTACCTCGACTCCATGGATATCGAGCGTGAGCGCGGCATCACCATCAAGGCCCAAAACGTCAGGGTAAATTGGAATGATCACGTTTTGCACCTGATCGATACTCCAGGCCACGTCGACTTTGGATACGAGGTATCACGTTCGTTGGCTGCGTGCGAAGGGGTAGTGTTACTTGTCGATGCCAGCCAAGGAATTGAGGCTCAAACACTCGCCAACTGCTACTTGGCGATCGAAAACGACCTCGAGATCGTCGCAGCTCTAAATAAAATTGATCTACCAGCGGCGGACCCTGATAGATACGCTGAAGAGATTGAAAACGTCCTAGGAATTCCGGCAGATTCCATCTTGAGGGTCTCCGGTAAGACCGGCTTTGGGGTCGACAAACTCCTCGATGCTGTAATCGAACGGATTCCAGCTCCCAAAGGCAACCGAAACGATCCCCTGCGAGCACTCATATTTGACTCTATCTACGACCAGTACCGAGGGGTTGTATCTTCGATTCGAATCGTCGACGGTACGATGCGCTCTGGGGACAAGCTTCGATTCATTCAAGCTGGAACTAATCATGGCGTAGAAGAGATTGGGGTTCGGACCCCAGTTCAGCTACCTGTAAAAGAACTTGGTCCAGGTGAGGTCGGTTACCTGATAACTGGTATCAAGGATGTAGGGCAAGCAAGGTCTGGTGAGACGGTCACTACTTTAGACAACGGAGCCAAAGAGGCCCTTGAGGGTTATCGAAATCCAAAACCCATGGTCTTTTGCGGACTATATCCAATAGATGGCGACGAATTTGAAGATCTTCGGGAGTCGTTAGAGAAGCTAAAGCTAAACGACGCCTCTTTTACTTATGAACCAGAGTCGTCGCTAGCCCTTGGATTTGGCTTCAGGTGTGGCTTCTTGGGGCTTCTGCACATGGAGATAGTGAGAGAGCGCCTTGAGCGTGAGTTCAACCTGTCTCTTATTGCAACTGCACCATCGGTTGAATACAAGGTGACATTAGTTGGCAGCGGCGAGGTTGTGATCGTGGATAACCCCTCTGAGATGCCCGCTTCACACACCGTCGAGAAGATCGAAGAGCCTTACCTCAAGATCGACATACTTAGCCCAAGTGAGTACACCGGTACCATTATGGACCTTTGTCAGAATCGTCGTGGCGAGATGTTGAATATGAGCTATATCTCTCCTGAACGAGTTGAGATGAAGTATCGAATCCCCCTCGCTGAAGTGGTTATGGACTTCTTCGATGCACTCAAGAGTCGGACTAAGGGATATGCCAGCCTGGACTATGAAGCTGACGGATACGGTGCATCTGATCTTGTCAAGATCGACATCTTGCTAAATGCAGCGCCAGTCGATGCCTTTTCGGCCATTATTCACAAGCAGAAGGCCTTCGACTATGGGCGCAAGATGACGGTGAAGCTGCGAGAACTTATCCCTAGACAACTCTTTGACGTTCCCATTCAAGCTGCTGTCGGTGGCCGTATCATCGCCCGAGAGACGGTCAAAGCACGGCGCAAGGACGTTTTGGCTAAGTGCTACGGCGGAGATATCTCGCGAAAGCGTAAGCTCCTCGAAAAGCAGAAGGAGGGAAAGAAGCGGATGAAGAATATCGGCCGCGTTGAAGTCCCCCAAGAGGCATTTATCTCTGCCCTGCGCCTTGACGAAGAGAACTAATCGGTAAAAGTGGTATAGCTTTGAGCTATGACCACAAACCCGGTTGAACTTATTAACGCACTGGCCTCTGATGAGCAGGTTAGAGCCGATCCATTCTCTCTCTATCGTAGCGCTGCTTCGATGGGGGATATAGTCGACATATATCCCAAGTTCTCTCTCGCGACTAGCTACGACGCAGTCAACTTTGTCTTGAGGTCGCCGCAATTTGGAAAGAGGCCGACCGACGGTTCGGTGGGGCGTCGTTCGATCTTCAATGAGAAGTATCCGCCATCGATGTTGTTTAGCGATCCCCCTGACCATACTCGCCTTCGTCGATCGGTTGCACGATTGTTCACCCCATCGAAGATCGAGGAGATGATCCCCCAAATTGAGTCACTAACCGCCTCACTCTTTGCCAGGCTGATAGCAAATGGCGGTGGCGACTTCGTCGCTGACGTTGCCCTTGAGATTCCCATATCGGTGATTTCGTTGTTGCTAGGGGTGAATTCGGACGATCGACCTTCGCTAGCTAAAGAGGTAGCGATTGTAGCAGCGAGCTTGGATCTCAGCACTCAATTTACAGGAGATGAGGGTAGGGTGGTTGAGGCTGGAAACACCCTTCTCGAATACTTCGAGGCTCTAGTTCGAAGTAAAGACCAAAAGGGTGCAGTGCTCTCATCCCTCTTAGAGGGTGATGACCCGTTAGACGTCTATGAAGCCTCGGTGATGGCGCTTCTCCTCTTCATGGCGGGCTTTGAGACCACGGCTAACCTTCTTTCTTCGATTATCTACTCCATGGGGACCGAACCTGAGGTCAGAGTGAGTGTAGAGGAGGCGAAAGCTATACGCGGCTGCGTAGAAGAGTTTTTGCGGCTTGAATCACCGGTTCAAATTGACGGACGCCTCTGTCAAAGCACCTCGGAGTTTGGTGACAAAAAGATTGAAGAGGGTACCTTCGTTCTGACCTTGATAGGAGGGGCAAATCGGGACCCTCGATACTTTGAAGAACCAGATTCATTCCGCCTCGATCGGAAGGTCGCACCAATCCTCTCCTTTGCCACTGGTATTCACCACTGCATTGGTGCGACCCTTGCTCGAAGCGAAGGAGCGATCTTTTTGCGGCATCTTTTAGATATGCCTAAGTACGAGGTCGTAAATGCGATTCGCAAACCCACTTTGACGCTCCGAGGTTTTCAGTCGATTGAGGTATCGCTGTAGGTCACTAGCTAGAAGCCATCGGGGAATAGCCTTACGGAGTTTCGCCTTTCTACTTCATGAACTCGTGGTGCAAGAAGATTTGTCTTTTGTGAAGTTGTAGATATTTGAGGTGATTATGGGATCGCGAGCGGTTATTTGGTTTAGGCGCGACCTGCGATTAGACGACAACAGGGCATTAATCGCAGCTGCCAAAGGCACACATGAGGGCCTTCTTCCAGTTTTCGTAATGGACCCCAATTTTTTGAAAATCTCTACTATGAGAACTAGCTATCTGATGGCGGTTCTGCGGAGCTTGAACGATGAGCTAGATGGAAGACTAAATCTAATCTATAGCGGCGATCCTACTGCGATCGTTGACTTTGCCATCAGTGTTGGTGCCGACGCGATCTATGGAACCAGCGACTTTTCACCCCTCGGTATCGCACGAGAAAAGCTGGTGAAAGAGAGGGCTGCGACGAACGCAGTAGTGACCAAGTTTGGTGATTCTCCATATTTGATACCACCAGGCAGATTGTCTAGAGAACAAGGTGGCTGGTACAAGGTCTTTACCCCCTTTTATAAGGCTCTGATGAAGCATGGCTATGAGGATCCATTGGACCTTGACTCTTCTTTACTTTCGGGTCGTCTTGAATTGGTAAGGCGTGACGATGAGGCTTCATTGCATCTAGCAGCGCCAGTTTTATTTTCGGAAGATCAATTCCCACCCTCCACTTCACGGGCCCTGGCGTCACTTTATAACTTTCTAGAACGCACCGATGGTCGCTACAAGGAGTTGCGCGACTTTCCAGCTGTTGAAGGCACAACAAAGTTGTCGGCCGCTCTTCGTTTCGGCGTTATCCATCCTCGTCAAATCGTCGCGGCTGCATTTGACGCTCCTGGTGGCGAACCGTTAGTGCGTGAGGTAGTTTGGCGCGACTTTTACGCCAATGTTTTGTATCAAATGCCCCATACGACTTGGAAGAACTTCAATCCCAACTTCGACCATATTGAGGTAGATTCGATCGAAGATCCAGCTAAGGCAGCGCAGTTCGAGGCCTGGAAGGCGGGCAAAACTGGCTACCCAATAGTCGACAGTGCGATGCGCCAACTCAATGAGACGGGATGGATGCATAACAGATTGCGTATGATCGCTGCCTCTTTCTTGGTAAAGGATATTCACCTACCTTGGCAGCTAGGCGCTAAATACTTTATGGAACGCCTCCTCGATGGAGACATAGCATCAAACAATCACTCATGGCAGTGGGTGGCCGGTTCGGGTACTGATGCAGCACCGTACTTTAGGATCTTCAATCCGATAATCCAGTCTGAAAAATTTGATCCTGAAGGGCAATTCATCAAGAGGTACGTACCTGAGTTGGCGCAAGTCTCTGCGAAGGCTATTCACGATCCGTTTAATCGGGGAGCCGCTGGAGTTTACGTCAATCCAATTCTCGACCATAACCAGGCACGTAATGAGACCCTTGATCGGTACCAGCGACTCAGAGAGCTATTTGCGGACAGCGAAACCAAGAAGATAACCCGAGAGTAAAATATTCTCAAAAGGGGAGGAGTTCTTGACTTAGGGGAAATGCCGACCACCGATTGATCGCGGAGCAAAAGCACAGAAATGGCGCGAATCTATGTAAAGCTCTCGTACTCATCCCGAGTTGCACTGAGACGAGACCCTATATGTTAAGTTGCAAAGTACTGCAATCTGATTTTCCGCAACTTATGGGTATGGGTCAGTTCTGGTCCGTGGCTGGACCAAACTAGCGATGGAAGTTACGATTCCGATGGGAAGAGTGAATGTAGGCAGAGTACTTTTCCCAATCTCCAAATTCCATTGCCAGTGCAACCCTCTTGCAACTGGCGGGGAGAATATTCGTGATCTCCGAGCAGGAGGCTTCGTTCTAGGTTAGATCGATAGGCGACCCGTGCAGACCAATGTCGGTACTGTTGTTTTGCGCGGTAGAAAGCCACCTACATTCTTCGAAGTCCGTTGAGCAGTTATCAGCGTCGGAGATACCTTCAAATTGTCTTTCAAATTGCGAGTGGGCGCTCAGGTTTCAATCTATGGCGCACTTGCAAGGTGTTGCGACTACTCTGAAGTTCGTCGACGAGTTCTCCTCACCTACGCCACTTGGTAGCCCTTCAACTTCGCTAGATCCAGCTTCTATGTGCCTTCCGTCATCGTTTGCGAATTCGATTTAGTATCTCTGCCCAAATTATGAATGGTTCCAACCGAAATTAGTTTTCACTGTGTGAGCCTCCTCAGTCTCAGGCTCAATGATGAACTTACACCCCGAGCTTGACACATATTACACCGCCTCTTTCAACGACCTATATTGACTCAGCTGGTATCAACGAAATCTGGGGAACCTCAACTAATCCTGTAAAGGGAGGAATTAGTGCCCATAAATCACATGAAAATAAGGTATCTACTATCGAATATCGAGTACGTTAAAATTAGTCGCAAACTTCAAAGTCGCGTCGTCGATAGTTTCAATATTGTATGGTCGCAAAACCATGTACGTCGTAGTTGCAATTTATGAGACAGTCACCTAGCTGTTATGGCTATGGTAAGACGATGGGATTT
>JAJZFV010000002.1 GCA_021805205.1 Actinomycetes bacterium | reverse complement strand
TGAGATGGGGTTTTAGTCCAAAGGTTCTCCATATACGAGAAACTGTTGATTGAGAGACGCCAGCAACCTTTGCCATCTCAGTTGTTGACCACTGCGTAGCGTTCTTTGGTTCTGTAGTTGTAGTAAGCCGAATTATCTCAGCTATCTTGTCATCGTCGTGAATTCTTGGGGTTCCACTTCGTGGAGCATCAGATAGAACTGACACCCCAAAGAGAGAGAACCTCTTCCTCCACTTAGAGACAGTAAAGCTTGAGACGCCGGACAATTTAACGATTTCTTCGTGGCTAAGGCCATCAGCTGCGCCAAGAGCAATCTTGGCACGAGTTACATGAGACTGCGGCGAGGTTGTAGCACGAATTACACCCTCTAGAAACTTTCTATCGCTCTCTGAAAGTACAACCTTGTAAGCAGGTCGACCGATCTTCTTTTCCATTACTCTCCTAAGTGTAGTGAAATATACCTCTGTAAAGGTAAAACACTACAAAAGGGGATTAATTCCTTAGTTAAAGGAATTTATGACTAGGGACACTAGGCGTCTATTGCCAAGGATGCTATTCAGTCAGAGGTTGGCTCGGCGGTAGTTATTAGTTGCCTTGGCTACAAGTTCTAGGATCAGATGGCTAATCTATCGAGACTCAGACGAAGTCAACTTCGGCAATAGAATATTTATCTGATCTGAAAGATTCCTTGAACCTATGGAAGTTGTGGCACTAATCATCTTTGTGGCGACGATGGCTCTCGTCGTCGCCAAGCCATTCAAAATTCCAATAGGTGCAAGCGCAATAATAGGTGCGGCAGGCGCCTTTGCGGTTGGCCTTATCCACATCTCGGATGTAGCTACCGTTTGGCGCCTCATTTGGAACGCCACCCTAACCCTGATCGCCCTAGTAGTCATATCGCTAGTCCTGGCGGATGCAGGCTTTTTCAAATACCTCGCGAGTCGAGTTGCAAATCTTTGCGGCTCATCGACGCTACGACTCTTTGTTACACTGCAACTTTTGACGGCTCTAACCGCTGCGATCTTTGCCAACGATGGAGCGGCTTTGATATTGACGCCTGTTGTCCTGGACCTACTTGAGGTCACAGATATATCTCTCACCGCTCAAGGTGCATTCGTCTTCGCCGTTGGCTTCGTGGCGGACGCTACAAGTCTTCCCTTTGTGATTTCTAACCTCACCAACATCATCACCTCGGATTACTTCCATCTCTCATTCAATGCCTATGCCGCAAAGATGGTTATCGTTGACCTAGCTACCTTGGCAGCCACACTCATCGTCACTACGGTCATCTTTCGAGGGCGCCTTCCACGAAGGTACGGCTTGATCGACCACTCCCATCCAAGTACTCACATCAACGATCGCACCCTCTTTCGAGCAGGAAACATCGTCTTAGTCCTAACCTTTCTGGCGTATTTTGGCCTTGCAAATACCAAGGTTCCGGTTTCGATCGTCACCTCTATCGCCGCTATAATCCTCCTCAGCTTGGCCTCTCGCCACAAAGAAGGCAAGAAGTTCAACTTTGAATACCCCAAGAAGGTCGTTCGCGAAGCGCCGTGGCAGATCATAATCTTTTCCCTTGCAATGTACTTAGTCGTCTTTGCCTTGGTACACGCGGGGTATGCCAGCTCTCTAGGTCGTCTGTTTTCAAACTTTGCAACTTCAGGAAAGCTTGGGTTGGCGCTTGGAGTCGGTGGCACGGTAGCGATAATCTCGTCGATTGCGAATAACCTACCCACGGTTTTAATAGGCTCGATCTCTATTAGCAGTGCTCATTTAAGCCACCACTTCACAACAGTAGCCGCCCTTGCCAACGTCGTAGGGACAGACCTTGGCCCCAAGATCACCCCTATTGGGTCACTTGCCACATTGATCTGGCTCGAAATCTTGGCAAAGCGATCGATCCACATTACGTGGTGGGAGTACTTTAAGTACGGCATAGCAATGACCGCTCCGGTAATCGTCGTAGCGTTGCTAACCCTTTCCCTAGTAACTTAGGGATCTAGCTTCCTTCGTATTCGAAGCCGAGTTCGAGGGCAGTTACGAGCGGAGAGTATTCAATATCGCGAGCCTGGCACATCGCGCCGACAGTTCCTCCCCTGTCGACGATCGCAGTCACAAACGACACCTTTGCCCCAGAGGCCTCAGCCACATCTACAGCCTCAAAGATAGAGGTTCCCCGCGTAACGGTGTCTTCGCAGATACATACTCTCGACTCGACTGGTAGAAGTCCGGCAATACGCCCGCCGCCGCCATGGTCTTTCACACTCTTTCGAACTGAAAATGTAAATAGGGGACGGCCCGCAACGGTGGAGATAGCTCCGGCCGAGAATGCCACCGGATCTGCCCCCATCGTAAGTCCGCCGATACCTTCCACATCTACTGGAAGTCTCCTAGTGAGAAGCTCACCAACCAGCAACATCCCTTGAGGATGACATGCAGTTGCTTTAGAGTCGATGAACCATGAACTCTTACGCCCCGACTTCAAGGTGAAGTCGCCTCGTCGAAGAGAATAGCGATCGAGGTGTTTGATCAAGAGTTCTTTCAATGTCGATTCGTCGAGGCTGGCCACTTCGACATAAGAATCAGGAAAATCTCCATCGTGCATAGATGCCATTACGCTAACTTAACCCCTCCATCGCCCTTGACGATCGATCCAATATCGTACGCCTTATGACCTGAGTACTTTAGTTTGTCGATGACAGCGAGCTTTTCACTTGGATCGACCACAACTACCATCCCAATACCCATATTAAAGACTCGAAACATCTCGCCTTTTTCTACCCCTCCGAGTTCTTGGAGATACCCAAAGATCGGTGGCACCGTCCAAGATGATGTATCGACCGCGGCGGAGAGGTTGGGGGGCAGCACCCGATTTAGATTTCCAGGTATCCCTCCACCAGTTATGTGGGCTGCTGCATGTATCGTTACCCCAGCTTCAACCAACTTCGAAATCGCCGGATAGTAGAGGATACTCGGTTCGAGCATGGTCTCACCGATCGTCGAAGTACCAAAGCGACCCTTTGCAATCTCTTGAAACTTATCTTGCGAAGCGGCATCAAGTTCGTGCATCTCGGAAGTGCCAAATACGATCTTGCGAGCCAGCGAGAGGCCATTAGAGCGGAGATTGGGCGAGCCAATTCCGATCAAGGAGTCACCCAGCTTTACTCTATGGGCACCCCAAATTTCATTGGCATCGACGATCCCAACTACAAATCCCGCCAAGTCAAAGTGGCCATCGGGCATCGAACCAGGGTGCTCTGCCATCTCTCCACCTAAAAGAGCGGCACCCACCTCTTTGCATCCATTGGCTATGCCTGTAATGATCTGGGTCGAAATAACAGGCTCCAACCGGCCAATCGAAAGGTAGTCGAGCATGAAAAGCGGCTTTGCTCCGAGTACGGTGATGTCATCGACGCACATAGCAACTAAATCAATACCTATGGTATCGTACCTTTTCATTGAAGAAGCTAAGTAGGCCTTGGTGCCGACCCCGTCGGTCGAAGAGACCAAAACTGTACCTTTGGCGGCAGAGTAAGAGAGGTCGAAGAGTCCGCCAAAGCCGCCGATTCCACCGACCACGCCGTCGATCTTGGTCGAGGCTACTACCTTCTTTATGGCATCGACTGCTCTCTCACCGGCATCGATCGAGACCCCAGCCTCTTCGTAGGCGCTCTTCTTGGAAGTTGCTGATTGATTATCCAATTATTCTCTCTCGACAATCTAAGGACGTAGGTGGCCTTTTCGTCTGTTAGCAGATACCAACAAAGTCATGCCACTAGAAGTAGTTAAAGCAGGGTAACGGGAACCGCAACTGGATAATTGCCAGTTAGACACGCATCGCAGAATCCATCTTCGTAGCCGATGGCGGCCTTTAGATCCCCTAGGTCTAGATAGGCGATCGAATCAACACCGAGAAAGCGCCTAATCTCATCCAAGTCACGATTGGCGGCTAAAAGGTCGGGGCGACTTGGGGTGTCAATTCCATAAAAGCATGACCATCGATATGGCGGGGAAGAGATTCGAAGGTGGACCTCGGTAGCTCCAGCGTCACGAAGAAGTCTGACCATCGACTTAGTTGTAGTTCCGCGTACAATTGAGTCGTCTACTACCACAAGGCGCTTTCCCTCGATGTTATCTCGCAAAACATTCAACTTACGCCGCACAGCATCGACACGTGAAGCGGGATCGGGTGAGATGAAAGTTCTGCCAATGTAGCGATTCTTAACCAATCCCTGTCCGTAAGGGATTCCACTAGCTGCGGCGTAACCAACTGCAGCTGGCACACCCGAATCAGGGACGCCGATGACCATATCTGCCTCCACCGGGAGCGCTTTAGCAAGATACTCACCCATGTGGCGACGGGTAGTGTAAACCTCTTGACCTAACAGTCGCGAGTCGGGGCGGGCGAAGTAGACGAATTCGAAGATACACAACTTGGGATCGATCGACTCCTCGGGGAAGGGCCTAAACGACCTAACTCCTAGTTCATCGATGATTATCATCTCGCCGGGTTCGACTTCTCGAACGAAGGTAGCTCCAACTACGTCTAGAGCAGGGCTCTCAGAGGCGATCACCCATCCGGTCTCGAGTCTCCCTATGCAAAGGGGTCTAAATCCGTGAGGGTCTCTTACGCCTATGAGCCGGTCATGATCCATAATGACCAAAGAGAAGGCCCCCTCTAACTTGGGGAGCACGTCGTTCAAAGCACTAAGTACAGCTTCAGGATGGCTCTTGAAGGACTCTCTCACGGTTCCTGGGCGCCCACCCAAATCCTTTGCAATCTCGATTGCTAAATAGTGAGCTACAAGATCTGAATCCGAACCTAAATCCATTGGGTCGATACCAAGTTCGTTAGAGAGCTCTACAGTATTGGTTAGGTTTCCGTTATGACCAAGAGCTATCCCCGAATCTCCAACTGCTCTAAATACCGGCTGAGCATTCCCCCACGTCGACGATCCTGTTGTCGAATATCGAGTGTGGCCTATTGCCAAATTTCCGGGAAGCGAGTGTAGCATGCGATCGTCAAATACGTTCGATACCAACCCCATATTTTTCATCACAGTTATGCTGGTTCCGTCTGAAACCGCCATACCAGCTGACTCTTGTCCTCGATGTTGGAGGGCATATAAACCGTCGTAGGTTGCGTGCGAAACCGACCTTGTATTCGGCTCCACACGTATTCCGAATACACCGCATGCCTCTTCAGGAGAGTCCGCAGTTGAGTCGTTCAACTCACCTTCACTTGAAGTATGGTGCATTGAGATCTCCCGCTTACAGGTTGGAGGTCCAACCCACTGCTAAGTCCAATTTAGATTAGCCATGGCAAGGCAAAGATCGCCCATGAAAATATTTCACAATTTCACGGGACGAGTCAGAATCGACAACCTTAGAATTAACTAACCCAAATTTACGACTAAACAACTTTTACCAACTGTTAAGGATACTTGCCCGAGGCACTGAACGATGATAGACCTTCACACACATTCGAGAATCTCAGACGGATCTGAGTCCCCAACGAGGGTCGTCGAACTAGCAGCAGAGGTTGGCGCCACAGCAATTGCCCTCACCGATCACGATACACTTGCCGGCCTCGACGAGGCTATTGCTACTGGAGGTCGTGTTGGGGTTGAAGTAATTCCCGGGGTTGAAGTATCCTGCCAGTACAAAACTGGGACCATGCACATGCTGATCTATTTCACATCACCCGATTCGGAGGCCCTCGTCCATGCATTGAACGAGTTACAAGACTCGCGCGCTGGACGCAATCAGCAGATTCTCGAGCTGATGCAGCGAGATGGCCTCGATATCACTATGGAGGAGCTAGTAGCCGAGGGTGGAGCTACCGGCATAGGAAAGCCGCACTTTGCAGCACTTCTTCTTCGCAAGGGAGTCGTTTCAACGATTCAAGAGGCATTTGACCGCTACCTCGAAAAAGGTCAAAGGTACTACGTCGACAAAAAGACATTCTCCCCAGAAGAGATGATCGAACTCGCCCTCGCGTCAAAAGCGATACCCGTCCTCGCTCACCCACTTACGGTCGATAAAGACCCTACCCAACTACGCAAAGTAATCAAGGGTTGGGCAAAGATTGGACTCGCCGGAGTCGAGGCCCAATATGGCCGCTACTCAATCGAGACTAGGAGTTTTCTAGAGGAGACGGCCAAGATCTACAATTTGATAGCAACTGGCGGCAGCGACTTTCACGGAAGCTACAAACCAGACCTCAATGTAGCCACCGGACGCGGAGACTTAAACGTTGCCGACAATGTAGTAGATCGCCTCAAAGAGTTCCGTGCAACGCTGTAGTCGTAGATAATGACTGCAAACCAAATAGCTGCTCTAAACCGTAGTGGATGGGATGTACTTCAATCCCATCCACTATCTAAAGTAAAGATCCTTTGAGAAAAGTCGTTATCAAGACCATGATCTCAAAAAACCAGAACCTTCTCGCCTAGTAAGAGAAGCCCGAAGCTGTCACAACACCAATCTTTTCGACTGAGAGACCAGCCTCTCGAATGAATTTGACTGCCTCACTGTCGCTTGGCGCAGAAAAGATTATTCGAGATGGCAATTCAGTGAAGTAGTAAGATCCCGAAATCGCTGCCGAGACATCGAATCCATAGCCACTGCCCCCTACCAAGTCACGCAGAGCCAGGGCTAAACCTCCATCACTAATATCGGTTATCGCGCTGATCCCCATTGCCCCTGGGGCTCCGATAGCACTTATGACCGTGTCGATCAAGAGCCGATGTATCTTAAAGTCCACTTCGACAAGTTTGCCGGCCTTGACCCCTTTGACCGACCACACCAACCTCGATCCTCCGAGGAAAGATGCTCCGCCTCCATTTACCAGATAGATACTGTCTCCAACTTTGGGACGATTTGTTGGTGGAATTTCGTGGATCGACTCACGAATGCCAATGGTAGTCAGAACCGGAGTCGGCTCGATGTTGCGACCATTTGCCTCGTTATATAGCGACACATTTCCGCCAACAACGGGTATTTCAAGCTCGAGTGAGGCCTTGGCTATGCCATCGATCGACTTAGAAAGCTGCCACATAACCGAGGGGTGTTCAGGATTTCCGAAGTTGAGACAGTCAACCATGGCTGTTGGTCGAGCTCCCACTAGTGCCAGATTCAAAGCCGACTCCGCGACGATCCACTGTGAACCAACATAGGGGTCGATCTCGCACCAGCGAGAGTTTCCATCGCTTGAAAGGGCAATTGCCCTACCTGTAACTCCTACCTCCGGAGAGGCCAAGCGAAGCAGCGTTGCTCCGCTTCCAGGTCCGACAATAGTATTTAGAAATAACTGATGGTCGTATTGTCGGTAAATCACACTTGGATCGAAGACCATAGCCTCGACGTCGCTCGCGACGTCGATCGAAAGGTCAAGATTGTCAACGTCGACACTACGGTACATTGCTATGGAAGTTGGCTCTGCAATTGGGCGATCGTAGATTGGAGCACCATCGGCCAGCGTCCCAGCTGGCATCTCTCCTACAACTTCGCCCTTAGAGATGATCCGTAGAACTCCTACCTTCTCCCCGTTGGCACTCTCAACTGGTTCGGTGACCACTCCAATGACGGCTGCGCCGACCTCCCACTTGGTAGCAATAGCCAAAACCTCATCGACATTCTCATTTGAGACGATGGCAAGCATTCGCTCCTGAGATTCGCTCGTCATTACCTCGAACGGCTCCATATTCGGCTCGCGGCGAGGGACGTCGTCGACGAAGACATCCATTCCAAGTCCGGCTTTGGCCGCAGTCTCACAGGTAGCACAAGTCAGGCCAGCGCCACCAAGGTCCTGAATTCCAACCACGAGCTTCTTTTCCAAAAGTTCAAGGCAAGCTTCAATAAGGCGCTTTTCTTCATATGGATCGCCAACTTGAACACTTGGTCTCTTGGTCTGTTCAACTTCGCCACCAAAACCGGCTGAAGCCAATACTGATACGCCTCCGATACCGTCTCTGCCTGTTGAGGCTCCAAGCAAGATCGCACGATTTCCCACACCATCTGCCCGCGCTAGGACAAGGTTCTCACGCTTCAAGATACCAACGGCAGCTACGTTTACCAAGGGGTTCGCATTATAGGTCTCATCAAAGACGATCTCTCCACCAACCGTCGGTACACCGACCGCATTTCCATACCCTGAGATACCCGAGACAACTCCGTTGAAGATGTACTTATTACGAGGATCGGCTTGATCGCCAATCCGCAGTGAATCGAGCAGCGCTATTGGGCGAGCCCCCATCGTAAATATGTCGCGTAAGATTCCACCAACTCCGGTCGCTGCTCCCTGGTATGGTTCGATAGCTGAAGGGTGATTGTGCGACTCCATACGAATGGCTACGGCGATTCCATCCCCACCATCAATTACTCCGGCATTTTCTCCCGGGCCAAGGATTACCTTCTCACCCTTGGAAGGAAGTCTTCTCAGGTGAAGACGAGACGATTTATATGAGCAGTGCTCCGACCACATGACCGAATACATCGCCAACTCGACATAGTTCGGATCACGTCCGAGTATTGACTTGATCGAATCAAATTCATCGTCCGTTAGACCTAAAGCAATGTGTACCGCATCATTCATGGTGATGAGTTTAAGAGCTAGCACAGCTAGTTAAAGTAGGAAAGTGATTTTTAGGTACCCCCGGTCCATTAAAGAACGAGACGCGCAGATCAACCACACCAACCTGCGCAGCTAAAACCACTTTCAACGACCCCCGATACGAGAGTTTTATGAAAAAACGCTGGATAAACCTTGCTATTTCTGTGAAATTCTTCAAAATTAGCTCAACATAACCTTTGAGAAGCCCCGGATAGACACTTGTGTTATCGATCCGAGTAACCACAAAGTTGGTTATAGCAATATGAGAAGCCACTTAATTTATCCTCATGCTCATTTCGAGATAAGTTTTATCCAGATCTTGATCAACTTTTGAACAGAGTGCAGGGTTGAGGAAGTAGTCCAGGCGAGAAGATGTCTAAACGAAATTCGCAATTCAAAGAATCTATTAGCTATTGAGCTTCTTGAAATAGTCATCGAGGGCACGGCTCGATAGGTAGAAGCAGAAGTTGCTTGAGTCACTAAAGAATCGCAACATAAATTCCGATAATGCTCTCGCAATACACGATCGACTTGTAAGAGACAATTCTGAAAAATCATCAATATATTACCGACGAGTATCTTCTCCATCTCTATAATCCCATATCAAACTAGGTCCCACATTTGATAGATCTATACATTGTCTCGATACTCTCAAGATTTATGTATTTCGAAAGTTGGTTAATTAGTCGACCTTCTTCCCATGAAGTCTCTGATCATTCTTCTATCTCTAGATAGCTCCAGAGCATTGAGATTTCATGCATGCTTAATTAGATGCAAAGGGAACATCGGCCCAACAATAGCTTTCAAGAGATGCGATGTATGTCACATCTCAGCAAATCCAAAGATTTCAGACGTACAAATTTAGATGCTAGGCAAATTATAAAAAATAATAAAATAAAATAATTCAGATATTTTCAATTAGCATTTACAGAAAGGGATTGTAGGGACTAACATTATGACTGTGACAGATTCAGGAATTGATTTAGATCTACGAGATGCCTCAGCTCGTGCTCAATCTAAAGTTATAAAAGATTATCTAGAGGCACTTGAGAGAAATAAGCCGAGACGCGGTCGTAAAAGGACGCGAGAGACGGTAGAAAAGCAATTGGCGCTGGTCGAATCTCAATTGATTGACGCAGATCCACTTGATCGTCTACACCTCATTCAAAAGCGAATTGACCTTGAAACCGAATTGGTCAACCTCAAGAATAAGGTTGACATTGGAGAGCTCGAAACTCGCTTTGTCGCTGCTGCTAAAGAGTACTCAGAGCGTAAGGGCATCTCTTATGACGCATGGCATGCTCTAGGAATTCCAAATGAAGTTCTGGAAAAAGCCGGCATAGAGGTACCTAAAGTTGCAGTAAGGAAGAAGCGACAAGGCGCCTAGCCAAACTCATATCACAAATATTAAAAAGCCCTTGGACGCTATCGTGGAAGCATCCAAGGGCTTTTTAATATTTTCTTCCTAAGAGATCCTTAGCTTCAGAGACTCAAAGATCAGCAGCCCGTCGGTCGATCCTAGCAAGAGATCCGTTGCACGCTCTGGGTGCGGCATCATACCGACAACGTTCCCAGTTAAGTTTGAGATTCCAGCAATCGATCCGATCGATCCATTGGGATTGTCCACGTATCGAAGTACAACTTGATTATTTTCAACAAGTTCTTCATATCCATCATGAGAGATGGTGTAGTTACCTTCAAAGTGGTTGATAGGTAATTCGATCACTTGACTAAAGGCAATTTCTGGAGAAGTAATTGCGGATCCTGCGACTACTTCAAGCTTTTCAGTCTCGCAGATAAACTTCAACCCACTGTTCTTTTGTAGAGCTCCAGGAAGTAGCCCGGCCTCGGTTAGAACTTGAAATCCGTTACAAATCCCAAGGGTTGGAGTACCGTTACTAGCACGGCTAACGATCGCAGCCATAACATTGGAGAACCTCGCGATTGCACCTGGGCGAAGATAATCACCGTGAGCGAATCCCCCAGGGATTACAATAGCGTCGAAACCATCCAAATTACCTTGACCGTGCCAAACAAGCTCGCCATTTAGACCAACCAGATCTAAAGCACGCATCACATCATGCTCGCAGTTGGTACCTGGAAAAACTATGACAGCAACTTTACCGCTCATGAATTAGTCGAGACTAGGTCTCGTACACGGAAGTCCTCCAACACTGGATTGGAGAGAAGTCTCTCTGCAATTTCAGTCACGACGTCTGCCGCAGAGTGCTCATCTTCGGCGTGCAACATCAATCGAAAAAACTTACCGGAAGCTACCTTAGATACAGATCCATATCCCAAGGAGACAACTGCGTCAAGAATTGCGACACCTTCTGGGTCAGAGACTCCCTCTTTCAAGAGAACCTCAACTACTGCTTCGTACTTCAATTTCGAAATACTCCGATTCATACTTCCATGTCGCGCATTTGCGACCATGAGGCGACAACAACCCATTTTATTCCCAATTTTGATTAGGGCAGCCTAAAAATTGATCATAAGCCACGCGTCTAAAGGCCTCTTCTTCAGCGATGCCCGATGGCTCTCAACTGATATATGCATCGCCGCACTCTTCGATCCATCGCTCGATGGTCGAGCCTGTGATACGCGAATATGCACTCTTGTACCTATCAGATAGGCTAACTAATACCTCAACTGGTATCTGTGGAGGCGGTGGCACCTTATCCCAGCCAGAGCCCTCAAGATAATCACGAAGTGGCTGCTTATCGAATTGCACTGGCTCCACTCCGGCCCTATGGGTAGCACCATCCCAATATCTCGATGAGTCTGGCGTAAATACTTCATCGGCCAGCGCAAGCTCACCCTCGATAAGTCCAAACTCGAACTTGGTATCTGCGAGAATAAGTCCCGCTTCGCGCGCAATCTCTGAACCTAAGGCAAATAGAGCAAGCGAAAGTCGCTCTATCTCTTTAACGAGCACCTTGCCGTAGAGGTCGCTGGCGCGTTCAATTGAGACATTTTCGTCGTGTCCAACGTTGTTCTTTACCGAAGGTGTAAAGATAGGCGTAGGAAGCTTTTCCGCGAGCCTTAGATTGGCAGGGGCAGCCATGTCGTGTATGGTACCTGCTCGTTGATACTCCTTGTAGGCACTTCCCGCTAGGTATCCCCTCACTATCGCCTCAACTTGCACCATCTCGCAGCGTCTAACTATCGAAGATCGCCCAATCATCTCCTCCGAGAAGTCATCCCCGACTTGCCTCTTCGATGGTTTTGACGAAACCAAATGGTTGGGAACGATACTGCGAGTTTGATCCATGAAAAAGGAACTCAGGGCGTTCAATATCACCCCTTTGTTCATCACTGTCTCATTCATGATTACATCAAATGCCGAGACTCGATCCGAGGCAACCATGAGCAGAGTGTTGCCATCACTAAGCTCATAGACGTCCCTGACTTTACCCGAATAGATCTTCTTCACTATCTGCTCAACTTCTAATTCTTGGAGCTCTGGAGGGCAACCACTTTAGACAACTCATCAATTGCACGGCCACAGTGGCGAGTTACTCTCTCGACGCTAAATGCGCGATCAAGAAGTTCGCTCGAGATGTTAAGGCTCTGATCTTCTTCAATAACCTCTCTAAGTTGACGTCGAAGTTCATATGCTGCCCTCGCCGAACTTTGAACGATGCGGTATGCCTCATCGCGACTCATACCGGAGTCGACTAAGGTCAAAAGCAGCGACTGAGAGAAGACGAAGCCCAAAGAATCGTCGAGATTCTGTTTCATCCGCTCCGGATAAACCATCAACTTACCGACAAGTGACTTAGCTTTGTTGACCATGTAGTAGGCGAGGATCGACGCATCTGACAGTACGATGCGCTCCACTGAAGAGTGTGAGATATCGCGCTCGTGCCACAGTGCAACATCTTCAAGGCCAGAGATGAGGTAGCCCCTCATGACTCTACTTAGCCCCACCAACCGCTCCGACAAGATTGGATTTCGTTTATGAGGCATAGCAGAGGAGCCCTTTTGCCCCGGTGCGAAGTACTCTTCGGCCTCACCGACCTCAGTTCTAGCCAAGTGGCGTACCTCGGTGGCAATGGTCTCAATGGTCGCCGCAAGTGACGTCAAGCTATAGAGGTACTCGGCGTGGCGATCTCGGGCGATGACTTGAGTGGCAGGAACCGGACTAAGGCCAAGAAGTGCACATACGTGCTCCTCTACAGCTGGCTCAATATTAGAAAATGTCCCAACCGCTCCGGAGAGTTTTCCCACTGAGATTGCAGCTATCGCACGATCCAAACGATCCAAATCACGTGCGAGAGAGAGGCCAAAGAGTGCAAGCTTGTTCCCAAAGGTGGTTGGCTCAGCGTGCATTCCGTGGGTTCTGCCAGCCATTATCGTCGCCGAGTGCTCCGTAGCCCGTGAATAGATCGCCTCAATCAGCGCTACCAACTCTTCCCGAATCTTCTGACCGGCCTCCTTCAACGTGAGGGAAAGCGCGGTATCTACCACATCAGAGGACGTCAAGCCGTAGTGGATCCAACTCGCCGACTTAGTTCCTATTGTTCCCTGAACAACGTCGACGAAGGCGGCAAGGTCATGGTTGGTTATAGCTTCACGATCATCTACCGCTTGGACGAAGGCATCATCGATGGTCGGAGTAAACGCCTTTAGCTCGTCGAGATCTTCGCTCGGAACCACTCCTACGTGACTCAAAGCCTCCACCGTTGCATATTCGACTGCTAGCCAATTCTTCATCCGCGAGGTATCGCTAAAAAGTACTCCTACTGCTGGTAGTGTGTAGCGTTCGATCATGGTACATCTCCAATATTTAGATCTTTTTTATCGTCCCACGCCAATGTCTCGGCGATAGTGGCCACCTTCAAATTCAACCCCGGCGATGGCCCTGTATGCGCGCTCGAGAGCCTCTTCCTTGCTATCGCCGAGTGCTGTAACTCCTAGTACTCGTCCACCTGAGGTAACCAAATCTCCCTGTGCATCGAGCGCCGTTCCGGAGTGATACACCCTGATCGACGCATCGCCTTCGATGGCAGAAAGACCAGCAATCTTATCACCGCTTCGTGGGTTGCTAGGGTATCCCGATGCGCTCATAACTACCACTGCACCTGCTCCCCTTGGCCTTAGCTCAAGAGATGCTAGGTCACCGCGAGCGGCCGCCAAGAGAACTTCACCAAAATTACCTTCGACCAGAGGAATTACCACTTGGGCCTCAGGATCACCAAAACGCACGTTAAATTCGACGAGCGAGGGGCCATCTTGATCTACCATTAGCCCGGCATAGAGCACACCTCGATAGTCGATTCCTCGAAGTTTTAGCTCTTCGATCACGGGTGTGATGATATTGTCCATCGTTTGTCGTTGAAGCGCCTCGTCAAACCACTCAACTGGGGCAAAGGCACCCATTCCCCCAGTATTTGGACCAAGGTCGCCGTCGTTCAACCTCTTGTGGTCAGCTGCAGCTGGTAGCAGAATCGCCCTACTACCATCGACTATCGCTAGAACAGAGACCTCGCGACCCGATAAAAAGTCCTCAATAATGACTTTGGTGCCAGCCTGACCAAAAGATTGCCCACTTAACTTGGCTCGGACATCATCTACCGCGGCATCGAGGTCGCTAGTCACCAACACGCCTTTACCGGCCGCGAGTCCATCGGTTTTGATGATATACGGACCTTCTTTATTTTTGAGGTAAGAAATCGCCTCTTCGATAGCTGTAAAAGTGGCGTACTTTGCCGTTGGAACCTTTGCAGCTGCTGCTATCTCTTTCATAAAGTCCTTTGACCCTTCGAGACGCGCCCCTTGCCTACCCGGTCCAAAGACTAACTTGGATTGAGCCCGCAGATCATCGGCCAACCCCTCTACCAGTGGGGCCTCGGGTCCTATTACGAAGAGATCGGCATCGAGATCACGTGGATCTTGATCGGTGCAAGGTACTGCTTTAGAGATGCCGACGTTCCCCGGCGCAGCAATTACCTGATATCCTTCTCGGGCCAACACATCACAGATGGCGTGTTCACGCCCTCCTGAACCAACCACTACGATCCGGCTAGATTGCTTTGCCACTGAACCTATCTATCTTCCAACGTCACAAATTGTTCACGCTCGGGACCGACACCAACCACTCTGATTGGAACTTCGAGTACCTCACGTAGGAATGATATGTAATTCCTCGCCTCTTTTGGAAGGTCATCAAAGCGTCGAGCACTTGAGATATCGCAGCCCCAACCGTCAAACTCTTCATAGATCGGCTCTACCCTGTGAAATACGCTCTGATGATATGGTACCGAATCGAGGATCTCATCGCCGTCGCGATATCCGACACATACTTTGATCTTTTCAAAGGAGTCGAGGACATCGAGCTTGGTGATTGCCACTTCGGTGAGGGAGTTGAGACGAGCCGCATGGCGAACCAAAACAGCGTCGAACCAACCCGCCCTTCTCCGGCGGCCCGTCACCGTTCCAAATTCATGGCCAATGTCTATAAGACGATCGCCGACTTCATCTTTCAATTCAGTTGGGAATGGTCCAGCTCCAACACGGGTCAGATAGGCCTTGGCAATTCCTATGATCGTGTCGAATTGTCGCGGCCCAAGGCCACTACCCGCAGATGCTCCACCAGCAGTTGGCGACGAAGATGTCACAAAGGGATAGGTCCCATGATCGATGTCGAGGAAGGTGGCTTGAGCGCCTTCGAGCAAGATCTCTTTACCGGCTTCAACAGCTTTGTGTAGGACTTGTACCGTATCAGCGATGTGCGGTGCAATCTTTGGAGCATACTCTCCGAGATAGAGATTGCAAATCTCGTCGAGTGACATCGGAAGACGATTATAGACCTTGGAGAGAACGAGATTCTTCTCTCGGAGAACTACCTCTAACTTTTGTCTGAAGATCTTTTCGTCAAGAAGGTCTTGAACTCGTAGGCCGATGCGGGTTGCCTTATCGGCATAGGCTGGACCAATACCACGCTTAGTGGTTCCTAGCGCATTTTTACCTAGATAGCGCTCGGTAACTTTATCGAGTTCTAGGTGGTAAGGCATGATTAAGTGGGCCGAACCTGAGACTAAAACTCTTGAGGTGTCGACGCCGCGGCGCTCAAGAGACTCCATCTCTGCGATTAGAACGCCGGGCTCGACTACGACACCATTTCCGATCACGCATGTCGCGCGCTCAGATAGTATTCCCGAAGGAATTAGCGAAAGTGCGAATGACTCCTCACCAACAACAACGGTGTGACCTGCATTATGGCCGCCTTGGTAGCGTACGACGTAGTCGCAATTAGCCGCCATTACGTCCGTTAGCTTTCCTTTGCCTTCGTCTCCCCATTGGGTACCAACGACAACTTTGACAGCCAAAGCGCACCTCCGTAGTTAGCTAGGGACCGCCTATTCGGCAAAAAAAGTCCCTATAGATGTTAGAGGGCAATTCACCTAAGTGAGTACGACCACCTCGGGATTATCAAGATCAATATCTGCTCGAATCTTTGAACCCTCGTGGTACTTGCCAGAAAGAATTGCTGTGGAGATACGATCTCCGAGGTAGCGCTGCACCACTCTACGAAGCGGACGAGCACCAAATTCAGGGTCGTACCCACGGTCGGCGATCTCTCGGATAAGCTCCTCACCAACTTCTAATGTGATATTTCGAGTGGCAAGTCTTCCCCTCAATTCATCGATTTGAATCTCAACAATTCTGTCGAGATTCTCCCTAGTGAGTGGTGAGAATCTAACTATCTCGTCGATTCTATTTACAAATTCAGGTTTGAAAAAATCACGGGGATCAACGCCCAGATTGGAGGTCATAATCAGAACGGTGTTAGTGAAGTTGACCGTTCTTCCTTGTCCATCGGTCAGCCGTCCATCGTCTAGCACTTGCAGCAAGATATTGAAGACGTCGCTATGGGCCTTCTCTATCTCGTCCAGAAGTACAACGCTGTAGGGGCGTCGTCGAACCGCCTCGGAGAGTTGTCCTCCTTCGTCATAGCCCACATAACCTGGAGGCGCTCCGACGAGTCGCGAGACGCTATGACGCTCCTGATATTCACCCATATCGATTCGCACCATGGCTCTTTCGTCGTCGAATAGAAATCCGGCTAGAGCTTTTGCGAGTTCGGTCTTTCCCACTCCGGTAGGCCCCATGAATAGGAAGCTACCTATTGGTCGATTTGGATCCGATAGTCCAGCTCGCGAACGTCGAATAGCATTTGCGACGACCTCAATGGCACGGCTTTGCCCAACCACTTGAGAGCTAAGCGCCTCCTCCATATGGAGTAGCTTTCCAACCTCGCCTTCGAGTAGCTTTCCAACCGGGATCGAGGTAGCGCGGGATACCACTTCAGCGATGTCTTCGTCGGAGACCTCTTCACGAAGCATCCGTTGATTACTCTGAAGCTCCGCAAGCTTTGCACTCTCAGCCTTTATATCCTCCTCGATCGAGGGGATACGAGAGTATAGGATCTCGCTGGCACGATCGAGTGATCCTTCACGAGAGAACTTATCTGCTTGGGCTTTAGCCCCCTCCAGCTCTTCCTTCTTAGATCTAATCGATTCAATCATCGACTTTTCGAGTTGCCAGTGGCCGACCATCGAGTCGCGCTCTTCAGCCAAGTTTGCAAGCTCCTCATCGATCTTTGAAAGACGATCTAGGGAAAGAGAGTCAACTTCACGCGCTAACGAGATCTTCTCGATCTCAAGTTGACGCATTCTCCGCTGAACCACATCTATCTCTGTAGGCATCGAGTCGATCTCTATTCTGAGCCTGCTAGCTGCCTCATCGACTAGGTCAATAGCCTTATCAGGAAGAAAGCGGTCAGTAATGTACCTGTCGGAGAGTAAGGCTGCGGCGACCAGCGCACTATCTTGGATCCGAACTCCATGAAAGACTTCGTAGCGCTCTTTGAGGCCGCGGAGGATAGCTACCGTGGCTTCGACTGATGGTTGATCGACCTGTACCCTTTGGAAGCGGCGCTCCAGGGCAGGATCTTTTTCGATGTACTTTCGATATTCGTCTAGCGTAGTTGCACCAATCATGCGAAGCTCACCGCGGGCAAGCATTGGCTTTAACATATTGGAGGCATCCATTGCACCTTCGGCGGCTCCAGCTCCAACCACTGTATGCATCTCATCGATAAAGGTTATTATCTCGCCCTCGGACGCAGATATCTCGCCAAGAACCGCCTTCAGCCGCTCTTCAAATTCACCGCGATATTTGGCACCTGCTACCATGGAGGCAAGATCGAGAGCGACTAGTCGCTTCGACTTCAACCCTTCGGGTACATCACCTTCGACGATCCGAAGCGCTAAGCCTTCTACAATTGCAGTCTTTCCCACTCCAGGCTCGCCAATTAAAACTGGGTTATTCTTGGTCCGGCGCGAAAGAACTTGGATAACTCGTCGTATCTCATCATCTCTTCCAATGACGGGATCGATCTTACCTCTAGCCGCTAGGGCGGTTAGATCCTTCCCGAATTTCTCGAGGGATTTGAAGGTCTCCTCAGGATTTTGACTAGTAATCCGCTGGTTACCCCGAATCTCTTTGAGGGCACCGAGCACTGCTTGTCGATCGGTGCCTATCTTTTGAGCTAACTCTAGCAGTAGATGGTCGACTGAGAGATAGTCGTCCTTCATGTCAATCCGGTTCTGCTCCGCCCTTCGAAGAAGTTCAACTACCTCACGAGAGATTACCGGTTCAGTTCCGTATACTTTGGGAAGTCTTTCAAGTGCTGCATTTAGCGAGTTACGAAGATCAAGTGGTGAGAGATTGAGCTTGCTCACCAACGGCAAGGTGACTCCATCAACTTGGTTGAGCAGAGCCAGGGCCAAGTGGTCGTTAGTTACTTCACCGTTATTACGGCGAGTTGCATCTTCGATTGCGGTCGCCAAAGCCTCTTGGCTCTTTTGGGTCCACTTCGAGGTATCCAATTGTGGCATTTATTAATTCTCCTGTTGGTTGTGTCCGCTAGGAGAATCAAGAGCCCACTTAGGCGCGATCTCCCTTTGCGTACTTTGTACTACTGTTCATTTGAAAACCGATAGTAAAGAATCGGTCCGAAGGCTTGATTGCGAGGCACGATATCGCGCCGATACTTTCGATGCGCCTCTTCTAATTCGACTTCTCGAAGATGCTTGATCTGCGCCAATTCATTGGAGAGATTCTCGACCTTGTCTTCAAGTTCCAAGATCCGCTTTACGCCTTCGATGTTGATTCCAGCGTCGGTTAGCTCCTGTATATGGCGTAGCCGCGCTAGATCTTTTTCAGAGTATCTTCTTGATCCGCCAGAGGTCCTCTGTGGATCTAGAAGTCCGCGCCTTTCGTAGATGCGTAAAGTTTGAGGATGAACCCCCGCTAACTCTGCAGCTACTGATATTACGTATACCGCTCGAAAAAATGTCTCGTTACTCTGTTCCATCACCTCTCCCTTCGAAACTAGATCCGATTGAAAACCTTATTACTGCTGCTTGCTGAGTATCTTTGCCAGATCCTCGACTGCCTTTTTCTGCTCTGGAGTTAGATCCTTTGGAATCACAATTTCTATTGTCACCAAAAGATCTCCAACTTCACCGCGTTTACCAGTGACCCCGTAGCCCTTTGCCCTCAAAATCTGACCCGATTTGGTTCCCGGTGGAACCCGCAACTTAATCGACGAATTAAGGGTGGGAATCACTATCTCGCTACCTAGTGTCGCCTCGGGGAAGGAGACCCTAGCCACCGTCAATATATCAAGCCCCTTGCGTCCAAAGCTTGGATCGCGATCGACTTTAATCTTTATATAGACGTCTCCGGCGGCACCACCATTTGCTCCTAGCGATCCTCTGCCCTTGAGACGAATCTTTTGTCCGTCTTCAACACCAGCGGGGATCTTTACATTTATCTTGCGATTGATAAGAGTCTTGCCGGTTCCATGACAATTTCCACATGGCAGGTCTAGGCGCACCCCTTGACCGCCGCACGCAGGACAAGGTTGGGAAAAGGAGAAGAAGCCTTGGCTCTCGTTCACCGATCCAGTGCCATTACACCTAGCACATGTAACTGGCTTCGATCCGGGAGCGGCACCCGTGCCTGAACAGACGCGACAACGGGACTCGATCGGTACATTAACTGCTGTAGTTACACCATCGATCGACTCTTTGAAGCTAATCGTAAGAGTAACTTCGACATCTGGACCTTTAGTAGCTACGTTATTGGTTCCGGGGCGGCGCCGATTAAAGATTCCACCCAAGAGGTCTCCTAGATCGTCTACCTTAAAGTTTGGATTTCCTTGGGAAAATGGGCCTTGACCGCCCCTTCCCATAAATGGAACCTGGCTCCGGATCTGATCGTATTCGGCCCGCTTAGTAGCGTCACCCAATACTTCGTATGCGACTGAGATCTCTTTAAACTTCTCTTCAGAGCCAGGATTCGCGTCCGGGTGGTACTCCTTCGCCAACTTGCGATATGACTTTTGAATCTCTTTTTCGGTCGCAGTCTTGTCAACCCCAAGGACCTTGTAGTAGTCCTTCTCATACCATTCGCTGTTGGCTGCCATGGCACCTACCCTATAACTTTTACCATTGCGGGTCTAAGTACTCGACCCTTCCATCTATATCCCGGCCTCAAGATCTCTGCGACCATCGGCCCGCCTTCGCCCTCTTCGTGGGCTACGGCTAAGTGAATCTCAGGATCGAATACTACATCGATCGCATCGATCACCTCGAGACCTTCATTGGTCAACATCGAGAACATGGGACGAATCGTCTTTTCCGCAATTTCTCCGCTGTCGGAGTTAGCGACGTGCGCTAAAAGCATTGAAAGATCGTCCAGAGTAGGGATGAGTTTTTCAATGAGTGCGAGTACACGCTTCTCATTGCTCTCCTCTTCAAGACGAGCTACACGTCTGCGATAGTTATCGAAGTCAGCCTTAGTCCTCTGTAGAGATTCAAGGTACTCGTCTCGTTCGCGACGAAGCTCTTGGACTATCGGGTCCTCGATCTCCTCCTCGGCGTTCGCGACGATCTCTTCAGCTTCGATCACAATTTCATTTAATTCTTCGTCGTTGGGCTCATTCGACTCGTCGAAGTTACCCTGATCTTCAGGTACCAATCTTCTCACCTTTCAAGTGACAACCGCATTGACCCGGACCGGATCTTCTCTGTCGATTCCAGTCCAGGGTCACTGCACTCGTTTACTTGTTTGTATCGTCAACGATTTCAGCTTCGACGATATCCTCGTCGTTAGAGCCGGAGCCCGATTGTCCATTTGCAGCTGAATCATCGCCACCTGAAGCCTGAGCTGCCTTCGAGGCCTCTTCATAGAGGCGCTGCGAGAAAGCTTGAGATGTGGTCATCAGCTTCTCGGTTTCATTCTTGATCGCCTCAATATCAGTACCAGCAAGGGCCGCCTTCAACGTCTCAAGCGCTGACTCGACTGAGGTCTTCTCGTCGCCGTTGAACTTCTCACCTTGTTCTTTCAAGAGCTTTTCCGTCTGATAGACAAGGGTGTCACCGTTATTGCGAATCTCAGCCTCTTCACGTCGACGCTTGTCATCTGCGACGTGAGCTTCGGCGTCTTTTACCATACGATCAATGTCGTCTTTGGAGAGCGAGCTTTGACCGGTGATAGTAATCGACTGCTCCTGGTTGGTAGCACGATCCTTGGCAGAGACGTGAACTATTCCATTTGCATCGATGTCAAAGGTAACTTCAATCTGTGGGATTCCCCGAGGTGCCGGTGGAAGGCCGACCAGTTGGAACTTGCCCAAGGTCTTGTTGTACATAGCCATCTCCCGCTCTCCCTGAAGAACGTGGATCTCAACCGAAGGCTGATTGTCATCGGCGGTTGTGAAGACTTCAGTTCTCTTGGTCGGGATAGTGGTGTTGCGTTCAATCAACTTGGTCATGACGCCACCCTTGGTCTCAATTCCCAAGCTAAGCGGGGTTACGTCCAGGAGAAGGACGTCCTTTACCTCACCCTTCAAGACGCCAGCCTGAATCGCAGCGCCGACGGCTACCACTTCGTCTGGGTTTACACCTTTATGGGGCTCGCGTCCGGTAATTCCCTGAACCAAGTCTTGAATCGCTGGCATACGAGTTGATCCACCGACCATAACTACGTGATCGATCTGGTCCTTAGTAAGACCTGCATCCTTGATCGCTTGCTCGAATGGTTGACGACAGGCTTCAACTAGATCTGCTGTAAGTTCTTGGAACTTGGCTCGGGTTAGCTTGACGTCAAGGTGCTTTGGCCCCTCAGCGTTAGCTGTGATAAATGGCAAGTTGATGGTGCTCTCTTGTACATTCGAGAGCTCAATCTTTGCCTTCTCGGCCGCTTCCTTGAGCCTCTGCATTGCCATCTTGTCGCCAGATAGGTCGATACCTTCGGTGTCCTTGAAGGTCTTGACCAACCAGTCGATAACCCTCTGGTCCCAGTCGTCTCCACCCAGGCTGGTATTTCCTGAGGTTGACTTCACTTCGAATACACCGTCGCCGATTTCGAGGACCGAAACGTCAAAAGTACCGCCACCAAGGTCGAATACCAACACCGTCTGATCGGTGTTCTCTTTGTCAAGACCATACGCTAGAGCAGCCGCAGTTGGCTCATTGATGATACGAAGTACCTCAAGACCTGCGATCTGACCAGCTTCCTTAGTCGCTGTCCTCTGTGCGTCATCGAAGTACGCCGGAACCGTAATAACCGCTTGGGTAACGGTGTCACCGAGATAAGCCTCAGCGTCACGCTTCAGCTTAGATAGTGTACGTGCGGAGATCTCTTGGGCGGTATAGGCCTTGCCATCGATGTCAATCGTCCAATTAGTGCCCATATGGCGCTTCACCGACCTGATTGTGCGATCGGCATTTGTGACAGCCTGACGCTTTGCGACCTCTCCAACGAGTACCTCACCCGACTTCGAGAAGGCTACAACGGAGGGAGTAGTCCTACCACCCTCTGAGTTTGGGATCACGATTGGATCTCCGCCTTCGAGAACGCTTACAACCGAGTTAGTGGTACCAAGGTCAATACCTACTGCTTTTGGCACTTTTAGTTACCTCCTATGAAGTTCATTAATAATATTATCGCTAGAAAACTTGAGTCGCTTCATATCAACTTTAAATTTAATGAATTTCTTCCAACAAAAGGTGGATTTTCTACGAGTGTGGGCTACTTTCAAATGTGATATGGGACAGCTAACACTTTTACGCCATGGGCAGAGCACTTGGAACCTCGAGGATCGATTCACGGGTTGGATCGATGTAGACCTAACTGAAAAGGGTCAGCAAGAGGCAAAAAGTGCAGGGGAAGCACTACTCCAAGCAGGAATAACCCCTGACATCCTCCACACCTCTGTCCTAAAGAGAGCCATCAAAACAGGAGAGATCGCACTCGACGCTATGGGGCTGAATTACATCGAAGTACAGCGCCATTGGCGCTTGAATGAGCGTCACTACGGATCTCTTCAGGGAAAGAACAAGGAGGAGACCAAAGAGCGCTTCTCCCGAGAGCAAGTTCGACTATGGCGACGAAGCTTTGACACCCCTCCTCCCGAACTCGACACTACCGATCCAACTCATCCCCGCCACGATCGCCGCTACAAGAATGTAGCCCCGGAACTCCTCCCCAACACCGAATGTCTCAAAGATGTTCTAGAGAGGATGCTCCCCTACTACTTCGACGTAATGGTCCCTCAACTCAAAGCGGGACGCTCACTCCTAGTTGCAGCCCATGGCAATTCACTTAGAGCACTCGTTATGCACCTCGAGTCGTTGAATAGCGAAGAGATCTTAAACTTCGAGATTCCAAATGGGCAACCTATCGTCTATAACGTGGACGAGGAACTACATGCGACTAGAACCCACTGGTTGGGACGCTAAAGCGAAGTAGCAAAAGGCTGCTCGGCCGAGGCAAATTGTATAAGTGCATCATTCAAATGCTGCTAGTAAGTACACCTGATTAACAAAAGGTCAATGTTCGCCTAGTATTAATGGCGTGAAAAAATCCTTCCGAAACTCCGGTGTACTTATTGCTATCGCACTTGCGGCTACTGCATGTAATCACACGAAGGCACTAGCGCCTGAAGGTGGGAGCCTCGGTCTTTCACCCTCAGGTGCCGGCGGCACCAATGCCCCAGCTCTAAATCCATCAAGTGCAACGCACGCTTCGTCGTACAACGGGGCAGGCTATCAAACCCCCGACTTTCCGTCAACGACGGTTCCTAACTCTTACCATGGCGTTCCACTTGGACCTACTACGATCAAGGTCGAAAACACCAAGTATGGACAAGTTTTAGCCTCCCCAAGCGGCCAAACCCTCTACATGAGGCTCGGGGACACCCCGACCTATGCAGGTTGCAAGTCGACCTGTGCACTAGCCTTTCCGCCGATCCTTACCAACGGCGCTCCGCAGGCATCCGGGGGAATACTAGCTGCCTACCTTGGGGTCCTAACCGCTCCAACGAGAGGCGAGCAGATTGCATACGCCGGCCACCCTCTTTATACCTACTCCGGGGACACGGCTCCAGGGATGATTTCAGCCGAAGGTGCTGGCGGAATCTGGTTCGCCGTAACACCGAGCGGCGCTCCCCTGAGGGTCAAGACTGCCGGATAAGCAATTTCTAGAGCTTCGAGCCAACCCTCTCTTCTTTATTGGGCCAAAGGGCAGCTCTTGCTGATAGCTTTGAAGCTATGTCAGACAATTCATTGCCATCAAAGATAGAGCGCCTTCGCTCGATTTGGCTATTCGCCGAGTGTTCCAAAAAAGAACTTCAACTCCTAGAGCGAGCGTGCGACGAAGCTAGCGCTAAAGCAGGAACCATAATCTGCGAAGAGGGCCACTTTGGCCGAGACTTCTACATGATTACCAGTGGTAGCGCCAAGGTCAGTAAGGGCGGAAATGAAGTAGCCCGGTTGGAGGCTTCTGACCACTTTGGCGAGCTAGCACTCCTCGACCACCAGCCCCGATCTGCTACCGTAACTGCCGTAACCGACGTTGAACTTCTGGTCTTGCCAGCCAGAGAGTTCACTTCGGTCTTAGAGGAGATCCCGACGATGGCGATTCGCCTCCTAGCAACCATGGCGGCTCAGCTACGTCGAGCAGACGAAGCTGCCTACGAATAGAAGCGTCCGACTAGAAGTAACCCGTTTTAAATGGGAGGGTCGCAACTTACTGTTGCGACCCTCTATTTTTTGGTTGGAGATGAACTTAGTCCCTCTTGGGAGCTAAGTTACTTGATCTCTAAGGACTGCTCTAGGATTTGAGCTACGTCCAATACCGCGACGTCATCTCGGGCCCCGCCTTCGGCCTTCTTAGCCTTCACCGCGTCGTCGAGCATGATCATACAATATGGGCAAGCGGTTGAGACCACATCTGGATCGACCTCAAGGGCTTGATCGACTCGCTCAACGTTGACTCGCTTTCCGATCTTCTCTTCTAGCCACATACGAGCGCCGCCAGCTCCACAGCAGAATCCCTTTTCCCGGTGGCGATGCATTTCAACGGAGGTAACACCGGGAACCGATTCAATCACGGAGCGCGGAGCATCGTAGATACCGTTGTGTCGACCTAGATAACATGGGTCGTGGTAGGTGACTTTGCCTTGCTCCAACTTATTGACTGGAACCAAAGATCCCTTGCCTACCAGCTCCTTCAGTAACTGAGTGTGGTGAACCACCTCGTAGTTACCGCCTAATGAAGCGTATTCATTAGCAATTGAGTTAAAGCAGTGAGGGCACGAGGCGATGATCTTCTTCGCTTTTACCTCATTGAGGGTCTCGATGTTCATCATCGACTGCATCTGGTATAGGTACTCATTTCCCAACCTTCGAGCAGGGTCACCGGTGCAGCTTTCACGCCCTCCCAAGATTGCAAACTTAACTCCGGCTCGATCGAGAAGGCGAGCGATCGATTGGGTTACCTTTCGAGCTCTCTCGTCGAGAGCACCAGCGCAGCCTACCCAAAATAGGTATTCGACATCTGCGGGGATCTCACCGTCAATAACTGGAATCTCGATGTCGATCGCCTCAACCCAGTCGAGGCGATGGGAAGAGCCAAGGCCCCAAGGATCTCCTTGATTCTCGATGTTTCGAAGCATGGTACCGGCCTCGGTGGGAAACTCGCTCTCCATGAGAACTTGATACCGTCGCATATCCACGATGGCATCGATGTGCTCGATATCAACTGGGCAGGCCTCAACGCAGGCACCGCAGGTAGTACAAGACCAAAGAATATCTGGATCGATGACGTTGGGAACCAACATGACCGGCTCCATAGTTGCCGTCTCTGCACTTGCTACCCTAGGACCAAGAAGTTGGCCTGAGGTGGCAAAGAGGTGATCACGAAGGGACATCACTAGAAGCTTGGGCGAGAGTGGCTTTTCGGTGTTCCAAGCGGGACACTGTTCTTGGCACCTGCCACACTCAGTACAGGTGACGAGGTCCAAGAGTTGCTTCCAAGAAAAGTCATTGATCTTTCCAACGCCAAAGACCGAATCCTCGGTCAAGAGTTCAGGATCCATATTTGGAGTCTTATCCAGTGCACCTAGGGCTCGGGGCTTACGGGAAAAAGCGACGTTGAGAGGAGCTGCGAATATATGGAGGTGCTTGGAGTATGTAACAAAGACCAAAAATCCCATGATCACGCCGACGTTGGCTACCACGAAGATCGATTCAAGGGCAGAGTTGGCACTGTGGCCAAGGGGCTTGAGCAGTGCCGCGAGTCCATGGCTAGCAAAGGCGAAGTTGGAGTAGGCGAAGTCACCGGTATTGACTTGAGCTGCCCGATAGATGAGCAAGGTGATAATAACTAGGGCAATACCTAAAAGTACAAGCCAAGCGGCATCGTTATGTGAGCCATAAAAACGAGACTGACGATCCTTCTTAGAAGGTGCATTCTTTAGACGAATCGCCGAAAAGACTACCAATGAAAGGAGAACTGCTACCGAAAAGAAGTCTTCGGTAAAGCCCAACCACGAATCATGGCCAATCAATGGAATAGCAAAGTTCGACTGAAAGAGGGCTCCAAAGGCCTCAATTATGGTCGCGGTGAGGATGGTAAATCCCCAAAAAGTAAAGAAGTGAGCGATTCCAGGAACCGTCTTCTTCAAAAGCCTCTTTTGGCCCAGAACCTCTTGTACCTCAAGATTGATCTGCTCTGGGATGTTGCGACGCCGATTAGGCGCTTCAACTCCGCTTTTTACCAACTTGAAGATAAAGAGTCCCCGTCTAGCCGCAAAAAAAAGCGCTACGACAGTTATCAAAAGCCCTATGGCTGCCCGCATCAACACTCCACCTTAACCAAACGCTCAATAAAACGAAAAGACATTCACTATTAGCGTCATTTGCCTATGCGATACTACTCGAATCTACTACTTCGATAAAGCTATTTTGTAGTGACACATTATTTATTACCATACGGTAACTTTATCGCTCGCCAAAGTTCTTGTGACTTTGAGAGGGTGTTGGTCCCCGTTGATTTTGATACTTCGAACCAAGCAGAGGACTACCGTAGGGAACCTCGGCTTCGGTAGTCATCGTCAAGAACGAAATCTGGCCAATCTTCATACCTGGGTAGACGGTGATAGGTAAGTTGGCGACGTTGGATAGTTCGAGAGTAACGTTACCATCAAAGCCAGGGTCGATAAACCCCGCCGTCGAGTGAATGAGTAAGCCCAATCGGCCCAATGAAGATTTACCTTCGAGTCTTCCTACCAAATTTGAACTCAACGAAACTCTTTCGAGAGTTGAGCCGAGAACGAACTCACCGGGGTGAAGGATGAAGACTCCATCTGAATCCACTTCGACTAGTTCCGTCATAGAACTTTGATCCTCACGCACATCTATTACGCTTGCGGTGTGGTTCCTAAAGATTCGAAAGTATCGATCGACTCGTAGATCCACTGATGATGGCTGAACTGCGTTTTCGCCCAAAGGATCGATGACGATTCGCCCTTGAGCCATCTCTTCACGGATAGTGCGGTCTGAAAGTATCATGACGTTAAAGGTAGTAGAAGAGCCCTTATCACCGGACGAGGTAGGGTGTCGTGGTAGTATAAAAGTTGACCTTGCGGGTGTGGTTCAATGGTAGAACATCAGCTTCCCAAGCTGAGGACGCGGGTTCGATTCCCGTCACCCGCTCCAAAGGCAGAAGTAAATCACAAAACAAATCGACCCCTTTGGAATGCTCCTTAGAAAAAATCGGCAATTATGCGGCTTTTCAGCTTTCAGGCCCTTCGGCTTTCAACGGGGTTTTGCCATATTTCTACCCGTTTTCAAAGTTAGCAAGCCATCAAATCGGGTAATAAATTTCATTTCGAAGTGAAAAGGGACGTGGAAGCCCTTAGCTTTTCAAGCTGTGAAACAAAACAAAGGCAATCTAGGTTCCCCCGTCCTTTTCGATCCTAGTGACATTTGTCGTGCCCTCGTTGGCTTAAAGGGTGTGAGAATCCTCCATTACCAGAGAATTGGTCCCGTAGCTGAGATCGCTATCGAGCAGATCGGTCTTTGAGGTGCGATGAGCTTGCCAATAATCGATCACACCTTTGACGGCGACGGTGTCTCCTTCACAGTGGCAGGAGTCCAAACACCAATTGATAAGTGAGCCACCTCGACGTTTGAAGGCAAAATTAAAAACGTCATTAGGAGCACCCAAATGGTCGCTCGATTATGACTTCGAAGAGATACAAATACTGGGCCGATCAACTCCAAACTGGTTGAGCACTGCCGTACCTAGGTGGCAAATGTGGCCAGCTCAGCTGCATTCCGTCGATCTTTCCAGGTGGACTAATGCTGCTCCAACCATCACCGAGACTAACACGATAAGGTTCAACCAGAAAGTCCCCTTGCTCATGGGTACCGCTGTGACTCATGCTTTGTACCCCTTGATCGAGCAACCATTGAGCGGTTCGAGAAAGTGAAACCGACACGTGGCTAGCTTGTCCAGTCCGAGCTCGAAGCGCAAGTGCTGAGAGCGCACCAGCGGCTAGGAGATAACCGGTAGCGTGATCGAGGAGTTGGCATGGTAGGGTACCGGGACGAATCCCATCGGGGCTGCTAGCTAAGCCAATTCCAGTGGCAATTTGCACCAAGCTGTCAAATCCTCGTCGGTCTCCCCAAGGCCCATTCGTACCCCAAGCTGAGAGGCTGACTAATACGGTGCCCGGATGTTGCTGCGCGATTTGATCTTCGTCAAGGCCTAAACGTCGAAGCGAACCGGGTCGATATCCGGTGACGACAACGTCAGCCTCGTCTACCAATTTATGCAAAAGTTCATATCCACTTTCGGAAGTAGCGTCGAGGGTAGCGCTAGCTTTCCCAATTACCCCGTCAATTGCATGCAGTTCGAGTTCTGGTCGAGAGGGGTAATCAATTCGCAGAACATTGGCACCGAGTGCTGCTAGCATGCGGGTTCCGACCGGACCTGCAATTACCCGAGTTAAATCCAACACCTTCACTCCCGAAGCGGGCAGCTCTCGAGCCAGACTTGCAAGAGGTGCCCCCAATTTGGTACCGATGCTAAGGTGCTCAATCGCCACCAACGAAGTTGCTGCGACAGCTCTACCAGGCTCACTTTGGCGCCATTCAGCTTGGTCTCGAGCGGCGACTGCCAGTCCACCAGCGCTATAGACGGCCTCCTCAACCTCTCGAGAGCTGCGCTTTGCTATAGCTTCGCCGACACGCACTCCAAGGTCGTCACCGGAGGTCTCGTCGATATCGAGCCCATTTAGCAACGCTTCGCGATGCCAGGGATAGTTTGCGTGGGTCCTAACCCAGCCATCACCACTCAACCACAGTCGTGAGAGGGGAGCAAAGCCACTCAGAGCATTTCCGGTTGGGTCGCGCAACAATAGCTCGCTCCGCATTGCGGCGGCTATGTGAACAGTATCAAGTTCCACCTCCGGTCGCCGACCACTTCGTGCCAGCGAAAGGTCAGCCCCAGCAACCATGGATGCGGCTACCGACGATAGTGCAACTTCAGCAACAGCAAGGGGCGATGGCAACATCGAGGCTAAAGGGTCGCCAACTACGACAACTTCAGCAGGGTCGTTGATTCCGAGGTTAGCTATTACTTCCTTCAGCAGGGAGATCTCCACCCTCTTAATTTATCAAGGGTTTCACGCCAGTAATAAGCAGCCAAAGTAATCACAAAAACCCTACAGGTGACCTAAGTGACCCTCCAAGGAGATCTGGCAACAACAGCTCGCTTCATCGTAGGGTCAGAAGATATGCGGCTGATTGACTATTCCTGAATCCACAGCACTTCTCTAACAGCTACTCTGCGAGTTTCTCTCTCGGCAAACATACAGCTAGTGGCTTAGCCTCGTTATAAATGAGTCCAGCTTTAAAGATTTAGACCTGAGCGGCGATCTTTGAGACTCGATACAACTCAAAAAACTTCAAAAATCTCAATATTTCGTAGAGCCGAATAATCAAACCTTAACAATTTGGAGTGAACCTATAACTATCTCGCAGTTATGCGAGTTCAACAGATTGAAATAGGAGCTACGAAATGAAGCCACTAGGAAAGAAGATCGTGACCGCAGGATTAGGAGTAGCGGTAGTCGCAACAGGTGCATTCTTCGTTGATCACAGCATCTCAAGCACCACCGTGAGCCTTCCATCGGCCCAAGTAGTTGGAGCTAGCACTCCAATCACCCCAACACCTGGTCAGGGTGGTCCAAACGGACAGCACGGCAAAGGACATGGAGGAATTCTCCAGCGAGCCGAACACGCCACTATCGACCTCTACTCCAAGAAGAACGGAGTAGTAACCGTAACAATAGATCGAGGCACGGTCCAAGCTATCTCCTCCTCATCGATAACTATCACCCATCCAGATGGGACGAGCGTATCGGTACCAGTCTCGTCAGCCACGCTGTTTCCCAAGTTGAGCGAGAGCACCATATCTAGCGACATCTCAGCCAACACAAAGGTCCGGGCCATTGTCGTACAAAAGGGAGGCGTTGCATCTCGTGTCATCGCCATGACACCTCCGTCCGCGCCTCCTACTACCGCCTAGTAGATAGTCGAACAAAGGTGACCTTGGAATAAAAAATGGGGGTTAGAACCAAATGTTCTAACCCCCATTTTGCTAGGTTCTGAATTTGTTGAACAAACCCAATTAAACTCTGGTGACCTTCGAAGCGCTGCTTATGTTACGACACGCACACGGACGATACACCCAGACCATCTCTCTGAAATCAAGATGCCATGCCTTCGAAGTACCTTTAAAGATCGATTTGCAGAACTTCCTTGCGAACCCACCATTGCCGCGAGGATGCTAACCGAAGCACCAGTGAGTATCGACTTCTTTTCGATCGACCTCTCGGCGATAGTGTCTCACTTATCCCAACCAACCAAGATCTATCTCTATATGGTTGAGTTAATGCCATCCTCCTATTGGGATAGCAAATGGGTCTAGAGTCGGCTGATCTCTAAGTGTTTGACTCTAAACAACTTTTCCCAACCAAGGGCCATCAGTTTGCGCAACTTGCCACTATCCGATCCAAATGCGACTCTTGACTTAGCACTTCTGATCTTCTAAGGAGTACCTCACCTATAGATGCAGCGTCTACCAGAAATCCATCGTGGCCGACGGTAGAGGTGATCAGATCCATCGTGGCGTTTTCACCTACGCCAATTGCGATTTCGTACTGCAGGTGGGGATGAAACAACTCGTCGCTATCTACTCCAACAACGATTGTCTTAGGTGAGATCGTAGATAAAGCGGCCACAACACCGCCCCTACCTCGACCTAAATCGAAGGCCGACATTGCCTTCACCAGCTTTATGTAAGTATTGGCGTCGAACCTTTGAGTCAACTTCTCCCCGTGGTAGCGGAGGTAGGAGTCGACCTCGAAGGTGCCATGTGAGCGATCCCCACCCTTGGCCGTATTTGCAAATCTGTCGTCCAACTCAGAAGAATTTCGATACGAGATATGAGCCATTCCACGAGCGATAGAGAGGCCCTCTTCGGGCGCAACACCATATTCGTGGTATCGACCACCGTAGAAGTTGGGGTCCAACTCTATCGATCTAATCTGTAAAGATGAAAGGCCGATCTGAAAAGCAGTAGCTCTAGCACTTGCCGCAACTACCGCTAGCTCATCGATTATTGCTCCGTAGCGATAACCCCACTCAAGCGCTCTCATGCCTCCCATGGAACCACCTATTACCATCGCTAGATGGCCAACTCCAAGGTGATCGATGAGCGCTTTTTCTACAGTTACCTGATCGCCAATTGTTATCTCAGGAAAATCAATTCCATAGATAGTGCCGTCACTTCGCTTGGAAGTCGGACCGGTTGTCCCATAACAGCTCCCAAGCACGTTGGGGGCTACAACAAAGAACTTATTGGTGTCGATGGCTTTGCCTGGACCAATCAAATCCTCCCACCAACCCGAGAGGTCACCTGGGTAGTGACTCGCGGCGTGTGAGTCACCGGTCAATGCATGTAGCACCAAGACCGCGTTATCCTTCGCCTGATTTAGAACTCCCCATGTCTCATAGGCAACGTCGATGTGACTGAGGGGCGCTAGCCCCTCAGTCACAAAAGGAGAATCGCTAAAGAGTGTTACTACTTTCCGATCCACCGAACTGACCTCAGTCAACCTTGGCGGCCCGAAAGCCCGCTTCAAGATCGGCCAGAATATCAGTGATGCTCTCTAGGCCAACACAGAGGCGAACCAAATCCGGGGTTACACCTGATGCAAGCTTTTCTTCTTCGGAGAGCTGCGAGTGGGTAGTTGAAGCTGGGTGAATAGCTAGGCTTCGAACATCTCCTACGTTGGCGAGGTGGGAGAAGAGCTCCAGCCCTTCGATGAATCGACTTCCAGCCTCTGCTCCACCCTTGATACCAAAGCCGATGATCGCTCCAGCTCCCTTTGGCAGGTACTTCTTTTGTGCATCTGACCAAGGGCTACTGTCGAGACCAGCGTAAGATACCCACTCGACTTCATCGCGGCTTTCAAGCCACTTAGCGACTGTAGTTGCATTCTCGACGTGGCGCTCGATACGTAGGCTTAGAGTCTCCAGCCCTTGCAAAAAGAGGAATGCATTGAAGGGGGAGACGGCGGCCCCAACATCTCGAAGGTACTGCAAGCGAGCCTTCAAGATATAACGTGCTGCAAATAGAGGCTCAGGTAGTTCGCTAAATACAAGTCCGTGGTAGCTGGGGTCGGGTTCGGTAAAGTTCTTGAAACGACCACTCGCCTCGTAGTTAAAGGTTCCACCGTCGACGATGATTCCACCGATAGAGGTTCCATGGCCACCAATGAACTTTGTAGCGGAGTGGATTACGATATCTGCGCCATGGGCAAGGGGCTGGCACAGGTACGGAGTCGCAAGGGTGTTATCGATCACTAGCGGAATACCAAATTCCTTAGCCACTGGCACGATACCGTCGAAGTTGAAGATGTCACCCCTTGGGTTTCCGATCGTCTCCCCATAGAAGGCCCTGGTATTTTCACGAACTGCATTACGCCACTCAGTAGGGTCATCTGGGTTTGAGATAAAGGTGACTTCAACACCCAACTTTGCAAATGTGTGGCGAAGTAGGTTGTAGCTACCTCCGTAAAGCGATGAAGAGGCGACGATGTGGCCTCCACCTTCAGCCAAATTCAGGAGAGCTATCGTCTCAGCTGCCTGTCCACTGGCGACCGCTAATGCTCCAACTCCACCCTCAAGGGCTGCGAGGCGCTCTTCAAATACCGCCTGAGTCGGATTCTGAATTCGAGTGTAAATATTTCCGAGTTCACTCAATCCAAACAATGCAGCAGCATGTTCGGTATCTCGGAAGACATAACTCGAGGTCTGGTAGATCGGTACAGCGCGAGCACCCGTGGTCGGATCGGCGACTGCTCCGGAGTGAATTTGCTTAGTTTCAAAGCCCCATGATGACATAAGAGTTATTTCCCTTCATAAATAAAAGGAGACGAAAAGTTACAGGTAACCCACTAAATGTGAGTATTTCGAGTGAATTGTTTACCGAATAAGGTTGACGAGCGTCAACCTACAGCTATCAGATCAAGCACATTCGAAAGAACACCGTAACTCATCTCCTAACGATAGGGATGGCCCGGAAAGGACACCCCGCCTTGTAGCATTACGCAACTACCAGCTCTTCCTTCGGGGGCACCGTTCTGCGGGAGCGGTTGCCAGTTTGCCAGCCGAAGGACTTTAGGCAAACAATCTTGAGCTAATTCAACATTACCGGAACTTGCGATAAATTCGTTCACCTAATTGGAAAAATTAAAAATTAAAGACCCATCAATTAGCGACCGAAAGCAAATTCATATTTGAAACTTTGTCATTACTTTATAATCTTTGCAGCCGCCAAATTCATTGTAAAGTTGTTATCGCCGATCTATACCTGACCAACTTACTACGCAAATTGAGTTGCCAAGTTTTAGTACTAATATCGACCTCTAGAGAAGTTACTAGCGTGCTAGGGGTTTTATTGAGTTCAGCTTTGGTTACCTAGCAATTACCTTAGAAAAAATGGTTTGGAAGTCAACCACTACTTCAACGAAAGCCACCTCGCCTGACTAACCTCGCCTGACTAACCTCGCCTAACTAGGAGTCAAACAGGTGTAGGTTTCACCTTAACCTCCAGCAGTTCAACTAATTTGCAATTGCCAGTTAAAGAGCTTCGCCAAGCGGATGCAGGTAATAAATAGAGAACTGTTGTACTTGAGCAATAAAAAATAAAGGAGCCTTTTTATTGAAGCTCGCCACAGTTGCTGATAACATCGGCCTTATGGATTTGGTATCAGCTTTGACTTTGGCTTTCAAAAATTTTACGAACTTTCGAGGACGAGCTAGTAGGGGCGAGTACTGGTGGTTCATAGTGGCCACGACGGTCGTCTCTATCTTCTTGTCAATGCTCACTCGAATTTCGTCCTTCTATGCGCTTTTTGATAGTCTCTTCTTACTTGCAGTCTTCATCCCGGGTCTTTCGCTCGCGGTTCGACGCCTCCACGACACTGGGAAGAGTGGGCTATGGATGCTCGTGACCTTCGTTCCGATAGTCGGCACAATCCTTCTACTGATCTTCATGGTTCAACGAGGTAATCCAATGGCCAACCTCTATGGAACGCCTCCGCTTCAACTCACCAGTAAAAGTCAAAACTAAAAAAGGCCATCGCACCTTAGAGCGCAGGTCTCGCCGCAGCTATGGGGTATTTCCGCAGCTTTGTGCGTGCGAAAGCGATCGATATCTCAATCGACAAGCTAGCTCCAGTGGGCAGACGACGTCATCTCGGCCCGCAACGGTGGCTCAGCTCCCTCTCTCTGACAAGTCAAAGCCGATATCTCCATTGCAGCCCTAACCCCATCCTTTACATATTCGAAGTTAGCTAGGTCACCTCTGGAATACCCCCTCTGCAGCCAATAGGCCAAAAAACCACCGACGAAGGAGTCCCCGGCGCCCACAGTGTCGATGACATCGACTTGAGCTACCTCAAAGCTCTCTGATCCTTCGGGATGGTAAAGCTCTAGTGGGAGCCCTCCATTTGTAACAAATACGATCTTCGCTCCGGCCTTACGAATCTTGCCAACCGACTCCTCATGGGGTTCATCGCCGTAAAGGTAGAGGAGGTCTTCGGCACTCACTTTCACCAAATCGCTCCGGGCAAATATTCGAACTACCCGATCGATGTAATCCTGTCGGTCACGCACCGCAGCAGGACGACAGTTGGGGTCAATAAGTACAATCAGATCTTGATCACAATTTAATATCAACTCCTCACCCGCAGTAGCCATCGGCTCGACGAAGAGTGCCAGGGTTCCTATGTAGAGCGCCCCCAATTCAATGGAGTGTTCCTTGACGATCTCCTCTAACGACCTTCGGTCGACCTGAAAGGCCGCTGTCTCGAAGAGGTGAAAGTGGTAGCTTGCGACCCCCTCTTCAACTTCAGCTATCGCAATCGTCGTTGGATAGATTAATGCCTCGCCATATCCCAGTACTACTCCGTCGCTAAGAAGTTTCTCGCGGATTTGACGTCCAAAGACATCCTCTGATATGCCCATGAGAGCGAGAGAGCGAGCCCCGAGTCGAGCGACGGTCCTAGCAACGTTAAATGGTCCGCCTCCTGCCACTAATGCGGGAGTTCTATCACCAGCAACTATGAGGTCGACGAGGTTTTCGCCAATTACTCCTACCAGATCACGACGCATGCGATACCACCTAACCCCACGACAGAGAGAGCTTCCAACTTCATTTAAAAGGAAGAATCTACTCGAATACCCCGTAACGAAAGTAACAAATAAGTATCACCTGCGGCGAGCTAGCCTCAATTTCATCATCGCTTAGATGTGTTGCCCACAAAAAGATAGAGGGTGTATCTGATCAGAGGGCCAAAATTTGAACCTCCAAAAGCAGCTGTCTTCCCGCCTCCCCAAAGAGTGGCGACGAGACCAGGGAAACCGGTGTAATTAGTTGCCCCCAAACTGGGGTCACGGGCATTGTTATACTGAAGGAGTCATCTTTGAAGACCAAAGGTCTAGAAAGATTGAGAAGCAGGGAAGGTTGATCGGTTGACAAGAGAGAGAAAGCCCGCCGAGTTGCGTCGAAAAGAGATAATTGACGTGGCTCTCGCTCACTTTGCCAACTTCGGATTCAACGCAACCTCTACCGCGAGCATCGCCTCTGATGCCGGGATATCACAGGCCTATCTCTTTAGGATCTTCCCCTCCAAAGCGCAGCTCATCGCAGCTTGCATCGATTACACCTTCGACTGCGTCGAGGAGTTGATGAGTGAGGCATCGAAGGGGCTAAGCGGAAACGACGCTCTTCTAGCAATCGGCAATGCATACCTCAATTACCTATCCGACAAAGATCTACTAAGGGCACAACTTCAGTGTTACGCTGCAGCATCAGTTCCGGAGATCGGCTCGATCGTTCGCGAAAGATATAAGCGGCTTTGGGCACAGGTAGCCGATATCGATGGAATCCACAAGGAAGAGGTACGAGATCTCTTCGCCAAAGGAATGCTACTCACGGTATTGGCGGGAATCGAAATTATAGATGTCGACCCCAAGTGGGTTATCGAGTCAGAGGTATTTCCACCTTGTCCCGTCTGTGGAGAACCTCCCTCATACGACGACAATATGATGCTTAGACACCACTACCACTAGCAAATCTGGTTATTCCTCGATTTTCGATTGCTAGCTTTGTTAGGTTCTATCTAACTAAATCAAAGTTAGGAAAGGGCAGATGATCAACACCGTCGCCTCTCCAGTATCTGGAACCATAAGCGAATTAAGAATCGGCAACAACAGCATTATCACGGAGACCACCGTCATCTGCTATGTCGAGTCGATGAAGATGGAGTACGAGATAAAGGGAGAGGTAAGTGGTCGAATCGTAGCCGTGAATGTTGCGGTTGGGAGCCAGATTTCAACTGGTGACGTCATCTGCACCATCGACACTTCTGAACAAGCGGAATCTATTGAACCCCAGAGTGCCAAAGAGGAAGACTTACCCGACTTCGATCTATTGGCAAAGCGAAATGAACTGTACCTTTCCCAGGCCGCACGCCTAAGAGGTGACCGGCGAAAGGGGGAGTTAACTGCACTGGAACGCATCGAACTTCTATTCGACGATGGAAGCTTCGAGGAGTACGGAAGATTTGCAATTGCAGCCCAAAGGCGACGACGCGACTATGACGACCTAGTTGATCGAACCCAAAACGATGGAGTAATAACTGGTATAGGAACGGTTGAGGGCACACCAGTCGCCACCATCTGTTACGACTACGACGTTCTAGCGGGAACTCAAGGTCTTCAAAATCACCGAAAATTAGATCGGATCATTGATATCACCTCTCGTCTAAGAATTCCACTGGTCACTTTCGCTGACGGAGGCGGCGGTAGGCCAGGTGACAGCGACGGCTTCGTTCCAACAGGCCTAGAAGTGAGCTCATTCGCAGAATTGGCCAAGCTCGCAAAAAAAGTTCCCCACATCGCAATCGTAAGTGGTTACACCTTTGCCGGCAATGCCGCACTAGCAGCGGTTGCAGATTTGATGATCGGAACCGAGGGGCTATCGATGGGGATGGGTGGTCCGGCGATGATTGAGGGCGCCGGCCTCGGAACATTTCACCCCAGCGAGGTCGGTCCGATCCACATCCACGAAGAGAGCGGCGCGATCGATATCAGAGCAACTGATATGACAGATGCAATTGGGCTTTGTAAGCAAATCCTGGGATTGATAACCAATAAAGTGACAACCCCCACCGACGCATCGGCGACGATCGATCTAAATAGCGTTGTTCCGCAAAAGAGGGGGCGCACCTTCGATCTCGATCTCATCATCGATGGAGTGAGCGATGCTACGACCAAGATCGAGCTAAAGGCTAAGTTTGGCAGAAACCTCCGGACTTTCTTAACTCGAGTTGAGGGAGTTAGCGCCGTGATTATGGCTAACGATTCGCGCCACCTAGCTGGGGCCATCGATAGAGACGCCGCCGATAAGGCAACCTTCGCCTACAAAATAGCCAGTAAACTCCAGCTGCCAATCATCTCGCTCATTGACACTCCCGGCTTTGTCGTAGGACCTGCAGCCGAAGCAACTGGCGGCGTTAGAAGCTTCGGCCAACTCTTTATTGAAGGTGCTTGTTGCCAATCAGAATTAATTGCCATCGTAATTCGCCGAGGTTATGGACTTGGTGCAATGGCAATGACAAAGGGGTCCTTCAAAGAGGCTCTAAAGACTATCTCTTGGCCCACAGGTGAGTTTGGAGGAATGGGTCCTGAGGGAGCAGTTCGCCTTGGGTACAGAAAGGAGCTCGAAGCAATTGCCGATCCCACCTTGAGGGAGGCAAAGTACAACGAACTCCTTGAAGCTCTCTTGCGATCTACCAGCGCACTATCACTAGCCGACGCCTTTGAGATCGACGATGTGATACTACCAAATAATACTCGCGCTACGATAAAGCGGCTACTTGGGCGGCCTAACGGTGACTCGTTAGATCCCAGCGGCCTCTAGAGTCCGCTGTGGCCAAAGAGAGCGCCTACTCCTGCGGTGACCGCCATCGCAAGGGAACCACCGATCATGACTCGAAGAGTAGCACGAACGGGCCTAGCTCCACCCACCTTGGCTCCGACCCATCCAATAACCGCCAATGCGACGATTGCCACGACTACTATAACCGGAACCTTGATAGTTGACGGTGCCAACAGTAGGGCTACGATAGGAAAGACTGCACCGAATGTAAACGAGGCAGCAGACGCCAAAGCGGCCTGCACCGGATTAGCTCGGTTCATATCTTGGATTCCAAGTTCCTCACGAGCGTGCGAACCTAGCGCATCGTGTGCTGTAAGCGCCTCGGCGACTTGGAGAGCTAGTTCTTTCGACAGACCACGCTCTTGGTAAAATCCAGCAAGCTCGCGCAACTCCGCCTCAGGGTAGTGCTCTAGCTCAAGTGCTTCACGAGCTAAGTCAGCCTCTTCAGTGTCGCTCTGGGAGGAGACCGAGACGTACTCTCCTGCCGCCATCGCCATAGCGCCAGCAGCTAGGGCGGCAAGTCCGGTGGCAAGTATTCCAGAACGCGATGCAGCCGTCGCAGCAACACCGATCATGATCGAGGCGGTTGAGACGATGCCGTCGTCAGCCCCCAGGACGGCGGCACGTAGCCACCCTGCACGATGAAGCTTGTGCGATTCAATATTTGGATGCGGCTTTTTGTTTTCGACGGAGGTCATGTCGTCATTCTACCCCTCAATTATGCCGGATGAAACTTAGGTTACCTAGAGTTAAGGAAGGCTTTACCAAGATCGAACTAATCGCACCTACGAAGCTCGATTAGTAAGTCAAAGGCTCGATTTAGTAACATTGAAGCAAAACGAAAATACTAAGGAGAATCAATGGCCGACACCTTCGGAACACGGCGTTCACTTACCGTCGGTGATAAAACCTATTCGATCTACTCACTTGCCGATGAGTCGAAGTTGGGTGCTGTAGCGACCCTCCCCTACTCACTTAAGATCCTCCTCGAAAACCTGCTAAGGAAAGAAGATGGGGTCTCGGTTACAGCTGAGGATATAACTGCCTTGATCTCCTCTCGCCAAGAGGAGCGCGAGATTGCATTTTCGCCTGCGAGAATCTTGATGCAGGACTTCACTGGAGTTCCCGCAGTGGTTGACCTAGCGACGATGCGCGACGCGATTACCGGCCTTGGTGGAGACCCATCAAATGTAAATCCTCTTATCCCGGCTGAACTTGTAATCGATCACTCAGTCATCGCAGACGTCTTCGGAACCTCAAATTCATTCTCAATCAATGCCGCCCTCGAGGCGCAAAGAAACAAAGAGCGCTACCAATTTCTTAGGTGGGGACAACAGGCATTCAACAACTTTGTTGTCGTACCACCGGACACCGGAATCTGTCACCAAGTCAACTTGGAGTATCTCGCACGGGTAGTGTTCGTCGACGACGAAGGGGTAGCTTATCCCGATACCCTGGTCGGTACCGACTCTCACACCACCATGATCAACGGCCTCGGCGTCGTAGGATGGGGCGTCGGTGGAATTGAGGCAGAGGCAGCGATGCTGGGTCAACCGATATCGATGCTCATTCCAAAGGTAGTTGGGATCAAGCTAACTGGAGAGCTGCCGGCGGGAACGACCGCTACCGACCTAGTTTTGGTCGTAACTGAAATGCTACGTAAACACGGAGTAGTAGGAAAGTTCGTTGAATTTTATGGACCTGGCTGTGCCAATGTCCCCCTTGAAAACCGTGCAACCATCGGAAACATGTCGCCTGAGTACGGTTCAACGATCACTGTCTTCCCAATCGACAACGAGGTAATTCGCTACCTTGAGTTGACAGGCAGATCTAAAGAGCAGATCGCTCTGGTCGAAGCTTATGCTAAGGCTCAGGGACTTTGGCTCGACCCAACTCTGGAGCCACAATACGACGAGAAGCTTGAACTAGACCTTTCTACGGTTGTACCATCTATCTCGGGACCTTCGAGGCCGCAGGATCGAGTATCGCTTTCATCTGCCAAGAAGAGCTTCGAAGAGGCTCTCGCCAAGCAGATTACCATCTCCAATGGCGACCGTGAGGCCAAAGGCCAGGTAACCCTAGCCGACACTACAAGCTTTGAGATCGAACACGGCGCTGTGGTCATCGCCGCGATTACCTCATGTACAAACACCTCCAACCCATCGGTTATGGTGGCAGCTGGTCTAGTAGCGAAGAAGGCGGTTGAGCGCGGCATTACGAGGAAGCCTTGGGTAAAGACCACCTTGGCACCGGGTTCAAAGGTAGTAATGGACTACTATGACCGATCCAACTTGACGCCCTACCTTGAGAAGATGGGCTTTTACCTGGTGGGTTACGGCTGTACCACCTGCATTGGTAACTCTGGCCCGCTCATTCCCGAGGTGTCACAGGCGATCAATGAAAACAACATCGCCGCAGTCTCGGTACTATCTGGTAACCGCAACTTCGAAGGGCGCATCAACCCAGATGTTCGCATGAACTATCTAGCCTCACCACCATTAGTGATCGCATACGCCATAGCCGGCACGATGAACATCGACATCATGACCGATCCGATCGCGGTCGACGCAGAGGGTAAAGAGGTCTTCCTCAAAGATATCTGGCCCACAGAGGCTGAGGTGGCCGAGGTTATACGCGAGGCCATCGGAACCGAGATGTTCACCTCTTCATATGCCGGAGCATTCCAGGGCGACGAAAGGTGGCAGTCCCTCGAAATTCCAACTGGAGACCACTTTGCATGGGATAACGAGACCTCTACCTATGTGCGACAAGCTCCTTTCTTCGACGGCATCCCCAAGGAGCCAGTACCGGTAACTGCCATCTCTAGTGCCAAGGTTCTTGGAATCTTTGGCGACTCAGTAACAACTGATCACATCTCGCCAGCTGGAAATATCCGAGCTACCTCGCCTGCAGGCCTTTGGCTAACCGAAAATGGCGTAAGTGGTGAAGACTTCAACTCCTATGGGGCTCGAAGAGGAAACCACGAAGTAATGATCAGAGGCACTTTTGCGAATATAAGGATTCGCAACCGCCTAGCCGACGGCAAAGAGGGTGGCTTCACCAAATTGTTGCCCGACGGTGAGATCACCACGATCTACGACGCAGCGATGAAGTACAAGGAGCGCTCAGTTCCCCTTGTGATACTCGCAGGCAAAGAGTATGGATCTGGTTCGTCTCGCGACTGGGCAGCCAAGGGCACCAACCTCCTTGGGGTAAAGGCGGTTATAGCCGAGAGCTTTGAGCGCATCCACCGATCCAACTTGGTCGGGATGGGAATCTTGCCACTTCAATTCATGGAAGGTCAAAGCGTCGATTCGCTGGGGCTAACTGGATATGAAGACTTCTCGATCCTCGGAGTAGAGTCTCTCAACTCAGGTACCAAGCCAGCCACCTTACAGGTGGTAGCAGGTGACAAGGAGTTCACAGTTCGACTCCGAATCGATACACCAGGAGAACTCGAATACTACCGCCACGGCGGAATCCTGCAGTACGTCCTTCGCAATCTAGCTGCGAAGTAAGGATCCTAGACCAATGCAAGCGGGAGACCGCTTGCATTGGTCTATCCACGAGTTACATTGATGACACTAGCGATAACCAAAATCAGGCACACTACAGTAAGAAGTGAGATTGATTGGTGTAAAAAAATCGCCGATAATCCAATAGTTGCGATCGGTTGAAGATAAAGAAATAGCGCCGCAAATTGGGATCCCCCACTTCCCACTCCCCGAATCCATGAGACCATAGCGACGAGATTAGACCCCAAACTAACTATGGCTATCTCGCCCAAGTTGGCCAATTGGATATGCTTAGGATGACTTCCCCCAAATATCAGCGGTACAAATAGCGCCACGGGCGCAGATACAAGTGCCATCTGCGCACTCTTGTCGAAGGCAGGAGCCCCCCACCGCTCCGAAAGAACTGTAAACACGCCCCATGATAGTGCTGCCAGCGTGGCAAAGATTACCCCCAAACCTGGGTTAGCATCCTTTATGCTGGGACTCCCACCGACAAGTAGCGCTACATTCGAGGCTATCGCCACTACCAGTGAAGCGATCAACCTTCTCGAAGGTAAACGTCTCTTGAACGATGAGTCGATAAAAACTATCCACACCGGTTCGGTAGTCAATACAATTCCAACGATCGTCGCCGATGTGGTTACCAAAGCAAGTGAAATGAATAGGTTGTAGCAAACTCCCCCAAATAGGGAGTAGCCAAGTGCCCTCGTCCGACCGATACCACCTCGAACTGGCCAAACAACCTTACGCTGCCCGATGGAACGCAAGAGATAGACAATTAGAAATGCCATCGCCGTTGGAACCAACCTCAAAAAGAAGAGCCAACTACTTGAAAAGCTTTTCCCAAGTGCAAAGGTTGCAACAGGGGCCGCTCCCCAAATGGTAACGGCCGTCAAAAGGTAAATTTGTCCCTTTGAATTCCTAGTTGTCGTCACTTTGGTACTGGTTCTTTGGACGCTTTCGATTGGCGAACTTAGTAAACGAAGGAATGTAGGTAAGGTTCACCGAACCAATTGGGCCGCTTCGGTGTTTGGCAATGATGATTTCGGCACTATTTTTATCTTGAAACTCGTCATCGGCTCCGCCAGTATCGCGTGAGATAAACATAACCACGTCCGCATCCTGCTCTAAGGAGTTATGTACGAGAACTCCGTTAGCAATAAAGTTATGGTGTCGGCAAACTTCTAGGTCATAGACCGCATCGAAGCCAACTGGATGTATCTCTACAAATCTTCTATAAGTCAAAATTCGCTCTTTGAGCAACAGCGATCCACCATTCGAATCAGGGTGATTGGGGACCTCGCCTTGCGTCGTTATGGCGATCTCGTCACCCTCGTTTATCTGCCACAACATCTTCCAGCCGCTGCGAGTCAAGTATCGGTGATTAAGGGTCGAAATGATCGTAGGCCCCTCATCCATCTCTACTTGAAATATTGGTCTATATCCACTGAGATAGGCTCGATCTACGGTGGCGCTTGTAAATACTCCCGCCTCTTCGTCAAAGGAGAGTACCTCAACTGGTCCATAAGGAGCGAGTCGTTCCAGAGCGGCGATCGTAGTCTCTTGCCCATTGGCTAGTAAGATCTTGGTGGATCCATCCAGGCACCCAGATTCACGGAGGTCCGCCAAAGTTGGACGCTTATCCTGACGACTTTCGACTCCTCTCGAGAGCTGTGACAGTGCGACCACCGGAACTTCAAGCTCCCTAGCGAGTAGCTTTAGTCCGCGCGAGATCTCAGATACTTGAACCTGTCTCGACTCGGCTCGCATACCACCCGACATAAGTTGCAGGTAGTCAACTACAATCAATCCGAGCTCACCCAGGTTCGCCTTCAACTTTCGGGCACGGGTTCGAATGTCGAGTACCGAGACGTTAGGGGAATCATCGATATATAGAGGGGCACTTCCTAGGGTCGAAAAGGTCTTAGAGATTCGTTGCCACTCCTCATTGCTCAAGTCTCCGTTTTTGAGGCGCTTAGAGTCGACCCGGGCTTCAGATGCGAGAATACGTTGGGTTAGTTCAATATGGCTCATCTCAAGCGAGAAGATCAAAACTGGAAGTTGTTGCCTGGCAGAGACGTGGCTGGCAATTCCTAAAGCGAAGGCGGTTTTACCCATTGCAGGACGTGCACCGACGATAATCATCGCCGACTTTTGTAGACCCGACAAGATTTCATCGAGCTCATCGAGGCCTGTCGATATCCCGCTGATGTGATCACTACTGCTACTTCGAGCCTCAAGATCATCCAATGTGCGATTGAGGGCATCCCTGAGGGCAACGAGAGTGTTAGAACTTTTTTTACTGGAGATCTCGAAGATCAAGGACTCGGCTTTGTCGAGAACTTCATTGACATCTTCTGGAACCGAGTAGCTCATCTCGGCAACCTTGGTCGCGGCAGCGATCAACTTTCGAAGAAGCGAATACTCCTCAACGATAATGGCATAGCGAGCAGCACTACCCATCGTAGGTGTAGAGGCAAGCAATTCAATAAGGTACTGAGTTCCGCCGACCGCCTCCAGCTTTCCCATACGACGAAGTTCATCGGAGACGCTTACTATATCGCACACAGCTAGCTTGCTGTTTAGCTTCTGGATAGCTTCAAATACTACCTGGTGGCTTGGCTTATAAAAATCTTCTTTGGAAACCCGCTCAAGAGCCTCCCCGATTGCGTCTTTTGAAAGTAACATCGCACCAAGAAGCGACTCTTCTGCCTCTAGGTTATGAGGTATCGATCGTTCAGATGATGCGCCGACGAAGTCGCCGTCACCACTTCTCGCCATAACTTTCCTATCTTTGGGTCAAAAAAAGGCCCGCGTTCAAATGAACACGGGCCCTCCTTTCAAGGTATAAAGACACCTACTCAGTTACTTTTACAGTAACCGTTACTTTTACATCTGGATGAAGCACAACTAGAACTTCGTGCTCGCCCACCTTCTTGATGTGGTTTTCTAGGTGCACTGCCTTACGATCTAATGTCAGAGAGTAAGCAGCTTCGATAGCCTCAGTGATCTCATGTTGAGTCACTGAACCATAAAGAACGCCTTCATGAGCAGCATTACCCGCTAGGGTAACGCTTCCACCGGCCAGAACTCGTGCAACTGCCTCGGCACCTTCACGATTCTTACGATCCTTGAGGTCACGTGCGCGACGCATAGCATCGGCCTGAGCTTGAATGCCGGCGGTTGCTACGATTGCGTGTCCTTGGGGTATCAAGTAGTTTCGGGCATATCCATCCGCTACTGTTACGATATCTCCACGCTTTCCGAGATTTGAGAGGTCACTACGTAGTACAACTCGCATTAGTTTGCCTCCTCCATCTCAACTTCCTCGACCGAATCTTCAGCTACTTGATCGACCACTGGGGCCTCGTATTGTGCGCTTCGGTCGACTTTTGGTCCACGAAGCGAAGTTCTCTCAGCTACCATGCGCTGCGTGTAAGGAAGAAGCGCCATCTCGCGTGCGTTTTTAATTGCATTTGCGATCGCACGTTGATGCTGATCACAGTTGCCAGAGACACGGCGGGCACGGATCTTTCCACGCTCGCTCATGAACTTCTTCAATGGATCTACATCTTTATAGTCGATATATTCGATCTTCTTGATGCAGTACAGACAGACCTTTTTCTTTATCTTCTTCGTCGTCTCCTTTGGAGCTCGACGAGAAGAACTCTTGTCACCTTTAGCCATTAGAAAGGCTCCTCTCCTTCGTCACTGTAACTAGCTGGGTTGATCTCTTGAAAGGCAGGGCCTCTACCAGCAGCAGGCGCTGTAGCGCTGTAGCTTTGCTGAGGTGTAAAGGACTCTCCTCCACGTTGTCTGCGCTCGGCTCGATTTAGCTGAGCTGAGGCATAACGAAGACTTGGACCAACCTCTTCAGCCAAAATTTCGTTCTTTGTTCTCTTCTGACCATCTTGGTCTTCCCAGGTGCGCTGTTGTAATTGTCCGTAGACGATTACGCGCGAACCACGCTCTAGAGACTGTGAAGCATGCTCAGCAAGCTCTCTCCAGCAGACGACGTCAAAGTAGGAGGTGGACTCTTCCCACTCATTAGTTTGACGGTTTTGCCACCTTCGATTGACGGCGATGCTAAAGGTCACGCTTGGTAGCCCAGATTGGGTATACCTAAGCTCAAGGTCACGCGTGACATTACCTATTAGAGTTACCGAATTTCCGTTCGACACAGCTTTCTCCAGATTCGCAAGTGTCGCGAGTTATTACTCGCGTTATTTATGCAGTTGCCTCTTTGGCGGGAGTGCGACCCGCGACACGTTCAGGAAGCCGAATGATCTTGTGGCGAAGTACGCCGTCGGTGATGGAGAGAACACGAGCGATTTCAGCGACTGTTTGAGGCGTTGAACCAAACTCGATTACCGAATAGTTTCCCTCTTGCACCTTGTTAATCTCGTATGCAAGCTTGCGGCGACCCCATCGGTCGATCTTTCCTACATTACCATCTTGACGAGCAAGATCTGTTACACGATTGATAATAGCATCCGCGTCTCCGTCACTTAAACGTGAGTCAAGGATGACCATTAGCTCGTATGGTCGTACCATCTTTTCTCCTCCTCCGGACCCTACCAAAGTAGGGGCTCTGCCGAATGCAGAGCAGGGGTGGGATTACCCACAATATCAAACTACTAATACTACCCGTCTCGGGCTCATGATACGTACGGTAGGAGGAGAAGAAGATTTAGCTCTAGTAGAGCTTTCCGACTCGCTCGTCGGTCGAGTGGTAACTATGGGCCTCAGTTGGGAACTGAGCAGTGCGTACATCTTTGACAAACTTTGAGAGTGCATCGACCGATACTTGCTCAACGTCGGCGTAGGCCTTTACGAACTTGGGTCGACGCCCTACACCGTAGCCGAGGACATCGTGGTATACCAGAACTTGGCCGTCGCAGCTCAAACCAGCGCCAATACCAATCGTCGGTATCGCAACCTGCGCCGTGATCTCTCTAGCCAAGACGTCAGGTATTGCCTCGAGTACAAGCGCAAAGGCGCCAGCGGCTTCAATTGCCTTGGCATCTTCGATGATGGCCCTAGCAGCCTCTAGGTCTTTGCCTTGAACCTTAAATCCGCCAAATGAATTTACCGATTGCGGGGTCAAGCCGATGTGGCCGACCACTGGGATTTCAACATCTACTAGAGCCTCTACGACCTTGGCACGCTTGGTTCCGCCTTCAACTTTAACAGCTTGAGCACCGGCGCGAACAAGTTTTGCCGCCGCCTTCTTGGCATCAGAACGGGAGGTGTGGTAACTCATCCAGGGCATATCGGTTACGACCATAGCTCTTGTATCTGCTGCTTTTACCGCTTTGGTGTGGTGAACCATGTCGTCGATGGTAACCGAAAGGGTATCGCCGTGGCCAAGCACAACCATTGCCAAGGAGTCGCCTACCAGGATCATCTCCGCACCAGAGAGGTCGACGTGCCGAGCACTGTGGAAGTCGTAGGCGGTTACCATGGTGAGCGGCTCCGAGCCGCGAGATACTTTGGTGGACCGTACCATAGGAACGGTTATTCTCTCCGAAGTCATTTCTACCTCCCGTGTCCCGCGCATACAAGCTGCAGGCACTCTGTAGTATTCAAACAATAACTGACTACTTTATTCCAATTGCAGCCAAAGATCAACGAAAAGGTCTAAAGTTAGGCGCTCTCGACCTCAAGGACAAAGGGCGCCAAGATACGAGTCAGGTGATTGAAGTGGCACGAGAGGCACACCTCGACCTCATATACCTTCACCTCTAGATCGGACATAAGGTAGCGTTCGACTTCACCGCCTCGGTTCTCGAGGCACCTACCATGGGCAGGAAGTTTGGGACCAAAGGCGTAATAGACGTTGACGACCTTACCCTTTTTGCAAATAGGACACTCATCTGCCTTTTCGACGCCGAGGTTAGAAGCCGCCCTAATCAGCTCAGGATGGGCGTCGCAGATCTCTTCTTTAGAAAGTTCGCCCCGGTTGTAGGCGCGTATCAACGCCCTTCGCGCTAGCACGAAGTCAATTGACCTTTCCCTAACACCTTTGAGATTGTCTTTGTCAAACATCACTTTTTTAAATGTTACCGATCTTTCACCAATTGCTCATCGTTATCGGCAAATCAGAAGCCCCTCCGTAGAAAGAGTCACCTCAATCGGTAGAATTTACAGTTCAGTGGAATAAAGTATTGATATATCAGTTTGATATATCGGAAAAACTACTTAGTAGGAGGGAGTGAGCAATTGGGACGCGGGCCATCATCCTTTCTCGAATTAGCCATTCTTTCTGTACTCAGAAGTAAAACTCCGCAAAACGGGTATCAAATACGCAAGACTCTCTCGAATGTATGCGGTCCACTCCTTCAATTCTCATTCGGCTCGTTGTATCCCGCTCTCGGGAGACTCGAAGAAAGAGCTGCGATCGAGGCGATTGGCACGTCAAACGCAGAGAGCGACTTCATTTCTACCGGTTCGATTACGGGAGATTCGGCAACTAAGAGGGATTGGCTCAAAGATCTAGTTCCTCAACGGGCATTTTCATCGGAGAGAAGCGGTCGCAATACGAAGTCGTATGTAATAACTGACATTGGGTTGAAGCTATTTTCCGAGTTAGTTGAGCACGTTCCTCTCGAAAGCGAACGTGACGTGCTGATATGGCTTTCACTGATCGACGAAGCCTCGATTGAAACCGCTGTGGAGCGTGTAAATGACCGGATTGCATCCCTGACCGGGGCCCAAAGAGCTAAATCTCGGGCAAACAGTGGCTCACACTCGAGCAAATCGAAGATCTCAAACGTAATAGATAAGAGAATGGCTGACCTAGTAGCTGACGAAGTTGAATTTCTCAGACAGCTAGTTCAAAGTCTCTCAAACAATGAAATTCAAGGGGAAGTAACCTCAGTGAATTTTGGAAAGGACAACTAATGGGCGACAAAATTAGAGTCGCATTGGCAGGTGTAGGCAACTGTGCTAGCTCTTTGGTCCAAGGAGTAAAGTACTACCAAAATGCAGACCCCAACGAAACCGTTCCCGGACTGATGCACGTCGTACTTGGCGGATACCACGTTGGCGACATTGAGTTTGTTGCGGCCTTCGATGTTGACACCACCAAGGTTGGTACCGACCTCTCCAAAGCGATCCACGCTGGGCAGAACAATACCATCAAATTTGCTGAAGTTGAAGACTCTGGCGTAACCGTCATGCGTGGACCGACACTTGATGGCCTCGGAAAGTACTACCGCTTGGCCATCGAAGAGTCACCAGCTGAGCCAGTCAACGTCGTACAAGTCCTAAAAGACTCTAAAGCCGACGTCTTAGTTAGCTACCTACCAGTCGGATCAGAAGAGGCACAGAAGTTCTACGCCCAGGCCGCGATCGACGCAAAGGTTGCATTTGTAAATGCCATCCCGGTCTTCATTGCATCGGATCCTGAATGGGCAGCCAAATTTACCGAGGCTGGGGTTCCAATCGTTGGAGACGACATCAAGAGCCAAGTTGGTGCTACGATCGTTCACCGCGTCTTAGCTCGACTCTTCGAGGATCGTGGACTGGTACTCGATCGCACCTACCAGCTAAATGTCGGTGGAAACATGGACTTCAAGAACATGCTGGAGCGCGAGCGTCTCGAATCCAAGAAGATCTCCAAGACTCAAGCAGTAACAAGTCAAGTCGACAAGACCCTCGACGAGCACAATGTGCACATTGGACCATCTGATCACGTCGCTTGGCTTGAGGATCGAAAGTGGGCCTATATCCGCCTCGAGGGACGCAACTTCGGTGACGTTCCGCTAAACGTCGAACTCAAGCTAGAAGTTTGGGACTCTCCGAACTCCGCTGGTGTCATCATCGACGCCCTACGTTGTGCCAAGATTGCAGCAGATCGAAAGATCGGCGGACCAGTCTTAGGTGCATCTGCTTACTTCATGAAGTCCCCACCGGTTCAATACCGCGACCACGTCGCCCACGATATGGTCAACGACTTTGCAAATGGCAACGCCTAATAATTAAAAAATCTATCGAGTTTCGACTTGAATGATAAAGAAAGGCCTTCTCGATATCGAGAAGGCCTTTCTTCTTGACTAAAACTACGAAATCAATTAGCTACGACGATAGACCACGGCTCTGGCACCACCATCTCGCTTGCTGGAACCACTCCTTGACGTCGTAAGAACCTCTTTTAGATCGCCACCGGAAATATATTCTCCTACCATTGAAGCTGTATTAGATTCAGCAAAGATGAGGTCTACCACGAATCCTTCAACCTCGTAGATCCATCTATCATCCCCGAGATAGATATCTTTTATCTGGGCTTTGCCCGGAATCTCCTTGTGCAGCTGGATCAACTCTTTAGTCAAATTCAAGATCGAACTTGGATCACTTCTTTGAGAAGCCACCGATCCAAAAGGAGCATCAACCGAAGGTAGCCAAGTAGACGAAGCATCGCTAAATCCCCTACCCGCCTCGTCATTCCAATGCAGCGGGGTGCGGGCACGATCACGTAAGAAGACGTCCTTGGTAGAGTCGAGGCTCATGGTATCAACCATCTGCTCCCGAGCAATTCCTGCATCTGTTACACCGATCTCATCACCGTAGTAGAGAACGACGACCCCTGGCATTGTAAGCAAAAATACCAACGCAATCCGAATCAAATCCTCATTGTCACCACACCATCTAGTTGGAAACCTTGAGATATCGTGGTTGGAGCCAGTCCAGGTAGCAATCGACGACTCCGGCTGCTCTGAGAGGGCCAAATGTACCGCGTCATGCATAGCTTTGGCATTGAACTTGGTCATAACAAAACCGAAGTTGAAGGTCAGCTGCAGTTCGTCGTCGTCACCGAAGTACTTTATCAGCGCAGCAGGATCATTCACCCACGTCTCTCCGAGGAGGAGACGCTCCGGGGTGTATTCTTTGGCGATCTTTCTCCAACACTTATAAAGGTCGTGGACTTCAGGGCGATTCGCCGAATACACCGGCAAAATTCCATAGTTTGCGCCGAGTTCGCCACCTTTAGCAGGAGGATCATCCCTTAGTTGAGCATCCTTGAAGATACCGTGTGCCACATCGATGCGAAATCCATCCACACCAAGGTCAAACCAAAACTTCAAGATATCACGGAACTCCTGTTGAACCTTTGGATTCCACCAGTTGAGATCGGGCTGGTCTACCAAAAAGTTATGGAGATAGTACTGGCCCGACTCCTCATCTAAGCTCCAAGCACTTACACCGGTGGCATCAAGCCAGTTGTTGGGCGGGGTCTTACCGCCGTCTCTCCCCTTTGCCCAGACGTAGTAGTCTCGATACAGATTATCGGTGGACTTTTTAGCTTCGATGAACCATCGATGTTGGCTGCTGCTGTGGTTTGGTACCAGATCCATAATTAACTTAATTGAGTTTTTATCGAAGAGACTCTTCAACTCACGAAAGTCATCTAGGGTTCCATACTCTGGATTTATCCCCACGTAATCGGATACGTCGTAGCCGTAATCTTTATTGGGCGAAGGGTTTATTGGACTAAGCCAAACGCCGTCGACTCCTAGATCTATGATGTGGTCAAAGTTTTCAATGAGGCCCCTGAAGTCACCAACCCCGTCACCGTTAGAGTCTTTCCAACTCCTGACGTAGATTTGATAGAGTGTCGAGCTCGACCACCACTTATCGCCCATTCCTCGGCTCAATTTCAGCCCCCTTTGCCATATGAGTAGTAAATACTAAGCCGGATGCATCTGTGAGTTGTAGCAAATAATTGCCATAGCAACGCTTTCATCTAGTGGCTATGGTGAGGGACATTCACCAGCCTCCTCCCGCTCCTTCCACCATATCTTCAGGCGATTGATGACCTCTTGCTCGCCCAATAGTCCTTCGTCTAGGCGAATATCCATCAGAAATGTAAGCGCTTCACCCACCTGTCGGCTAGGTCCGATCGAAAGGACCTCCATCACCTTGACGCCATCTATCTCGGGACGAAGTGAATCAAGCTCCTCTCTTTCACGCAGTTCGACGATTCGCTCCTTTAGCTCAACCATACGATCTTCTAGGGCTCGCACTTTGTTAGCGTTGCGCGTAGTGCAATCGGCGAGGGTAAGGGCATTCAAACGATCGAGTAGCTCCCCAGCATCAGAGACGTATCGCCGCACTGCCTTATCAGTCCAACCAGCCTGATAGGTGTGAAACCGAAGGTGGAGATAGACCAAGCGAGAGACGGAATTTATCATCTCAGTAGAGTACTTCAACTCCCGCATCCGCTTCTTGGTCATCTTCGAACCAACGACGTCGTGGTTGTAGAAGGTGACTCCGCCTTTTTCGAACTTACGAGTGCGCGGCTTTCCAACGTCATGAAAGAGGGCAGCGAGGCGTAGCTGTAGGTCGGGGTAGGTCTTATCTACAACCGAGTAGGTGTGTTCTAAGACATCCTTGTGGTGGTGGATAGGGTCCTGCTCTAGAGCTAGGGCCGGAAGCTCAGGCAACACCTTTGCAGCAAGACCAGTCTCAGTCATCAGCCGAAGACCAATTGATGGCCTTGGGCTCAAGAGCAACTTATCGATCTCGCCCCTAATCCTCTCCGCCGATACGATATCTAGGCGATCTACCATCAACCTTATTGCCTCTACCACCCCGTCTTCAAGGCGAAAGTCGAGCTTTGCCGCAAAGCGCACCGCACGCAACATTCTCAGTGGGTCATCTTCGAAGGATTGCGCTGGATCTCTTGGCGTTGCAATCAAGCGGTCCTGGATGTCGCGGACTCCTCCAAAAGGATCGACCAAGGAGGGGCGCTCCCCAATAAAGTCGATAGCCATGGCGTTCATTCGAAAGTCACGACGAACAAGATCTTCATCGAGTGTGGTGGGCATGGTCACGACCGGCTTTCGAGAGTCCTCTCTATAGACGTCGCCCCTATGAGTAGTGATCTCTATCGTCAAGCCACGAATCCGGGCGGCAACCGTACCGTAGGCGGCACCTACATCCCATATCGCCTCAGCAATGGGTAGAAGAAGTTCTTTAGTAACCTCTGGCAGACAGTCAGTTGTAAAGTCAAAGTCGATGGCGTCTAGATCGCCATATGCACTTTCATCGACTCGGCGCTCCGAGATAATGTCGTTTCCGAGAAGGAGATCTCGAACTGGTCCACCAACCAAATAAAGCGAATGGCCACCTTGGGCAAATACCTCTCGCAGCTTTGCAAGCCTTCGGCCCAATGCGGTGACTTGGTTTTGCACTTCGGTATCTAAAAACATAGAACTACAAACTAGAGTTCGAGAGACCTTGCCCTTGCCGTTCGAATCGCCTCTATGGTCTTTAGATCTGCCTCTTCGCTACTACTTTTTTCGAATCCAAAGCCTTCACCAACCATCGCGGCCAAGGTCTCAGCAGTACTTACTCGCAGGGCATCTAGGTCATATCCGCCCTCGAGGAAGACTATTCTCTTTCCGGTTGGCACCAATGAAAACAACCAATCTATAAATATGCGATAGTCAAATGAAGTCAAACCCAAATCCGTTAATGGATCGATGTAATGGCTATCAAAACCCGCCGATATCAAGACCCAGGTAGGTGAAAAGAGCTCAACTTCGGGTGAGATTATCTGATCGATCGCTGCCCTATAGGTTCCAATGGTGCTTCCTGCTGGAAGTGGAATGTTAATTGTCCTGCCCAGGCCTTCGCCCTTTCCAACCTCAGAGGCTCTACCGGTGCCGGGGTAGAGGGGGTATTGATGGAACGATGCATATAGAACCGATGGGTCGGAGTAGAAGATATCTTGGGTCCCATTACCGTGGTGAGCATCGAAGTCTACGATAAGCACCCTCTCGCCCCTATCGGCGAGGGCCCTAGCTGCTACCGCGACATTGTTGATCAGACAAAAACCCATAGCTCGATCTATAACCGCGTGGTGACCCGGGGGGCGTACCGCTAAAAATGCAGATTCAGCTTCACCGCGATCAAGTCGAGCAATGGCGTCAAGGCCGCTTCCAGCCGCCAAAATCGCTGCGTCCCACGATGCTTCAGACACCGAGGTATCGGGGTCAAGACGACCACCTCCCATGAGGCAGAAGCGCCTAAGTGCATCCACGTATGCTTTATCGTGCACTCGGTAAAGGATATCGATCGGAGCAGGTGTGGGAGCAAAGAATTCAACCGCCTCTCCGAGGTGGGCTTCGCCGATTCCGCTAAGAACGGCGCTTAGTCGTTCAGGTCTCTCCGGATGCGAAGTTCCGGCATCGTGTTCGTGAAATTTTTGATGCATTCCAAAGATAAGTCCCACACCCTCTAGAATAGGCACAATTAGCCGCCGATTATGAATCGGATTAACTATTTCGAGGTAGCGCAGTGTCGATGAGCATTTTGCCGAATTTGCGCCGTGGACTCTTTCACCGAGGTGCAACGAGATACACCTCATCTTCCTAGTCTCTAATAGCTAAAGATTTTTAGATCCCTCTGGTAAGTATCAAATGCGACCACATGACAGACTGAGAGATGCCGCTACGGTACTTGCAAGGGCCGCAACAAAGTTTGCACGGCTCGTTACTGCCATTTCCCTAGTTCTCATCGCTACCAGCCTCTTCGACAAATTGCCTCCGAAGGTGAGGTGGGATTTAGCGTCTAATGACGCTGCAATCACCCTTTTAAATGGACCTACAACAGCTGTTTTAAACCAAACCTACAACACAACCTTCGCGATAAAGAACGTCCCAAAAAACTCCTATTTAGAGGTGTATATCTACCCCCACCTAACAAGTAGAAGTGAGGTTCAGTACTTTTCGAGCCTCCTCGACGGAACCTTACCGCTTGCAATATCGAACGCCATTCCGATAGTTGGCTCGGGAAAAGTCACCGTACCACTGACGCTGCTTTCACAGAGTCAAACCACAACGATCACTCAAAGTGGAGTCGCAATTACCCTTCCCCAGTGCGCTAGTGCTCCTTGTGACGGGGTATACCCTTTGCACTTCAACATCGTCACTGATGGCCAAGTAACTACCACGATTCGAATTCCGATATCGGTAACCTCTTCCACTTCAGCACCGCCTTTACCCCTTGCCGCGGCCATCAATATCGACCTAACCCAGTTGAGCAGCAAAAGTCTTGGTGGTTCATTCCCAGGGGTGGTCAACGAATTAGTATCCCTTCCTCAAATCGCGGCCACCGTAACTTTAAGTGGTGCCCAACTTCAAACACTTAGTGCCTCGAAGTCACCTCTGACACGCAATGCATTCAAGGATCTAATGACATGGAACAACAACCAAAATCACGAGGTCCACGTAGATGAACAGGTTCCCCAAGACTTAGCGGCGTTGGCTAATTCATCGATCGATAGCCTGATAACCACTAACCTTCAGCTGGTAAAGGCGGCGACCGCGGCTACCAATATCCTTCCGAGCAAGTACTTAATAACCAACTACCAGCTCGACCAGCGGTCATTGAACCAGATAAGTGCCTTCGGGATCTCAGACGTTATAGTTCCCGGTAAATACATCAACACTCCCGACCTGAAGTACACCATTACCTCCCCCATCGATCTCCAAACAAAGGGAGGAGGCTCAATAGCGGCATTTTTAATGGACAAGCAACTCGGGAACGACTTTAACAAGACCTCCAATCCCTACTACAACGCAAGTACTTTAACTAGCGACCTAACTGCGATCTACGAGGATCAGCCGAATGACCCTAGCCAACGGGTCGTAGTTGCGAACTTAGCCATAAAAGGACCTTCTGAGGTATCGTCACTAATCGACTTTCTTGGGGGGATCGCCTCCAACCATCTTTTGAAAACTGAGAGTTTGGCAAATGCCACTGCTTTGGCTACTTCGATCGCGCCCGAAACCGTCGGTACCTTCTCGCGAATACCTCCTCGATCGATCAGTCAGATTGGCCAAATTCAGGTGGCGATGAGAAAGATTCGATCGGCAGCCAGTGCGAATGTCAATACCAAAGTGCTCAATGAACTATTGACCAACGTCTTGACCGCCACCTCACCATCGAATCAAAACTCGATATCGACCTATCTCAATAGAAACAGCGAGATTTTGAACAAAGCCTTTAGTGGTATCGCTATCCCTTCGAGTAAGTCAGTGACGATATCCGCAAGACGCTCGACAGTACCAATTTCGATAAGCGCCAAGGGAGCAAGTTCTAACTTGAGGGTCAAGGTCACCTTGATAAGTGACCGGGTCCAAGTCCAAGGTGGAAACTCCCGGATCGTCAAGCTTTCATCTTCAAATGACACCGTTTCATTTACGATGAATGTAAACGCCTCAGGAATCTTTAGAGTTACTATCGCAGTAAGTACCCCCGATGGCTACATCAAGCTTGGCCAATCGAATATAACTTTCGACTATTGGGCGTATGGTTATATCGGTACTGTCGTTACGATTGTCTTTGCATCGCTCCTGATTTTTTGGTGGATCCGAACCTTCTCGCGAGGACGACCGCGCAATAGCAACTTGCTTCCTAAGGAAAAAATTGCAGACTAAATCATCGGCTATATCGTCATTGACTGCGAAGCTATCAATCCGCTCGCGCCACGTTGGCGCGATGGCGATCGGTACCCTCATAAGTCGATTGACTGGCCTCTTTAGGTTGAGTGTTATCGCTTGGTCGCTCGGTATTTCGACGATATCTGATATCTTCAACCTCTCCAACAACGCTCCCAATACCTTCTTCGATCTCTTGATTGGTGGAGTTTTAGCCTCGACTATCACCCCGGTTATGGTAGCGTCGGCCTCGAGGACCTCTCGGCGTGAAGCGAGAAGGGCTCTCTCTGCGATAACAACCATCACAACCTTGGCCCTGGTAGTAGCTAGCATCGTCTTTGAGTTATTGGCTCCGGTTATCATTCGCGGTTACTACATATCAAACCATCAACCAACCCGCGATCTACAGATTCAGGCGGCTACCAACCTCCTCCGCTTCTTCGCTCCCCAACTCTTCTTCTACGGCGTTATCTCTTTGGCGACATCACTTCTAAATACCAAGCGCCACTTCAAAGTTCCAGCCTTCGCACCTATCGCCAATAATGTGGTGGCGATATTGACCCTTGGCCTTTTTCACTTCTCATATGCTCACCTAACAGAGTCACAACGCTTGCACGACTTAGCAAATGGTTCGGTACCACTTTTGGTCTTGGGAATTGGGACTACGGCGGGTGTGGCGATCCAATGCTTAGTGGTGATAATCGCAGTCCTCAACTCCAACATCTCCCTTTCATTCATCTTTGATCTACGCCACAGCGCCGTACGAGAGATATTTCGACTATCAGGATGGAGCTTTGGCTATGTTGTAGCAAATCAGATTGCGCTCTATGTCGTATTAGCTCTGGCAGAAGGTCATCAAGCTGGTGCAGTAAGCGCCTATAACAACTCCTACTTGTTCTTCCAACTTCCATATGGAATAGCGGCCTTCTCGGTAATGGCGGCGATCATTCCCGACCTCTCGGAGTACTACACCCACGGTGAGAGGTCTCGCTTTGTCGCCACCCTCTCGAGGGGTCTTAGGGTATCAGTCGCCCCCCTGATACCCTTTACCGCGCTCTATCTGACTGCAGCGCCAGCGATCGTCACCCTCCTTCTTGGTCACGGCGCGGCTACTCAAGCTGGAATCAACCAAACTGCCCGTTCCCTAGAAGCCCTGGGACTCGGACTCGTGCCATTTGGCAGTTTTCTGGCCCTAATTCAGGGGTTGCAAGCTGCTCGGGCAGCCAAGGAGGTCTTCTTCATCTACCTAGTAGAAAACGCCGTAAATATCGGCCTAGCGCTTGTGCTAGTCAAGTCCTACGGCGTCTTTGGCCTCTCGCTCAGTGTCACGATTGCCTATATGGTGGGAACGATAGTTGCACTGATCTTTATGACGCGGCGAAAGATCCGACCTCGCCTCATGACCACAATGCTCTCTTGGTCAAAGATAAGCATCGCCTCTATCGCCATGGGGCTCGGAATTCTATTTACATCCCACAAAGTACCTATCTCAAGGGGCGTTGGCGAGATCGTCTATATTGGCATAGAACTACTAATTGGAGGAGCCCTATTTGTTGGGGTACTTCTTGGAAGTTACGGATTATCAGTAACACTAAAGGGCAAGAGTCAACATGTCTAAGGTAAAGGTAATCACTGATTCAGCGGGCGATATTCCACCAGCGCTTATCAGTGAGCTAAACATAGGGATAGTTCCACTGTCGATCACTATCGACGATAAGACCTACGTTGACTTATTCGAACTTTCAACCGAAGACTTTTGGAGGTTAGCAGACAGCTCGAGCGGTCTTCCAATGACTGCGGCCCCTTCATCAGAGGCCTTCAAAGAGGCATATCAAAAGGCTGCATCAGAGGGGTTTACTGAGATTATAGTCATTACCCTCTCATCCAAGTTATCGGCCACATATCAAAGCGCTAAGACCGCAGCTGAAGAGTTTGCTTCCGGAGAGAGATCGATATCTATCGAGGTGCTCGATAGCGAGCTTGCAACCTATGGAGAAGGAAAACTCGCCGTCTTTGCCGCTCAAAACTGCGAAAAGCCGCTCGATGAACTACTGGCTGCGGTCGACTCGCTAAGGAATAAAACCGAGATTATCGGAACCATCGATACCCTTGATAATCTGCGCAAGGGGGGGCGTATTGGGGCAGCTGCTGCTACCCTTGGCTCACTTCTTTCGGTAAAACCAATTATCGAAGTCCGTGATGGAGTGGTCGAATCTCCCGCAAAGCAGAGAACGCGCAAGCGAGCCCTTGACTACCTGTTCAACCACTTGTCTGAACGAGTCGCAAAGGTAGATGAGATAACAATCATCACAGCAAATGCACCGGACACAGAAGAGTTCACTGCTCGTATTCAAGAGATCTTTCCCTCGAAGACGATTCTTGTTACCACCATCGGCCCAGTAATCGGAAGCCACGCCGGCAAGGGCACTATAGGTATCGCCTTTACGACGCTATAAGCGATAAAAAAATTAGAATGACTTTGCTAACGTAGACCTAGTTTGCGTCTCGAAGTCCACTCGTTAGGAGTTTAATCAAATGGCCGACGATAAATCTATAACTTCAACAAGCAACTGGCCCGAACGAGCCGCCCAAATCGTAGTTGAAGTTACTGATAACATCCAAGAGAAGGGGATATCGCCCCTCTATCGCCTAGTTCGAATTGTAACCCTTGGGTTAATGGGGCTACTCCTAACCATCGCCGTGGCTATCCTCGGCCTAATTGGAGTTATAAGAGTCCTTGACTCTTACCTCTTTGCCGCCCATCAATGGATAACCTATGCCATTTTGGGAACTATTTTCCTTGTCGCAGGTTTAATCCTTTGGACAAAAAGAATTAAAAAGGAAGATTAATGACAGAGAGAGTAAAAGTTGCAATTGTCGGTTCGGGACCCGCTGGATTAACGGCTGCGATCTATACCGCACGAGCAAATCTAGAGCCAGTCGTCATAGAAGGTGAGATCTCGTCGACATCAGATCAACCAGGCGGACAACTTATGCTCACCACTGAGATTGAGAACTTTCCCGGTTTCATAAACGGCATTGAAGGACCAGAGCTCATGGGAAACTTCAAGGCCCAAGCAGAGCGCTTTGGCGCAAAGATACACTCTGCAAAGGTATCTAGAGCCGACTTCTCACAACGCCCCTTCAAACTTTGGACCTCGGACCAAACAGATGAAACTGAACCCGCGTACATAGCCGATTCGGTAATCATCTCAACCGGAGCCCGCTCATTGATGTTAGGCCTAGATCGAGAGATTGAACTGATTGGCCACGGAGTATCAACATGTGCGACATGCGACGGCTTCTTCTTCCGCGGAAGAGAGATCGCAGTTGTAGGTGGTGGCGACTCAGCAATGGAAGAGGCGATCTTCCTAACTAAGTTTGCATCACGGGTATATCTAATCGTCAGGCGTGGAGAACTTCGTGCCTCGAAGATCATGGCTGAACGTGCCATCAAGAATGAAAAAATCACTATTGTATGGAATAGCGTCGTCTCCAAATTGAACGGCGAATCCGCCCTTACATCGATCGAACTCACTAATACCCTAGATTCAACTACACGACAACTTGATGTATCTGGACTATTTGTAGCAATCGGCCACGTACCAAATACTGACATCTTCCAATCTCAGATTGAGATGGACGAGAATGGTTATATCATCACGTCAAACGGGACCTACACCTCGGTAGACGGCGTATTCGCCTGTGGCGACGTGCAAGACCACACCTATCGCCAAGCGATCACAGCCGCTGGTTCAGGATGTATGGCAGCTATCGACGTTGAAAGATGGCTCGAAAACCAACACTGAGGGAATACTCGACTATCTAAGTCGTGTTCTGCAAGCAAACAACAGATGGAGATAAGATCAAATGAAGACGATTACCGACTCATCCTTCAACGAAGAACTAATCAATAACGACCTGATGCTAGTTGACTTCTGGGCCGAGTGGTGTGGACCATGTAAGTTGGTGGCCCCGATCCTTGAAGAGATTGAGCGAGACAAAGCTGGAGCGCTAACGGTTGGTAAGCTAGACATAGACGAAAATCTAGATGTCGCTCGCAGATTCGAAGTAATGTCGATTCCTACGATGATCCTCTTCAAAAAAGGTGAGCCGGTAGCTCGAATTGTAGGAGCAAAGTCGAAAAACGCAATCCTTCGCGAACTAGAGAGTCACTTCTAAAGAAAAAGATTGGAGAGATCGGAACAGTTGGAACAAGATTACTCAGATCCATCTCTTCCGATCTCGCCGTTGTCGACGCATAACTCCATCGCTCACCTTCAGCGACAACTTACTCAGTGTGGATTCGTAGTAGTCGATCCGATAGGCGTTTTCGGTCCGTCCACACGAAGTCAACTACGTGGATTTCAACGCAAAAATGGCGTTGACCCCTCCGGTATTTGCGATTCAAATACATGGCGCCTTTTAGTTGAATCCCATTGGAACCTAGGAGACCGTCTTCTATATCTCAAAACTCCTATGATGCGGGGAAACGACGTAGCACAACTTCAAGGAAGACTCTCATGGCTCGGCTTCGACTCTGGCGTGGTAGACGGAGTCTTTGGCCCCGGAACCCTAAATGCAGTAACCGAGTTCCAACTAAACGTCGGTCTCGCCGGAGATGGCATTTGCGGAAAGGAAACTGTCGTAGAACTCAATCGCAACGTAGGGCGATCACAGATGACCGTAAGCGCCTTCAAGGAACAACTGCGCCTAGCTGAGTTCGCCACCGACCTACTCAATCGCAAGATCGCGATATCGGGCTCTATCGAGAGCAGCGCCATAGTTGAAGACGTACGAGTCCGCCTCAGACAAGGCGGATATAAAGTAACAAGCTTCACCCACTATAACTACGTACGCCTGGCACACGCGATAAACAGTTCGGGATGCGACCTCGTCATACACCTAGAGATTTCAAGGTCGGACGGTAGCTCCATCGAATACTTCAAGGGTTACCACCAAACCTCTCCAATAGGACAGTCGTTAGCACAGTCGCTTCATAAAGCTCTAATCGAACAAGTTAGTGATGATGAGGTCACCATAGAAGGAACTACACATCAAATCCTTCAACTAACAAAGGCACCGGCAATATCATTCTCCATATCTAAACCTCTACTTCAACATACACCTTGGTCCACAGTTACAGAGATAATTGCTACCACTCTGAGCTGCGCTTTCGTCTAGATATGTAACTTATACACAAACTTATCCACATATGTGTAAATCTCATATTGACCTTTAGAATTACCCAAATATCATTTCGTAAATTAGTCAAATCAACCCATAAAAACCTGGTGCTACGAGACATAGTTTCTTTAGAAAACCATCTATCGCTCCGATAAAAATATCCGTGGACAAAGAGGACTGCACACAGGCAATTATAGAAATGGAAAGCAGTGGCATTGGGGAATCTCTCTCCGATGCACTAATCTCCTATCTCAGGATCGATCCAACTCCCCTAGTAGTCACAAGAAACAACAGGATCATCTGGATAAACGACGCACTAGAAGACCTACTGGCTATCGGGATAGAAGAAGTTTATGACCAAGAAATATCAGAAATAGTCATAGACGAACTACCACCGGTAAAGCTAAGGGCACACGAGGGCGCGGGTACGGCATTTCACAACACTGGCCGCGAGATCGGAGTACACGTCCAAGCTACCCCCGTTAGTGAACAGATCGCTATAACCAAAATTACACCAATGTTATTTGATCGAAGCGAAAGCGAAATGGCACTTTATAGGGAACGTCTTTGGGTATTAGCTAATCAGATAAAAATAGGTGTCTTCTACAGCGAAGTCGGCGCCAGAATCCAATTTGCAAACGATGCCATGGCACAAATATATGAAAGCCCCGTGGAGACACTCCTTGGAACCGGCTGGATCGACCAAATACCGCCGCATCAAAGGGAACGTGTCGAGAAGGCAATTCTTGAAACATTATCGGGACAAAGTTCCACGGTTGAAGTAAAAATAACTACCCTAGCTGATCAAACCAAAGACGTACTATTTACACTCTCACCGATTATCTCAAATGACTCAAAATTTGGCTTCGCAGCAACCGCTGAGGATATTACCGAAAGACTTCAAAAAGAACAAGAGATGGAAATGGCAGCCCTCTACGACACTCTTACCGCACTACCCAACCGAATATCGCTAAACCATCACTTCCACGAACTCAACCATGCACTAGAAGAAAAAAAGATAGAAAACATCGCCGCGATATTTTGTGATCTCAATAAGTTCAAAACAGTCAACGACACCTACGGTCATAACGCCGGGGATAGCGTTCTAATATCCTTTGCCAACAACCTCCTTAGGACGCTGACAACAAAATTAACTACATATCGCTATGGTGGAGACGAATTTGTAGCCCTGGGACACAACCTCTCCAAGGAACAAATTCAAGAAATAACCGACAAATTAAGAATCCAAACGACCACCGAAATTACATTCGGCGTCCACCAGATAAAAATTAACGCTAGCTTTGGATATCACATTGTCACATCGCCCGAAACATCCCTAGCAGAACTAATTGCTGAAGCAGACGGCGCAATGTACCAGGAGAAACGAGAGACCAAGGCAACAAGAGGAGGGAATTAGATTGGCACCAGACCTACTGAGTTCGATAAACAAGATGAAAAACAGCAACTCAAATATGTCGGTAGCCCACTCTATCATTACCGCTATCGACGATCCCGACATGGGAGCAGGCGATGTAAGCAGAATCATAGCATCCGACCCACTCCTGAGCGCAAACGTCATGAGAATCGCCAATTCAAGCTACTACGGCCTCAAAGGTAAGGTTGCCAGCCTCCCCTACGCCATATCTATCCTTGGATTGACCGCTATAAGATCAATAGCCTTCACATCATTGATGCGACAATCAATATCGATACCACAAAACCTGTGGAAGCGCTTCTTGGAGAACGGAGCAATCTCAGCTAAAACCGCTGAGATACTATCGATCGATCGATCATCAGGACTATCGAGTGGCCTCCTTGCCGACCTCGGCGAGATCCTAATCCATAACTTCGATACTCAAGGGTATTTAGACATTAAACACGAGGTAAGCACACTTCCGTTAAACCAAAGAGGGGCAACGCAGGAAGTACTTGAAGTGGAACGCTATTCAGTAAACCACTCAAACCTGTCACGAATGATTCTTGAAAGATGGGGGTTTCCCGAGACCATCTGCTACGCGGTATCGAAACAGCACGAGGAGCCATCAGATAAAGACGGCGCAATAAATCATGCACTTTACTGGGGACTAATGATTGCTGAGGGGTTCAGCTCTAGTAACGGGAAATTCGAGGACTTATCCATTTTTCCGACACAGATCTCAGAGATAGACTTCGAACAGCTGGGAAACGATACCGAAGAGTTAATAAATCAACTTTCAACTATCTAAAAAATACTGAAACACTCCAAATATCCCTGTCAGTCGAGACAATCACTGTAGACTATCCATAAAAGCCACGACCGAAATGTTTCACGTGAAACAATAATACAGAGGCGCATATGGAAGAAGAAACTCGGGTTATAGCCATAGCGAACCAAAAAGGCGGGGTCGGAAAGACAACTACCTCGGTAAACTTGGCAGCTGCCTTAGCTGAAATGGGCCTCCGCGTCCTTGTAGTCGACCTAGATCCACAAGGTAATGCAAGCACTGGCTTAGGTATCGATATACGATCGATCGGTGTTACGGTATACGATGTCCTATTGCATGATACCGCAATAGAGGACGCCATCGAAGCAACCGGGGTAAAGAACCTATTCGTACTACCATCAAATATCGACTTGGCCGGTGCAGAGATAGAACTAGTATCAGTCCTAAGCCGAGAGACACGGCTAAAACGTGCCGTCGACCAAATAAGGCCCGACTACGACATCGTAATTATTGACTGCCCTCCCTCGTTAGGCTTACTCACAATAAATGCCTTTGTGGCAGCCAACGAGGTACTCGTGCCGATCCAGTGCGAATACTACGCACTAGAAGGCTTGACTCAACTCTTTCGAAACGTTAAATTAGTAAAGAACAACCTCAACGAGCGACTAAATATTACACATATCGTTCTAACAATGTACGATTCCAGAACAAAACTAGCTGAACAGGTAGCAGCCGACGTTAAAGAGCACTATCCCAAGCTCGTATGTAGAACCTTTATACCACGGAACGTGCGTCTGTCAGAAGCACCGTCATATGGTCAACCCATAACCGTCTTCGACCCGCTGTCAAGAGGAGCAGTTGCATACCGGGAACTCGCTAAGGAGATACAAAATTGACCACCCGAAGAACCGGTCTAGGTAGGGGCCTAGGATCTCTAATACCCCAGAACGAGCTGCGAGAGTCCGAAAATAAGTACCGCGAACTCCCGACTAACTCGATCAAACCAAACCCCAATCAGCCGCGAAAAGCATTTGACGAGGAAGCTCTGACATCTCTTGCGGCATCCATATCATCGATGGGCATCATACAACCAATCATCGTCCAAGAAGATGAAGAGGGCAACTATACCATCATCGCTGGTGAAAGGCGATGGAGAGCTGCACGACGAGTAGGACTCGACGTAGTACCGGCGATAGTCCAAAGCGGCGGTGCTCAAATCAACCTGGAGCAGGCCTTAGTAGAAAACCTCCACCGAGAGGATCTAAATCCGGTAGAGGAGGCGATGGCTTTCCAAAGCCTAATAGAAGAATACTCCTACACCCACGAGAGTTTAGCTAAAAGGATAGGCAAATCTAGGGCTGTAATAACAAACGCGCTAAGGCTACTAACCCTTCCTACCGCAGTTCAAAGACTTTTGGTTGAAAAAAAGATAACGCCTGGACATGCGCGTCTACTTATGACCATATCAGACCGAAATGCTCAAGAGACCATCGCGCGAATCGTCTTTGAACAGGACCTTTCGGTTAGAGGGCTCGAGGAGATGCTGAAGAAGGAAGAACCTGAAAGAAAAGGGGAGTCTCCGACAACTGCCAAAAAAACTAATCTCAAACCACCGGCAATCATTGAACTAGAAAGGGTACTATACGACTACTTTGATTCAAAGGTGGAGATCCAGTTAACTAGGAAGAACGAACAAACTACTGGAAAGATAGTTATCGCCTTCGAAAACTTGGAAGATCTAAGAAGAATAACCGAGCAGATGATCGAGGAATAGAATTACCAAAGCGGAGCCTTTACTATCTTCGCATAACTTCTAGATGGGATCGAATTCGATCCCATCTTTTTTATAAGTGCAAAGTTTTCGCCTCCCTCGGATATCAACTCCACTGGAGCAAAGCCAAGCTTCTTTAGGCCACTTGAAGGCCACCTAACTTCAAAATCATCGTGCGGTGAGGTCAAAAGCATAAAACCACCCTCATCCAATAGGGGAGTAGCAAGCTCAGCAAAGATAGAACTACGAGAAAAGCAACGTGCTACAACCACATCGAAACGAAATTTTCGCCAATCAAGCTCTTCGACTCTGCAATTCACTACTCGACACTGCTTCTTCAAATCAAGCAAAGCGACGTATTTGGATGCTAAGTCCACCCTCTTCTTCATAGCATCCACCAGCGTAACGTCAATCGATGGCTCCAAGGCAGATATTAGGAGTCCGGGAATACCTACTCCACTGCCAAAATCAGCCAAACGTAGCGGACTAAAAGAAGAATAGCCTTTAATTACATTAATGTAATTAGAGGCTATCTCTAATAGTCGTTGCAGAGAATCACTACCGATTCCCCCGATTGTCACACCCTCCTGATGCCACTCCGCTAGGAGCGAGTTGATATCCAAAGGTGAGGAGGGCAATTACTGTACTTCCGAAACTACGTTCTCTTCAACCTCTGCTATTGCTATCACAACTCGACGCTTAGGCTCTCGACCCTCTGACCTAGTTGCAATTCCTTCAAATTCACTCAAAGCATCGTGTACAACCTTACGGTCGGCGCTGCTCATGGGATCCATAGCTTTTTGCTGACCGGTTGCGAGGACTTCCTCTGCAACTCTACGCGCAAAGCGCTCAAGGGCACTACGGCGACGATCACGGAAGTGATCGATATCTAGATGCAGCCTAGCATTGGCGCGCTTGAAACGATTCTGAACCGCTGCACGGGTCAAATCCTGCACTGCAGTCATAACCAAACCCTTAGGACCAATAAGAAGCCCAAGGTTAGCATCACCCGTAATTTGTACCGAGATAGTATCGTCTTCAATCGACTCAACCGCAATCTGACCAGGAACTTGAAACTCTCGCATAAGACCAGCTAAAAATTCCTGTGCTGCCCCGGCTTGCTCAACTACGGAAGCGGAATCCTCTTCTTCAACCGCTTCGTAGGAAGTCTGATCTTTACTCATACGAGTACCCCCTCTTCGAGCACCGTCTTGGCGCTCGTTATTAGATTCAACAATGTCGCTTGATTCGTTGAGGGATGAATCACTTCCCGCCGATGAACGTGGAGCCGTCGGACGTTGCTCCTTGCGACGACGATTACGGTTTCTACCCGCATCCTTCGAACGAGGAACCGAAGGCTTTACCCTCGCTCTAATCCTGGCTTCACGCTTGGTTTTACCGAAGAGCCCTACCTTGGCATCTTCTACAACTTCAAACTCAATCTCTGACTTATCAACGCGCAACATATCAAGAGCGCTATCTATGGCCTCTTCGACCGTGCGCCCCGTAGTTTCAACCCATTCCATAAATTATCCCTAACAGCGTTATTGAAGTAGAAAGTCGATTACTTCTTCTTTTTCTTGTTATTGCTGCTATTGGATCTTGGCTTTCCACCTTGGGCACCTTTACTCTGAGGTGAAGAGCTACTGCGTTGTTGTTGATCCATAGATGCCTCTCGAACACGATCCATGAACCCCTTCTTGGGGGGAGCAACGTACTTACCCGACGCTTTCAGCTCTTTAATCTCATTTGCCTTTTGCCTCGACTCTTCGGAGTGACTCCTAAGAAGCGGATCTCGGCGCCACATAAATTCCTGTTGACCGATCCTGAAAAGTGAAGATACTACAAAGTACAAGTTGACACCAGCTGGGATTCCAATGTAGATAACACCATAAATAAGAGGCGTGTACTTCATAATCGCAGCCTGTTGCGGGTTTGCACTCGCAGCCTGTGGATTCTTCGAATATATCTGGTAGGTGGATAGAAAGACTAAGCCAATAGCAAGTAGAACGACAACGTAATAGGGCAGTGCATTCGCAAATCCCTTTACGTGTGTCGCAGCCATTCCTAAATCAATCCCCAATGAGTGCATGACACCATTCGATTTGATAAGGTCCTTATAGAGAGAAGTGGTGTGACCCACGTATTTAGGAGCGGCGATTCCAGCGGCTGTTCGGTTAGTAAGACCACGAATTACGTCGTACATAACGAACAGAACTGGAAACTGAAGGAGCATAGGTAGGCAGCCACTTACTGGGCTTACCTTATTCTCCTTAAAAAGACGATTCATCTCTTCACTCATCCGAACCCTATCGGACTTGTATTTGGTTTGAATTTCCTTCAAATCCGGCTGAATCTTTTGCATCGCAATCATTCGTCGGGTTGAAAGCGCAGTTAGCGGCCAAAGGAAGGCCATAACTGTGATCGTCAGTAAGGCTATAGCGATTGCGTAGTTATGAACCAAGCCGTAGAAGAATGCGATAAGGCCCGCAATAAGATAAAAGAGTGGCTTGAAAATATCGCCAATGATCGTCATTTAGAGTTAGCCTTTGTGTCATCTAGCTCAGGAACCGGATCGTAACCTGAACCACCAAATGGATTGCACCGCCCAATGCGGCGTATCGTAAGCCATGATCCCTTTAATGGACCGTGCACTTCAATTGCCTCAACGCCGTACTCGGAGCACGACGGAAAGTACCTACAAACTGAGGGTCTTCCGAAACGAACCTTTTGATAGATCCGTATACCACCCACGAGTATCTTCTTCACTGAAATCCTTACTTCAGACAAAGGGAACTTTGAGAAACGCAACAGTTTCAAGACAACTTCGCCTTTAGAAACGATTGGTGTTCACTCAATACCTCAATGATATCTTTGAGTTCTATCGTAATAGAGGTAGAGTTAGCTGAAACAAGATAACTTCCAGAGACCATCTCATCAGCACAAATTCGAAATGCTTCCCTGACCCTTCGACGAAACTTATTTCTTTTCACCGCATTACCAGCTTTTTTTGAAACAGCGCAGGCGTATTTTAGAGAATCAGGGGGAAAACTAGCATAAATTATCTGAAGGTTGTTTTTCCTAAAGCGGATGCCTTGGCTCTTAAGTAGTTCGAACTCGCCTCGTCGCGAAAGCGACTCCGAAGTCATCTATGCACTTATGCGAGCGCGACCCTTGAGACGCCGGGCCTTCAATACAGCTCGTCCAGCTCGGTCTGACATACGGTGACGGAAGCCGTGCTTCTTCGAACGCTTACGGTTATTTGGTTGGAAAGTTCTCTTCATCGCTCGTTTTTCCTACTTGAAGTAATTAAATTCACCAATGTGCGCAACTATGGCACACTAAACAGATATCAATAATAGTGATCATTGGAAAAAACAAAGCCAATCGACTATGAAGTGGAAGATAGTTCCACTGTTTAGTCGTCCTACAACCCTTCTATCGAGCCTCAAGCTTCAAAAACTACCACTTTGTATCTTTACAGATTAAACAAGAGCGATCTTCTAGACTCGGTAAACCAGGAACATATGATTCGAATGTAGCTGTCAACGAGTGGTACCGCTAGTAGTCTCATAGAACTTTAGCAAAGGTATTTCAATTGAAAAACGCCGACGAGATATGGGAGAAGTGTCGCGAATACCTCTCTAGAGAGGTTGGTGGCTCCACTTGGTATGGATACTTAGCTCCCGCTCAAGCAATATCCACCGACGATCCTGAAATTCTCCTAATTAGCGTCGACTCTGAAATATCTAAAGAACGTATAATCGAGCGCCACCTAATGTCTATCTACGAAGCTCTCGACTCCTTTGGTGCAAACGATGTAGAGGTGGACATAGTCGTAACCAATCAGCCTGAAAAGAATATTCAAGAGACAATCGCTGAAGATTCGGAGCTCTTGTTCGCTCCTCGGAAACCCGAAGATCGGCCAAGGACAGCTCCTGCCCCGGCAAGATCTAGCGACACCATGCTGGTAAATCGAACTCACACCTTCGACGCTTTTGTTATAGGATCTTCAAATCGATTCGCCCATGCTGCTGCACTTGCCGTAGCTGAGAAGCCTTCGAATAGTTACAATCCTCTATTCATACACGGCCATGCCGGATTGGGTAAGACACACCTTCTAAATGCGATCGCCAACTACATCGTCGATAACTATCGCGAACTAACTGTAAGGTACGTCTCAACCGAGGCATTCCTAAACGACTTTGTAGATTCGATTCGCACCAACCGTAAAACAGCTTTCAAACGCAGATACCGTGAGTGCGACGTATTGTTGATGGACGACATCCAATTTCTAGAGGGAAAAGAGGCACTCCAAGAGGAGTTCTTCCATACATTCAATGACCTAAAGTTGGCGGGAAGTCAAATTGTTATTACCTCCGATCGACCTCCCAAGGCAATATCAACCCTCGAAGAGAGGTTGCGTTCTCGATTTCTATCAGGTTTAATAACAGACATTCAACCACCCGACGTAGAAACCAGAATTGCAATTCTTCGTAAAAAAGCAGATGAAAGCAGAATTACAATTCCTCCAGAGGTACTTTACTTTATAGCCGAGAATGTAAGAGACAACATTCGAGTCTTAGAAGGCGCCTTTACTCGGGTAACTGCGCATGCAAACCTAACTGGCGAAGCCATCTCAATTGAGCTGGTTGGTAGAACAATAACCGACCTTATTAGCTCGAATGGTGACGTTCCACTTACTGCTGAACAGATAATCGATGTGGTATCGCAGCACTATGGATTTACAGTAACAGAGCTAAAAGGCGTCTCCCGAAAGAAGCCTTTAGCCGAGGCTAGACAGATTGCAATCTATATCACTAGGGAGACTACAGACCTAAGTTTTCCCGCCATCGGAGTCCAATTTGGTGGTCGTGATCATACGACAGTAATGCACTCTGTTAAACGGGTTGAGGAGCGTATGAGCGAAGATCGGGAGACCTTCAATACAGTCAATCACCTGCTAACAAAATTAAGAAGTCAACATATGTGAACAAACCTGTGGATAAGTATGTGAACATTTGTTGAACATCTGTTGAAATATAGGGAAAAGGTATTAATCCTCTATGCAAAGTGACTAGGGATGTTGATAACAAAAGGACTCTGTGGAAATCGAAATGAAAACTCTTAGCGCTCTAACAGCAAACTCTCGAGTTTTACACAATTCACAGGACCTACTACAACAACTACTTGTCTTGATAAATAAAAAGGAGTTATTAGTTGCGTTTTAGTTGTGAGCGAGATCTCTTAGCAAATAGTATCGGCACCGCTTCGCGTGCACTTGAGACAAGATCCTATGGAAATGGTGTACACCTAAATCTAAAATCGGATAGTCTCACAATCTTCGCCCATGAAACCGATATGCTCATCGAAGTTAGAACTGAAGTCATAGGCCATGAGGATGGAAGATGTGTAGTTCCAACTCCCCTAACTCAAGACATGATTCGATCCTTGCCAGAGGGGATCGTTGAAGTTGAGGTAGACGACATGTCACTAACGATGCAATCGGGAAAGGCAAAGATCTCGGTATATCTTGTTGCTGACTTCAACCCAGAGTTCACTCGTGAAGAGGGCGGGGATCCAGTAACGGTCCAGGCAGGTGACCTCCGCGAGGCTCTCACTCAGGTAATTCGAGCTTCGGCTAAGGGTGAAGCTCGTGACTTTGTCTACACAGGCGTTCTCTTTGCAGCAAACCAAGGTGAGCTTCGACTCGTGGCAACAGATGGAATTCGAATGGCGATTCGAGATCTATCAGGGATAAGTCTGATTTCGGGCGAAGGAGAAGTTCTACTTCCTGCCCGTTCTTTGAGTGAGCTGGAGCGTATTCTCGCAGCTCGTTCAAAAGAGCAACTTAAAGTGATGATCGGAAAGCGAGAGGCATCATTTGAAGTCGGAGATTATATCTTGGTGACACGAATTATCGATGAGAAGTATCGCGACTACAAGCAAGTTATCCAACCTTCGTATCCAAGGCGTCTAGTCGTCAAGAAGTCAGAGATTATGGAGTCTCTTCGTCGTCTTCGAAGAATGGCCCGTGAGAACCGAGAGCTGACCAACTTGAAGCTAGAGATCTCAGAGACCTCGGTGAAGCTCTCTGTAAATATTCCACAGGTAGGAAATGCCACAGAAGAGATCGAGGCTACATACGTTGGTGAAGACCCCATCACACTTGCGTTTGATCCAGAACTATTGAACGAAGGTATCGACGCGGTTTCAACTGATTATGCTGCGATTGACATCGTCGCTGCTAACAAAGCGGTTCGAATTGCGAACGCCGATAACTCGGATCTGATCTATCTTTTGATGCCAATCCGTCAATAAAGGGGTTCGGTTCAACTGTACGTCGATCATTTTGAGGTCTCCAACTTCAGGGTTATTCAAGGTCTCATCTTTGAACCACATAGTTCGGGGGTTACTTCAATAGTTGGTAGCAATGGCCACGGAAAGACCTCGATAATCGAGGCACTTTCCTTTGCTGTTACAGGTAGGTCCTTCCGTTCAGCTCCCAAAGACTCTCTAATCAGACGAGGAACCGATGAAGCTTTGATCAGAGCGAGCTTTATCTCCAATACTGAAAGAGAGCTATCTCTTGACTGTCTGATCTCGAGGGGGGGACAAGACCGTCTCCGTTTAAATACCAATGTAACTTCGAGACGAGAGGTCTTTAGAACTATTCCACTGACTGCCTTTTCAGTTACAGATATTGAAATAGTCGCTAGCTCACCGCAGCTGCGCCGCGATTATATGGACTCTGCACTGGTCTTGCTGGGGTTGAATGCTGCTGGATCTGTAGACAACTACGAAAAGTTGTTACGCCATAGAGCTTCAATCTTGCGTGGAATCTCTCGCAGTGAAGGTGATTCTGATGAATATCTAGACGTCTTCGATGAGAGTCTTGCAGTTGAAGGCGAAAGAGTCATCAACTTCCGCCTCAACTTTCTCGCACGGATAGAGACTTATCTTGAAGAAATATATCAAGAGGTGGCGGGAACAGGCCACAGCGTACGACTGAGCTATTCTAGAAGTAGTGACGATTTGTATCGTGATCTAAAGCTGTGCCGCAGTGACGATATTCGAAAAGGCACGACCGGAGTTGGACCTCACAGAGACGATCTCTTGATCTATCTGAATGGGTTGAACGCGAGGTTTGAAGCCTCCCAGGGAGAGCAGCGAACGTTGGCATTTGCTTTGAAGATGGCGCTACACAAGTTGATACTAGATCGGAGTGGCGACGCACCAATTCTGCTTCTCGACGATATCTTTTCTGAGTTAGACGAGCTTAGAATCGCATCTCTGCTTGGAGGATTCGACTCTACTCAGTGCATCGTAACAACGAGCATCGACCATCAGTTACTATCGTCCGTAGGTCCTGTATATCGGATTGAGAATGGATCTTTGAAGTGAATAGTGCTTTTAAACGAGAGCGTGGAGTTCACAGGATAGAAGAATCTATTCGAGTGATAAAAACCTTTATCGATAGCGATGACTTGGCTGCTGCAAATCTTTCAGTCGAGTGGCCCAACTTTGTTGATAGTACTATTGCCGAGCACTCGAAGCCAATTGGGGGAAAGGGTAACTATCTGATAGTTTGCGTCGACTCTCCATCTGCGAGAACTTATATGAGAATGCAGAGTAGGCAGATCCTCAAGAGACTGAATGATGCAGGTTATGGCTACTCTGAGTTGAAGGTAACTCAAGGTCGTCTTTAGAGAATGAAGTTTAAGGAAATTTAATCAATTGACAAACGAATTTGAGACAAGCGTATCGGCCGAGTACAACGCAAGTTCAATTACGGTGCTAGAGGGACTCGATCCTGTTAGAAAACGTCCTGGTATGTACATTGGATCGACCAGCACCACGGGTCTTCACCACCTCGTATGGGAAGTTGTCGACAACTCTATCGATGAAGCCATGGCGGGCCATTGCGATCATATCGTTGTAACTCTTACCGAAGATGGTGGAGTACGAGTAAGTGATAACGGTCGAGGCATTCCAGTTGACCCGCACCCGAGTTACCCCGGCAAGTCAGCCGCTGAGGTGGTTCTCACCGTATTGCACGCTGGCGGTAAATTCGGTGGTGGAGGATACAAGGTATCAGGTGGCCTACACGGGGTTGGCGTCTCTGTTGTAAATGCGCTGTCAAGTCGTTTGACCCTTGATATCGATCGCAATGGATCAACCTACTCCATGGTATTTACCGACGGTGGAAATGTTGAAAGTCCACTTTTGCAAGTCGGAAAGTCAAAGGGAAGAGATCACGGCACTACCGTGACATTTTGGCCAGATCCATCGATCTTTGATGACGTTGAATTTCGTGCACAGACTATTACAGAACGCCTTCAGATTATGGCCTTTTTGAACAAGGGACTTCGTATTGACTTTTACGATCGTCGCCCAGGCAGAGATCAGAGCGAAAGCTTTCGTTACGCTGGTGGAATTATAGATTACGTAAGTCACTTGAATGCCTCGAAGGACCCTATCTTCAAGAAGGTTGGATACTTTTCAGCTATTGAAGAGAACCAAGAGGTAGAGATTGCATTTCAGTGGAACTCTGGCTACAACGAGAGTATCTATAGCTACGCCAACGGCATCTCAACCAATGACGGGGGAGCTCACGAAGAAGGTTTTCGTAAAGCTCTAACTACCGTTCTCAATAAGTACGCTCGATCAAGAAACCTCCTCAAGGAAAAGGACGAGAATTTAGCGGGAGAAGATGTTCGTGAAGGCCTTGCAGCGATCATATCGGTTCGCCTTACCGATCCACAATTCGAAGGGCAGACCAAGGGGCGATTAGGTAATGCCTCGATGCGCTCGATGGTTGAGAGAAGCTCCAACGAAAAGCTAAGTGAATGGTTCGAAGAAAATCCCAAAGAGGCTCAACTAATTATTCAAAAGGCTATTTCTGCAGCAAGAAGCCGCTTGGCAGCCAAGCACGCTCGTGATTTAACTCGTAGAAAGAGTGCCCTTGAGGGTGCAGGACTACCAGGTAAGTTGGTTGACTGTTCCTCTAAGAACGCCGCAGAGTCGGAGATATTCATCGTTGAAGGTAACTCCGCTGGTGGATCAGCCAAGGATGCACGTGACCCTAAGATACAAGCGATCTTACCGATTCGAGGAAAGATCCTCAACGTCGAAAAGGCACGCATCGACAAGATGCTAAAAAACCAAGAGATCCAGGCTCTAGTTTCGGCCATTGGTGCCGGAATTGCCGACGACTTCGACGTTTCAAAGATTCGTTATCACAAGGTAATAATTCTGGCGGACGCTGACGTCGATGGATCACACATTAGAACCCTTCTTCTAACCTTCTTCTTCAGGCAGATGAAGCCACTGGTTGAGGGTGGGTTTGTCTATGTCGCACAACCACCTCTATATTCAACACGAGTTGGAAAGTCAAAGATCTACCTCAAGGACGATGCAGCTAAAGCTCGTTTTCTCAATGAAAATCCAAATCACAAAGACGAATTCCAGCGTCTAAAAGGCCTCGGTGAGATGGACTTTGACGAACTTAGAGATACCACCATGGATGCATCTAAGAGATCGCTGCTTCAGATCTCGGTTGATCAGGCCGCGCTAGCAGATGAAGTCTGCTCGGTATTGATGGGAGATGACGTCGAAGTCCGGCGTAAGTTCATTCAGACAAACGCAAAAGACGTACGTTTCTTAGATATTTAGAAGAGTTTTGGAGTGAAACTTGAGTCCCGATAATAACAACGAACTACCGATAGGAACAGTCGAACCGATCGAAATTCAAGAGGAGATGGAGAGGTCCTTCCTTGAATATTCGATGTCGGTTATTGTCTCTCGCGCGCTACCCGACGTGCGTGACGGATTGAAGCCAGTACATAGAAGAATCCTATATTCGATGTTTGCAGAGGGTCTTCGCCCCGATAGGCCTCACGTCAAGTGCTCTAAGGTTGTGGGCGACGTCATGGGTAAATTTCACCCACACGGCGACTCCGCTATCTACGAGGCATTGGTCCGCATGGCCCAGGACTTCTCACTACGCCACCCACTGATCGATGGACACGGAAACTTCGGCTCTCCCGACCCTGATACCGGAGCTGCAGCCTCTCGATACACCGAATGTCGTTTAGCTCCAATCTCTCTTCAATTGATGGCAAGTATCGATGAAGATACGGTCGATTTCATCCCCAACTACGACGGTACGGAACAACAGCCATCTGTCTTGCCTTCGCGCTTTCCGAACCTCCTAGTCAATGGGTCACAAGGGATTGCAGTTGGAATGGCCACTAATATCCCTCCACATAACTTAGAAGAAGTCTGTAACGCCGCAATACATCTAATCGACAATAGAGATGCGACTCCAGATCAGTTGATGCAATTTGTCAAGGGACCTGATTTTCCAACTGGAGCGCAGATTCTCGGTAGGTCCGGAATTGCGGACGCCTATCGTACCGGTAGGGGATCTATCAAGTTACGGGCTTTGGCTGAGATCGAGGAGACTCGAACCGGTGGCCACCGGATCGTTGTAACACAGATTCCTTATCAAACATCGGTTGAGCAGATTGAGCGCAAGATCGCAGAATTGGTAGATGCCAGGGAGCTCGAAGGCATTCGTGAGATTCAAAATGATTCAGCCGGGCGGGTAAACCGACTCGTCATTGAATTGAAGCGGGATGCCAACCCTAACGTTGTTTTGAATAACCTCTTCAAGTTGACTCCAATGGAGTCTCGCTTCTCAGTCAATATGCTCGCGATCGTCGATGATGTGCCGAGAACTCTTAACCTAGCTCAGGCGCTAAATGCCTACATTGATCACCAGATCGAGGTTGTAACTCGCAGAAGTCAGTATCGCCTAGATAAGGCTCGTGCCCGCGCACACATCGTCGAAGGACTGTTGCGCTGTATCGATCAACTCGATGCAATTATTGCCTTGATACGTGGCTCTGACGATAGAGCAGCTGCTCGTGTTGGATTGATGGCTGAGCCGTTTGTATTTACTGAGATTCAGGCTAACCACATCTTGGATATGACTTTAGGAAGGTTGACTCGACTCGGCCGTACAGAGTTAGAAAATGAGATGGCGGCACTCCTAGAGACCATCACGTACCTAGAAAATCTCCTCAGTGATTCAACTGTTTTGAATAACGTCGTCAAAGAAGAGATGACTGAGGTAAGAAATCAGTTCAGCAATCCCCGTAAAACCGAGATCGTATCTGACCCAGGCGACTTCTCAGACGAAGATCTCATAGAAAATGAGCCAAGAGTAGTTGTTCTAACCAGTAACGGTTACATCAAGGCTATGAGTGCCGACTCCTTTAGGACTCAAGGAAGAGGTGGCAAGGGAGTGCAAGGCGCCAAGATCAAGGATGAAGACATAGTGAGTGAGGTTCTACATACCCACTCCCATAACTTCCTCCTCTTCTTTAGCAATAAGGGCAAGGTTTACCGCATCAAGACCCACGAACTTGGAGTGCGTGAAAGAACTGCAAGGGGAACACCGCTCGTAAACGTTCTAAACCTTGATATTGATGAGCAAGTAGCAACTGTTCTAGATACACAGACCTACTATCCCGATTCGTACTTGGTCTTCTTCACTAGATCAGGTCTCATCAAGAAGACCCTTCTTTCGGAGTATGACAAGAGCAGGCGTGAAGGGCTAATTGCGATTTCACTGCGTGATGGTGACGAATTGGTTAAGGTACTTGTTGTCACTCCGAACACCGACATCTTGGTGTTTACTAAGTTCGGAATGGGTATTCGATTTGCCGAAGACGAGATTCGTCCCCTAGGTCGCGCTGCATCTGGAGTACGCGCGATTCGCTTGAGGATAAACGATGAGGTCATAGGTGCAATCGAGACCAGTACTCGGTCCGAGGTCCTCATGATAACTTCCGCAGGATATGCCAAGAGGACCCAGATAGATCGCTTCAACCGTCAGATGCGCGGTGGTCAAGGAGTACGCGCGATTCGTTTGACCAATGCAAAGGGCGAGTTGGTAGCAGCATTTGCGACGCTATCCGACGATGAGTTCTTATTGAGTAGTTCGACGGGGGCTGTAATTCGTCTAAGCTCTGGCGCTATTACGGAACAAGGTAGGGATGCGACCGGCGTTCGTGCTATTGATCTAGGACCAAATCAGAGTGTAACTGCAGTTACCCCTGTTGCCTCGATTGAAAACGAAAGCTAATGGTATGCTTGAATCTTGTCGATTAACCGAAGGTTTAGATAGAGGGGTGAAATCGGCGTATGGTGACTGAAAAGTCCCCTCGTACATCTCAGCTGCGTTCAAAGCAGCAGACAGCTACGAGGGCAAAGAAGGATAGCAGGCCAACACAGCGAATCAAGATCAAGCACATATCGCTTGTCTCTCTAGTTAAAGTTTCTTTCTTTTTCTTCGTCGGCCTTGCGTTGGTGGGAACCCTCGCTACTTTGGTATTTTGGTCAATCCTCTCCGCTGCGGGATTTGTAACCAAGTTAAATCACCTCATAGACCAACTCCTCGGCACAACGAATTACAAAGTGACATTGACCCAAGTCATCGTGATTCAGCTTGGTTTTGGTGTGGCGTGGGCTATAATCGCAACGGTTATCTCTTTTGTAGCCGGAGTAATCTATAACATCTCCTCAGAAGTTGGTAATGGCATCGGTATTACCATCACGGATGACAGTAAATAGCAAAAATCCAACTATTGTATTTCTGTACCTTTTGGGGCTATAGCTCAGTCGGTTAGAGCGCAGCACTGATAATGCTGAGGTCGCTGGTTCGATTCCAGCTAGCCCCACTCACCAAAGGGGATGTAGCTCAGCTGGAAGAGCACCTGCTTTGCACGCAGGGGGTCAGGGGTTCGAGTCCCCTCATCTCCACAAGTGGTGGAATGATAAAGATGATCAAGGCTTCTCTTTATCGATTTAGCAGAGCGTAAAGTATTCTCTTGCTTCCGAATGGTACTGTGAAGCTCCAGTATCTCGACCATAAGCGCGCCTTTTATCTGCTCTCAATACCTTCCATCACCTAAAACTTGTAAAGACTTCAATATTTTTCACACTAATTGTTGCTAAATATAAAATTCAAAGTGTGGTTTGGTTACCGAATACCCCTAGTACGTGGCATTATCAGATCAGTCGAGATTTACTAGGGGGAACTATGCAGGTAAATGACGCTAACCATAGTGACGAAGACAGGAGGTTGCTTGCTCTTGGTTACAAGCCGCAGCTGAGCCGAGTACTGGGCCTCTTTGCCAACTTTTCAGTAGCTTTTAGCTATCTAAGCCCGATGGTTGGTATCTACTCACTCTTTGCCTTGGGGTTAGGAACGGGCGGCCCGGCTTACGTTTGGCTCACCTGGCTACCGGTTTTGGGAATGCTATTCGTAGCGCTTATCTTCGGCGAGTTGGCGAGTAACTATCCTGTTGCTGGGGCTCTCTATCAGTACTCTAAATTCTCGGTAAACGGGGGCTATGGTTGGTTTGTAGGGTGGTTTTACGGAATTGCTCTGCTGGTGACTGTAGCATCGGTCGACACCGGAATTGTATCTTACGTTACTTCGCTGCTGCAGAATATCTTTGGTTGGAACCTCAATCCAAATAGCCACTTTGTAATCTTGATCGTAACCGTAATCCTTTTAGGAATTCAGACCTTCTTGAATATCACCGGGGCCAAAGTAATGGGTCGAGTCGCCCAATTTGGGGTTTACGTTGAACTAATTGGAACTATTGGAGTGGCGATAATCCTCGGCATCAACGGTTTTCACCACGGCTTCTCCTACCTCTTTACCAGTCAAGGTGTACAAAACGTCAAGACCAATCCACTTGGTTTGAACTTCTCGGGCAAATGGTTGACGGGTTCAGCACTCATTGCCGTTCTTGCACCGGTATACATCTTCTACGGTTTTGAATCAGCTGGAGACATCTCAGAGGAGACGAAAGAGGCAGGTACCATGGTACCTCGCTCAATGCGCCTTGCGCTTCTCTATGGTGGCCTCACCTCGTTTATCCTTACAGTTGGACTACTCCTTGCAATTCCAGTAAAGAATGGCGTTGCAGCGACAATCAATGGCGGCGGCGTAACCTACATCTTGGGGTCACTTCCTCAAGGTATTCAAGACATCCTTCTACTCCTTATCATTATCGCTTTCTTTAGCTGTGGAACCTCAGTTCAGGGAGCCGGTGCTAGGCTGGCTTTTTCTTATGCCAGGGATAAGGCTCTGCCGGGATCGAATTGGATCTCAAAGGTGGACCCGAGACACAAGGCTCCAGTCAATGCATTGATCGCAGGAACAGCTGTAACGTTGGCCTTCGTCCTCCTCGAGTTTCTCTCCCCCAAGAAGAACGTTCATATTCTCTTCTTCACCTATCCTGCAAATACCAACGTTTTGGTCTCGCTAGTCTCCTTTGGTGTTAGCGGGATCTACCTATCATTCCTTTTGACCGTAATTGGATCCGCGATCGCGCGCAGAAGGGGATGGGTGCCAGCCGGGAAGTTTACCCTTGGCAAGTGGGGATGGCCAGTTACCGTCATCGCACTGGTTTACCTCGCGCTGATGTTCGTCAACATCATTCTGCCAACGGGCCTAACGAGTCCACGAGGTTACTTTAACCTTGATTGGATTACCTTCATAGTGATGGCGCTTATCGCAATCGTCGGAGGTATCTACTTTGCTGTAGCCCGTCCTGATAAGGCTTTGAAGGAGCTCGACACTACCGAAGCGAGATAGTGGCGTTACTCCATACTTTCAATGGCGCTTGCTCTTAGATAGGGGCCCCTTCGGTTTTCTTGATATTTTCAAGAACCGAGGAGGCCTCTGTTAGTACGTTGGTGATAATTCCCTTGGCCATATGTAACAGGTCTATTACATCCTTTTGAACGAGGAAGTAAGTTACAGATGAGCCATGTTTTGCGGAAGAGATGATTCCAGCCCGCTTCAAAATGCCAAGTTGCTGGCTTAGATGAGAAGCCTCTGCTCCAATCTGTCGATTCAATTCACTTACTGAAACCGGTCCGCTCGCAAGTATCTCTAGAATACGAACCCTCATCGGGTGACCGATTGCTTTGAAGAGATCCGCTTTTAATTTGTACACTTAGTGTCCATTCCTAGATGTTACTAAAGACGCATTTTCAACTTTGTTCAACCTAGTTTGACAACTACGAGGCTAAAAACGCATTTGAGATAAACTTTACAGCGATTTTAAGCCGTTAATTGCAAGAATTTTCAATCACATGGCCACAATCTCATGAAATTGTACCTTTGAACCCTTAGCATCTGTAAAATTCGAAGGGTATTTAGGGAGCTGGTCGACTGCTCGAGGTTTAATGTTTGACTGCTTATGCGAAGTTTTTTTCGTAAACGATGATATTTCTTACGTGAAACTGATCGCTGCTAGGTCGCATAGGGTGTCTTGTTAATTAATATAAAATAGCTGGTGGAGGCTGTTATCGTTCATTGCAGATGGGGCTTGTGACATGTAACTACGCCCGATCATTATGTCTTATAAATATTTTTTATCTCCCTCAATTGGGGTATGGAAGATTTAAAAATAAATAAGAGAATCTAACTATGTTTGACGGTTGGAAGATAAATGAATTAGCGATAAGGAGCTTGAGATTTTTTCAAAACCAGATATATCTAACGTCCGAGCCCAGTAATGAATTAGAAAAACGACCCCAGAGCTTCGCCCGTTGTTCGAGGCCGCTAGTGAAACCTTACTATGAGAGCTAGTCCCACTACCACAGAATAGATTGCGAATGGATTCAATGTCTTGCTCTTAAAGTAGCGCGACAGGAAGGCAACCGAAAGAAATGCTGCGACAAAGGCTGCGATTGAACCAATCAATATGTCCCCCCGAATGGGGGCTGCGGAGTGTTTCAGGAGAGATGGAAGTTTGTAGACTCCGGCTGCGAAGATGATTGGAGTTGCGAGCAAGAAGCTAAATCTCGCAGCATCCTCGTGGTCAAGGCCACGAAAGAGTCCTGCGACCATGGTTATTCCGGAACGCGAGATCCCAGCTAGAAGAGCAAAGATCTGTGCTACTCCGATTGTAACTGCTTCGGTGAACTTCATGTCAGAGAGTGGCCTAGCTGCTACCACGGTTGAATGTGAACCGACCCCACCGCCAGATTTGGCGTTTACTTGTCGTTTTATTTGGGCCTCTCCTATAAAGAGGACGATTCCATTTATTACTAGAAAGATCGATGCATCAAGGGGTTTGGCGAAAAGGCGGCGCAATAAGTGGTCGAAGGTTACTCCGACTAATCCCGCTGGGATTGTGGCAACTACCAATAGCCACCCCAACTTTTGATACTTGTTATCGATACTTCGAGTCTTTATTGACCTAAATAGACCGCCGATGATTCGATACCAGTCACGTCGGTAGAAGACGAAGAGGGCGGCCGCTGTTGCTACGTGTAGGCCCACCACGAAAGTTAAGAAGTATGAGTGTTTGGCCTGTTGTTCTGCTACGAGGTTGTTCCAGCCTAAGAGAGCTGGGAGTACAACCGAGTGGCCAAGTGATGAAATTGGAAAGAGTTCGCTTACTCCCTGAAGTAGCCCCATGACAATAGATTGAGAGATAGTTATTGGACTGGACAAGTGTTTACCCCGTAATTGAACGACCAAATTGATCATAGTGGCAATTAGTTTCGCCCTGAGAAGTTTTTAAAAAGGGTATCTTTTGACTGAAAGTCTTTTAGATGAGAGCCACTAGAATCTTCGAAGGCTAGGAGAGGTGCCAGAGTGGTCGAATGGGTCTCACTGCTAATGAGTTAACCTGGGAAACTGGGTTCGAGGGTTCAAATCCCTCCCTCTCCGCCATTTTTTCATTGCAAGGGCACGTCTGAGGTCGGCTTCTTCTTTGATTATGGACTTTGGGCGAGTGGCGGAATAGGCAGACGCGCAGGATTCAGGTTCCTGTGTCCGAAAGGACGTGGGGGTTCAAGTCCCCCTTCGCCCACCAAATGTTACCAACGGAACTTACTAGCTCCTTGAAATTCATCCTCTTCGTCTTTTGGCAGGGTCTAGCCGGTTCGAACTCGTTCCGTCCCGTAAAAGTCTCCTTCCGGAAAACCTCAACAAGGTCACGCGTCACGGCCACGCAAGTGAGGTGCAGTATGCCGGCTCTTCCGTTTCTGGCGGGGGACGTGTCGGACTAACCAATGTAAAGCGCCTCGCTATTTCCATCGGTGACTGGGTTGAATCGGGGAGTCAGTGATGATGCGGACCCGCTCTCCATGCTCCACGGAAAATGTGGAAGGATTGCTTTTGAATTAGCACTAGAAACATCTCAGAGTCTGTTCGATCGCCAATCCTTTCAGTATCCTCACTCCAATTCGTCGCACCGCAGCTTTGCTCCGAACATGGCGCCCGGGCCGTCGTTGAATAGGCACCAAACAGCGAAAATGGCAAGGTAGGTTTTCGCTTGGTCGATTCCGCCGAAGTCAGCAGGCCCGAACAAGCGGCCCCCGTTTACGGGAACGCTGGGCGGAATCAGGTCGCCGTAGATCAACGCATCTGATGGCGTTCGCGGTATTTTTTCGGAAGTAATTTCACAGCTCAGCTAGTCGGGAAAGATCAAGGTAGGGCCCGTATTGGGAGCCAACGTTAGTGACTGGGGCGACTGGCAATTGGAAAATCGAAGACGGAGAGTGAATCACACTCACGTTATGGACTTGTCTCCAGTGACTTCCCCTCTGGTCCACCTTCTGATATCACTTGGGCCCGGCAAAAGGGATTGTGACCTATGGGTATAGCCCAACGTGACTCAACATAATCAGTCGTCGGGTCGTCACCTTTTACATCAGAGAGCTTTACGCATCTGAACTGATGACTCTTCATAGCCAAGGGACTGATAGAGGTTTCGGGCTACCCGGTTGTGTGCGAAGACATTCAGCCCGATGCTATTCGCTCCGTTGGCCCTCGCTAGGTCCTCGGAAAGCGTCATCGCTCTACGGCCGAACCCTTTTCCACGATGAGCCTCATCAATCTCTATTTCCCACACCCACCATCGCTTCGGATCTTTAGCGAAGGGACCGATCCATAACGTGCCAACACGCTGTCCTTCGTAGGTGACCCAGCCCGCTAGTTGTGACCCGTTTGGGGAGCCGCCCGGGAAGTTTCGCTCCAAAGATGCATCAGCGTTGGCCTTTGCCTCCGCCGGTGTGTCGCCAGCAGCGATCCGCTCAGCGATGTAACCCGAATTCGATCTCTCTAGCCACGAAGCTAACTCTGCCGGGTTGAACACTTCGAAAACCATCTCGCCCATGACGCTATTTTATCCATCTATGGTTTACTGGGTCATGCAATGGGACAACGTTCTCGATCGAATTGGTCGGACGCCAGAGGCTCTTTTATTGACCCTCAGGCGATCGCGGGTGCCGCGTGGCACCCGCGGTTGGCCAGGCCCGGTCGCCATCAAGGATCATGCCGGGGTGTCGCGGGCGAAGTGCAACTAAAGATGCAGTAGTTGTTGCTCTATCGATCAAGCCATGAGCGAACTGCGTCAGTAAGGAACATCTCGTCGTCGGGAATCCCCATCGGATTACCTGCTCGATGCCCCCAGATACTTGGAATAGCCTTCATTTCTCCGTGGCGAAGCTCCGCGAGTTCGAGGGCGTTGTCAGCTACGCGAAAGTAGAGGTCGGTTTCACTTGGAAGAAGTACTACCTTTGCTTTTATGGCGTTAAGCGCAGCTTTGAGGTCGCCGCCGTAGCGCGAGTTTGCGCTAATATCAGCCTCTTGCCAGGTACGAGCCTGTGCATAGAGGTTTGCTGCTCTTCGAGCACCAAAGGATGCCTCCCAGTCAGTACGCAGGAATGTCTCTAAGTCCGGAGCCCCAAGTGCACTCTTGTAAAGTTCGGCACGATAAAAGTCCTGGCTCAGACCCCATCCGGCGTAGATATGGCCGAATGCTCGAAGGGAGGCGACTGGTTCGGTCGAGAAGTGGCCGCCTCCGATATATTCAGGTGCAGCTTCCAATGTTCGCAGTAGACCGGAGAGGAAGACTTTGTTGTGGGCTGAGGTTTTGGCGCTTCCACAAACGATAATGGCGCGCTCTACCATCTCTGGAAACTCTGCGGCCCAGTGATACGACTGACCAGCTCCCATGGAAAATCCATACGCTGCTGCGATGTGGTCGACGCCGAAGAATTCGCTTAGGAGGCGATGTTGCGCCAAGACATTGTCGCGCATTGTGACAAGGGGCGGAAACTCGGGATCATCCGCAGCACTTGAGGAAAGTCCATTTGAAAACATGTCGGGGATGACGATGAACCATCGTTCAGGGTCGAGAATCTTGTCTGGACCGATAAGCCAACTTAGACCCTCGTGGGTTGCTGTATAGCTACATGGATACATGATGACATTGTCTCGTGCAGCATTGAGGGTTCCATGGCTTTGCCACCGGAGGCGGGCCTGTCGGATAACTCCGCCACGTTCAACCTCAAAGTCACCAAGTTCAAAGGTGCCGTCCTGAATTGGCCAGGTCATTGTTTCTGTGTTCTCCATTTCTGTTGGATATAGCTGGTGCTCTCTCCTCTAAGGGTAGCTGTGGTGGGGTGGTTGATTATGAGGTTTTCGCCGAAGTATTGAAGGTCTAGATAATGCATGTAAGTGGATGGATAGTTCTATCGAAGCCATTCTGTCCTGTAAGTGCATATGTCAAAGATTGATTTATCGATTGGAAAAGGTCGGGGGAAATGCAGAGTTGTTTGTTGCTACCAATCGGATTACGGGAGCGTTTTTTGGGTTGCTGAGTCGTAAGCGATCTGGTTTCGACTGGCAGGTTTTGCGATTTAGCGTGCTTCGTTTGCTGGCGAAGTAGTACTGTAAAGCGCGATTTGTCGCCTTTGCCCAGATTCGCGTCGGTATTTGTTATTGCAACCGATTTCAGCTAAATCTTATTTTTCATCACATTCTTCGCCGTCTCCTTATATCTCTCTTGGTGCCAAAGAAGTACAAGGCACTTGGGATAAGTTCATGGTGGCTAAGTAGAAATCATTGAGTCTTCTTGAGGCGAAATTATTGGTGGATTCTTATATTTAGCGGGTGAGAATTGGACTGTGACCACCTCTTATTAGGGATTTAGAAAATTGAAGTATCATGTAGATGTGCCATTTAGTGAAATTGAGGGTCGCCTTGAGCGCTTGGTTGAAGGAGTCTTCGCCAAATTCTCAAAGAGTGCGATCCAGCCCGCAGAAATTGGAAAGAAGCTAAGTCGCCATATCGACATGGAGAAGCGCATTGGCGTGCGCGGGCCAATTATCCCAAATGACTATCTCGTGGTTCTGTCTCACGAAGATTTTGACGAGTTAGTAGACATCTCGAATGCCCTAAAGTCTGAACTCCAGACCTTAATTCACCAAGTGGCCAAAGAGAGAAACTACAGGTTTGTAGGTTTTCCAGATATTCGTATTAGCTACGACGACAACCTAAACCGAGGTTCCTTTGCGATCGAGTCGAAGTTCATTGAAGATAGCGACTATCTCGGTCACGTCTTCATCGAACTGCCAAATGGTCTGCGGATACCGGTAGGCAAGAGCAAGATAAACATTGGACGAGCTCCCACATCTACTGTTATCATCGACGACCCCAAGGTATCCCGAAGCCACGCTGAGATAACCCCGCTAGAGAATGGTTCGGTGATAATTCGTGACTTGGGTAGCACCAATGGCACCAAGGTGAACGGAAAGAAGATCACATCACTTCAAATCGACGATGGCGACATCATCGATATTGGAACCGTTGAGATCAAGGTGGGGCGTCAGTAGCGCATGCCAGTAGGTCTTCTAGTTGTCTTCAAGTACGTACTGATAGCTCTAATATGGCTCTTTTTCCTTCGTGCCCTTCGTGCAGTCTACGTTCAAGTTAGACAACCCAAGGAAAAGAGGGTAAAAGAGGTAGCGCCACAACCATTGGCTGAGGTAGCACCTGCGCGATCTAAAAGGTCGGCAGCTCCTAAGGATTCAAGTAGAGGATCTACCTCCTCCAAGTTACGTCTCGGATTAAAGTCAGCTAGCGATAGCGATGATGGTGGGAAGATTTGGCCCGTCGAAAGTTTTGTGACCATCGGGCGCTCTACTGGTTGTACCATTTCGATCCCAGACGACGAATTTAGCTCCTCGGTCCACTGTCGCCTAACCAAGACCGACAGTAACTTTTTGATAGAAGACTTAGGAAGTACCAACGGCACATACTTAAATGGTGCCTTGGTTCGCACACCGGTTGAGGTAGCCGAGGGTGATGAGATCTCAGCTGGTCGCTCCCGATTCAAAGTGGTGCGCATATGAAGGTTCAAGTTGGGGCATCAAGCGACCGGGGACAAGTTAGATCCGAGAATCAAGACTCATTCCTTATCACCAAGCATGCATTTGTGGTGGCTGACGGTATGGGAGGTGCCAACGGAGGAGCTACTGCCTCGAAGATGGCAGTCGAGGTCTTCGAAGCGACACTTGGGGATGCCTCTGGCCATAGTGAGGTAGAGCATGCCTTGCGCGAGGCAAATGCAGCCGTACATCACCTCGCTCAGACCGACTCATCTCTAAAGGGGATGGGAACCACCTTTGTTGGGGTGGTAATCGATGGGGAGAATCAAGATCAACTCACCTTGATCAACGTCGGTGATTCGAGGGCTTACATTTTGCGCGGCGCAGAGTTTATTCAACTGACCCTAGATCATTCATGGGCCGAGGAGATGATCCGCGCTGGCACGGTAAAAGATAGTGATCCAGCAAGCATCGCCTCGCGCCACGTCCTAACCAGGGTGGTCGGCGTATCATCTGAAGTCGATCCCGATATGTGGTCGATAGTTGTCGAGGCCGGAGACAGGCTAATCCTCTGCTCCGACGGGGTTACCAATGAACTTGCAGACCCTGAGATCGCAACTATTCTTTCGCACGGTGAAAACCCACAATCAACGGCCGAAGCGTTAGTAGTTGGTGCCGTAGCGGCTGGTGGCCTCGACAACGCAACTGCAATCGTCATCTTCGTCGAGGGCGAGGCAAAGCGTCAAGAATCCAACGTGGTTACCTCTCCTATCCCAGTCGTTAGGGTGGCCCCCGACGTTCAAGAGCTTCGCTCCTTTGGAACGATGGCCTCCAAGAACCATCAAGGGCCGATGCTCGGTGCGATCCCCACTCCAATCTCAAAGTCGTACTTTCGCTCCCTAGCAACCGCATTTAGGATATTTACCTTTTTGGTGCTCTTTGGATTGATAGTTGGCCTCGGGGTCTTCGGTATCAAAACTTATGCCAACGGTGAATACTACGTGGGAGTAAATTCAACTAATCACGTTGCGGTCTATCAGGGTCGCCCGGGCGGGATCTTGTGGTTCAAGCCAAAGATTGTCTCTACTGAATCGATTACTACCTCTTCGCTCTCATCTTCGATAGTTCTAAAGTTGCAAAATGGAGTGGTTGAGCCCAGCTTTGCGGCAGCCAATCAGTACGTTAACAACTTGAAGAACTTACAGGCCTCCTTCGCAAGTGGCGGAGGTGGTTGATGCAGGGTCGTATCCGCATTCTCGCAGTCTTTATGTTTAGCCTGTTTCTGATTCTCTTCTTGCAATTGAATCACGTTCAAGTCCTTCAGGCCAACGAGCTCAATCACCACAAGGGCAACTATCGGACTATCACCAACACCCTCTCCCAGGATCGAGGGACGATCTATACCAGCGATGGTCAGGTAATAGCTGAGACTGTCCCCTCAAATGACGTTTATAAATATCAGCGCTACTACCCAAATGGCCCCCTCTATGCCCAAGTAAGTGGCTTTGATTCGATCAACTACGGCCTAGATGGCCTTGAGTTGGAGTACAACTCGTATTTGCAGTCGAGAAAGTTGCCTCCCAAGACCTTTGGTGATTTAGTAACCCCTAAGTATGGGGTCGACAACGTAATTACCACCATCAACTCCAATCTGCAAAAGGTTGCACAAAGTGCCCTAAGCAAATATCAAGGATCGGTAGTAGCAATCGATCCGAAGACCGGTGACATCTTGGCGATGTACTCAAATCCCTCCTTCGACCCCAACCTCTTGGCTTCAATCTCTGCGACGGTAGAACAAAAGGCCTTCGATGCAAATAATTACGGTCCAACCCAACCCGGACTAGCTAGGACCTATCGCAGAAGTTATCCTCCTGGTTCGACCTTCAAGATTGTCACCTCTTCAGCGGTCTATGACCACATGCCAAGCCTTGCAACAAAGTTTTATCCTGTCGTTAGCTCGATACCACTTCCAGATACCGTAAACCGACTCCACAACTACGCCAATGAACTATGCGGTGGCACCATTGCGCCGATGCTGGCGGTCTCCTGCGATAGCGGCTTTGGGCAGATTGGACTTGATCTAGGTGCAAATAATTTGGCGAGTGAGGCACAATCGTTTGGCTTCAATCAGACTCCTCCGATCGACCTTCCATTGCCGGCAAAGTCGACCTTTCCAAGTGCATCGTTCTTCTCAAACCAACTGCCAACCCTTGCTTATTCGGCGATAGGTCAGGGAAATGTATCTGCCACACCGCTTCAGATGGCTCTAGTTGGCGCCGCAATAGCAAATAATGGCGTAATAATGGCACCTCACTTGATGAGTTACATCACTAACAGTCAGAATGCAGTGGTCAAGAGGTATCAAGATCATCCGTGGCTACAGGCCACATCGGCGGCAACGGCGCAGATGGTCTCCAACTTGATGGTCGGTGTCGTTAAAAATGGTACCGCCCAAGGCATCGCCATACCAGGTCTCAAAATAGCCGCCAAGACCGGAACGGCACAGCTAAGCTTATCGGCTAGCAATCAGTCGAGTCCAAACGGTAATGATAACTGGATGGTTGCATTTGCTCCGGCAGGTAACGCCAAGATTGCCATTGCGGTAGTTGTACCAGCACAAGCGGGCATGGCAACAGATTCTACAGGGGCGGCGTACGCCGGTCCAGTTGTCAAAGCTATTCTGAACGCATACTTTAATGCCAACAAGGCAATTGGAGGGTAGTTAAACGTGGCTCAGCCTTACGGTAGTCGCTATGAGATCGTGGAGAAGATTGCACGTGGAGGCATGGCAGATGTCTTCAAGGCACGTGATCTCCTGCTCGACCGTAGTGTTGCATTAAAGGTTCTCTTTCCAGAGCTAAGCACTTCGGAAGCCTTCGTGGAGCGTTTTCGCCGAGAGGCGACTGCGGCAGCTAACCTTAGCCATCCAAATATCGTCTCTGTCTTCGATTGGGGAAAGAGCGATAACTCCTACTTCATAGTTATGGAGTTGGTCGAGGGCCAAACCCTCTCTGCCCTAATAAAGAGCAGTCCAAATATGGGCTTTGATCACGCCGCTGCGATCGCAAGTGACGTTGCCTCAGCCCTCGGATATGCTCATCGTCACGGTGTCGTTCACCGCGACATTAAGCCGGGAAACGTCTTAATCACCAACGACGGCCACATTAAAGTTACTGACTTTGGTATCGCCCGGGCTCAAAGCGCACCTAGTGAAGATCTAACCCAGACCGGATCGGTGATGGGTACCGCAAGTTACATCTCACCAGAACAGGCACAGTCGCAGAGCGTTGATGGCAGAAGTGACATCTACTCTCTTGGAATTGTCTTATTTGAGATGATCTGTGGACAACCACCTTTTAAAGGTGAATCAGCAGTTTCGATTGCGATGAAGCATGTAAATGAGCCTCCTCCCGCAATCGAGACCCTCCGTCCTGGAACCCCCCAGTCCCTAGTCAACATAACAATGAAGGCCCTCAGTAAGGATCCATCGGATCGTTATGCTACAGCTCAGGACTTTCGGTCCGACTTACTGCGCTTTGTCCAAGGTAGGCCAGTTGAAGCCGGTGCGGTAGCTACGAGTGGTGGCGGAGATACCACTACGGTCTTTGATGAAGTAGTAAATAGCAGACGGGGATTTTCTGACGATCGAGCCTCTGACTACCTTGAAGCTACTACGGTCATTCCTTTGCCACCGGCTCAACCAAATAAGAAGCGCGAGAAGTTAGGCACCATTATTGCAGTTGCCGCCGCAGTGGTAGTTCTTGCAGCCTTCTTCTTGGTCTACTCACTTGTTAAGGGCAATAAGTTGGCTACCCCAACGACAACTACATTGCCCGCAATCTCGGTTCCATCTGTGGTGGGAGATACGGTAAATACAGCAACTAGCACCCTCTCTTCGCAGGGCCTAACCTACAAGATCAACTACCAACAGTCTTCATCGGTCCCCAACGGTACAGTTTTATCGCAAAATCCGGTGGCAGGTTCTCAAATTAGCAAGGGTAGTTCAGTTACTGTACAGGTATCTTCAGGTGCTGCACTGGTGTCGCTACCCAATGTTGTAAATCAAACTATCGGCAATGCAGAGTCGCAGTTGGTGCCACTTGGTTTTTCCATCTCAACTACTTACGTGAACGCCTCGACCCCCAACGGAACTGTAATCAAGGAGAGTCCCGCGGGTGGCGGAAAGGCTCCTCAGGGTTCCACGATCGATCTGACTGTCTCTAATGGGCCATCTCAAGTTAGCGTCCCTGATGTAAGTGGTCAGCCGAGTGCTCAGGCGGCAAATGCTCTTGGTACAGCTGGACTTTCATTGGGTAATACCACTAACCAGCCATCTGCCACTGTTCCTTCGGGAGATGTTATTTCTACCAATCCCCCCGCTGGAACCCAGGTTGCACCTAATTCGAGTGTCGATCTGGTAATTTCGAGTGGTCCAGCGGCTACCACCACCACCGCGCCTACAACGACAACAACCGCCACCCCTACCACTACTGCAGCAGCACCTCCAGGGCCGGGTAACTCCTCCAATGCCCCTGGGAATTCTTCTAATGCTGGTGGCTAATAGCGCGGCTATTTTCGGTGATTGCGATGAAGTTTCGAATTAGGTCTTTACCATCGGTGGTATAGATCGACTCGGGGTGAAATTGTACTCCGTGGAGGTCGTAGCTACGATGCCTCATAGCCATGATTAGTCCATCTTCAGAGCGGGCGGTTATCTCTAACTCTTCAGGGATAGTTACCTCATCAACGATCAGAGAGTGATACCGGGTTGCAACCATTGGGTTTGTGATGTTAGCAAAGAGGCCCTCGCCGTTGTGGGTGATCTGTGATGTCTTGCCGTGCATTGGTTTTGGAGCCCGAATCACCTTGGCTCCGTAGACCTCACCGATTGCTTGGTGGCCGAGGCACACCCCGAGGATCGGTAATTTAGGGGCGTAATCTTTGATGATCTCTTTGGTCTGTCCCGCCTCAGATGGATTTCCAGGGCCGGGGGAGATGACGATGGCGTCGTAGAGCCCTTCGTCGATGTTTGCGCAATCTACCTTATTATTGCGCACAACATCGACCTCTACTTCAAGTTCCCGCAAGTATTGGACTAAATTGAAGACGAAAGAGTCGAAGTTATCGACCATCAGGATGCGTGGCGACTTATTTGTCATACATCAGAGCATAACTTGTTCGATTTGGTGACTTTATCGGAGATCTAGTTGATCTTGGAGGGATTTCTTGTCTGAACGGCGAGCGAAGATAGAACGAAGGCGCGAACTAAAGAAGAAGAGGGCGGCAACTAGGGGTTTAGTAACAACTGGTGGCAGAGTACAACCTCCCCTGCCTCGAAAGAAGCCATCTCCCAAGTGGATGCTCTATCTCATCTTTGCCTCCCTTGGCCTGGGGTTCTTGCTAATCTTTATCAACTATTTAGGAGTACTACCAGGTGGAGCCTCTAACTGGTACCTCTTAGCCGGCATCGTTCTCTTGGCGGTGGGTTTCTACACCGCAACCAGGTATCGCTAGTGCCCAAAGAGTGGCAATGAATAAAATCGCCTTGTGCTAACGTCAATGGGGTGATTGACAAAGAGATATTAAAGTTCATAGCCAAAGAGCGTTACATCGGCACCAGGCAGTGGGTATCGCCAAAGTTTTCACCAGATGGATCTACGATCTACTACCTCTTCGGCGAAGAGGAAGACCCATCTACACTTCATCTCTTCGCCTTCGATATCGCAGAGCGCACCTCAAAGAGGCTAAATCTTGGGGGTCAAGCAGATGGCGGGGGAGAGCTATCGCTAGCTGAAGAGCTCCGCCGCGAGCGCCTTAGAAGCCCTTATAAGGGAGTCAGTGAATTTAGGATTCACGGCGATGAGAGCGCGCATTTGATCTTGCTCAACACCGACGGAAGGTTTTCGCTCTTTGACCCACAGAGCGAGAGGGTCACCTTTGAATTTAGCGAAGAGGGGGTCGTCGATGTAAAGCCCCTCGAGTCCCTCGATCGGTGGGTGGCATCTACTACCGATAAGATTTTGATCTTTGAGGTCTCAACTGGTGCCACCCAAGTTGTAGCAGAAGCCCCAGCTAAGCACTCGCTTGGAATCGCAGAGTACATCTGTCAGGAGGAGTTTGGACGACTAAGTGGCCTCTTTAGCCACTATGGCTCAGAGGTATTTGTCTATGCCAAGGTCGACCACTCCCCAACTCCTGTCTTTCCAATCGTAAATCACGCAGGGGGCGATGTTCGCCTCGAGGAGTACCACTATCCATTCGTCGGTAGCGACAACGAGAAGGTCGACCTAATTCTCGTGGGTGCCGCTGGTGAGGTCAAGCTAGAGCTTGGCGAGTACGAGTACATTCCACATGTGGCTTGGGTTAGTGAATCACTATTGGTAGTTGCGACGCTAAATCGTGCCCAGAGCCTACTTCGATGGATCTTCATCGACCAAAGTGGCAAGGTCTTATCTACCGTTGAAAGAAGCAACGAAAAGTGGATCAATGTATCACCCTCCCTTGAGGTGGTAGACGAATCAAGTATCGCAGTAATCGATGAAGAGAGCGGATTCGGCCATGTTTTGGTGATCGGATCTAATGGCGACCTAAAGCAACTCACCGATGGCGAATGGGTGGTCTCTGAGATCCTCGGAGTCGCAGATGGGAACGTCTACTTTGTTGGATCGCCGACGGATCCACGCACTCGGCTAATTTGCAGGGTTCCTCTTGCAGGAGGTGCGATTGAAGTACTCTCCAGCGATCGAGGCCTTCACGCCGGCGTCATCTCGCCAAATGGTACTCACATTGTTGACCTTTATTCAACTAAAGATCAACCAGTGACAACAGAGGTACGAAAGATCGGTGGCGAAACACTATTTTCCTTCACCTCGCAAGTTGAAGATGCGCCATTTTCACTCGATCCTCCAATCGAAGTTGAATACACCACCAAAGATGGTGTCAAGTTGTATGGTCAGCTCTATCTTCCCCAAGGAGATACTTCGGGTGCATCGATAGTAGTAGATGTCTATGGCGGCCCGCATGCACAGTTGGTTACCGATACCTTTGGTGCCACCAAAGACTTGGAGGCGCAGTATCTTCGTTCCCAAGGGATCGCAACTCTAAAGGTAGATAATCGAGGTTCGGCAAATCGAGGCAAGGCCTTCGAAGAGTGGCTCTTCCATAGGTACGGAACCTACGAACTCGATGATCAAGTAGAGTTTCTCGACCACGTCATCGAAAATTACGGCTTCGATCGATCTAAGGTTGGCGTCACCGGTTGGAGTTATGGTGGCTTTATGACACTATCGCTCCTTCTCAAGCGCCCCGATCGCTTTAGAGTTGGCGTCAGCGGTGCTCCGGTAACTGACTTTCGCTTCTACGATACCGGATATACCGAGAGGTATCTCGGCTCCGATCCAAATGCCGACTCCTACGTTAACTCTGACGTTAGGCCACTGATTACCCAACTCCAATCGAAATTGTTGGTGATTCACGGATTGATCGATGAGAACGTTCACGTTAGAAACACTCTGTCACTTATGCAAGAGGCTACGGAAAAAGGTGTCTCTTTCGAGACTTTCTTGATTCCTAATTCGCGCCACATGCCAAGGGGCGAGGGACTCTTGATGGAGATCGCTGATCGTCGCCTGAGCTTTCTTGTAGATAACCTCCAGTAATCATGCCTCATCGACGTGTTGGCTGGCTTAGTGCTTAGTTCGTAGATTGGCGATAGGTACTGCGTCGGTGGGCATACACAAGCCGCCTTGTGCTGATCGGAATTGGCCCAAGGCGACACTTCTAGTGATTTGGAATAGATAGAGACAGGGAGGGCATCTGCCCTCCCTGTCTTCCTTTTCTGCGATCATATGCCAGCCCTTTGAAGGGCAACGGCGACCGGCATCGTTTATGAATTGCCAGGCCGTAGGAAATACTGGAGAGCGGTGGTCTGCTTTTCCAGTTGACGCCCTACGAACACTTAGACTTTGTAGTTTTGCTGAGAGTCTTAGAGGCGCTCGATGATGGTTGCATTTGCCATGCCGCCACCTTCACACATCGTCTGAAGGCCATAGCGTCCGCCAGTTCGCTCTAGCTCACAGAGGAGTGTTGCCAAGAGCTTGGTTCCAGAGGCACCGAGTGGGTGGCCAAGGGCGATTGCGCCGCCGTTGACATTTACCTTGGACATATCTGCGTGAAGCTCCTTCTCCCAGGCGAGAACTACGGATGCGAAGGCTTCGTTGATCTCAACTAGGTCGATGTCGTCCATGGTCATCTTGGTGCGCTCCAAGATCTTTTGTGTGGCTGGAATTGGTCCAGTGAGCATGGTTACAGGATCTACTCCAGCTAGCGAGAAGGAGACAAAGCGTGCCCGTGGTTTGAGGTTTAGACGTGCTGCCATCTCTTCGCTCATGATGAGTGCAGCAGATGCCCCATCGGTTATCTGCGAAGAGTTACCGGCCGTTACCTTGCCATTCTCCTTGAATGCTGGCTTTAGGGTAGCCAATATCTCAAGGGAGGTGTTGCGGATGCCCTCGTCTTGGGTCATGATCTCGCCGGTCATTCCACCTTCTGCGTGGTTTACTGCGACTGGAATGATCTCGCGATCAAAGCGACTCTCATCCCGAGCGATTGCTGCGAGTTGTTGGCTTCGAAGGCCAAAGCGATCTAGATCTTCACGAGATAGTCCCCACTGATCGGCAATCAGCTCGGCCGAGATCCCTTGGTTTACCAAACCACCTCTGTCGCTGTAGCGATCCATTACCTTGGGGCCAAAGGGCCTCCCCGGTCCATTGGCAGCCGAGGATCCCATTGGAACTTGGGACATAGCTTCTACGCCAGCTGCGATTACGACGTCGTGGAAGCCCGACATAACTGACTGTGCTGCAAAGGCGACGGCCTGTTGCGAGGAGCCACACTGCCGATCGACAGTCGTGGCACAGACGCTCTCCGGAAATCCTGCGGCTAGTACTGCATTCCTTGCGATGTTGACAGATTGTGCTCCGACTTGCATGACGCAACCCATGACCACATCTTCGATGATTGCAGGGTCGATGTCGTTTCGAGCTACGAGGGCCTTGAGGGTCTCAGCTGATAGGTCAGCTGGGTGCCACCCTGATAGCTTTCCATTTCTCTTTCCGCCTGGAGTGCGGACTACGTCTACAATTACCGCATTGGTCACCTTATTGAACCCTCACTTCGTAAAAAGTTTGCAATCAAACTATTTATAGAAGGTATCAGAGTTTGGAGGGGCTATCAAGCAATAGCTAAACCTTGAGAGTTGTTTTGTCGAAGGCGACGACGTCTATCAAACCAAGGTCTGTGATCCTGAGATCAGGTATCACCGATAGTCCAAGGAACGATAGAGTCATGAATGGCTCTTTTAGAGCACCCTTGAGGCCGGAGTGCACTGCGTCTTCGAGGGTGCGTAGTTGAGTTGCAACCTCTGGGGCACGAAGCGTCGACATAAGACCACCGACGTTTAGCCTCACCTCGGCGAGGATCTCCCCATCTAAGACCGCGACTTGGCCACCACCGATCTCACGGAGGCGCTCGATGGCGACGTTCATGTCATTGTTGGACGATTCATCTAATCCTCCAACCACCATGATGTTGTGGGCATCGTGGGCTACAGTCGAAGCAATTGCTCCTCTTTGAATACCAAAGCCTTCGACAAAGCCAATTCCATAGCGACCCGTCTTATGGTGGCGCTCAATGACTGCTATTCGCGAGAGGTTGTCGAGTTGGGTAGCTGGTGTATGTCGTTCGTTGGTAAGAAGTGAATTTTCATTGACCACTATGACCCGAACGACATCACTCTCTTCGAGGACGATTGAGAAGTCGTAGTGCTCTCTTTGCTCGAAGTTGACCGAAGATAGCATCCAAGAAGGTGGTGGGCTCGGCTGGATCGCGGCCGGCAGAGCAACGTTGTCTTTGGCGACTAGGAGTCCCTTGTGAAAGACCATATTGGTCTTGAAGGAGACGAGATCTTCCAAGACGACTACGTCGGCTTGATATCCAGGTCCAAGGGAACCGAGGTCATAGAGCTGGTGGTATTCGGCTGGGTTAGAGGTAGCTAGGACGATGGCGTCCTCTGGTCGAATGCCACAATCGACTGCGATCTTAAGACAGTCGTTCATGTGGCCATCTTCGATCAGAGTCGATGGCTCTCTGTCGTCGGTGCAAAGGGCTACGCGGTCGGTTCCGCCGACCTTCACGGTTTTAATTAGCTCCCGTAGATTCTTGCTCGCAGAGCCTTCGCGAATAAAGACCCACATCCCCTTTTGGCGCTTCTCGTGAGCCTCTTCGAAGGTGGTGCACTCATGGTCAGATTCAACCCCAGCGGTTAGATAAGCGTCAAGGTCTCTTCCTCTAACCGATGGGGCGTGGCCATCTACTCGACGTCCATTGGCACTTGCAATCTTTGCTAATACCTCGTCGTCGCCGTAGATGACTCCGGGATAGTTCATGACCTCTGCTACACCTATAGCGCCATAATCATCTAAGAGAGACGCAACTGATTCTGGCCCAAGTGTTGCACCTGGTGATTCAAACTTTGAGGCAGGAACACAAGATGAGGCGGAGACTAAGAATTGAAAGCGCTGAGCCTTGGCTGCGTCGATTAGGGCCGAGACCCCTGGGACTCCAAAGACGTTAGCGATCTCATGGGGGTCTGCTACGACCGTGGTAGTTCCATTGGCTAGGGCTAAGGGTACAAACTCATCGATCCAGAGTTTGGTGGACTCTAAGTGCATGTGGGCGTCGATAAATGCTGGGACGATGTGGCGACCGGCAACCTCGATGATCTCTTTGGCGGGGCGATCCCCCCATCCAACTATCACTCCGTCAGTTATTGCTAGTGAGGTCTCTACCCACTCTCTAGTAGCGGTGGAAAAGACCTTTCCACCGCGTATGAGTAGATCTACTTCGATGTCACCGCGAGATGCGGCTAGGAGTTTGGAGCTTCGGGGAGTGCGTGCCATAGAAGATAAGTCTACCCAATGGCTACGCCAAACAAAATGGCCTTAGTTGACCGACTCTTTGACGCTCTTGCGGGCAGAGAGGGCTGCATAATCAACGACACAAGTTGGGCAGTCGTCGTAGTTTACGAGACCAAGGTTGAAGGCGATTCCAAAGATCTTACAACCAAGGCAAAATCCCAAGAATCCCTCGAGTGAGGCGGCTACGCCGAGGGCAATGAGAACTATCAACGCTGGGGTGAACGACGAGAAAGTCAAAGCGAGGATCGCTGCTCCAAAGGAGAAGACGACACCGATCGCTTGAGCAAAGCGCTTTGGCTTTCCAGCTACCAGCTTTTCGTACTTACTTAGGCGGGGAGCGACGAGCTTGGTGGCGATGATGCCCATTGGAGAGATCTTTGGGCCAGATGAAACTCTTGCCAGAAAGCCGTAGCACAGAGGAACAAATAAGAGGCGGTTATGGGTGATCGCAAGTAGAACAACTTGGGCTACGACGCCGATCGCTACGACTCGAGCAGCAACCTCGTTTACTGGATCAGGGAAGGTGAAGAACCCCTGCTTTCCATTCACATTTACTACTTCAGCTTGACGTGGCTGATTTTTCGCCTCTGCGCTTGTCTCTCTCTTTGCGCTTGCATATGAATTCTCGGCTGCCATCAAAACTCCATCCGTGACCGCTGCGTTATCTATCTGAAAACTTCTATTGTTGATAAGGTTTATCAACTTTATTCTATTTCCTCCAATGGAAGATTTCACGCCACATCGGAGATCTTGTAAGTGTGACTCTTTTGATGAACTCTATCGAAAGGGGTTAGCGTTATCTTCAAGGAAAGTTTGAAGAAAGTAGATATATGCGTCGATCCAATGTGGCACCGCTTGGACTTTTAGCCATCGCAATCTCATCGTGTGCAATCGGTGCCACCAATACCCCTGGTGGGGCGGCGAGTGGCTCCGGAGAAAAGGTCACGGTTGAAAATTCGCCATTTGGCAAAGCCATGTTTCTTTCAAGTGGGCAGTCGATATACACCCCCGCAGTTCAAGGATTTGCCTGCTCCGCCTCATGTGCCACCACCTTTCATCCGATTACTGCGAAGCACATCGTCGCAGCTGTGGGAGTTAGCTCTAAGTTTCTGGGTTCACAGGGAGGACAACTCTTAGTGGGTGGCCACCCCGCCTATATCTATGTCGGTGATACTTTGCCCTTTGAGGTCTCGGGCGAGGGGTTGACGAAGGATGGCACCAAGTGGTACCTCATCTCTCCTAAAGGTTCTTTGGTCATCGGTAAGGCTGGCGCGAGCGGCTCTGTAATTAAATTAGGCTGATCTTTCTGACGGCTAGCTTCGGGAGTCATAAATGGCCAAAGTTGATACTTCGCCATCGCGCGGGATGCGAGATCTACTACCCCGTGAGGTTGCAATTAGAGACCACATGACCTCGGTCATCTTGGAGACGTATCGAGAGGCTGGGTTTGTAAAGATAGAGACCCCAGCTGTTGAGGACCTCGATCGACTCATCGGTAGTGGTGGCGGAGAGAATGAAAAGCTGGTCTTCAAGATCCTAAAGCGCGGCGAAAAGCTCGAGAACGCCACCGAAGATAGCATCGCCGACCTTGGCCTGCGATTTGACCTAACCGTTCCCCTCTCTCGTTACTATGCCCACAACTTTGCCAAACTCGGTGGCTCGATATTGCGCTCTATTCAGATCGGACCGGTCTGGCGGGCAGAGCGGCCCCAAAAGGGGCGATATCGACAGTTTGTCCAATGCGACATCGACATTATCGGTGAAGCTACCATCGTCGCGGAGTTAGCCCTCATCTCAACTACCCTTCGAGCCCTTGGCCGTCTGGGGGTTCCATCTCTGTCACTTCGCTTCAACCACCGCGCCCTCCTCGATCAGGTCCTTGACTTCTTTGGAATCGAGAGTGAAGCACGCTCTGGAGTTCTGATCGCTCTCGACAAGTTGGACAAGCTGAGCCAAGACGATGTCGCTAAGTTGATCGTCGACCTCGGCGTTGCACCAGAGACCGCAGAGGCTCTACTCAGTCAGATGGTGGCCCTCGGCGAAGGCGGAGAGGTCAACCGAGAGCGCCTCGCAAAGGTGGGGATCGCCGATAGTGTCGCCGACGATCTGGCTGCGATAGCTGCCTTGGCGGGCGATGGGGAGTTCAAAGAGGTGAACTTCGTCTTTGACCCAAAAGTTATCAGAGGTATGGGTTATTACACCGGGCCGATATTTGAATTGTCTTTGCCCCAGTTTGGATTCTCGGTTGGTGGTGGCGGACGATACGACACCATGTTGGAGCGATTCGGTAGGCCGGCACCGGCATGTGGATTTTCGATTGGCTTTGAAAGAGTCGCACTCTATCTAGAAGAGTCCGGCTTTGATCCGCTTCTAGATCGCAATGTGGTACATATTCGCCTTGGAAGTCCTTCTCTGTTCGCAAAGGCTGCACCGATCGCAGCCAAGCTTCGCGAGGCTGGATACGTTGTTGACTTTGATGGTTCCGGACGCAAGGCGGAGGCACTGTTGCGGGGTTATCGCAAGGGGTATGAAGAGAGTGGTAGGCGTGGGGTCGAGGCTTTCATTGACTTTGGTGAAGATGGTTCGATCAACGTAAGTCGGGTTGGTGGAGCTGAAGAGGAGATCGAAGTCGTCCGGGGCTTAGTAGTTACTAACGAATGAAGATAATGTTCGTGTAGCTTCAATATTTTTGGAGGAATTAGCAAGCGCAGATGCCTCAAGTCTAATTTTTCTAGAGATGTGTCACTGAGTGCCATCGGAAGCTTCAAGTCCGAGACTTTTTATCAGCATGTGCATACCGGTGGATGGGTTGTTCTTTGGAAACTTGTTACCAATTCCATGATGATACACGTCGAGGAGTTGAGCACGATTTTGAGCAATCTCGATGTACTTCATGTATTTGGATGTATTCAAATTCTTATTGTTTGAACCATCAAGTCGGGCGCGTAATTTCACTGCTTCGGCGGTTTCGATAGGAGCGGTTAATTCATGAAAGTGCAAGATCAACCAGACTTCAAAGCACGGATTTGAAATCGCAAGATTGATACCTTCTTTGCGTGCCGAGCTGATGGCAAGATCGATCTTCTTGTGTTCGTCCACGTCAAAAGCGCACCAAAATTCGTCGCTTCCGCCCATCCTCTTTGAATGGATAGCATCGGTTGCGATATTTAGAGGATCTTCGCCGACGCCCTTTGCAATATTTAGGACGACGTCTTTTCGACCGCGTAGCATGTTCTTTAGGGCATTCAAGTATTTTGGTTCGGTGACCCTACCTTCGCAGTGCACTTCGATGATCTTGCGAGGTTTTTTATTAGTGATTTTTCGGTCGAGGTCGTTTTTTAATCTTGGATTTGGCTGTGCCATTTTCTATGACTTCGGACCGGAATTGACGACATTTGATATAAATTCTTCATCTAAAAACGGTATCCCGCCGTATTTACCTTTCAGGTAGGCTCTTTCGAGATTTGCATCTTTTCTAACGACGGTACCGCCGTATTCCGCTAATCCAGTCAATTTCGTGGCTCCAGAGTCGTCCTTTTCAGTGATCCAAATTTCATCGCGATTTAGAGTATTGAAGAGTTGAACATCGTGCGTTGTAAATATCAGCTGGGCGTTTCGAGGATTGGTCTCAGGGTCCCGAAAGAGGTTGATTATGCGTTCGGAGAGGTTTGGATGAAGGCTTGTATCAAGTTCGTCGACGACTAAAGGCACTCCCCGCTCGAGTGCGTTTAGAAGAGGGCCGATCAGAGCAAACCATTTTTGTGTCCCCAGGGACTCCTCGACCATATCAAAAGGTACTTGTTCTTTGCCGCTGCTGTGGAGCATTTGCAGTTGACGACGCATATTGAACCTAACCAATGATTTATCGGATTCTGAAGTCTTTGGGAATTGGTTAATTCTTACGTCTCGAATTCCCATGTCAGCAAAACGAAGAAGTGCCATCGCTTTTTCGCGCATGCTCGAACCGCTGAAATCTTGATCTTCAAACAGACTCGGTCCGGCATGATCGTAATGCTCATAAAAGATCGCCTCTGTAGGATTCTGGTCCACTCGGAGATGATCCAGGTATGCTCCTATGCCGCTCGACGCAAATCGGCCGATGTATTGAAAATCCATGATCGCTCGAGCGAAGGAGTATATCTCAGGCACTTGTAGTTTGAAACCCGCTGACAAGATGAACGTTGTGGGCGTTGTTAATTCTTGAAGTGCGTTTCGCTGACTAAGGTTGCGGGACGGTTCAATTGAATTTCCAATTCGTTCGAATACCGTACGCCGTCGTAGTTTGGGGTAGTTATGGAGACTTTCGTTGACTATCTCTTTCTCGTTGAATTCAACGAAGTAGTCATAGCGTACGCCATCCAAGATCATTTCTACTTCGATATGGCTATTGCGTTGTGGTCCTTCAGCAAATTTGAATTTGCTTACAGGTATAAGTTGGGAGATTGAGCTCATCGATGAGAACACTTGATTTGAAAACCAATAGAGAGCATCGATCACATTCGACTTGCCGGAAGCGTTTGGTCCGTAGATCGCTGCCGTCGTTAGAACTTTGTGCTTTAAGGATGATACTGTGCGGGCTGCCGGTCGATCGTCATCGACAGCAATTAGTGAGAACTCTACTGGATCGTGGATCGACCGAAAATTGGATACAGCGAAGCGTAGAAGCACAATGCCAATGATAGCTTCGTACATGCAGTTTGATAGAGCTTTGCGAGAGTGTTGTGCAAAAAAAAGGGTTAGAATGCAAAAACTTTACACTTGAGTGCATCAAGGATACTTCACGAAATATAGGAAAAAGGTTGCGGGCGTACCGAACTCTTGTTCGTTGAATGCGGTTTTACGTGCTGGAGAGGTTTCGATGAGCGCGGTGTGGATGCGGTTCAGGTGGGCCTTTTGAAAGTGGAGCTAGGCAGGCTAGTTTGTTAGCTCCTTCAAACATGAGTAGTTCCAAGACGTTGATTTTGCCTTTGAACTGGCGAGAGCAACTCTCGGGAATAATCCGGGCTTGGTACAGCTATTGCTAGAGGTAGTTGACCACGGAAGTTTATTTTGCAACGGGAGGTTTGTCGACAGAACTAAATTTGTGATGCCGACCGAACCTTTAGTGCAGTGTATTTGTACGCTTAGACGATCTACATTGGTACCTTTTCGCACCCAGATCTGCGCCATGTGAACAGCGAAATTGAGTTAAATAGAACTATCCTTCGGCATTTTAGGAGAGCAGTTCTCGCGTTGATAACGAAGGTACCGTAAGGGTACAGGGTTCTCAAACGGATACTTTGGTGGTCCTGGCCCGACTCTTCTCGAACTCGACCCCGCCCCCAATGGTACGGGCAATCCGCGCTTACCGCAAGCTGCCTTTGACCGGTCAGACGCGCCAACGAGCAGGTCGGACGGTAAGCAAGCGGGCCCGCAGTCTCTCAGTGACGGAGGTCGAGCGGCTCACTCGGCGCTACCAGGGCGGCGCCACCGTGTACGAACTTGCTACTGAGTTCGGTATCGACCTCCGCACCGTAGCGATCCGGCTCAAGGCAGCAGGAGTCAGTATGCGGCACCAGCCACCCAAAGCAACCATGATCGACGAGATGGTCCTGCTGTACACGTCTGGCCTCTCGCTCGTCCGAGTTGGAGACAAAGTCGGCGTGAACGCTGCCACCGTCGCCAATCACCTTCGCGATCGCGGCGTCGAGATGCGTCCGGCGAAAAGGCGCCACCGATAGCTGGAGAGGAGAGTCACCCAAAAATAACTGCATCAAGCTGGCCGTATCAGTCTCGATACCTCTTGACGCGGTCATGCCAAGCCCTGAGCCACGAAACTTCTTGCTCGACTTCTTCGACGGTTGGAGGCACGTAATTTTCTTCGGGCGCATTGTCGTGCCGTGCTGCCCAACTAGATGTTTTCCCGTATGCGGCCTGGTATTCGTCGTGGTCAGCCTGGGTGAACTTCGGAAGGATCTTGAGCATGGTTGGATGCACTTGATTCGTGCTACGGTCGACGAGCTCGTTCGCGATGTGGAGGTGGACAACGCGCTCGAGCGTCTCGGAAAGATGCCCCGCGATGCTGCTGATCCGCTCTGCGTATTGCTCCTCGGTCAGACTGCTGCGCTCCCGTTTGAGGGCAGCGAGGTTAGACTCAAGACCATTGATCCGCTGCGGGATGTCCCGCGCCTGCCACGGAAGTTGATCAGCAATTAGGCCTGGTTGGGTCTCGCCGAGGCGCTGAATGGAGCGAATCGCCACTGCGATCGATTGCCTCGTCGCCTCTTGGTTTAAGGCATGCACGAACGTTATCTCGTGCGTGAACACGATGACCTGTCGTTGGTTGGCCAGCTCAATGAGTCTCTGCGCTACCTTCGAACGCCGTCCGGCATCCAACGAGGAGACCGGGTCGTCAAGGACGACGCTGGAGAGGGATGCATCGAGCTCAACTTCGGTAAGGAATCCGGCCAGCCCGAGCGCCGTTTGCTCTCCCTCACTGAGGACCTCGTCGATGTCAGCATTGCGGCGGGACCCGAGCAAGCTCGGCTGGTGTTCGAGCACCGAGTCGCGTCCACGGCCGGTTCGGTTGAGGGTGACACGCCGCAGTTCCAGTCGCTCTGTCTCTCTGGCGAATCGATCTCGAACCTCTTGGGTCACGTACGTCTCAGTCAGCTCGCCACGCTTCGTGGTTACCGAGTTGGTGGCCGTCAGCCGACGGACGTCTTCAATCTTCTTACGCCGAGCGAGCCGGGCGACTTCGGTTTCGATGGACGCGCGTGCTTCGCTCAGCGTCTTCGCGTCTTTGAGTTCAAGGACCAGGCTGCTGGTAGCGGCCAGGGTCTGAGCAAACGTGGACGCATCGATACCATCTGCTCGGGCCATAAGCACCTGCGCCCGCGCTGCGGCCGGACCGCTGACGCTGTCTGCCTGGGGCTGGGGCTCAGTGCCCTCCGTTCCGTCGAGCCATGCGACCACCGTTGCTGCAGCCTGAGTCGCGATTTCCATCCAATGGAGTGCCTCCTGGACCTCCTCGCCGCCATCCTGGAGTCGATTCACCGCCGCAGACACCGCGAGCGGCATGGTCAGCAGTTGGACAAGACGATCCCGATTCTCGGCCAGAGCGGCAGCCGCGGCATCTGCATCACGGGATGTAGTGTCCATCACAAATGCTTCGAATCGAGAAAGGCGGTTTGCCGCCTCCTCGCCCAAGGGCTGTTGGCACAGTACGCAGACCGCACCGTCTCCAATGAACGGGTATTCGTGTTCGTGGTATACGTCATCCAGCGAGAACCTGCGAGCCGCTTCCCACAGCGCACGCCATGTCTCAGAGCCAACGCTGGTGAGTGGCTCAGAGTCGAAAGTTCTAGCCGAGGCGATACGGGCGGCATCACGAAGCTCAGCAGCCTTCCGTCTCCGCTCCTTTAGGACCTGTAGGGGATCAGAGCCGAGATTCGCCGCGAGTGCCTCCGCGTGTGCTTCAATGGTTGACCAGTCTTGAGCTTGGGCGGAGAGTCTCGCCTTCTCCTTATTTGGGTCGCTGCCCTTGAGGCGCGCTTCCTCCCCTAGCTGCTTCGAAAGAAGCGTATCATGATGTTCAGGCAACGTGGTAACCGACGTGATCGCTTCCTTGCTGGTTGTCGCCGAAATGGCTGACAGGAATGCCGAGGCTGAAGTCCCCGGATGAAGCACGGGTAGCTGTGGTCGTTCTGCCTGATTTGCTTCAAGACGCCTATTGAGCTCGGCGGCTACAGCCTCACAGGCCTCCGACAACTGGTCAAGGATCGTGAGCGCAGATGGGCGGTAGCTGGTTTCTGATGCAGCAGTGACATAAGCGTCGCCGCAGTCCTTGTCGTAGAACCTGATCCTGGATAGATCGAGGCTTTGCGATTCGCCAAGCTTCCAAGTAACCGGGTTGGTCCCGACGAAGTAGATGAGTTTCGCCGCCTGCGCGGCCTCGCTCTCTGCGAACACATCACCGAGAAGGTGTTTTGCCTTCACGCGGGCCGTGACGGCCTCGCGGATGAGTCGTGCGTAGACAGACTTGCCGCTGGCGTTATTACCGAAGATGATCGTGATCCCAGCTGCGCCAAACGATAGCGTTTGGCCGCCGATGAGTGCGTTGACCCCCTCTACGTCGGCTAACTGTACGAGGTTTACGGGCTCGCTTGCTGCCGTTGAGCCAGGGATATCCGCCACGCTGATGTCGGCGCCGGTAGGATAAATCCCAGCTACCAGCTGATCCGCGATCGCGGCAAAGTCCTCGGCGGATAGGGTATCGTTGCGGCAGAAGCGCGCAACAGCGTCCTTTTGCCAGTCGGGACGGGTGGCGACCCAGTTTGCCAGGTCTTCGTTCAGCGTCATTACTCTCTCCCAGAACTCAAGCCGAAGAACCGCTCAAAGAACTCCCCGAGGCGAACGAGCACGCGCTGCTTCTTCTCGCCGTGACCGCCACCAGCAGAGAAGCGTGAGGCGGGCGGGAGAATCTTGGTAATCGCGGTACCGGTGGAGGGGATGGAGCCGTCGCGGAACGCGTGATCGATGAATGCTCTGGTCTCCTCCGCTTTGAGGTTCTCTTCCGTGATGATCGCATCCAGCTCAGCGGATCTTTGGGCGTCGACGTAGGCGCGCCATTCTGCGTCGATCTCGCCTGACGCAGACACGCGGTCGACGAAGTCCAAGATGAGGTCTTTCTTGTTGCGTAGCGTCGGACTGGAGTCGACGGAGCGATTGATGTCCATGAGTGCGGACGTCTCCTTGTCAGCACCGTTACCGCGTACCTCGCGCCACTTGGCAACGAGCATGAGGATGTAGTCCACGTTGATCTCAACCTGCTTGATCAGCTCGATCTCGAAGACGACGTCGTCGTTGATGGACTCCTTCTCTCCCTGACCCTCCTTGCGAAACTCAGCATAAAGATTGAGGTAGATGCTGCGATAGTCCTGCATCTGGCGCTCGGTGACGATCTCATTGCCGGCGAAGTCGTCGAAGGCGGTCAGGATGTTCTGCAACCGCAGGATCGCTCCTAATAGAGCGATGTATTCTTTCTGCGCATTCTCCCCGACAATCGGCTGGCCGAGGGGGAAGTTGTCAAGTAGCTCCTTCGCTTTCTCGGCGTACTCGGCGTAGTACTCGGCGTAAGGCTTGAGGAGTACGATACCCCGGGCATCCTTGTTGCCGAACAGCGCGATGGCATCGTTTGTCTCCTCTTCCAGATTGCGGAAGGATACGATGTTGCCGTAGGTCTTGACCGAGTTCAAGATTCGGTTGGTGCGCGAGTACGCCTGAATCAGGCCGTGATTGACAAGCCGCTTGTCCACGAACAGCGTATTGAGCGTGGTGGCGTCGAAACCAGTCAAAAACATGTTCACAACGATGACTAGATCGAGCTCACGGTTCTTGAGGCGCAGACTCAGGTCCTTGTAGTAGTTCTGGAACTTGTCGGCGCTGGTGTCGTAGCTGGTTCCGAAAAGGGCGTTGTAGTCCTCGATGGCCTCATCGAGAAAGTCGCGCGACGACTGGTCGAGCGAGCTAGTTTCGAACCCCTCCTCGTCGAGGTAGTCATCGCCGACGTCTTCGTTGGCGGCGTATGAGAAGATCGTGGCGACTGTGAGCCGACGGTCGGGTGCGAGATCAGATTGCTGCTTCTTGAACTCCAGGTAGTACCGCTTGGCGGCTTCGATGGAGGCGGTGGCGAAGATGGCGTTGAAGCCTTTGACTCGACTGGCATGCTTGAGTTCAATGACCTTGTTGCGACCGCCCACCACGTCGGCAACATTGGCCACGACTGAATGGTCGTAGCCTTGCGTGCGCTTGGTTTTCTGGTCGAAGTGTTCCAGCGTGTAGCCGACGACCTGATTCAACCGTTCAGGGGCGAGTAGAGCGCGCTCGGTATCAATAGCACTCACTTGCTTGTCGTGCACCCCTTGGGGGAGCTTGATTGTGTTGACGTAGTCGATGCGGAACGGCAGAACGTTCTTGTCGCTGATCGCGTCCACGATCGAATAAGTGTGGATTGACATCTGGTGGTCTACTGCTGGGCAGTTCACCGGGTCACCGTGCAGATAGCAGCCGAACGCTTGAGGCGTTGTGCGGAGGTTCGGGTTGCCACCGCTGCCGGAATTGACTGCGAAGATCGGGGTCCCGGTAAAACCGAAGATGTTGTACCGCTTGAACGACTTGGTGATTGCAGTATGCATGTCACCGAACTGGGAGCGGTGGCACTCGTCGAAGATCAGGACGACGTGGCCGCTGTAAATCGCATGACCCTTGTTGGCGCCGATGAACGTCGAGAGCTTCTGGATCGTAGTGATGATGATCTTCGCGCCAGGATCTTCGAGCTGCTTCTTCAGCACGGCCGTCGAGGTGTTAGAGTTTGCAGCACCCTTCTCAAAGCGGTCGTACTCGCGCATGGTCTGATAGTCGAGGTCTTTGCGATCTACAACGAACAGCACCTTGTCCACGCTCGGTAAGCGTGAAGCCAGCTGTGCCGTCTTGAACGAGGTCAATGTCTTGCCAAACCCCGTCGTGTGCCAAACGTATCCGCCTGCCGCGAGAGTCCCAAGCTGTCGGTAGTTGGTGGCGATTTCGATCTTTTGAATTACGCGTTCAGTGGCGACGATCTGATATGGGCGCATAACTAGCAGGAGTCGATCGGCTGTCAGTACGCAATAGCGGGTTAGCACGTTAAGCAAGGAGTGCTTAGCGAAAAAGGTCTTGGTAAAGCTGGTGAGGTCTTGGATTGGCTTGTTCTGTGCATCTGCCCACCAGGAGGTGAACTCAAAAGAGTTGGAGGTCTTCTTGGTCCTCTTTGAGGTAGCTTTTTCGCTTAGGTGCTGGCGGCGGGTGGTGTTGGAGTAGTACTTCGTGAGCGTGCCATTGGAGATTACGAAGATCTGCACGTATTCAAACAGCCCAGATCCGGCCCAGAAGCTGTCCCGCTGGTAACGGTCGATCTGGTTAAAGGCTTCGCGGATGTCCACCCCACGGCGCTTGAGCTCGATATGCACGAGCGGCAGACCGTTGACCAGCACTGTGACGTCGTACCGGTTTGAGTGCCGAGCACCTCCTGTCTCAGCACCGATCTCATACTGGTTAATGACATGGAGGCGGTTGTTGTGGATGTTCTTCTTGTCGAGCAGCGAGATGTTCTTGCTCGTACCGTCGTCACGCTTGAGCACCTGAACGTGGTCCTCTTGGATGCGGATGGACTTTTCCACGATGCCGTCATTGGCTCCGGCGAATTTCTCCGAGAAGAACTGGTCCCACTCGGAGTCGGAAAACGTGATGTGGTTCAGGGCTTCGAGCTGAGCACGTAGGTTAGCAATGAGCTGCGTCTCTGTGGTGATCGCGAGATAGTGGTACGCCTGGCTCTGCAGTAGCTTGATGAACTCGCGCTCTAACTCGGCTTCCGACTGATATGCCTTCTCTCCGGCTGAAATCGGTATGAACTCCGCAACGACAGTGCTCTCGGAACTGACCGCGATTGGCTCGTAGCGCCTTGCCTCGGTCATGTCTCGAACTCCCTAAGGCCGAGGCCGCGCTTATCACCCGTGCTTATAGGAAACACCACTAGGTACGCATATTGATAATGAAGCGACTCGCGATATGCGTGCAGTTTGCAGCTGTCATGTTTGTTGTGTCGGCTGGTGCTCTTCTTTGCTTCGATGGCGACGAGGTTGTCCCCGGTGTCGCGTTTGTGGACGACAATGTCAGGAAAGTCGCGTCGTAAATCACCCTTACCATGAGGGCATTTGTGCAAAGCCAACGCCTTCGGGTCGTGTCCGTCGCGATTGTATTCGCAATCGACGTCCCAATCCGAAAACTCCACTTGTAGATGCTCGGCAAGCTTGTGAGTAATGCTCCGTTCGCTGGCGTCGAACTGGAGCAACTCGGAGTCTCGGGTCAGTAAGCGCTCCCATGCTCGGTAGATTCTGTTTTCGATGTCACTTGATGCAAAGGTCATACGACTGCCTCTTGGAAGGTAAGCAGCGTGTCGCGGTAGTATTCATATTGCTTGCGGCGAGCGACTAGCTCGGCAGGGAGCCCAATCGCCAGGTCGTTCACTAGCGCATCGAAGTTGTCCAAGATGTTGACGACACGCTCTTGCTCGGCCCGCTCTGGAACTGGAATCAGGATCTTCGAGAGAGAATCGCCAGATACGCGGCGAACCTTCGTTCCGGTAATGCTGCGCTTCTTTTGGCCCTGGAAATCGTCAGTTTGGAAGAAGTACGCGACATACTTTGGATCGAGTGTGTGCCGATAAATGTACGCGTCGCCACCGACTGCGGCGGCCCCATTCCCGACCCACGCAACTGACTTGCCTACAGCCTCGTCGTCTTCGCTAGTCGTAGCTATCACGAGGTCCCCGGGATTCGCCTTGCGCAACTTCGAGGCTAACGCCTCGCTGACGAACGACTTCGTCTCGATCGCCCAAGTACCGTAATGAGTGTGAACTTGGCCGTAGTGGATGGCAGGCGCGCCCTCATCCCGAAGATCGCTCTTCTGAAGGCCATTACCACGAATGAACTCACCAACCTCACCCATCGGAACTCTCCGTACCCCCCTTCAGGGAAGCTCAAGAGCGAATCCCGATAATAGGCATATTGGCGACGACGAGCCTCCAGCTCCGCCTCCAGCTCTGTAAACGTATCTAGGATGCGTACGATCTCTTGTTGGATTTCTAAGGGAGGGATGGAAACGGGCAGCTTCTCTAAATTCACCTTATTCAGGGCTGGAATTCCTTGATAAGTACATAATTGCTGGATTCGGGGCTGAAGAAAGAGCAACGAGTGATAGAGAAACCGAGTTTCGATAAGCGATCGATCCAGAGCGGTCACGGAATAATTCAGATTTCCACGGAAGTAGCGCCCCTCGCACCATGTAATGGATCCAACACCTGCTCCACGCGAGGTTATGCCGATTGGATCGTCCTCTGTGTTAAATGAATCAATATATCCCAGCGGTTCCCGTCCACTATTGATTACGGGATATGTGCCAGGGTTCTGTCCGATGGACACTTTACTAACGGCAGCACCACTCCTGATGCGACAAAGGTCGCCTAGCGTCGGGGATTCAATGCCCCTAGGGCAAAGTTCATCAATCAAGTCGTCAATCCGGCTCATGCCCGGACCTCCACTATGTCGGTAGACGGATTCGCTTCCGAAGCACGTGACGCTACCGGTAAGACAACAGCGAAGGCGAACTGATAATGGTGCTCAGCAATATATGCCTTGAGCTTTTCTTCGTCAGCGTTCCCAACTGAAGTACTGCTCTTTTTTGCCTCGATCACTACGAGGTTGTTCTTTGTGTTCCGATGATGGACGATGATGTCTGGAAATACAGTGTGGGCATCTGTATCATCGGTGGAGATGGTTTGAACCGACAGCCGCTTCGGGGCATCTTCGCTACGGTTGTATTCACAATCTACGTCCCAGTCCGGAAACTCGACCTGCAAGTGCTCGGCAAGTTTGTGGGTAAGACTGCGTTCGTTTGCGTCCAGCTTAAGGAGTGCTCGATCCTTCTTGAGAAGGGTATTGTATGCCGCGTAGAGTCGGCGTTGCACCTCTTCCTTCGGCATGCTCATGAGTTGTTTCCCTCCAGGTCCGCAACAATCGCATCGATTTGGGTACGAAGTTCCGATTGTCGTGTCACGATTCGGGCAATTTCGGCATTCAACGCAGCGATGTCGACGGCCTCGTTGGTGTCCTCCCGTTCGACATAGGACGAGACCGCGATGTTATAGTCATTGGCCTTGATCTCCTCGTAAGGGATGAGCTTTGCGAAGTATTCCTCGGATCTGCGTTCCGTGAAGGCATCGAGGATCCTCTGCTGGTTGATTTCAGTGAGCTTGTTCTTGTTACCACCTCGGACAAACTCAGCGGAAGCGTCGATAAACAGTACCGTATTGTCCTTCTTGGATTTCTTGAGGACGAGAATGCAGGTAGCAATGGTGGTGCCGAAGAAGAGGTCCGGCGGAAGCTGAATGACCGCGTCGACATAGTTGTTGTCAACGAGGTACTTACGGATCTTCTGCTCCGCACCTCCACGATAGAGCACACCTGGAAACTCGACAATGGCGGCCGTGCCGTTCACGGCCAGCCAGTGAAGCATGTGCATGGTGAAGGCTAGATCGGCCTTCGACTTCGGTGCGAGCACACCAGCCGGAGAGTAGCGTGGATCGTTGATGAGCAACGGGTTAGCGTCACCCTCCCATTTAGTCGAGTACGGCGGATTGGAGACGATAGCCTCGAACGGCTCCTCATCCCAGTGAGCCGGGTCGAGCAGTGTGTCGCCATGGGAAAGATCAAACTTCTCGTAGTTCACGTCGTGTAGGAACATGTTGATGCGAGCGAGGTTGTAGGTCGTCAGATTGATCTCCTGTCCAAAGAAACCCAAGCGAACGTTATCTTTCCCAAGTACCTTGGCGAACTTCAACAGCAAGGACCCGGAACCGCAAGCGGGGTCATAGACCTTGTTCACGGAGGTTTTGCCGACTACCGTGATTCGGGCAAGGAGCTCCGAGACTTCCTGTGGGGTGTAATACTCGCCCCCGGACTTACCTGCACTCGACGCGTACATCTGCATTAGATATTCATACGCATCACCGAAGGCATCGATGGTGTGATCGGAGAAGCTGCCCAGACTGAGATCACCGATGGCGTCGAGGAGCTTTACTAGTTTCTCGTTGCGCTTTGCCACCGTCTGTCCGAGCTTCGCGCTGTTGACCTCAAGATCGTCGAATAGGCCTTTCAAGTCGTCTTCTGAGTCCTGTACCGACTGCGGAACCCTCTATGTTCTTGAAGACCCGCTCAAGCGTTTCGTTCAGATTCTCGTCGTGCGCGGCATGTTTGCGAACGTTGGCGAAGAGCTCGCTCGGAAGCATGTAGAAGCCCTTTTCGGCCACCGTTTCCTTTCGTCCAAACTCTGCCTGAGGGTCACTCAGCATGGCATAGTCGAAGTTGGCCTGTCCAGCCTTGTGCTCTCCATCGTTTATGTAGGCGGTCAGGTTTTCAGAGATAAAACGGTAGAAGAGGATACCCAGCACGTAGGTCTTGAAGTCCCAGCCATCGACGCTGCCTCGCAGGTCGTTGGCGATGCGCCAGATAGTCTTGTGCAACTCGGCTCGCTCGGTTTCTTTGGTCTGGCTCATGCGGCGGGATGCCCTTCTTCTTCGACAACCCGTCGACTAGGTGGGGTATTTATCAACAATAAACTCTGTTCGAGCGACTTGGCTGGCTTCGTCGCACTCTTGCGAAACTGACCCGCCATCAATGTTGCTCCTTCGGAAATTGCTCAAAATGGTGCCCTAATTTTTTCATACTTTCCTTTATTGTAACATTTCAAGCAACAACTAATAGTCTTAATATGACCTTACTCTTTACCTGTTGAAAATGAATTAAAGCCATAGTTTGGATAGCTAGACTTAGATAACATTGACCCCTTTGTCGCCAGTTATCCTGTTCAGGAAGTCGTTCCGCCAGCTAGGTATCTTATAAATAGTTTCAGAGAGGCTCAACACTCCCGAGCAATACTAATGTAAAGCCCACCGTATAAATCATGGAACTTAGCAATTATGCCTCTCGCGTAGCCAAAATCAAATGTTTTATCAATGTCGAAGTTCAAGCTCGTTCAAAGTAAGTTAGCCTACTGTGGCTAAAGATAGCATCTGGGCGATCATCAGTGAAGGCTGCGCCCTCTCCGCCAAGATTGCTGTCACGTAGCTTTAGTTGTTGCTCTAATAGGGCGAGGACAAAGCCAAACCGAAGAGGAACTCTAACAAGCTAAATGAGAAAGTAGATGTAACTCGATCACTGCAGCTGTGGTAAGTACGCACTTGGAGCTCAGAAGCTGAGTTCCAAGGATGTGTTGGGGTTCCCATTCCTGGATCATCGCTAATTAGATCAGCTTCTACTTCGTTTTTTTCCATAGGTAGATAGTTGCTTTTGGTATCTTGCTTTCTTTAGCTAGTCAGGAAAAAGCACGTCTTAGTGCATTTGGAGCTGAAAGGAGCATCCTTATATTTCTGATAACAGCTTCTCTTTGATCCTTTGGCTAGGTATCATCGTGCTCCGGAGTTATCACCCTATGGAGTTGTACATAGTTTACTTGAGCTGATGCAAGGTATCCACTTCGGGCGCGCCGTAAATATATTGGTTAAAGTGGATAGTTGTGGTCGGGTTAACGATGGTGTGGTGTTTCCACTATTGACGCAAGTGTAATCGTACCAACCACTTTGAGATCTTGAGCTGAACCCTACAGTCCGAGTTGGGAATGCGAACCAAGCCTCACTAGTTGCACGCGATCAGAATTCGATTTTCTGTATATGAGCACTAAGTCGGGCCTAATATGGCAGTCGCGGTGATCACTCCATTCTCCCGTAAGCGGATGGTCTTGATATCGTTGTTCCAAAGGCTCGTCATTTGCTAAGGATTGCACGATATCGTGAAAGTCTCTTTCTAGGGTGAGCCTATGTTTCCCCTTTGCTTCTCGCTTGTAATCGCGTTTGAACGCATTGGTAGTCTCAATCAGGCGCATTCAAATCTGCCATCAGTTCCTCAACCGTTGCAAAGGATGGCAGATTACCCCGTCGTGCTTCTTTCATTGCCGCGATAGTTTCTTCATTGGGAAGCAGTGGATCAAAGGGTAGAGCGTGCTCAGTGGCGACTCTAGTCAGGAGTAGACGCACTGCGTCAGATACGGTTAGCCCCATTGCTTCTAAGACAAGAGCGGCTTCTTCTTTTATGGCACTATCAATACGAGCCTGAACTAGCGCATTTGCAGGCATAATGACCTCCTTCACTGAATTACATTGTAATACACAGCTGGTGCGTTGCCAGTGAAAATTGGAAGATTTTGTGCCGAGCGCTAATGGCTTATATCCAGAAGCATATTTTTCACCCGGGGGTTCTCAAGAGGGTAAGCCGTCTATGGCGAAGACGTCGAGCAGTAAAACATGGCAAGCTGCGTGCAAGCTCGGAACCAATTCCGTTAGTTATATAACTTGATTGGCGGAGGGAGTGGGATTCGAACCCACGGACCTTTTGGGTCAAAGCATTTCAAGTGCTTCGCATTTGTCCGCTCTGCCATCCCTCCGGGGTACAGAATAGCAGTTAATTTCTAAATTCTCTGCGCTTCAAAATCTCTTCAATCCAGAGGTGGCCGGGGTCATCTGAAGATATCGATGGACTCGCAGATCCCTTGTACTTGGGATAACTTCCCATAAACCTCACGTCGGCCAAACGATCTTTTAGATTGACCAAAGCATCAGCTACGAGGGGATCGCGTACGTGGCCATCAAGCTCGATTACGAAGCAGTATTCCCCGAGTCCTTTTTTGGACGGTCTTGACTCGATCTTTGTGAGGTTGATTCTGCGTGCATAGAACTCTGCAAGAATCGAAAACAGAAACCCAGGTTCGTCGCGCACTTGAAAGCAAACAATAGAGGTTCGATCGTTACCCGTTCGAGGCGGTAGAGCTTCTTTTGTTACCTCGATGAATCTCGTCTGATTTCCACTATGGTCTTCGATGTTGTCGTTGATGACCGATAGTGAATAAATCTCAGCTGCCTTGCGTGGAGCTATCGCCGAAATTGAAGTATCGCCTGACTCACATACTTCACGGGCGGCCTCTGACGTTGACGTAGTGGCCCTAAGTATCGCATTTGGTAGCTTTTGTGCCAAAAATTTGCGACACTGTGCCAATGGTTGCGGGTGAGAGATGACGGTTTTGATTTGGTCTAGCGAAGTGTTTTCAATCGCCATCAGGTCGTGGTGGATATCGTGAACGTACTCACCCACGATCGATAGTTCATAGTCAAAGATGAGAGAGTCAATTGTGGCAGAGACGCTTCCCTCGATTGAGTTCTCGATTGGAACAAACCCAGTGTCCACTTGACCTTCGGCAACTGCTTCTAGAACGTGGGCAATTGTGGCAAAGGGGACGGTTTCGGCTTCGCTGCCCCTCAGCCTTTGCTCCATCAACGCCTCTTCAGAGAAGGTACCTCTTGGGCCGAGAAAGCCTATCTTTTTTACCGAAGTCATTGGCAAATAATCTAGCTTCCATAACCAGGGGCTGCCCACCCCTTCTAAACCGTGGCTGTTTAATTGCGCCTAGCATGTCAAGCTATGAATGGTGATCAATCAACAAGTGGATTTGCCGAAATTGACCACGGTCGCTATGCCCGAATTGGAATACCCGAGGCGATCTATGCGCCGGGAAAGAGCAAGAGCCAACTCATAGCGATAGCTAGAGAGATGGATAGAAAGAATCAAGGGCCGGTTCTAGTAACCAGAGTCAACCTTGAAGTAGCAGAAGAGCTCCTAAAGTCCTTCCAAGACTCGTTTTCAATGCCGAATCTGGTTAGAGATGCCAATCATCTGTATTCGGTAGTTATCTCAGCTAACGCTCCTCGAGATAAAAAGGTCGTAGTGGTCACCGGTGGCACAACAGATCTACCCGTTGCCAATGAAGCAGCCGCCACCCTTGCAGCTTGTGGAATCAGCTGTGAGATCATCTCAGACGTTGGTATCGCTGGGTTGCACCGAATCATGGCACGCCTTGATCACATCAGGACCTTTGATGCTGTAATCGTGGTCGCCGGTATGGAGGGTGCCCTAGCATCAGTCCTCGGTGGGTTGATTCCGACTCCTCTGATAGCAGTTCCAACTTCAACTGGATACGGGGCATCAAATGGTGGAGCAACGGCGATGATGGCGATGTTGGCTTCATGTGCTCCAGGTGTAGCCGTAATGGGAATCGACAACGGTTTTGGTGCAGCTTGTGCTGCCCTAAGGGTAGTAAATCAACTCGAGGCGGCGCGAACTGTGGCTAGGCAATGACCAACGATCTGCACCTTTGGTGCCCATCTGGTCTCTCGGGAGATATGTTTGCCGCCCTGTCATTTGGTCTAGGGCTAGATATCGACCTTTGCCGATCCCTTATCGATGAGATGGGCCTTAGCGAAAACATAGAAATCCTTCTTGAAGACGGTGTAAATGGAGCCTTTCATGGTCCAAAGTTTTCGGTTGTTCCCCACGGTGAGATGACGACTCGGCGCTTTGCTGACATCCTGTCGCTCTTTGACGCGATTAACCGAGTTGACATTGCAGAGACTGCCAAGAGGATTCTTAGCGAGCTTGCTGTAATTGAGGCAAAGCTTCACGGCAGTGCAGTAGAGGAGGTCACCTTCCATGAAGTTGGCGCGTGGGATACTATCGCCGACGTAGTTGTAGCTGCTACTGCCATCTGTGAGTTATCAATCGAAAAGGTTTACCTTCACTACCTTGAGGTTGGCAAAGGACTACGGATTACGTCGCATGGAGCCGTTACCATTCCAGCTCCGGCAACGATCGAGGGGTTAGTTGGAATTGAGTTTCACTCGAGCGTTGAGGGCAAAGAGTTATTGACTCCGACTGCGATGGCGATCCTAAAGGCCTCGGGTGCTGTGAACTTCGGTGACGGCGCAATTTTGCTCGATAAGGTCGCGATCGGCATCGGTGAGATGGTTTTAGATGACAGGTCCAATCACGTTCGTGGTGGCCTTAGCAAAATGGAAGAGAAGACTGCCGACGAGCGGGTCGTTCTAATTCAAACCAACCTTGACGATCGAAGCCCTGAGTTCGTGGCTTCTATGTTGAACGAGGCCCTAGAGGCCGGTGCGCTTGATGTTTGGCAAGTTGCGATGACCGGAAAGAAATCTAGGGCCGGCGTCGTTATAAATGTGCTAGCGCGAAGTGAAGATCAACAGATGATAGAGGATCTGATCCTCTCTGGGAGTGGATCGTTAGGGGTTCGTTCTAGCTTTGTCGATCGCCGCATTCTCCCAAGAGAGATGGTCGTAGTCGATCTCTCGGGCGATCAAGTTAGGGTAAAGGTAGGTCCGCACAATTCGAAGATCGAAAGTGACGACCTAATCGCCTTAGCAAAGGGGCGATCCATCTCTTTGCTCGAAGCACAGCGTATGGTTATAAAAGAATTTATTAGACAGTTTCCAGATAAAAATCTCCCACTTTGATTAGTGGTACTTTGTAGAAGAAAACTTATAGGTAGCAAGGTAAGGCCTAATGAAATTCCGACAACTTGGCAATAGCGGTCTGACCGTATCTGAAATTGGCCTTGGATGCAATAACTTCGGAGTCCGTTGTGACTTTGAGACGACCCGTCAAGTCCTAGATAAGTCGATCGATCTAGGTATCAACTTCTTCGACACCGCAGATATCTACGGCAACTTAGGCGGCTCAGAGACCTTTATGGGACAGATCCTCGAAGGACGAAGAGACTCCATCGTCTTAGCCACCAAATTTGGAATGTCGATGAATACCGGTGATGTAGCACGAGGCTCTCGTCGTTACATTCGCAAGGCGATTGAGGCTTCGCTTACGCGTCTTCGAACCGACTATATCGATCTCTATCAATTCCACGAGCCAGATCCCAACACCCCAATCGAAGAGACCTTAGATGCACTAAATGAACTCGTGCTCGAGGGCAAGGTTCGATACATCGGTTCTTCAAACTTTGCTGGTTGGCAGATCGCACAAGCCGATCACGTCGCCAAAGAGCGTGGAACACAGCGATTTATCGCAGCTCAAAACCACTACTCAATGATCAAGCGCTTCATTGAAGATGAGGTGATCCCAGCCGCGCGCCACTACCGAGTTGGAATCCTTCCCTACTACCCGTTGGCTTCTGGTCTCTTGACCGGCAAATTCAAGAAGGATCAACTTCCTCCGACTGGAACCCGCCTTGCATCGCGTCCATCGGAGTTGGCAAGTGCCGACTTTGATCTAATCGATGAGCTATCGAACTACGCCAACGAGTGTGGATTTACAATCCTCGATCTAGCATTCGCATGGTTACTAGCCGAGCCAACCGTCTCATCTGTAATCGCTGGAGCTACTTCAGTCGCCCAGCTAGAGGCCAACGTTGCTTCAAATCGAATCACTTTGACCAAAGAACAGTACGATGAGGTTACGCTGATTCTCTCGCAGCACACAAAATAATTCGTCGATCAATTTGGGTGGACAATGGAATTAGATCCTGGGATCCAATTTGTACTGAGTCAATTGAATCAATCCTCGCCGCCACCAGATGGCGAGGTAGTTCGCCCAAATCTCGATGAGTTTCGAGTCATCTTCGATAACGTCTCTCGTTTGGCTAGTGGCAACGTGGAATCAATTCGAAGTGTCCTCGACTTTGAAGCAAACCTCGAAGGACGCTCCCTAAAGGTCCGAGAGTTCATCCCCGAAGATTGCAGCCGAGATGTCTACGGCATCTTCTTTCATGGCGGTGGCTTTACCCATGGATCTATCGAATCTCACCACGGAGTCGCCGCCCAATTAGCTGTCGCCACCCGCTCGAAGATCTACTCACTCGACTATCGACTGGCACCTGAGTTTCCATTCCCAGCAGCAGTCGACGACTGCATCGATGCCACCAGGGCGATAATCGCCATGAGCGATGAGAACCGTGCTACTCCGCTGTTTTTGGCAGGGGACTCTGCCGGTGGAAACCTGTCGCTGGTGACCTCGATCGCGCTCAATCTCGAAAAGCCCGGGATCGTTGGAGCACAGCTCATCTTCTACCCCGTCGTCACCTTTGAAGAGCGCCCCTCAGTTGACCTCTTTGCCACCGGCTACTTCTTAACACGCGACGACTTGATCTACTACCGGCAGAACTATCTACCAGATCAGAGCTCTCTGCTGGACCCGAGGGCAAATGTCTTGTTGTCGCCGCACCTCGATCTATCGCCGCCGACTCTCATTATCTCAGCCGACCACGACCCCCTCTTCGATGAGGCACCAGTTCTAAAAGATGCCCTTGAAGGATTGGGAGTAGTAGTCGAGCACGACGTCTTCGAAGGGGTCATCCACGGTTTTGTATCCATGGGGGCCTTTACCGAGAAGTCAAAGATCGCCCTAGATCGGTGTGCCTCGTTTTTGGACGATAACCTCAAGGCCAAGTAACCCCTCAAGCAGAGCTAGCTCTTCTATCTCATCGTGGGGATGACCTGACGTAGTTGCTTTCGCTGAACAGCGTCGAAGGCCGATCGATATCCATCCAAGATCAAAGCATCTGAGCGAGAAAAGTCGAGCCAGTTGGTATCTGATGCCACCGGACTTTCTATCAAGGTAATCTCGACCTTGTTGGCAAGTAGGGCGATATCAGAGCGCAGCTTTGCCTTCTTGGCAAGGGAGAATGAATCTAAGATCGCCTCTATCGGTCGTTCATGGCTTTTTTTAGTCTCTGTCAGAGAAGAGCAGTAGAGGATGTAGACCTGTGTAGCTCCAAGTTCATAGGCTCGTAGTAGGGGAATGTCGTCTGATACTCCTCCGTCGATAAGTTCATCTCTGCCAATGGTGATGGAGGGATAGGTCCCAGGAAGCGCGGTCGAGGCTAGTAGTACCTCTACAGCGTCACCCGATGAGAAGCGAACCGCTTCACCAGTACAAAGTTTGGTTGTTACCACTTCAACTGGAATCTCGCACTCCCGTAGATCTTTGATCGATATCGACTCTTGAATGACGTGGCGGAGGTTGTCGTTTTGGTAGACCGAGGGCGACTTCTTGGCGTACCTCCAAGTTGACCCGAAGCGAGGCGGGGGAAGTATCGTCTCCCGCCTCATTGAGCGCCAAACCTCTTCTAGATGATCAATTCCCTCAAGGGTTGGGTTCGATGCAAAAGAGACGCCATTTAGGGCGCCTGCTGATGCACCAAGGATCAAGTCGGGTCGGATGTTGAAGTCATAAAGTGCCCGAAGCATTCCGACTTGGCAGGCGCCACGATTTGCACCACCGGAGAGGATGAAGACAACCTTTTTGTCTTCATCTCGGTGGCGCAGTCTTGATATGATCTTCTCGAGTGGTTTGTGTATCTTTTGCCCCTTCGGCGGCTGGGGACCTCGAGATGTTCTTTCTGGGGAATTGGGATCTGTCATATTCACCCCTTTTTCTGTCTGTAGTCTCCAATTCGACCAATAGTGAAAATTTCTTGATGGATCGTTTGTCATAAATAACGTATTTGCCAAATTACCGCTTTCCAGATTCGTCGAATTTGTATAGATTTTCCTTAGTTTGAGATCGGAGTCGATATGCCAATGGCGCGCGGTGCGGTACTGATAACCGGTCTATCTCGGAGCGAATCGATTGGATATGCCATCGCTGCAAAGATGATTGAAGGAGGGCGAGACGTGGTGGCGGTTGGATTTACTCGCTACGACACTCGAATCGATAGAGAGGTCGACGAAAAATTCTCAGAGAGCTTGCATGACCTAGCTGAAAGATATGGTGTTAACTTTCGCTACTTCGAGATCGACCTAGCCCAAACCTCATCCCCCGATGCCCTCTTTGCTGAGTTATCGCAAAGGGAGATCTTTATCACCGATCTGATCCTTAGTCACTGCGAATCGGTCGACTCTGATATCTTAAATACGACAATTGAGAGCTTCGATCGTCACTACGCCGTAAACGTTCGGGCTAGTTGGCTATTGATTCGAAGAGTTGTCCTCTCCCGTAACGATGAACTTGGCAATGTCGTAATTACATCGCTCACCTCAGACCACACCTCCTTCAACCTTCCCTATGGAAGCACCAAGGGAGCACTTGACCGAGTAGTCTTAGCCGCCGCCGATGAGTTTGCTCACATTGGACTTCGGGCCAACGTCTTAAATCCTGGGCCGGTAGATACCGGATGGATAACCGACAATGCTTTGAGGGAAAAGATCATGGAGTCGACGCCATTGGGAAGGATCGGCCTACCTCGTGACGTCGCCAACATCGTGGCTTTTCTACACTCAGATGAAGGGGGATGGATCAATCGACAATTGATCTACTCCAATGGTGGATTTCACAACTTCAACTAGGCGTGCGCGGCTTTAAATGCAGATGGCTGTGCGACTTATTACCTGTTACGTAAGCTTTTGGCGAATGGTTCTAGATAGATCGAGTCAACCGGCATCGAGTCGTCTCCATGGGCTTTTTCAAAGTCATAATGTATTTGCTGAATCACTGCAAATTATAAGTACGAGATAGTTGGTATCTCTCACCACGATCTCCCACGGTTGGGCAGAAGAGATGATTCGATAGATTCGTCCAAAATCACACTTTAGCTAATCCCGAAACTTCGCTAGATGCAGTGCGATATTGGCTTTGGTGCAGGTGAATCGATCAAATTATCTAAATCGACAATTTGTCGCAGCTAACGAGGCATTGTTGGTTTGTCACTTAATGGCCCCGGTGGCTTTAGTTTGCAAGGAACTTCCTTGCAGTTAAAAAGCACAAGATACGAGAGTCCAAACCTCTAGTTTGGTAGCTCTTCCAATTCGACGATGAATTGCTTTAGGAAATACAACAAGTTAGAGACCGCCTCTTGGTCCCAATGATCTAGTACAGTTCCGATCTTGTCTCTGCGGGCTTGGGTGACGACGTTTACTAAATCGCGGCCGATGGGACTCAATGCCACTAGAGAGGCACGAGCATCCTTTGGATCGGCTCGCCGCTCTACTAGGCCTTGGCTTTCGTACTTTTGTAGCTGCCGTGAGACCGTGGAGTTGTCCAATCCGAGCATCGTAGCTAACTCGCTGGGGCGCAGAACCTTGTCTCCTCGAAGGGGAGTTAGCTGCCAGAAGGTTGTTATATCGATCTCGCGACTTAGAAGGGGGCTATCGATCTTGATCTTTCTGAGAGCCCTACCGAGGCGCGCTATAGCCTCTTCTAGCTCTGCGATGCTCGAGGAGGCATCGTCTGAATCTTTTCTATCCTCAGCCAATTGAAAAACCTTTAGATTCCGGTCGCGTCTTCGCAAAGATATCCTAGTAGTTGGATATGGTTTGTGGCTAAAAGTTACTGCTCATAGCCACTTGCGTCCGTAAGTCAGGGGGTCGTAATTTGGCCGATCTGCTGCTCTATGCTTCGGGCCAGTTTTAGAACCCTTACCTCTTCAAATCTTCTTCCTACGATCTGTGCACCAATTGGTAGGTTATTGGTGGCAGAGCCGATCGGAATCTGTGCAACGGGTGCAGCAGTCATATTGAAGACGGCAGTAAATGCAATCCAGTCGAGGACCTCTTTGCCGTTGATCATCGGTTTTCCTCCGATTGTTGGCGCAAGGCCTGCCGTCGTTGGGGTTACAAGTAAATCAAAGCCCGAAGTTCGCTCCTGAATGTAGTGAGCCACCCTCCACTGGTGTTTGTGGGCGCTTATGAAGGTTCGCGCATCCAACTGAGCACCTCGCCTAGTTAGTTGCCTGACCTCGTCGGTAAGTAGTTCTCCAGTCGGCGTATCAACTATCTCGCCAAATAGTTCGCCAAAGTAACCTCTTACTAGATCCAACCAAGGCAGGATGGGGTGGGTCGAAAATAGATCTTCGACTACTTTCACTTCGTGGCCATTTGATCGAAGCAGAGACAACAACCGATCGAAGCTCTCTCTTACTTGATCGTCGATCTCGGTAAAGCCCATGGTATACGAGGCGAGGATCCGTTGGGGCGTCGACTCAGAGAGAAGTTCAACAGCCCAATCTTTATCCTTTTGATCGAGGCAGTACAGGTCATCGGGGTGTGGTCCAACCGTTAGGTCACAGAGCCAAGCGATATCTTCGACTGTAGTTGCGATCGGACCAACGGTAGAGAGGCCTCCCCAGCTAGGTGGCTCTGCGTTAGTGTAGGCAAAGCGGCCATGGGTAGCTTTTAGTACCGGGAGGCCACATGCCGCCGATGGGATTCGAAGCGACCCACCCCCATCTGATCCTGTGGCGAAGGGGACCATACCACTTGCTACAGCGGCAGCACTTCCTCCAGAGCTACCGCCGGCTTGATGCGCTGTATTGAAGGGGTTTCGAGTCGGTCCAAAGATCTTGTTGTCGGTGATACCCAGAGAGCCAAATTCAGGGGTGTTGGTCTTTCCGATGGGAATCGCACCCAAGTTGATGAACCTTTGAACGAATTGAGAGTTGCCCTTGGCTGGTTCAGCGTCTTTGTGCAAAAGCGATCCAAAGGTGGTGGGCATCGATTCGCAGTCTTCTAGGTCTTTAACCCCAAATGGAATGCCTGCGAGAGGTTTTAGAAATGAACCTCTAGCCCTCGCCTCGTCGACCTGCTTTGCCTTTTCTAGGGCTGATTCGAAGTTGATGGCCACGAAGGCGTTGATCTCGGAGTTCTTCTCCTCGATAACGTCGATCGATCTTTGAACAATCTCCTGAGAGGACACCTCTTTGCTAACAAGCAATTTGGCAATCTCTCTAACGCTTAGTCTTGGTTCTTGAGTCACACTATTTACTACCACATCGAGATCTTAGCGATCTAGCCATTATTCAACTTCTAGGGTGAGATCGGAGGCGGTGAATACTAATTATTCAAAAAACTGTTTAAATCTCTAAAGAATTTCCTTGTCTATTGGAGAGAGATATTACTTTTTGCATATTGCAAGCTAATAGGATCATGAGACGACCCTAAGTGCGTTGTTTTGGAGGTCCTGTGCACAGTTTTGATGAGCAGATGCAAGAGTTGGCTGACGAGATCATCCGTTACTCGCTCTACCGGGTCGGCCTAGATCCAGTTCCACTTGATGGGCCAAAGCCACTGGCCGACCTAGCTGCCCTCTTTCCTGCAAATATAACAGAAGAGGGAATTGGCGGAACAGAGGCTCTTCGAAGATTTGCCGAGGGCTATTCACTTGCCACGCTGAGCAGCGATAATCCAAGGTTCCTCGCCTTCGTTCCAAATGCGCCGACCAAGGCTGCGACCCTCTTTGACCTGGTCGTCTCGGCCTCGAACATCTGTGGTTCAACTTGGATCGAAGGTGCAGGTGCAGTCTATCTCGAGAACGAAGCCATCTCATTTCTAGCCAACCTTGCAGGAATGGGTGAAGGCTCGGGCGGTACCTTTGTCTCTGGTGGTTCAGCCGGCAACCTAGCTGGTCTGGTAGCTGCTAGAGAGCGGGCACGCTACCGCGGAGACCTGGTTGGTAGAGGGGCGGTCCTTGCCTCTGCCGATGCCCACTCATCGGTTACCATGGCGGCTCGAATTATGGACGTAGATGTCATCCTGGTGGACGGCGACGAAAAGGGTCGTCTAACAGAAGAGGCTCTCGAGAGGCGTTATACCTCCCTAAATGAAGTGGACCGAAAGAGAGTCTTCGCAGTAACTGCTACCGCCGGTGTCACTAATACGGGAATCGTTGATCTATTAGCGGGTGTCAAGGCTTTCAAGGAACGACATAACCTTTGGATGCATGTAGATGGAGCATATGGTGGCGCAGGATTGTTGTCTAATCGCATCCGCCACCTCTATGATGGCATCGAAGGCGCCGACTCTTTCGTGGTAGATCCACACAAGTGGCTCTTTGCTCCCTTCGACTGTGCAGCAGTTATCTATCGTCGCCCAACCGATGCTGCCTATGCCATGACCCAAGAGGCGAGCTACCTCGAAGACATAAACGAAGAGCGCGACTTTAACCCCGCCTCCTTCGCCTATCACTTGACGAGGCGCTCTCGCGGCCTTCCATTTTGGTTCTCACTTGCCACCTACGGCATAGCGCGTTATCGTGAGGCGATTGATAAGACCCTAGATGTAACCAAGTACGCCGTAGATCAGATCTCGGCCCGACCCTATCTTGAGATGGCGATCGAGCCCGAGACCTCGATTGTGGTATTCAGAAGGACTGGTTGGAGCAGCGAGGACTATGTCAATTGGTCAAATTCTCTTCTGACTAAGCAGATAGCCTTCGTCCAGCCAACGACATTCAGGGGCGAGCGTTTGGCGCGCCTCTGTTTTATTAACCCCAACACCACAAATCAGGACGTCGATTTAGTCCTCGATGCAATGGAGTAGGGAATAAAGTTTTGAGCGACTACTAACTTTCGGGCGTGAATGAATTAAAGTTAGAAGCCACTGTTGGAGCTAGACCAATGAGTCTCGACGACGGGGTAGCAGAGGTAGAGATTTGACCGATAGTTCCTGTCCATTTTGTTCATTTGACGGTGATTGGGTTCTAGAGTGCCCGTCATTTACTGCGCTATTGGATCGGTTTCCAGTTTCCGAAGGTCATACCTTGGTCATCCCCCGCCTGCATGTTAATAGCTTCTTTGACCTTGGGCAGAAGGAGTTGGCAGAGTTGATGCCATTTGTTGGTTCGGTAATTGAAGTATTGAAGAAAACCTTTGAGATAGATGGTTACAACATAGGTATCAACGGTGGAGCTAGCGCCGGTCAAACTCTAGATCACGCACACCTTCACATTATCCCTAGGTACAGCGGCGATAGTGATGATCCAAGGGGCGGAGTAAGGCACGTCTTTCCTGACAAGGCTAAGTACTGGTGACCTCGTGTGAAAGAATTCACAGCTTCTAACCTGCGCCACCTGGAGATCGTCTAGTAACTTTTGAGGAAGCGTCTAAGGGGTGGTGTCTTCTTTGAAGGTTGTTGATCAGGGTGAGGTACAACCAGTTAACCTCGATAGATATTCGGGAGAGGTCGAGGTTCGCTCTCTGCGATCTTCTGTGAATCCACTAGATCCAGATCTCCTTAAAGTTCACTATGAACCAGGTTCTATCACAAATTGGCACACCCATCCTGGGGGCCAATACATCTATGTTCTTCAGAACAGCGTTCTGATAAGTAACGACAGAGGCGAATCAAATGAAGTCACCGAGGGATCACTTGTAGTTGTGCAACCCGGTGAGCGCCACTGGCACGGAGCTACGCAGCACTTAAGTGCCGAGATTCTGACTATCTCATTTGGGGTTACCCGATGGGAAGAGATCGAGGGAGGAAGCAGCTAGCTGTTGCCTCAACCTAGGTTTGGGCGATGATTGGCCATTCAAAGTGCTAACCTTTGACTAAATTTTAACTTTCAATAGATGGTTGGTGCCAGTGAGCTGGGGTTTCGCGGGAGATGACGAAGAGCGTCTCCCACCATTAGAACAAGACATCCTCGCTAAATTCAGTGATAGAGGAGTCGATCGCTTTGCGACCGGTGTAATGTCCAACGTCTATCGAGTGGCATCGCTACTTCGAAATCACATGGAGCGCGAAGTTTTAGGTGAGAGTCAACTCTCCTTTACCGCTTTTGTCGTCCTCTTCACCCTTTTGACCTGGGGTGAGATGGAGGCCAATCGTCTCGCTAGCAGGGCTGGGGTTACCAAGGGAACCCTAACTGGGGTAGTAACTACCCTTGAGAGACGAGGGTTGTGCAAAAGGACGGTTCACTCAGTAGACAAACGCAAGGTGTTGGTCTCACTGACTGATGACGGCACCAAGTTGATCGAGATGATAGCCCCACAGTACAACAAGGAAGAGGCGCGCCTCGTCTCTGATCTATCACTGGAGCAGAAGGTTGAGACCGGTAATGCCCTGCGCACCATACTTGCCACCGGTGTAAAGCTAAAGAGCTCGCGCGAAGAGCCCGTCGACTGAGCTAGCACCTCCTTAGTTAAGCGCTAGCGAGCCTCCTGGATAACAGGTGGTGACCGCTTTGTCTCCAAAGAGGTTTTCAATTACCCACGGTGGCATCTGACCACAGGGATACTCGGTGTAGCGCTGGATCATAGCTGCGCCAGTATTGGAGATGCGAAGTGCAACACCGCTCGAGCCGTCGCTGTAGCAGTTAGCTCCACTTGCGACTACTACACCATAGGTTGGGTCGGCACTCGAGATTAGATAGGTCGATCCCTGAACGCACTTGGATAGGATCCCGGAATTAATGGCGCTCTGTTGCATCTGAGAGGCGATTGCGCCTGTGGGATGCATCGGTTGACAGAGGGGAGTGAAGTAGGTACGCAGTGCCGCAAGTGTGGTATCGGCGTTAGCTGATCTCGCTTTGCTATTGGTCGGGGTGAACTGATAGAAGCTCGATAGTCCAAGAATCTGTTGTTGGGGTACCCCGATGGAGGTTGCCTTCTTTGCTACCTGCTTTATGGCACTTAGAGCCCTGCTAGTCGCCGCTTGGCTCTCGGAGGAACTTAGCTGCGCAATTTGAGGCGACAATATGTAGCTCGATACGAGGAAGTCGTACGATCGACAGAGCGGAGCGATACCGACGTTGTCTCCAATTAAGGGGGCAGTAGTAGTGGTAGAAAGTGATGTGTGGGTGTTCTTGGGCTGTGGCCCCGCCAGATTTGCTGGAGCAGTCGATGCGCTCTGTCCACAAGCAGCTGTCAATACTGCAACTAGCAGTAGCAACGTTGCCCTAAGAGACACTTTGGTGGAAGTGGAAACTTCTTTATCGAATGACATTGATACAAGTCTATTTTGATCCACTCTCCACTTGCCAGCGGTGAAAGATCTCCGAAAATACGCAATTGATACCAAATTGCCCAAAATTATAAGGAATCAACATTTTTTTGGCGATTTATGTGTCATTTTTACACTCTTTTATTGTGATTGTAACGAAAAGTGAATGTAGCGCTACTTCGCATAGGTCATAATTACATAGGGATGTTGGGGGATGTTGAATGGGGATTTCAAATACTGCTTCCATATGTGGTTGCGTCGTTTGCAAGCTATATGCTCATCTCTCGGCTTCATTTATCAGCATGAAGGAAACACGATAAGGAGATCGCATAGAAATGTCTATGACAACCGAACAACCGCCAGGTGGTGGTACGGACGAGTTGCACCTCAAATCGAACGTGCTCTCACTCTTTGACTCGACTGCGGTCGCGGTCGCGAGCGTAGCGCCGGCCTATTCGATTGCTTCGACGATTGGTTTGGTCGTCGCCGCCGTAGGGTTTACTGCTCCGGCAATTATCTTGGTCAGCTTTCTGCCAGTTTTGGCGATTGCATTTGCCTACTACTACCTAAATAAGCAAGATCCAAGTTGTGGCGCATCGTATTCATGGGTTTCAAGGACGATGTCACCATATGTAGGTTGGTTCAACGGCTGGGTCCAAGTTGCTGCATCTGTGCTCTTTTGCACCTCTGCGGCGATACTAATTGGCCAAAATACTCTTTCGTTCTTGAATACGCTGAACATAATTGGATCAGGAACCGCTTCATCCATCTATTGGACGGCCTTTGCCTCTTCACTATGGTTTATCTTCATCACCTGGATCTGCCTAGTTGGAATTAGGGCCACGGCTAACTTCCAATGGGTCCTTGTAGCAATCGAGTACGTAGCGGTAATCATCTTCTCCATCATCGCAATCTTCAAGGTGCTCGCAAACCATCCACACGGATCGTCATCCTTTACCTTTGCTTGGTTGAACCCGCTAAATATAAAGGGTGTAAGTGGACTGGCGGTTGGTGCAGCCCTCGGCGTCTTCTTCTTCTGGGGTTGGGATACAGCCTCGAACTTGAACGAAGAGAGCCAAGATGCAGCCGAGAACCCTGGTATCGCTGGAATTAACTCTATGTTCCTCCTTCTAGTCGTCTTCTTAGTAAATAACATCGCGATGCAGATGCTGGTTCCTTCCGCCGTAATTCAAAAGCAGGGTGGAAATGCACTCTTCTACTTTGCACAGCAAGTGTTGCCAAAGCCATGGAACTACATCATGCTGCTTGCCATCTTGTCCTCGACCGTAGCTACAACCCAGACCACTCTTTTGCCCGCCTCGCGAATTACGCTCTCGATGGCTCGCGACGGAGTATTCCCCGGAATCTTTGCCAAGATCCACAAGAAGTGGCTAACTCCAGTTGCGGGAACTATCGTCCTCGCCCTCCTCTCTTTCATCGGGATTTGGCTAACCACCTTCTCCTCCTCGGTAAATAGCGTCTTTTCTAACATGGTGGCTGATATCGGAGTTCTAGTCGCCTTCTATTATGGCGTCACCGGTATCGGAAGCGCTTGGGCATATCGCAAGGTCTTGACTAAGAAGCCATCTCTACTCTTCTTCGCCGGAATCTTGCCATTCGTTGGTGGAGCCTTCTTGATCTGGATTGGCTATCAAGTGGTAGCTCAGTCAGGCCTTTCGACTTCACTCCCAATATTGGTGACCTTCGGTGCCGGAATACCACTGGCCATCGTCGCCCGGTTTACTGCTAAGTCTCCGTTCTTTAAGACCAAGGCAGTAGCCTACGATCTAGCCGACATTAGCTAGTCAAGCGACTATCTCTACAAAGGGGTGGGGGGGGTAGGGCAATCGCCCTACCCCCTTCTTTATCTCTGTTGGTAAAGTAAAGTTAGAGATATCTTCAGGTAGACAGTTTTGGCGAGGGTACGTTTGAAGCGATTTTTTCTATTCGCTGTAGTTGCTGTAGCGCTACTGGTGGCCTCGAGCGCGCCAGTTGGCGATAAGTATACCCAAAACATCCCAAATCCGCCGAGTAACTCTTCGATCTCCGATTCAACTTGGAACATCTGTGTAGCGGGGCGGGCAGACGCTGGCTATCAGCTGAACTACTATCCCGATAGCTTCAATGAAAATTCGATCGTAAATACCAAAGCCTGTGATCAAGCAGTATTGAAAGATATAAACGCTAGACACAGGCAAGAGGGTGTTCCGCCAATTACGCTACCCAGTAACTTTGAGTCGATCTCACCCGCAATGCAAGTTATCTACGTGGTGAACGCAGAGCGTCAATCGCGTAACCTACCTCCCTACATCGGAGTTCTGAACTCGCTAAATCGAGACTCTTTAATTGCTGCTAAGGCAGGAAACGACCCTAACCCCTCCAAAGGCGATGGCAATTGGCTGGTATATAACAGCATCTGGGCCGGAGGATACCAAAGTGCACTTCTCGCCGACTTCGACTGGATGTACAACGATGGTTGGGGTGGTAACTCCCACGATACCATTAACGTCGACTGTACCTCCGCCAAGGCTCAGGGGTGCTGGGGTCACCGGGAGGGAATCTTGGCGACCTATGGTCCAAGCAGCGGAACGGTGCTCTTGGCAGGTGCAGCGGTCGTTACAAGTGGTCCTAAATCACTTTCAGTTCCTTCTTATGCCGCTGCCTTTGAGCAAGTTCAGACGCCAATTACCATCGATAAGGTTCTAAGTAACTAAGGCTGGATTCGCAGAATTAGACCAGGGCGGTCGCTTAGGCGATACCCCACGTCGCTCTTTGGGAATTGATGGAGGTCTTGAAGAGGTCGCTTGCTTGATCCTGGTTTTAATGAGATAAGAATAGGGCTACTCCCTTTGCGATCAAGTTTGCTTGGTGACTTTTTATTCTGGAGTCTCATTTTGGGAAGAACGATCTGGCACCTTGTCGTCCAGGTCTCTTATTTTAAGTGATCGTAAGTGAGTTAGGCCACCGCAATGGAGCCAAAATTATTTAAAAAGTGGCTAATCGTAGATGTCGTTGGCATTATTTAGCGATGAATACCAAGTGTGGTTGCACCTCTCCCACCGCGCTTTTACCTTCCCAATTACCATGGTTTCTATCGTCGTATCGGTGTTGATCGATGGTTTACATAACATCCGAACGGGAACTTTGAGGTGGAGATTCGATAGGTTGGCAGTAGACCCTTTTGACTCCAGGGAAGTCAATCTCTATTTAGATGAGTATTTGATCGGATGCATCGGAACCATGAACTTATCACTAGTTGAGTAAGTAGCAGTTGATAATAGATCCCTAATGGGCTACAGTCACCGTCTCTTAGCTCCTATTGCATATAGTCGCATCGGAGCTAGCCCATTTTTCAATCTATCGATGGTTACTCTCTTTTGAGCGTGGTCGATTGTGGTAACAGTTACCATTGGTGGCTCGTAGTTCAATCCATATCAGCGATAGTGCCGCCTCCAACCTTTGAAGCCAAGTTGACCACCGTGCCAAGTCGTTACTTCGTTGATGAGCTCGGAGGAGGCTTCATTAGTCTGAGGCGGTGTTGCTAGGGGAGTAGTAGTTAACTGTTAGTTCACAAATCGCTTGGAATCAATCGAGGCATAAGTGGCTACGTTGCGATCGATCGATGCCGTCTCTTCGAGTCGATCTAGTGCATGATTCAACAAGGACCCCGGAATTGCAGCTGTCATCTCCGAGGAGGGCATTGAGGTTCGGGTTCGTGAGAGCATACATCCGAAGGATAGTGCTATCTCCCCTAATTCTTTGGCGATTGCAACTATGTGACATTGGGGCTTCCCCTCGATCCGAGCGGTTGGAAATGCGTCTCTAAAAATCATCGCCGAGCGTGCGTTCAATCGCAGAAAAACCACGTCAGGAATGGAGCTAGCGGAGGAGAGTGGCTCGTAGATAACCTGTGCCGGTTGGGTAGTGACGTGCTCTATTAAGCCAAAATCCGATTCGCTCACCCAACCTGAAGATACGAGCGTACCAACGTCTGATTTGGTTGCAGCAGTTGATAACTCCAAGAAGCCATGGGTAAAAGAGCCGACCGAGCAGTTTGCGTGGTCGGCAGCGACTGTGGCGAAACGCCTATCCACTGCGTGCATCCAAAATACGCACCCAGCGGCGACTCTTCCGGTACGTCCATCTTCTGTTGGCGATGGCATCTCCGAGTCGAAGAACTCTTGCGAGGGGTCAACTCTATCTGAAAAGCTTATGCCGATAGGCTCTACATTTAGATGAAGGGTGCTTTTGAGTTTCGAAGCGGCGTCGTTCATTTCAGTCATTGGACTGAGTCTAAGAGGCAAGTGCAAGATTCCGTGATCAGCTCTTTTGGTTGCTATTTTTTGACTTTGAGTGTGGCAGTAACGCTTTTTTAACCATTGTCCTAAATTCCGAGAAATGGACGGGTTCTAGCACTTTGATCTTCTCCCAAGTCGACTAACGGGAACTGATTTAGGACTGGCCCAAGTCTTCGGCTTTTGACTCATTTTTAGAGAGATCCCACAGCCCAGCTCGCTTTGGATAGAGGTGATGGTGGGAATCGGCTCTTTCATCCTAGAAGGGCCTGTCTTGCTGGGGGAGGTATATATCTAATAATGCGTTGAGACCCTAGTCGATCTCCTAGATCGTCTAGGGGATCGATGCTAAAGGGCGCCGATTCAATCCAGCGCCCAATTTCGAGATCCTCACCTCAATTGAGTGAGGGGCATCATCTATAGAGAGAGTGCATAAGAGTTGGTCGAGATTGGTCCTGGAAGATCACTTGCACCCATTAGGTAGCGGTCAACAGATTGTGCCACTGAACGCCCCTCTGCGATAGCCCATACAATCAACGACTGTCCACGGCGAAGGTCTCCAGCTGCGAAGACGCCATCGCGCTCAGTCATCCAATCGTTATTAGTAGCTACGCTTCCACGGGGGGTGAATTTGATTCCAGCCTCCTCGAGGTGACCCTGCAGTGGAGTTCCAACAAAGCCCATTGCGAAGAGGACCATATCGGCTTCGATTATGAAGTCCGACCCTTCTATCTTTTCAAAGGCCATTCCCTTATCGGTCGGCTTGAGTTCGATTCGGTGAGCCTTGATTCCAACCACATTTCCATCTTCGTCGCCGATGAACTCTTCGGTATTGATGGCATAGTCTCGGACCCCACCCTCTTCGTGAGCTGAAGAGACGCGATAGAGCATCGGATAGAGCGGCCATGGAGCATTTGATGGTCGTTCATCAGATGGTCGAGGCATGATCTCGATCTGCATTACGCTCTTGGCGCCCTGGCGGTGAGAAGTTCCGAGGCAGTCGGCGCCGGTATCCCCACCACCAATGATCACAACTTTTTTGCCCTCGGCTGAGATGGCTGGGGTCTCAAAGTCTCCCTCTTGTACCCGATTGGCAAGGGGTAGAAACTCCATGGCTTGATAGATGCCACTTAGTTGCCGTCCCCCGACCTTTAGGTCACGAGGTGTCTCGCTACCGAGGGCCAAGATCACCGCGTCGAAGTTGCCTTTTAGCTCATCGATAGTAATGTCTCTGCCAATCTCGGTGTTAGTGACGAAGACGGTTCCCTCGTCGCTCATCTGCTTTAGCCGTCGATCTAAGATCGCCTTTTCCATCTTGAATTCAGGAATGCCATATCGAAGTAGACCGCCAACCCGATCGGACTTCTCATAGACCACCACATCATGGCCGGCACGGGTTAGCTGCTGGGCGGCTGCTAGGCCAGAGGGGCCAGATCCAACTACAGCTACCCTCTTATTGCTCTTTTTAGTGGGGTGAACTGGCTTTACTAAGTTGCGAGCAAAGGCGTGTTCGATAGTCTCCTGCTCAATCAATTTGATCGAGACAGGGTCATCGCTAATTCCAAGGACGCAAGCAGTCTCGCACGGTGCGGGACAGAGGCGACCAGTGAACTCTGGAAAGTTGTTGGTGGCGTGGAGTCGATCGATCGAGTCCTTCCACTCATTTAGGTAGGTAAGGTTGTTCCACTCGGGAATGAGGTTTCCAAGTGGACACCCTTGGTGGCAGAATGGAATCCCGCAGTCCATACACCTGGCTGCTTGAGTGGTGATCAGCACATCACTCGTCGGCAGGTAGACCTCTTTCCAGTCGTGAATTCGAAGTTCGGGTGGTCGCCTTGTCGCACCCTTTCTCTCAAACTTAAGGAAACCCCTTGGGTCAGCCATCTATGCTCCCGTTTTATCTCTATCAAAGGTAGGTAAATATTAAATTCAAATGTGAGGATTCGGCTTGGCTAGATAGCTTGGGCCTCTTCGCGGCGCTTGGCTAGTACCACCCTCTTGTAGTCGCGCGGGAAGACCTTGATGAACCTCTGAACTTCGCTGTTGAAGTTGGCGAGGATCGATCTAGCAACTGCCGAACCGGTCTCTACGACGTGGCGCTCTAGGGTGCTAAGGAGCCATTGATGATCGTCTTCCTCGAGTGGATCGAGGTCTACCATCTCGCCATTTACTTTGGAGGAAAAGGTGCGCTTCGGATCCCAGATGTAAGCTTCTCCGCCGGACATACCCGCACCAAAGTTGCGGCCTGTATCGCCTATGACTACCACTCGCCCACCGGTCATGTACTCACAACCGTGGTCGCCGACTCCCTCGACTACCGCGGTAGCACCGGAGTTGCGAACTGCAAAGCGCTCGCCCACTACACCCCTGATGAATAGGTTGCCAGCAGTTGCGCCATAGAGGATGACATTTCCTGCGATGATGTTCTCTTCAGCGACAAATGGAGCGCTCTCGAATGGTTTCACTACTATGGTTCCACCAGAGAGGCCCTTTCCGACGAAGTCGTTGGCATCCCCAATCAACCGAAGAGTGATTCCCTTAGGTACAAATGCCCCAAAGCTCTGCCCCGCAGACCCCTCCAAGGTGATGTCGATGGTTCCCTCTGGTAGTCCATCGCCGCCGTAGCGCCTGGTTAGCTCGTGACCCAGCATCGTTCCGACGGTACGATTGACGTTTCGAATCTTTGCTTCGATCTTTACTGCCTTGGCGTCTTCAAGGGCCGGTAAGGCTTGGGCGATCAGCTGATTGTCGAGGGCTTGGTCGAGGCCGTGCTCCTGTTTGATCGTCGCCTTGCGAGGTGCATCTATAGAGATGAAGTCGGAGGCCAAGATCGGCGAGAGGTCGAGCCCCTTCGCCTTCCAGTGGCCGATGACCTCGGCGGTATCGAGCATCTCGGTCATGCCAATAGCTTCGTCGAGGGTTCTAAAGCCAAGTCTTGCTAGGTAGCCCCTAACCTCTTCAGCGATATACTCAAAGAAGGTCTCGACGAACTCTGGCTTACCGGTGAACTTCTCGCGAAGCTTGGGGTTTTGAGTTGCGATTCCAACAGGGCAAGTATCGAGGTGGCAGACCCGCATCATGATGCAGCCTGAGACCACTAGCGGTGCAGTTGCGAAGCCAAACTCTTCAGCCCCAAGGAGAGCTGCGATGATGACGTCGCGGCCGGTCTTTAGCTGTCCATCGACTTGGACTACGATTCGATCACGGAGGCCATTGCCGATCAAGGTCTGTTGGGTCTCTGCTAAACCGATCTCCCATGGAGTGCCGGCGTGCTTGAGCGAGGTAAGTGGCGATGCACCAGTTCCACCGTCGTGGCCTGAGATCAGGACTACATCTGAGTGGGCCTTAGCAACGCCAGCTGCTACGGTTCCGACTCCAACTTCAGAGACCAGCTTTACGTGAACCCGAGCCACAGGATTTGCATTCTTTAGGTCGTAGATCAGCTGGGCTAGATCTTCAATGGAGTAGATGTCGTGATGAGGCGGTGGCGAGATGAGACCAACTCCAGGAGTGGAGTAACGGGTCTTAGCAATCCAAGGATAGACCTTGTCGCCTGGGAGCTGTCCGCCCTCTCCTGGTTTAGCACCTTGGGCCATCTTGATCTGAATGTCAGTTGCATTGGTGAGGTACTCGCTAGTGACTCCGAAGCGCCCCGATGCTACTTGCTTGATGGCCGACCTACGTGAATCCCCATTTTCATCGACGACGAAGCGATCTGGATCCTCGCCTCCCTCGCCGGTATTTGACTTACCACCTATGCGGTTCATGGCGATCGCTAGGGTCTCGTGAGCCTCTTTGGAGATCGAGCCATAGCTCATAGCTCCAGTTGAGAACCTCTTGACGATCTCGCTTATCGGCTCTACCTCTTCGATGTCGATCGCTGGGCGAACTCCCTCTTTCAACTTGAGAAGACCCCGGATGGTAGCGAGGTGGCTCGATTGATCGTCTACCAAACGGGTATAGTCCCTAAATACGTCGTAGCGCTTATTTCGAGTTGAGTGCTGAAGCTTGAAGACCGTCTCTGGATTGAAGAGGTGGTATTCACCCTCGCGCCTCCATTGATACTCTCCACCAACTGCCAAACTGCGGTGTGCAAGTTCGCTCTCTCGATCGAGGAAGGCTAAGTGGTGGCGTTGCGCCGCCTCTTTGGCGATCTCATCGAGGCCGATACCGCCGAGGCGGGATGACGTGCCTTCGAAGTACTCGTCGATGACCTCTTTGGCGATACCTACGGCCTCGAAGACTTGGGCACCGGTATATGAGGCGACGGTTGAGATGCCCATCTTGGACATTACCTTTAGGACACCCTTAGCCGCAGCCTTGATGTAGTTGTGGATGGCGCGATAGGGCGAGATATCAGAGAGGGTGCCTTCACGAACCATATCGACGATTGAATCAAAGACCAGATATGGGTTGATAGCGGCCGCACCATAGCCAATGAGAAGTGCCATATGGTGGACTTCGCGAGCCTCACCAGTCTCAACGATTAGGGCTACTTGGGTGCGCTTCTTGGTTCTAATCAAGTGGTGGTGTACCGCAGAGGTAAGTAGTAGCGCTGGAATTGGAGCTAGGGTGGCATCTGCCTGGCGATCGGAGAGGACGAAGATGTTCTTGCCCTTGGCGATCTCTTCAGTTACCTCATTGCGAATCTTCTCCAGGGCAGCTGCTATGGCACTTCCACCACCTGCAACCTCATAGAGGCCGTCGATGACCTTGGTAGAAAAGCCTTCGACTCCGCCCTCCTCGTCGATGTAGACCAACTTAGCCAACTGGTCGTTGTCGATGACGGGATACTTGAGCGAGATCTGATGTACCGACTTAGCAGTTGGCTCTAGTATGTTCTGCTCTGGGCCGATGGTTCCCGCTAGCGATGTGATTAGCTCTTCGCGAATTGCATCCAGTGGAGGATTGGTTACCTGTGCAAAGAGTTGCTTGAAGTACTCATAGAGCATCCTTGGCCGATCGGAGAGGACTGCAATTGGGGTATCAGAGCCCATCGACCCGATCGCCTCGGCCGCCGTCTTTGCCATAGGTGTGATGATGGTGCGAAGCTCTTCGCTGGTATATCCAAAGAGCCTCTGGTAGGTAACGATTTGAGAGTGCTGTGGCACCAACATGTGGCGAGGGGGAAGGTCCTCTAGGTCAACTAGGTTCTCATCGATCCACTCTTGGTAGGGGTGTTCCGAGGCGAGTTGAGATTTGATCTCCTCATCGGCGATGATTCTTCCTTGGGCGGTGTCGACCAAGAACATCTTTCCTGGTTGGAGCCTCCCCTTAGCGATGACCATCGATGGCTCGATCTCGAGGACGCCGACCTCAGATGCCATTATGACAAGATCGTCTTGAGTTACCCAAAAACGAGAAGGACGTAGGCCGTTTCGATCAAGGACCGCTCCAATTTGGGTTCCGTCGGTGAAGGCGATCGAGGCTGGTCCATCCCAAGGCTCCATGAGCGATGCGTGATACTGATAGAAGGCACGCTTCTTTGGATCCATCGACTTGTGGTTCTCCCAAGCCTCGGGAATCATCATCAAGACTGCGTGCGGAAGGCTGCGTCCTCCCAAGTGAAGCAACTCTAGGACCTCGTCGAAGGAGGCGCTATCTGATGCACCAGGGGTAATTATTGGAAAGATTCGATCGAGGGGTTCACCAAAGCTACCGGAGCGAAGAAGACTTTCGCGCGCCTTCATCCAGTTGCGATTGCCTTTCAGGGTATTGATCTCGCCGTTATGTGCCACTAGGCGATAAGGGTGGGCAAGTGACCATGCAGGGAAGGTGTTGGTAGAGAAACGGGAGTGCACAAGTGCTAGTGCAGAGGTCATCTTTGGATCTGAAAGATCGGTAAAGTACTGCGGAACCTGTGGGGTGGTGAGCATTCCCTTGTAGACGATGGTGCGACCCGATAGGGAGGCGAAGTAGAGGCCATCGATGTTGTGCTCTGTCACCTTGCGGAAGGCATATGCCACTCGTTCTAGTTCTATGCCGCTGATTGAGCCACCGTTGTGCTGAATGAAGATCTGCTTCATTACTGGCTCTTCGGCTAGGGCTCCAGCACCAAGGGATGAGTTATCTACAGGAACATCGCGCCAACCTAGTATCTCGACCCCCTCGGCCTCTGCGACTTTGGCGATCGAACTTTGAACTAATTCGATATCGAGTGACTTGTTGAAGAAGATTGTTCCGGCGGCATACGATCCAACCGGGGGTAGCTCAAAAGAGGTGACCGATCTAAAGAACTCATCTGGAATCTGAATCAGAATTCCGGCTCCGTCGCCGGTATTTACCTCGGCGCCAGATGCACCGCGGTGTTCGAGGTTAAAGAGAGCTGTGATGCCCATTTCGACTATCGAGTGTGACTTTACGCCCTTGATGTTAGCTACGAAGGCGACGCCACAGGCGTCGTGTTCGAATTCGGGGGCGTAAAGGGTATTCGAAAGTGCCAATCGAGGGTCGTTGCCTCTAGCCAAGTGTCTCTCCCAGTCTTTGCAGGTGTGCCATCAGGGCACGATTTCATACATTTGACGGGACATCGTTGGCCCTTTTGGTGCTAGTACATTCTAATCACGAAGTTGTTCGCTCCGCGTTGTCGCTATCATCCAGCGAGGAATACTCCTATAGTTAGCGATGCAACTGCCATTACCCCAGAGATTCCGCCCCAAGTAGCAATTTGGGACTTGGACTTGGCCCTGGAGTGGACAAATGCAGCAATACCTGAAAGTAATACAACTGTGATTTTGATACCAAGGAAGACCTTCCACGCTGAAGTCGTCTTGTTCATATTCATCGCTGCAACGTTCCACAGTCCGGTGATGATCAATAGGGCATATGCCGGCCATGAGAACTTAGCAAATGCGTTAGCAGCCGCGGCTGCTACTCCTTCGCCAGATTTGCGAAGGGTCGGAACTAAGCCAGCTAGTGTGAACTGTCCACCTACCCAAATTGTGGCGGCTAGGACGTGAATTGTTAGTCGTAGTCCGTCTAGTGCGCTTGCTAACATTTTGGTTCCTTGCTTTATGTGCTTTAGCAGTTACCGCTCATTCTAGTTTGTAAAGATTTGATGTCTTCATCAACTCGCCTTTGGGGGCGATGATTGAAGCCACAAGGGATCTATTTTCCGAAAAATGCGCGACATTTAAGGCGGTAAATACTCCATAATTTTCCTTCAACTTCTTCAATACCAGCTAAAAGGCTGCCGATAGAAAGGCAAGTGAATGATAGAAAAGTAAATCACTGTAACTTTTCGGTCGCTTGAATTCGTTGTTTGGTTAAGAGTTGCAAAAAAGAGGTGGTGGCGCGGTGACGAGTAGGGCATCTATTGACGAGAACCTTGCCGTTGGCGTTACCTCGATGATCCTCTCATTTTCGAGTGGGAACATCGAGGTTGCCTCACCTGAGGTCGAAGAGACCTTGGGATATCTACCAAACGAACTAATCGGCCTTAGCTTTGCCGCCCTTATTCACCCGGAAGATCAATTCGCCTTCGATGACGCTGAGACCTTGTTTTGGGAGAGTAGGAAGCGGAGCTACTTGAGGGTTCGCCTTCTAGATGCTAGAAGTGAATACGTTGAGGTAGATATAGCCTTTGCCCGACGAACAGAGGGAGACGACCCTACTTTGACAATCGAACTATCTCTATTAGAGGCCACGATCGACCTCGATGACCCTACCTTTACAACAAGTGAAATCGATGAGATTACTGGACTCTATACCATCGACTATCTGAACTCTGAGTACGAGAGGGTTCGCAAGGTAATTGGAGATGAGTTACCTGGAGTAGCACTTCTGTTAGTCGATATCGATCGCTTTAGTGTGATAGAGAGTGCCCTTGGAGTACATGGATCGCATGCAGTCCTCCGTGTCGTTGCCAACCGCTTCGAAGATGCCCTAGGTGGCCTCTTTCTCTTGGTTCACGTAAAGAGAGATAACTTTGCGGTGTTGTGCCTTGGGGTTACGGAGCATGCGCAAGTTGAGATGGTGGCTCACGCCCTCCGCACGACTTTAGATAGCCCAGTGATAGCCCCAGATGGCGAAGAGGTAGTTGTAACTGCGAGCATCGGAGTAGCTTTCGCCTTCGACCAGAGTACCAGTGGTGTCGATCTAGTCGACAGTGCTACCTTAGCAAGAGATCGTGCTAAGGCCAGGGGTTCTGGAAAACTCGAGTACTTTGCCGAGTCGATGGTTTCAAATGCTAAGGATCGCAGAAACTTTGAGAATATGGTTCGTCGCGCTATCGACGACGAAGATATCGTGGTTCTGTTTCAGCCGATCATATCTCTCGAGGCGCGCAAGATATGTGGAGTTGAAGCATTGGTTAGATTGAGGCATCAAGATCGCGGTTTGATTTCGCCCACCGAATTTATACCGGTGGCTAAAGAGATCGGAAGGTTGCCTCGTATGGGGGCAAAGGTGGCGAAATATGCCCTGGAATCGCTCCAAGAGTGGCAGAGGCGCTACCCCGACCAGGAGCTAACTCTTGGATTGAACCTCTCCGGCGATGAGCTAGAAGAGCCAGATCTCGTAAGTAACCTGATCTCACAGGTAGGTGCCTCGGGCATCGACCCTTCAATTTTGATGGTAGAGATCGGGACTGTAGATAACAACCCCAGCTCTAAAGCTCATAACTCGATCGAGCAGTTGGCCAAGGCAAATATCGGCTTGAGTGTTGACGAATTCGGTGCAGGAAGCTCCGCTCTTTCGATCTTCTCGCGCTATCAGGTCTCACAAGTCAAGATCGATCGGTCATTGGTCTTGACCCTAGGCCAAAATGAGAGAGTCCTAGGAGTGGTAGGTGGACTTGTAAACCTAGCGCACTCGATGAAGGCTGAAGTAGTAGGAATCGGAGTCGAGCGAGCGGAGCAGATTCGTCTGATGCGCAGTATCAACATCGATAAAGTTCAGGGATATCACATCGGCCCTCCTATCGAGCGGGATCAGATCGAGACCCAACTAGAGCTGCTTTCGGTGCGTCCAACCTCCTAATCACCGACGGTATCGGAGTAATTTCAAGCACTAAGTTGTAACAAAGTAGAATTAAAGTGGTACGGCTACGGTGCCCACAGAAAGGAGTGCCATTGCTCGCCGCATCATTTCACCTTATTGCTACGGCGCTCGGATTTGACTGGGTCGATCTCATTATTCTCATTGGAGTTGGATATGCTGCGGTTCGAGGCGGAAAACTCGGAGCGGCAGTTCAGCTTGGCTCGTATGGAGGTTTTTGGCTAGGGCTTCTCATCGGCGCTGTGGTAGCTCCGAGGATCGCCTCTTTGGTCTCAAATATTGCCCTGCGGAGCATCATCTTGATCATAGTTCTCTTTGGATTTGCATCGATCGTTGGCGGAGGCGGTCGCTACCTTGGAACTATCGTCGCTAAGTCGTTAGCTAAGTACAAGCTCAGAGCGATCGACTCGAGTGTTGGTGCTGGTGTATCGGTTGTAGCGTTACTCTTGGTGATCTGGGTGACTGCCTCGATCGCAGTTAACTTGCCCTATGCACTGGTCTCGTCGCAGGTTGCAAATTCAGCGATAGTAAAGACAATCACCAAGACGATGCCACCTGCCCCAGCCCTTTTTACAAGAGTACAAAGCTTTATCTCCTCTGCTGGTTTCCCATCGGTCTTCGCTTCGCTTCCCCCAGCGATATCGGGACCGGTCTCTCTTCCATCTCAAGCTAGTGCTGATGCGGTTGCCCAAAAGGTGGAGCCCTCGGTAGTCAAGGTTCAAGCCATTGCCTGTGGACAAATCCAAGACGGATCCGGCTTTGTGGTTCAAAGTGGAATCGTTGTTACCAATGCCCACGTAGTGGCGGGCAGTAGCAATATCACGGTTATAGATGCCGCGGGTTCACACCCCACGACAGTCCTACTATTCAACCCTAAGTTGGACATAGCAGTCCTAAAGGTGGCGGGGTTAACCGAAGCACCTCTGCCTCTACTAAATGGGGCCGTCGGACGAGGAGTAGAAGGAGTAGTCCTTGGTTATCCTGGAGGTGGACCACTTACAACCTCTACAGCTGGTGTCATGGACATCTTTACTGCACAAGGCCGTGACATCTATAACCAAACTGTCACCGATCGGTTGGTCTATGAGCTAGAGGCCATCATCCGCCCCGGAAACTCAGGTGGCCCTATCGTTAACTTGAATGGTCAGGTTATCGGAGTGGTATTTTCACGCTCCACTACAAATCCAGACGTCGGCTTCGCCCTGGCGATGCCGGCTGTAATAAGTGAGATAAATACCGCTGTATCTGCAAATACGGTCGCCTCTACCAGCTCATGTGCCGCGTAGGCGAATGTAATTTATAGATCAATGACTAGCCTTAATAGGCTGTCCGATATCGCTTCGGCGAAGCCATTAGATTTTCAAGAGAGCCAAGATGCTAAGCGTAAACAATCTATCTGTTGAGGTCGGGGGTAAGTTCATCGTATCTGACCTCTCGTTTACCCTAGCCGCAGGATCTAAAGTTGGCCTAGTCGGAAGAAACGGTGCTGGCAAGACTTCACTGATGAAGGTTCTTGGTGGGGTAAACCCACCATCGAGTGGAAAGGTCCACATAACTGGATCTTTTGGCTACCTAAATCAGGACACTTTAGATGCCATGGCCGATCCATCGACTCTGGTAGTAGCTAGAGTTCTCTCCGGTCGTGACCTTGGTGATCTGGCCGATCGAATCGAAAAGCTCCGGGTGAATGTCGGCGCTGATCCTAGCGAAAAGAACTTGACCCGCTATAGCAAAGCGTTGGATGAATTTGAACGTCGCGATGGCTACCGTGCTGAGGCCGATGCCAAGGCGTTGTTAAGTGGCTTAGGGTTAGCCGAGAGCAGATTCTCCCTAGCGCTAGGGGAGGTCTCTGGTGGTGAGCGTCGCCGAGTAGAGTTAGCCCGGATCCTCTTTAGAGGCTCAGAGGTTTTAATGCTCGACGAACCTACTAACCACTTGGACGTCGACGCAAAGAGGTGGCTCCTCAACTACCTCAAGAACTTCGCTGGTGTATTGGTTGTAGTTAGCCACGACTTAGAGCTCCTCGATGAGTCAATCAATCGCGTCTTTCACCTTGAACGTGGCGATAGCGACGGAGATATCATCGACTTTAAGGGCAACTACTCCACCTACAAGCGTGCCATCGCTCAAAGGCGAATTGCGATCGAGGCTCAGGCCAAGCGGGAGGCCTCAGAGCTCGATCGCCTCACCAAGCTCGCCGACTCGATGCGCCACCAAACTGCCTCTCGTGCCCGTGTGGCTAAGTCTCTCGATAGCCGAGCAGAACGACTTCGAAAGCAGATGGTGGATGTCTCAACAGTTAAAAGTGCCAGCGTGCGAGTAAATATCCCCGATCCGAAACCAGCCCCAAGGGTTGTAGTCGAGGTGAGCGGAGTCTGCAAGAGCTACGGTCGATTTACAGTCTTTGAGGATCTTGAGTTCACCATTGAACGTGGAGAGCGTTTCTTGGTTGGTGGATTAAATGGTGCTGGCAAGACCACCCTTTTGACCCTCCTAGCGGGCAAGAATCAGATGGACCTTGGATCGGTAAATATATCTGACGGCGTCTCAGTCGGCTACTTTGCCCAGGAGCATGAAGAGCTCGACTTTGACCGAACTCCATTGGAGCAGATGATCTCCCTGGGAGTCCCACTCACCGATGCCCGTGGTACATTGGCCGCCTTTGGATTGGTCGGTGACGTAGTGGAGCAGCCGACGCGAACCCTCTCGGGTGGAGAAAAGACCAAGCTGGCTCTGTCACTTCTCGTAGCGGCGCGCCACAACCTCCTGCTCCTAGATGAGCCCACCAATAACTTAGATCCGGAGAGTCGTCGAGCCATATCTAAGGCCCTTGCCGGATGGAAGGGAACCATGATCGTCGTGACCCACGACGTGGAGTTTGCGTCGCAGCTTGAGCCGAACCGCCTTATCTTGATGCCAGATGGCACAGTGGACCACTTCTCTCAGGACTACCTCGACCTTATAGAACTCTCTTAGATCGAGTGATAGATCGGCAGGGATCTTGCCCTTCCTTTGCGACTACCTCTACATAGTTCAAAATTTGTGCCGGTCGTTGTAGGAGTGAATCCATGAGACTACCTCTTCTAGGGGAAGAGCTTTTGAGTAGCGATACCCTTGGGCTATGGTCCCACCGAGTGAGGTCCACAGGGTCTCTTGCTCCTCGGTCTCGATCCCCTCTGCTACCACCTTGGCTTTGGCTAATTCACCCAAGTGAATGATAGAGGAGAAGACCGCATAGGAGTTGGGGTTTACATCTAGGCCATAGAGGAAGGAGCGATCGACCTTGATCTCGTCGACCTCGAGCAGACTAACTGCCCTGAGTGAGGTATAGCCGCTTCCAAAGTCGTCGATTGAGATACTAAAGCCCAGCCTTTTTACTTCAGTGATCTGTTGGCGAACCTGCTCATTGGCGTCGATTGCAACGTCTTCGGTGATCTCGAGGATAATCGCATTAGATCTCGATAGGAGAGGAGATAGCTCCTCGATAAATATCGGATCGGTGAAGTGGTTAGGCGAGATATTGAGCGAGATTGACACATCTGATAGAAGTGCATCGTCTAAGATAGCGCGACTTTTGGCAGCTTGACCGATGAGGTGGGCTCCAACAAGGTGGCTTACGACTCGATTGGTCCTTATCTCGTCGATGAGCACCTGGGCCTCGACCTCTGGCCAGCGAATTAGCATCTCTAAACCGACTACCTTCTGGGTCGAGAGGTCGACCTTTGGTTGGTAGTGGAAGGTGGCCGCTCCGCTCGATAGCGCAGAGTCCAAATTATCACGAATTGTGGCACGGCGCGAGACTCGTTCGGCCACTTCACCGGCGTAGATCATCGACCTACCTCCGCCAATGGCTTTGGCGGCATAGAGTGCCTCATCGGCCTTGAGGATAAGGCTATCGTAAGTGGTGCCGTCGTTGGGGAAGAAGGACCATCCAAAGCTTCCAGTAACCTTAATCTCGTGGCGCTGGCGCCTAAAGGATCGGTTCATTCTCTCTACGAACTCATCTAAGTCACTCGCCTCTTCGAGGTGGATAAAGAAGCCGAACTCGTCACCCCCTAGGCGCGCCATAAATTCGCGCTCCTTGAGGGAGGCGCTCATCGACTTGGCCAAGCTCTTTAGGAGGTTGTCGCCCACCCGATGCCCCTTGGTGTCATTGAGCAACTTAAAGCCATCGAGGTCTAGGATGCCAACTGCCATGATTCCACTCCCGTGAAGGCGCATGGCTCGAACTGCCTCGCGTTCAAAGGCGCGCCGATTGTAGATGTCGGTTAGGTAGTCGCGACTTACGATCTCGGTGAGTCGAGATTTTTCCTCTCGTAACGCCTTTTTTAAGGCGATCTCGGAGAGCATATGCTCCACTAAAAGCGAGACCGTCTTTATTACTTTGATTACGTTACCTTGGAAGACACCCTCTTCTGTCGAGGTCACCACCAGTACCCCTTGGACTTCGGTGCCACTTGGTCGCTTTATGGGCACTGCTATAACCGACTGCCATCCTTTTGCATCGACGTACTTACTATGCAGGTGGCTCTCGGCGGTATCTACTAGGTGGTTTTGAATCGCGGTCTCACCGGTAATGTAGGCCGTTTGTGCCAGAGTCTGCTTTGGAGTTGGATATAGTGGCACCCGATTTCTTGCTAGCTCTTGGAGATCCACACCTGCGGCCGCTACTGGTTGCAGCAGTTGAGAGTTTAGATTCGGCTTTACATAGAAGGCCGAGCGAAAACGGCCTGGAGTAAGAAGGGCATTGCAAATAGCGATGAGAAGCTGTGTCTCCGATGAGGCTGTGATCGACGATGACGTCGCGTTTAGTAGGGTCTCGTTTAGTTGAGCGATCCACTGTGACTGTCGCCGCGTTGCGTTATTTTGAACCTGGGACGCAGCTAAATTGAGGAGATCTTCGAAGTGATTTAGAAAGCTGCTATCTAGTAGCTCTTGCTCGGTATCAGTAACTAGCGTCAGGGATATGTACCCAGACCTTCCGTCACTGTTGGAAAGTGGAATCCTGACTGCAGAGGTCGATTGGAGCAGCAGCGCTGTAGTGTTATCAATGCCTACGATGTCGCTACTAGCTGTCGGTAGGCCAGGCGTTACGATGGGTTTAGCCTCCACTACAGCGGCGATCAGTGGGGTAGCCATGTCGAAGGGAAGATCGGCCCTCCAACCTTCCAAACCGATAAAGAGCCCCTTTGGATCAAATAGGTCGGTGATGGAAAAAGAAAAGGTCCGGTTCTCATCTACCGAGTACTTGATTACCGCACCTCCGAGGACCAAATCCGACTGGTAGAGCTCGATAGATATCTCTCTAACGATATCGATGGTGTCGATTGAGGTAGAATCTACTATCTGCTCTCGAATCTCCTGAAGTTTGGTAAGTCGAGCTGAGCTTTGACGCTCTCTTAGGAGGCGAAAGACTCGCTCAACTCCTACCTTAATGGCGTGAGCTACCTTTCGAATCTGCCCCGGATCGACAATCTCAACTTCACTTAGCAGGACCAGTGTCCCATTTCTAGTCATCGATATCTCGATCGGAATCAAAAGAGAGGTTAGCCTTCTTTGGTTTTGAGCTCTATCGCCACCGATCTCGAGGGTGGTTATGATCGGTTCGGTAAAGGGGGGATTCGCCAGGAGAGAGGTGATCTCCTCGGTAAGGAGCACCTCCTTTATCGAGTCGATCAAAGAGCGCCCTTCGCTGTTGTAAGAGGCGATCGAAAATGGGGAGTTGGTATTGGTAAAGAGGGCCGATATTCCCATTATGGAGTGGGCTACGAGCTGGTTGATAGCGTCAACAACGTTTCCCTCTGAGAGGTGGCTAAAGGCCTCCTCGTTGGTGGATAGAAGAAGTAGCAGTGAGATGAGGGACTCTTTGAAGCTTTTCTCCCCGTCCACTATCGCCTTCATCGCAGCGCGATAACGCGATTCAAAGATCGAGAGCGAAAGCGAGACGATCTTGTTGCTTGGCGAAGGTGTATCGGTGTCGATCCCTCTCTCGCGTAATTCTTTAAAGGTCTCGTCTAGACCGTGGCGAAAGTCCTCTTCCAAAACCGAAGCCCGCGCGAAGTCGTAAATGGAGTTGCTGTGGTCGCAAGATTCGTCGTGGCCATCTTGGATGCAAGCCAGGATAACCGATATAGCATCACCTATATCTGGAGCTGTGATCTGCCCAGACTCATTGATAACGACTCGAGTCTTCGCGTGAGTGCCTAGATACTGCTCTAGATATAGGCGCCCTTCTCGTGGGTCTATTGCAATCCCCTTAAATCCGAAGCTTATTTCAATTCATGTGAGCGACTTCATGAAAGCCTAATGGCACTTTCTGCCTTTAGTTGGATCATTTTTACTTAAAAATATTCACTTAGGGTGAAAATCTTTACCTGAGGAAGACCGCTAGAAAGTCTCTCCAGAAGCCATTTAGGTAGTGGGATGGGCCGAGGTTCATATTAGGAAGCAAGTCACTTCCTTGGAGGCCACTTTGGCCGTAGGTGTACTGGATGTAATTGACCCAGTAGGGGTTCATATCGAGTTGCATACCGCGTATAGCTCCTGCCCAGACCAGTATCGCACCGAGATTGGCCGGCGATAGCCCCGGTCCTCCGACGTAGATCAGTGCTCCTGTAGCGGTGATTCCTAGGCCACTGCGCCAGGTGTTTAGGATGTTTCCAAGTGAAAACCCCCAAGTTACGAGGGGGTTGTAGTTAGCGGCTGCTACCACCTGACCATTGTCGACCAATGGAATCAAATTCTGCCGGACCCCGGTTACCGCCGAAGTCATCGAGACCTCTCTACCCCATTGACCGATGTCTATGGTTCCGTTACTGTAGGAGACTATCGATGCCGCCCCTTGAACTAGGGGCATTCCGTACCGACCGTCTGCATACCAACCGCCGTTGGATTGGTTGAAGATAAATCCTCCCTCAAAGGCACCGATGAGCTTTGGCCACAGGCTTTGAGGTATCGATCCTTCGTAGGGCCACGATCCTCCGGGCTGGGAGGTTCCTGCGAACATCTGAACTTTGGCATAGTCTTGGTTTATCCAGGCTACGGATACTTTAGGGCCTCCGGCATATGGGGTTACAAAGGTCTCGAAGGTTGCATATCCCGGTCCTGCGTTGGTGCCTATTGGAGACCAGACCCCCTCGGTCGGATCTGCTCCGGGGATCATTGGCCGCAGGTTCGTTGGTGAGTACCAGAGTTGGGGGTAGTTCTCGAGGGTTACGCCGTGAACGCTCCAAAGGGCTAGTGGGTGGATGATGGTGCCATCTGGCGGTGCTGCTTTTGGCATCTTTTTGGAGGTTAATTGCATGGAAGAGGTAGCTGTGCTCCTTCGAGCGAAACCAACTAGATATGCCGCGACGGTGAAGGTTGCTAGAACGGATATAAATTGACGCAGAGAACTCTTTGCTTTTGTGACATATGGAGCAGGGATCATGACCGAGATTATTCTACTTCACAGCCGCTGCTTTGGTTTAAGGTGGTATCTGAAGTGGAGAAATCGTCTGTTTTGCCCCCAATATCTGCTCTATTTGCAATTAATTCGGCGCACTTGACACCTTTGAAGTAACGTTGGAAGGATGAGTCGAAATGTAAGCGATGGTGTATTGGAGATCGATACTAAGTTGGGCGGGTGGGAGCACATCACCTCGGGCTACCTGATCACCGGTGATAAGCCGGTCCTTATTGAGGTGGGTTCTCAGAGTTCAGTAGATACTGTCATGAGTGAGCTTGCTGCACTTGGGGTTGGCCCCGACGACCTATTCGGTATTGCTTTGACACACATTCACTTAGATCACGCTGGCGGTGTAGGTGACATTGCAGCCGCCTTTCCAAAGGCCAAGGTCTTTGTCCACTCTCGGGGGGCACGGCACTTGGCCGATCCATCACGCTTGGTGGCAAGTGCCGAGATGGTCTATGGCGAAAAGCTCGATTCACTCTATGGAAGGCTCTCTCCTACCGATGCCGCCAGAATCGTGGTAGTCGAAGATGGGGAAAAAATTGAGATTGGGCCATCTAGATCGATCGAGGTTATCGACTCTCCAGGCCATGCCAAGCACCACCTCGGTTTCTTTGATCCTCAATCAGGGATAGTCTTTACTGGAGATGCAGCAGGGGTACTTCTACCTGAGGTAAGGTTGTTGCGCCCTGCTACCCCACCAGCTGACTTTGACTTGGCGGCCGCTATCAATTCGTTAGATAAGTTCAAAGATAGAAAGCCAGTCAAGTTGGGCTTTGCCCACTACGGTATCTTCGATAACTCAGATGAGCTTCTCGATGAGGCAAAAGAGTCGTTGATTACCTGGGCAACAGTTGCAGAGAGTGCATTCTCCGAGGGGCGTTCCATAGAAGATGCCCTATATAGCCAATTCGGAGAGGCCGACGCATCGGTTAGTGCCGAGGCGATCGAGCGTTTCGATACTCTAAATGGCATCCACTCCAATGCAGCTGGCCTCGGCCTCTGGTTGGAGCGCGGTGGTAGAACTACTGATCTAGGCCACCACCACTGAGCAACCCTTTTAATGCTCTAAATAGGAGGTATCTCTTCGATAGCTGGGCGCAACCTAAGTGGAGGAGGTGCGCCCCCTCCCTTTTGTTAATTGATAGATCGGCGTCCTTCGATGGCTCGCCCAAGAGTTAGTTCATCGGCGTATTCGAGGTCTCCACCTACGGGCACCCCACTAGCGAGCCGGCTCACCTTAATACCAAGTGGAGTTAGGGTTCTAGCGATGAACATCGCCGTTGCCTCTCCCTCAATATTGGGGTTAGTGCAGATGATAACTTCACTTACGGTCGACGACGAGAGGCGCTCGAGGAGCTCTTTGATTCGAATTTTGTCGGGGCCGATACCTTCTATTGGATTTAGGGCACCTTGAAGTACGTGGTATAAGCCATTGAACTCTCGTGTGCGCTCAATGGCGATTACATCCCGAGGCTCTTCTACCACACAGATGACGTCTTTGTCCCGCTGCTCCGATGCGCAGATAGAACAGGTATCTTCTTCACTCAAGTTGTAGCAGGTAGTACACCACTTTGTAGCACGCCTGCTCTCTACGATGGCGCTAGCTAGCCTCTCGCTATCTAGAGCGTCGCTCTTCAAGAGGTGAAAGGCTATTCGTTGAGCCGATTTAGGGCCGATCCCGGGAAGCTTTGAGAACTCGTCTATGAGGCTCTGCATTGACTTAGTAAATGCCATCTATTAGCCTTTACGCCTTTTCAATCGCGCTGAATTTAGCATTTGGAAATACATTTAAGATCTGACGTTGCACGGCTCTGCGGTCGAGCTCTTCGCCGACCTCATGGATCGGATCCTCCTCGTCATCGGGGCTCTCTTCTGAAAGTTGTACTAAGGTAACGTAACCCTTCCAACTCGGAAATCTGCGGTTGATCTCTGCTTTTAACTCTGGTAACTTCGCTTCGATACGATCTTTTAAAAGTGAATTACTCGACGCCACCTCTAGACGTTCTCCAACCTCGGTAACGGTGGCATCTTCTAGAACCGTTATCTCAAATCTGGGAAATTTCAATGAGGCAACGATGGCTCGCCATTCGCTCTGAATCATCCCTGGGATATAGGGACGGCCACTCTGGGCTGGCATCTGAGCCGCCTTTACGCCGACTGATTGACTTTGAGTATCCTTTGGTGGCTCAGCTAGGTGTGGCTCAGCTTTTGGGGCCGACGCAGCCGGTGGCTGTAGTCGAGAGCCGACGGAGGTGCTAGGGGCACCGAGTCGTCCCGAGAGAGAAGGCTCTGGCGGCTTTCGAATCGGTGCATTCTGGAGGTTGTCCCGGACTTGTGCGATGTTTGCAGCAGCAGACTGCGGTGCGCTCTGTACTCGTTCCCCGTGGTTGTTGTCTTGGCTAGGGCTGCTGGCGAACGCAGGCGTTGAAGCCAAGTTAGTCGGTGTCGAACCCCCATTCGACCTATCTCCTAGTTGCGGAAGATACTCCTTTATGACGTAGTTGATGGCGCGATTTACCTCTGCCACAACAAACTCTTCAACCTCTTTTTCGAGGCCACTTGGGCGAAGGGCCAACTTTATTAAGGTTGCTTCGAGGATTCCACGTGGATCTAGGTTATCTCGGAACTTTGTGGAGGCCTCTCCAAGGGTTTCGATGATGCGGACGATCCGCCTCGTGGGAAGGTTGGACTTTGTATAGTTAGGGGCAAGGGACGATATAAACGCCTCCCTTGCTAGAGAGGAGAGCTCGGCTACGATTCGCGCTGGCTCTAACCCCTTTTTGGAGGCGAGGTCAACCCCCTGTAGGACTTTGACGGCGTCTTCTTCGACGACCGCTGAAAAGATCTCTTCGATCCCTCGAGCTGAATCGTCGATCGATCCTAGTGCTACCACCTGATCTAAGAACGAAAGGGTATCTCTAGCGGAGCCCCTACCCTTCTTGACGACGTAACCGACTCCATCGGTGTCGATCTCGAGTTCGGCACGGGAAAGAACGCTGCTCACTAGCTCTTCTAGGGTATCTTGGTCGAGGAGGCGAAATTCAAAGGACTGCGTTCTTGATGCAATCGTCGGCAGTACTTTTTGGGGATCTGTGGTCGCTAGCACGAAGATTACATGGGAAGGGGGCTCTTCCAAGGTCTTTAGTAGAGCGTTAGAAGCTGCGGTAGTTAGCATGTGAACTTCGTCGAGGATGTAGACCTTCCACTCACCTACGGTTCCGACTGGTGCCAATGCAATAAGGTTTTTGATGGCATCGACACCACTATTAGAGGCGGCATCGACCTCGATGACGTCCATCGAACGACCCTCTGCGATCGAAATACACGAGCTGCATTCACAACAGGGTTCGCCGTCGACGCGATTGGTGCAGTTGAGGGCCTTAGCGAGGATTCTCGCCGACGAGGTCTTGCCAGTTCCTCTTGGTCCGGAGAAGAGGTATGCGTGGCCCACTCGACCGTTTTTGACGGCGTTTCGAAGGGCATTGGTTACGTGATCTTGTCCTAAGACTTCACTGAAGCGCTGAGGTCGAAAGCGACGATAAAGAGAGGCGTAGTCATTAGTTGTGGTCACACAATCGATTCTACTTGCGGGCAGTAGCTTCTACTTGTGACTGGTTGGTAAATAACGACTTCGCCATCTCTCTATCGAACTATGAGCACCTACTAAGAGATTGACTTGAGGATCATGGCGTCACCTTGTCCACCGCCGCCACATAGGGCAGCAGCGGCATATCCGCCACCGCGACGCGAAAGCTCATATAGTGCAGTTAGGGCGAGTCGAGCACCGCTAGCTCCGATCGGGTGGCCAAGGGCGATCGCACCGCCGTTGACGTTAACGATGTCACCTGAGACGCCAAGGTCATCGATCGAGCCGGCCGCCACAGCTGCGAAGGCCTCATTTATTTCAAAGATTGAGAGATCGCCTACTGATAGGTTTACCTTGGCGAGCGCCTTCATGATGGCCCGCGATGGCTGAGTAATCAAGGACGCATCGGGTCCTGCTACTTGTCCGTATGAGACGATTTGCCCTAGTGGGGTAACCCCACGACGCTCTACTTCTGCTTCAGACATAACTAACAGGGCGCAGGCGCCATCGCTGATCTGTGAAGCGTTACCTGCGGTAATGGTGCCATCCGGGGTGAAGGCAGGGCGAAGTTTGCCAAGGCTATCGGCTGTGGTTTCAGCGCGGATACCCTCATCTTCAGTTATGGTCAGGGCATCGCCCTTGCGTTGGGGAATTGAAATTGGAGCTATCTCAGCTTGGAAGAGGCCATCCTTGGTCGCTCGAGCAGCTCTCTCGTGGGATGCAGCCGAGATTTCGTCTTGGCGTCCTCTGGTGATCTTGGGATACCCGGCGGCGTAGCGCTCGGTACCAAGGCCCATAGCACAGTTGTCGAAGGCGCAGAAGAGGCCGTCGTACATCATGGTGTCGATCATCTTGGCATCGCCGATACGAAGACCGGCGCGTACTCCCGGAAGAACATATGGTGCGTTGGTCATCGACTCCATGCCACCAGCCACTACGACGCTCGCTTCGCCGGCTTGGATCATGAGATCAGCCAAGTAGATGGCGTTTAGACCTGAGAGGCAGACCTTGTTGATCGTTGTGGCAGGGATCGACATTGGGATTCCGCCCTTAAGTGCTGCTTGACGGGCAGTAATCTGACCTTGACCCGCTTGTAGGACTTGCCCCATGAAGACATAGTCCACCTCTTCTCCAGCGACGCCTGCTCGGCCAAGAGCCTCCTTGATGGCAAAACCACCCAAGTCGGCACCGGTGAGAGATGATAGTGCACCTTGGAATTTACCGATTGGGGTGCGTGCACCCGCAACTAGGTAGGAACCAGCCATTAATTTCTCCTCGAGATCAGAAAAAGCCAATGTGACTTTGAAATAAATCACACATCTTTAATAATGATAACGATTTGAGTTGAAAGTAGAGTAAAAATTGCCTACGTATAGTGTGTGACGACATTCACAATAAGTCGGCAACTTTCGACGGTGTATCTTCGACTCTAAGGTGAGTCGAGTCTGTATGTTGATTTAGAACGAAATTAACTGCTGATAAAAAATTATCATCAGTCTATTTGGTTTTGAAGTTCAATTCCTTTAGAAATTAGTTTACTTGGAGGGACTAACTAGATGAGAGAGTTTGCTGATGCGATTAGGGCGGGGGCGTCGGGCGAAGCTCTAGAGGCGATCCCTCTACCAAAGACCTACCGTGCGGCTTATCTGCGCCGTGAAGACACTTCTATCTTCGACAACATGGCTACCAGGGATAAAGATCCACGAAAGAGCTTGAAGGTGGGGCAAGTTCCAACACCTGAACTTGCCCCAGATGAAGTGATGCTTGCTGTCATGGCATCGTCTATCAACTTCAACACCGTATGGTCGTCTATCTTCGAGCCGGTCTCCACCTTCGGCTTCCTCGACCGTCTAGGAAAGTCGGGGTCCCTTTGGGATCGACGCCACGCCCAGGACTATCACGTCCTAGGTTCGGACGCCTCGGGGGTGATCATTCGTGTCGGCTCCTCAGTTCGCAATTGGAAGGCTGGCGATAGCGTCACGATCCACTGTAACTACGTCGACGACCAAGATCCTTCGGCCCACGACGACTCGATGCTCGCAGCCAACCAGAGGATCTGGGGTTTTGAGACTAACTTTGGTGGACTCGCAGATTTGGCTGTAGTAAAGGCCAACCAATTGATGCCAAAGCCAGCCCACCTCTCGTGGGAAGAGGCCGCTGTAAATGCGCTCTGTAACTCTACAAGTTACCGCATGCTCGTCTCGAAGAATGGTGCTGCCATGAAGCAAGGCGACGTCGTTTTGATCTGGGGCGCAACTGGTGGTATCGGCGGATACGCCGTTCAGTACGTTCTCAACGGTGGAGGCATTCCAGTTGGAGTGGTCTCCTCCCCGGACAAGGTCAAGCTCCTTCAAGATATGGGTTGCGAGGCGGTCATCGACCGCAGCGAGAAGGGATATCGCTTCTGGAAGGATGAGCACACTCAAGATGAAACTGAGTGGAGGCGCTTCGGAAAAGACATACGATCCCTCGTAGGAGAAGATCCCGATATCGTCTTTGAGCATCCCGGCCGCTCCACAATGGGAGCTTCGGTCTACGTCGCCAAGAAGGGCGGCTTGATCATGACCTGTGCCGCAACAAGTGGTTACATGATCGAGTACGACAACCGTCACCTTTGGATGAAGCTAAAGAGTATCAAGAGCTCCCACTTTGCCAACTACCGCGAAGCCTATGAGGCGAATCGCCTCATAGACAAGGGGATGATTCACCCCATCCTTTCGAAGTCCTACGGCCTCGAAGAGATCGGTGAGGCCTGCTACTCGGTCCACCACAATCAGCACGAGGGCAAGATCGGTGTCCTTTGCTTAGCCGAAGAAGAGGGCCAGGGAATTACCAATGACGACCTTCGCCTGAAGGTTGGCGAGGACAAGATCAACAGGTTTAGAAGGTAACGGAGGAGCTTCAATGTTTACAGAGATCGACCATGTAGCGATCGCAGTCAATGACCTAGAGGCGGCCAAGCGCTACTACCTCGAGGTCTTTGGCGCAACCGTAGAGCACGAAGAGGTAATTGAGAGCGACGGAGTAGCAGAGGCCCTTATCAAGGTCGCAGACTCATACATCCAACTTCTCTCTCCCGTCTCTGAGGAGTCGCCGGTGGCAAAGTATCTCGCCAAGAAGGGTGAAGGCCTTCACCACGTTGGATATCGTGTTGCTTCGTGTGCCGATGCTCTTGAGGCGGTTGCATCGAAGGGTTACGCCACGATCGATGAGAAGCCACGTCCTGGTTCTCGGGGAACTACGGTCGCCTTCGTTCATCCCAAGGGGGCATTTGGCACCCTAATCGAGCTAGTGGAAGAGGGGGACTCTTCCCACTAGATCCTTCTGTGAGAGCCTCCACTACCGTGCACTTAGTTGTGGTAGTGGAGGCTCTGTTATTTAATCGATCAACCATTCGAAGTGGTCTTGTGTGCTTTTGACACTTTCAAATCTTCGATCCTTACCCTAGAATCGATGTTATTGATTTGATTCAGGAGCGATATCGATGTCTACTTTGGGACACTTTATAGACGGTAAATTATTGGTTTTCGAAGACGATCGCATGGGCGAGGTCTTCGATCCTGCTCTAGGGAGCGTCTCTTCCCACGTAGCATTGGCCTCCAAAAAGACGGTGAATGAAGTTGTCGAAGTGGCACAACGCGCCTTCGAAGAGTGGTCTAACTCCTCTCTCTCCCAGCGCACTAAGGTCCTTTTCGCCTTCCGCGAACTAGTTAACCGACGCGCCGATGACATCGCTGCTCTCATCACTAGCGAGCACGGTAAGGTCCTCTCCGACGCGCGAGGCGAAGTGCAGCGCGGTCTAGAGGTGGTTGAATTTGCATGCGGTATTCCGCAGCTCCTCAAGGGTGACTTTTCGTCACAAGTTTCAACTGCGGTGGACGTCTACTCCTTCCGTGAGCCACTTGGGGTATGTGTTGGGATTACGCCCTTCAACTTCCCAGCGATGGTTCCTATGTGGATGTTCCCAGTCGCTATCGCCTGTGGTAACAGCTTCATTTTGAAGCCGAGCGAAAAGGATCCTTCGGCTTCACTTTTGATTGCTCAACTATGGCAGGAAGCGGGTCTCCCCGATGGAGTCTTCAATGTCCTAAATGGCGACCAAGAGGCGGTAAATGCCTTGTTGGATCACCCAGATGTAGCAGCGGTCTCCTTTGTTGGGTCTACGCCTATCGCCAAATACATCTACGAGAGAGCCTCTCAGAATTCAAAGCGAGTACAGGCCCTCGGTGGAGCTAAGAATCACGCAATAATCTTGGAAGATGCCGATCTTGACTTCGTGACCGAGAACCTAACTGCCGCCGCCTTTGGATCTGCTGGTGAGCGCTGTATGGCAATTAGCGCTGCGATTGCTGTAGGAGACCGAGTAAACGACATCGGTAAGATGGTCGCCGAGCGTGCCTCCAAAATCAAGGTTGGTTCAGGTACGATATCTGACGTTGAGATGGGGCCAGTTATTACTGGTCAATCCAAGAGTCGCATCGAGGATCTTATAACCAAGGGTGTTGACCAAGGAGCCTCGGCTCTGATCGATGGACGTAACTACAAGGTCCCAGGCTACGAAGGTGGATTTTTTGTCGGTCCAACTGTGGTCGATGAGGTTACGGTTGAGATGGACGTCTATCGCGAAGAGATCTTTGGGCCAGTTCTGTCAGTGCTTCACGTAAATGACGTAGATAGTGCAATCGCAATGATCAATGCCAACCCATATGGCAACGGAACTGCAATCTTTACCGGAAGCGGTGATGCCGCTAGAAGGTTCAGCCGAGGGGTCAAGGTCGGGATGATAGGAATAAATGTCCCAATTCCAGTTCCAATGGCTTATTACTCATTTGGTGGTTGGAAGAACTCCCTCTTTGGCCAGAGCCATATTCATGGACCTGAGGGCGTTGCCTTTTATACCAGAGCCAAGGTAGTTACCCAGCGTTGGTTCGCCTCCCATATCGGCGAACGAGCTAGCCTCTCATTCCCAACAGCCAAGTAGTGGTCGAGCTCTGCTTTTCTAAAGCAGAGCTATCTAGTTAGATCGAAGCGGGCGATGGCATCGGAGTCTCTGAGGCCATCGCCCGCTTCTTAATGGGTAATCGATCTGTAATATCGCCCGCCATGCTCCGAAATTGCTTATCCGACGGTAGCGATATCTCCGTAGTTGGAATAGACCTGATAGCCTCCGAAAATGATCTTCTCCCCATCTCCAACTGCTAAAACTGGTCCTTGATTTTTGGGAAGGGCTATCTGTTGGTAGGGGTGAGACGGGTTGGTCATATCAACTGTGAATAGAAGGCCGTGGATCGACGATGAATCTGTCCCACCAACTAGGCAATTCGTTACTGAACAGCTGACTGCGAGCAGAAGATTTGCTGTAGGCGTTGCGACTGATTGAAACCTTAGCGTCGAAAGGTTGCCGGGCGTGATCGAATTAAGTGAGAATGAATCCAAAATTCCAGCTGTTCCATCGAAGTTCTCTAGAGTCGCTAGGCACTCTTTACGGCGATTGCAGGAGATGTCGTATACTCCTCCTACGTCGGGCAAGGTCTTTACAATCGTTTTACCGATGAAGGACGCCGTTATCGTTGAAAAGAATGAGAGTGCAAAGTTATAGTTTCCACGTGCCTTTCCCACCACTAGACAGATCGAGCTATCGGATTCGCAGTAGATAGCATTTACCTGTTGAAATTGTGATGGAACCGCTAAGTAGCTAACACCGTTAGTCGAAACGGTACTTGGTGAGAATTGAGCTAGGGCGTGGGCGGTGCTATTCGATACGAATGAAACCAGGCAGCGATCTTTGGCGTAGCAGGAGAGGGCAGTAGCTACTGGAAGACTTCGGTTGAGGTCAGTAAAGGTAATTGAGTTTGCCTCAAAATTAGCCTTTCCAACAAAGCCACCCTTGGCTAAGTAGTCTTCGCCGATCACTAGGCAGCTTGAGTTGCTTTGACAGGCGATAGCGTGCGGGCCACCCAAGTAGTGAGGAAGATCTAGCGTCTCTGAGCTTTGGGACCTAGAAACAACGTGAAAAGCGACACATCCTGCTGCTAAGGTCACAACAGTGGCGAGGATTATTAATTTTTGCCGACGATTGGAAGTTTTCACAAGGGCATGATATCACTTTGGTTTTGCTACTAGGTTGATTCGTTCCAATACGGTGTTTAGAACGGGTGAATGGACTTAAAGATTCGGAGGAGCCTCTTTCACCCTAATTTATTCCTAATTAGCCAGTGCGGTTGAACGGCACAATTCGATACGATGACCTTCGAAATCGATTTTTCAACTCGGATAAATCAGCTAAATTGAAGAGCAGCAACTATTGCTCTTGCATCTCTACCGAAAGAGTTAGTAATTTACCTGAGTTATTCTTCGCCGCCGGTAGCCGTTTCGTAAATATTATTCTGGGGGACGAACTTTTGGCATTGAATTGAGTTAGAGGCGAAATTATCTTATTGATAACCAAGCAACGAATATCAGTTTGGTAATTTTCCGAACAAATTTAGATGATGGTTATGAGTTAGAAAGGATAGCACTCGGCGTGGTTTTCATTCCAAAGATCCATTTCTCTTTGAAGTATAATATATGCTGCATATAAATCGGTTTAGTCTTTGAGCTAGGCGAAGTAAGTAAAAGACAATCCCATAATTTTTTCTGTGCTAGTCGGATATTGAGCTATTTCGATCTTGTAAAGTGGGACAGCTTGAAGTTTGGTAGTGGTCGTTTGCAATTTTGGACTCTTTCTTCGATTTGCATGCTTGGTGATCGTCTGATAAGGGTATGTGGTGGTAGTTGCATCAAGCTCAAGTGGTGAGGTGGTGTCAGATTGTCTCACAGCGAGGTAAATGTGTAGTGTTTGAATTGATTATCCGGGAATGTCTATCTCGGTCAATTTTATTGCTGTAGCAAGATTGGCATAAATCTAAAGATAGTTGAATTTAGCGAGATGATATTTATATCAGTTTGCGTTCCTTTATCTCTGAACCTTCGTAATTGCGCGAATCAACCAGATAAATCGTTACCTGCAATTCGATAATAGAGTACCTCTTTAAATAGAACAGCACGGCGGTAAGTGTCTCTTAATCGCTCATTCAACAGCCTACAATCTTTGCTCGATTGAACCCGAAAAGCCAATTGAGTAAAGATTGGCTCTAAAGCGCACGGAAATTGTACAATAAAAGCGAATTATATGGAATTGAGCAATGGATTGGTTAGAACTAAAATGGTTAGCTAGTCTGCCTAAGTTTGATTAATGACAAATATTTATCAGTAGCTTCTGATCCTTCTATTGCAATGGAGCTCCGGGGGCGAAAAAAATAATGGATTAGGCAACTGTTAGAAATAATATTTTGGAATCCGACGATTGGGTATTTTAACTAGTTGGAAGTTTATAATGGTATTCAAAAACTGCTTAGAAGGTCGAAGTATAAATGATAATTATTGTCACTTTTCTAAAATAATTGAGATTATTTATGGGATAATAATGACTGTCTATATCGTTGGAAAATAAGAAAAAATAAGACGCTGTCTAATATCAATGGGCGGCTTTACTTATTCACTTTCAGTGCTAACATAGTGCAACACCTTTGAGGATAGGGGTCCTCAGTTAGCAAGGTGTCAAGTCAACAACTTCAGGGGGATACTAAGTTGCGTAAAAAAACCTTTTCGGTTCTTACTGCCGCATTCGGTCTGGCATTGGCTGCTTGCGGCTCTTCAGCGTCGAGTTCGACGGCTTCGAATAGCAGTTCAAGTCTACCGCCAGCGCCATCTCAGATTACGGTCGGAACCACTTACTCGGGTTCGGGTTCATTTGCGACTTCATCAATTCCTGAACTAGATGGCCTTAAGTTTTGGATTAAATACGAGAACGCAAAGGGCGGGGTTTACGTTGGAGCCTATAAGAAAAGAATTCCGGTAAAACTGGTCGCCTACAATGATTTGAGTTCAGCAACCACCGCTGCAACACAGTACAACCAACTTCTGACCCAAGACAAGGTAAATATATTTGTTTCAGACTTTGGCTCGGTTCTTACCGCTCCTGCCGTATCTTTAGCAGAAGCCCACAAGGTGGTCTTATTCGACCAATCCGGAACTGGAATTCCGTTTTTCTCTCCGCAAAACAAGTACATTGTTCTTGCAGATCTGCCAGTTTCGTCTATTTGGCCTAACGTTCTGGCGAAGTTCCTGATTTCAAAGCAGATCAAGAACCTTGCAGTTCTTTATGGAACTAACGATTTCGATGCATCGCAGGCAACTACGCTTAAGACGATCTTGGCACAAAATGGGATCAATATCTCCTACTATCAAGGCGTACCCTCCTCGACAACGAGTTTTGGCACGCTTCTTCAGACGATTGCTCAATCCAAGCCCGATGCACTTTTAGAGTTTGGATACGCCGCAAATGATGCTCCATTCCTGCAAAACGTCCAAAGCTCTGGAATGCACTTCAAGATGGTATTTACGGTCTTCCCGGGACAGCTCCTCGGCCTCTTTCAACAGCAAGTCGGAACGGCTGGGCTCTCCTACACATATACCTACGGAACCAACTTCTACGTTAACTACCCAACGGTGAGCGAAGGCTTGAATAGCTCGCAATTTGCGACCCAATTCGCAGCTGCATTCCCAGGTGAGTTGAATTCACTCTCCCTAGACGGTTACAACACCGGTCTTGTAATCCAGGCCTCGTTGAAGTATGCGAAGTCGCTTTCACAGAGTGACATACGCGCTGGAGCAGCTGCTGCATCTGGACATCTGAATACAGTCGATGGTAGCTTCGTGTTGAATTCAGAGGGTGCTCAAACTGGAGAGCTTCTTCCCGTAGCTCAACTCTTCCCATCTGGAAGCGGAGTAACTCTAAAGGCCGTTTATCCGGCAAGCCAAGCCACTGGAAGTGCGGTTTACCCAGCTCCCGTCGGTTAATTAGATTAATCTAGCAAGTAGCTGCCGCACCGTCGAAATTGACTCGATTAATGGTGCGGTAGTTACTTGTATCTAAGCAAAGGAAAATATCAGTGCTTTTCGAATACGCCATAATAGGTGGTATTCTCCTCGGCATTTTTTATGCCTTGTTGGCCGTTGGTTTGAATGTAGTATACGGTGCTCAGAAGATTATCAATCTCGCGCACGGTGACATCATAATGCTCGGCGGATACGGTGCCTGGGAACTTTACTACACCTATCACATATCGCCGATTCTTTCGACGATAATCGTCATACCTATAACCGTAGTTTTGGGTTATGGGCTCAATCGGCTGATAGCGCCGCGACTTTTGAAATCTGCAGATCCTGAAATGTTATCTTTGATCTTATTTTTCGGTCTTTCAGAGGTAATAGAGGCGCTTGCATCGCTAGTCTTCGGCAATGCTGCGCGAGCGCTGCCGGTGAATTCGATCCCAACTTCCAGGTTGGTACTCTTTGGACAAGGCTATTCCGCAACTTGGTGGGTAAGTGCGTCCGTCATCCTTCCACTACTTGGAATCTTTCTAGTGTTTCTTAACCGGACGTCTATCGGACTTCAAGTTAGGGCAGTCATATCGGATGCGGTTGAGGCTGCGGTGGCTGGAATAAATGCAAAGAGAATATCTGGCATCTACTTCGGCATCGGTTTTGCACTAGCTGCATGTGCAGGTGTATGGGGAGTATTTATCTACGGAGGGGTTAGCCCAACCGAAGGTCCGGCAATTACGGTCACCGCATTTGCGATCATAGTCTTCGGATCCTTGGGTAATACTGTAGGCACGATCGTAGCCGGTGTTATCTTCGGAATTTTTTATCAGCTAGCACAGGTATATATTCCGAGCTGGTCGAACCTCGTACCCTACGTATTGGTAATCGCAACGATGCTTGTAAGGCCACAGGGTCTATTTGGAAGAAGGCAGAGAATTGCCTAAGTTGGACGAAATAGATAGAACATTAGAGACAGAGTCAAAGGGAAAACGCCTGATCTCTCCGGCAGTTGCAGCTCTGGTACCGGTAGTTGTATTTGCGGTCGGCGTCCACATCTACTCCAATGAGCTGCTCCTTACCTATATGGCAATATATATCGCCCTTGCCCAAGGTATTAACATCATCTATGGCTTCACCGGTTATCTTCCATTCGGATACTTCGGCTTTTTCGGTGTTGGAGCCTACGCTTCGGGTTTAGCCATGCTTGACTATAACGTTCCGCCAGTCCTCGCCGTAGTAATTGGTGGAGTAGCTGCGGCACTTGTAGGAGCACTACTGCTTCCCCTCTTCAGATTGCGCGGGGCCTACTTTGCAATTGGAACCTTGGCGGCGAGCGAGGCAATCTATGCCATCGTCTCCAACCCATCGCTCCAATCAATTACCAATGGTCCATATGGACTCAACCTTGCAGCATACTACTCGTCTGGAACTGCATATGGAACGGCGATCGCGCTTGCAGCAATTGCTATTCTCGCTGCTAGCTACGTTCGTTCTTCAAAGTTTGGACTAACGCTAAAAGCAATACGTGATGACTCGTACTCTGCATCAATGTCTGGAGTCAACGTTCCGCGTCAGCGCTTCTATGCCTGGTTGATAGCGGCAGCCATTGCCGGAATGGGTGGAAGTATCTTTGGTTGGTCTACAAGTGTTTTCTATCCTCAAGCGGTATTTGACTCAAGTCTCTCGGTTTTGGCAATAGTTTTTGCCCTTTTCGGAGGGGTTGGTACTGTCTGGGGACCTACGGTTGGCACGGTCGTACTATATGCCATCTATAACGCCATTGGAGTCTCCAACCCTCAATACTTTCAACTGATCTACGGGTTGGTGATAGTTCTACTAGTGTTATTTGCACCTCGAGGTCTAGCTGGCCTGCGCCAAATCAAGTCCAGAAGAGCAACTACGGTTGGGGCGAAAAATGACTGAAACAAAAAGCCTCCTAAAGGTCGAAAATCTAACCACTGTATTTAGTGGATTCAAAGCCCTAGACGACGTATCACTCGAACTCTTCGAGGGTCAGGCGCTCGGATTAGTTGGACCAAATGGATCAGGAAAAACCACTCTCGTCAACACCGTGTGCGGACTATACAAGCCCGAAAATGGACGGGTAATTTTAGATGGCATTGACGTCACTGGTAAACAGCCACATTATCTAGCTCGGGCAGGAATTAATCGAACATTTCAGATACCGAAACCCTTTAAAGATCTTTCGGTATCTGAAAATGTTTTGGTATCTTCGATTCATAGTAAAAACAAGGTATCGATCACAGAAGTGCTAGAAAAGGTAAAGCTTCGTGATTGTGCAAACTATCCAATTGAAAAGCTGACAGCTGCTCAGCAAAAGAGGCTAGATCTAGCACGTGCACTCGCTCTGGATCCAAAAGTAATTTTTGTTGACGAACTTGCGGCTGGATTAACACCTACTGAACTGAACGAAATAGCGGAGATGTTGGCGGAGTTCCGACGAAGCGGTATCGCGCTGATTGTAGTTGAACATCTTTTGGGGTTCCTCGAGCAAGTCGTAGAGTCAGTCTTCGTCCTGAGCGCAGGTAAGAAGATCTTTGGTGGCACACTGCGCGATGCGCTCTCAGATGAAGAGGTAAAGCGGGTATTTTTGGGAGGTGCGGACGTTGCTTGAAGTTTCACGGCTGACCTCAGGATATGGATCAATGCAAGTCCTGTGGGATATCAACCTCCATGTCAAAGAGAATGAAATTCAAATCGTCCTTGGCGCTAACGGATCAGGTAAATCTACCTTTCTTAAAGTAGTTATGGGACTGCTGCCTCAATGGTCCGGGGAACTAAAGATGAACGGGGCGGATATTACACCACTTACTGTAGCTGATAGGGTACGTGGTGGCTTGGGCTACATGAGCGAACAAGGAATTTTTCCCAGCCTAAGTGTTGAGGAAAATCTAAAGTTAGGATCATTGCGTACCCAAAATAAGTCAGTCGCAGACCAGATCGACCACGTCTATCAACGCTTTCCTGAGCTAAAAGAACGGCGAAGAGCCACGGCCGGCGGCCTTTCTGGAGGGCAACGTAAGCTGGTAGGAATCGGACGGGCTCTGATAGCAGAACCAAAAGTCCTGCTGATGGATGAACCATCTTCGGGTCTTTCGCCTCGCTATGTTAGCGAAGTGATTGATCGCCTTGCTGAGCTCAGAGGGGGTATAACTCTGGTAATTGCAGAGCAAAATATATCCTTTCTAACGATTGCCGATACCGTTACGGTAATAGAAGGTGGATTGACCAGATTCACAGGGCATATCGATGATTTCACAGAAGACGAAAGCTTGAAAGAAGCTTTCTTTGGCATTGCCGGACATTAATCGCTAGAAAAGTAGACCAATACCGGTTAGGAATGCCATCCGATCGATATTGGTCTACGTGAAAATTTGAACGATAAGCCGTATCTTCTGTTGTTTTTGTTTCTATCAAATCTCTTCAATGATTCGAAAGAACGGAGTGAAATCTCGCGAAAGTCGGCACGATCCTATATAACTTTTAGAAGAGTTGTATGGATCGTTTGGTTATATCTAAATTTACTGACTATTCCGATTCTCTGGACCTTCAAAATATCTATCTGATTGACTTACCTTGACGTTTGTGTTAATTCGCGAATGTCAATGAAAAATAATCGATGAGTAAAAAAGTCGAAGGTGGATTTGAGAGATATCCGAAATATGTCTTCCCCTGATCCCTCGGGGACGATACCGTTGCTTTTGTCTCTTGATGCCATCCTCTAGCAAGAACACATTCCTAGTTGAGGAAACCTCCAGTCCCGATACGTTAGTTGCTATTTTGTATTGGTGTCCTAATATATTGACTCTGAAAAAGGCTATGTAGCGATCATGAATTAGTTAGCAAGTACGACCCTTTGACCGTGCCAAAAGTTAGGTGATCGATACTCGACACTCCTCTCTATATCAGCGTTTTACCGGTGAAGCGCGAGTAGAAGTATTGATTTTGAACACTACTTTTCACAATGATCACGACGATGAGTGTACAAGTACTGGTTTCAGAGAGGTGCTCAGCTGCCCGGTTCTCATCGGCGGTGGGCAGCATTGTAAAGTCCTACGACAATTGAAGTTGCCAATGCCGTGTGCGCCACAGCAAAAAGGAACTGATCAATTAGAGAGTTTTTGACGCCATTGAGGTGGCTAGGGTCAAAATCTCGAGGAGAACGAACTCTGACTGGGATCACTTGAGAGTGGGGAGCGGAGGGGGTGGGATTCGAACCCACGGTGCCTTGCGACACAACGGTTTTCGAGACCGCCCGATTCGGCCACTCTCGCACCCCTCCACAGAAAAATAGAGTTTAGTTTGAAGTGAGCTCCGTAGCGACCTGAGACCAAAAATTAACGTTTTCAGAACAAAATAGATTCAAACAGGAGTCAGTCTGGCTGTATCCTGCGCTCCTGAAAGAAATCTTTAAGAAGTTCGGTCGAAGGTTGAGCGAGGTGTCCGCCGCTGCGATGAAATTCATGGTTGAGACGGGGATCGTTGCCGATGCCAAAGAGTGATAGTAGTGCGCCGGCCTTCGGGTCAAAGGCACCAAAGTAGACCCCTCTGATTCTCGAGTTGATAATCGCTCCGGCGCACATCAAGCATGGTTCAAGGGTTACGTATAGGTCGCAGGTGGATAGGCGCCAGTTCCCCTTTACCTTTGCGGCGCTTTGAATTGCGAGGACTTCGGCGTGGCCGGTGGGGTCATTGTTTGTCTCGCGGCAATTTCCCGCGGCCGCGACGATCACTCCTTCGTCGACGATTACCGCCCCGACGGGAACTTCTCCAGCCAATCGAGAGCTACTGGCGTGACTTAGGGCCTCATTCATGAAAGTGTCGGAGTATTGGTCGAGCCACGAAGAAAAGTCCATTGCGCCCTTTTATTGAAATTTTTCGGATTTCCCTTTGATGACCGCATCATCGGGAAAGACCCCTATCTTTTACGAGCCACGATTTTGTCGTAGTTACCAACAGCATAACTTAGGGAAGGCCATAGCTCCGTTTACCACTTTGGTGAAAGGTGACTGTGGCTCCAAGGAGATAGATCCCTGACTGCAGATGAGGGTGCTGTGATGCTGGCGGAGGAGGTGGGATTTGAACCCACGGTGAGTTTCCCCACACACGATTTCCAGTCGTGCCGATTCGGCCGCTCTCGCACTCCTCCAGCAACAAAACAGACTAGTATGTTCATGCGTCAAAAGATGCCGTGGGAGTTGGTCGGGCCCTGCGCGGCTTGCGTCCGTGAACCGAGTCAGGGCCGGAAGGCAGCAGCTATCAGCGGAGCCGTAAGGGTGCCGCAGTAAGTCTGATCAGCTCCCACGGCATCTTTTTCTATATTTGGGAATAATTCTTCTAGTTGGTAACAGAAATTCAATAACTGTTTACTAAAGGTTGTCCTTCTCGAAAGAATCAACTGTGAAGATGTTCGCCATGGGTTATACATCAAAAACAAATCGTCGTGGCGCGATTGCGCTAGGGGTTGGCGCCGTATCTTTGCTCGCAGCAGCTTGTGGAAGCGGCAGCTCCTCTTCAACTGCTACAACCGCAGCATCTTCTTCGTCGAACAGCAGCAGTGCTAACGTTCCTTTGGTCGTCTATTCAGCTCAGGGCTATGACTCTGCAATGACGACCGCCTTCCAAAAGGCGACTGGAATTCCAACTACTCTTGTCGATGACTCAACTGGTCCTCTCCTGACTAGGGTTCAGGCGGAGGCTTCAAACCCGAAGTGGGGAGTCCTCTGGGTCGATGGTGACGAGGCGTTTGCCGCTCTCGATCAGCAGAACTACCTCCTCAAGCACTGGGAGCCATCGGTAAATTGGACTGCAGCTGGAAAGAGTGTAGTTCCGGCCGATGGTAGCTATATTCCAACCGGCCTTACGATGGCGGGAACCTTGGTCTACTCCACCAAGACCGTAACTACTCCTCCAACTAGCTGGAATGATCTTCTTTCGCCTCAATACAAGGGTCAAGTTGGTATGAATGACCCAGCGGTCTCTGGTCCAACCTTTCCATTCGTAGCTGGAATGATGAACTACCTCGGTGGCGTAAATAAAGGTGAGTCCTTCTATACCAACCTCAAGGCCAACGGACTTCAGGTCTTTCAGACCAACGGCGACACTCTCCACGCACTCTCGACTGGCCAGATCAAGTTAGCTCTTATTCAGAGCTCTGCCGGTATCGGTGCTGGCTTCAAGGATCCAACCATCAAGGTTGCTTTCTTGTCGCCTTCAACCCTTCTTCCGGGCGTAATTGGTATCGACGGAAAGGCCTCGGCACAAGAGATCGCTGAAGCTAAGAAGTTCGTGAACTTCGTTCTTTCCCCAGCTGGCCAAAAGGTTCAGCTCTCCGGTGATCCAACTGGTGACTCGCTCTACTGGCCAGTGATTCAAGGAGTTTCACCTGAATCTGCTGTACCTTCGCTTTCGTCGATTCAGTACCAGACTGTAGACCCTTACAAGTGGGGGCCACAGGAGAACACCATCAACGCATGGTTCACCTCAAATATTGTCAACTGATCTGTCGCTTCTTTACTTGAGTGACAAGGGCTCTCACCATATATTTGGTGAGAGCCCTTTACCTGTTTATGAGAGCATTAGGAATTTATGGCACTTTTACTTGATCGGCCAAATGATTTAGAGTCGAAGGTACCTTCAAGATTCAATTTGAAGAAGTTAAACCTCTCGACGCTCGTAGGTTTAGTAGTTGTGGTGCTAATTGTGGTACCCGTAATCTACTTTTTGGCGCTTGCGTTCTTCCCTCGTCTGTCCACTCCAGGGGCTCCAATCTTTTCTCTTACTGGGATAAAGTACGCCTTTGCGGGTGATGCCCTCCGAGGGCTGCTCGACTCTTTGGGGGTGTCGATTGCAGCAGGAGCAATAGCTACCTCAATAGGATTGTCTCTCTCTTGGATTACAAAGCGTACCAACGTTAGGTTCAAGAGGTTGATCTCTGCATCCGTCTGGTTCCTTCTCCTGGTTCCAACTTACTTGACCACGGCCGGTTGGCAGAGACTGCTCGAGCCCGGTGGAATCCTAGTAAGACTTCACATCGGTTCGCTGGCACTATTTCACCCCTTCTTTGGACCTCTCGGGGTGATCGTGGTTCTTGGCTTCTCTGGAATTCCATTTGCCTACCTAACAATCGGGGCGACCGTAGAAAACCTCGGCGCTGAGTTAGAGGATGCAGCTCGAGTACATGCAGGTAGCCGTCTGAAGTCGATTTTGATCATCGCCCCTATCTTTATGCCAGCGATTATCTCGTCCTTTGCCATCGTCTTCGCCGAGTCGATGTCTGACTTTGGCGTGGCCTACTCTCTGGCATCTGGGGCACACTTTCCGATGGCGACCTACAGCCTCTATACCGCAATCGATTCGATTCCGCTCAACTTCTCTGGAGCTGCAGCTATCAGTTGGATCTTGATCCTGTCGGCTTTAGTTCCACTTGTCATCCAGAGAAAGCTCACTAAGTCAAAGAGCTACGCCATCGCTGGAGGGCGCCGCAGGCGTGCCACGATGGTCAAGCTCGAGGGCAAGGCTAAGGTCGGGGTCTACACATTTCTAGCTGTAGTCTTTTTCTTGGCTATTCTGGTACCGTTGATCGGTATCTTGACCTCATCGCTTTTGGTTGGCTTTGGCGGTTCGATCTCGCTATCATCGTTGACTCTCTCTAACTACACTAGGGTATTTTCTTCGACCCTCTCTGGATCGCCCCTTTGGTACTCCTCGCTCATGTCGCTCTTGACAGCTACAGTAACGGTCGCGGTAGGGGGTTATTTGGCAACGGTATTGGTGAAGAAGGGTGCATCTTGGGGAGTTAGAGCTCTCGACTTTGTGCTACTGGGTTCTGTGGCACTACCTGGTATCGTCCTAGGCGCTGGTTATATCTTTAGCTATAATCAACCGATCTTTGACCACCTCGGATTTGCGATCTACGGTACCTCGAAGCTGCTACTTCTGGGATATGTGGCATCTGCAATTCCTGGAGCGTCTCGGCTATTAGTAGGACCGATCTCGCAGGTTCAATCCAACATGGCGATGGCTTCTCGGGTCTATGGTTCGAATCCGTCTAGGGCTTGGCGACACGCAGTTCTTCCATTCGTGGCTCGCGCCCTCCTATCTGCATGGCTCCTTACATTTGCTAAAACCCTGCTTGAATTACCAATGTCGCAGTTGCTCTATCCACCTGGCCTCTACCCGCTCTCAGTTGCCATAAATAGGCTCGTAGCTGGCTACGACTACGGTGGAGGTAGTGCCATGTCTATCGTCGCTCTGCTATATGCGTTAGTTATTGTTGGTGTCGTCTCGTTGATCTACCGCTTAGTTATTCCAAAGGGTTGGAAGGCGTTATTGAATGTAGACGCGTCGAAGAATGAAGGTTTTTAATGAGTCAGATCGCACTTACCTATAGTGGTGTAACAAAGAGCTATGTCAAGCGTCGAGTCGTCATTGACGACGTCAGCTTTGAGGTAGTAAAGGGCGAGTTGCTCGTTCTTCTTGGCCCTAGCGGTTCAGGAAAGACCACTATTTTGCGCACCATTGCTGGTATCGAGAAGATCGAAAAGGGACAGATCTTTATCGGTGAGACAAAGGTCTGCCATGACAACTTTGCCCTACCACCGGAGGAGCGAAAGGTCTCGATGGTCTTTCAAGATTACGCCCTTTGGCCTCATATGACCGCCCTCGAAAATGTGGCCTTTGCTCTTCGCCGGGGATCCGATCAGAAGAAGGATCGGAGCCCAAAGGCTCTAGTGATGCTTACCAAAGTCGGCCTCTCTCCCAAGGCCAATCGCTACCCATCTGAATTGAGCGGTGGCGAGCAGCAGCGTGTGGCACTAGCACGTGCCCTGGTTGGCGATAGCGCACTTGTTCTATTCGATGAGCCCCTCTCCAACCTCGACGTAGACCTGCGTGAACGGCTACGAGTAGAGATCGCCTCGCTAGTGCGCGAATCTGGTGCTACTGCGGTCTATATCACTCACGATCAGGGAGAGGCATTTGCCCTAGCAGACCGCATCGGTGTCCTTTGCGAGGGAAAACTGGTCCAGATCGGTTCCCCAGAGGATATCTACCTTCGTCCAGCTACTCCTTTTGTGGCTCGTTTTACAGGAGTTAGTGGTGAGATCGCAGGTATTGTACGTTCCCGCCTCGGGGGAGATCTAGTAGAGGTGATGATCGATGGTAGTAACGGGGCGATCATAGCTACCGCCATGGACTCTGCAGACGCCGGTGACAGGGTGACTGTACTGGTTCGTCCCGGCTCGATAAAGGTGGTTGAAGACCACGGTGACGGTTCAATTGGTGGCACCGTTGTAGACGTTGCGTATCGTGGCAAGAGCTACGATCACGCTCTGCTGCATGGAACCTTTCACCTCCATGGCGTCTCAAGCCATAGGCGCTACGAAAGGGGTACCTCAGTGATCGTTACTATTGATCCTGCCGGTGCCTTGGCCTACATGAGCGAAAAGGGAACTGGTGGCCACGAACCATCGGTAAGTCACCTAGCATTTACATCTGAAGTTAGTGAAGAGGTGAATGGATGAGCACTACCGTACTGATCATCGCAGTCTTCCTGGCCTCGGCCGTCGAGATGGTAGAGGCCCTGACGATAGTACTAGCTGCCGGTTCTTCTCGGAGTTGGCGCTCCGCATTCGAGGGAACTGCAGTTGCGGTACTTGCCTTAGCTGCACTGATCCTCGGGATCGGTCCGTCGTTAGTCAAGTACGTACCTATTTCGTCGCTGCGATTTATTATTGGAGCGCTACTTTTGATCTTTGGTCTGCAGTGGTTGCGTAAAGCGATGTTGCGCTATGCCGGTCTAAAGGCACTCCACAACGAAGATGAGATCTTCGAGAAAGAGGTTGCGAGGCTAAAGGCTATTCCGACCGTAAGTGACTCTCGTGACTCAACCGCTTTTGTAGTTGCCTTCAAGGGGGTATTCCTCGAAGGCCTAGAGGTAGTAATAGTGGTATTGACCCTTGGTCTCTCGGCTCACAAACTCCTCATCGCCTCGGTGTCCGCTCTGGCTGCAGTAGTCGTGGTTGGTATAATCGGAGCCGTCGTGGCTAAGCAGCTGTCGAAGGTCCCGGAGAACCTAATGAAGACGACAGTAGGAATTATGTTGATCAGCTTTGGCACATTCTGGGCTGGAGAGGGGCTAGGGATCAAGTGGCCAGGCTCCGATGGTGCAATTGTCTTTTTGATCTTGGTCTATGCCATGTTCATGATGCTGATCGTTAAGGGCTTTACCTCAGTTAGGGCCAACTACGCCAAGTCACACAGAGGAGCAATTGGATGAAGTACGTCAAAGGATTCTTCAAATTCTGGTACGACTTCTTGATCGGTGATACCCCTGAGATAACCCTCGCGATTGTCGTGATCTTGGCAGTGGTGGCTCTTCTAGGAAAGGGCAATCGTTATCAGGCTCCAATCTTGGTAGTAGGGGTAATAGCCACCTTTAGCATGGCCTTCTTCGTCGAGGTGGCAAAGAAGGCCCGTAAGGCCAAAGCTGGAAAGTAAAGATTTTCTCTCATTATTATTGGAAAATGGCTGCTAGAGTAATTTTTTAGTGAAAAATTCTCTAAATGTCAGAATAGTATCATTGCGTTTAGGTGGCGTCGCTCCGTTTGAAGATGGAGCGACGCTCTCGTTTGTTGCCTCAAAGGAACGCTCTGGCAGACAACAGCTATATATTGTTCCTCGATTTAGAATGTCGCTCCTTCCCCAGTTGGCTATCTTTGGAGGAGCTGGTTCAGGAAAGACCACTTTAGTAAAGGCACTGGCAGCGATCTTTGAGACGGTACGTGAGGCCACCTTTGCGCCACTTCAAGGATTAAAACCCCGCAGCGAGATGGCTTTAGTCTCGGTGTCGATCGTGATCGCAGTCGATGATCGCCTTTATGAGTATGTCGTGGCCCTCCAAGGGGGAAGTGTAGTCAAAGAGGCTTTGGTAAGCGCCAAGACCACTAAGGACGAGGTCTTATTTCTAGTTGAGGCAGATGGAACAGCTCCAATCGTCGTTCCAACCCTGGTCACCGCGAGCAATCTCCTTAGTCGCATCGACAAGGCGAGGGGAGAGGACATCGAGGCAATTGTTAGGGCTCTATGTGGAGCGATCTTCTTCGATCCATTAGATATCTTGTCTAATCGAGAAATTACCGTAAGAAAATCGCTATTTTCGATTGTTGTTCCTTTTTTAGAGGTAATTACTCCAAATTCGATTGACTTTCTAAAGAGCCTGATCAAGAGTTCGCGCCATGGCGAAAATAGCTTGGGTGACTCCAATCAAGGCGATGCTGATGGAGATAGCGCCATCCTCTCCTTGAAAGCTCTTTCAACCTCGGAGGCGACCCTCGTTGCCCTCTCTTTTATTCTGGGGTCTCAGATTGCAGGTGACCGCAGTGGCGTCGTTGTGATCGATAACTTTGATTGCCTACTTGACTTTAGAATTACGAGCTTTATTCTCGGAAAAATAGATGAAAATATAGAAAAGGATACGTTAAAGTCGATAATTCTCGTTATGAAAGATACGGTCTTCTTCGACCAAAGTTTCTTTCGACGAGATCAATTGGTTTTGGTAGGTGGCAAAGGAGGCAATTCATCGGTAACCTCATTGGCTGAGATTTCGGAGTTGCGATATGACAGAGATGTACGAAAGATGTACATCAACCGCCTCTTTGATTCGCTTTAGAGCTTCTCAGGTGCTTCACTTATCCGAGGCTGTACTCGCTTATCGTTTTTTGTATGTGATCTAGTTTGGAGAGGGCCTTGTCTCTAGAGTCACTAGGTAACCAGAAGATGGCTCGCTTGACACCTAATTCGGCGTATCGAGCCAGAGATTTACCGTCGACTGGGGCGCCAAAGATGTAGACCGGAGGTCGCTCTGCCCCTCGGTCGCGGCAAAATTGGTCGAATTGTGTCAACCTCTCGGAGAAGTCTTCTGCGTTGGCCCTAACTATCGGCATCCAAACGTCGCCGTAGTCGAGGCATCTCTCGAAGGCGGACTCGCCATTGCCGCCGACCAATATCGGTGGGTGAGGGCTAGTGAGCGGCTTTGGCTCGCTAATTATTCGATCGAAGTTGACGAACTTCCCAGAGTAAGAGGCCTCTTTGTTAGCCCAAATCTCTTTCATTGCGACGATCCGCTCTCGCAGTAAGCTAAATCGAGTCTTGGGATCGGTGCCGTGGTTCTCCAACTCCTCCCTGTTCCAACCTGCGCCGACTCCAAATTCAAAGCGCCCGTTGGAGAGGCGATCGATCGAGGCGACCTCTTTTGCCAGTACTATCGGATCCCGCTCCACCACCAAGGTGATCCCCGTTCCTAATATAAGCTTCGTAGTTACCGCAGCGGCAAAGGAGAGGGCGATGAAGGGGTCATATGTCGAGTAGTACTCCAGTGGTAGATCCCCACCACCAGGATATGGTGTGATTCTTGACGCCGGGATATGGGTATGTTCCGGGAAGTAGAGAGAGCGAAAGCCGCGGGCCTCAACCTCTTGTGCGATTTCAGTTGGTGAGATCGAATATTGAGTTGGAAAGATGATTGTGCCGAAGTCCATGGTGCGATCTTACTCCATGGATATTGGGATAGAAAAAAATTACTAAAAAGGCTGAGCTTTTGGTCATATCTACGAACCTTCCCAAAGCAATCTCTACCTCAGGTGCACCACCTACGGACTTAGTATTTAGATATGACTAATTCGAAGGTAGAAGAGAGACTAAATCAAGCGGGTTATGTGCTTCCAGCGGCCCCCGCCCCTCAGGGAAGTTACGTCCCGGTTGTAGTAGCTGGCTCGGTGGCATACTGCTCCGGAGTACTGCCAATGTTAGATGGGGCGTTGGTAGCAAAGGGACGCCTTGGTGTTGATATCACGGTCGACGAGGCCCGCAAGGGGGCGGAGCTTGCGGCCTTGGGGATTCTTGCCAATCTAAAAGCAGCAATTGGAGACTTGGATAAGGTAGCGAGAGTAGCGCGACTAGGCGGCTTCGTTGCATCGAGTCCTGACTTTACCGATCAGCCAGAGGTGATAAATGCTGCAAGTGACCTTATGGTTTTGGCATTTGGTGAAGATGGGCGCCACAGCCGAGCAGCAGTTGGTGTCGCTGTTCTTCCTCGAGGAGTAGCAGTCGAGTTGGAGGCTACCTTCATCTTGAAGTAGGTAGATTTCTTTAAGGGGCAAGGCCTTGATCGGAGAACTTCGGGCGAGCCTTGCCCCTCTTTGCCTTGGTAAGGCCAAAGGCAATGCCAGCTACTGAGATTGCAACTCCGATGATATCGACAAGGCCTCTAGCTGGGGCGAGGCCGACAAAGAAGGTAGTTATCAGGGCGCCAACTGGAATCAAGCCAGGAAAGAGGCCGATCGACTCGATCTTTATCCGTGACATTCCTTGATACCAGAGGACGAAGGCACCGAAGGTCGAAAAGACTCCTTGGTAGACAATGATGAGGTACTCTTTGTGGCTCAGGGAGCCAAAGTTGAGATGTCCCGATATCGCCTCGTAACCAAGGAGAGAGATGGCTCCAAATGAAATGGTTATGAAGCTCAGCCGATAAGGTCCGATCTTCTTTACTACCCCCACTGAAAAGATGGAAAAGGAGGCGTCGCAGGCCATGACAATTAAAGCCAAGGCGATTCCAAGGAGAGAGGCAGAGGAGTTACCTTCGACGATTGCTGTTCCAAGGAGGACTATTGCCGCACCTAGAACCGGTCTGATAGTTGGTCGCCTCTTGTCAATGATCGGTCCAAAGATTCCAATTGCGATCGGTGCCGCGCCGATGATGATGGCTAGACCCGGAGGATCAATGTGGCGAAGTGCGATAATGCCCAAGGTGGAGAAGGCAACGACTCCAAAGCCGGCCACGAGTAAGAGATGGAAGTAGTCGGTAGTCGTGAGTTTGGAATCTACCTTTTTCTCGCGTAGCACCAAAGGGATGAGTAACAGCGCACCAATGAAATATCTCATACCTTGAGTCATAAGCGGCGAGGAGTCTTTCAAAAGCGACGCGGTGGTTACCCCGCTTCCCACAAGAAGGGTGGCCAGTGTCGCCTGAACATACCCCAGTGCATTCTTGGTCTTGACCATCTTTGGTACACGGTGCTTTCAGCTTTGAAAAGGTAGTCTTGAAGTGCTTGAAAATTAAGTTGATATCAAGTTTCGATATTCCGATAATAAGTCGAAGTCCAATCTAGTGTCGGCCGATGAAGAGGAGTTTGTAGTTGCAAGTAGCGCATCGAAGGTCATTGAGGATCCTTTCTGTTCTAGCCCCAATCGCCTTGGCTAGTTGTGGTGCTACCGCAACTACCGCCACCTCGACAACTGTGGCACCGATATCGTCGACGACACTGATTCCGCCAACCGTAACTGCGGCCCCCGGAACCACCGCGGCTCCGACCACGACCGTGGTTGAGGTGACTCCAAAGATAACCACAGCGGTCTTCGCCAAGAGCAGTGCATCCCCTAACTACTCCATAAATATCAACTACCCGGTGGTGAGCGGACTCTTATCTTCAGTAGATGAATCCAATATCAACTCTCAAATCTCAAATGCAGTAAATAGTTGGTCACAATCATTTGCCCAAAACCTCAGCCTTGGTTCAAGTAACCTCCAGAGCTCGACGTCGTCGATGTTAAATGGTTCCTACAAAGTCATCCTGGCCGATGGCAAGATCTTTTCGGTTCAATTTGTACTTCAGACATCAACCCCGACCTCGCCGGCTGTAGCGACTACGATTTCGACTTTAAACTTCAACCTCTCATCTGGAACCCTGCTCTCTTTGCCTGGGCTATTCAAGACAGGAAGTAATTTCTTGTCAATCCTCTCTCGTGATGCTCGGAGCCAATTAACCCAGCAGCTAACTGCTCAAGGAGTTGCGGCTTCTTCAGTGAATCAAAGCGGTACATCGCCCCTCCCCTCTAACTTTGCCGCGTTCAATATCACCCCCAACTCGATAATGATCGGCTTTTCCCAAGGGCAAGCAGTTCCATCTTCGATAGGCGCAGTTACAGTCAATGTCCCGCTCACCGATCTCGCGGGAGCCATCGATCCCAATGGTCCTCTAGCAAATCCGTAGCTAGCTAGCTTGTGTGAAGTGGCCTTCGCTCTTCGTCTTTCGAACTAGGTTGTCTAACGCGAAGTTTCAAAGTAGCTAGAGGGAGAGTCATAAACATGAACACCGTCGCAAAGCCAATCCGAGTTTTATCGGATTATGTGGGTACATCAGTCTTGGCCGACGCTGCTCTCGTTGTGTCGTATGCAATATTGATCGGAGTCTCGGGGCAGTTCTCTTTTCACCTGCCATTTACACCGGTTCCCGTGACTGCTCAGACCTTTGTGGTTCTGCTAGGGGCAAGTACCCTTGGCTCGATTAGGTCGATCATCGGTACCTCGATCTTCCTGCTGGTCGGGGCTGCAGGAGTACCTTGGTTTGCTGGTGGAACTGGTGGAGTTGCAATCTTTAGTCAGCCAACCTTCGGTTACATCATCGGTTTTATAGTTTCTGCTGCGGTGATCGGAGTCATGGCCGCCCGCGGCTTCGATCGCAAAGTCATAGGTGCTACCAGCGAGATGATCGTCGGCAACATCGTCATCTACATCTTTGGGGCAGGATTTTTGGCTATCTCATTGGGGCTTACCCCAGCTAAGGCGATAGCCCTCGGAGTGGTTCCATTCTTGGTTGGAGATGCGGTAAAGATCGCACTTGCCGCTGTAGCGCTTCCATCGGCATGGAAGTTCGTAGAGCGCTCTACCAAGTAGCAGGGCTCACCCTTTATCCTCGAAGTATATCCAAGTAAGTTATCCATGGAAGAGTCACCGCACCCAAGCTTTTGAGGTGCGGTGTATTCCATTGGGTCTCAATTAAAACGATGTTGTTCTCGGTGCAGTATCGCACCAACTCGATCAGTGCCACCTTGGAGGCGTCACGACTCAGGTGAAACATTGATTCACCACTGAATACCCCATTTACCTCTACTCCGTAGAGCCCTCCGACTAGTTGTCTTCCCTCGTAGACCTCGACCGAGTGGGCGACTCCGTCGCTATGGAATTGTCTAAAGACCTCTTCGATGTGGTCGTCGATCCAACCCCCCGGTCTTGGGGTGCGACGACAGTTGCTAATCACAGCTTCAAAGTCTCGATCCACCTTGCAGCGGTAGCGCTTCATTGATTGGCGAAGTGATCTCGGGGGAATTGCGAGAGCCGAATCGGGAAGAGGTGGGATTGGGATTACCCCCCGCTCTTTGGGCATAAACCAGCCGTAGGAGCCCTCAGGTAGAAAGTCATCCTCGATGGGCATCGCAAATATTCCAATGCGGTAGCCGTGGTAGAACATCGCCTTGGTTGGTCGACCAGATAGCAAGATTAGGTCGCCGGAGCGCTCAAGCCCCATTGATTTGATGTCATCGAGGCTCAGGGACAAGAAGTTTTCCTCTGTAATGCCTACCTCTGTTTCGAACGCCATGTTGTTTTAGTGATTTCTGATAGATGTAGCGATTATCCTTATCTTATATGTCTCAAGGATCCATGGCAGAAAAGATTGAAGAGTTGGGGCTGCGAAGAACGCAAGCCCTCAACGCAGGCTCGCCACGAGCCGTTGAACGGCAGCACCAGAAGGGCAAGATGACCGCTCGTGAGCGCATCGAGTACCTTCTGGATGAAAACTCCTTTCAGGAGCTCGACATGCTTGCTCGCCACCGTGCCCATGGAATGGGTTTGGAGGAGAATCGCCCTTATACCGATGGTGTAGTAACTGGTTTTGGAACGGTCAATGGGCGCAGGGTGTGCATCTTTTCTCAGGACTTTACGGTCTTTGGTGGGGCACTTGGCGAAGTCTTTGCCGAGAAGATTCATAAAGTTATGGACCTTGCCAACTCGGTCGGCGTTCCTATGATCGGTCTAAATGATGGTGCCGGGGCTAGGATTCAAGAGGGTGTAGTAGCCCTCCACTCCTACGGGGGAATCTTCTACCGTAACGTAGCATCCTCGGGAGTCATACCGCAGATCTCGGTGATCTTGGGGCCATGCGCCGGCGGCGCGGTCTACTCACCGGCTATGACTGACTTTATCTTCATGGTCAAAGAGAGCTCTCACATGTTTATCACCGGTCCAGACGTCGTAAAGACGGTCACCGGTGAAGAGGTAACCCTAGAAGAGCTAGGTGGAGCGATGAGCCACGCCACTAAAAGCGGTGTTGCAACCTTCGTGTTCGACGACGAAAAGGCGTGCCTAGATGAAGTTAAGTACCTTCTGTCGTTGCTTCCATCGAACAACCTTGAGATGCCGCCGGCGGTAGAACCAACCGATGACCCAGAGCGACTCACATCGGAATTGGCCGACATGCTCCCAACCAGTCCGAATCAGCCATACGACATGAAGAAGGTAATCTCGACCGTATTGGACGATGGCGACTACTTCGAGTACTTCCCCTACTGGGCCCAGAACATCACCTGTGGCTTTGGTCGCCTCAATGGAAATGTTGTTGGCATCGTTGGAAATCAACCAGCAGTTTTGGCGGGCGTCCTCGACATCGACTCCTCGGAGAAGGCAGCTCGCTTCGTTCGAACCTGTGACTCTTTCAATATCCCAATCGTTACCTTTGTAGACGTTCCGGGCTTTATGCCTGGCGTCGACCAAGAGTACGGTGGAATCATTCGTCACGGTGCCAAGCTTCTCTATGCATACTGTGAGGCTACGGTTCCAAGGATCCAGGTAATAACTCGCAAGGCCTACGGCGGTGCCTATGTGGTTATGAACTCTAAGAGCGTCGGCGCAGACTTTGCATTTGCTTGGCCATCAGCCGAGTTAGCGGTTATGGGACCCCAAGGTGCAGTTGAAGTGGTACACAAGCGAGAGTTGGCGGACTCCGACGATCCCGCCGGTCGCCGAAAGGAGTTGGTGGAGGAGTATATCGAACGATACGCCAACCCATATGTCGCCGCTGAGCGTGGATTTGTCGACGACGTAATCGATCCTGCGGAGACGCGAAAAGTCTTGATCAAGTCACTAGCCGTTTTAGCAACCAAGCGTGAAGAGCTACCTCGTAGGAAGCACGGGAACGTCCCTCTGTAAGGTAAATCGTAGCTTTGTAGTTGCTAAAGAAAGTCGTTGAATCAAATGGATGAAAATCAAATTACTGATGAGGAGGCCCTAGCAGTTGTTGTTAGTGCTTACCGTGCATTGGTTATGAACCAAGTGGCTCGACCCTCGGAGGCAAATACGCGCCCCTCGATCGTCGATTGGCGCTTTTCAGGGCGTTGGTGGTCGGCTCCAGTAGTTGCACGGCGAGCCCGCCCTTGGTAGGGAGCTAGCGACTCATGTCGATGGCGTGCTTCCTTTATCAGAGAAGCTTGATTCAAATCTAACAATAAGTAAGGACCGCACTTGAGAGTTCGCGTGCGGTCCTTACTTTGTTTGACTACGTCTTTTACCTCTCTTTTAGTTGGAGAAAGGTTAAGGTTTCCATCGTTCCAGACATTAGATCGCGTGGATTTGGCCGATGCTATGCCTTGTACGGAACCGATGGTGCTACGACGACCTTGCCAATTCCTGCATCTGAGGCTGCAGCCAGTGCGTGCTCGAGGGCCATGGTAGAGCGGGTGAAGAGCTCCCCTGGAACAGATCCGTTCGAAGGATAACCAGCAACACCGGCCGAGATCTTGTGGATGACGGTGCTTCCCGCCTTAACTTGGGCCACTTGGATTCGTTCAGCCACCCAAGCAGATCCTTCCTCGTCGGTGTCTTCGAGGATTAATGCGAATCGGGCATTTCCAATTCGGGAGATTACATCAGCCTCTCTTAGGGTTAGCTTGAGGAGTGAGGAGAAGGAGACGACAGCGGCCGAGATCTCTTCGCGAGTAGGAGAGATCTGATCTAGGAATGAAAGTTGTATTTGAACGATAGTGACGGGCCAGAGGCGCCTTCGTGCAGTGGCTACCTTGGATTCAAGGATTGCTCTAAAGACGGGATACGTTGCAAGTCCCGTCTCTGGATCGGAACCTGTGTGTGAATCTTGAATTTCGGATGCCTGCGACTTTGTATCGGGGTTCGATGCCTCGAACTCTTGTGGGGTTAACTTGAGGAGCGACGCATCGTCGTGATCTCTCTCGAGACGGTCAACTTTGCGCCCGACGGCGACAACAGATGTAACAGCAATGATCCCAACTATGGCTGCTCCGATAGCCGCATACTTAGAAAAATATGCGACACCTGCGAGAGCTGTAGCGGCGATCGACAGCACAAGGAGTGGACGAGTAGATTTCACTCCTTTATTATCGGCAAAAATAAGCCGTTTTTTAGGTTTTTAAGGGTTAATTTTGAAATCAACCAGGAAATTATCGGCTTCGAATTGAGTAACTGCCACTAGCGGTTCATTGAATTTTCAATGAACCGCTAGTCAGACACATTAGTTTGAGTTTTTGCGAGCCTTTTCGATGAGGTAAAAGATCGATGTAATTATTTCGCTCAATTCATAGTCTTTTGGAGTGTAGATGGCTGAGACACCTGCGCCGAGGAGACGATCGTGGTCGACCTCTGGGATGATCCCACCGACGACCACAAGAGCATCGCTTCCCGCGGTGCGAAGCTCACTTATAACCTCTGGAACTAATTCGAGGTGGGAGCCGGAGAGGATCGAGATCCCAACGCAGTCGACGTCTTCGTCTACCGCAGCTGCGGCGATCTCTTTCGGGCTTAAGCGGATACCTTGATAGATCACCTCAAAACCGGCGTCACGGGCTGCTACTGCTATCTGCTCTGCGCCATTTGAGTGGCCATCAAGGCCGGGCTTGGCAACCAAGAGACGCGGTGGGCCACCGGCTAGAGATCGAGCGGCCTCTCGAGTCTGTGCTGAGCGTTCATTGACACTGGCCTTTACCCGAAGGATGCCCGTTGGTGCGCGGTACTCCCCAAAGGCCTCTCGTAAGACCCCAGCCCATTCACCAACCGTTCCTCCAGCAAGGGCTAGCTCGATCGATGGCTCCATAATGTTGGTGTCGGTCTTGGCTGCATCTCGTAGACGTTGTAGAGCTGCTGCAACTCGAACATTATCTCGCTCTTTTCGCCAGATGTGAATCTTTTCTATGGTCTCGCGTTCAACTTGAGGATCTACGACCAAGTGGGCTGCTTCGCTTCCGGCGGTAAGCGGTGACTCTTCGGTCTCGGTGAAGCGATTTACGCCAACTACGACTTGGCTCTTATCCTCGATGCGACGGGTTCGATCGGCCTGGGATTGTACAAGACGGCTCTTTAGCTCTTCGATTGCTACGAAGGCACCCCCAAGCTCCAATATTTCACTTAGCTCTTGGTTTGCGGCTTCGATTATGCTGTCGGTCATCCCTTCGACGACCTTTGACCCCTCGAAGATGTCGGGATACTCCAAAATATCTGTCTCGTAAGCCAGAATCTGTTGAATGCGAAGCGACCATTGCTGATCCCAAGGTCTTGGTAGCCCAAGAGCCTCATTCCATGCCGGTAACTGAAGAGCACGGGCTCGAGCGTCCCGTGAAAGAGTCACACCAAGAGCCTCTAGGACGATTCGGGTGACATTGTTTTCGGGTTGCTGTTCGGTGAGGCCTAAGGAGTTGACTTGGACTCCGTAGCGAAAGCGACGAAGTTTGGTATCGGTTACACCGTAGCGCTCCCTGGTAATCTTCTCCCACATCTTGGTGAAGGCCCGCATCTTGGCGATCTCTTCGATGAAGCGAATCCCTGAGTTTACAAAGAAGGATATTCTCCCAACTACTTGGGAAAATTCACTTTCAGGAACTTGACCCGAATCACGAACTGCATCCAGGATTGCGATTGCATTGGCAAGGGAGTATGCCACCTCTTGAACCACCGTTGCCCCCGCCTCTTGGAGGTGATAGCTGCAGATGTTGATGGGGTTCCACTTGGGAGCCTCGGCGACGGTATATGCGATCATGTCGACGATTAAGCGTCTCGAATGCTCCGGAGGGAAGATAAAGGTTCCCCGAGAGAGGTACTCCTTTACGATGTCGTTTTGAGTCGTCCCCGAGAGTAGGTTTTGGTCGACCCCATTCTTTCGTGCTACTGCTATGTACATCGCTAGAAGGTATGCAGCAGTAGCGTTGATAGTCATCGAGGTATTCATATTGGCCAGCGGAATACCTTCAAGGAGGGTCTCCATGTCGCCTATGTGACTTACCGGAACTCCAACTTTGCCAACTTCTCCACTTGCATATGGATCGTCGGGATCGTAGCCGATCTGGGTCGGGAGGTCGAAGGCGATCGAGAGGCCGGTCTGCCCCTTTGCTAGGTTGGTTCTGTAGAGTTCATTCGACTTTTGAGCGGTGGAGTGGCCACTGTAGGTGCGAAACACCCACGGCTTGTCCTTCTCACTTAATTTGGGATCTTCCACTTGATCTAACCTTTCCTGCGAATTCAGTCGCCTGCCCTTGGTATGAGATGACCTAGCTCAATCAATAGCTGTAAAAACCCTTTTTGGTTTTGCGTCCTAGAAATCCAGCAGCAACCATTCTTCTAAGAAGGGGTGCCGGTGCAAAGTTGGCATCGCGAAACTCTTCATAGAGCGCGTCGAGTATCGCTAGTGATGTGTCTAGCCCAACTAGGTCGAGTAGGGCAAAGGGGCCCATTGGAAAGCCACACCCACCCTTCATCGCGATGTCGATCTCTTCGATCGAGGCCATGGCGCTATCTGCCATCCTAATTGCATTATTCAAGTAGGGAAAGAGGAGGGCATTTACGATGAACCCTGCTTGATCTTTGACCTTGACTACATCTTTGTGGAGTGACTTAGCGAATTCAACTGCAGTTGAGATCGTCTCCTCAGAGGCCGTTATTGGAGTGACTATCTCGACTAACTTCATAACGGTTGCGGGATTAAAGAAGTGAATGCCGCAGACCCTCTCCGGATGCTTCGTGACAGCGGCTAATTCAACCACTGGAAGAGTCGAGGTGTTGGTTGCTATGATCGTTGACTCATCGACGATAATTGAAAGTTCTGCGAAGAGGTTCTTCTTGACCGCGAGATCTTCTACCACCGATTCGATAACTAAGTTACACGGTCCAAGCAGATCGATATCGGATGTAGTTTGAATACGCCCCATAATCTCCCTGGCGGCATCTTCACTCAAACGACCCTTTTCGATCTTCCGCAGAAGTGATCTCTCGACGCTGGTTCGCATATGGTCAGCGGTCTCTTGCCTTCTCGAGCGAAGAATTACTTCATAACCAGCTTCTGCTGCTATCTCGGCTATACCAGAGCCCATTATTCCGGATCCGAGGACCCCCACCTTGCGAATTTCCATCCACACAATTTAGCGTTATTGAAGATTCGATATCAATGTTCGCCATATGTGATAGGTCAAATTTGATCAATTGTGCCAAATTTCACATATGACCTGAAAGAAGATGGAAAAACTTTTGTGGGTTTCATGGAAAATCGAACAAATACAGAGTCAAATCGGAGCAAATTGAATGAAAATTATGGCAGCTGACGGAATGGGTAGACCTTAGTAATCGCGGGTAACTATGGCGATTCGTACTCTGTATTGTCGATACCATCGCTCTGCCCCAATCCGCTGAACTAGGGCGTGGTCCACGTTTTGTTTCCACTCTTTGGCACAACTTTCGTCGCACCAGTAGGAGACGGTTATGCCGATCTTCTCCCTAGCGCTTTCGATGCCGAGATACCCCTCTTGCTCTTGGGCTAACCGCACCATCTCGGCTGCTGCAATATCGTAACCCTCTATGTCATCAGAGAGGCAGGAGGTAAAGATAACAGCGGTATAGGGGGGATTTGGAGTTTGGGCAAACATAGAAGTGATCTTATAGAGACCAAAGGTTAGTGACCTATGATTGAAGGGTAAGAAAGTGCGGAAAGGTAATAATGACACAGGCCATGAGAGGTTTAATAGGTCTAGTCGGTGGTGCCGAGTGGACCGATAGCTGTACCTTTGATGCGATGCTTTTGGAGGTTTCCAAGACAGATCTAGTATCGATTCTTCCCACTGCGGCTGCCTATGAGTATCCCGAGATGGCAATTGAAACTGCCAAGGGGCACTTTGAGAAGTTCGACGCTAAGGTCGACCCGATCATGATCTTAAATCGAAGCGATGCCTCTGATGAAAAGTGGCTCGCCAAGCTCGCTAACTCTCGCTTTATCTACCTTGGGGGAGGTTCTCCCCATCACCTAAGATCGGTTCTTTGGCAATCTCCTGCTCTAGATGCCATAGTTGCAGCTTGGAAAAATGGAGCTACCGTCGTTGGTTCGAGCGGTGGTGGAATGGTCTTGACCGATCCGATGGTAGATCCTCGCGGAGGAGCCTTTACCGTCGGCCTTGGCTTGTTAAAGAAGATCGCCTTTATCCCCCACTATTCACAGTGGTCTAGTGAAAAGCGCGAGAGGACCCACTATCTCGAGGGGGCGCAATTCGTCACAGTCGGAGTAGACGAGTCGAATCTTCTCTATCGCAGCTCCGATGGGAAGTTCGAATTGATCGGTAGTGGTGAGTTCGAAGCCTACTTCGATGGATCTCGTCTTGAACTCGATGATCTGGAATTTCACGTAGAGGTGTAAAAGAGAGGCCCCCTCGAATTGCCGAGGGGGCCTTATTGTCTCAATCTTTTGCTTGGGAGTTGCTAGCCCTTGGCTATGACTCTTCGGTGATTGTAACTGATTCGATGGTCACTTGCTCTTTCGTCTTGCCACTCGATGTTCCCACGGATTCGATCGCTGTTACTACGTCCATGCCCTTTATGACTTGGCCAAATAGGCTATATAGAGGTGGAAGACCTACACCACTTGCTCCAGTGACGATGAAGAATTGGCTTCCATTGGTATTGGGGCCAGCATTTGCCATTGCGATTGAACCGATTTGATATTGACCAGCTTTTGGAAGCTCATCTTCGAATCGATATCCAGGTCCCCCCGCCCCTGTTCCAGTGGGATCTCCACCCTGAACTACGAAGCCGGGGATGATTCGGTGGAAGATCACTCCCTCGTAGTAGTGGTATCGCGCCAGGTAGACGAAGTTATTTACCGTCTTTGGAGCCTTGATAGTGTCAAGTGCTACTATGAATTCGCCCTTTGAGGTCGAGAAATGAGCCGAGTATCTCTTCTCTGGATCGATGCACATCGGTGGTTCTGCCGGAAAGTTTTGAATTTTAGGGCTCGAGCCGTCTACTTTTGGACATTCCATGGGAGTAATCTTCCCCTTCTTTCCGAACATTTTTGTAATAACCTCAATACTATGAGCTTGACTTCGAATACCTTCGCGGTGGGTATCTAATTGCTACGGACCGGTGATAGTTACTGAAATCATCTTGTGTACGACAGTTGGCGTTCCTGAGGCACTTCCGTCGGCTGCGATCTTTTGAACTACGTTCATCCCCGAGGAGACGGTTCCAAAGATCGAATACTGGTAGGGCAAGGAGGTTCCAGCTGGTCCAACCACGATGAAGAATTGGCTTCCATTGGTATTGGGGCCAGCATTTGCCATAGCTACTGTTCCGATCTTGTAGCTCTGGCCTGGAGGAAGTTCGTCGGCAAATTCATATCCGGGGCCGCCGGTTCCAGTACCGGTTGGATCTCCACCTTGAACCACGAAACCTGGAATAACGCGATGGAAGATGATCCCGTCGAAGTAGTGGTATCTGGCTAGGTAGACAAAGTTATTTACAGTCTTTGGCTCAATAGAAGCGTTGAGGGCGATTGTAAAGGTACCAACATCGGTCGTAACAGTTGCACTGTAGCTCGCCGATGGATTGATGCACATTGGGGGAGCGGCTGGGAACTTTGTGACTCTAGTTGCTGACCCAGTAGCTGGAGGACACGGCAGCGGTGTGGCGGCTGCCGTTGTTGTTGTGGCCGCGGTAGTGGTGGTCGCAGCTGCAGTTGTAGTCGTGGCCGCCGCAGCTGCCGACGTGGTCGATGTAGCTGAGGCAGTGGACGACTTAGTCGAGGCTGGCCTAGAAACCAGATAGATGGCTCCTACGACCAGTACGGCACCGACAGCACCGTAGATCGACTTTTTGACTCTATTCTTCTTCTTCACTACGGCCATCTCCGCCGCTCTCTTCTTGGCTTGGTTAGCCCTAATTCGTTCTCTTTTAGCACTTGGCACAATGATCTAAAATAGTCGACTTTGAAATTAAAGTGTCAAAGTTGATATCAAGAGCCCCTATTTCCCAGATTGAGGCACGCCAATGTGCAAATTATCGCTACCGTTACTCCATTGGCCAAGTGGGTTTAGGTGTTGGCGACTATTAGTTTGTTAACGTGGCTTTAATTGTTCAAAAGTTTGGTGGAACTTCGGTTGGCGATGCAGACCGCATTCAGGCTGTCGCCGACCATATCGCACGGACGGTGCGAAAAGGTGACCAAGTTGTAGCGGTCGTATCTGCTATGGGAAAGACCACCGATAACTTGATCCGACTTGCAAATGACGTCTCTAATACCCATCCCGGACGCGAGATGGATATGTTGCTGACGGCCGGTGAGAGAATATCCATGGCTCTTCTTTGTATGGCACTTGCCGACCGTGGTGTTGCAGCTGCGTCGTTTACCGGTTCGCAGGCTGGAATCATTACCGACACTGATCACACCAAGGCAAAGATTCTTGACATTCGCCCAGGTCGCCTATTCGATGCACTCCAAAGTGGGAAGGTTCCGGTAGTCGCCGGTTTCCAAGGCGTATCGACTGAGCACGACGTAACTACCCTCGGTAGAGGTGGCTCCGATACAACAGCAGTAGCACTGGCAGCCGCGCTGAAGGCCCAACTTTGTGAGATCTATACCGACGTTCCTGGAGTCTTTACCGCCGACCCTCGAGTGGTACCCAATGCCCGGAAGATCTCCAAGATCTCCTTTGAAGAGATGCTTGAGCTGGCTGCATCTGGGGGGCGGGTGCTCGCCCTTCGTTCTGTTGAATTCGCGCGTAACTTTTCGGTGCCGCTACAAGTTAGATCAAGTTTTACCTGGGAGCCCGGTACTTCCGTTCAAGAGGAGGATGAAACGATGGAGCAGGCTGTAGTTTCAGCAATTAGCCATGACACCAGCGAAGCAAAGGTTACCGTCACAGGCGTTCCCGATAAACCAGGCATCGCCGCGCGCGTCTTTCGCGAGATCGCTAATCGAAACGTCAACGTCGATATGATCGTTCAAAACGTCTCACATGGTGGAACTACCGATATATCCTTTACCGTTCCGCAGGTAGATCTAAGTGCTGCCCTTTCTGTAACCCAAGAGATCGCCAACGAGATTGGTGCCGGGACGGCCTATGCCGACTCGGGAATTGGGAGAGTCTCCTTGATAGGTGCTGGAATGAAGAGCCATCCAGGAATTACCGCAACGATGTTTGAGACTTTGGCAAAGGGGGGGATTAATATCGAAATGATCTCCACCTCAGCGATTCGGATCTCGTGCGTAGTGCGCCAAGAGGACGTAGAAGACGCAGTTCGACTTTTGCACGAAGCCTTTGAGCTTTAGATAAATCTTTTCATTTGAATGGAGGTCCTAACGTGAACCTTGGAATCTTTGGTGCCACGGGCCAAGTGGGCATAGTAATGAGGGCGATCCTTGAGCAAAGATCGTTTCCAATCGATCAGATTCGGTTTTTCGCAACGTCTCGTTCGGCCGGAAAGAGCCTCAACTTCATGGGTCGAGAGGTAGTCGTTGAAGACTCAGAGACAGCGGACTTTACCGGGATCGACATCGCCCTCTTTTCAAATGGTGCAACAGCCTCTAAGGTTTTGGCTCCCAAGGTTGCGGCGGCTGGTGCTATCGTTATCGATAACTCATCGGCTTGGCGAATGAATGATCAAGTTCCTTTGGTAGTGCCTGAGGTAAATGGCCACGCTCTTTCTAATATCCCCCTCGGGATTGTGGCCAATCCAAACTGCACCACGATGGTGTGTATGTCGCCGATGAAGGCGATCGCCATGGCCTATGGACTAAGGCGAGTCGTTGCCTCAACCTATCAAGCCGTATCAGGTGCCGGTGTCGCAGGTGTCGAAGAGCTGGCCGGCCAGATCCATCGCGCTGGCGATGATATTGCCAAGCTCACCTTCGATGGTTCGAGCGTTGATCTAGGTGCCCCCAAGGCATTCCTCGAACCCATTGCCGGAAATGTGATCCCACTTGCGGGATCATTGGTGGACGATGAGACCAACGAAGAGCATAAGTTTCGTGACGAGAGTAGAAAGATCTTAGAGCTACCGGGACTCAGGGTCTCGACTACCTGCGTTAGAGTTCCGGTCTTTACTGGCCACTCAGTTGCGTTGAACCTTGAGCTCGAGAGAGAATTTGAGATAGAAAAGCTCCGTCAGGTAGTTGCTGAAGCTCCGTCGGTCATCGTCGACAATGTTCCTACCCCGCTGAAAGCAGCAGGAATCGACCCATCGATCGTGGGACGAATTCGTAGAGACGACAGTGTCGAAAATGGAGTAGCCCTCTTTATCTCCGGCGACAACCTAAGAAAGGGAGCGGCCCTAAATACGATTCAGATCGCTGAAGCCTTAATTGAGATGGGTATCGTAGCTCGATAGTGACGAGATAGTTAGAAGAGAGCTAGGCGATGGCCTAGCTCTCTTCTTTTGCTACCACAACCGTAGCGGCCACCACCTTCGAACCTTCTATAAAATGGATGATTCGAAATCGTAGTGATGTGGCACTATTTGGGGTTGAGGAGCTCTCGGAACAAAATATCAATTGTCGATGATAGTGCAGTGGTTCTACCCCGATTGTCCTTGCAAATTGACAGAGTGCAGAGCTTCTACTTATTTGCTATGGTAGAAAGATTGCACAGTGCAATCCACCTCGCCGACTCCAACCAACTCTGATCTCTAGCTATCGCCAGATGCCAGAAGTATGGGCGCACATTTGCCTAACCCTTGACAAATCCTTGCACTGCTTGGGCTATGAGTTGAACTGAAATTGCTGCTAGTAATAGCCCAAAGACTCGGGTTAGCAATGTTATTCCGCCCTCTTTGAGAAGGCGTATCAAGGCTAGTGAGTACCTGAGGGTTACCCATAGAAGAATAAGTACAAGGGCAAGTGCAGCCGCTATGGCAGTGTATCTATCAAAGGTGTGTGATTGTTTGGCGAAGACGATTGTCGCAGCTATTGCACCAGGACCTGCAATGAGTGGTGTACCTAGGGGCACTAGGGCTACCGAGACATCGTCTACCTGAGCGTGCTCCTCGCTACCACCAGTTAGTAGTTTTAGTGATACCAATAGAAGCAGGAGGCCGCCAGAGCCCTGCAGCGCAGGAATCGAAATCCCTAAGTAAGAGAGGATCTCTTGGCCAAAAAGGGCGAAGGAACCGATTACCGCACCTGCAACGAGGACCGCTTGGAGTGCAAGATGGCGTTGAGCTTTGGGAGCTACGTTCTTAGTGAGAGATAGAAATATGGGAACGTTCCCGAGGGGATCCATGATTACCAAGAGGGTCACAAAGACCTGCGTAAAGAATTTAATATCCAAAGGTTGTGGTCATCCAGTCTGGGTCGTTTGCTGCCTTTGAATGCGCTGTTAGCACGACCAACGCTATTGAAATACGAATCTGAGCAATAATTATAAAAGCCAACCTATTGCGACGCCTACAGAAACTGCCGGTCGTATTTGCAGCAATCACTTCTAATCCTGCGATCTCTATCGACTTTCGCCGTTGATGAGCTTTGAAGTTGCCACTTCGACGGTAACTCTCAAGCAGTGGCAAATCGACTACACACCTAGATGATTACGTCGTCACTGAGATAGGGCTGGTCAATTCGAAACGGTAGAGCCGCCGACTTGACGATGGAGTAGACATAATTATCAATCCCGCACAGCGAAAGATTTGCTCTGATCAGAGGCAGCCCGCCGACTCTGGCATCGACGACTTCGCCTCGTAAATTTTTATTGATCTGATTATTAATCTGAAGCTAGAGAAGTTAGGTATCTCGTGTGGTCTTACTAGCGTCAGATTTGTCGATGACTCAAGGTAACTCACCTAGGGATTGCGTGGCTAACTAGGTGAAGATGCCAATGAATATCGACAATTGGTCTTTGCTATTCAGGGAGCTTCGGCGCCCTTTGAGAACGAAAAGTTGGATGTTGCAAGCATCGATCCATCGTTTTTTACTATCATCGCAGCTAGTTCGTTCAACTTAGATACTAAAGTTAGAACTTCGCTACCGCCTGCTATTAGAGCAGTTGCGAACGCATCTAAGAGGGTCAAGTCTTGGCCCATTATCGTTGCGGCTATCGTCGTTATGGTGCCACCTTTTACGTTGACGATATGGTCGCCGCGTTCATAGCTTCCAGAGGTTGCTACCGCATCTGTAACCTCTACTGCGCCTAACATCTCTCCCGAATTGAATGGGTCCTGGACCCCGATCAAGTAAGAACGGCCAGGAATTACGCAGATGTCGCCTCCGGCGTTAACGACTCCACCCTCAATCCCAGCTTCAATAAGGATCGAGAGGGCGCGTTTGGCTGACCAACCTTTGACTATTCCAGTCGGATTGAACTTTACTCCCAATGCCCATGGATCAAAGAAGCCAGCAGTCAACGCTTTTGCCCTTTCGCACTCTTCGACTACTTCTATAAAGAGTGGGGAGGGAAGTTTCACCTCTCCACGGTTGTAGCGACTTAGCTCACTCTCGCTTTTCCATGGGCTAAATCTATTGTCGAGGGAGTCGATCTCGGAGCACGCCATCGCAAGCGCTTTTTCAATCTTTGATCCAGGGGTATTGTCGTCGGCGATCACGAAAGAAAAGGCGGTTCCCATTGCATGGTGAACGTGGGAGATCACTTGAAGTTGAGTTTGGTCAAGGCGCTTTGGAGCGAGTATGCATATGCCTCGCTGGTATAGGTGGCGCCGGTGATCCCCATGATCTGTGCACTCTGAGCCTTGAGAACCTCAGACTTCAAGATTGGAACTACCTGCTGCTCTAACTGCAATGAGTAGGATTCAGCGGTCTGAAGTGAAGTTACGCTCACATCGGTAATTTTGTTATTCGCGATCGTTACTTTCACAGCCATCTGCCCGTATCCGTAGTTTTCCAAAGAGCCGATCATCGTTGCATTTGAAATTGACTTTGGTGCAGTGGTAGTGGATGTAGTGGGATTGACAACAGTCGTGGTGGTCGACTGCGAATTTGCCGGTGCTACGGTCGTCGTAGTTGAGGCGGAGCTGGCCGAAGCCGCCGTAGTCGTGGTCGATCCAGGGCTAGTCGACGCGGTTGTAGCGGTCGCAGATTGAGTCGGTGCGCTCGACTTTACTAAGGAGGTGGATTGAGGAGATGCCGCTGGCCCGTGAATCACGATCACTCCAACAAAGCCGACTGTGGCAGCGCCTATTAGCATTAAGGACGGTTTCACTTGGTTATATTCCTAACTAGATACTGTAAGCTTCGTGGTGGATGGCCTCGGAGGGGACGCCGCTCTTCTTTACGATCGATTCAACTTGATTTACAAAGCCCTCAGGACCGCAGATAAATACGTCGCGTCGCTTCATGTCGGGTACAAGTTTTATTATTGATGTCAATTTTACCGATTCACGACTGCCGATTAACTTGTGAACTACCCCTTTGCGAAGTTTTACCAGCTCCGAAATTTCGTCCAGCAGTGCCAGTTCGGACTCTTTGTTGGCTCGCAATATAACCACCGGGCGAGCCTTGGGGGAGATCTCTTCCAATAGTGATCGAACTGCGGTAACGCCTATTCCACCCGCTATCAAAAGAGCCATCGGCCGTTTTGATGCCTCCACTGTAAATGAACCATAGGGTCCCTCTATGGCCACTGAAGTTCCAACTTTGATCTGTGCGAGAGACGATGAGAAGTCTCCCAGGGCCTTGACGGTCAGTCGCAAGAAAGGAGGCTTTGGCAGGGCTGAGACGGTGAATGGGTGCGCTTGCCACCACATTCCTTTGGTCAAGAATCGCCACTCGAAGAATTGTCCGCCAGAGATCTTTAGTCGCTCTAGCCCCTTGCCCTCAAGAACTATCGAGACCACACCTTCGCTCTCGGGATGCACTTCGGCGACGCGTAATTTGTAGCGAAGCGATCTAACTACTGGTACTCCGATGCGAAATATCACGATAAGTGCCAGTGCTAAGACCCACCCCCCAATCCATGCAATTTGTGTTAGGGGGTGTTTCACAAAAGATGGTCCTAGGGCGATCTCATGGGCAAACGAAATCGCTAGGGCGACGTACATGAGAAGATGAAGGATCCACCAGTTCTCTCTTGAAATATTTCTGCGAATTTGTGGAACTGATACTATGCCTATCAGAACCATAATTCCGAGGCCGATAGTCGCGCTTACCAGGTGAGGAAATGTATTGACTACGACGCCAACTTCGGATAAAAACCCACTCTTTGCCGCCTCGGCATATGACAATGTGAGAAAGATGGCATGGGCAATAATCAGCAAGATTGGCCACGGAGCCAACTTACGGTGCCAATGGATAACTCCGCCTTGACCTAGTATTCGTTCAAGAGCGGGCATTCTGCTTGCGAGAATCACCATTATCAAGGCTAAGTAGGTACCAATTAGTCCGGTGACTGATCCGATGAACATGGCAAGGCCGCCGGTGATGTGTAGTTCACTTTGGGTTCCATCGACGATTGGTAGCGCTACGAATACCCCTAGGCCAAGACCAAGTAGTGCCACCATCGCATTGAATGCCAGGCGCGATGGGGGTCTAGGTGTGTTGCGCTTAGCTTCTACTGAGCTGCTCCTAACATTTCCAAGTTGTGAAGTGTCAGGGAAAAAAGTCGTACTTTCCATTTCAAAATCCGCCTCTCTGAGCAAAACAATAGCGAAATTAGATGAATCGTTACTGAAGGTAGGTGCTAGGAAAGTTATTTGCGTCGACGAGCTAAGGCCACAAATGGATTGAGTATCTGCACTTGATAGATGAGTCAGCAACTTTGCCGGTCTTATGAATTGCTTGATAATTACATCTGCTAAGCGCAATTACCTAATGGTTGGAACTTTCGGTGGGAGCTGTGGCTCCAAGAGAAACATCTACTTGATCAGGTAACTTATGAATTTATAATGGTTTCATTTACTGAGATTACAGCCAAGTTGACAGGAGACAAAGTGACTTTCTAGTTTTTGTCAGTTTAGATTCTTCGACGTACATACGATTGTGAATTGCGCTATCCACGGCGACAAGTTGATAAATACCTTAAGGAATCCTGAATATAAAGTAAGGATTACATTCTTAATTGTCGTCAAATGTTTTTTCGAATAATCAATGCAGCGGTAACTAATTGATTTTATCTCGCTTAGAACTGCTCTGTCACCTAGCGGCAGAATGTAAAGATATAAACGTTGATCTGGAGTTGAAGCGGCATCGAGTTTTACTGAAAGGATTGTGCTTCGCCAACCCTGGCACTCGATCTCGTCAGGGGTAGATCGCCTTTAGGTATCTCTGTTTTTGTTGGATCTTTATGACGCGGATCTATTGGTCTCGAGACGATCTATCTACCAGCAAAAAAGTCAAAGGATTATCTATCATCTCGAATTTGTAGAGGATCTGCTACCTTGAGCTATGGTTTGCCCTTATTTCTCTCAATCGGTCGTCGAAGCTACGGTCAATCTAACCAAGATTCGAGGCGAGAGACCGCTTCGTCAATGACCGAAGTTCTCTTGCAGAATGCGAAGCGAACGTAGTGTTCGCTGCCTTCGCGGTCGAGGTAGAAGACGGAGCTCGGTATCGCTACCACGCCGGCCTCATTTGCCATGCGCATGCAAAAGGTGAGGGCATCTTCCTTTGTGACCGATGAGATGTCGCAGTTGACAAAGTAGGTGCCAGCAGTTGGCATAGGATTTAGCTCCAGTTGATCCAGAGCACCGATAAGTAGGTCCCTCGAGGGACCTAGCGCCAATTTCGCCTCTCTAGTGAGGTCGAGCTCTGGTTCGAGCCCTTTGGCGATAGCGTGCTGAAATGGGGCGCCATTTACGTATGTAAGAAATTGCTTTGAAGTTCTAATCGCAGCAATTAGTTCTGGTTGTGCAACGACCCAACCGATCTTCCAGCCGGTGAAGGAGAATGTTTTAGCTGCAGATGAGATTGAGATCGTCCGCTCACGCATGCCGTCGAATGACGCTAAATAGTGGTGTGTTCCTTCAAAGACTAAGTGTTCGTAGACCTCGTCGGTAATGACAAGGAGGTCGTTTTCGATCGCTAACCTTGCGATCTCGCTCAGCTCTTCAAAGTCAAAGACCTTGCCAGTCGGATTGTGAGGAGTATTTACCAGGATAGCTCTGGTTCGAGGTCCTATCGATGATCTAAGTTTTTCAAAGTCGAAGTCCCAATTCGGACCGTTGAGGCGGATTGGGACCGCTCGAGCTCCAGCCATGGCAATAGATGCAACGTATGAGTCGTAGCAGGGCTCGAAGACCACCACTTCGTCTCCGACTTCGAGGAGTGATATCAATGTAGATGCCAGGGCCTCAGTTGCACCGGCGGTTATCAAAACCTCTGTAGTTGGATCGTAGATAACACCGTAGTGCTCTTGATTATGAAGTGCTACTGCCCTTCGGAGTGGTTCAATCCCTGGTCCAGGTGGATACTGGTTTAGGCCGCTTCTAATGGCTGCAATCGCAGCCTCTGCGATTAGCTCCGGACCATCATAGTCGGGAAACCCTTGCCCAAGGTTGACCGAGTTGGTCTCGATCGCCAACTGAGACATAGTTGCAAATATGGTCGTTCCAAAGCCTTGAAGTCGTGAAGAAAGATACCGTTGCCTGCTCCGCATGGTCTTCAATTTAGCGATGGTGAGCCCCAATCTGCGCACATCTGAATCGACAACACGAAGAAGTTTGTTATATCTTGCCGCTTCTTATTTGCTCTGCGAGTTCTTCGACCAAGTTCTTTATTTGATCGCGGATCTTGCGAACATCTTCAATTGACTTTCCGGCCGGATCATCAAGTTGCCAGTCGAGATAGGTTTTCCCGGGGAAGACAGGGCAGGCATCTCCACAACCCATGGTGATGGCTACGTCAGTCGCCTTGGCGTCATCGAAGGTGAGTTTGCGGGGTACTTGCTGCGAGATGTCGATCCCAATCTCCGCCATAGCGGCGACGACCGCTGGATTTAACGTTTCAGCCGGTTCGCTTCCAGCAGCCTTTACATCTACGAGGTCGCTGGCCAACTCCCTCATAAGGCCGGCGGCCATCTGAGATCTTCCAGCGTTGTGAACGCAGACGAAGAGAACCTCTTTTTTATCCATTTTTAAATTTGCCCTTTGCTCATAAAGAGTTTTGAAAACATGTATGCGCCTGCAGTACCAATTATTTGAGCCGCGATGAAAGAGATGGTGGATGAGGGACTAATTCCCGCAAAAGAAGTAGTAAACATCCTTCCAATTGTCGCGGCGGGATTGGCAAATGAGGTAGAGGAGGTGAAGAAGTAGGCAGCGCCAATGAGTGCGGCTATGAGAGCAGGAGTCGCTTTTGCATCGTATGTCTTTCCAGAAAGCTCGATGACCATTATGAGGAGAAAGGTAGCTATTACCTCGGAGAAAAAGTGATCAGAGGATTGGCGAATATGGCTCGAAAAAGCGATATTTGGAACGCCAAAGATTGAATTTGCTGCGAGGGTCCCGACAATTGCCCCCGCAAATTGGGCGATCATCTGAACTGTGGCCTGTTCCCAAGTGAGCTGACCTTTAAATGCTGCCAAGGCTGTAACTAGCGGATTGAAGTGAGCCCCAGACTCCTTGGCGAAGATTGTAATTATAAAGAGAAGAATCGCAGCTGTAGCAAGCGCGTTTTCCAGTAACTCTAAGCCCACGTCGTGCGGTGAAAGGAGGGTAGCTTGAATGCCAGATCCGACTACGGCTAAGAGAAGGATCGCCGTTCCTGTAAATTCGCTTATCAGCCGCCGCTGTGTGACCCTTGTCTCGAAAGCAGTTAAATTTCCTTCGCGCTCCATGGGTAAATATCATATCGATATTGATCGATATGACAATCAACTTAGTTTGTGCTTTTAGACTCAGAGATCGTGCGAGAACCGAAGGTACCAGTGGAGGTGGATGCTACTTCGCAGCGTTGCGACTTTGGGGAGGTTGGAACATCGGCGAACCAAGTATCGAGATATTCAAAAGAGATAGCTGAAGTGCTAGCTGCTACCTCAGATCCGATACGGTTGAAACTCCTTGCCCACTACGCCGATGCCTATCCCGAGCCCCTCTGCGCTTGTGCCTTAGTTGCAAGCGTTGGACGATCTCAATCCACAGTTAGCCACCACCTCACGACCCTTGTTCATGCGGGTTGGTTGACCTCTGAGAGACGGGGTAGGTGGATCTGGTATCGGCTAGAGTCATCACGACTTCCTCTCTTTCGGGCTATTGAGGACTTTGCCGCAAACATTAAAGGATCGAAAGAGAGCTGATCGTTGGCTTGGCAAGTTGCAGTTAGGTGAAGTTAGCCACTGTGCTTTCTTCTTTTTATTCGTTGCAAGTAGTCGCACTTGGAGGTTGGTACTCGACTTCAACGATAGCCTTGGACAAAGCAACGTTACTAAAACTTGGCTATATCTAGTTGGCCGCGCCGCAAGCGAAATTGAGGGGCGAGAAAAGCGTTACCGGTATGAAGAGCGTAAAAGCGATGACCAAGGCGCCCTTTTTATTTTGAACTTGAGTTTTCCCCAAAGTCATCGAATAAGGCTCTGTCGACTAATTCATCTCGAAGGCGTCAAATGCCGCACCAGCGCCCGATAGCCCCGCTTCGTCGCCAAGTTCAGCACGCTTGACTTCAACCGAAAAGTATGGAGGGCAGAGTCGGTTGAAGCCTTCGACTGCAAGGTTGAAGAAATAGTCGCCTGAGAGCGAAACTCCTCCGCCTAGGACGATCGTATCGACCGAGAAGAGGTGAACCATATTTGCCATCGAGACCGCAGCGTTGTGGGCGAGTCGCTCGACAAGGCGGGCACATTCGATATCGCCGGCCGTAGCTCTCTTTACGATCTCTGCATTTGGTAGGGCTACTCCCTCCTCTTTGGCGATCATGCCCAGAGCGGTTCCGCTCGCCATAAGCTCCACCGAGCCGACGCCATCGACGGTTGCGGACAAGGCATCGATAAAACTATGGCCGAGCTCGGCTATAGAGTGGCGTGAGCGAAGGAGGTGTTTGTCTACGACGACAGCGGCACCTACGCCAGTTGAGATGGTAATGTAGGCCATCGATTCGCTGCCGCGTCCCGCCCCAAAGTTTGCCTCTCCGATAGCGGCTAGGTCTGCATCATTTACGATAAGGGTCTCAACTTGGAGGTTTTCACTTATTGCCTTGGAGTTCAACTCTGGCACGAAGTTCTGTGGAATATTAGGAGCATAGATGAGGCGCTGCTCCTTGTAGTCGACGACTCCGGGAACGCCCACCACCAGCCTCTTGGCTTGGTGGTCGGGATCGATCAGCTGACGCAGATCGACAAAGGCATCGAATGAAGTTGAAAAAGATGGAGTCGGTAGGGATTTGTGCCCTATGACGCCGCCGTCATTAGAGACGAAACCCATTCGAAAATGGGTTCCTCCGATGTCAACTCCAAGTAATTCGCTTTGCAACTGATCCCCTTTGCTCAAACTATCTCTAAAGGTCAATTCCAAACATCGGAAGGCCATATCTTAGATCGTCGATGGCGAAGTCGGCACCTGCAGCCGCCAACTCTTCTCGTTTGTACTTGTGTGTTCCTACTCCAACGCATTGTATATGACAACCATGGGCCGCCTTTACGTCATTTGGGGTATCCCCTATGGCGACGAAGTCGTCTAAAGGTAGATCTGATCCGTGAATTTGGCGACAGCGATCTATCGCCACTTGAGTTAGGTCAACACGCTCAAATGCGTCTGAGCCGTATCCGCCAAAGGTAAAGAAGTCGGATAACTTTGCCTTCTCTAGCTTCATCTCTGCTGCTTGCTGGAGGTTGCCGGTAACAACTCCAAGAATAGCCCCCGACGCCTTCAACTTGGTGAGTAGCTCCACAACTCCACCAAGTACTTCAAAGTGCGCCGACGCGTTGATGGTATCACAGAGATGACGAAGTCTTACCTCAATCAACTCTTTGAGTTCGGCCTCTGTAGCACTTCGCTTCATAGTTGCCTCGAAGGTGTGTTTGGCGATAGCTTGATCAGTCATACCAGTGTCGGTGTACTGAAAGATGTCGGCTGAGATCTGGTACAGCTCCTCGAAGGCTAGGGTCCATGAGGACGATCCAGCTCCATCGGAGATGAGCAAAGTGCCATCTATGTCGAATAGATATACTCGTTTGGATTGAGCGCTGGTATTCGACACCGCCTTAATCCTTCTTCTCGGCGTGGCCACCGAACCCCTTGCGCATAGCGCTTAGGATCTGGTTTGCATACTTGTCGAGATCGCGCGATGCGAACCTCGAATACAGAGACGCTGTAAGAACCGGGGCTGGAACCCCCTCTTCGACGGCGGCTAGGGTAGTCCAACGTCCCTCTCCCGAATCGGAGACCCTACCGCCAAATTCACTTAGATCGGGCGAATCGACGAGAGCGATAGCCGTTAGGTCGAGGAGCCACGAGGTAACTACACTTCCCCTTCTCCAAAGTTCAGCGATAGCCGCGATATCGAAGTCGAACTGGTAGTACTCGGGATGAGCAAGGGGCGCAGTTTCAGCGTCGTTATCGCGCGTCGCTGATCCAATATTCGCATTTTTTAGGATGTTGAAACCTTCGGCGTATGCTGCCATGAGACCGTATTCGATTCCGTTGTGAACCATCTTGACAAAGTGTCCAGCGCCGTTTGGTCCGCAGTGGTGCCAACCAGTCTCATAGTTTTCAACCTCTCCGCTACGATTAGGCGTACGAGGCGCCGCCTCTAAACCGGGAGCGATGGTGGAAAAGATAGGTGAAAGGTGATCGACGATGGCTTTATCGCCACCGACCATAAGACAGTAGCCGCGTTCAAGGCCCCAGACCCCACCACTGGTTCCTACGTCGACGTATGAGATTCCCTTCTTCTTCAACTTGTTCGCTCGATCGATGTCGTCTCGGTAGTAGGAGTTGCCGCCATCGATGATGATGTCGCCTTCCTCCATATACTCTGCTAGTTCATGCACCGTTGAAGTCGTTATCTCGCCAGCTGGAACCATGATCCACGCTGCGCGTGGCTTGGAGAGTTTCTCAACAAAGTCTTTGATGGAGGTTGCACCAGTAGCGCCTTCTGCCTCTAGCGCTGCGACCGCCTCTTTGCTTACGTCGTAAACTACGGTGTCGTGGCCATTTGCCATAAGTCTACGAACTAAATTTCCACCCATACGGCCGAGACCGATCATTCCCAGTTGCATAAAACGCACCTTTCTGGCTTTTTGCTCCACTTTGATGGTGGATAAATCGCTTTGGAAACCCTATTTTTAGGTCGTGATTTTTAGCTTAGACCTTTTATGTAAACGAATGGTTAGATGACCAAGCACTATGCCTTCCATGTGGATAGTTAGACATAAATTGATCATGGGTAAGCCATATTTGGAGATTATCGGTATCGGATAAAGATGAATCTCTCACGTGTGCCGTCAATTAGGTGAGACCTTCTTAATTTGTCTTCGACGATCCAGTCTTCTAATTTCGGATTTGGCTGTTGGGTATTGGCAAAACAGGCGTCCAATCCCGACCTAAGCCCGCTTTCAAATTCAAAAGAAGCGAGAGGGTTTTATCACAAGTACTTTGGCGGTTTGGAAGCTACAAGCGACTGCGAATTTGTAAAAGGTAGCTCAATTGGTCCGAGATGATAAAAGGTGATCGTTCGGGATTTTATTGGAGCAGTTCAATTGCTGAGATCGTGGAAGGTTGGGCCAAATCGATGTCAACGAAAGAGCCCAACTATTAATTAGTCTGGGGCTCATTCGTCGACTTGTTGGTCGGGAAGGGGGGATTTGAACCCCCGGCCTCAGCGTCCCGAACGCTGCGCGCTGCCAAGCTGCGCTACTTCCCGTAGTGATGACACCATTTCTTAGTCTAAATGGAGTCACTTAGAGTTGGTGACCTATAGGTCACGCATTTTCGAGGGGAGCGTACGAGGTATCTTCGTAGGTGCCTCCTGCAAGAACGGCTCGTGCGGCATCTATTAGTTTGCGTGATGCAAAGGGTTTGATGACAAATCCCTCGACCATAGTCCTTCGGACAATGAAGACGTCTGCGCGGCGATCAAGGATGGCGATAGTTGGTACATGGTCCATCCTTCCCCCCGACTCCTCGAGGTGGAGTTCGTGAATTGCAGCGATTGCACCCATATTGCCAATTTGCATATCTAGCACCGCAAGGTCCGGAGTAACGGTCTTACATTGTTGAAGAAAGGTTTGAGCGCTGTTGAACCAGACCAATTTTGATGCAACAAAGTCAAGAGACATGCTCAGTTCATCTTTTACTGCTTCTGAGTCGCACACTAGGTAAATCGTAGCCATGTGGTACATCCTACTATTTGGAGGCCGGGAACATTAATTTGAGGAGATTATCGAGCTAGCGAGGTGCGCAAGGTCCTCAATGGAGCTCAATCCATTGCCATTGTCGGCGACGTGGATTAGTCCGTCTGCCTTTAGGCCAAGCGCCATGTCATCGATATCTTTTTGTTCGACGCTTCGAAGTAGCTCTATCTTTGTTAGGTTTTCGCTCAGAATATCTAGATCCGAAGGGACGAGATCGTCTAGAACGCCGCTGTTGTGGTCGTCGCCAATGAATGGAGGAACCTCTCGATTAGAGATGATCCTTGCAATCGAAAAACCGTACTTAAGGAGCTTCTCCCCGAAGTCCTTAGTATCGATGATTGTATTGGTACGTGGCGACGTGACGAGAAAGAACGTTGTCTTCTCTGACTTCAGAAGATCTCCTACCTCGGAAGCTCGAGCCCGAAAACCATCTTCCATACCTTCGAAATCCTTGAAGAACGCCACAGCTTCGTCGACTATCTCTGCTCCAACAACTTTCGAAATTGTCTTTAGAACTGCACGTGTGGCGAACGATATCGGCTTTAGGAACGAAGATGATGGTGACATGATGATTCTAAAGACCTTGTTGTCAAGGAAGCTAACCAGACGTCGCGGTGCATCGAGGAAGTCAAGTGCATTTGCGCTCGGAGGCGTATCGACAATTAAGAGATCGAATCTCGGATCGTTATGGAGCTCAAAGATCTTTTCCATCGCCATGTACTCTTGAATTCCCGATAGGTATTGGGTGAGGTTTTGGTATACCTTGTTCGCGAGTATCGCCTCTACTTGCTCTTCGCTCTTGGCATACTTTCGTATTAGGGCATCAAAAGTTGCATCGGCGTCGAGCATGACAGCGTGAAGTGATCCAGCGCTTCCCATAGGGATCTCTACAGGGTCATTTCCAATTGTCTCGAGGCCAAGTGCGTTAGCAAGTCGCTTGGCGGGATCGATCGTCACTACAGCAGTGTTTATGCCACTTAGTGCTGCACCAATAGCTATCGATGCAGCACAAGAGGTCTTTCCTACTCCTCCTGGTCCGGTCAGTATAACCACCGACTTTGTTTGCAGAATGTTGAGAACGCTCTCTTTGCTCATCGCTGGTTTACACCTCTAATGATCTTGCGTGCTTTGAGCTCTTCTAGATCGGTGATAGAAAGATCCGATTGAAAGAGATAGGGAAGTTCAAGTATCTCAACGTCGGTGATCCCGTGGATCAGTCTCTGCATCTCAGCGTCGGCAACCCTCTCTCGTGCGGTGACGTACTCGTAGGCCCTGGCCGATGGAGAGGTGTCACCTGAGTCGCAGATCGCACTATGGCCCGCCGGCGATAGCTTTGGGGCGCTTATGCGTTGATTGACCACAAGAGCATTGACTGCGATCGACTTCAACTCACGTATCTTGGAAATTGTCTCTATGCTCTCGGTAACTGGAGTCTCTTCCGGAAGCGTAACTATGGTTAGTCCACTTCGGCTTCGGTCGTTCAGCAGCTCCTCGACGTCGTCCGATTGGTTCTTAAGCAAGCCGACCTTAGCGATATCCTTTAATCCAGTTGGCGATGATAGTAACGTCATGAGATGGCCAGAGGCGGGTGCGTCAAAGATGATCCTGTCGTAGTCTCCGCTTTGAGCTAGCTGTTTGATCTTTGCAAGTATTAGCAGTTCCCTTATCCCAGGAACCGCAGTTGCAATCACCGAGACCACTCCTGTTGAAATCAGACGCTTGCCGAGAGAGGCTAATCCATGGGTCTCAAGGTATTCGATCAAGATCTCTTCGGCCCGAAGTAGCTGAAAAACTGGGGAATTAGCCGCATATTCGTCTCGTGCAGCCACTTCACGTTCAGCCCTAGCTGTAATGGTCGAAATATCGGTAGAGAGTAGAATCACAGACCTGCCCGCCCTAGCATTTGCCAATGCGCTCGCTACAGATACAGTCGACTTCCCGACCCCACCTTTTCCAGCAACGATCGTTACCTGTTGGCTGGTCGCCTCCAAAAGCGAGGATTCGCGACTTTCGATCACGGAGCTAGAACGCCTTTTGTGCGGCTACCACTGCTGGCGATGTACAAACAGAACCTGGTTGGTTATGGTCGATCTTGCAGATGGTAGCGATTATGAGGTTGGCCGATGCCAGGATTGCCTGACTGGTTACCGCCCCAGGAATCGTAAGGCTTCCGGCAATAGATGCCCGAGTGAGGCCTTGGAGGATCTGAGGTGAATAAGCCGGACCGCTCTCGATGTACTGATTTCCATAGTCGATGAATGGTATGCCAGTTGCAGTAGCTGCATATGGAGGTTGGTCGTACTTAGAAAAGATCTTTCCTTGTTCGGCCGTAGGCGTCTGCAGAGTGGTGTAGCCACCGGAGCTAGAAGCTACGTTGGTCTGCATTTCGACCGGTTGGAAGTCGATGTAGTTTGACTTATACGACGAACCATAGAAGGAGAAGGTTTGAGTGTTGGGATAGACGTCAGTCGATGATGAAGCGGTTGTATGAAGGTTGGAAAATGTTCCAAATTTCGATAACGCCACAATGAGCGGCCAACGTTGGGCAGCACAGTAAGGGCAGTAGTCTGCCCCCATGTAGAGGACCACTGGCTTTGAGTTGCTGGTGAGCAGCGGAGTGTTCTTCACGGCCACCGGCAGTGGTATTGACTTTACAGGCACCGATGCCGACGCCAAAAGCGTGTCTGGGACGTTGGTAACGGCGTTTACTACGGATGCAGGAGCTAGGTTCGTCGCTTGTGCTGAGCCCGACGACTTATTCGCCTTGATTATGACGAAGGTAGCGATGATCGCAGCGACTACGACGAAGGAAGCCGTAACCCAAAGAAGGCCACGATTGGACCCGGAGTTCTTGGCCGCTGCAACCTTGCGATTTGAACTACCAGCTCCCCTGTTGTTGCTTGATCCGCCGCGCTTTGGGACGTTTTGAGCTGACGTTCTATTTCGATTTACGGGCCTTTGCCCGCCTCTGCTTGAGGCCTGAGCCATTCTTATTTGCTCTCCAGAACTTAACAGACAATCACGGATGTGAGTCAACTTACATTGTCGAGTTTACATTAAATGATCACCAAGCTTTGAACTACGGCCACATTGCCTGCTAGTTGTGTGATTTGCCAATAGATGTCTACGCCTATTTGGTTATTTCGAAGCAGGTGCAGAGGATTCCTGTAACATTTCTGTAACCAAAGTCACTAAAGAGGTCGATAAGGCACAAGGATCGACTTTGCGTAGGATTAGAAAGGGAGGTGCGGTATGTCTCCAACGCCTAGTCGGCGCCAAGAATTGGAAGTCGATAAATTCGGTGGACGCCACCTCCACTGTGGTTCAGGTAAAAATCTGATGGTAGTCCCAGGGTGGGCGTTGAAGCCTGCTACCTACCGGCAAGCCGCTGTTGAATTGGCCAAACTCGGCCACAACGTGGTCGTCCCTGACCTCTACTCCGTAATACCAACTTCGACCAGAGCTTGCTTTGAAAGCTACGTAGAAGCGCTCGAAAATGTGGCACGCGAGGCCTTCGGAGATGAGGCGAGCTTTGATCTGATCGGTCACTCGTTGGGGGGTGCTATAGCCATAGAAGCGGCCTCCAAGCTTCATCACCGCATTGAAAAGTTAGTCCTAGTAAATGCAATTGGACATCCCACCTGGAGCAGAGATAAGGACCTCTCGGTCAAGAGCCGAACTCTAGCCGATTGGAGTGGAGCATTCATCCAAGATGGAATACGAAGCCTTTTGGCCTCTCCACAGATCTTTTCGGCTCTCTTTGATGGAATTTCAGAGATTATGAAGTCTCCACAGAAAACCATTGAGTGCGCCCTAATCGCTCGTAGTTCAGATATTAGACCGGCGATGAAGCGTGTTAAGGACTCTGAGATTGAAGTCTTGACCATCTGGGGTTCGAGGGACGTAGTCGTAACTCGCGACCTATTTGAAGAGATGACGAGCGAACTTGGAGCGACTTCGATTGTGGTCGACGCTAACCACGGCTGGCCTTTTTTAAAGCCTCTAGCATTCGCGACAACGGTCCAAGCATTTCTCTCTTGAAGAATCGTTTGCTCCCTAATTACCTTAGGGAAGCTAGCTAGGATCTATTGCGTGATTACACCGAGAGAAGCCGCAACCATCATGCTCGTCAAGGATGCCCCTGTCTCAGGGGTTGAAGTCTTTATGCTCAAGCGAAACCTGCAACTCGACTTTGTGGGAGGCGCTTACGTATTTCCGGGTGGTGCTGTCGATGCCAGCGACGCCGAGGTGGCCGCTGATTCGACTCTGATTAGGGGTAGTAGCTCCGATGCAAATACAGCCCTTGGAGTTGAAGATGGCGCCCTTCGTTTCTGGGTAGCCGCCGTTAGAGAGTGTTTTGAAGAGTCAGGAATCATGTTGGCTAGAAGTGGTTCAAGTGATGGCTCTCAGGTAAATGGCAATATCGAAAGACTCGAGTCATTGCGGAATCTTTTGAATCAGGGCAAGATTTCCTTTGGCGATATTTTGAAGAGTGAGTCCATGGTCATCGAGGCAGACGATTTGGCCTATTTTGCTCACTGGATTACTCCAGAAGGCGCTCCGCGCCGATACGACACCCGCTTTTTTATCGCTATGGCGCCGGTAGGGCAGCTCGGTGAGCACGATAACTCCGAGACCGTCGAGAGTACTTGGATCTCGCCTCAAGAGGCACTTGAGCGTCACCAACGTGGTGAATACGAGTTGGTACTTCCAACAAAGAAGAACCTCGAGGCCATCTCCCGCTTTGAAACTGTGGAAACGCTCTTTGCTTATTTGAAGACCGATCGTCAAGTGGTAAGAGTTGCTCCAAGAATGATTCATGAGGGAAATGGGACAAGGGTAGTTCTACCAGGCGACCCCGACTTTTAAAGTTTTAAAGGGGTCAAAGATAGCATCTTTAACCCCCCTTTAAGGCTCTTCTACAACGATAAAGACGACTCCTTTAGAGCGCTAAAAGGTCTCTGGCTCCGGTGTCTGAAGATGGATGGCGAAGCTTAGACATGGCTCGAGCCTCGATCTGTCGAATACGTTCTCTGGTTAGATTGAAGTGTTCCCCAACCTCTTCGAGGGTGCGAGCCTCTCCGCGGTCTAGGCCAAATCTAAGGCGTAGGATCTCTCGTTCGCGGTCGTCGAGTGGCGCTAGAAGGCGGCCTATCTCGACTGGAAGCATCGAGGTCGCTGCTACATCGAATGGAGATGCCGCTGCTCGATCCTCAACAACGTCTCCCAACTCGGCGTCACCGTCGTCCCGTAGTGGTTCGCTCAAAGAGACTGGCTCGGCTCGGAACTTCATGGCGTCGGCAAGTTTGGATTGGTCTATCTCAACTTCGCGCGATAGTTCCTCGAGGTTTGGTTGGCGCCCGTGGAGAAGTTCAAAGCGAGCGGCAGCCTTTTGGACTCTGGAAAGAGTGTCTCCTGCGTGCACGGGAAGACGAATGGTTCTTCCTGTATTTGCAATGCCACGGGTGATTGCTTGTCGAATCCACCAGGTTGCATACGTTGAAAACTTGAATCCCTTGCGCCAGTCGAATTTGTCGACTGCGTGGATGAGGCCAAGGTTCCCCTCTTGTATTAGATCGAGCAGGGGAAGGCCCGAGGCTTGGTACTTCTTAGCGATTGAAACTACCAGTCGAAGGTTCGATTGGATGAAGCGCATCTTCGCATCTTCACCTTCGCGGATGGCATAGCGAAGCTTCGCCTTTCGCTCGGGGTCAATAGCCTTCCCCTTACTTGTGAGCTCTTTTTCAGCTTTTGCACCGGCCTCGATTCGCTTTGCGAGTTCGATTTCGCCGTCCTTGTTCAGAAGTGGGTACTGTCCAATATCACTTAGATAGAGACGTACAAGGTCCTCTTCCTCTTTGTCGATTCGATCCTTCGCCACTTCACCCACCTTCTATGGTTGTAACTTGTCGGTGATATCTACCAAAACCCGCGAAACGGTTGAGTGATTCCCCATGAAAACTGAATGTATTTAGTGATTGTAGTTACCGATAGTAAAAATCCATCAATGCAATTACCTTAGACAGGTAACTATGACTCTGAAACAGAGCGAAAACATCTCTGATTTTAATTTAACTAAGTGGGTCGATATTGATTGGTGATCGGCATTCTACGATCTTTTCCAAAGGCCCTCGGCGTAATTCTTACTCCAGGGGCACTTTGTCGTCTTTTGTATTCGTTTCTGTCTATCAAATTGGCGATTCTAAAGGCGGTCTCCTCTAAGTTTGGATCGCCACCAGCGAGGTCGGAGGGGGATATATCCATCTCGATAAGGCCGACTACTATCGGGTCAAGAACTTCATACGGAGGAAGAGAATCCTCGTCTTTTTGATCGAAACGAAGTTCGGCAGAGGGTGCCTTTTGAATTATCGACTCTGGGATCGTCTCCTTCTCGAAGTGAACCTCATTTAGGAATTTGGAGATCTTGTATACCAGGAGTTTAGGAAGATCTTTGATGAGTGCGAAACCGCCAGCGCTATCGCCGTAAAGCGTTGAGTACCCTGTCGCTACCTCTGATTTATTTCCAGTAGCCACAAGGAGCGCACCTGTTGCGTTGGAGAACGCCATCAGGGAGAGACCTCTGATCCGGCTTTGAAGATTTTCGTCGGTGAGTCCTTGGGGTAGCCCACCGAGGACTGGTGATAGTGCATTTCGGATCGACTCATGTACGTCAATAATTGGAAGTACGTGGTAATTGATTCCAAGATTCTTGGCTAGTTCGTAGGCGTCTTTTTGGGATGAATCTGGGTTATAGATGGACGGCATCGCAATCCCGGTAACGTTTTGGGGCCCTAGCGCTATCGAACATATTGCTGCACAAAGAGCCGAGTCGATTCCTCCGGAAAGGCCAATGACTACACTTTTGAAGCCGTTTTTGACTACGTAGTCGGAGATACCTAGGGTTAGTGCATCAAGTATCTGTTCTAAGTGGTAGGCGTCAACGCTCTCCAGCCAATGTTGATTGGTGTTGAGCATTGGATGGTGGAGAAATTCAATTTCAAAGGGAGCCTCGAAGTTGGAAGCCAAAGGTGTTGGCAGTTCTCCAACGTCTATCACCTTGCGAGGGGTGGCCTTCTTGGTGCCGCGGGGGTCGAGTTGATGGTCTCGAATCTGGCGATCAAGGTCTAGGGTCACGGTAGCGTTTTGCACTTCGAAAGTTTCAAACGACGATAGGAGAGTACCGTCGCTACCAAAGACCATAGATCCACCGTCGAATACCAATTCATCTTGACCACCTACGAGATTGGTATAGACGATTGGTATTGAAAAGTCGCTTGAGCGAGTCGAAAGCATGAGATACCTATCCCACTTTCGTCCGACTGAGTAGGGAGAGGCGTTTAGGTTGAAGATAACTTCGGCGCCTTGGGCTGCCGCGATTGCACATGGTCCATTTGGACTCCAGATATCTTCACATATCGAGACCCCGAAGCGCACCTCCCCTATCTGGAATATCTCAATATCCCCATCTCCTGGAGTGAAGTAGCGGAGCTCGTCGAAGACGCCGTAGTTAGGAAGGAGGCGCTTGTGATACCTTGCTACGACCTTTCCTCCATTGCTGATTGCGGCAGAGTTAAATAGTCCAAGGTCTCCTTCGGGGTAGCCCACTATGGAACAGATATCTGGAGTGCGCTGGGCGATCTCCTCTATTGCGGCGGCGCACTCTCGAATAAAGTTTGGTTTAAGAAGGAGATCCTCGGGCGGATAACCAGAAAGAGCCAACTCCGGTAAGACCGCAACTTGTGCTCCACCTCGTTTGACTTCGAGGATCGCCTCAACTATCTTCTCGACATTGCCGTAGATATCACCAACGATGGGATTTATCTGGCATATCCCGACACTTAGGGACTTGGAGTTTGAAAATATCTTCAACTGCGTGACTCAATCTTTTTGTCTAAGAGTTTGCCGGCGGCGTTCTTTACGCTATCGACATCTTCGATTGTTATGATAACTTTATATGCTCGGTGTAGCTATCTTTCAGCTACCCGATGAGTCCGCAATGTCGCGGCTGACTAGGTTGGTTAACTTTGAAAGTGGGCAATGATAGAGGCGTAGAGACGAGCCAATGGCTCAGACGCCCAAATAGCGACTTCTGGGGTTGGTTTGTCACGTCGCCGTTGACACCGCCCATAAATATCAAGAGCAATAAGAGCCGACTTGGTGTGCCGTTAGTTTTAGGTGCGGTGGTAGCGGTGGTGGTTTCGCTCGTAGGTGGGGTCAGGATCCATCGCGTCGTATATCTAGTTGACGTCGGTCTATTTATCCTTGGCCTCGCCCGAATGCTATTACGGACCGAAAGTCGGCTTTTTACTGATTTTTCCCTTGCGGCGGCGGTTGTCGCAATTAGCTACCAGCTCTACCTCTTTGGTTACCGAGACCCCGGCGAACTTGCAGTTGTCTTTTACATTTGGATCGCCTTATACACCTTTGCTTACCTCTCTATCGTTGAGTCGATTGGCCAGATACTTCTGATCTTGATCTCTTACTCCTTGGCTCTTATCTATGGCCAGCGTCCCTCAGCGCCGATTGGGGATTGGATTTTAACTACCTCGACCGTGATCATTGCTGCTGTTACCAGTGGATATCTGATGCACGTCAAGAGGTCTATGGCAATACGGGACTCGCTAACTGGAGTTTTAAATCGCCACGGTTGGTCTCTGCTGATTCCACGTGAGATAGAGCGGGCTCGACGGGGTGGGAACTTTGTGGTCGTGGGAGTAATCGACTTAGATAACTTCAAATCGATAAACGACAGCGAGGGGCATAGCCGTGGTGACGAGATCCTAAAAGGGGTCGCTGAACGTATATCCCGTTCGCTCAGGCGTGAAGATCTGTGTTATCGACTTGGAGGGGATGAGTTTGGCTTCTTTTGCATAACTAAGACCGCTCAAGACGCCGAGCTAGTTGCCAAGCGAGTCTTTGATCGCGCCATGACGGTTACATCTGTGAGCTGCGGAGCTTCTATTTCGTCCCAGCTAATATCGGTAGATGAATTGATGCGTTCGGCTGATCTTGCGTTGCTCGACATTAAGGCTTCTGGACGGGGTCGGATCATGATCGAACATCGTTTTTAGTTGCCTTGATCGAAGTGCAATTGTAAATAATTCGTTAACTTGGACGGTGACCACCAAGTTTTTGAATTGGTTTGCCCCCCTTTGCTACTAGGAAGATAGGTGTGGAATCATCTTCAGAAAAAAGTTCAAAGATTGGTTACGTTCTCAAGACCGTTGAAGAGCGTAAAGTCAACTTCATTCAACTGTGGTTTTCCGACATCCTTGGAACTCCTAAGAGCTTTCAAATAACCCCCGCCGAGCTTGAAAATGCACTCCAAGATGGGATGACCTTTGACGGTTCAGCGATAGACGGTTTTTCCCGGGTTCAAGAGAGTGATGTGATCGCTCTGCCAGATCCCACCACCTTTACCCTCATGCCTTCGGATCCATCTGTGGCGTCGGTCTTTTGTGACATCTACAACCTCGATCTGACTCCATTTGAGGGGTGTCCTCGTAACACTTTGAGACGGGCGCTCGATCGAGCTCACAAGCTGGGATATACCTTTTTTGCAGCGCCTGAGATCGAGTACTTCTACTTTGACAAACAGCTAAAAGATGGCCCAGTGCCACTTGATAATGGCTCATACTTCGAGTTGACCGTTGCTAATCTTCCCTCGCAGATACGCAAAAAGACGGTTCTTGCCTTGGAGGATATGGGAATTCCAGTTGAGTACTCGCAGCATGAAGATGCTCCAAGTCAACACGAAATTGATTTGCGCTACACCGATGCGCTTTCGATGGCAGACAACGTCATGACCGCACGACTAATCATCAAAGAGATCGCAGCGGCGCACGGAATCTTGGCTTCGTTCATGCCGAAGCCAATCTCAGGGGTGCAGGGTTCGGGAATGCACACCCACTTCTCTCTCTTCAAGGGAAACGCCAACGCCTTTTACGATGAAGACGATCCTTATCAACTCTCCGAGGTGGCAAAGGGCTTTATCGCCGGAGTTCTCCATAATGCGCCTTCAATGACGGCAATTACCAATCAATGGGTTAACTCTTACAAGCGACTGGTGGTTGGTTACGAAGCTCCTACCTATGTCTCTTGGGCTCAAAACAATCGTTCGGCATTGGTTCGGGTTCCAAAACCAAAGTCCAACAACCCCGACTCAACTCGATTTGAATATAGAGCGCTCGATCCCGGAGTAAATCCATATTTAGGCTTCGCAGCTATCTTGGGTGCTGGCTTAGATGGAATTGAAAATGGTTACGAGTTGCCAGCAGAGGTTCAAGAGAACCTCTACAAGCTCTCGCCCGAAGAGGTAGAAAAGTACGGGATTCGTTCGCTGCCGGGAAACTTAGATGAGGCTGTACGGGAGATGGAGCGGTCGGCATTGATGCGTGAAATCCTGGGCGAGCACGTCTTTGAATGGTTTATTAGAAACAAGCGAGACGAGTGGTCTGGCTATAAGACTCACGTCTCACAATTTGAGATTGACCGATATCTTGAGAGGTTATAGTGGAGCCGCTAATCTTGTATCCAGAGAAGGCTCCTTTCCACGTCTCTAAGGCGCTAGAGGAATTTGGATACCCCTTCACTCCGATCTCTATGATTGCGAGGGTATCATCTCTAGAGCCTTCGGAGGGTTGGGCAGGCGCAATAGTGTGTGCCGATCAGAGTCTTGAAGATGCCTTCTTCGTCTGTAGGCACCTCAGGACCAAGGAGCGTCAAATCTCGCCTCTACTTCTCGTTATTGAGAGGCCGATGCTCGATAAACTCGAACTTCGGGAGGACCTCTTCGATGACTTTGTTACTCTGCCACTCGATACCAAAGAGTTTCATGTAAGGCTTCAGAGGTTGTTTTTTAGGAGCGGACGGGGGCTGGTCCAAGAGATTATTGAGTATGGCCCGCTCAAGATCAACTTAGAGACCTATCAGGCTACGGTTGCATCTCGTGCCCTTGACTTGACCTATATGGAGTATCAACTTCTTACGTTTTTGGCGTCACACCCTGGAAGGGTATTTGATCGTGAAACGCTGTTATCACGGGTGTGGGGTTACGAGTACTACGGCGGGGCCCGTACTGTCGACGTCCACGTTAGAAGGCTTCGTGCCAAACTTGGTGAGAAGCACGAGTCGATGATCGAGACGGTGCGAAGCGTGGGTTATCGCTTTGGAAGGCACCAGCGCTAAGCTAGCGTCCCCCAAAGCGGCCAAACTTGTAGATTTGTCTTTATGAGAAGGATGATCCGCAACCGCAGGTTCGGCTTGCATTTGGATTTGTGATGTGGAATCCAGCGCCCTGAAGACCATCTTTGTACTCCAGAGTAGAACCCTTTATGAGAGGCAAAGATGCTGAATCTATCGCTACCTTTACTCCGTTGAAGTCAGCGACGGTGTCGTCCTCTTGAACTTCGGAGTCAAAGAACATGTCGTAGGAGAAGCCGGAGCAGCCACCTGGCTTTACTGCAATGCGCAGGAAAAGAGATTCACTACCGTCGCTCTCTTCGTTTAGCAGTTCGGCGACTTTGGAGACAGCTGCGTCGGTGACGATAATGTTGCTAGGCTTTCTACCTATCGATATCGTGCTCGTATTAGTCATATCGAACCTTCTTTCGTAATCACGTATTCGACAATGCGCATTCCTACCGAGAGGCGCGTTACATTGCACTCACTTTTACAATTTATTCTACATCGGTAGTGGAAATTATTACTTACTGTTGATTATTCCCTTGTGTCATCGAATTAGAGGTTGGCATCGATTGAGGGTGAAGGTTGAGACGAATGACAGACATAGAAGCGGTGCGAGCAAAGATCGGTACTGTCGTTGATCCGGAGCTTGGAGTTACCATCGAAGAGCTCGGCATGCTTGGCGCCGTAGAGGAGCGAGATGGCGAACTGAGCGTTGAACTAAAACTTACTACCGCTGCTTGTCCCTTGCAGAAGGAACTCAGGGGTTCAGTGCGGAGGATCGTGGACTCGCTTGGCCTCGGAGTCAAAGTCCAATTTGTAACAAATGTTATGAATGCTACTGAGAAGCGTTGGGCCATGGATGTGGCTAGAAAGAGTGCAAAAGAACGAGCCCGCAGACCACATTCGATCTCGCCTAGAACCCGAATAATCGCCATTGCTTCTGGCAAAGGTGGGGTGGGTAAGTCCACAATTACGTCTCTACTAGCGTTGGCTCTAGCAGAGGCGGGTTTTCGAGTTGGCGTACTCGATGCAGATATCTGGGGATTTTCAATATCGAAGTTACTCGGCTTCGAGGAGGCTGTTGAAGCTACCGGAACAAAGGAGAGTTGGTCGATCCGCCCAGCAACTAGAAGCTACGGTAGTGGGTCACTCTCGGTGATGTCGATGGGCATGTTGGCGAGTAGCCGTGAGGCGGTAATGTGGCGCGGAATGATCCTCAATCGAGCCTTCCAGCACTTCGTTGAAGATGTGCGTTGGGGTGACCTTGACTATCTGCTAGTTGACATGCCACCTGGAACTGGTGACATTCAGATGGGACTCTCTCGACTTCTCCCCGATGCCAAATTGTTGTTAGTTACAACTCCCAATGAAAACGCATCAAATGTAGCCGTTCGAATGCTCGATATGGCTCGACGTGAGATGCTCGAAGTACTTGGATACGTCCTCAACATGGCCTACTTCGAGTGCAGTCATGGGGAGGTCTACAAGATCTTCGGAGAGTTCAAGGATGAATTTCCGGAGGAACTTGACCTTCTTGGAGAGGTTCCGATCGTGGCTAATTCAACTTTGAACCAATATCCACTCGCCGTTAGAGGCGTGACTGGTAGAGATGTCGCAGCGATCGTGGAGTTGGCTAGACGCCTTTCAACCGAGATGATCCCCCCTATCGTTGACCTATCTTGTACGGCAAAGTTGGAAGAAATTGAGGCGCAACTGTACTTTCAGGATGATTTTTTGAATTGATTTTCGGGAATATGAAGCCGAGTCGGTCCTGTTAATCCAAGGGTTAGTTGTGTTAGGTATGACTTGTTGGATGGAAAAAATTGAATAAATCTAGCGTTGAGAGGCCCCTTGATCGTAAGGGGCTACTTCTTTTTGTAGCTGCTCTAGCTCAGTTTATGGTGGTGCTAGACGTATCGATCGTGAACGTGGCTTTGCCGGCGATCAAGACTACGTTGGGTTTCAACACCAACAATCTTGGCTGGATATTGAATGCTTACACCCTGAGTTTTGCAGGACTACTTCTCTTGGGAGGACGCCTCGGAGATATCTTTGGCAAGAAGAAGATCTTCATAATCGGTATGGGTATCTTCACAGTCGCCTCGCTCTTGGGGGCTGTCTCAAACTCCCAAGCGTTGATTCTGATTGCACGCGCAGTTCAGGGACTTGGTTCCGCGATCGTATCTCCAGCGACTCTCACCATTATCACCACCTCATTTGCCGAAGGCAAAGAGAGGGCTAGAGCGCTTGGAATTTGGAGTGCTACTGCGGGTGCTGGGGGTGCCGCAGGAGCCTTGTTTGGTGGAGTGCTCACCAACTACCTCTCATGGCGCTGGACCTTTTTGATTAACGTTCCAGTCGGCATGGTAGAGGTCTTGCTAGCCGTCCTATACATCAGCGAGTCGAGGGGCGAGCACAAGGCCTCCAATCGCTTGGATGTGATGGGCTCGCTCATGGTGACCTTGGGTCTCACCTCGATCGTATTTGGATTGGTTCAAGGTGGAAATATCGGATGGAGAAAGGGCGAGACCATCGCCGCCTTCGCAGTCGGCATCGTTCTCCTGATTGGTTTCCTCTTCTACGAAGCGCGTGTCGCTGTTGCTCCAATCATCCCACTTTCGATCTTCAAGTACAGGGCACTGTCGGCAGCAAATGCTGCGATGTTTTTAGTTGGTGGATCGATCTTTGCATCGTGGTTCTTCTTGTCCCTCTTTATGCAAGAGGTCCTCGGTTACTCTCCTCTCAAAGCAGGGCTGGCCTTCATTCCCCAGACCCTTGCGATAATCGTTGGCGCTCAAGTATCGTCTCGTTTAATTCACAAAATTGGTGCTAGACCGTTGATCATTGGCGGTCCTATGATAACTGCCGTAGGCCTTGTTCTATTGGGTGGTATCACCCCAGAGGCTTCTTACTTGAAGACTCTCTTCATTCCATCGGTCCTGATCACTTTGGGTATGGGTCTATGCTTCACCCCCCTCGCCTTCGCCGCAACAAGTCAAGTCGATCGGCGTTACGCCGGACTTGCCTCGGGTCTGCTGAACACCTCCCGTCAGGTCGGTGGAGCGGTTGGACTTGCAGCGCTTTCGACTGTCGCTATCACCAGCGCATCGAATGCCATCCGACATATTCCCGCAACTGCTTCGGTTGCAGTGCGTCAAGCGAGCACGTTGATGGCGTCAGCGCATGGTTATGGTCTATCGATGAAGATTTCTGCGATTATCGCAATCGGAGCTTCGCTTAGTGCGTTGGCACTTCCTGTCAACAAGAGTCGAGGTGGCGAGCCTATCGATGAGTCAGCTATTGCAGCTATCGAACCTGCCTAGAAAGTTGATTCGGTCGCTAGCTTGGCGAAGTTGGCGACCTTCCGTGTAAGTTATTGGTTAGATAATTCTTAAAGGTGGTGTTCTACTTTGTTTAAAAAGCTGATTTTTGCCCTGATCCTTGGCGCGCTTGGAACTTTAGCTTTCAAAAAGTTGCGCGCTAGCGCCTAAATCGCCTAAAGCGATTCCGGCGATAGTCGAAGGAGCATCCGTAGCTGCTTCGAAATGTGCCTTACTCGATATGCTAGGTAGCCACTTGCGAGTGCGATGGTTGTAACACCAATCGCAAGTGCTACCAAAGCAGTCGGTCTCGCATTCTTTACTCTTCCCTCTCGGACACGAACTGGATTCGAGAAGGCTTTTATCTCCCAGTTCCTCTCTTTTGCTAGCTTTGCTAGTACCCGATCGGGGTTTACTACTACGGGATGGCCTACCGCTTCGAGCATTGGCAGGTCGGTATAGGAGTCGGAGTAGGCGTAGCTCTCCGATAGAAGAAATCCGTGTTCTTCCGCCAAGCGTTCCATTGCAACGGCCTTGTACGGGCCATAGGCGTAAAATGCAACCTCTCCGGTGTATCTTCCTTCTTCATCTACCCGAGACTCAGTGGCGATGACGCCATCGACCGCTAAGCGGTCCCCTAGGGGTTCAACTATCTCAAGTGGTGACGCTGAGACGATAAAGACCATATCGCCATTTTGCTTATGCATCTCTATCAAATCGAGAGCCTCTTTGTAGATGAGGGGTTCTACGATTTCGGTCATTGTCTCGGCTACGATCGCCGAAACGAGCGACCTCTCCCAACCTTTTGTTAGAGAGAGGGCAGTCTCGCGCAATTTTGTGAGCTGTTTTTCATTAGCGCCCGCATATTTGAAGACAAATTGGGCGTAGACGGAGCGTAAAATGGTGCGACGAGAGAGCAAACCCTCGTTGTAGAAGGTTCGTCCAAACGCGAGCATTGACGCCTTCGCTATGACGGTTTTATCGAGATCAAAGAAGGCTGCCTTCACAGGTGTAATCCTAGTCGCATATGTTTGTTTGGTGAGGCTCAAGAGTTAACTAGCTGCAAGCAGCCAGCTTCGCAGGCTTTGAGCAAGGATTCGACCGTACTCTTTTGAGAGGAGCGAATTCGAATTTCCACACTTGGGGCTAACGATGCAGCTGGGACATCCATCTTCGCAAGGGCACTCCTCTAAGTTCTCAATAGATGTTGCGAGTAACTCTCTCCATCTTGCGAAAGAGGCTCGAGCCACGCCGCTTCCTCCGTCACTTCCATCGTAAATAGCAATTGCTCCGCCATCTTTAATTACTTCGACTCCATTGTTGTAGGGCCCATTGACAACGAATGAGACTCCTCCTACGTCCCAACGATCACAGAGCGAGACAGTTGAGAGAACGCCGATCGTGGCGTGCTCAAAGGCGTGAAGGGCAGCTCCATATTCTCCAACCGGTATCTCGGCCATCAGAGCTGAGGGGATGGCAAGGAGGAGGGCTTCGCTTTGGAGGGTCTTTGGTTCGAGTTCGTAATCAACGAATTCAATCACCTCCCCCTTTCCTTGAAGCAGGTCGTAGCCGGTAAAAAACTCTGTTACCTCAATCTCGCTCAGTGATACGAGTCCACCTAAGAGTTCATCTGTAGCTATGGTCCTCAAAAGGCTATATTGCGATTCGATCCGAGGTTTGGTGTAGCGCTTTGACTTCTCCAAGGTGCAGTAGACGAGGCGTCGATCTAAGTCAATATCGTCGATCCGGAATCTTCTTCCGCGGTGGCGGTGGATAGCTCCAATGTAGAAGTTGAAAAATAGCCGTGAGCTATCGAAGATCTCTAGGAGTTCACCTTCATCGGTTATCAGGGTGAAGGTAGCACTATCGCCACCTCGCAGTCCCCCCGCCCTGCTCGGCCGGTGGGTACCGACGTAAAGAAAGCCATTTGGTGACTCTACCAATCGTCCTTGGCCCCGGTTTTCCTCCAGGATCGCAACTATCAGTTCTTTGTGATCGTCTTGGTTAGCGAATTGCTCAGGCAGAATTGAAGATTCATCTGCAGCACATAAGATCTGGTACTCCGCGACCTTGGGGTTGTGGGGATTTATCGCAGCTGATTCATCGCGGCGAGAATTTATTGAGTCGATATTTCTAACTACCCATTGATCGAGGTTATCTGCCTCAGGTAGGAGAATGAGAGCCGAAGAATTGGTAGACAGGGTAGCTATGTTTCGCCTTATCTGAGCGATCGTCTTTGGGATCCCGAGGAAGATCACGAGATCGGATGAGGGTAGCTCTAAAGAGAGTTGTGAAGTAGCAACCGCGACTTTGAACTTACCAGAGGCTATCTCGCCTCTGATGTCGTCTCTAACCTCTTCGATATATCCGCCTCGATAGAGGAGTGGCATTACTTCGCTACCGTCACCGTGGCTTGATATTGAGGCGATTGTCTCCGCAACCACTTCGGCTTGGCTCCGGCTCGAGGTTAGGATCGTGGTTTTGAGTCCAATCTGTTCTAGGTGGATCGCGATTGATGCGGCTAAAAACGAAGGCGATGATGCGGCATTAGCAGCTTCGATAGAGGCCGTCAGGCACGGGATCTCTAACCCATCGATTAGCCACTGCTCTTGAGTGTCATTGATATTTGAGCCGATGATCGCTGCAAATATCGATCGTGCATTTCCCAAATAGATGGCCGTTGCACGGTATCTAATTTGCGTGGCCTCCTTAGCTATGGCTAGTCGCTTGAGGATGTAGTAGAGGTGTGAACCGAGGACTCCTCTAAAGTTTGAAAGATCGTAGAGGTCAACGCTTCTAATCCCCCCTAATAAACGTGTAAAGCGGTAACTATCGGGAAGAATCTTTCGGTGGAGGATCTCTGGAGTTGCGATCAATAGGCGCCTGCGGGATCCAAGGGTAGCCATATCTTTGATTGAGATTTTGTCGGTTAAATCCAAGGCAAAATCGTCTCCAAATCTGATCTTTGCCCTTTGGGTTAGAATTTGGGCTTCGTATCGACTTGAAGTTATGACAAGGGTTGTTTTGCCAATATCACTATTGACCTTTGCATTTGAAAGTGTTATCTCGATCGCGGTCTCTGGTTTGTCGACATTTATAACGGTATCGAGGCCAATTGAAAGATCGCCACTATCGATGTGGCGCGGGATCCGAAAGCATGTCTCTATAAAGAATGTCCAACGAGAGACGATTCCTGCTACGAGTTCGTTGTTTTCGTCTCGTGTCATTTCGAAAGATTAGCACTAAGGCTGATATTAACGACTACCTACAAGGATCGTCTTTACTTCACTCTCAGATTCGACCGTTACCAAGACTACGACTTCGTCGCCACTTCGCAGGATAGTATCGCCACGGGGGACGATGACGTTGTCCTCGCGAATAATTGCAACTATCGATGCCTCACGCGGAAACGGAAGTAACGATAGTTCCTTGTCGTTGGCAGGAGAATTGTCGGCTAGCGTCACCTCGACTAGACGAGCACCACTTTTTTCAAATGAAAGAAGGCGAACCAACGATCCAACCGATACTGCCTCTTCAACCAGAGACGAGAGCAGGTGAGGGGTCGAGACCGAGACGTCAACTCCCCACGTCTTATTGAATAGCCAGTGATTGCGCGGGTTATTGACGCGAGCTACAACTCTTGGGACCATGAACTCTTGCTTCGCCAGGAGAGAGATGACTAAATTATCCTCGTCGTCGCCTGTGGCCGCAACTACTACATCCGCATCTGAGAGCCCTGCTTTTTCCAGTGACGAGACCTCGCAAGCATCAGCTAATAAATAGGTGCACTTGATATCTGGATTGAGTTTCTTTACTTCATCTCGGTTCTTCTCGATTACGAGGACTTCATGGCCCGCGTTGCCTAGGTCCTCTGCAATGAAGGAACCGACACTTCCTGCACCTGCGATTACTACCTTCATTTGTGGTGGTCTCCCATCCTTGAAATTGTGGCATCGAGTGCGGCAATATTGTCGCGCTCGATTAGAAAGTGAAGGATGTCTCCGTCTTGGATTACAATCTCTGCGCTGTAGCGGCGAGTCGTAGTTCCCCTTGTCAGAAGTACGGGCTCGAAATTTGACTGAAGGGCGCTGTATCTGTGACCGATTAGGGCCTCGGGAACGCCACGCTCTAGGAGGGCAAATTGTCCGTTAGAGTCTATCCAGTCGGGTTTAGCCTCGGTGTCAAAGAGGCGCCGCATCGCCTGCTCGGTAGTCCAAGTAACTGTAGCGACAGTTGAAATGCCGAGTCTTCGATATATTTCTGCACGTTTCGGATCATAGATTCGTGCTACAACCTTTGGTACCTCAAAGGTCTCTTTGGCGATTCGTGCTGTCAGGATGTTGGAGTTGTCGCCGCTTGTAACCGCAGCTAGGGCGTCGGCGTGCTCAACTCCAGCGGCCTTTAGGCAGTCTCGGTCGAAGCCGAGACCTTCGAGCGAAGAGCCGGTAAAGTTTGGCGGCAATCTACGAAATGAGGCGATGTTTTTGTCGATTATGAAGGTGGTATGACCCTCCTGATCGAGTCGAGCTGCCAGTTCGGAGCCCACTCTCCCACACCCAACTACTATCACGTGCAAGATAATTCACCTAGTAATCTAAAGTTAGTCGGGCTACTTATTGTACCGACGTGCCTAGATTATATACGTTATAGGGCGACCGATAAAACCCAAGAGGATCAGTTGACTCTCGGGTGAAGGGATTCTTAGAGTGTCAGATAGTGAAAAGTTAGAGGCTGCCGGTTCTGACTCGTTTGATCCGAATCAAAATATTCCATTTCGTGGAGTTCGAGGTGGCAATCAAAGGCCAGCGACTCTCGCACCACTTGGATCATACGATATCCCAGAGACGCGGCTATATCGCCTGAAAAATAAGTTTCTAGGTAAACCTCTTGTTAATGAGAACCTAAAAGGGGAGCGTCTCGGCAACTTTACCGCTATGGCGGTACTCTCTTCAGACGTTATCTCTTCTTCTGCATATGCCACTGAAGAGATCTTGACTATCTTGGTACCGGTAATTGGCGTGGCCGCCTTCTCGATGGTCCTCTCGGTCTCGACTTTGATCTTGGTGATCCTGGTGACTGTTGCGGCTTCCTACTTCCAGGTCATCAAGGCCTATCCCAAGGCTGGCGGTGCCTACGTTGTAGCTCGCGATAACTTCGGCCCAAAGATTGCCCAGATCGCAGCAGTTGCCATCATGATTGACTACACCATCACGGTGGCGGTATCGGTTGCGGCGGGCGTTGATGCGGTTGTATCTGCTATCCCTTCACTCTCCCCTTACGTCCTAGAACTATCGTTGCTATTCGTTTTATTGCTGGCCTATGGAAACTTGAGAGGAATAAGGGAGGCGGGCCGTATCTTCGCCTTACCGGCCTACCTGTTCATCGGAAATATGTTCGTCATGCTCGCGGTTGGCGTCTACAAGTCGCTAACTGGAGGGTTGAAGGTCCTTCCTCTCCACGTTCCCGGCGGCTATACCCCGGGAACTCCCGGTTCAGGCCTTTTTATGGGAGCCTCATTATTTATTTTCCTTCAGGCATTTGCCAATGGTGGATCGGCTGTCACCGGTATCGAGGCCGTTTCCAACGGGGTATCGTTGTTCAAGGCTCCACAGTGGAAGAACGCCCAACGGGTTCTCGTCTACATGGCAGTGATCCTTGGAACTTTATTCTTCGGCCTCTCCTACTTGGCCTCTAGAATTCATCCTGTTCCTCGAATATCTGGAACTCCAACCGTTATCTCGATAATTGCCCAGACCGTCTACGGTTCTACGTTGTTTGGAAAGGTGCTCTTCTACGTCCTTCAGATAAGCACCTATCTGATCCTGATCTTCGCAGCTAATACCTCGTTCAATGGCTTTCCTTACCTGGTCTCTTTCGCCGCTGAGGACTCTTTCCTTCCACGACAATTTCGACGTCGTGGCCACCGCCTAGCTTTTTCCAATGGGATTATCCTTCTCACGGTAGTGTCAGAGATTATCTTGATCGTCACCCGTGCCAGCGTCAATGCGCTGATTGGACTTTATGCCATCGGGGTATTTACTGGCTTTACTATCGCGGGCCTTGGAATGCTAAAGCATCACCTCAGATTGAAAGAGCCGGGATACAAGAAGGGGTTCGCCGTCAATCTCGTAGCCGCGGTTCTCTCGTTTATCGTGGTAATAGTCTTTTTGGTTACTAAGTTCACTCAAGGAGCCTGGGTCGTAGTTGTGATTGGCCCCGCGATGGTCTTTGGATTTATTCGCCTCAATCGCCAATATGTTGAGGAGGGAAAGCGGCTCGAAAGCGACGTTACTGCGGCATGTGAAGCTCCTGTTCTTCGCAAGCACAAAGTCATCCTCTTTGTAGAGGAGCTGGATCTGGCGGCCGCACGCGCTCTTCAATATGCGCGCACGCTTACTCCAGATGAGATCCGAGCTGTGCATATTGAATTGGATCGAAAAGATGCGCGATCCCTTGAGAACGCTTGGTCAGAGTTGGGAGTTAGGCGAATCGACCTTGAAGTTGTCGAATGTGCCGATCGTCGAATTCGCCGTGCAGCCATCGACGTAGTGGCCGATGCTGTATCGGACAACGACTCTGAGGTTACGGTTCTGCTGCCACGTAGAAGCTACTCTGGATTCTTTCAGAGGATACTGCACGATCGTACTGCGGACGCTTTGGCTCGAGTTTTGAGTCAATTGCCACACGTGAATGCCACCATCATTCCGTTCCACGTTAATTTGAGTCAGCACGATCGTCTCCGAAGGATCTTGGGGCGAAAGACGGCAGAGGATGCTGAAATTAAAAATGTGATCGCCAATATGGAGAAGTCTTCAACTCCCGATGTGCTTGGCGCTACTTCTATCCGTGACGTGGAGTACCGTAAGGTTTCAAAGGTTGCAGGCCGCATAAAGTCAGTTCGAGTGCAGCCCCTTGACTCGATCCCTTCGTTAGCGGTGCGCCTCGAAGACTCAAGCGGCGGAATTATGTTGGTATTTCCTGGAAAGAGAACTATACCAGGTCTCGAACCCGGGCGATTAGTGGTAGCTACCGGTCGCATTGGGAATATCGATGGTCACATGGCGATCATGAATCCCGATTACGAGGTCTTGTCGGCACACGACGATGACGAGTAGGTAAAAAAGGGTCGATTGCACATGTTGTCGTCTATCGAGTAGCTTAAATAGTTCGTTAGTACATGGCGAGATTGGTTGTACGGTAATCAGATGGCAAAGCCACTTGTAATAGTTGAGTCCCCTACTAAGGCGAAGACGATCTCTCGCTTTCTCGGCGACTCCTACCTTGTTGAGTCTTCAATTGGCCACATACGTGACCTACCAAAGAGTGCAGCCGAGATCCCTGCGGCCTACAAGAAAGAGGCGTGGTCGCGCCTTGGAGTAGACGTAAACAATCGCTTCAAACCCCTTTATGTAGTTTCGGATAAGAAGAAGCAGCACATCTCGCACCTCAAACAACTTGTCAAAGAGGCCAGTGAAATCTACCTCGCAACAGACGAGGACCGCGAAGGAGAGTCGATCGCATGGCACCTGATGGAGGTTCTATCTCCCAAGGTTCCCGTGAGAAGGATGGTATTTCACGAGATTACCAAGGCTGCTATAGACGACGCAATCGCGCATCCGCGAGAGATCGATACCAAATTGGTCTCAGCACAAGAGGCCAGAAGAATTCTTGACCGCCTTTACGGCTACGAAGTCTCACCTGTTTTATGGAAGAAGATAAAGCCAGCACTCTCTGCGGGAAGGGTGCAGAGCGTAGCAACTCGAATCTTGGTCCAACGAGAACGCGAGCGAATTAACTTTGTCTCCGCCGGATACTCATCTTTAAAGGTGGCAGCGGCTAAGGAGCAGAGTCGCTTTGTCGCTTCGCTACAACATCTAGATGATGTTCGCGTGGCGACCGGTCGAGACTTTGGTCCTGATGGAATGCTAACGGGTACTGACGCCAACAAAGCGTGTGTCATTCTAGGAGGGAGCGACGCCGAGCTTCTCTCTGGCGCACTTACGGGCAAGATGTTGAAGGTGGCATCGATTGAGGAGAAGCCCTATCGCCGCTCTCCGGCTCCTCCATTTAGAACTTCTACCCTGCAGCAGGAAGCTGGGCGCAAGCTTCGATTTTCATCGAGTCGTACCATGTCAGCCGCTCAGAGACTCTACGAGGCCGGGCATATTACCTATATGCGTACCGACTCGACCTACCTCGCCGACGTTGCGGTCGCCTATGCGCGCAAGGTTATCTCTGAGCTCTACGGGAGTAGTCACCTGCCTAAGAGCTCGCGAGACTATAAAAATAACGTTAAGAACGCACAAGAGGCTCACGAAGCCATCCGGCCATCTGGGGACAATTGGATACACCCCAATGAGATGGCTCGGCTTGTATCGAGCGATGAAGCCCGCCTTTATGAGTTGATCTGGAAGCGGACAATTGCCTCACAGATGACTGACGTCCTAGGTACTACGGTTACTGTAAAGTTTGTGACGCCAATTGAAGGAGTTACGGAGTTGGGCTCCCCAGGTGGGAGGCGACTTGCACCTAGTGAAGCTAGGTTCTCTTCGAGTGGTCGAGTGATTAGTCACACTGGCTTTATGGCTGTCTACGTCGAGGATTCAGACGATAACTCATCCGACGAAGAAGATGCGATCCTGCCAGGATTTACAGAGGGCGAGCTTATTTCGATTGAATCGGTCGACGTCAACTCTCACGTCACTAATCCACCATCTCGATACACCGAAGCATCGCTAGTTAAAGCCCTCGAAGATCTGGGGGTAGGACGCCCTAGCACCTATGCCAGTATCATCACCACAATTCTCGACCGCGGGTACGTCTTCAAACGCGGAAGTGCTCTAGTACCGTCATTTATCGCATTTTCAGTTGTAAATCTTCTGGAGCAGTTCTTTAGTGATCTAGTCGACTACAACTTTACAGCTGAGCTAGAGAACACTTTGGATCAGATAGCTACTGGTAATACACCGGCGATTCCTTATCTTGAAAAGTTCTACTTTGGAAATGGTCGTCCTGGCCTCAAAGATCAGGTAGCCACACAACTCGATCGAATCGACCCTCGAGAGATTAACTCTATCCCAGTTGGAGTCACCGAAGATGGTGAGTTGATCGAGGTTCGGGTGGGCCGGTTTGGTCCATTCCTAAGCGCGGGTGATCGTAGCGCTCCGATCCCCGATGGTATGGCTCCTGATGAGCTTAACTTCGATAAAGCAGTGGAACTTCTTGAAAAGGGTTCGGGAGATCGTATCTTAGGTGTCGACCCCGACACCAACTTGCCAGTTGCAGTGAAGGTGGGACGCTTTGGTCCATTCGTGCAATTGGGAGAAGCAGAGCTTCTCGGTAAGGGGGAAAAGCCTAAGACGGCTTCTCTCTTCAAGTCGATGGAACCTGAGACCATCTCATTGGAGGATGCACTGCGCCTCCTCTCCTTGCCTCGTTTGGTTGGGGTGGAAGAGGGTACCGGCGAAGAGGTGTTTGCGACTAATGGTAAATTTGGGCCCTATATAAAAAAGGGAAGGACCTCACGCTCCCTAGAGGGCGAAGAACAGATCTTTGCCGTCACCTTAGGAGAGGCCCTTGAGCTGATTGCTCAACCACAGAGCAGGGGTGGACGACGTAGCGCTACCTCTGTTGAGGTTGGAGTTGACCCAGATGGTCGTAAGATTACGCTACGTTCCGGAAGGTTTGGCCCCTATGTCACCGACGGCGAAGTAAATGCAACTGTGAAGCAGTTTGAAGTTGACATGGGAATTACGGTAGAGCGAGCCTCAGAGTTGCTTGCAGAGCGCAGGGCCGCTGTTGCGGCAAATGGTGGCGAAACGACTAAGAAGGCCACCGCGAGTAGGGCAAAGTCGTCGACGCGAGCGAGTGGAACTGCTAAGGCAAAGACGACGACTGCAACGAAGAGGACTGCCTCAACCAGAAAAAAGAGTTAGGTGGAACTTCGAGGTGTTCATCGTCTTTGAAGGAATCGATGGCGTTGGAAAGAGTACGCAGATAGAGCTGCTTGTTGACCGCCTTTTAGCTGCAGGTTACAGGGTAATGTCGACTCGCGAGCCAGGTGGTACTGAAATTGGAGAGAAGCTCAGAGATCTATTGAAGTCCGACCACTCTATGGGTGACAGATCGGAGCTTCTCCTAATGCTTGCTTCGAGAAGTCAGCATGTGGACTCGGTAATTCGCCCAGCGCTTGAGGGTGATACCTTGGTCATCTGTGATCGCTTCGAAGCTTCAACCTTTGCATACCAAGGATATGGTCGTGGCATGGACCTTGATCAGTTGCGGGCTATTAACGAATTTGCAACCGGAGGGCTAGAGGCCGATGTGACCTTTTTGATCGATCGAGAGGGCTCCTTTAGGGTAAACCTCGATGAAGACCGTTTTGAAAGCGCTGGGGCAGATTTTGCCGCGAGGGTCCGAAAGGGTTATAAGGAACTTGCTCGGCAAGTCAATTGGTTTACTATCGATGGCGACCAAAAAATTGGAGAGGTCCACCGCGAGATCTGCGATCGCCTCTTTGACCTTGGGTTGGCAAAGATAAGAGATTATGGGAGTTGACGTGAGTCCTTCGAAGCTCCTCTCCGAGATGCCATTACATCGCTCGATCTGTTCCAAGCTTGAGATATTTGCCGAGGCTCCGACCAATAGTTACCTTTTTTATGGACCGTCTGGTGGCGGCAAGATGGAGTTAGCCCGGGTATTTGCTACTTCTCTACTCTGCCCTGATGGAGGTTGCGGAAGCTGTACTACCTGCAAGGGGGTCTTGAGTGGCAACCACCCTGACTTTTCCTTCGAGACTTCTTCGAATAGGAGGATCTCCGTAGACGATGCGCGGGCCCTGGTGCGAAAGGCCCACCTATCTCCTAACTCGTCGCATCGCAGAGTTGTAATGATAGATGAGTTCGATAACTTTTCAGATGTCGCCCCTATCATGCTGAAGACGATAGAAGAGCCACCTCTCACCACGGTTTTTATTATCGTCGTTGGAGAGTTGTCTCCATCTATTGCGACCATCGTCTCTAGGTGCGTAACTATCGAAGTTCCGCGTGCAGAAGATGATGATCTGACTAGCTTTCTACAATTCAAATACTCAATCGATCCACATCGCGCTCGAGATCTAATCGATGCCGCTGAAAGGGATTTAGATGTAATTGTTGAAATGCTCTCCGATGAAAACTTCGAGAGGCGAATATCAATTTGGGAGAACATCTACTCCAGTCGTGGTGGTTCGCAATCACTTTTGGGCAGAACCAAGGCTGTGATGGACTTCTTGGACGACATTGTAGCTCAAGTGATAGAGCGGCGTGATAGTGAGCTGTCCAAATTGAAGGAGATGCAATCGAAGGGATCGCCTCCAAAGGGTGTCGTCAAAGAGGTAGAAGATCGCTACGCTAGGATTGTTCGATTTAGGCGTCGCAGCGAGATTGAACTCGGGGCTCGATTTCTTCTTGAGCGATTGAAAAAAGAGGCTTTTTCTAACATCTCAGATCAGCTTTATGCGAATATCGCCTACGAGCAGATTGTGGCCACAATCTCTAATCTTCTTAGCCAGCTTAGATTTGGAAGCGATGAGCAGATGATTGTTGCGCAACTTATCGAAGTGGGTGTGAAGAAGTCTCCATTTTGATTAGGATGTACTCTGCGCCCGGGTAGCTCAGTCGGCAGAGCAGCTCACTCGTAATGAGCAGGTCAGGGGTTCAAATCCCCTCTCGGGCTCCATTCCATTGAGGCCTCCGGTGGCTAACTCTACAAATTTTGCGTATGCGCTATATCTTCAAAATTGCAATTTTGCTCTATGTGAGCTGATAGTTGACCTCCACGATTAGGGGATTTAAGGCGTTTTTGATTAAAACTACGCAACAAGGAGCAAGTTGTCGAATCGCTTTCCCTTTTTTCCGGCAGAGCTAACTTCTAGCGACCTATCCTCAATTTGGTTGCATTGGGAAGGCGACCCTTGGTGGCGATAAAAGATGCCCTCTCGACCCGCCTTTGATCGTCCACTCTCGACCCCCTCTAACCTTTGTTGCATACATTTGTGGACGTTGAGATCGGTATCCGATAGTCGTGCAAACTTGTTTTGAGTGGGACCCACCTAGCGATCAATTGGATTTCAGCGATGCACCTCACCTTGGAAGTACTCGATCTCTAAAAGGTAGATGATTTTAATTTGAAACAGCCAGTCATTTATGCAAGCAGAGTAACCAATCGCTCACTCTTGGATATTTAAGTATCCTGTGGTTGCATTGAGTGTCTTTCCGTGTTAAAGTTCAAAATTTAGAAGACTTTATAGCAAAAATACGTATCGAAATCGGGAGTAATTTCGATCCGTGCGGTTAGCGGTAGAGGTAATTGGTTGAAACCGGCTGCGACTTTGATCTTGGTACTGTTGATTTCGGGGTGCGGTGTAACAAATCAAAGTCTACCTAAGCCTTCGATGTCGCAGAGTGAAGTCCATTCATCGACACCGGCACGGACGGTTACAAACCCAATAACAGGCAAACCGGTAATACTTCCCCGCAATGTTGCAGTTGCTTCAGCGTCGAGGGTAAGTTCGATAGCGGGCGAAACGACATTTGTACCGCGCTCTTTATCTTTTACCTCTTCAGCGGTGGGTTGGGCGTGGGGCCCTAGTCCTAGTGCACTTAAAAGTGGGATTGGTCCAGGGGTCCTATCTAAGACGGATAATTATGGCAACTCTTGGAAGCAGGTTGCTACTGCTGGAATCAACGTCAGTACCCAGGGATCTGACAACAATTATGAATATGCAAACGGGGTGCGATTTGTAGATGCCAAACTTGGATTTCTCTTTGGTTCGGCGTTCTATGTGACCACCGATGGAGGTAGTTCTTGGGATAAGGTCTCTTCACCTGGGACGATTTATGACATTGAAGCAGGTGGAGGCAGGATCTTGGCTCTGATAAATAATTGCGGAATTAGTGTGAGTTGCGGTACCGCCAGCCTTTACCAGATCTCAAATGACGGGCAACTTATTCAAAAAGTCTCCTCCAGCCCCGTCTTTTCTTGGCAAGCGCAGCTGTTAATTCGTGGACCTTACACGCTTGTATTTACGCCTCCGACCATAGCTGGAGGTGGACCATACAAGATATGGAGGCTTCTAAGTGGCCGATCGTGGAAAAGTATCTATACCCCCTGTGAATTTTCCGGCTCACTTACAGCAGCTTTAGCTGCTTGGTCGGAAAGTGGTTTGGCTCTAGTTTGCGGATCACCGCCCGGTTCCGGAGAACAGATAAAGACCGCATACTCGTCGAGCGACGCTGGCAAGACGTGGAGCAAAGGAAAAGTTATAGGTAGTTTAAATGGCTATGTCACTTCGCTTGCGGCGGCTAATTCCAATACGTGGATTTTGGGTCAAGATAGAGGCGATATACTCGCGACCCACGATGGAGGTAAAACATGGATAGACCTTCCTATTGCCGGTCGAGGAGGGGGAACCGGTCAAGGTTGGGGATCTGTAGGATTTGTCGACCCAAGCCAAGCTTTTGCAGTTCCATATACTGTCAAAGGGTCGTATTTAGCTTTTTCCAGCGATGGTGCTCAAAATTGGACGATGGTCAACTTTCCAAATGGAGGGACAATCGATTCGAAGAAGTGAAGCTAATCGCTTGCCATTCAAATCGCAATTCGCAAGGCATAACAAGAAGTACTCTCAACCGTGGTGCATAGCTCTATTGCTACCAAAGCGACTAAGAGCGCTTTGAAAGTAAGGCAAAGGCGTTAGTCGGACTATTCGTTCAAACCAAAGCCCGATGATCGATCATCGGTGGAAAGCCAAACCCTTTGGTTAGTGATTTACGTAAGCGCAAATTTCCCTTTTAGGGTTTTGGACTTGGATCCGATGCCCGGTTAGTATCGGTGACGGGGTTGGCAATAGCCAAAGACGGCTCTGTCTCGATGCAATTTTCATCTTTCTTCCACCATTTAATCGAGCGCTATTGACGATTTCTCGATCGTGGTGGCGTTTTAGAAAGCCCAGCTTCCGCTAGATAGCCCTCGCATTGGGTGAGAGTGAAGCTGAAGGGCGAACTTTTATTCAAGGAGCCACCGCCTCATCTCTCATAGATTAAATCTGGGAAAAGCTCAATCAGGCCATTCGAGTCAATTTCGGTGATCTTATTTCATATTTGTCGGTTCAAAGACCGAATGTGAGAACAGTGTTCGATATTTCGGTTTTGCTATTGATATACGGCATATTTATTTCTGTATCTTTTTGTTATGTTGGTAAATTTCCTTAAATCAGTCGTTTTTGAGCTTAAAAACCAAATTTTTGTTTTATATTAGAGGATCTAGACAACCACTTCGATTAGGAGTCACGTGTACCCCCAAGAGCGCCACGATTGGATTGTCGAGAAGTTGAAGGTGCATAAACGCATCGAAGTTACCGAGGTCGCAGCCACCCTAAATGTGACTCCAGAGACGATTCGAAAAGACTTGGCTATTTTGGAGAATGCTGGGGTCTTGAAGAGAGTCCATGGTGGAGCTATATTTGTAGAGCGACTACGGTTTGAGGCAAACCTCGACTCCCGTGAACAGGCAGAGCGCTCTGAAAAAGAGGCGATTGCAAGACGGGCGATTGAAGAGATACCCGATGGTGGTTCGATTATTTTAGATGCCGGCACCACAACAGCTAGGATCGCTCCGCTTATCCCAGGCGACCGAGAGCTGATGGTCGTAACTAACTCCGTCCCCATCTCGTTGTCGTTGGCGCTCAAGCCCAACTTGAACGTTCTTCTGATTGGGGGAAGGATCAGGACTAGGACGGCTGCGACTGTGGACAGCTGGGCACTCGATGCGCTCAATGATATACGAGTTGACGTCGCCTTTATAGGAACAAATGGAATCTCTATTGAGCGAGGTTTTACGACCGCTGATCCAGCTGAGGCAGCAGTCAAGAGGGCGATGGTCGCGGCGGCGAAACGGGTTGTAGTTGTTGCCGATCATACAAAATATGGTGATGAAAAGTTTGTTAGGTTTGCATCGTTGAGCGACGTCGACTTACTCATAACCGACGACGGATTGGCAAAGGGGGATTTGATGTCATTAGTCGGCGCAGGATTACAGGTGGCAACGGCGTGATTGTTACACTAACACCGAATCCAAGCGTTGATCGCACGCTTGAAGTTAGCAACCTCCGCTTTGGAGAGATAAATCGAGCAAGACACGTAACTATCGATGCGGGGGGCAAAGGTATTAATATTGCGCGTGCTCTGGCAGCTTCTAACCTTCCGACTAAGGCGATACTACCAGTAGGCGGTGTCGAAGGCGGCGAGATTGCTCGATTGTTGGCCGATGACGGAGTAGAGACCGTTCTGGTTCCAATCGCTGAGTCGATCAGAATGAACATTTCGATAGTAGAACCGGGTGGGATAGTTACAAAGATTAACGAACCAGGACCCTATCTCGTCGTAGAAGAGGAGAGGGCACTTTTGGAGGCGACGGTCAGTGCCGCCGACTCCACGTCTTGGCTGGTTCTCTCGGGAACGATTCCACGAGGAGTTGGAGCCGACTTCTACTCTCGAATCATCGATAGGGTTAGAGACACCGGAGTCAAAATCGCGGTAGATACCAGCGGCGAAGCCCTAGAAAAGGCGCTCATCGCACAGCCGAATCTAGTAAAGCCGAATTTAGCGGAGATGGAAGAGCTCCTAGGGGGACGTATCCTTACCTTGAAGGACGTAGTCAACGGCGGACAGTCGATAATGGAAAAGGGTGCACAAGCGGTTCTTATCACTATGGGTAGCGACGGTGCGCTATTTATGAATCAGAGCACCATCATCTACGGTGAAGTGCGCCCAATCCGAGTCGAATCCGCGGTGGGTGCCGGCGACGCCCTTCTGGCAGGATTTCTCTCTACCGAGGCTAATGAGCGCGCGAAGTTTACAGAGGGATTAGCTTGGGCCGCAGCGACGATCGCTCTTCCCGGCACCAAGTTACCAAAAGCAAATCAAATCAGCAGGTCATCGGTGTACATTCACGACCGAATTGATCTAGCAAGACCAATGGCTAGAAAGGGACGACGATGAGCGAGATCCTCGAAGCGTCTTTTGTGCTCTTAGAACCTACAGTTAACTCTAAGAGTGAATTGATCGATGCGATGGTTGCTACCCTCGCGGCAGCTGGACGGATTACAGATCGAGAGCAACTTGTAAAGGATATCGCTGCCCGCGAAGAGATAATGCAAACTGGCCTAGAAGGCGGTATCGGCCTCCCACATGCTAGGAGCGTCGGAGTAAGAGAGGCCTCGGTCGCATTTGCCAGGGTTAGCGGTGGGGTTGACTTTGGTGCTGCTGATGGCAAGGCGGATATCGTATTTCTGATAGCTGTACCTGCCACATCCGAGGCTGACCATATGAAGATAATCGCATCCTTGGCCAGGCGATTGATACACGACTCTTTCAAGTCGGCACTTCGATCTGCCTCCAGCAAGGAGGAGATCGTTGAAGTTCTCTCCAGGGAAGTCTTCAATAAGAAGTAGTGAACTTTACAGGGGGAAGTTTTTGATGTTGGTAAAGAGCGTTACCGTCGGTTCGCGAGTTGGCTTGCATGCCCGTCCCGCGACGGTTTTAGCTGAAAGTGTTCAGGGTGAAGGTGTGGAGATCGAGATAGCAAAAGATGGCAACGATGAATTCGTCGATGCATCAAGCATCTTGATGATTCTCACCCTTGGAGTTAGCCATGGAGATAGTGTCACTATCCGAAGCGAGGATGCGACGGCTGAACAACTTGAGAAGATAGCAAAGCTCATCGAGAGTGATCTCGACGCCGAATAAGAATGCGGTTGAATGAATATGGATAGCTTTTTGCTTCATGGAGTGGGTGTCCAAAGTGGTCTTTCCTTCGGTGCTGTGCGATGGATGACACCCTCTATTGACTTCAGAGAACTTAATATCGAGTTACCAATTCACCAAGAAGCTAAGGATCTCTACGACAGATCAGTTGGATTGGTAATAGATTTTCTGGAGAAGCTATCCCAAAACTCGGCTGGTAACTCTAAGGCGATTATAGAGGCTCAAGTTCAAATTGCAAAGGATCCAGCGCTTCGTAAGAAGGTATTTGCATCGATAGATAGAGAGATTCCCCTATTGGATGCGATTGCAAATGCCAGCGAAGATTTTAAAGTTCTTTTTGTGCGTTTGGGCGGACTCTATGCCGAACGGGTGAGCGACTTAGAAGATATAACTAACCGAATCTCGGCGATGGTTGTCGGTCTTGAACCTCCGGGGTTGCCAAGTTCAGATCGACCTTACATTCTTGCAGCAGATGATTTGGCTCCTGCGGATACTGCCACACTGGATCCAAAGACTGTTCTAGCAATTGTGATAGCAAAGGGTGGCCCGACTTGTCACGCTGCGATAATAGCCCGATCACTTGGGATACCAACTGTTGTTGCGGTTGCAAATCTTGACAAGGTTACTAACGGAGTTGCGGTATTGGTTGACGGCGATACTGGTTCGATACGTGTCGGAGTTGACGAAGTGGAGGCCGCTGAGACAATCTCAAAAGGCGAGCGATTTTCAATCGAGAGTATCCCATTTGGTCCAACGCACTTTAGTGATCAAAGACTCTTTCAACTTCTGGTAAATGTCGGGACTAAGAGAGAGATAGAAGAAGTTATATCGCAGTCATGCGATGGTGTTGGACTGTTTAGGACTGAGTTTTTATATCTAAATAGATCTAACGAACCGACGGTTGACGAACAAAAGATCTACTACGGTGAGCTCTTCGAGAAGTTTGAGGGTAAGACGGTAGTGGTAAGGACGATCGACGCCGGTGCTGACAAGCCACTTCCATTTTTGGGTTTAGCAAAGGAAGTAAATCCAGCACTTGGTGTACGGGGTTTCCGTGTGGCTACCTCTCGCAGAGATGTTATAGAACGACAATTGGAAGCTATTGCACTTGCTGGTGCTGATTCAGGGGCGAAGGTATCGGTGATGGCGCCGATGATTTCGACCGTCTCAGAGACCGCCCAATTCGTTGAGATGGCAAAAGGTCACGGTATAGCTAGGGTCGGAGTCATGGTTGAAGTGCCAGCTGCAGTGCTGTGCGCGGAAGAGCTCCTTGGGGTCTGCGACTTTGTTTCGATAGGTACAAATGATTTGGCCCAATACCTTTTCGCCTCGGACAGGGAGTCGCCGCAGTTGGCCCGGTTGAATGATCCATGGAATGTCGCACTACTGCGAGCGATCAAGATGGTCTCTGATGCGGGATTGACGATGAATAAGGGGGTCTCCGTCTGTGGTGAAGCGGCGGCGGATCCTTTTTTTGCAGCTCTCCTTATCGGACTTGGCGTTAGCTCAATCTCTGTAGGCTCAGCTAGCGTAGGAAAGTTGAGATCTATGATTGCGCGATGTAGTCGTGAAGAACTTCAACGTGTAGCTTCTTTTTCTACTTCACTTGTAAATCCAGTTGAACTCAAGGTATTTGTGCAGGGTGAAATCTCTCGATTATTGAGTCGTTAGAAGGTTCTAAGACGCCATTTTGACGCTGCAATTTGTTTAGTTGAAAATCTTTTGTGGATACGTAAATTAAAAGAACCACTTTGGCCGCAGATTCGAATACATATCGGTTAATTGTTCCTAGGCTGTAGCCAAAGAAAAAATTGGAAGTGACTAATGGCGGATCAATCGAAGTTTGCTGAGGATGCGATGATCTATATCGATGCCCTCTTCTCAGCTGCAATGCGTATGACTCGAAACTCTGCCGAGGCAGAGGACCTAGTACAAGAGACATATCTCAAGGCTTATAGAGGATATGGTTCATTCCAGGAGGGTACCAACCTCAAAGCGTGGCTCTATCGGATCTTGACTAACACCTTCATCAACTCCTATAGGGCCAAGAAGCGACGTCCCGAAGAGAGCGATCTAGATGAAGTTGAAGACCTATATCTTTACAGGCGTCTCGGCGGACTTGAAGCAGTGGCAGCGGGACGTTCGGCCGAAGAAGAGGTCCTTGACTCATTCACTGATGAGGATGTTAAAGCCGCTATCGAGGCATTGCCAGAACAGTTCAGACTAGCTGTTCTACTAAGTGACGTTGAAGGATTTTCTTACAAGGAGATCGCAGAAATAATGGATGTTCCGATTGGTACAGTTATGTCTCGCCTCCATCGTGGAAGAAAAGCGCTACAAAAAGAGTTGTATCAGTTTGGTGCAAATCGAGGAATGGTAGCGAGCCGAAGTGGGAACTAATCACTACAATAACGATTCAATGGAGTGTAAGGATGTACTTGCACGCCTATATACGTTCTTGGACGGTGAATTGACTGAGGAGAGGCGAATTAGGATTCGTCGCCACCTAGACGAGTGCTCTCCATGCCTTGAAGCATATGAATTTGAGGCCGAGCTACGTCAGATGGTCGCCAATAGATTGCGTGATCGGGTCCCAGACATGCTTCGTAGCAAGATCTCTCAATTGATCGAAAAGGATAGCCAAAGCGCTAATTAATCGGGGAATAATTAGCTTTAGTCTTAGTTAGTTTTAATATGGCTAGAACTACAGAAGGACTAAGCGGAGTCGCCGTTAGCGCAATCGGAAGACCCTCGAGAGCCTACACAAAGGGTCGTACTTGTAAGTACGACGGATGCGAAACTAAACTATCGATCTATAACTCAGGTAAGTATTGTTATAATCACCAGCCCCTGACAGTTCCTCGGACGAGAGGCAAGAAACTCGATTAGGGTTTTTCACGGAGGAGGTCCGAGTGATTTCATGGGACTTAGCTACCAAAGTAGCCAAAGGCGTAATATCTTCTTTTCCCAGAGAAGATGAGACGAGACTCCTAGTTTCTTCGAAAGAGATGTCAGAGTTCGCGAGCGGAGTTCTACCTAGCGTGGAAAAGGCAAGCGGGATTGAAATCTCAGATGAGGCGATTGAAGTCCGTTTTGCTAGCCGCAGCGAGTGGGTGGAGAATAACACCAAATCGATGCAGAAGCTTCTGGATCCCATTCTCAAAAATGCGACCGATTCGATCCCTGAGATTTTATCGAGCATCTATTCTTCAGCCGGGGCGGTGCAATTCGGACTTCTATTTGGCTGGATGTCGAGGAGAGTTCTTGGTCAGTACGACGCAGCGATGTTTACAAATGCTGACGTCGCTGGAGCTCCGGTATTCGTAGTGGGCTCCAACGTCTATGAGATTGAGAGCCGCAATAACTATGCTCCAGGTTCATTTGGTAAATGGGTGCTGCTTCATGAAATTACCCATAAGCTCCAGTTCGAGGGAATCGACTGGATGGCCAGCTACTATCGATCTCTAATCAGCGACCTCGTGGCATCCTCTAAGATCTCTCCATCTGATATCTTCGAGGCGATTGTAACGATAATCGAGGAGCTCAGAGCAGGTCGCAACCCAATCGACGAGGCTGGAATTGCGGCGCTTTTCTTAGGCAAAAACCAGCGCCAAAGTTTGAAAAAAATAACATCCTTGATGACCATACTTGAAGGACACGCCGACTTTGTTATGTCGCGGGTGGCCAAAGGTACGATCGATAGTGCCGAAGAGTTTGAGGCTATGGTCTACGAACGACGCCAAGGTGGCTCGCCTGTCTTCAAATTGGTCTCTCGACTCTATGGCTTCGACGCAAAGGTACGTCAGTATGCAAACGGCCGTAAGTTCTTAGAGGAGCTCGCAAGTCGAAAGTCCGATGACTTCGTTCGCTCGATATTTACATCTCCAGATACTCTTCCGACGGTAGAAGAGATCTCTGACGTTGAGACTTATCTCTCGCGAGTGGGTGCTTAATTTCCTAAAGGGCTATCCTTGAGCATTGAAAGATGTTTGAGATAGTTTCAGATCGTGCAAATTCAATTTCAGTAGCAGCTGCCCGAGCTTTAATTTCTATGAGATTCGAGCCCATCGAGGCGCTCCTTGCGAGATGTTATTTTCCAAAAGAGGGAATCTTCCATGCAGCGGTTTCTGGAGGCTCCGACTCTTTGGCTATGACAATGATTGCCTTTTGCGCAGGGCTCGAGGTGGAGATATGGAATCTCGATCACAAGATCCGCCCTACCTCTCAGGATGAGTCGGCTGCGGTTCGATCTTTTGGAGAGTGGCTCAGAGTACCGGTTCATAGTTTTGCTGCAAATGTCCCAGAGCGAAACGTCGAGGCGAGTGCCCGTAATTTACGCCAATCGTTTTTTCCCGCAAAAGTAGCAACCGGCCACACTATGGATGACCAAGCGGAGACTTTCATCCTCAATATGTTGCGCGGCTCGGGAATCGATGGATTGGCAAGCATGCGGCCAAGTCCAGAAAAGCCGATCCTTAACTTGCGCAAGGCAGACACTCTCAGAGTCTGTGAGATCTTTTCACTTAATCCAGTTGAAGACGAAAGTAACCAGAGCCCAAAGTACCGCCGCAATCTAGTTCGAACCGAGGTTATCCCACTTCTAAACCAAATTTCAAAGAGGGACGTTGTTCCGATTATTGCTAGGAGTACATCTCTGTTGCGATCTGACGCTGATTTTTTGACAGAGCTTTCAAGCGGTGTTGAGACTAATTTGGTTTCGGAACTACTGTCGCTAGATGTGGCAATCTTGGTGAGGGTACTTAGGCAGAGGATAAAGATGATATCTGGATATCCACCATCGGCGAGATCGATCGAACGACTGCTCGCTTTCATGGGCGAGAAGCGGCGTTTTTCTCTCCAAATGGAGGGGAAGGTGGTTGCCAAAGTCACGAAGGGAGTACTCTCCATCGAATCGCTTGGTGACTAGATGTTCTAGGTGAGGTTTCATCGGCTCTACTTTCGCATTATCGTGGTTAGGGCTACATTTCTTAAGGTATGGCAAGGTATGAGATGAACGACAACAGCGCTAAGCACTTAAACGACCCTCACCTCTCTCGCATTTTGATATCAGAGACTGAGCTCAAGCAACGAATCGCAGAGGTAGGGGCAAAGATATCGGAAGATTACGCGGGTCGCGAGATCCTCATGGTTGGAGTTCTCAAGGGGGCCTTCCTTTTCATGGCCGATTTGGCTCGAGAGGTAACCGTGCCAGTGCAGTTTGACTTCATGGCGGTCTCTTCGTACGGTTCTGCCACCAAGACTTCTGGGGTGGTCCGGATTCTAAAAGATCTCGATATCGACTTGGCTGGACGAGATGTATTGATCGTAGAAGACATCATCGACTCTGGACTAACCCTCTCTTACCTACTTAGAAACCTAAAGTCTCGTAATCCCGCATCATTGACCATCTGCTCACTGTTGGTTAAGGATACGATCGTGGCGGATGAATTGGAACTAAAGTACGTTGGCTTCAATATACCAAACGAGTTTGTCGTCGGTTACGGCCTGGATGTAGCGGAACGATACCGTAACCTTCCGTTCATAGCAATATTTCAGGAGAATCAAGGTTAGGGAGGTTTCTTCCTTGAATGAAGCACGAGAAGAGTCTGAGCCTTCAAGATTGACCTCGCTTATACGAAATATCTTGGATGAACTCCCATACGACGAGTCGGTCGTTACTTCATCGAAGGATGAAACTTCGAAGCGTCTTGCCGTACTTTGGACCGACCTTCTCTCTGGCACGACCGAGGATGCGGCAACGTGCTTCAAGGGTGGCCTCGAGACCTCGGCATCGGAGTACATAGTCTTCAAAGAGATCGCATTCTATTCACTCTGCGAGCACCACTTCCTACCGTTCTTCGGCACCGTTGATGTACTTTATCGCCCTAGTGAGTCGGGTCTAGTGGCAGGTGCAGCCACCGTCGCCCGAGCAATCGGAGTTGTATCTAAAAGGTTGCAACTTCAGGAGCGCTTGACTAACGAGATAGCTCACGCCATCTATCGCGGGGTGGATGCTCGGGGCGTTCTAGTGGTTACAAAAGCCCATCACCTATGTATGTCGATGCGAGAGAGGCGCGATTCGGGAACATCGCTCACCTGCCTTGCTACTGAAGGGACCTTTGCCTTAGAAGGTCAAAGCCGTTTTGAGGCGATGCAGATGATCTTTGGCGGGAAATGAGTTCATCGTTGACCGAAAATAGCCCCTCTTCAACCAGAGTGGTAACGGTTGTGGGAATCTTGAATGTCACCCCCGACTCCTTCTCAGATGGAGGACGATACTTCGATCCATCGATTGCTGTGGCCAAGGGCCTAGAGTTGTTTAGCGATGGAGCTCAGATCGTCGACGTTGGTGGTGAGTCGACTCGCCCTGGCGCAACTCCAATATCTATAGAGGAGGAGATTCGTCGCGTTGTTCCAGTCATTGAGGAGTTGTCGAGGTATGGAAGAGTTTCAATCGACACCTTCAAGGCTGAAGTAGCCGTCGCGGCAATCGCTGCCGGAGCGAGCCAGATTAATGACATCTCGTCGACTTTATTTGACGTAGCAGCCCAATACGGGGTCGGATGGGTCGCGATGCATATGAAGGGAACACCGACAAATATGCAAAAAAACCCGACGTATGAAGATGTCGTCGACGAGGTGCTCTCCTATCTGGATAAAAAGGTGGCAATAGCGCGCCGCCTCGGTATCGAAGAGATCTATGTTGACCCCGGTATCGGATTCGGAAAGACAATGGATCACAATCTCCAACTTCTGGCCGCTCTACCTCGCTTTACCAACCTGGGTGCCCCGGTATACATCGGAACTTCGCGTAAAGGCTTTTTAGGAAAGTTAATCGGGGAGGTTGAGGGCGTAGATGCTGCTCCCACAGATCGCATAGAGGGTAACTTAGCTACTGTTGCATGGTCAATATCAAATGGCGTAAGTGCGCTGCGGGTTCACGACGTAAAAGAAACGTGTGACTATATCAGCCTCGCTGGTCTAGCCTGATTGCATGATAAAACGTGGAGTTGTTTCGGTTCAAGGCCTATCTTGCTTCGGACGCCATGGGGTTTTGCGCCACGAGCAGATCGTCCCGCAAGAGTTTGTGGTGGACCTTGAGCTTGAGTTGAATCTAGCTTCAGCGATTGAATTCGATAGCGTCGATGCCACGGTTGACTACTCGAAGGCGTGCAGGGTTGCCGTTGAAGTTATAGAGAGCAATAGTTTCTCGCTTATTGAGACACTAGCTCACACAATCGGCGTAACTTTGATTGCGGAATTTGCCTCGGTCGATCGAGTTATGGTAAAGGTACAGAAGGTTGCCCCCCCAATGCAATTTCACATCGCTTCTATCAGCGTAAGCCTTGCCGTCGAAAGAGGAAAGTAGTTTGAGGGCACTCATATCCATCGGATCGAACTTGGACGATCCGATAGAAAATTGTCGTCGAGCGATAGAAATGCTCAACCAAAAGTTGGTATCGGTCTCGTCGCTCTACCAGACATCTCCGGTAGAGACAATCGATGAACAGGGATTTTACATCAACATCTCCGCGATCATTGAGACCGCAGAGGATCCGATTGGCCTATTGCGGAGTTTGCAAGGGATAGAGGACTACTTCGATCGGCGCAGGCCCCACTTCCATGCCGCGCGAACCATGGATATCGACATTATCTCGATCGAGGAGATCGAGCTAGATGCTGGACCATTGATCGTTCCTCACCCCAGATCGTCTCTTCGTCTCTTCGTCCTACTTCCCACCTATGAAATAGCGTCAGAGTTAGCGGTGAAGTTAGCTTCACCCGAGGCGTTGCAGTTTCTAAGAGTACTCGAAGTAGGTGAATCTATCGTGGCGAAGTTAGATGCCGAGGTCCAAGAGATAACTCGAATTTCTGATGCGAGCCTGTGATGATTGAGGTGTGGCATGGCGCAGAGTTCTATCTTTGATTCTGGCCCGTGGTGTGCTTAATGCTCGTGATACTTTTGTCTATCTGAAGAGGTGATCTAAGTGGAGTCAAGTTATAGGCCGGAAGAGGCTCGTGAGGTTCTTGATCAGTGGAGACTACAACGAAGATCAATTGGATTTGTGCCAACGATGGGTGCGCTTCATGCGGGGCACTTGTCATTGATCGAGCGAGCAAAGGGAGAGAACGATAAGGTAGTCGTCTCTATATTTGTCAACCCACTTCAATTCAATGATCAGAGCGACTTTGATAACTACCCCTCGACTCTCGAGCAAGATCGAACACTTCTTGAGGATGCAGCAGTAGATCTCCTCTTTGCTCCGACTGCTTCAGTGATGCACCCCATGCCAATGAACTTCAAAGTTGCAGTCGGTCCGATGGCCGAAGCCTATGAAGGCTACTATCGACCTGGCCACTTCGACGGGGTTGCGACTGTTGTCGCGAAGCTCCTTTTGATAGTTGGGGCAAGTAGGGTCTACTTCGGTGAAAAGGACATACAGCAGTGTTCGGTGGTGAGGCGAATGGTTGAGGAGTTCCACTTTCCAAATCGCATCGAGGTCGTCTCTACCTATCGAGAGGAAGATGGCCTGGCCTTCTCTTCACGTAACGTACGCCTCACGGCAAGCTCGAGAAGAGTTGCGCCGTTGATGTATCAAAACCTACAAAAGGCCGCAAAGTCCATTCGTGAGGGCCAGGATCCTTCCTTTGTAATCAACAGCGCGATTGAAGAGGTCGCAACTGTGGCTAAAGAAGCAAATGTGGATTTCCAATTCGACTACGTGGATCTAGTTGATGAGACCTTTGGCCCCGTAGCTCAATTTAGCGAAGGGTTACGTATCGTGGCCGCTTGGACATTGGATGGTGTTCGTTTGATCGATAACCTCTCAGTTTGAAAATTTTGGAGAATTAATGCTGCTCGTTGTTGATGTAGGAAATACAAACACCGTTATTGGGGTCTACTCTTGGGATTCGTTACAGATTGGAACTAAGGGCGAATCACGAAGCGCAGACTTTGGACTTTCCCACCACTTTCGAATTGCCACCGTCACCGAAAGAACCGTAGACGAATATGCCCTCCTTCTGGTCCAACTTCTCGGTATGAGAAAGGTAGACCACCTTGAGACGATCAAGGCGGTGGCGCTATCTTCTACCGTTCCTCAGGTGACTCAAACGATGCGTGAGGTTGCGTCAAAGTGGTTCGGGGTGACGCCAATCGTCGTTGGTCCTGGAGTTAAGTCTGGCATCTCGATCTTGTACGATAATGCAAAAGAGGTTGGCGCAGATAGGATCTGTGATGCAATCGCAGGACTAGACCTCTACCGCGCCCCGTTGGTAGTAGTTGATTACGGCACAGCTACAACCTTTGATGTGCTTTCTGCTAAGGGCGAGTATCTCGGTGGTGCGATCTGCCCAGGAATTGAGATCTCACTTGATGCCCTTGTCTCAAGGGCGGCGGCACTTCGGAATGTCGAATTAACACCTCCTCGTTCTGTTATTGGTAAGTCAACTGTTGAATCGATACAGTCCGGGGTGCTCTACGGATTTGCTGCACAGACTGACGGAATGGTTGAGCGAATTCGTGATGAATTAGGCGAGGAGCTTCACGTTATTGCTACTGGAGGCCTGGCTCCCCTGGTGGCGCCCTTCTCAAAGACAATTAAAAGTATCGAACCGTGGCTAACGTTACACGGTTTGAGGTTGGTTTATGAGCGCAACTCATAGCATTTGACTGCGGGTACTTTAGACTTAGATCTTCTAGCAATCGAAGAGGTGAAAACTTGAGTAGCGACCGTGAAGTCGTAGAAATACCGTACTCGTTCCCAGCTGACTCAAATACGGCGCTTCTTACTAAGAAGTACTCCGAGATAGAAGACGGCGTGGTTACGGAGGATCGTTACAAGGTTGCAGGGCGACTGATGCTCCTTAGGAGTCAAGGAAAGATCTCCTTTGGTGACCTTCGCGACCAATTCGGTTCGATACAGCTCTTTGTTCGATCGAATGAGGTCGAAGATTTTGCACTCTTCAACTCCCTCAATCTTGGCGATTGGATCGGCGTTGAAGGTCGGATTGGCAAGACCAAGAAGGGCGAACTTTCGATATTCGTCGAAAGTTTTACCCTTCTAGCTCGCGCCGAGAGGAACTTTGGCGATAAGTGGCACGGCGTAAGCGATACCGATACCCGCTACCGTCAGCGCTACGTCGATCTTTGGGCGAATCCAGCCTCGAGGGAGACCTTCGCGAAACGCTTTAAGATGATTTCGCTAATGCGCCGCTTTCTGGAGGATCGCGGATTTTTTGAGGTTGAGACCCCTATACTCCACCCAATCTCGGGCGGAGCCTTGGCTAAGCCGTTTGTAACTCATCACAATGCCTTGGATGCAAATTTTTACCTTCGGATCGCCCCTGAGCTTTACCTAAAGCGCCTTATAGTGGGAGGCTTCGAGAGGGTCTTTGAGATCGGCCGAGTCTTTCGAAATGAAGGCATTTCTCCTCGTCACAACCCCGAGTTTACGATGCTGGAACTATATCAGGCCTACGTTGATTACAGCGACATCATGAATTTAGTTGAAGAGTTGCTCTGCTACTTGGCGGTGGAGTTAAATGGTTCGCTTGAGATCGAATACCAGGGAAAGACTCTCGATTTTAGGCGACCTTGGCGACGTGCAACACTAGAAGAGCTGGCTAGTGAATCGTTGGGGTATGAGATTTCGCTCGAGACCCCCTTTGAGAAGTTAGTCGATATTGCAAAGTCGCTGTCGATCAAGATCGAGCCCGAATGGGGTCCTGGTAAGTTAGTCTTGGAGATCTACGAGGCTACGACCGAACATCGGCTTTGGAATCCAACCTTTGTAATGGACTTTCCGGTGGAGGTGTCGCCGCTGGCGCGCGACCATCGTTCTAAGGCCGGCCGAGTGGAACGTTTTGAAACGATAGTTGCCGGACGCGAATTGGCAAATGCCTTCTCTGAGTTAAACGATCCGCGAGAGCAGCGGCGAAGATTCATGCACCAAGTCGAGATGGGTCGAGCCGGTGACGACGAAGCGATGAGTATGGACGAAGACTACATAAGGGCGCTCGAGTATGGCCTTCCACCAACGGGAGGACTCGGAATTGGTATCGATCGTTTGGCAATGCTCCTATGCGACGCCTCTCAAATCCGTGAAGTAGTGGCCTTCCCGGCTATGCGTCCTGAGGTCTTCGACTGAGGTTAGCCTGCGATAATCTCTAATTGGTGGCGGTTGAGGATCTTGTAGTTACGGTCGTTTACCTCTATGTAGCGAGCGCGAATGAATGTTGCGATTGTCTTGTTGACTCTTTCGCGCGAGGCACCAATCAATCCAGCGAGCTCTTCTTGGGTGAGAGGTATGAAGAATTCATCGTTTCCCTGAGAGAGCTCTAAAATTCGCTTCGCACATCTCCCGGTTACATCCAGGAACATTGCATCTGTGAGAGCGTCGTCTGTCTGTCGCATTCGGCGAGCCAAGAGATCGAGTAGAGACCACAGCAGGGATGGCCTGCCCTCTAAGACGGAGCGAATTGGGTCGTATTCGACTTCAATCACTTCGGAGCGCTCAAGGGCCCTCGCTGTGGCAGAGCGGACCCCTTTGTCGAATAGACCCATCTCGCCGAAGAGGTCGCCACCTTCCATCATCGCCACTATGGACTCTTTACGGTCTAGGAAGGCCTTTACTATGCCAATGCGTCCAGATGAGACGATGTAGAGCGAATTAGCCGGTGCATCTTCTTTGAATAGCTCGTCATTTCGCTTGAGTGAGAGCACGCGATGACCCTTTACCACCTCTTGAAGTTCGCTGTCAGTTAGGGCCGCGAAGAGTGATGTATTTGATAAAAGATTTGCAACGTCCACACATATACCATATCTAAATAAAACGGCCATTATAGGCCTAAGAAGACATTCGATGCATCTTTGGTCCTACGTGGGCCAAATTACGGTTAAAATTTAACAGTAAGTTAAATGTCTAGCTTCGGGAGCATCATGAAGTACGAGGTTGGAGACAAAGTTGTCTACCCCCATCACGGAGCTGCAATAATTCAAAAGCGCGAGAATATCGACTTCAATGGTACCACCACTGAGTATCTTGTCTTGAAGCTTGCATTTGGTGACCTAACCCTTAAAGTTCCAGTTGAGAGGGCAGAAGAGGTCGGAATTCGCGAGGTCATTAACGATGAAGAAGTTGAAGAAGTCTTTGCAGTCCTCAAGAAAAAAGACGCTCGTATGCCAACCAACTGGTCTCGGCGTTACAAGAATCACGTGGAAAAGCTGAAGTCGGGCGATATCTACCAGGTAGCTGAGGTAGTTCGTAACTTGACGATTCGTGATAATGACAAGGGCTTAAGTGCCGGAGAAAAGAGGATGCTCTCCAAAGCTCGTCAAATTTTGGTGTCGGAGTTAACGTTCGCGCTAGATGTACCAGAGGGTGAGGCTGAGTCGCGTTTGGACGAGGCCCTCAATTAGGCGTTTTGAGGCAGTTGGCCATTGTTGCACCCTAAAGAAGACGATGTTGCAGTAGTTCTAATGGCTGCTGGCTCTTCATCTCGCTATGGACGGGATAAGTGCCTAGAAGAGCTCAATGGTTCAACTAAGGTCCTTGACTACTCCTATGAGGTTGCTCGCTCAGTGAGCCAAAGCGTGGTAGTTGCGGCTTCGGGGAAGACCTTTGATTACTGCCTGGTCAAGGGGTACCAATGTGTACGAGGTGGATCAACCCGATCTGAGAGTGTCTTAAATGCACTTGAGGGGCTTGATGGATTTTCTGTAGTCCTCGTGCACGACGCGAGTCGACCTCTTGCAAGCGCGACGCTCTTTCAAAAGGTTATCGACAAAGTTCGTAGTGGCGACGATATTGTGATTCCGGTCGTACCAGTTGTCGATTCACTGAAGGTCAAAACTGATAGTGGTTTTGCAAGCATTGACCGTAGCGACAAATATATCGTGCAAACACCTCAAGGACTATCTGATCAAGTGCGACGACGGTTGCTAGATGCGAAGCTTCAAAGTACAGATGAATCTGGTGCCGCGGAGATGCTTGGCTATAGCGTATCAACGGTGGAAGGCGAACGAGCAAACGTAAAGGTTACCTATCCCGATGACATCTTCCTCGTTAGAGCTCTTCTGTTAGCCATGGATCGGGAGGTAATCTAAGTTGGACATATCCTGCATGCGTGTTGGTAGCGGTCTTGACATCCATCAGTTATCTCAAGATCCGGAGCGCCGTTTTATAGTTGGTGGTGTCGAGCTTCAGCCCTTTAACGGCCCTATTGGCCACTCCGATGGCGACCCTCTTTGCCATGCGGTTGCTGACTCACTCTTGGGGGCGAGCGGAATGGGAGACATCGGTGACCACTTTGTTGATACTGATCCGCAGTGGAAGAATGTTGACTCAATGGAACTTTTGAAAAAAGTGGTCGACATGGTTCGTTCTTCGGGGTTTCAGATTTTGAACGTTGATTGCACCATAGTTTTACAACAACCCAAGGTCAAGCACTTTAGGCCTGAGATGCAAGTGAGGCTCTCAAAAGTCGTTGGGTCGCCTGTCACTGTCAAGGCAAAAAGTCCTGAAGAGGTGGGATCCCTCGGACGCCGAGAAGGGGTTGTCGCATTCGCAACCGCTCTGTGCCTTGCTCCCAACGGTCAGATTATTTAGTTTTTCAATTTTACTCCTGAAAGAAGGGTTTATGGCTAGGCCAAATCAACGTAACGGCAGAGGCGATGGTCGGGGCGAGGACTATTCGAAGCGTCGCCGATCGGTTGGAGGCGATCAAGTTGAGGGTCGTCAATCGGTTAAGGAGCTCGTTTTTGCTAATCGCCGAAGTGTCGAGCAGATTTGGATCGAAGAGACGGTCGTCCGCAAGGGAATCGTAAACGAGATTATAGAAAAGGCTGTCAATCGTCGGATTCCGGTTCACACTGTTTCAACCCGGCGCTTCGAAAGCGCTGTAAGATCTGAAGGATCTCAGGGTGTAATAGCCTTTTGCGCCGCACTTCGCGAAGTTGAACTCTCCGACCTAGTTACTTCAAAGACAAACCCCTTTCTACTGGTGATCGACGGCATTACCGATCCTCGAAATCTTGGCGCAATCCTACGTTCAGGTGAGCTTGCTGGGGTGACCGGCGTAGTTTTGCCCTCACATAGGTCTGCTCTTGTGACTCCTTCTGCGACAAAGACCGCTGCTGGCGCTATCGAGTACTTGGACTTCTCGCTGGTTCCAGGTATCCCATCGGCGCTTATGGAACTTCAAAAGTTGAACGTTATGTGCGTGGGACTAGATCTCAATGGATCTTCGACAATTTATGACCTCCCTAAGTTCGAAGATACTCCAGTTGCTTTAGTTCTCGGAGCCGAAGACAAAGGAATGAGTCGTCTAACCTCGGAGAGGTGTGACATAGTCGCGAAGATCCCGCAATTTGGAAGGTTGGACTCGCTGAATATATCAGTCGCAGCTTCCATAGGGATGTTTGAGATAGCACGTAGTCGTGGCCATCAAGGTTCTTGATGTGAGGAGAGCCGGTGGTCGGGCTCGAACCGACGACCTGACGATTACAAATCGCCTGCGCTACCAACTGCGCCACACCGGCAATAGGCATAACATTATAACTTGACCCACCGATAGTGTTACCGGTGCCAATACAGATTGAAGAAACTTTTTTGCAACTTTAATTGCAAACTTGGAACTTCAATTGCTACTGTTAAAGGTAGTGAATAACATGACTGTTATTCCGTATATTTTCACTCCTTAATCTAGGATCGTTGCACGATTCACAAGGGAGATTTTGTTGACAGACGGCCAGTATCCCGACGACGAAATATTCGCACCTGCCACTGCTAGGCGTAGGAATCCAAGTTCACCGACCCGAAAATCTTCGCCTATTGGTTTGGAAAAGAAAAAAAATGAGTCCACTCGCGCCCATTCATCATCCAAAGGTTCGTCGGTTGATAGTGGATCGGCGCGCAAGATAATAGTAGGTGCTCTGCTGGCGGTTGGCTTCGTTGGACTAACTTGGTACGGCTTGGCAAGTGGAGGCCCTTCGAAGACATCGAGCTTGGCGAGCGGCGCTACTACGGTTCCGGCCACGGTTGGGGATACTTCATCTTTGCCATCGAACCAAAAAGCTGCATCGTCGCCTGGATCGACCACCTCTGTGGTGCGTGATTCGGCGCCCACCACTCTCGCGCAAAATGTTCAAAACACCCAAACCACCACGGCGCCTTCAACCACCACGGCGCCAAAGACTACTAATACCCCTCCAACGACAGTGATTTCAACGACGACTACCGTATCGTCGGTGGCAGCTGCCTCCTCTGCTTCGACAAACTCGACGTTACCTCCGGGCGTAAATCCAGCTAACGCCAACATTACGGTGAGGGTTGCCAATGCCACGAATGTTGCTGGAGCCGCAACGGCGGTTACCGAAGAGCTTGGAAATCTAGACTTTAACGTCTTGGGGCCAGCGAATGCACCGACAATAAATCCACCCTCAACTATCGTCTACTACAGCTCGGGTTTCCAAGTCGCTGGAGATGCAGTTGCGAGGATTCTTGGCGTCCCTCAATCGCAAGTCGAGCGATATACCTCAGGGGTGGAAATCGGCGCGGTAGCGCCATCTGACGTCAACGTAGTCCTGGGCCTCGATGTCGCTGCGAAGTAGAGGGCGGTAGAAGTAGTTCCAATGCCTTACGCGGTAGACGATAAGAGGAGATTTTTCAAAGCTTTACTGAACAAGCCTCAGGGTCCGTGTTTCGTATTCGACTTTGACGGAACGCTATCACCTATCGTCGACGAACCTTCGATGGCAACCGTCAGCCCAGCCTTATTCGAGCCGCTAAGTGCTCTGGCGGATCTGGCAACCATCAAAGTGATATCTGGTCGACCCGTAAATTTCTTGCGTGAAAAGCTCAAAGTCGTCTTCGAATCCGCCAAGTGGCCAGTTGAGATCTTTGGAAAGTATGGCATCGAGAGGGGAACGTTGGATGGTGGTGTAACGAGCACCTATCGATTGAACCCAAGCGCGCTGGAGCAACTCAAGAGCCTTGAACTATCGATGGCGCTGCTTATGCCCGAGGGGTGTTTTATCGAAGAGAAAGGCACGTCGACTGGGTATCACTTTCGTTCAAATCCATCACAGATGGAAGTGATTCGAGATCGGATCGTCGAAAACCTTGAAGAACTTGGTCTCGACATGCTCGAGTTACACGGAGGCAAGATGGTCTTTGAGGTGATGATAGTTGGCGTACCTACCAAGGGCACAACAATCGCTTCATTCGCAGGTGCCTTTGAGGCGATATTTTTCGCGGGGGATGATCTCGGTGACGTCGAAGCCTTCCAAGTGGTGGCAGATCTTGAAGAACCTAAGGGTTTTACAGTCCTCGTTAGGGGAAGCAGCGTGACCGAGGATTTGGTAGGAGGAGTTGTGGACTTGATCGTCGAGGACCAAGTCCAACTCGCCACCGTGATCTCTGATTTTCTGGAGTAGAAGACTGTCGCTACCGATCACTCAAACCATGAGATTTGCTGTTGTAGCCACTTGGCTGGGTTGCGCTGCTTTAGCTCCTGAACCAAATCCTGATAGCGTATGGCGCGATTCTGCTCACTTTGGTCAAGTATTGAAAACATGGCAAGAGCGGTCTCTCGGATGTCGTATGGGTTGACCAAGTTGGCTCGATCCCCAATTACCTCCGCTATTCCTGCATTTTTCGATAGCACCAGGCCGCCATTGCGTTGATTGATGAGGGGTCCCTCGCTTGCTACCAAGTTGTATCCGTCTCTAATTGGATTTACTAGCAAAACGTCACTTTCTTGGAGCAGCGCGAGCGATAGTGCAAAGTTGTCTTCGGTGAATTTGTAGATCGGGTCAGTTGGTAAAACTAGCCCTAGACGTGAAGCTAGATCTTTGAGGTATGCATTCGACTCTTCGATCTTATCCTCTACCTCCTTGGCGTAGGAGGTGTAGTCATCGAGTGCTTCTCGGCTTGGATAGCAGTTAGCAATGTGGATTACGGATCTCATAAGGTGGGGGTAGAAGCGAAATAGTTCGACGACCGAGTCAATGCCGCGAAGTATGTTCTTAGATGGCTCCATCCTGTCGACTCTGGCGATAATCCTTCTTCCAGCTGCTATTTCCGCAATCTTTGCTCGCTCGGTAGTGACAACTTCACGATTTGCTGAAGAGGTTATGTCTTCGATATCGGTGCCGAGTGGGTTGACGTGGAGATTAGGCACCTTCAACTGGGGTGCAAAGCGAAGGTAAACCTCATGAAAATTATCCCTCCAGCGACTCGCATGGAAGCCAATATTTGAGACCTGCGAAATTGACTCAAGGAGCTGGTTGCGAACCTCCTCGGGAAGAACCTCAAACTCCGATGCCGATGAAAATGGAGTGTGTAGAAAAAGTGAAATCGAGATATCGTCTCGAAGTTTTCGGAGATAGTTGGGCACCAAAAACATGTGGTAGTCCTGGAGAAGTACCTTGGTGCCTTCTGGGGCAATTTTGGCAATAGCAGTTGCAATCAGCTCAGAAAATTCACTGTAGTTCTTCCAGTCGAGGTAGAACTGAGTATCAAACTTTGGCGACCTGGTAAGAGGAAACATTCCATGCAGTAGGTACCATAGGACCTTGTTTGAAACTTCGTTGTAGGCGGCATGGTGTACGCCTTGAGGGACAGGAACCGGAATTAGGTTTGAATCTCCTTGGGTCAGCGTTCCGGCCTCGAAGGCTTCAACCTCCAAGTCGTTTGATATGGGGAAGAGCCACTTCGCAAGGTCATTGTGGACTAAAGGACTGATTGCTGATGCTAGCCCGCCACCAGCTCTGCTTACCGCAATGCCCTGACCATTTTGCGATCTCTTCGCAGATACTGGACCCCGATTGGAAACGATGATGTATGAGTTCATTGTCTTATAACTTAGCGAGGTTCATCACCTCAAAGGATCCATAGGTTGTTCATGGGGCTTCAAAGTCATTAGCATCATTGGACGTGAAGGTCCTACTCTTGGTCGATAAATTTAGGGGCACCCTGAGCGCTCGCGAGGTTATCGATGTTGTGGCTTCAGTTGCACCTGACTGGACGCAGGTAAGAGGCATTGGACTCTCCGACGGGGGAGAAGGCCTGCTAGATGCGATCTCTACCGAGCGTTTTTCAGTTTCTGTGCATGGTCCACTTGATGGATGGATTCAATCAGAGTTTGGTCGATCTATAGACGGCGCCGCCCTGATTGAGATGTCTAGGGCGTCAGGACTAATACTTGCTGGCGGGAAAGCGGGTAACGATCCGATCGCTGCTTCGACGATCGGGACAGGCGAATTGATCAAAGCTGCGATTGAGAGGGGATTTAATAGCGTCGTAGTTGGTTGCGGAGGATCGGCGACAACCGATGGCGGCTTAGGCGCATTTGAAGTTTTACGTACCCTTCGCGGCTTCGACAGGGTCGACATTACGTGCCTTTACGACGTCGAAACTACGTTCCTAAACGCAGCAAATGACTTTGCGCCTCAAAAAGGAGCCTCACCAAAGCAGGTTGAATTTCTTAGACGACGACTCATGGGTACTGCGCAGATATATTCGGGCGTCTACGGTATCTCGCCTCTTGACGTCCCGGGCAGTGGTGCGGCGGGGGGTTTGTCTGGATTTTTGTACTGTGCCGGTGCCTCTTTGGTAAAAGGGTTCGATTACGTGGCTGAGGTGTTGGATCTGGCCCGTGAAGCCGAAGACTGTGATGTCATTGTCACAGGAGAGGGACTTTTAGATGAAGAAAGTTTTCACGGCAAGGTCGTTGGAGAGGTGGTGAGGCTGGCAAAGTCCGCTTCGAAGCCGGTCTTTTTACTCTGCGGCGACTCGACCCTGCCGAAGAACCATCAACTTGTCGCAATGTCAAATGCTTTGGTAACAATGAGCGAATTGGTGGGCGTCGAAAGAGCTATCAATGAACCCTATTCATCGCTTGCACTGGCGACGGGTGAACTTTTTGACCGTGAGATAAGCCAATATCGCTAGATCTAGTTCAATCGAAGCTTTCTAGTCAACTGCTCTAGGTAGACTTTGCAGAAATAAATATTTCATCAAGAGCGGTCGAGGGACGGGCCCTACGACGCCGCGGCAACCGCTTTATGCGAAGAAGGTGCCAACGCCCGAGCGATGAGGAGGATAAAGATGTCTAACGTCATTGCACTCGTATGTAAAGAGTGCGGTAAGAGCTATGAAGCAAAGGCCCTACACGTCTGTGAATTCTGCTTCGGCCCCCTCGAGGTAAAGTACGACTACGACGCTATTGCTTCCAAAGTATCTCGTGAGTCGATTGCAGCAGGACCGAACAATATGTGGAGATACCGCGAGCTGCTACCGGTTGAATCTACCGATTACGTCTCTTTGGGAGCGGGCTTTACTCCGTTGGTACGGGCAGAGAGATTAGGAAATTACCTAGGGCTAGAAGAGCTATGGATCAAGAACGACACATTGAATCCAACTGGCTCCTTCAAAGACAGGGTTGTTTCGGTAGCCTTGAGCAAGGCTCGCGAACTTGGGCTAAAGATAGCGGCGTGCGCATCCACCGGCAACCTTGCAAACTCGGTTGCCGCTCATGCAGCGTGGGCAAATATGGAGTCCTATGTTTTTGTTCCTGCGAATCTTGAGCGTGCCAAGATCATAACCACGGCCGTATACGGCGGTAACGTAGTGGCTATAGACGGTAACTACGACGACGTGAATCGTCTTTGCGCCGAGATCGCATCTGAAGAGCCAGAGTGGGCATTCGTAAACGTTAACGTCCGAACCTACTACTCTGAGGGTTCAAAGACACTTGCTTTCGAAGTGGCAGAGCAATTGGGTTGGGACTCTCCCGATCACGTTGTAGTTCCTGTTGCTTCAGGTAGTCAGTTGACCAAGATTTACAAGGGCTTTGACGAACTTCACCGTGTCGGATTGCTCGATCGCAAGCCCAGCGTTAAGATAAGTGGTGCTCAGGCAGCAGGCTGCTCTCCAGTTGCAACTGCATTTGCCTCAAAGAGCGACGTAATCAGGCCGGTAAAGCCCGATACCATCGCTAAGTCCTTAGCTATAGGAAACCCAGCCGACGGCTATTACGCACTCGATGTAGTGCGAAAAAGCGGCGGGGGATTCGGCTCGGTCACCGATGAAGAGGTTCTGGATGGAATTCGGCTGCTTGCCCGCACTGAGGGTATATTTGCCGAGACCGCTGGTGGTGTGACGATTGCAACGCTTGTTAAGTTGGTGCGCGAAGGCGTAATCAGTAAGAGTGAAAAGACGGTCGCCTACATTACCGGCAATGGTCTAAAGACCGTAGAAGCCATGGCTCCAACGACTCAAGCTACAATCACCATCGAACCAAAGCTTGACCAGTTTTTTCAATTTCTTAATGAGCAAAGGAACAGTTAGAAATGACCGTTAGCGTCCGTATACCTACCCAACTACGTAGCCTCACACAGGGTGTATCTGAGATATCGGTATCAGGCTCCACTGTTGGAGAGGCACTGGCAGACCTCGGAACCCAATTTCCTACGCTTCAGGATCGAATCTTCGACGAAACCGGTGCAATTAGGCGATTCGTCAATGTCTTCCTTGCAGATGAGGATGTCCGCTTTTTAGATGGTTCTAACACCCCGGTCTCAGAGGGGCAAGTCATCTCCATTGTTCCCGCAGTTGCGGGCGGTTCGAGGTAGATTTAGCGCCAAAAAATTTTTTGATAGTGCACAATTTTTGGCATTAGCACTCTAGTATTGAGAGTGCTAAGTAGTGACCCAATGGAGGGATCAGAGTATGCCAAAGTTGATTGCATTTGATGAAGAGGCAAGAAGAGCGCTCGAGAGGGGCATGAACCAACTTGCAGACGCTGTTCGTGTTACTCTCGGACCTAAAGGACGAAATGTAGTCCTCGAAAAGAAGTGGGGAGCGCCAACCATCACCAACGACGGTGTCTCCATCGCTAAAGAAATTGACCTTGAGGATCCATACGAGAGAATCGGTGCGGAACTCGTCAAGGAAGTAGCAAAGAAGACTGACGACGTTGCTGGTGACGGAACAACAACCGCGACTGTTTTGGCTTGGTCCATGGTTCGCGAAGGACTTCGCAACGTTGCCGCCGGCGCTAATCCAATGTCGTTGAAGAAGGGGATCGAAGAGGCGGTAGAGGCAGCGATTGAGTCCCTAAAGTCTCTCGCTCGTCAGAGCGAATCCAAGGCTCAAATCGCCCAAGTTGCGTCGATCTCAGCTGCAGATACCGAGATCGGTGGCCTAATCTCAGAGGCGATCGATAAGGTTGGAAAAGACGGAGTAATAACCGTTGAAGAGTCTCAGACCTTCGGTATGGAGATGGACCTAGTTGAAGGAATGCGCTTCGATAAGGGCTACATCTCCCCCTACTTCGTCACTGATCCAGAGAGTATGGTTGCCGCACTAGACAACCCCTATATCTTGCTGGTATCGTCAAAGATCTCGTCAGTGCGCGACCTTCTCCCATTGCTTGAGAAGGTAATGCAGACCAGCCGCCCTCTAGTGATCGTAGCCGAAGACGTCGAGGGAGAGGCCCTAGCCGCTCTAGTCGTAAACAAGATACGTGGAACCTTCAAGTCGGTCGCAGTCAAGGCACCTGGTTTCGGTGAGCGTCGTAAAGCAATGCTTCAAGACATCGCAATCCTTACTGGTGGACAAGTAATCTCTGAAGAGGTTGGCTTGAAGCTCGAGAATACAACTCTTGACCTCCTTGGTCGTGCTCGTCGTGTTGAAATTTCCAAGGACGAGACCACCATTATCGAGGGTGATGGTGAGGCCGATGACATAAACGGTCGTATTAACCAGATCAAGACCGAGATCGCAAACACCGACTCCGACTACGACCGTGAGAAGCTTCAAGAGCGACTTGCCAAGCTCTCGGGTGGCGTTGCGATCATAAAGGTTGGCGCCGCAACCGAGGTTGAGCTCAAGGAGAAGAAGCACCGAATCGAAGATGCGGTCTCAACTACCAAGGCAGCAATCGAGGAAGGCGTCGTTCCTGGAGGTGGCGTAGCCCTCCTAAGGTCTCAGGCCGCTATTCTCGAGCGCGCCGAGAAGCTCGAAGGTGATGAAGCAACTGGTGCCCGAATCGTTGCCAAGGCCGTGGAGGAGCCCCTCAAGCAGATCGCAGTAAATGCTGGTCTAGAGGGAGGAGTGATCGTAGAAAAGGTGAAGGCTCTAAAGGGAGCTGAAGGCTTGAACGCCGCAACTGGTAACTACGAGGATCTCTTTGAGACTGGAGTTATCGACGCAGTCAAGGTAACTCGTTCAGCGCTCCAAAACGCTGCCTCAATCGCAGCTCTATTCTTGACCACTGAGGCTGTAGTAGTCGACAAGCCAGAGCCAAAGGCCGCCGCAATGCCACAGGGCGGAATGGAAGACTACTAGGAGATTAGTAGTTTGCAACTGCGGCACTTTGGCTCACTGAAGTGCCTTAAAAAGGCGAGTACCCATTGGGGTACTCGCCTTTTGTCATTTTATGGCAAGTTTTTTCTAAGGGAAATTACAGATATGGCCACTATCTATAAGGAGGGAAATAGCGTATCCTTGTAGTTAGACGTTCGATGTTTGGAGAATGAGAAGGACTTTGCGAAGTTTCCTGACACGATCAAAGTATTTTGAGGATTTTGTAGGGCGGGGGGGCAAGTTGCCCATCCTTCTTGGGTCTGCATCTGTCGCGGTAGTGGCATCTAGCTGTGGGCTATCTCCTTACAATTTCTTTAACTATACGAATCCTTCAGGTGCAGATATGTACTTCAAGGTGCCACAGTCTTGGAGTAACTTCGGTCCCAAGGATGTCTATTCGACACCGCAAGTCACATTGACTGCGTCTCAATTGGCATCTATTGAGACTGGAAATTGGGCAACAGTTTTCACCGCGGAAAAGGCGACTTCTCTCGCAAGTTTGACGGGTATCTACTCTAATGCACCCTTCGGTATCTCGCAGGCGACTAAGTTATCGGCATCCCAACGTGACTCGTTTTCGCTTGCTACGATTCGAATGTTGTTACTGCCGGTGGACCCCCTTTCATCTTCTAATTCTTTGGCTGGGGTAACATACGTGCCGAAGTCTTACAACGAATTTGTTACAAGCAACGGAATGCGCGGATCACATATGGTTGTTTACGTTAAGCAATCGGGTAAGCCCACTGCTGTGCTTGACCAAGTTGCGGAGGTCGATGCCAATACCGATTGGGTGTACCTAATTGGTGTCGGGTGCGATCTGACGTGTTTCAATTCCAATAAGTCGACGATACAAACGATCGTAAGCTCCTGGAGCGTTAAGGAGAGATAGTGGGAAAGAAGAATAAAGGCGGAGACGTCTTCGATTCAGAGATAACAGAACCTTATAAAAGTGTTCCTGTTGATATGGAAGTTAGACCAAAGATGTCGGGGTGGGATAGATCAAAGTTCCTCATCGCCATCTTGGGACTCTTCCTTTTCCTGACGGTAAATGTGCTGTCGCAAAATCCCCTCATGAGCGTGCTGGACGGAATTGCTCATGAGATGGGGGCCGCTTGGTGGCTGGTTGGTCTTTTCGTAATTGAAGGACTCCGCCAAGTCCACTACCTTATAGCCGAGAGGTCCCCAGAGTGGAATACCTTCTTCTCTAAGGTTCTCTTCTCGGGAGTAAATAGACGATCGGCAACCATGAACGATTGGACGAAGTACCGAGTTAGTAGGGCATTGAAGTACGTCGGAGTCCTGGTGGCTCTCGACATATTTTTGGCCGCGCACTACCACCTATCTGTCTTCACTGCTATCTTCCAAGCACCTGCCGCTCTGTCAGCGTCGCTTCCGCTGATCCTTCAGTTAGCTTTCGCATTCGTCTTCGTAATACTTCAGTTCGTCGGCCTGTTCTGGTTCCTGTCAAAGGGTGGCATCGACGTATACTTCCCTGGTGACGTCAAAACCCGTTTTAGTGACGTCTGGGGTCAAGATGCGGTCCTGGAGCGGATTAAAGAAAATATTATATTCCTCAAAGAGCCCGACATCATTGAAGAAAAGGGTGGTTATGTCCCCGGCGGTATCCTTCTTTGGGGCCCTCCTGGTACTGGTAAGACTCTGATGGCAGAGGCCGTTGCGGGAGAGACAGAAAACCCCTTCGTATTCGTTGATCCAGGTGCATTCATCAACATGTTCATGGGTATCGGCGTACTTAAGGTAAAGGGCCTTTTCCGCAAGCTTCGAAAGCTCGCGGTTAGATACGGCGGTGTTGTGGTCTTCTTCGACGAGGCTGACTCTCTCGGTAGCCGCGGCAGCCTTGCGGGGACTGGAGGTAGCTTCAACTCTCCACTCTCGTCGTTTGCAAGCCACATAAATTCATGCAATGGTTCGAATTACATTTCGGCGTCTTCGTTAGGGCACATCTTCAACGCCAACCGCCCTGCTGATGAAGAGGTGGAAGTCCGCCGTGGTCGTTTCTCGCGCTTCGTCGCAGGCGCGGGTGGAATGGGTGGTATGGGCGGCGGAGGAACAGGCACTCTCCAGGCGCTTCTAACCGAGATATCAGGACTTAAGAAACCTCGAGGATTCTTCAATAGGACAGTTCGCAGAGCATTCGGTCTCAAGCCCAAGGAGCCGCCAAAGTATAGGATGCTTATCATGATGGCGACAAATATGCCAGATGCTCTCGATGAAGCATTGCTTAGGCCAGGTCGTATCGATAGGATCTACAGGGTCGGCTATCCATCTAAGGCCGGTCGAGTCAGAACTTATAAGGGTTATCTAAATAAGGTTGCTCACGTCTTGACCGAAGAGGAGATAGATCGCCTAGCGACAATTACCCCTTATGCCACCGGAGCCACCATCAAGGACCTAGTGAATGAAGCATTGATCATCGCTATCCGAGACGGGCGTGAGGTAATAACTTGGAAGGATATCGTCCGAGCTAAGCAACTAAAGGACTTCGGTCCACCCGATGACGTCGAGTACATCGAGAGAGATCGTCACGCTGTTGCAATCCACGAGGCGTGCCATGCGATTGCCGCAATCACGATTCGGCAGCACCTCACTATTGACATCGCAACTATCGAGAAGGGTAGCAACTTCCTTGGCCTCGTAGCTTCAATACCGCCGGAGGATCAGTTCACGAGATGGAGGAGCGAGTACGAGGCAGACATCATGGTCTCGCTTGCCTCTCTCGCCGGAGAGCGTATGTTCTTCGACGGCGATAACTCCTCGGGAGTATCTGGAGATCTAGAGTCAGCTACTACAGTTGCGACCTTGATGGAAGGTAATTGGGGCATGGGATCCACAATATCTTCTCACTCGATTAGCCAGCAGAGCGGAGCTGGCGGTGCGCGCCCTGGGGGCCGAAGTGGTAAGGGAACCAAAGAGTCTCCAGCGATGCTCGGAGATCGTATTGAAGCTAAGCTCGATGACCTCTATCGTAAGACGAGACTTCTGTTGGAAGATAACAGAAATAAAGTCTTCGCTGTAGCACATGCGCTTGAGGCCTATAAGACAGTAACAGGTGAAGACATACGTGCTATCGTAAACGGCACCAAGGGGCCGTTGATAGACGGCACTGTATACAACGATCCAGAGTTTATTGCCAAGCTAGAGGCCTATCACTATGCCGCACTAGCTGCGCATAAGGATCACCGCACACCTGAAATTGCCCTTCCTATGCCAGCGAATACTGAGACATACGTCTCGGCTGATTCCAAGTTGATAACTACCGAGTTTTCGCTCGATGGCGTAAAGCCTATGACGAATCCCGATGACATGTAGTTGCGACCGCGGCTAGGTAGCATTAAGTAAGCGAATATATGACGTATCCGCCTCGAGCGGATACGTCTCTTTCCGAGGAGGATCATTATGTCAGAAGAGGTTCTTCCTGAGCTTTCTCCAGAAGACGAGACTTTTACCCCAACAGAAGGCTTGGCTGTTCTTCACTTGTTTTGCAAAGCGAATCGTGAGCTTGATAAAGCAGCGATAGTCGTTGCTGCCAAGGCGCTCTCTGAGCCTGGTTATCATTTGGTTCCTTTTTCGATGTTGGGCCACAAAGCTCAAGTTGGATTTCTTGCCTACGGCCGGAACTTTGTCAAGCTAAGGCAGTTCCAGCGAGATATCGAGCGCGCTGGACTTGAAGTTGTGGATAGCTATGTATCGATGACTGAAGTTTCGGAGTACGCAAAGGATCTCCCGGCCGATCGAAGGGCACCACGCCTATATCCGGTGTTGCCACCAAAGGGAATGTACAACATTTGCTTCTACGGAATGTCGAAGCAGAGGGGCGAGAAGTACAACTGGTATACCCTTCCATATGAAGAGCGCGAAAAGTTGATGTTTGGACACGGCGCTTCAGGGAGAGCATTTGCGGGTCGAGTGATTCAATTGGTAACAGGTTCAACCGGAGTCGATGATTACGAATGGGGTGTAACCCTGTTCGCTACGAAGCCCGACTTTCTCAAGGAGGTCGTCTATACCATGCGCTACGATGAAGGATCTGCACTATATGGAGAGTTTGGACCCTTCTATACCGGTGTAATTGGATCCTTAGAGTCGGTACTAGAGAGCAGCTTCTAGTACCATCGACCGTCACTCAAGTAGACTAAATTGAGTGAAACATATTGCGGAAGTTGAAAAGTTAGAGTCGATTCTTCAAGAGTGCCGGCGTTTAGTGGTTGGTTACTCTGGAGGGGTCGACTCGACGCTCTTAAGCTACTTGGCTACAAAATTTCTTGGTCAAGAGAATGTGACGGCAGTCATTGCCGATTCGCCGTCGTTGGCTCGTGATGAGTTAGATGATGCATTGGATATTGCGGCTAACTTGGGTTTTCAGGTGCGAGTCGTAGTTACTGATGAATTCAGCGACGATAACTATCTTCAAAACGACTCCCTTCGTTGCTATTACTGCAAGAGCTCGTTGATGGATTGCCTCGAGCCCGTAGCAAACGATCTCGATGCCGTTGTTGCCCTTGGCGTCAACTTGAGCGATGTTAGCGACTATCGACCTGGTCAGCGAGCTGCCAAAGAGAGGGGTGCTAGGTTTCCGCTCTTAGAAGCCGGTATCACCAAAGATATGGTGAGGAAGCTGGCAAATGATTTCGGCGTCCCAAACTGGGATAAGCCGGCTGCTCCTTGCTTATCTTCCAGAATTCCGTATGGTACTCCGATCACCATTGGACTTCTGGGACGGGTAGAACGCGCAGAGAGGTACCTAAGGCATCGAGGACTAGCGAACGTGCGGGTTCGAGATTTCGGTCAGATCGCAATGATTGAAGTCGGTGGTGATGATTCGTTGGGTTCAGCCGCCGATCAAATTGTAATTGCGACGGAACTTCGTAAGATCGGATACGACTTTGTATCAATTTCACTTGAGCCACTGAAGAGTGGTTCACTTAACCGAGTGATTAAAGCGCAGGAATAGGGGTTTTTGATGGCAAACGTAAGAGCAAAATTGGTATATCCAGTATCTCAAGTCAAGAGGCCGGTGATTGCACGTTTAGCCCTCGACTTCAACGTTTTGGCCGATATCAGGCGAGCCAATGTTGAAGATGGTAATGGTTGGCTGATCTGCGAATTAGAAGGTACTTCAGAGAACCTCAAAGGAGCCTTTGAATGGTTGTCGGAGATGGGAATTGAAGTAGATACGCTTGGCGATGTCGTAGAAAGCTAGATCCTTAACTTTCAGAGTTACCAATCTACTTGGGTAGCTCCTTAACTTTCAGAGTTACCAATCTACTTGGGTAGCTCCTTTTTTAAAAATAAAGTCGACTATTTTTATCTTCATCTTCTTATTTTTTGGTATCTTTAAAGTAAATTTCGGGATGGACCCCTTTGATTGCCAAGAAATGGATTTGTGGTGGACTCGGTTTTTGTTCTTTCCTTCGAGGGTGACGACGATGCGGTGGGTTCGGGGGGAATTGCCGTCGCCTTTATGCGCGAACTTCTCTCTGCTTCGGTATGTGGTGAACTTAGGGTAGATAGCTACATGGAGGACGAGCTGGTGCAACCTTCGATCGAGGTAGTCAGGGGTAGGCGTAGGAGACTGAATTGGCCTCGGGTGCTGATCTACTCTGCCGAGCTCCCCTCGGTATCAAAGCGGATCTACCTCGCTTCTTTTCCTCCAATGAAGCGAGGATGGGGTAGCTATTGTAACGCGATTGCAGAGAAGGTAGCGAGTTTTAGTCCCGATGTAGTCGTGCTGTTTGGCAGCATCATTTCAGCTGACCCCAAACCATACTTTGGACGGGTATTAGTTCGGTCTAACTCACCAAAATTGATGCGTGAGTACGGGTTATCCATAGACAAATGTAACGGAATTACGGGGTCAATGGGGGCAGTCCAAGTCATTTTGGAAGGACTTGAATTGTCCGCTGTATCCATGAGTCTCACTACACCCATAGCTCAAGCCCATGAGACAGATGTTCAAGGAGCGCTCGATCTAATTGGGGAGTTCGAAAGGATGTTTGGCTTTCGTGTTCGGGATTCGAAATTAAAGCTCGATCCAAGTTCAGTCTTTGCCTCTGGAGTCGCAAATATGAACCAACTCGAGGCAAATAATGAGTTAGACCTATGGGCAAGTCAGGCTGATTTCATGGAGTTGCGAGATTTAGTAAGCGACCTTAGATCGAGTATCCAAGAGCTAATAGAAGAGGCTGAAGAGTATCTGCGAGAGATAGACGAACAGTAGCTCCAGTTACCCTTCTCTCCAAAATGGAGAGCGAACTTGATCGAAGTGAGTTGGGGGAATTTTGCCGTCGATTGCGTCGAATGCCATCTTTACCCATGCCTCATGCCGGATCATTGGGGTGGGAAGATTGTCTCGTGAGAACCAACCAACGTCTTTACATTCGAGGGGATGCGCCTTCAAAGAACCACCGATGGCGCGACAGAGAAACAGCATTGAATAGAGTGGTACCGCAGTAAATCCTCTTCTTAGACCGTCGATTACCGAAAGGAGAGAGACGACTTCTACTTCGATTCCAGTTTCTTCGAATACCTCTTTAGCAGCTACCTCTGCTGGCGAATACCCCACGTCAGCCCATCCGGTAGGGTAGAGCCAAATTCCGGAGTCACTCCTCTGTATCAGCAGGATCTCACCATTTTCGTTTCCTACGACTGCTCCGATGGCAGCTTTAGGTGTCACGTAACCGCTAATGCCGCTTCCTATGTTCTTGTGGTAGTAGTCAAAGATCTCGTCGGAATTGGCGTCCTCTGAGATGCCAAGGCCATCTATATGGGCGGTTGCTCTAATCTCAGATGCGATTTTGAGCATCTCTTCGAAGCGCTCTACCTCGTATAGGTTTTCAGTAAAGCCGATTCCAGTCATCGCCGATGCGGCGATAGCTTCAGACCATCTAAGAAGGGTTGCTTTTGATATTTCCACAACACTTAAGGCTATCAAGGAATGATAAGTAGGTCGTTGCAATTCGCCTTACATATAGATTACGGTGTGCTTTCGATAGATTTGGTGTGGAAGTAGGCTTAGTAAGGATGTCATCTTTCCCGCCTAACTTTACTCCGATCGTGAGCGAGTGGTTTGCCAGAAGCTTTGAAGCTCCCACTGACATTCAAATTGAGGGATGGAAGTCAATCTCTGAAGGATTTGACACGCTGATCTCAGCGCCTACCGGTTCAGGAAAGACCCTTGCAGCATTTCTAGCATGCATCAACGAACTTGTAGTAAGTGGAGGTACTCCCGACGGAACTACGGTGTTGTACGTCTCACCAATCAAAGCGCTAGCAGTTGATGTAGAGCGAAATCTCCGGGCTCCCCTTCGAGGAATTGAAGTCCTAGCACGGTCGAGTGGTGGTGCCAAAGTATCGATAGATGTTGGAGTTCGAAGTGGTGATACCGACTCTAAAGAGAGGCGTCGCCTGATCAAGAACCCGCCTGACATATTGATTACTACTCCAGAGTCGCTCTATCTGATGTTATCCTCAAGGGCGAGTTCAACACTAAAGCAGCTTCGTTATGTCATCATCGATGAGATACACGCACTTGCCCCCAATAAACGTGGTTCACATCTTGCTCTATCACTTGCGCGCTTAGACTCCTTGGTCGCCAGGACTGGCGGCGATAGGCCAATTCGGATTGGTCTATCTGCGACGCAAAGGCCGCTATCAGAGGTTGCGGGCTATTTAGGTGGCGTGGATGAGGGTTCACTTCCTAGGCCGGTAAAGATCGTTACGTCTAAGAGTCGGCGCCAGATGGAGATCGAATTAACCAGCGTCGTAGAGGATATGGCAGACGTCGGAGGCGTGGTAACGTCGAGTGATGGCTCTCCACTTCTGGCAGGAAGCGCTGTCACTGATCCCCTAATCAGATTCTCGATCTGGCCCCACATTGCCAAGTCCATAGTGGCGAGGCTGGAGGGAATTAACTCGGCGATTATTTTCGTAAATTCCCGGAGGCAGGCGGAGCGACTATCCAATCGAATCAATGAAGAGGTGGGCGATGAGATCGTCTTTGCTCACCACGGTTCGATGTCGAAGGAGACCCGCAGCCAGATAGAAGATCGACTAAAGAGAGGAGAGGTGAAGGCTCTCGTTGCCACTTCCAGTCTTGAACTTGGTATCGATATGGCCTTTGTCGACCTCGTAATACAGGTAGAGTCTCCCAATTCTGTCGCATCAGGAATACAGAGAGTTGGACGCGCCAGCCACAGAGTCGGCGAGGTTTCAAGGGCTGTCTTTATTCCTAAGCATCGCCATGATCTAGTAGTTAGCTATGCCACCGCACTAATGATGATGGAGGAGGAGATCGAGGCGATCTCGGTCCCTAAGAATGCTCTCGACGTGCTTGCGCAACAGATCGTATCTATGGCCCTTGAGGCCGACCAAGATCAACGCGACTTAGATGTTGAAACCCTGTTGAAGATAGTGCGTTCGACCTATACATATCGCGATCTCTCGTATGGGGCTCTTCGCAAAGTGTTGGAGATGTTGAGTGGTAAAGCAAATCGTGACGGTGAGGCCTACCTCCCGATTCTGATCGATTTAGACATTGCTTCGATGACGATTCGCCCCACCAAACGAGCTCGACTTGCAGTTTTGAGTAACATTGGAACCATTGTGGAACGCGGCCTTTATCGAGTCACGGCGCCCGACGGTTCTCGGGTAGGTGAGCTTGATGAAGAGATGGTCTTTGAGTCACGCCCCGGCGAAGTATTTATCTTGGGATCGACCTCATGGAGGATTACCTCAATCGACGACGTAGGAGTCAAGGTCGAACCAGCGGCTGGACTTCCGGGAAAGATGCCATTTTGGAAAGGTGATTCTCTCGGCCGAAGTAGTCAGTTGGGTAGACGCCTCTTGGAGATCTATGGCGGTTACTCCCGTTCGAAGCGGGTTGAGAAGGGAGGATCGCTCAATTTAGACGATGACTTCTACCGCAACCTAGAAGAGTACTTGCGGGAACAACACGTTAGCGAGGTGGGGCTACCTACTCCGAGGCGGATGCCAGTCGAGATAATGAAGGATGACTTCGGAGAGTACAGAGTCGTAGTCCTTTCGCCGTTTGGCCTTGGTGTAAATCGACCTTGGGCAACGATTATCTCGGAACGAATATTGGCAACATACGGCGACAGTATCTCTGTTATTGCAGATAACGACGGAATTGTATTCCGCTCACCCACCCCTGAGGTTGACGAGATCTGCGACCTGATAGCAGTTGATGAAAAGGAGGTTGATGATCTGCTCCTAGCGGGAATTTCATCCACCCCTCTCTTTGGATCCACCTTCAGAGATTGCGCATACAGGTCACTGATGATCTTGAAAGGTCGACCAAATTCAAGGACGCCACTTTGGCGCATGAGGCAGCGTTCCAATACTCTTCTTGGAAGACTTGGCGAAGATCAAGACTTCCCGGTTACCTATGAAACAGTGCGTGAACTACTAAGTAGCGCATATGATCTCGATGCCCTCAAGGACATATTGAGGGAGATTGCGGATGGCCGGATCGGACTAGCTCCCAGAATGGTTCTTCGTCCGTCTCCCTTCTCCTCTACTTTGGCCTACAACTATGTGTCGTCTTTTCTCTACGATAGCGATGCCCCAAGTGGTGAAAGAAAGTCAATAGTCCTCTCTCTAGATCACCAACTGCTCCAAGAGTTACTTGGCGAAGGAGAACTTCGTTCTTTCTTAGAGATAGATGCCTTTGTCGAGGTTGAAGAGAGAATTAAGAGATTCGGAAGCCTCAATTCGAAGGCATCGCTCGAAGATCTATCTAGGACTTTGGGGATCGTTGGTGATTTGGATCGCGATGAGATTCGCCGCCTCTTTGCACCCGAAGTTGATGTTGATGAATTCGTTCAAAGGGCAATTGATCGAAGGTCTGTTATTCAATTGAAGATAGGTGCAAAGGCGCGTTTGATAACTCCCCTTGATAGCTCCAAGTACCGAGACGGCCTCGGAGTGGTAATTCCTTCGTTTGTCCCCACCGAATTCTTGGAACCGGTAACTGACCCCCTTTACAAGCTGCTCCTTCGTTTTTCCAAGGTGAACTTGCCCTTTACAGTAGGATCTTTTGCAGAACGTTATGGTTTAGAGCGTCGCCTAGTAGAGGAGTTATTTGATAGCGCGGTAGAAAGGGGAGACCTGCTTAGGGGTGGGTTTACTCCGGGATTTGTCGGTATTGAATATTGTGATTCCGATATTTTGAGGGCACTACGAATCGCATCATCTGAGATAGCAAAGGGGGCGTTAGCCCCGATACCGCTCTTCGAGTTCTCGAAGTTCGTTGTCTCTAGAGTTCGTCGGGTTGGTCCGTCGTCAAGTTCTTTGGAGTCGGTCGGAGAGCTTCTCTACGGTCATGAGGGCTACTCCTTTTCCATTTCCGAATGGGAGGAGGAGCTGCTACAACCTTCGATGGTCGGATACCAGCCGACACACCTCGACGAATTGATTCGGATGGGGGTCTTTCTTCCGGTCGTTACACGCTACAAAGTCGGTTCGAAGAGCGAGATCGCCTTCTTGTCGCCTGAGTTGGCTAGATACTTTCTAGATGGTCCACTTAGAACCAAGGTCGGAGAGTCAAATGGCGACGTGCTCTTGGAACTTTCTAAGTCGCGCGAGGCATTTTCCTTGAGTGATTTAGATGATGAATATGGTGACACCACGACGGTGATTGAGGCTCTTAGGTCTGGGGAGTTAACTTGCGATTCGATGAAATTGATAAGGCATGGCCTCTCCCGGCTTCACGTCGGAGGATTAAGTAGCTCTCGGAACGCGATTCGTAGGGGTGGATTGAGAAGGGGAATTGCTGCCGCGATTGAAAGAGAGCGCGATGGCCTAGCGGCGGCACGGTTTCGTCGGCTTGACCTCTTGAAATCGAGTGGTACTGAAGTTGACTTACTACTTTCCTTGGTGGATCGTCAGATAGTTTTGACTCCAAAGTCGTTTGCGACGATTGGCATCCAAGGAGGGTTTTCGAAGTACCGAAGGTCGCTAGATACATTAGTTTCAAGCGGACACCTAGTAAAGGGCGTCTTCGTGGAGCGGTTGGGCCATCTTCAATATATGAGGCCTGCAGTCGCAGATCTAATGCGCAGCGAAGTCGGAGGTACAGCTAGAGGTGTTAGATCGCTCATCTGGCTCTTCGAGAAGGACTCTGCGAATCCATTTGGAAAGGCGGTCGACTACGGCGATCGTGTTCTTGAGCGTACAAGTTCGCAATTTAGGCGACGCTCGGTTGTATTCTTCGACGACGGTGTACCTAAGCTCTTTTACAACCTCACCTCTTCTACTTTGGTGGAAACCTTTGAAGATGAAGATTTAGACGTGTTAGTTATGACCCGCGCACTTACCATGCTCTTTGAACGATATGGTGAAGGTAAGGGGGAAACCTATGTAAAGTTGGGACCAGAGAGTCCCCTCCGAAGACTTTGCACTGAGATGGGTTTAGTCGAGACTCCCCGAGGATTTGTACCTGGTCGAAACTTTCACAACCCAAGTAGGTAGGTAAGGGTGCCAGAGGGCGATACCATCTTTCGAATTTCAGAGAATCTGGGACGCTACATGATTCAAAAGAGCGTTACGAAGATTTATATTCGAGCCGTTCCATATGCACAAGAGATCCTGCTAGGAAAGAAGATTGACGATGTCACTTCTATAGGGAAGAATCTCTTTATCGTCTTTGAGGGAGACGTCATCTTGCGATCCCACTCCAAGATGTTTGGAACGTGGCACCTCTACTCTCATGGAGTGACATGGAAGAGATCTGCACGTAATGTGGTGGCGATAATTGAAGCCGGTGATGTAGTGGCAGTAGCCTTCGATGTTCCACTGATACAACTTGGGAGAGGCGTAGAGAGGACGCTCGGAACCTTTCGAACAGAGCTTGGCTCTGATCTAATTAGAGGCGATATAGACGTCGAGGTGGCCTTCGAAAGGTTCAAACAATTTTCGAAAGATGTTTTAGTAGGTGAGGCCCTATTGGACCAACGGGTCGTATCTGGAATTGGAAATATCTATCGCTGTGAGACACTATTCAAGACGAGAATCTCGCCTTATCGCCCTGCCTCGTCGATCTCGGTCGAAGAGTTGGGAGCGATGCTAGAGGTAGCTCGTGTCAACCTTAACTTCAATGCCAGGGAGAATTCGAATCTTAAACGGATATTCGACGATGAAGTTGAGGGAACTTTTGTCTATGGCCGTGGAGGACTCCCCTGTCATATTTGCGGTAAAAAGGTGATTCGAAAGGTTATGGGCGCACCCAGCGAAAGGGTACCGAGGCCGATCTTTTACTGCCCTAACTGTCAACTATGACTTAAGTTGCTCCTTGAACTACTCTAAAGAGAGTTTTATAAGGTGACGATTAGCCAAAAGCTAATTACATCTTGAACGAAGTTGTTTGGGGGAAGTGTTTTGCATATTGAAATAGCTAAAGAGTTCTCGGAGTTACTGCTTGAGGAGCTCAATCGTTTGATTCCGCAGCTGTCTCGATCATCTGGACCTATGTCAAAAGACAATCTATCGGAGATTATCGCCGATCGCGATGCGACTTTGATTGTTGCGAGAGACGATGCCAATACTGCTGTTGGAATGCTTACTCTCGTAGTTTTTCGTATCCCGACCGGTATTCGAGCTTGGATAGAAGACGTCGTCGTAGATGAGAGCGCCCGAGGAAAATCAGTCGGCGCTCTGCTAGTCCAGAGGGCCAACGAGATCGCCTCTGCCAGAGGTGCAAAGAGCATCGACCTAACCTCTCGTCCCGATCGCGAGGCCGCGAACCGACTCTATGTTAGGGAGGGATTTGAACTTCGAAAGACCAACGTCTATCGCTATAGCCCTAAGAGTGAGGGAGATTTGTAGGTCACTTACTTCAAAATCTTCTCAAACCGAAGGTACGCGTCTGACCGCTTCGGAGGTGTACCTTCGTTATCGAGAATTCTTGTCTTTGAAAGCGTCGCTACTTGCTTAAAGGGGCGTTGAACATCCAACGGATCTTGTACCGATCTAGAAGCACCGCCCAGTATGCGCCCCACATTTGGACAATAGGATCGACGCGTTCTGTGGATTCTAGTGAAAGGGCGTTGAAGACCCGATCGAGATCTTCTTTGTCGTCAAAGTCAATGCTGATAGTGGTATTGTTTCCGACTCGCAACTCGTGACCCATGGACTTGAGCATGTCAGTGCCGTGTATCAGATGGCCCGGAACTATCTCGAGTTGAGTGTGGAGGACTAAATTCGCTTCCGATGGGTCAAAGTTTGGAGCACCTTCGGGAAGCGAGAGACCGCTAAAGCGGTCAATCTGCGAGTTGAAGTTGACTTCGAAGGCGTTGGCGTAAAAGCTAAAAGCCTCCTCGCAGGTCCCTTCAAAATTTAAATATGTACTTATGCGTCGACCCATGAGTTTTGATGCTACCAGATGGAGCTGATGGCGTCTAGGTTTTGGTCTGAAATGCGAATGACATACCGTAGGTTTGAATTAGATCCTATGATTTGTCGTTGGCAGACAATTTTGTTTAGTCTTAGACAGAGTATCGATCAGAGTTGGCAAATGGCCAAGGTGGGTCGAGTCTAAAATATGAACCGCTCGAATGATGGAGGCCAATAGAAAGTGCCAGAGTCAATTACTATCACGGATAACCGAACTGGCAAGTCCGTAGAGATTCCAATTAAAGACGGCGGGGTGTCGAGTGACGCGTGGCGCTCGATGTTGCCAGGGCTGTGGTTTTACGATTCCGGTTTAACGACTACTGCTATGTGTGAAAGTTCGATCACATACCTCGATGGTGATGAAGGAATTCTGCGATACCGTGGGTACCCGATTGAGCAATTGGCAGAGGAGTCGACCTACCTCGAGGTAGCCTACCTTCTTCTCAAGGGTGAACTTCCCAACAAAGAGCAGTACGATGCTTGGGTACGAGAGGTAACTCACCACACCTTTATCCACGAGAACGTTCGCAAGCGATTCCTAGAGGGCTTCCACTACGATGCCCATCCAATGGGTATGTTGGTCTCGGCAGTTGCAGCACTATCAACCTTCTACCTAGACGCCAAAGACATCTACAACGCAGAGTCGAGAGAAAAGCAGATAGTCAGACTCATTGCGAAGATGCCGACCTTGGCGGCTGCTGCGCATCGCTTTAGTGTCGGTATGCCATTCGTCTATCCAGACAATGAGCTACCTTTTGCTGCCAACTTCCTGTCGATGATGTGGAAGGTAGCAGAGCCACGCTACGAGGCAAACCCAGCTTTGACAAAGGCGATCGATGTCCTGTTTATCCTCCACGCCGATCACGAGCAAAACTGCTCCACTACTGCGATGAGAACCGCTGGATCAGCACATGCCGATCCCTACTCCTCTGCAGCAGCTGCATGTGCGGCGCTCTATGGACCACGCCACGGTGGAGCTAATGAGGCGGTTGTCAAGATGTTGACCGAGATCGGTTCTATCGATAACGTAGACTCGTTTATTCAAGGTGTAAAAGAGGGGCGCGGCCGCCTTCAAGGCTTTGGCCACCGGGTCTATAAGAACTATGACCCGCGAGCTAGAATCATCAAAAAGGTTGCATACGATGTCTTCGAGGTAACGGGAAAAAATCCACTCCTTGACATCGCGCTAAAGCTGGAGGATGTAGCTCTAAAGGACGACTACTTCGTCTCGCGCAAGCTGTACCCAAATGTGGACTTTTACTCCGGACTCATCTACCAAGCCATGGGATTCCCGGTGGACATGTTCCCAGTCCTCTTTGCAATACCACGTATCTCCGGTTGGCTATCGCACTGGTCTGAGCTGCTAGATCAAGATCTCAAGATCGTCCGCCCTCGACAGCTATATACCGGTGAGGGAGAGCGTAAGTACGTATCGATGGATCAGAGGTAGTAACTTCAACGGTCTGCAACTAAAAGGGCGACACCCTAATTGCTTGGTGTCGCCCTTTTTGCATTAATTACATTGCATTGCGATCGGTAATTCGGATGAGGCCCTCTTGCACAACCGAGACTAAAAGAGTTCCATCCTCGGAGTAGATCTCGCCACGGGCGAGTCCTCGTGCCCCAAAGGCGTTTGTGCTCTGCTGGTCGTATAAGAACCATTCATCGGCGCGAAAGGGGCGATGAAACCACATTGCGTGGTCCAAACTGGCTACCATGATCCCAGGTTGGTCCCATGAGATCTGGTGCGGAAGCATCACAGAATCCAAAAGTGTCATGTCTGAGGCGTAAGCAATGACACAGGCGTGAAGTAGGGGGTCGTCGGGGAGGGTGCCATCTGCTCGAACCCAAACCCGCTGAAGGGGTTCTCTCGGTAAATCTGTTTTGAACATATTAGGTTCGGTAACATAGCGCTGATCGAGAGGTCTGGGCCTTGAATACCAGTCCCCCATTCTCCTGGCAAATGGGGCCATCTTCTCCTTGAAGGTGGGAAGCGAGGTGGGTGGAGGAACATCTGGCATTTTGATTTGATGGTCTATTCCAACCTCTTCTTTGTGGAAGGAGGCGGAGAGGTTGAAAATTGCTTCTCCGTGTTGGTATGCGACGACTCTTCGAGTTGCAAATGACTTACCATCACGAATCCTATCGACTACGTAGACGATAGGAATTTTGGTGTCTCCAGGGCGCAAGAAGTAGGCATGAAGCGAGTGCACTGACAGTCCGTCTACCGTTCTTCCTGCAGCTATCAGCGCCTGAGCTGCTACCTGGCCTCCAAATACTCTGATTCGCTTTTCATCCGGAGTGTATCCCCTAAAGATGTTCACCTCAATCTGCTCTAGGTCGAGGATCGAAATTAGGTTTTCTAGGCTTTCAGTCATATATCCATTTAGCTACGTTCTGACGTAACTCTCCTTGAGAAATTGTAAGTGGCGATCTGTTCAATTCAATCGAGGCTGCGTGAATTTCAATTTTGATTGGCTCCGATGAAAGGCCAATCGCGCAGCTAAATTGATTGCTTTAGCAGATCGTCGGAATTTCCGATAACTTCGGATAGCATTGAGAGGTTAGCTTAAACTGAAGGCCGGAGATAGGTTTGTCAGAAAATCAGAGTTTACTAAATGAATTCCGCGCTGATGGTAAGTATGTTAAGGCTTTCCGTTACGTCGTTACCTCCGGAGTTTCAGTTGCTGTGGCCCAAGTTACGCTCTTTATCCTCTACGGGGTCTTTCGTAAATTCAGCGCTACATCTTCAAACGTAATAGCTACCGGAGTTTCCGCAGTTCCGGCGTACTATATGAATAGAAATTGGGCGTGGGGAAAGAGTGGAAAGTCGCATTTCTGGAAGGAAGTATTTCCATTCTGGGCTCTAGCCTTTCTGGGTCTAGCAGTCTCCATGGTCACGGTTGCATTTGCGGACCGATTTGCAAAGAGTCACAACTTTTCCCACCTCGGTGCGGCTCTCGCTGTGAACTTGGCGTCACTCTTTGCCTTTGGAATACTCTGGATAGGCAAATTTTTTATCTTCAATAAGTTTATGTTTTCTGGAGCCGATTCCAAGGAGTTGGAAGCAGCCTAAAGTATCCAAAATTCGCCAGCTACGACTATTTGTCACTGATGTCGGGAAGTTAGGCGGACTTTACTCTCTCTCGAGCGATATCGGTAATTGTGGAAAGTAGTGAATCTGCCATCGAACCGAGGTAGTCCGCAGTAGGATTTCCAAATTCTTTCGATATCGAAGCGGCCTCATCGCAGTAGCGTTGAGCAATCTGAATCGACTCTTCTATGGAGCCGGAGCCAACGATCAACTTCCTTGCAATGGTTAGATCGTTTTCGTTGTGAGCAACGTCACTAAGGCGAGCTGCTATCTCTGATTCAATGCCTTGAGCTTGAATCGCAATGATTGTGGGCAGGGTATACACACCCTCGATGAGGTCTTGACCCGGAAGTTTGCCCAACTCTTTTTCGGTGCCAATTATATCTAGCACGTCGTCGCGGATCTGATAGACCATGCCAAACAAAAAGCCAATTCTCTCGAGCTTGTCAAGTTGGTCGTTTGAGACTCCAGCGCTTAGCGCACCAATTCGGCAAGCTGTCGCCATCAAGCTAGCCGTCTTTCCGGCTATAGCTTCGTTATAACTTGGGATGGTTCGGCTTACGTCAAATGTCGCATTGACTTCAAGTATTTGTCCCTCGCAAAGATGAGCCAAAGTAGTGGCGAGTAGCTTTGCAACGTCTTGGCCAAGGTCAGCTGCTATCGCTGCTGCTCTAGCGAGCAGGAAGTCACCCGCTACTATGGCGACCAAATTTCCCCATCTGCTATTTACGCTGGGTACATTACGTCTTGTTGTGGCTTCGTCCATAACATCGTCATGGTACAGTGAAGCTAAATGGACTAGCTCAACTGCCACTGCAGCCATGAGAATTCGGTCATCGATGGCTACTCCAGCCGAACGTGCAGCCGTAATTGTCAAGCTAGGACGAATTCGCTTACCGCCCGCCTTTATCAAGTGCGATGCAACCTCTGAGAGGCGAACGTCATCCGATGCGACAGCTTGTCTTAGCAGCACCTCAAGGCGCTCTAAGTACTGATCGATCTCTTGTATTGGTGAGTCTGTAAAAAGTTGCACTATCTAATAGGCTATTTCAATGTGGAGCTAACTTTGTAACTACCAAGTAAAAAAAAGCATAAAGACCCGTTTGTGCGACAAATGACACATTTTGAGGTCGATCCACCCTGAGTTAGATGGCGCTGGTGCTTGAATCTTTCCTAAATATTGTTCTGACTTCAACTTACAGTAGAGTTTGTCCGATATAGAGGTAAATCTCAGGTTTTTGTGGTTCAATAGAGGCATAGGGGGCGATCGACTCTCATTAGTTGTTATCCGAGACAACTTGGAAGTAAATCAGGTCCGAATTTGTTTAGGTTACTGAAAGGTAAATGAACTGGTCTGATATGCGATTCGTAGAAATGGAAATTACAATTAAGAGTGTTCTATCTGCCGTAGTGAGGAGGCAAAGTCTTGTTTGAAAGATTCACCGATAGGGCCCGACGAGTGCTTGTACTCGCTCAGGAAGAGGCGCGCCTTCTCAATCATAACTTCATCGGAACCGAGCATATCCTGCTCGGCCTTATCCACGAGGGTGAAGGTGTAGCCGCAAAGGCTTTGGAGTCGTTAGGAATTTCTCTCGAAGCGGTTCGAGAGAAGGTTGACGAGCTAATTGGACCTGCAACAACTCCAGCGGCTGGCTCTCCTCCCTTCACGCCTAGGGCCAAGAAAGTTCTTGAGCTCTCGTTGAGAGAGGCGCTACAGCTAGGTCATAACTACATCGGTACTGAGCATATGCTTCTAGGCCTCGTCCGCGAAGGAGAGGGTGTAGCTGCTCGCGTTCTAATCTCACTTGGAGCTGACCTATCGCGCGTTCGTCAACAGGTCATCCAAATTCTTTCAGGGTATCAAAATCGTGATACAGCAGGAGCAAGTGTAGGGGGCCAATCAGCTCAGACCGAAAACAATGCTGGTTCGCCAGTCCTTGATCAATTCGGCCGAAACTTGACACAAATGGCGCGAGACAAAGAGCTTGATCCTGTGGTCGGTCGCGATAACGAGATCGAACGCGTGATGCAAGTTCTCTCTCGTCGAACAAAGAACAATCCAGTTTTAATTGGAGAACCGGGGGTAGGCAAGACTGCAATCGTTGAGGGTCTAGCTCAAAAGATCATTGCAAATGACGTTCCAGACACCTTACGTGGAAAGCAGCTCTATACCTTAGATCTTGGCTCTTTGGTAGCGGGAAGCCGTTACAGGGGTGACTTCGAAGAGCGCCTCAAAAAGGTTCTAAAGGAGATCAAGACCCGTCGCGATATTATCCTCTTCATCGACGAACTCCACACTCTTGTGGGTGCAGGTGCTGCTGAGGGCGCAATCGATGCGGCATCGATCCTTAAGCCGATGTTAGCTCGTGGAGAGTTGCAGACAATCGGTGCCACAACTCTAGATGAGTACCGTAAGCACCTTGAGAAGGACGCTGCACTAGAGCGAAGGTTCCAACCAATTAAGGTTGGAGAGCCTGCACTTGAGCACACGATCGAGATCCTCAAGGGGCTTCGTGACAAGTATGAGTCACACCATAACGTCACCATCACCGATCAAGCTATCGTCGCAGCTGCGAATCTAGCGGATAGGTATATCGCAGACCGGTTCCTCCCTGATAAGGCCATTGACCTTATTGACGAGGCGGGTAGCCGTCTAAGGATACGTCGCATGTCGATGCCGCCTGAGCTAAAGACTATAGAAGATGAGATTACGAATCTGCGTCGGGATAAAGAAGCTGCGATCGAGCGTCAAAACTTTGAAGACGCTAAGAAGATTGCGAATCGCGAGAAGGAACGACTGGAGGCGAAGGCCGCCCTCGAAAGCGAGTGGAAGGCCTCCGGTAAGGATCTCTTCGACGTCGTAGACGAAGATGTGATCGCTGAAGTTCTTTCCAATTGGACCGGGATCCCTGTCTACAAGTTGACTGAAGAGGAGACCGCAAAGCTCTTGCGCATGGAGGACGAACTCCACAAGCGAGTTATAGGTCAAAACGAGGCTATTAGGGCCCTGTCGAAGGCGATTCGTCGTACTCGAGCGGGTCTTAAGGATCCAAAGCGTCCAAGTGGTTCCTTCATCTTCCTTGGGCCAACTGGAGTTGGAAAGACCGAGCTTGCCAAGACCTTGGCTGAGTTCCTCTTTGGTGATCAAGATGCGCTGATCCAGCTTGACATGAGCGAGTACATGGAGAAGCACACTGTGTCGCGTCTCGTCGGTTCTCCTCCTGGGTACGTCGGATATGACGAGGGTGGTCAATTGACCGAGGCGGTAAGGCGTAAGCCATTCTCGGTAGTCCTCTTTGACGAAGTGGAAAAGGCCCACCCTGACGTATTCAATGCTCTATTGCAAATCCTCGAGGATGGTCGCCTAACTGACTCTCAAGGTCGTACCGTTGACTTCAAGAACACAGTTCTGATCATGACCTCCAACCTTGGAACCGCAGATCTACGCAAATCAAGCGTTGGTTTCTCTAAGTCGAGCGAAGACGTAACATATGAGATGATGAAGAGAAGGGTGAACGACGCCCTGCGGGCTCACTTCAAGCCTGAATTCCTCAACAGAATCGATGATGTGATTGTCTTCCACGAGTTAACTCAAGCAGAGGTTACCGAGATCGTGGACTTGATGGTTGCTCGAGTTCAAGGGCAGCTCGAGACCATGGGAATCGAACTCGTCTTGACACTTGCAGCCAAGCACTTTGTGGGAGAGAAGGGTTATGATCCAACTCTCGGTGCTCGACCACTACGTCGTGCGCTTCAGCGTCTGATCGAAGATCCACTATCTGAGAAGCTCCTTTGGAAGGAGTTCAATGTTGGGGATACTGTAGTCGTCGATATTGAGGATGGTGAGGTTGTCTTCCGTAAGGTAGAGGGCTTTGAACCACCTGAGATCGAGTTGACGGGATCTGGAACGGGTCAAGACAACTAGTACTCCGAACAACCTCAACGAGGTAAGTGGAGTATTCAATAATTCGAATGGTTAGATCGGCGAACCTCTTTTGGTTCGCCGATCTTATTTACACACCATTTTGATAACCTCAACTTGATATTTTGTGGCGTGAAAAGGTAATTTGATGGCGAAGAAGAAGGGTAACTCCTACATTTGTAGCGTTTGTGACGCCACATTTCCAACTTGGATGGGCCAATGTTCCAACTGTGAGAGTTGGAATATGATCGTCGAGGTGGCAGATGACTACCTCGACTCATCGAAGGCCGATTTTTCTCAGCCTGTCGATGAGATAGTCGCGACCTTCGATTCGCCACCTGTTATCTTGTCGGATCCGGAGGTGGCTCGGGCTATAGATGGTGGAATTGTAGCTGGTTCAACTTTGCTTGTTGGAGGTGAGCCAGGAATCGGAAAATCGACGCTCGCTCTGCTTTTGGCAAAGGATGCTGTAGCAAGTGGAGGGCGAGTTCTCTACGTAACTGGTGAAGAGTCGAAAGAGCAAGTTGCCGCTAGGGTAGTTCGTTGCGGCCTTGAGACCGATGGGTTGGAGGTGATTGCGACTTCGAGTATCGAGAAGGTCGTCTCTACAAAGTCAAAGTACTCCATGGTAGTTGTTGATTCGATACAAGCGATAGCCGACACTTCCATCGATTCACCTCCAGGGTCGATAAATCAAGTTCGCCAGTGTTCCTCGCTGCTGTCGGCCTTCGCACGTCGCACTAGGACACCGGTAGTGATACTTTCACATGTAACAAAAGATGGCTCAATAGCTGGACCGAAGCAACTTGAACACCTAGTGGACGCAGTTTACGTCCTCGAGGGTGAAAGGAGTGGCTCCTCTCGTTCTCTCAGATCTCTCAAGAATCGATTCGGTAGAGTTTCCGAAGTTGGATACCTGAAGATGACCGAGGGTGGGATGATCGCGGACCAGGATTTTGTGGTTTCTGCATTAATCGATCGGCGTTCCGGAGCCTATGGTTCAGCGGTAACTGCGATACGAGACGGTCTGCGTGTCAGATTAGTGGAGATTCAAACCCTCGTAGTGCCAACGGGGAAGGAGAGCCCGAGGAGAATATTCAATGGAATCGGTTCTGTTCGAGGTGGAATGATAATTGGAGTTTTGGACCACTACATAAAATTACGCTCCGAGAAGTTTGATATCTTTGTCTCAGTAGCTGGAGGGATCTCAGTTGACGATCCAGCAGCAGATCTAGCAATTGCTGCTGCAATAACATCAGCGATATACAAGCGACCGATACCACGAGAAGTAGGACTATTCGGAGAGGTCGGGTTAACTGGTGAAGTTCGTCGGGTTGGTTTGGCATACGAGAGATTCTCAGAGTTGCTTCGTTACGGCTTTACAACTGTCGTAGGTCCAAAGCTAGGCGATCTAGACGACGTGCCGCTGCGTGGTTTAGCCGATGTTAGGACTGTGAGCGAAGCGCTTTTGGCAGGTCATTTGATAAAGTCTAACGACGATCTCGTCTAGGCTCTAGTTATGTTTTCTCGCCGTGGTTCAGAAATCTCCACAACTCTCTCCCTCGTAGCGCCCGGTGCGCCACTGCGAAGTGGCCTAGACAGAATATTGCAGGCTCGTATGGGCGCTCTTGTCGTAGTCGGCGATGGTCCTGAGGTGTTGTCCATCTGTACCGGCGGCTTCTTGCTTGATACCGAGTACTCGCCACAGCGCCTTTACGAGCTTGCGAAGATGGATGGTGCGATAATTCTTTCGTCTGATGGCCGAAGAATAGCTAGGGCCAATGTCCATCTGATGCCAGATCCAAAAGTTCCCACCTCTGAAACTGGAACGCGCCACCGTACGGCTGAGCGTGTTGCTAGGTCTCTTCGTTTGCCAGTGCTTTCAGTTTCTGAAGAGCAGAGTGTTATAACGGTCTACAAAGGCGAATTGAGGCGGTCATTGAGTGCAATTACTGCTCTGTTATCGAAGTCAAATCAAGCTTTAGCGACACTCGAGAGGTACAAAAATCGTCTAGAAGAAGTGATAAATAGACTCGATAATTTGGAGGCTGCTGGAGCAGTTAACTTTCGTGATGTGGTTTTGGTTTTGCAAAGATTTGAGATGGTTCGAAGGATCTCCGAAGAGATAGAGGCGTCGTTGGTGGAACTAGGAAGCGATGGCCGCTTAGTTTCGTTGCAGCTAAATGAGCTGACCAGTGGCTTTGAATTGGAGTACCGTTCCATGGTCGAAGACTATATGGGTGCATGCTCAATCATGGAAGCCGACCAAGTAATCGAATTTCTTGGAAGTCTTGAGACCGAAGATCTTTTGATAATGGAGCGTGTTGGTAAGGCACTTTTAGAGATTCCTCTTTGCTCTGCAGTATGGAAGAGGATCGACGGTGGAGGATCAAGCCGTCAAAATCAATCCGAGGGAGAGGGCCTGCCAGGACGAGGGATGCGAGAGCTAGCGCGGATGCAGGACGTTCCTGTGAACGTAAAGACGGCGATCCTCAATGGCCTTCCGAGTGACATTTCGCTTCTCGATGCCAGTGAGAATGACCTATCTGCAATTCATGGCGTGAACCCTACATGGGCGAGGGTCGTAGCTCAACACTTCAGATCGCTAGTTTCGGTTCGAAATTAGTTGCTCCAACTGAGAGTACGGTCAGCAGCGCTTCGAGCAGATGATATGCAAGAGGGTATGCCGACTCCGTCATAGCTTGCACCAGCAATTGCCACCATGTGGTTATCCTCAATGCTCCTTCTTATGGAGCCGACCATTTCCCGGTGGTAGGGTCGAAATTGAGGAAGGGCTCTGTCCCATCGCCTTATCGAAGTCAAGTCGGGCGATCCGTTAATCTTGAGGACCATCTCAAGCTCGCGTGATACAGTTTCAACTATCTCGTCGTCGCTCATTTCGACGAAGCGCCTATCGCGATAACGACCTACTGAGACTTTAAAGATCTCAAAGTCGTCGCTTGCTATGTGGCTCCACTTGCGTGAGGCATAGGTTGTAGCGGTCATCAAAAAGTTATTTGACTTTGGCACTAAAACTCCGCTGCCGGTTAATGGGCCTTTAATTAAATCTCTTCGGTATCGAAGCAGGACAACTCCAACAGATGCGAAGTCGATGCTGCGCAAACCTTCCTTGGTGTTAGGCGAAATGTTTTGGAGTACTTGGTGGGCGGTAAACGATGGTGAAGCGACGATAACGCGGTCGAAGTGATGCTCATCGCCGTTCGAGGTTTGAATACGAACACCCAGATTATCGTGAATGATCTCTGCCACGTCGACTCCTACATGAATGGTCACACCATCTAAGTATCTGATCGACGCTTCGATTAGTTCAGATAATCCATTTGCGAATGAGCCAAAGGGGACTTGAGGCGAAGTTGATGAATTCGACTTTGGGGTCGCAGCTACGAGGTTTCTAGCGAGTGATCGACTTTGGGACTTCTTGTAGGCACTCTTAATCATCGGGGCCACCGCTTCAATCCCGAGATCTTTGGTCGATCCTGCATTTATGCCGCCGAGCATTGGCTCTACCAACATCTCTTCAACCTCACGACCGAAACGATTCCCAACCAGATCTGAGACGGTGTAGTCGTCGCCTAGTTGAGACTTGGGCAAAATAAAGTCGGCGGCCGCTCGTATCTTTCCTGGAATCGATATCATGGACGCGCTGGAAAGGAACTCTTTGAAATTTACTGGAACCCCGAGCATTATTCCGGAGGGAACTTTGTGGAGACGGTGGTTTGCGTAGATCGACGCGCTAAAGACAGAGGGTCGAATTATTCGATCACCAATCCCAATTTGACTAGCAAATCCGGGAGCATCGTCAGTTCGAGTCAAGAAGGCATCTGGTCCTAAATCGACTGGTCGCTCTCCAAATACAGCTGTTTCGACTTTGCCACCTAGTCGATTGTCCCTCTCAAATATAACGATCTCTGACGACGGAACGCCATTTTTAACTAGAAATACGGCACTTGCTAATCCCGTTAGGCCGCCGCCAACTATTGCTATCGCCATAGCTTTCTAAACCTCTTTGTGTCTTTGAAAACTTTACTTATTGCCGTAGTTCGGCTCCATTTTTGTGGACAAATTCGACTAATTTTTCAAGCATCGTTGGATTGGTCTGTGGAAGAACTCCGTGGCCAAGGTTGAAGACATATTTTTTCGCAGAACGCGATTCCGAGAGAACTCGCCTCGCCTCTTGGAGCATTACCTCTTCCGTTGTTAGGCAAAGAATTGGATCGAGGTTTCCCTGTATCGCTCTATCTTTACCCAAAGTCTCCACCGATGCGGCGATGGAACTACGGTGGTCGAGACTTACTCCATCTGTCGCTATTTTGGCGAATTCCCCGAGTAGATGGGTTGTATTCGTTCCAAAGTGGATTATCGGAACCGATAGTTGCTTTACCTTTTCTACAACGTATTGGGTGTGCGGCGCTACGAAGGTGCCGTATTCGAAGGCAGACAGGTTTCCAATCCATGAGTCAAAGATTTGAACTGCATCAACGCCAGCTTCTATCTGTCCTTGAAGCGACAACCAGGTAATCTCTGCCAGTCGTTCCATTAAGCGCTTGAAGGTGTTGCTATCGCCGTGCATCATCGCCTTTGTGGCTTCAAAGGTTCTGGTTGGACGTCCCTCGATTAGGTAGCTAGCTACGGTGAATGGTGCTCCAGCAAAGCCAATTAGGGGAACTTCTAGCTGCGACTTTAGGATTTTAATTGTCTCTAGTACATACGGCGTAGAAGAGACCGCATCGAAGCCCTCGAGGCGCGAAAGGTCTTGCACTGATCGGTAGGGATCTTTCGTAACTGGACCGACCCCTGCCTCTATCTCGACTCCAAAGCCGATTGAATTTACTGGAACGATGATATCGCTATAGAGGACTGCGGCATCTACTCCATATCTCTCAACCGGTTGTAGCGTTATCTTTGCGGCTAGTTCTGGTTCAGATATTGCATCGAGGATATTGGTTGTACCTTTGGTTGCGCGGTATTCGGGCAGACTACGTCCGGCTTGACGCATGAACCAGACGGGGGTTGTGGAGTTTTCACCCGTAGTCAGGGCGGATATAAATGGAGAATTTTTCATAACTAGCTACATCTTAGGTATCTAAAAAGGTAACAACGATGAAAGTGGGGATCTTGCAAGTTGTTGACTTAGGCACATCTTTGATAGTCAAAATAACGATTAGCCTTTATTGCGCGTTTTTTTCCAAGTGTTTGGAAGATAGCAGGGTTGAAATGGAGAACTTTTGGATAATCATCCAGAGTTAGAGTCTGAGAGCAAATATATCAAGGCCGCCTATGAGCAGGTACGCAAATTGCGTAGTAGCCTCTCGAGCAACCTGCAGGAGATGTACTATCAAGAAAAAGGCGGAACACACCAAGCTCGTGCCGAACGCGACATAGTGGTAAATACCACCCTCGAGCGCCTTAACCACTTGGACTTCGGTGATTTAGCGCTTTGCTTCGGGCGCATCGATCACGAAGTTGGTCCGATGAGTAATGGTGATCGTTTCTATCTCGGTCGCATAGCAGTCGCAGATGACTCAATGGAGCCTTTGGTGGTTGACTGGAGGGCTCCGGTAGCGGAACCGTTCTATAGGGCTACAGCCCTAAATCCAATGGGTTTAACTTTGAGGCGCCACTTTCAACTCGATGGTGAAGATTTAGTCTCGATTGAAGATGAGCCCCTGTCAGGTGGGAGCGACACAGGAAATGACTTGGTAGGCCCAGGAGCTCTCTATAGCGCGATCGATAAGGCGCGTAGCGGACAGATGGGCGATATAGTCGCAACGATTCAGGGAGAGCAAGACAAGATCATCCGATCTCCACTCTCCGGAGTCTTGGCTGTTCAAGGAGGGCCAGGTACTGGAAAGACGGCTGTAGCCCTTCACCGCGCTGCTTACCTCCTCTATACCCACCGTGCTCGCCTAGAGAGCCAAAGGGTTTTGGTGATAGCTCCAAATCCGATCTTTTTGAAATATATCGAAAGGGTCCTCCCCTCACTTGGCGAAAGTGGCGTCGAATTGACCACGATCTCAAGGATGGTTGAGCTAGATCGCGAACTACGATTCGCCGAAGAGGCTGAGTCTACGATCAAGGCAGATCGTAGAATGGTGCGCTTTATCGAAAAAGCCGTTCTCGATCGCCAGAGGCCTTTAGGAAGTCCAATCGAGATCAACATCGGTTCAGTGACAGTCTTAATCACCAAAGAGCTCTCTGCGACGGCAGTTAGAAGAGCAAAGAGGCGTTCTGGAACTCATAACGAGCGGGTTCGAATCGTTGAGATGTTCCTATCCAACGAGCTTGCAACCGATTACATAAAAAAGAGTGAATACTATGCATCTCTCGATATCGACGAGAAGGAGAAGGGTGTTCCTGATCAAGCTCCCGAACTTGATCAGGATGAGGTAGACCAAGTGGCAGAGATCGCTCGAGAGATAAGGTCTGATCCTGCGTTTATAAAGGCAGTAAATCGCATATGGCCCCGACTTTCGCCAGAAGAGCTCCTTGACGACCTTTATTCTCACTCTGCGCTGACAAAGCTAGCTGCACGTGACATCTTAACGGCCGATGAGATTTCAGTTCTTAATCGAACCTATCTCCAGGGGTATTTGAGCGACGCTGACCTGCCCCTTCTTGACGAGGCGTTGGTCTACCTTGGCCCTTTCAGCAAGAGACAAGCGTTGCCGGCTAAGTACGGCCACATAGTAGTTGACGAAGCACAGGAGCTCTCTTATATGCAATCGAGGATGATTGGGCGCAGGACTCTGTCTTCTTCGGTGACGTTGGTGGGAGATCTTGCTCAAAGCACGGCACCCTATTCGGTGGGAAGTTGGTCTGAGATAGTAGAACCTATTGCAATATCGATAAAAGAGTGGAGATACGAGCAACTTAGTATCAACTATCGTACCCCTAGCGAGATCCTTGAAGTTGCTAATCGCCTGTACGATCCGACTGCCATGGGGCTGATGCCGACTCGCGCGATACGATCAACTGGGGTAGAGCCCATTATCATAAATTGTGATACAACCGTGACACAATGTGTTATTGACGCAATCGTGGTCATGGCCCAAGAGTTAAAAATTGGTCTTATCGGCGTAGTAATTCCAAACCATTCTGAATGCGACGAAAGTCTCATTTATGAGTCGATCGGTGAGGCATTGCGGGAGTTGAGTGACATTAAAGTCGATGTCAGAGTGTTTGATCAATCTAAGGGACTCGAATTCGATGGCGTAATCGTTGCTAATCCATCTCGATTAGTTGCTTCAAATCGAACCAGAAAGGCGGCATTTTTTACCGCCGTGACACGTGCTACGAAGCGTTTGAGTATTATCGTTGAAAGTGATGAGGTTCAGACTCTAGATTCTTGGGGAATATACCACTAGTGGTTGATTGAGCCTCTGAAACGGTCGATATGCAATTTTGTCGTTCTTTTGATAGACATTAAGGTATTGCATATTGTTGGGCGCGACGATTCGTTACAGTTGAGAGAGGTTTCTCTCGAAAACTTGAATCGGCGAGCTTGACCTTCAATGTAGGTTTGAACGGGTAAGAATGGGGTATATGTCTCAGACTATTGTTTCGCACAACAGTCAAGAGAGCGAACCGATTCGGTTCAATCGGCCGTCCATGCTTGGCGTGGGCACGATGGTCTGGTTGTCATCGGAGTTGATGTTCTTCTCTGGGCTCTTCGCAGCATACTTTACGCTACGGTCTGGAGCCAAGGGTCCTTGGCCCCCTGCCGGAATTAAGTTAGATGTTCTGCAGTCAGGTATCTTCACTCTTATCCTCGTGATGTCTTCGGTAACGATGCAAAAAGCGGTCTTCGAGGCGGAGCACGGAAGGCGTAAGTCGGCTATTCGTTGGATAGTTCTTACACTTACCATGGGTGGGTCTTTCGTAGCTAATCAGGTAGTCGAATGGACCCACGTTGCCTTTTCTGCCTCTACCAACGCCTTCGGCTCCCTATTTTTCATAATGACTGGCCTTCACGGTCTCCACGTCATCTTGGGTCTCGTGGGAATGTTGTTCTTGATCGTTCGCCTTGCGGGTCGAACCAACGACCCTGGTGAACTACCGGTCATCCAGTCACTTAGTTATTATTGGCACTTCGTTGACGTTGTATGGATCGCACTCTACAGCGTTCTCTTCCTCACGCACTAGGAGATTTGGATGTCTATATTCAAACGCTCTGCAAAGGCGCGTAGAGCTAGCCTTTTGCCGATCGCGGTTGGAACAATTACTGTCGGTGCCGCCTTCTTGGCGTTCGCCCCAACGGCGAGTTATGCCCAGTCGAATAATCCTTCCGCTTTGAACAACTATGGTTACACTGGCTCTTACATCTATGGTTCAAATCCACAGAGCAATGGCCACAATGTAATCACTAACGTAAACCTCAACCCTTCTACTATTCCGTTCGGAAAGAGCCTCTTCGTTGAGAATTGCGCTAGCTGCCACGGAAACGAGGCTCAGGGTTCCAGTCGTGCTCCAAACCTACAGGGTCTTGGCGCCGCCACCATTGACTTCTGGGTCTCTACTGGGCGAATGCCACTTGCTGATCCAACCGTTCAGGCGGTTCAAAAGCCACCTAGGTTTACTCGGAGCGAAACTTTGGCGATCGACGCCTATGTGACTTCGCTTGCAAGCGGTGGTCCCGCGATTCCGAATGTAAATCTCAATTTGGCAAATGAGGCAAGCGGATCTGAACTATTCGCAACCAACTGCGCGGCTTGCCACACAATTACTGGTGCTGGCGATGCACTTGCTTCAGGGGTCTATGCGCCTACTCTTCTCAGTGCTACGCCAACGCAGATCGCCGAAGCGATTCGAAGCGGCCCTGGAAACATGCCTCGCTTTGGCCCTAATACCCTCACCAACCAGCAGGTAGCTGATATTGCTAAGTACGTCACATATCTTCAAAAGCCCACCGATCAAGGTGGAATTGCATTGGGTCACGTTGGCCCTGTCACCGAAGGATTCGTCGGAATCTTGGTTGGACTCGGTCTGTTGATGCTCGCAGGCCTTTGGATTGGAGGAAAAGCCAAGTGACGCAGCTTCACGAATCTGCAGCAGTAGACGCAGCTCCGAAGGGTAAGGGAGCTGAAGTTTTTGTAGGAATCTGCTTCCTTCTTTCGGTTCTGGCGACAATTGGCCTGGCAGTTACCTATTGGGTTGGAGGTCAACCTCAAGTTGAGGGAATTCTTCTTTTTGTGACCTTAGGCGGTATCGGTATTGGCATGGTTGCATGGGGTAAGTACCTAGTACCTCAAGGGCCATTCGTTCAAGAGCGCGAAGTTCTGAAGTCTGAGATCGTCGAGAGGCAGGCGATGCTTGCAAGCCTCGATAGAGGTCAAAAGCAGCTAGGTCGGCGATCGTTCCTTGGGAAGATGCTCGGAGCATCGATTGGTCTCTTTGGAGCTATCAATCTCTTCCCATTTCTTCGCTCCCTTGGACCTGTTCCAAAGAAGGCGCTTACTACTACTCCGTGGAAGAAGGATGCTCTAATAGTTGGGCCAGATGGTCGAGTGGTTACGACTTCAACTCTTGAGGTCGGTGGAGTTCTTACCGTCTTTCCGAGCTACGACGTCGGTGGTGCCATCTCTCAAACGATTCTAGTACGGGTTGCCAATGAAAATTGGACAACGAGGCCGGGACGCGAGACGTGGGGACCTCAGGGTTACCTCGCATTCTCCAAGATATGTACTCACGCTGGGTGTCCGGTCGGACTGTATCAAGAGTTGACACAGCAGCTACTATGCCCTTGTCACCAGAGCCTATTTGACGTTCTAACAGGCGCAACTCAAGTGTTTGGTCCTGCCCCGAGACCTCTACCTCAGTTGCCGATCTACTTTGATGCAAATGGAAACCTAAGGGCACAATCTGGCTACCTCGAGCCAGTAGGCCCAGGATATTGGGAGCGCGGATGATAGTTACTCAAGCAACCGACTGGTTTGACGAGCGGCTAGGAATTGCTAAGTTCACGCGAAAGTCGTTGAATAAGATCTTCCCTGACCACTGGTCGTTCATGTTGGGTGAGATAGCGATGTATTCATTTGTAATACTCCTCTTCACTGGAGTATTTCTCACCCTGTTTTTCGTACCGAGTTCCAAAGATGTGATCTATAACGGAGCGTATGCTCCGCTTAGGGGGACAAAGGTTTCGGAGGCTTTTGCCTCGACCCTCAACATTTCGTTTTCGGTTCGTGCCGGTCTAGTTATGCGGCAAATGCACCACTGGGCTGCAAACGTATTCATCGCTGCCATCGTTGTTCACGTTTGCCGTGTCTTCTTTACTGGAGCGTTCCGTAAGCCACGCGAGATCAACTGGCTAGTTGGCACTGGCCTTCTGGTTCTCGCCATTGTAAATGGATTCCTTGGATATTCGCTTCCGGACGATTTGATCTCCGGTACCGGTATCCGAATCGCCTTCTCGATCGTGTTGTCGGTTCCGGTGGTCGGTAGCTACCTTGCCTTCCTTCTCTTCGGAGGAAACTTCCCAGGTAATTCGATCATTCCCCGCTTCTACAGCCTCCACATCTTGATTATTCCGGCATTGATCGTTGGCCTTCTAAGTGCGCACTTGGCGATCATGTGGCACCAAAAGCACACCCAGTTCAAGGGTAAGGGCAAGACTGACCGAAATGTAGTTGGCGTGGCGATGTGGCCAGCTTACGCATTCCAAGCGGGTGGCTTCTTCTTCGTGACTGCGGCGGTCATAGCGATTCTTGGTGGATTGGTTCAAATCAACCCAATCTGGCTTTACGGACAGTACGTTCCCTACAGGGTCTCGTACGCAGTACAACCCGACTGGTACATGGGTTGGCTCGACGGGGCATTGAGGTTGATGCCAAGCTGGGAGATTCAGGCTTTCGGTCACATGATTCCCAATGTCTTCTTCCCAGCAGTTCTCTTGCCTGGAATTACATTCACATTGTTGGGAGCATGGCCCTTCATTGAGAAGAAGATAACTAAGGATAACTTAGAGCACAACTTGCTCGACAATCCCCGTGACGTGCCGTGGCGTACCTCTTTGGGAGTCGGGATTCTAGCCTTCTACGTGGTACTCTTCTTCGCTAGCTCGACCGACGTTTTAGCCAACTCTTTCTCATTGTCGTTGAACTTTGTTCTGTGGGCATTTCGAATTCTTCTCTTCGTGGTTCCGCCGGCAGCTGCCTACATCGCTTACAAGCTATCGGTAGAGGCCTCGGAGGTTCCTGGCATTGGAAGGCGCAAGAGGGCACTTATTATCTCGCGAAGCGAGGAAGGAGCCTTCTCTACCTCTGAGTCTGCTCCACGTAGCATCTCTCATGAGGAAGTCATCGAAGAGTTGCCTGAAGAGGTCAAATACCACAATGTCCTAGATGGTACCGAAGAGTATGTGATGCCAAGTGCAGTTTCAGCCGTATCGACAGTTATCAACAATGTTTCGGTCGACGTTGATCTCGGTCCGCTTCCTTCGGGTGGTACCGGTGTCTATCAGATTCCAAGGTCACCGCGCGGTTCTGCGCCGAATGGTCGTAGCAACGAACAGGAGCAACAGGGTGATCTGGATGACTAGTGCCCACAGCTCTGCAAGTGATTGGACTCTACTATGAGCATTTTTAATTTCGTAAAAGAGAGGCATAGAGGGCGCAAAGGGCTAGCCCTGGCGGCCTTGGCCATTGTACTCTCCTCGTGTTCCAGCACTTTTGGTGGATACAAGGGAGCTACAACTCAAGGGCAATCTGAAGCATCTCTTTATCAGGGCTTCATGATAACTGGGATTGTAGTCGCAGGAATTACCTTCCTCGGACTCTTCTATGTTCTGGTTAGATTCAGACGGCGTAAGGGGACTAATCGTATTCCCGCACAGCGTCACTCGAATCTACCGGTGGAAGTTATCTACACCGTGATCCCAGTTCTTATCGTTATCGGGTTGTTTGTCTTTACAGTTCGATCCGAGAACAAAATCACTCAAGTGTCGTCTAACCCCAACGTATCGGTAGATATAACGGCATTCCAGTGGGGATGGCGCTTCACATACTCGAACGGTGTTTCCATCGTCTCTCAAGGGGCAAACTATCCTCAGTTGGTACTTCCGGCGAATGAGACTACGAAGGTCACTCTGGTGTCGCAAGATGTGGTCCATGGGTTCTACATCCCGGCCTTCAACTTTTCTCGCTATGCCCTTCCGGGTGTAACTAACTACTTCGACTTCACGCCGACAAACACCGGTACCTATGTTGGACGGTGTAGTGCGCTCTGTGGTTTATATCACGGAGAGATGCTATTTAGCGTGCGTGTTGTAACACCTACACAATTTCAGAGCTGGCTAACACAACAGAAGGCGGCATAATGACCATAGCAGAGGAGAGAAGTGACCTCTCTCACGACGAGGGTGGCCACGAACACGATCATGGTGGGCCAAGAGGAATCTATCTTTGGCTGACCTCTACCGATCATAAGGTAATCGGGAAGTCGTACATGTACACTTCGTTAATCTTCATGCTTATCGCCGGTGCAATGGCGATGATTATAAGGGCTCAGTTGACAGGGCCAAATAACCACTTGGTATCGCAACAGACCTACAACGAACTTTTCACCATTCACGGTTCGATGATGTTGTACCTATTTGCGGGACCGTTTGCCTTTGGTGGTTTTGCTAATTACATCTTGCCACTTCAAATCGGTGCGCCGGATATGGCATTCCCACGATTAAACGCACTGTCTTACTGGTTGTTCGTAACCGGTGGTATAACCATGCTCTCTGGCTTCTTCACCTCTGGTGGTGCAGCAGCCTTTGGGTGGGTTTCATATGCTCCGCTCTCCAGTTATTCCAACTCTCCTGGAGCCGGACCGGACCTGTGGATCGTCGCGATAGCGTTGACTGGATTCTCTGGTATCTTCACTGCGGTGAATCTGATAACTACAGCGTTCTATCTCCGCGCGCCTGGTTTGACGATGTTCCGTCTTCCAATCTTTACTTGGAATATGATCGTTACGGGCATGCTGATCTTGATCGCATTTCCTATTTTGACCGCAGCAATGATCATGCTCTATGCCGATAGGCACTTTGGAGCCCACTTCTTTACGGTTTCTGGCGGGGGATCTCCTGTGATGTGGCAAAACCTCTTTTGGTTCTTCGGCCACCCCGAGGTGTACATCCTGGCCCTCCCGTACTTCGGAATCGTCTCAGAGGTTATTCCAGTCTTCTCTCGCAAACCGATCTTCGGTTACAAGGGACTAGTCTTTGCGACTTTGGCGATAGCTGGCCTCTCAACTGGCGTTTGGGCTCACCACATGTTTACAACCGGAACTGTGCTGCTTCCGTTCTTCTCTGCACTTTCGCTTTTGATTGCTGTGCCTACAGGTGTGAAGGTCTTTACCTGGATAGCGACGATGTGGGGTGGAGACATTGAATTTAAGACCCCGATGCTCTTTGTTATCGGGTTCCTCTTCACATTCGTAATGGGTGGGGTGACCGGGGTAATGTTGGCGGCACCTCCGATCGACTTTGCCGTCCACGACACTTACTTTGTCGTAGCCCACTTCCACCAGGTTCTCGCAGGAACCGCTGTCTTCGGTGGGTTCGCTGGGTTCTTTTACTGGTATCCCAAGTTGACCGGAAGAATGTATCGCGAGAGCTTAGGTAAGCTGCAATTTTTGATGGCTTTCGTTGGATTTAGCTTGACCTTCTTCCCACAATATCTCATCGGACTTAGAGGTATGCCGCGTCGAGTTCCTGTCTACCTGGTCTCTGATCATGTGACGTTCCTCAATCAGCTCTCTACCGTCGGTGCATTCTTGACTGGTGCCTCGTTCGTGGTTTGGCTAATCAACATGTGGATATCGTGGAAGAAGCCAGTTGCGGCTGGAGATAATCCATGGGATGGCCATACCCTAGAGTGGGCTACCTCATCGCCTCCGCCTCACCACAACTTCGTGTCCCTCCCACCAATTCGTTCGGCAAGGCCTCTTTGGGATGCAAACCATCCAGAGCACGCTGACTACAAGAGTCACGGTCTTGAAGTGCGCGATCACGAGGTGAAGAAGTAGATGAAGGTTGAATATCGTATTTACATGGGTATCGGTGTCTTCGTCCTTTTGGTGATGACCGTCTACTTCTTCTGGGCTAAGGACTACGGCGGAGCAACGATGCTCTTCGGCACTGCCGGTTTGGGAATTATGCCCGCCCTCTACTTTGGCTGGTGGAAGCGGCGGATGGATCCGCGTCCAGAGGATTCGGAGACCGCTACTGTTGCTGAAAGCAAGGGCGCTATCGGAGCTTTCCCCGGCAATACTATCTGGCCGTTTGTTTTAGGAATGGGCGCATTCATGTCGGGTCTCTCTCTGGTATTCGGTGAATGGATGCTGGTAATTGGCGGAGCCCTTTTGATCTTTGCTGCAACTTCGGTTACCCTTGAGAGTCGCCGAGGCGGCGTAATCTAGGGTCGATTCTAAAGTTTCAACACGTAGCGAGGTGGCTTTCGGCCACCTCGCTATTCATTTAAAGGTCAGATAAAAGATGTAGTATCTAGCTATGTCGTTTATCACAAACAACCTGCTGTCTCTAAGTGGATGGACCGCTGCATTCCTCATCTTCCTCTTTCCGGCGCTCGAGTCTTCTGTATTTCTTGGATTCGTATTCCCAGGTGAGACGGCTGTGATTATTGGCGGGGTACTCGCCTATGAGCATCGGATCTCTCTGGCGTTAGCCATTAGTGCAGCTATTGTTGGTGCAATCTTGGGCGATACCGTTGGCTACTTTGTAGGGAGGGTCTACGGTAGGCGGATTTTGGGTTCGAAGTTGGGACGACGATTCTTAAAGCCCGATCATGTTTCATTGGCAGAGTCTTTCATCTCAAGGAGAGGAGGCTTCGGAGTCTTTCTCGGAAGGTTCGCAGCTGCTCTTAGGGCTTTTGTCCCAGGTTTGGCCGGCATGGGTGGAATGCACTACCCTACATTTCTAATCTTCAATGTTCTAGGCGGTGTTAGTTGGGCAGTCGGTTTTACACTTGCGGGCTACCTAGCAGGTGCGAGCTTCAAGAAGGTCCAATCGTATTCTAGCGTGGCCGGTTATATTTTGATGGCTATCATCATCTTGGGCATCATCCTTCTAATTGTCAGACGAAAGCGTAAGGAGCGACAAGAAGCGTTGTCATCGGGGCCATCTGATGCTGGGGACTCCTCCAGCGATAGCGACAATTAGATAATTTAGTTAAGTGTTGGGCGTTGGGTTAGTGGCGGTCCACTAAAGATGGTCTTGCGTAAATGCGGAATTAGACCGGGGATCGACAAAGAATAGATATCTGAAGTGGAGTTTCTTCTACTTCTTTGCACGTGAACGTAAAAATGGAATCGTGTATCGAAGTAGCGCCTTGGCGTTGTTGGTCGGTCCAGAGTCTCTCAGTGTCTCGGCCGTCATCTTTATCGCTGGGCCGATATTCTTAGTTAATATCTGACCAATGAGAATACGCTGGCGATGCCAAGCGAGCAGTTCATCGCGTTGATTTAGCGACAAGCCGCCTGAGTCGTAGGCGTTTGCCATTACGGAAGTGCACTTTTCAAATAGGGTAGTGAGGTCTTTGGAGACGCCTTTTGGAGAGTCGCGATACATAACTAGGGGAGATTCATCAATCAAGACATCGGATAACTGACAAGCGCGAATCCACATCTCCCAATCTTCGGCTACGTCAACATTTGGGTCAAAGCCACCTACTTCTTGGAATATTGACGCCTCGATCATGACTGTTGAAGTTTGAAATTGATTCAACCTTATAAGGTCGGTTCGTTTCACAATGTGGTTTCCGGTATCATCGGATGATAGCTCCTCTGATCTGCGCCGCCAAGATGTGGCAAAAATCTTTATCTCGGGGTTTTTATGGGAAGCTTCGATCTGGCGACTCAACTTATCGGGATGCCAAAGATCATCTCCGTCACAGAAGCAGATCCAGCTGCCTTGAGCCGCGGCGATTCCAGTATTTCGCGCGCGCGACGGTCCGCCGTTTTCCCGAACAATGAGACGAATTTCGTCTCCGTATCCTTGAAGTATTTCCACCGATGCATCGGTGGATCCGTCGTCGACGGCGATGATTTCTAGTGGCTCACTTCTTTGATCTAAAATTGAGTTAATAGTCTCAGCGATCGTCGCGGCGCCGTTGTAGCAGGTGACTACGACTGAAATGGCGGAATCTTGGCCCACTATATCGCCAGACTCTCAAAGGTGGTCGCTACGCTTTGAGCGGTAGTAAATTTTGCTGCTGCCTTTGCTACCTCTTCTCGGTCATCAAGGTGAACGATGGTGGAACCGATTCGGATTGTAGTTTCGTGGCCACGCCCAACAATTACGACGGCGTCATCTTCGGTAGCATTTTGGACTGCGAACGCAATTGCTTCGGCGCGGTCGATTATTACCCTAACGTCGCAGTTATGCGAATCGAGAGTTCCAAGAAATAGCTGCATTGCTATTGCTTCAGGATCTTCATCGCCAGGATTGTCGGTAGTCAATATAGCCACATCTGCCATGGATAGACTTGCACCTAAACTCGGTCGTTTAAAGCGGTCACGACCGCCCCTCGCTCCTCCAATTGCGTAAACCTTGCCTCCTGGAGCTATCAGGGATCTCACCGTGTTGATTAGGTTTGCAATTGAGTCAGGGGTATGGGCGTAATCTACTACGACCATACCAGGCTGTCCTGCACGAACTATTTGGAAGCGTCCATCAACCGATTCGCACTCCTCGATGCCTTTAGTGGCATCTTCGGCGCTAACACCCAAATCAAGTGCCGCGATAAAGGCGGCTGCTGCGTTATAGGCGTTTATTGCGCCAATTATTTTGGTTGAAATTTGGTAGCTCTTACCTTCGTGGCTGAGAGTAAAAGTAGTTTGGGAAAGGTCAACGTCCACTCTCTCGATGCGGTAATCAGCGTCCTTGGCGTGGCCGAATGTAGTTACAGGAATCGAAACGATATTGCTCAAACGTCTACCCCATGGGTCGTCGACGTTGATAATAGCTTTGCCACAGCGGTTTTGATCGAAGAGTTTTGACTTGGCGTAGAAGTACTGTTCCATCGTCCCGTGGTAGTCGAGGTGTTCGGGTGACAGGTTGGTAAAGATTCCTATTTTGAAAAAAGTACCGTCAACTCGATATTGGTCGAGGCCATGTGAAGAGACCTCCATTGAAACAACGTCAGCTCCGCCATTTGCCATTTCGTTGAGAAGGTACTGTAGGTCTGGCCCTTCGGGAGTTGTGAACGTGGAACCGACCCTATTGTTGGCGCTTCTGACTTCAATTGTTCCGATTACCCCTGTTGCGAGCTCCGCGTGTGACAAGGCTGCATCTAGTAAGAATGAGGTAGTGGTCTTGCCATTGGTTCCGGTGACGCCTACCAGTGACAGTCTAGAACTGGGGTGGTCGTAGACCTCGCACGCTATCAGACCCAAAGTTTGTCTAACCGACGGGACTACTAGGAGTGAAACTTTACTTTGGACCTCGGGAGAGATCAGCTTTGGCTCAGAACAAATTATTGCGTTTGCCCCAAGGTTGACCGCTGGCTTTATAAAGTCGTAACCGTTTGAATGCGATCCAGTCATGGCAGCGTATGCAAATCCGTCTTCGACCTTGCGCGAGTCGTGGGTGACTCCGACGATGGTGACGTCAGGACCCACCACGTATGACTCGGGGAGTCTCTTCGCCAATTGGGTTAGTGTAATTTTCACTATTTAAAGACGTCCTCTAGACAAAACTTGCCCTTAAGCCTATCGCTGGTATTTAACGTTTCCTGAAAATAATGCCAATGTAGCGTGAATTCGAATCGCAATTCTCACTGCTACCTCTAAGTAGTTGGGAATATTGCCGCTTTTAGCTACTCAAAGTTAAAAGTCTTCACATCACGCCAAGAGGTATTTTCTTTTGAATGTCCAATCTTTTTGAGCCTGTTACTTGCGCCCTCGGTAGGATTCGAACCTACGCACCCGGCTCCGGAGGCCGGCGCTCTATCCCCTGAGCTACGAGGGCACGATAATAACAATCTAGTTTCGAGAAGCAAGTGAAGAAGTACCTTTTTCATAAGTCGCTGGGTCGCTGGTAAAAAGTTGGAAGAGAAATATCAGGTAGGATGTAAAGACTGGGCGAAAGGAATATGAAAAGGTGTTGCAGATAAAGAAGCACTTGCACTCGGTAGTAGGTAGCGCCGCCGAACGACTTGGTTATTTGGACCTCAGCTTCGATATAACTGAACCAGCACGTCCAGAGTTTGGTGACTTCGCAACCAATGCGGCACTGATTGGAGCAAAAGCTGCCTCTATGAACCCTCGAGTATTTGCTGATTCACTCTTGAATGAAATAGAGGGGGCACAAGATCCAAATATCGAATCGATATCTGTGGCTGGCCCAGGATTTATCAACTTTAAACTCAACCGAGATTGGCTACACGACGAGATACGCCTTGCATTAGAGCTAGGCGAGAGTGGTTATGGAAGAGTAGACGTAGGAAAGGGCGCACGTCTACTCTTGGAGTTCGTCTCTGCTAACCCCACTGGTCCTCTACACCTTGGAAATGGTTGGTGGGCATCGTACGGTGATTCACTTGGACGCCTTCTGAGATTCGTTAATTTTCAGGTCTCTACCGAATACTACGTCAACGATACAGGTGGTCAAATAAGGGCACTTGGCGGATCTATAGTCGCGCTTCGAAATGGTGAAGAGGTGCCAGAGGGCGGTTATTCAGGTTCGTACGTCGCCGATCTTGCTAAAACCTATAAGGGTACCGACGACATCACTGAGGCAGGCAGATGGGCTGCGGAGCAGATTCTCGTCTTCATCAAAGAGAGCCTCGCCAAGCTTGAAATTGAATTTGACAACTGGTACAGCCAAGCTTCAATTGAAGAGTCCGGACTCGTAGCAGAAGTGATTTCTGTGATGGAAGAGGCTGGCGTCATAGATGTCATAGATGGGAAAAAGGTCTTTCGCGCAACCGAATTTGGAGATAGCCGCGACCGCTACCTCACCAAGGAGAACGGCGACTTAACTTACTTAGCTGGCGATATCGCATACCACTACAACAAACTTGTGATGCGTGGCTTTGACTATGCGATCGATATCTTTGGAGCTGACCATCAGGGCCAGGTCCCTAGCCTCAAAGGGGCGATGTTGGCCCTTGGGGTGGAAAGCGATCGCCTTGAGATACTTTTAGGCCAGATGGTTTCTCTGGTCCGCGACGATGAAGTAGTTAAGTTTTCCAAGCGTAAGGGCAACGTCGTTGATCTTGGTGAGGTTACAGATGAGATTGGCCCAAGCGCCATGAGACTACTTTCGCTGTCAACCTCCATTGACCGAGCGACAACGGTCGACCTTGAAAGTGTTCGATCTAAGTCCATGGATAATCCCGTCTACTACATTCAATATGCCCACGCCCGCATGGCAGCGGTGGAACGTATGCGTATCGAAAGAGGAATTGAAGACCCCACTCTGGCAGGGGTCAACATGGCCCTCTTGGAGCACCCACGAGAGATCGAATTATTAAAGGTTATGGCTCGATTGGATGAGACAGTTGAATTTGCGGCTAGAGAAAGGGCACCCTACAAGATCGTAGGCTGGCTAAAAGAATTCGCCTCCGCCTTTCATGGCTTCTATCACGACTGTTCAATCCTCGGAGCCTCCAGCGAAGTGGTTGCGGCTCGAATTATCTTGGTTCGAGGATGTCAAGTAGCACTGCGGGTAGGCCTTTCTCTCGTCGGAGTTACGGCGCCGGAGCAGATGTAGAAGATGGCAATTTGTGCTTGTAATATATCGGAGTTGAAAGAAGTGTCCGTTGAATCCGCTTAGCCCACACCTACTTCCGTTAGGTGCCGCTACGAACAGTGAAGGAAAGTTGGAGCTTCACAACGTCGGTTTTGAAGAGCTTGTGCAGGCCTATGGCACACCTCTTTTTGTATACGACACCGACGATATTGTAGATAAGGTACGCCGTTTAGTGGGTGCTGCGAGATGGAAGGTCGCATATGCCTCCAAGGCATTTCTCTCCGTGGCTCTGCTTAATATCCTGAAAGAGTTCGACATACTGTTAGACGTCGCTTCTGGTGGCGAATTAGCGGTGGCTAGGGCAGCTGGTTTTCCCGGTAGCCGTCTCATATTCCATGGAAACAATAAGTCTTCGTCTGAACTTGGGGATGCCATCTCCTATGGAGTCGGACTAATTGTGGTCGACTCATTCAACGAAATCGAGAGGCTTATCGAAACTACAGTAGGTTCGAAGCAGTCGGTTCCGGTTCTGGTTCGGGTTACTCCCGGAGTCGAAGCTCACACCCATGAATATATCATGACCGGCCAAGAGGACTCCAAGTTTGGATTCTCGGTCTCTAGTGGGGCTGCCAATAGGGCGATCGAGACCATCTTGGAGGCGGAGAATCTCAAATTTATGGGGATTCACGCCCACATTGGTTCCCAGATCTTTCTACTTGAATCGTTTCGAAAAGAGGTAGAAGCCTTGGCGCCACTACTGCGAGACTACCGCCCTCGAGTAATAAACCTAGGTGGCGGAATCGGAGTTGCTTACCTCAACTACGAAGAGAGCGGTGACTTCGATATATGGGCCAAGACTCTCACCGCTACACTTGACGAACTGGCTCTCGACTTCGACTATGAGGTTATTGTTGAGCCTGGTAGGGCGATCGTTGCATCGTCTGCGTTGACTTTCTATACGGTTGGCACTTTGAAAGAGGTTGAGGGTGTTCGTACTTACCTCGCCGTCGATGGGGGAATGAGCGATAACCCTAGACCTGTCATCTACGACTCTGGATACGAGGCCTTTTTGCCTCGCGCCGTCGCCTCGGATCGCGATAAGAACTTTAGGATCGTCGGGAAGCACTGCGAAAGTGGCGATGTGATAATTAAAGATGCTTTTTTGCCCGGTGATGTTGTAGTCGGTGATGTGATCGCTACCCCAGTGACGGGTGCATATGGCTACTCCATGGCCTCAAACTACAATCGAGTTCCCCGTCCGCCGGTAGTCTTCGTAAATTCAAGTGGTCACCGTTTAGCGATTAGAGGAGAAAACTACGACGACCTTTTGAGGCTTGAGGTCTATTAAAGATCAATTTGGTTGAATCAGGGCTAAAAGTCGGATGTTTAATGTCTTTTGCACCTTAGGCGATACGATATAAGTAGGCAGTATTTCGGGGACGAAGTTTGGACTTCTGTAAGTCGTCTCTGTTTCGTTGAGTGTCATTTATTAGGCGGTGAGTTAGATTCCAGTTCGTATCGGCCTTCTAGGTTGTGGCAATGTCGGAAGCGAGTTGGTGCGACTGATTTCAACCGGTGGTTTGCAGATAAAGGCTCAAACCGGCGAAGAGTTGCAGGTTTGTAGAATTGCGGTTCGCGACCTCACGCGTGACCGAGGCGAATGGGTGGATCGAAAAATTCTCACTGACGATCCAAATGAGGTAGTAACCGATCCGGAGATCGACATCATCGTGGAGGTGATGGGTGGTATAGATCCGGCTCGACACCTCATTGAAACTGCAATAGTCTCTGGCAAGTCAGTAGTGACAGCCAACAAAGCTCTTTTAGCAGTCGCCGGCGCGGAGTTGACCAAATTAGCCGACGATTCTCGAAAGGACATCTTTTTTGAAGCTGCGGTAGCGGGAGGTATTCCGCTGATTCGCTCCTTAAGGGTCTCTCTGGTAGGAGAGAGGGTTCGACGTATAGCTGGAATCGTAAATGGCACTACTAACTTCATTCTATCTTCAATGTCAGATAGTGGTGCTTCGTACGAAGAGGCTTTGAGAATTGCTACCGATCTTGGCTACGCTGAGGCTGATCCGAGCGCCGACGTTGAAGGCGACGATGCACGAGCTAAGGCTGCAATCCTCGCCACGGTAGCTTTTGGAAAGCTAGTACGCTTCGAAGATGTCTACCGTGAAGGCATTACCAAGATAACAAGTGACGACATAGCCTTTGCAAAGCGCCATGGATTCGAGATAAAGCTCTTGGCAATATGTGAACTTGACGAACACTCTGGCGGTAGCGAGACCATCTCAGTTCGAGTTCATCCAAGCTTGGTTCCAATTAGCCATCCGTTGGCACTTGTAAGAGACTCCTTTAACGCAGTTTTTGTAACCGGCGATGCGGTAGGTGAGTTAATGTTTTACGGTCGGGGCGCCGGTGGCTCTCCTACGGCAAGTGCTGTTCTTGGCGACATAATAGATGCGGCCCATAACCTCTCTTATGGAGTCACAGAACGTCAACTGAGTCGAGATTCAGCGGCGATAGTTGATATTGCCACTACTTCAAATAGCTTCTACGTCGCATTAGATGTAGAGGACCGACCAGGAGTGCTGGCACAAGTCGCTTCGATCTTTGGTCGCAATCTGGTCTCGATCTACTCCATGGAGCAAGAGGGCAAGGGAGATGAGGCTCGACTGGTCTTTATTACTCACACCGCCCCGGAGTCGGCACTCCATAGTACCCTTGAAGAGTTAGGTGAGTTGGAGACCGTAAAGCGAGTTGCGGGTTTCATTAGGGTATTTGACGCCAAATAGATTCTGATTTTTATCTTTGCCAAGTAGGAGCTTTTAGAGATGGTGGCAGGTATGAGTGGCTTAGGTGAGCGACTTAATTGGCGTGGTTTAATCCTCGAGTATCAGGATTTCCTTCCCTATACCAAGGGGTCCAAGGTAGTGACGCTTCTTGAAGGAAGGACTCCGCTTATTCCAGCGCCCCACCTATCACAGCTTACGGGGGCTAACGTATATCTCAAGTACGAGGGTGCCAATCCCACCGGATCTTTCAAAGACCGTGGAATGACCATGGCAATTACAAAAGCGCTCGAAGATGGCTCTAAGGCAGTCGTATGTGCTTCAACTGGAAATACTTCAGCTGCAGCTGCGGCATATGCCGCCAAAGCTGGGATGAGCTGTCTGGTTCTGATTCCGGCCGGCTACATTGCGCTTGGTAAATTGGCGCAAGCGCTTATCTACGGGGCCAAGGTAGTTCAGATAAAGGGGAACTTCGATAAGGCTCTAGATATAGTTCGTGAACTCGGCGAAACCAAGCCGGTTACAGTTGTGAATTCGATAAATCCCCACCGCATTGAGGGTCAAAAGACTGGAGCATTTGAGATCGTTGACCAATTGGGCTTTGCTCCTGATTACCACTTCATTCCAGTTGGGAATGCCGGCAATATCACCGCCTACTGGAGGGGATATAACGAGTATTACAAATCTGGATTGAGCGATAATCTACCAAAGATGTGTGGGGTTCAGGCCGCAGGAGCTGCGCCAATAGTTCTCGGTCATCCGGTAGATGATCCCGATACAATTGCAACTGCGATTCGTATCGGAAAGCCAGCCTCTTGGGAGAGCGCCCTGGAGGCACGTGATAGCTCTGGCGGATCGATTACCTCAGCAACCGACGAAGAGATCCTTGCTGCATATCGCCTCCTCGCCCAAAAGGAGTCGGTCTTCTGTGAGCCGGCCTCGGCTGCATCAGTCGCAGGGCTATTGAAGAGTGAGGTGGCTGCTGGTTCGACTGTGGTATGTGTCCTGACCGGTCATGGCCTAAAAGACCCAGATACTGCAATCTCGCAGATCGAGGTACCAACTGCTATCGACGCTACGATTGAAGCGATTTCGGAGTCGGTGGGAATTTAAATCGGATCGTTCATTAGCGTCCTCCTTGAAGTGGGGTCGTCTCGTTGATAGTTGGTTATATTAAGTTGTCATGAGATACGGCTATCCCGCTTAATAGCTATTTTCAGCCATAAAGAAGAACGAATTGAAGTTCCTATCTGGATACTTATCAGATAAATAAATTCATATGCTTGGCCAAAGTTACACCTGAAAGTCAGTGATCATTGTAAATGCAATTTCAGCTAGTTGACGAATAAAGCCGATATTTGCTCTAAAAAAGAAGATATTGGAGGCAATGGGTCAAATTAATTTCTCTAGATGTGTCTTTTCTCGGAAACGCTGTTATATTCGTAGTTACAGGATTCTTCCACTCGGGAGAAGTAAGTCCGCAAGGATGAAGCTGAGAAATACCCTCTCTCGAAAAAATCACCCGTTGAATCCCTGGTAATAGTTTTCTTAAGCAAGCCACAGCCGTGATTTTGGTTAATTGTATGAAATTTTGCGATGTACGCGGCGTGAAAGACAAAGTAGAGGTCCTCTAATTGACCACTGTTGCAAATACAGATAGAAGTCTTCTTGAGAAGAAGCGTAACGACGAACTAATCCTTATTCTCAACTCTCTCGGAATTCCTCTCCCCACTAGACCCCGCAAGGCTGAACTGGTGGATCTTATAATCGGCAAGTTTGACGCTTCCAAGGGCGAGGCAGGGGCTGAGACCACCTCAAATGCCGAAGGTGGTTCGCCTGGAGGGGAACAAGAGCCCCGTTCGCGCGGTCGGCGCCGAAGAGGGGGTGAGGTGGCGGCTACCTCTGATGGTGCCGAAAGTCTCCCGCTCTTTTCAAACTCTAGTGAGGCCAACTTAGCGACCAAGGTTGACCTAGTTGAAGCTGGATTAGGCGGCGAGGCCACCTCGGATAGTGGTGGCCAACCCCAAAGCGAGGAGTCTCGTGGGGAAAAGCGACTTATCAGATCTAAGCGACAGCTTCGACGTGACGATGAAGGATCTGAGTCGGCACCTGCTTGGAACGGTGAGGTTTCTCAGGTAAAGTTCGAACCAGTTGCGCTCTTGCCTCCAATCGTAGTTGAGGTCGAAGCTAAAGAGAGTCAAACTCCGCGGAGTGCTCCGGCTGAAGAGGCAAAGGCCGAGACCGCAGAACGAGTAGCGGCTATTGAGGTACCGGGTGATGGGCGTCGAGAAGCGACCACCAACGGAGCCGATCGAAGCGAAGCGCGTCATGAAGGCGATCGGGATAATTCTGACCAGAGTTCGCGCCGCCGTGACAAGCGAAGGAATCAGCGTGATGGACGCAGAGATCCCAGAGAGGGTCAATCCGACAACCGTCAGGCTGAGGTATCAAACGCAGAACTCATCGAATTCGGTGGTCTATTTGATCTTAGAGATGAAGGTTTTGGTTTTATCCGTGCCAATGGATTCCTTCCCTCTCCGAAAGACGTCTACGTCTCGGCCAACCTGGTCCGTAAATTCCAACTCCGCAAGGGTGACATAGTCGAGGGCGGCGCACGAGGTGCGATGGGTTCTGAAAAGTACGCTGCGGTAGTCCGTGTTGATCGCATCAACTCCCTTGACCCTGAGGCTGCTAGGGCTCGCCCAAGATTCGACGAACTTACCCCCCTCTTCCCAGATGAGAAGCTTCAATTGGAGTCGAGGAACGATACCGCAAACACTACAGCGCGTATTATTGACTTGGTCTCTCCTATTGGAAAGGGACAGAGAGGTCTAATCGTATCTCCGCCTAAAGCAGGTAAGACAACGATTTTGAAGGATATTGCACACTGCATAGAAGCCAATAACCCTGAAGTTTATTTGATGGTGCTTCTAGTGGACGAGCGCCCCGAAGAAGTTACAGACATCAGACGTTCAGTACGCGGCGAAGTTGTCGCCTCCACCTTTGATCGTCCTAGTGAAGAACACGTAGCAGTAGTCGAATTGGCGATTGAAAAGGCGAAGCGCATGGTGGAAGTTGGGCGCGACGTCGTAATCATGCTCGACGGTATAACCAGGCTGACCCGTGCGTATAACCTAGCACTACCAGCTACCGGTCGAATTATGTCAGGCGGTGTTGACTCGGGAGCGATATATCCCCCTAAGAAGTTCTTCGGTGCTGCTCGCAACGTAGAAGAGGGGGGATCCCTTACGATCTTAGCCACCGCCCTTGTTGAAACCGGATCCCGAATGGATGAAGTTATCTTCGAAGAGTTCAAGGGTACAGGTAATATGGAGCTTCGGCTCGACCGCAAGCTCGCAGAGCGTAGACTCTACCCTGCTATTGACGTAATTTCGAGTTCGACCCGTCACGAAGAGCTTCTTTTCCAGCGTGATCAATTAAATCAGGTTTGGAAGTTGAGACGCGTCTTGAACGCCTTGGCCCAAGAGGGGTCAAGCGCTCCCGGGCTTGAATTGTTGATTGATAAGATCAAGTCGACAAAGTCAAACGCTGACTTTTTGCAAGAGATAGCGAAGAGTCCAAGTCTCTAAGGCAGTACTGGTACTGCCTCCAACCTTGTTGGATCAACGCGACCCTCGCTTGGAGATGGTTGCTCGAAAATATTGGTAACGAACTATACTCTTTAAGGCTATGAAACCGGAAATTCACCCAAATTATGTAATATCTCAGGTAGTTTGCTCATGTGGCAATACCTTTACCACCAAGTCAACCAAGGCTTCGGTCCACGTTGAACTCTGCAATGAGTGCCATCCGTTTTATACCGGCAAGCAAAAGCTAGTCGATACAGGCGGTCGCGTCGAAAGATTCCAACGTCGTTACGGCGTTCGCAAGACGACCTCAGCTTAAGAATTAACAATTACACCCTGCGCTTCTACAGACAGATAACGGCCGTCGTATGGTTTCACTCCCACCCGATTTCATGGCAAAAGTTATCGGTCGACTTGCAGAAGCACGAGGCGATACCTTCTCTGAAATCTACCCCACTTCGGCTGGGGTAGATTTTTTTGCGTTGGCCGAGGAGTCAGCATATCTCGTAGTTGACGAGTCATGGAGGTTCGACGCAACCTCAATATTGGCGCTGCTCTCAAAGGGGCGTAACGTCGAGAAGGTCATCTGTGTCTACCTTGGAAAGAAGCTGACCCGTCCAAGGATTGAAGTTGAAGATGAACCAAATTCAGTTCTATCTGGAATTGTAGATTCGAAGTCAGTCGCCTTTCTATCTGATTCCAAGGTGCAACCTATAGAGCGACGACAGCTTCTAGCGAGTGCTCTATCGGCTCAGCTCGCGGCCTTTGGAGTCGAGACTATCTTTTTGGAGCTGCTCGGTAGCGACGACGTCAAAGAGATTTCCGTCGGCAACTTCCCTTTAGTTGTGGAAGAATCTGACAATTTCCTGGGGAGAATACGCGGCCTGGTTGACAATCTTGGTATCAGCAGGGATCCATATCTCGGTGAACTTAGAAGTCGCTTCGGAGATGCCTTTCTCGAAGTCGACGGCATTCCTTACGGCAAGGTTCTTAGTAACGGTGAGATACTCACGGGGAGCTCATTTGCCGAGTCGGAGTTTTTGGAGTTGTCGCACGAGGGACGCGCTCTAGAGAGTCTCCTCTCTAATTTGCGGCTGAGTCTAATGAAGTGCCGAGGGGACAAGAGATACTACGAGATATATACCGCTATGTGGTCGCGCTCATTGATGGACAGAGTCATACGAAATGGAATCTCCATAAGTCGATCTAGCCCTAGTGAAGTACGAGAAGCTAGTAGTGCAGGATTTGAGGCCACCGCTTTTCAACTAGGTGACTACTATCGGAGTGGATATGGGGGAACCGACCCTTTCAATGACTTAAAGAAGGCGACGAGCGGTTTCTATGGCCACTCGGGAGATCCATTAGTCTTTGCACTGCGGCGAAGTAGCGAAGGCATCGACCTCCTCTTTGCTTCAATGAGCCTCGATATTTCAGTCGCGGTCAAAGTGGGAGAGATTGTTTCGAGCTTCAAATCTCAAATGGGTGCGGTTCGTGATGTTACTTTGATAGCAACCCCGGGGCTATTGAAGTTTGAACGTATAAAGGATCTTTTTAGTCGCCTTAATTTTTCGATACGTATCCTGGCGATCGATGACGAGTGGCGAAGCAAGCAAGATATTGGAGTTGTTGAAGTTGGAGTTTATTGAAAAGCTAGATACCTTGCGTACGGAGTACGACGCGGTGGTGGAGGAGTTAGCCGACCCATCTGTCTACTCCGACCAGAAGCGCTTTAAGGAGCTTTCCCGGCGCCATAAGGAGTTGGAGGCTATCGTAAATTGCGCTACTGATATCAAGTCGGTTGAAGGTGATATCGCCTCCGCAAATGAGCTAATCGAGATGGCAGATAGTGACGATGAGATCGCCGAACTCCGTGAAGAGATCGCTCGTTTGGAGGAGCGTCGAACCAAGCTAAACGAGGAGTTGGAGGTTCTTCTTCTTCCTCGGGACGAAAATGACGGAAAGAATGTCATCTTGGAGATTCGCGGAGCAGAAGGGGGCGAAGAGGCTAACCTCTTCGCTAAGGACCTCTTCGAGATGTATATCCGTTACGCCGATCGCATGGGTTGGAAGAACGAGGTTCTAGGAGCCGATCCATCTGAGCGCGGTGGCTACAACGAAGCTACTCTACTTGTCAAGGGTGAAGACGCCTGGAGGCGTCTAAAGCACGAAGGTGGACCGCATCGAGTTCAGCGGGTCCCTGTCACTGAATCACAAGGGCGGATCCATACCTCTTCGGCCACAGTGACCGTTCTTCCCGAAGCAGACGAAGTTGACGTTCACATCGACCCCAACGACCTTCGCATTGACGTCTATCGTTCGACCGGGCCTGGAGGGCAGTCTGTCAATACCACAGACTCTGCGGTTCGAATTACCCACATCCCCAGTGGACTGGTAGTCGCGATGCAGGACGAGAAGAGTCAAATCCAAAACCGTGCTAAAGCCCTTCAAGTACTACGGGCACGGCTATTGAAGATGGAGCAAGACAAGCAAGAAGAAGCTATGTCGAGTGCTAGGCGTAGCCAAGTCGGAGGCGGCGGACGAAGCGAAAAGATTCGCACCTACAACTTTAAAGAGAACCGTATAACAGATCACCGTATCGGACTGACGATCTACAAACTCGATAGGGTGCTGTTTGGGGAGTTGGACGAGATTAGTGACGCACTACTTCTAGATGAGAGGGCACGGCAGCTTGGCGGAGAAGACGACTGAGGCCCTAGGTCTGTCCCTCCACAGCCTTGATCGATGACATGTAAGGAAGAATGGATGCGCTACGCAGAGATCATCGAACGGTATCGAATCGGTTTTGCGAGCGAAAATGAAGTACGGTGGGCAGTAGAAGAGTTGCTCGGTCGTCGTGGTTTCCAGATTCATCGCCTTTTAACCGACCTACCTATTGACCAGTCTTTAGAAAGTTATTTGATCGAATCGTTGGATGAGTGGGCAGAGCGAAGATTATCCGGCGAGCCACTCCAATATTTGATTGGCCATTGGCCATTTGCTGGCCTTGACTTGATCTGTGATCCCAGGGCTCTTATCCCTAGACCTGAGACCGAGGGTTTGGTAGAGATAATTATTTCTGACCTTGGTAGGGATAAAAAAAGAGACATTCGGATTCTTGACTTGGGGTGTGGGACTGGCGCCATCGGGTTAGCACTAGCTGCTACCAACTTTGCATCACACGTTGTACTCGCGGACTTATCTGAGGTTTCATGTACGTTGACAAGGGAGAACTTACGTCGCAACATAGAAATTATCAATTGTGAAGTGGAAGTTATAGAGAGTAACTGGTTTGATAGGGTCCCGAAAGTTAGCTACGATCTGATCGTCTCTAACCCTCCCTACATAAGAAGTAGCGATATAAAAGGGTTGCAATTAGAACTGGCCATGGAGCCGGTAACTGCTCTTGATGGCGGTGAAGACGGAGTTGAGCCCTACCGCTTGATCTTAGATCAAGCTTCTGACTATCTATCGGAGGACGGAACGATCTACTTTGAAATAGGATTCGACCAGGGTAAGGTCGTTTCAGAGATTGCTAGAGGTGTCGGCTTTGGCGATGTTTCGGTGGTCCGGGACTTTGCGTCGCAGGATCGTTATGTTGTCTGCGCAAAGTTGAATCGTTAAATTCTCCCTCCCCCTAACCCATCATTCAGCCCCTATTTCAAAACAACACAGGTAGTGGGGCTATAAGCCCCACTACCTGTGTTGTCACTAATCACAGCGCTATGTCTTGTATCGGCTTTCTCTACCGATTCGAAGTATCTGCTGCTGCTAGATTTCTGTCTACTGTTTCTACCGCTACCGAACAAGCCCTTGGGAGCTAACAGGTAGCTGTCGTAGGTCTACTCGACTAATCGGTATCTGCTTCGATACCCTTCAATTCAGAGGTAGTTCTTATCTAGGTAGTTGTATATACAGTTATATGGCGATCTCACGTGTGGGACGATCTCGATCTAGCTCATTTACCATCTTGCCAGTGTTGTTTACGATTGAGACCATGAACTTTTGAATGGTATTTAGTTCTTGACTAGTCATGCGATCAAAGAAGAGATCTCTAAGGATTGAGTGGTAGTAGGGGGTTGCAATCTCTACCGTCTTTTTGCCAGCTAGTGTTAGCAGTGCAATTTGACTTCTGCGGTCGAAGGTTGAAGAACGTCGAGCGACATACTTATCTTCTTCAAGGCGCGATATCAGATGAGATAGTCGACTCCTTGAAAATTGAGTTAGTGCTGCGATGTCGGTCATCGACAACCCTTCTTCACCCTCTTCATACAAGAGAGTCATGACTAAAAAGCCACTGTGGGTTACTCCAATTTCACTTTGAAGACCGGCATCCAGGTACGCCTCTAGGAGCAGATTTGCCCGTAGGAAAGCCCTCCAAGTGACAATCTCTTGCCCCGTTGGTACTTGATGTAACTTCATGATAGAAAGCCTCCGTGCCTTCTCGCTGATTGCTTGATGCTCCAGATGATGGAGATTTCAAATTCCTTATACGAGAGCATCGACTTTCGCTCAACATCACTTGAAAACTTTTCCTTCTTTTTGAAGCAATGGTCGATGCGTGAGGTAGCTGGTGAAGAAGTAGCAAAGGCATGTTTGAAGAGCTCACTTCTCCGCGGCGGGTCGGTATGGGCATGGTTTCGCCACCTCACTAGGAGTATGGGTGAATTTATTCTTGAGTTGAATTTGGGGAGAGTAATTGCTTTGTGCGAAGGTTTGGCGGCAAAACATCGTTACCCCTGCTCTACCGCCCCTTTTTTGTGCCGTGACTCTACGTTGGCCGATCTGAATAGGAACTAAGCGGGACAAGCCCTTGGATCCCAAGGCTGGGGTTGCTGGGAAACGTTTACTTGTGTGGCGCCAGTTATGCTAACGATCGTCGTTGGTGTAGTCGATGGCGTGACCGACGAAGATTTTCCCGCCGCCGTTGTACTACTCGTGGCTTGCTGGGTCGTAGCCACTTGGGTGGTAGAAGGTGTCGATACTGGTGCAACGGCGATAGCTAACTGGTCGCCGACGAGAAGTTCTAGGGGAGTGGAGTATCCCGTAGAGGGTACCTGACCCATAATTACCTCGCCCGTCAAGGTGTTCTTAAGGGCCTCTGCCTTGGCAAGATTTCCTGGGGTGTAGTAGATAACTGATTCGACAGGATTGGCGTTTGGAGCTACGGAGGGTGCCCCCTTGACGTTGAAACCAAGCCCCTTCAGACCAGATTCGATAGTTGAGCCAGAACTATAGGAGTGCGATCCATTGACTACGGTCACGTTAATGGAGGCGGGAGAGATTTTGGGTTGAGTAAGCCCTATGAGGCTCTTGAGCATTGATGTATCAGCTGGCTCTTGTGGGAGTACGATCGAGTTGTAGTTGACACCGTCGAAGACGTATCCGGAAGCTGGGCCGAAGGCTACCGGAAGGGTGCCAGTCGGAGTCGCCTCGGGATTGGCGTGACGATAAGTGAGAATTAGAGAGAGCATCTCAGATTCGGTAAATTGACTATCTATGGTAAGAAATGGTAGGACGCTCTTGAGGAGGTTGAGGTCCTTTACCGGGTTCGAGATCCCTGATGCCTTCACTTTAGATGCCAGAACTTGAAGGAAGATGTGGTCTCGACGAGTCCGTGATAGGTCACCCAAGCCATCGTAGCCCCAGGTTCCATTTGGACGTTGGTACTGAAGGTGGCGAGCCCTTACCACTTGAAGTGCCTGGTAACCATTGAGATTGATGCAACCTGTCGTAGTTATGTTGAGTCCAGAGTATGCATCCTTCACGGGAGTTGGAAAGTACATCTTTACTCCACCAAGGGCGTTGACAATTCCTTGGAATGAGTCAAAGTTTAATTCGACGTAGTGCTGAATGGGAATTCCAAGGTCGTATTCGATTGTCCTGACGAGGCGATTTGGATCTTCTGCAGTTCCAGTTCTAGCTGTGGGATTCAGAGCTGCATCCACTCGTTGGAGTTTTTTGGTACCAGGTATCGGCATGAAGAGGTCTCTCGGAATTGATACGAGAGTGACATTTTTTGTTTTGGGGTCAAAGTGAGCGATCATTGATACGTCAGCACGCCCGCCACCTACCTGAGCAGCCGAGCCAAAGGCGGCAGCTTCGGCGGGGCTTAGTCCAGTTCTTGTGTTATTGCCGATGATCAGGATATTAAGCGGTTGTCCAGCGACCTGAGTTGCCTCAGACGATACGTTTACCTTTTTAACCGTGGAAAATAGGTATTGCCCGTAGACGTACGAACCCAAGGCGCCTAAAACTAGCACCAGGACTAATGTCCCGACGATGAATACAGTTCTCCTAAGACGTACTTGTCCGGTTGTTCGTCTCCTTTTGGAGCTGTGACCGTGGACCGGGTTTTTTGCTCCACCAAGATCCGCCAATTACCTGCTCCTCCTGATCTGCTCAATAGTTTGGGGTGATGTTGAGCCTATTTGACTTATTTAATCCTAACCGAACGGAGAAAATTTAGGGGCGAGGCTGTTGGATGAGGCCGGATTATCCCACTTCAGAGTGGTATTCGTTGGAATTTTTTGATGTGGAAAAATTCTAGATTGCCTCCTTTTTGATTGGAGGATTGATAAAGGAGGAGGTAGCGCAGATCCAATGTTTGTAGAGGGCGAGTGATCAATTGCGGCTAACGGTTTATCTGTATCTATCGGGTTGGGCTTAGCTCTTTTGCCCCCTCGAAGCGGGGAAGGATAATCGAGACCCGTGCTCCTCCCCCGGAATTATTCGAAATCTTGATCCTTCCTCGGTGCATTTCGGTGATCATATTTGCGATTGATAGTCCAAGACCGGCCCCTCCCGATGAAGATCGGTCGAATCCATCGAGTGTGGTCTTGTCACTTCTAGAAAATGGTCGGAGAGCTTCGCTGATGAAGTCGATAGGGAATCCTGGACCCTGATCAACTACATCTATCTGTACTTGATTTGTATCTAGGAGTGAGAGGCTTACTGTAAGGAATGAATCGGGCGGCGAGTATCTCAATGCATTCTCCACAATGTTTTCGAGAGCTCTGGACAGATGATACGGATCTATAGCGACTAACGGCTTGCAGGTAATGTCAAGGACAAGATTGACTGACTTAGCATCGGCATCACGGCGAAGTCCCTCAACAGTCTCAGATATAAATTCATCTAGGCTGCAAAGCGAGAGGTTGAAGTTGACCTCGTCTCTCTCCCGCTTTGCTATGGTGAGCAGAGAGTTGCAGACCACTACTAGCTTTCTAATATTGCGGTCGGCTTTTCGAATCAGAGTCTCAATCTCCTCTAAGGATCGTCCCTCAAGAAGTGCTAGCTCAAGGTCGGCCGATACTCTTGCTAAAGGGGTCCGTAACTCGTGGCTAGCTGAAGCTATGAAGATCTTTTGTTCTGCAATTGACTTTCGAATATCGATGATCATCGAATTTAGGGTTTGGGCCAGATCAGCAATCTCGTCTCTGGTCTTTGGTATCGTAAGGAGCTCTCCTTCGCCGAGCTCTTTCAGCTCTTCGGCTTCGCGCCGGAGTTTGTCGACGGGTGCAAGGGCGCGTCCGGCCAAGTAGTAACCGGCCAAGAAAGCCAATACTGCGGTTAGGGGGAGCCCAATGAGGATATCGAGCAGAATATTTGAACGGGAATCTATCAGCTGGTCGATACTTCCGCCAACTGCTATCACGTTATTTGTGGCGTCGTCTCGGATTACAAGAATCAGGAACCTATCGTTCTCTGATCGTCGAAAGGTGACGTAACTTGGCGTATTTATCTTTGCGCTTTCGACGGTGGCCAAAGATATAGATGGTGCTCCTCCGGCCCCCTGTGTGGTGTAACGCAAGTGATTAGCTGAATCGAAGATCTGAATAAACTCCTGTTCTCGTACCAAAACTGGCCCATCAACCAAAGGCCTTAGCCGGATTACCTTCGAATCAAGTTGGTCAATGATTCGAGCGCTAGATCTACTTAGATCATTTTTGAGGGTATTCATGATCGCATTATCGTTGCTGCGATATAGCAAAGTACCTGCGACGGCGAAGAAGACCACCGCCATAAGCGCGAAGATAAGTGCGATTCTTGATCTGATGGTCATCTGAAGACTCTAATTCACTTGCTCTCTTTTAGACGGTACCCTATTCCGTGGATTGTTTCAATTTCGCATCCGCCTTTTGGGGTAAATAGCTTGGTCCGCAGACGACGAATGTATTGATCAACGTTGTTTGTCGAGATGTTTTCGTCGTTGTCCCATATTTCAGCGATCAAGGTCGCCCTCGATATGACAATTCCAGCTCTTTTGATGAGTGCTATGGCAATCTGAATCTCTCGGAGGGTAAGTTTCACCTCTTTGCCGTCTGCGAATGCAAGATTTTGTTCGGCATCTATCTCAATCATTGCAAATGTCAAATTAGATGGTGCATCTGATTGTCGATTCCGCCTCACTAACACTCGAACTCGAGCTAGTAACTCCGATAGTAGGAATGGCTTGACCAGATAGTCGTCAGAACCTGCTTCAAATCCCGAGAGACGATCCTGTTCGCTAGAAAGAGCGGTGACGATTATCACTGGTACCGCAGGAAAGCTTTCTGTGATGTAGGAGCACAGTTCTAAGCCGCTGTTCGATGGAAGCATGACATCCACTATCGCAGCCGCTACTTTTGTACTTTTCAAGATTGCTAGTGCATCGTTGTAGTTGTATGCGCTTGCAACTTGGAACTCATTTTCGGATAGGAATTGCACCACAGATGCCGAAAGTTCCACGTCATCTTCGACAAAAAGTATCTTTGGCCGAGAGGAATTATCGATCACTAGTGACTCTTCTTTGCTCATACAATTTTGTTAGCGTGCACATAATCAACACAGAGGGGATGTACGCAGCGCTCGACGCCGAGCGCGCCGTGAGCTACATGCTATATTTCAAAGTTCCTTTTGGTTGCGTTGACTTGCAGAGAATTAACGATTTATTGATCGAATATTTACATTAAAGATAATAAAAATCTTTTGATTTTCCCTCCCCCTAACCCATCATTCAGCCCCTATTTCAAAACAACACAGGTAGTGGGGCTTATAGCCCCACTACCTGTGTTGTCACTAATCACAGCGCTATGTCTTGTATCGGCTTTCTCTACCGATTCGAAGTATCTGCTGCTGCTAGATTTCTGTCTACTGTTTCTACCGCTACCGAACAAGCCCTTGGGAGCTAACAGGTAGCTGTCGTAGGTCTACTCGACTAATCGGTATCTGCTTCGATACCCTTCAATTCAGAGGTAGTTCTTATCTAGGTAGTTGTATATACAGTTATATGGCGATCTCACGTGTGGGACGATCTCGATCTAGCTCATTTACCATCTTGCCAGTGTTGTTTACGATTGAGACCATGAACTTTTGAATGGTATTTAGTTCTTGACTAGTCATGCGATCAAAGAAGAGATCTCTAAGGATTGAGTGGTAGTAGGGGGTTGCAATCTCTACCGTCTTTTTGCCAGCTAGTGTTAGCAGTGCAATTTGACTTCTGCGGTCGAAGGTTGAAGAACGTCGAGCGACATACTTATCTTCTTCAAGGCGCGATATCAGATGAGATAGTCGACTCCTTGAAAATTGAGTTAGTGCTGCGATGTCGGTCATCGACAACCCTTCTTCACCCTCTTCATACAAGAGAGTCATGACTAAAAAGCCACTGTGGGTTACTCCAATTTCACTTTGAAGACCGGCATCCAGGTACGCCTCTAGGAGCAGATTTGCCCGTAGGAAAGCCCTCCAAGTGACAATCTCTTGCCCCGTTGGTACTTGATGTAACTTCATGATAGAAAGCCTCCGTGCCTTCTCGCTGATTGCTTGATGCTCCAGATGATGGAGATTTCAAATTCCTTATACGAGAGCATCGACTTTCGCTCAACATCACTTGAAAACTTTTCCTTCTTTTTGAAGCAATTTTTTTTTCGGCCCTTCTTATAATCACGTGCTAAAATACAAGTGTGTAATTCCCGCGTTGGATGGCGAGAGGCTCGATATGGCTGTTGTAATTGTTCTAGCTGTTTGGGCGTTTCTAATCGCTTCGGTAGGCGTCTATCGGTATGTGACTGGAACGATAGAGCTGTCGGTCAATCGCTTTAGAAATCAACTTCTGGTTCTTGAACGCACTAGGACTACTCTTGCAATTACATCGAATGGCACAACCGTTACCGCAACCAAGTCAAAAGAGAGGGTCAAGATGGCCCAAAGTCAAAGTGTTCGTTCCTTCTCGGTTCCTTCTACTTCTATTCATCGTCGCAGACAGATCCTCGGTCTTCTGGTCGCAACATTTGTCATGACAACAGTGGTTTCATTGATTGTTAGTGCATTAGCTCTGCTCTCGCTAATCTCCCTATCTCTGCTGGGTGGCTACGTACTGGCGCTATTCGTCACAGCTGGATTGCGCGAAAGCTCAGTGCGAGGTAGGTCGGTTCAAGGAGCATCTGTTAATAATTTGAGAAGGGGCCAGTTCATCCAACCCCAAATCCAAGTAGATAATGACTCGTACTACGGTTCGTTTACTGATGCCCGGGTTGCAAATTATCGTTAATCTTTGAAGCTTTTCAACAGAACAACATATGGTTGCGACGGTGCCTCCAAAATGTCGACGTTGTTGTAAATTCTCAGTGTTCGGATGGGGCATTTCAGGAGTGGTTAGGCGCTAGACTTATGGTTCCAGGCGGGGGTGTAGCTCAGCTGGAAGAGCGCTACGTTCGCATCGTAGAAGTCGGCGGTTCGAGTCCGCTCACCTCCACTACTTGTCCCGAACATAACCTCTTGCGACGTCTCTCTGTGGCGATGGGTCTTTTCGGTAAGTGATGGTACAGTCAAACTATAAACAAAGAACCCTCGGCGAAACTTGCCGAGGGTTCTTTGTTTATAGAACACTTGTGGTTGTTTTGCGAGAGGCGTTCGAAGTTAAGAACGCCTCTCGCAACTTCATTCGGGCTAAAGGCCAGAGGAGAGTTGATCCTCGGCGACTTGGCGAAGTGCCTCTACGCCGTCTTCGGTCTTGCGTCCTGAGGCGACACCCCAGTAGTAGAATACCAGCGCCATTACAACGACTACGACTAAGTCGAGCGGGTAGTGGATTAGGCCCTTTCCATGGTTGAACGGCGAGCCAAAGGTTGCTGATCCGAAGTAGGTCATGGCGAGCATCGCGAGGAGATATACGATCAGCCATGTAGCGCTCTTCAGGGAAGCCGCGTCAACTCGGTTCAACGTAGTATTCTTGCCGGAAGAGGCAAGGACATAGATAACGCTTCCACCAAGGACTGCAACGATGAGCTTCCAGTCGATCGACCAACCGGTCCAGTAGATGATTAGCGTACCGATGACGAATGCCAATGGAGCTACTACATTCATTCCAGCTAGCTTGAATGGGCGATTCGCTTCCGGATGGGTCTTCCTGAGTACATTGAGGCTGATAGGCCCAATCATATAGGTAAGAACCGTCGCTGACGAGATGACGCCGACCAAGCTACTCCACGTAGGGAACGGAGCAAGTGCAGCGATTCCGAAGATGAGAGTAACGAGCAAGCCAACCGTTGGCACTGCCGTACGGGCATTCAGCTTGCGAAAAGGTGCTGGAAGGTACTTGTTGTTTCCTAGCGCATAGAGCACTCGTGCAGTCGAGGCGAGGTAAACATTGCCGGTACCTGCTGGCGAAAGAACTGCATCAGCATAAAGCAGCGTTGCCAACCAGCCGAGACCGAGTGCGCTTGCAACTTGGGCGAAAGGTCCTGTGAAGCTGAGCGACGCCCAACCTTTTGCCAAAGATGCGGGTGCTACGCCTGCGATAAACACAACCTGCAACATGGTGTAAAGAACGATTGCGATTCCCACTGCGGTAAGGATTGCTCTTGGTACGTCACGCTGTGGATCCTTGGCCTCGGCCGCTAGGTCAACTGCTTGGCGAAAACCAAGGAACGAAAAGACGATACCGGAGAGTCCGACTGCCTTCAAGATTCCGGCTACTCCATAAGGAGCAAATCCGCCCGGCGCCTTTGCTGCTGGGGCCATATGGAGCGAATAGTTGCCCCAGTGGCCTGCTGCAAACAGGAAGACCAGAATAGTGCCGGTAGGCATTATGAACTTGATAAAGGTCACGATGGTGTTCGTCTTTGCGAACGCCTTTACACCGTATGCGTTGATGCCCCAGAAGAGTACCATCAATATAGCTTCCGCTATAAAGCTGTTTATCTTGCTGTTGGCAAAGAAGTTGATGTAGTGCTCCGAATATTGGATAACTGCCTCAGCTTCAATTGCCGGCACTGTTGTGTATGCGATGAATGCTGCCCATCCCATCATGAAGCCGGTTAGGGATCCATGGGTGAAGTGAGGATATCGTGCGATTCCTCCTGACTGTGGCAACATGCCGGATAGCTCTGCGTACACCAAAGCAATAAGTGCAACTGCTACGCCGCCGATAAGCCAGGCGATTACAGCAGCGGGGCCTGCGTCATTAGCTGCGTAGAGGACTCCAAAGAGCCAGCCTGAGCCAATAATGGCCCCTAGTCCTGCCATGGTTAGGTCGAGTCTGGACATGTCCTTCTTCAACTTAACCGGCAAGGGATTTTTGATGCTCATATTTCCCCCTTGTGTTATTTTCTTGCATCTCCCCTTCCGTAGAAAATACCACCACCGCCGCACAGTCGTACTATCAAGTTGTAAGTATTAACATTTTTGACATTCAATGCGTTACCGATCATTGTCATTACAATTCACTTCATTGGAGGTTATTTTTGAAGTGAATCTTTTTTTCCTGAAATCAAGTTGATCTATTGCTTCTCAGTAGAGTTGTGCCGAAAGGCAACGATTGCGTGCGGGCTTACTGCAAAGTACCCGAAGGTTTTTTTGCGTTGAGTTAGAGCAATAGAGGCTGAGGTGTTCTAATCTACGGCGATCAAGGCTCTATTGATTTATTTTTGTGCAAACGACACTCATCGCCGCAGTGATAGAAAGTTGGGATCTTGTTTTTTCGCAAAATAATATCCGCTCTCTCGTTGCCGAAGTTAGAAAGGACAACTAGCTGATCCCACTTGAGCTGGCTCAGGATGGATAGCGGCATCGCGTGATCGCAGAGAAATAGCTTCAGGGTTTCGCTCAGACAATTATCTTTTAGTGCGATGACAGTGACCTTGCGATCTTTGATTCGGTAATTAATAACTACCTTACAGGTGAATGAATTTTCAGCTCAACTTGATTCAAAGGTAACCAAGCTGCCAAAGAGTCGAATCGGAAAAACAATCTTGCGGTGAAAGTTGCAATTGTTGAGACGCTTTTAGCTTGCGGTGGAAAGTTGAAAACTTTGCACCAGATATTGCAAAGGTCGAAGGCATGGAACTGACGAAAGTGGCTCAATGTGGCAATTGTCTCATGGCGGTATTCGACTTTGAAACCCGAATGAATTCAAAGGAGCCAGCTCTGGGGGCAACCCCTTTCCACAAAGGACTAAATCCCTAGCCTTGAACCGTCTCGAGCGCAGCCGCTTTATTGCGACTTACGCGGTATGTTCCAAAACCTGCTGCAATAAGAGTTGCGACTCCTCCAACAAGGATCCCAATTCTTCCGCCGAAGTGCTGAGAGATAAATCCAATCAAAGGAGCACCAACTGGTGTCGAACCCAAAAATGCAACACCATATAGGGCCATCACCCGACCTCGCATCTCTTCGCGAGCCGTTATTTGAAGAAGGGTATTCGCGGTGCTGAGAAAGAGAATCGATATAGCTCCGGTAGCTGCGGTTATCAAGAGCTCTAGGTTGTAACTAGGCGCTCCTGCCATTCCGAGCATCATCACCCCGAAGATACCGGCAGCAATGTTTAGTAGCCTCTGTGATACCTTGGCGTACTTTGCTGAGAGAAACCCACCTATAACGGCGCCGAATCCGAGAGAAGCCGTCAGAATTGCGTACGACCCAGCTCCTTTATGGAATGTCGTTGTAGCTAGGAGGGGTATCGATATCTGAAATTCATAGGCGAGGGTTCCAACGATGACCATCATGAGTAGTGGAATCGCCAATTCGCTATGGGAGCGAACGTATCTGAATCCCTCGCGGAGTTGGCCCTTCTTGGCGGCAACCCTGGTGGCTGGGCGGAGCTTGGACATGTCTAACTTCAGAAGTACGATAATCACAGCTATGTAGCTGATTGCATTGAGTATGAAGTTGGGGCCTACACCGAATGCGTAGATAATTCCTCCGGCGATTGAAGGCCCGACTACCCTGGCTCCGTTCATGACAACCGTATTCAAAGATACGGCATTTTGCAGATCCTCTCGACCCACCAATTCAATTACGAAAGCTTGGCGCGACGGCATATCTATGGTATTTATTATCCCCATTAAGGCGGCCGAAACGAAGATCATCCAAAGAGCGACTGCCCCTGAGAGGTCAAGAATCCCTAGTATGAGGGCCACTATTCCGAAGAGGCTTTGAGTAAGTATCAGGAGCTTCCTCTTGTTGTAGCGATCGGTATACACTCCTGCGAGGGGGCCGAAGAATAGCATCGGTAAGAATTGAACCGCTGAGACGATTCCGAGGATGCTGCCAGACTTGGAGAGCTGTAAAACTAGCCAAGATTGTGCTACCATTTGCATCCAAGTTCCAGCGTTAGAAATTATTTGCCCAATGAAGTAGAGGCGGTAGTTTCTCTGCTTTAGCGACGATATCGCGCTCCTCTTTATTCTCTCTTTTCCTGCCTCACTCTGCTCGTCACTGTCTCTTCTAAATGTCTTCATACTCGTACCTTGTATTTAATTCCAGACCCTTAATTGCCGGACCTTCAATTTCGCGTATTTACTTGCTCGCCCCGTCTACTCCGCAACGAAGAGAGGTATATCTTCCTCTTCCGCCTTGCTTCCGCCTGCGATTGCTGCGACGGATCGCAGTGGTTTTTCGGGAAGAATTATTGCAAAAATAATCGCTACGGCAGCGAACGGAATCGCAAAGAGAAATACGACGTGAAGACTCCTTACGAATGCTTCGAGGAGACCTAGGTGTATTGCGGGCGGGAGTTTATCTAGAGCCTGAGGCGTTCCACCCATGAGTGATGCCGCTGCACCTGAAGCACTCTTTCCAGCACCGAGCCGACCTAAGTTGAATGTGAGGCGGTTGACTAGGATGTTTCCAAAGAAGCTCGTCCCAATTGCTCCGCCCATAGTCCTGAAGAAGGTTACTGCAGAGGTAGCGGTGCCCATATCTTTGAAGTCAACGCTGTTTTGAGTGGCTAGGACGATCACTTGTATGGTGAGGCCCAGCCCAATTCCGGTGGCCGCCATGTAGATCGCCTCTTTCCAGTAGGCGGTATTAATGGCGATTAGCGATAGGAGGTAGAAGCCGATCGTGAGGACTATAGAGCCCACAACAGGAAAAACTTTATATTTGCCTATTCGAGTTATGATCTGACCCGAGCCAACTGACCCGAAGACGATTCCTATGGTCAATGGAATCAGCATCAGTCCTGACTTAGTTGCCGATACACCTCTTACAACTTGCATATATTCGGGAAGGAAAATTACAGCTCCGAAGAGAGAAAAGCCGCTTATGAATCCGAGTGTGGATGAGACTGAGAATACCCTGTCTCTAAATAGACGAAGTGGAAGGATCGGCTCTGATGCTTTGGTCTCTACGAATATGAAGAGCGCGACTAAAGCAACGGCTAGTATCTCGAGCGTAATGATCGTTGGCGAGGTCCAAGCATAGGTCACGCCTCCCCAAACCGTCACCAACAGTGCGGAAGTTACTGCAGCGGTGATTAGGGCGGATCCGAGGAAGTCGATCTTGTGGTCGACGTGCTTCACGGGAAGTTTCAGAACCGCAGAGGTGACGATCAATGCAAAGATTCCCACGGGAAGGTTGACGTAGAAGATCCAACGCCACGAGATCTGGTCGGTTAGAAACCCTCCGGCGAGTGGACCAAAGACGCTAGCCGAAGCAAATACGGCACCAAGGTACCCTTGGTACTTTCCGCGCTCTCGTGGAGGGACTATGTCTCCGATTATCGAGAGAACCATGGCGAACAGGCCGCCGCCTCCTATACCCTGAAGAGCTCGAAATGCAATTAGCTCGCCCATGTTTTGACTGAGACCAGCTAGTGCTGAACCTATCAAAAATACGACGATTGCAAATTGAAATAGCTTTTTGCGACCAAATAGGTCGGATAGTTTCCCGTACAAGGGAGTAACAGCGGTCGACGAAAGCAGGTACGCGGTTACTACCCAGCTGAGATGTTTCAGGCCGCCGAGATCTCCGACGATGGTGGGTAGTGCCGTAGCCACGATGGTTTGGTCAAGTGCGGCAAGCAGCATCCCAAGCATTAGACCACTGAGTGCAATTAGGATCTGCCTATGGGAGAGGGGTGCCGCGCCGTAGGTTTCTTTACTATCGCTCATTTGATACCGACACCTATGTTGAAGTTTTCATAGAAACTTTGCAAACAATTTGTTTGCAACATACAACTATCAACTTATCGGCAGAGCCAAGCTATTCCTGATGTTGATTTAGTTCCCGATTAAAATTACTATTTATTCAAAAGGTGAATTGGATGAGAGGTCTACAAGATGTGTGGTCGGTTCACTCAGACAATTTCACTACAAGACGTAGTATCGAAGTACTCTTATTTGAAGATCGCTGATAATCAAAGCTTTGCCGATGAAAGGTTTGAGAACTTCAACCTCGCCCCATCTGAATCACTCTTAGCTTTGAAGCGAAGTGACAAAGAAGTTAGCGTTGTCGTTGAAACCTTTGGGACCTATATCAACCTCGGCAAAGAGGGTGCTCGAAAGTCGCTATTGAATGCCAGGGTGGAAACTGTGCTTGAGAAGCCGACTTTTTCTCGCCGCGTTTTGACTTCGCGAGTTGTGGTTCCTGTCAATGGATACTTTGAGTGGAAGACAACTGCACCGCCCAAACGCCCGTTTTTCGTTCACCTTGACGGAGGGCCCCTAGCATCGGTCGCAGGGATAGAGCTTGTCGATCGAGTGACTGGAGAGATTGGAGTCGTCCTTGTTACAACTGAGGCAAATCAATACATCCGTGAAATTCACGACAGAATGCCTTTGGCGCTCTCCGACGATCTCGTAGTCAGCTGGTTAGATGATTCTATTAGTCGCCCCGAAACTGTTGCGGAAGTCTTAGATCAGGCTAAAAGTGATACTGAAGATTGCGAACTTTTCTACTATGAGGTTGACAGGCGAGTTGGTTCGCCGTCATTTAAGTCGCCAAGTGCAATTGCACCCGTAGAATCGAGCACACTTTTCTAAGCTGCAGTTGAAGTAGCCTTACCTGCAGAACGATCGCTCTCTTAGCGGTTTACTTAGACTAAGTCGTTGTCTAGAACGTAGCTACGTACGTGTTGTGCGATTCCAAAAGCATCGATCTCCAGCGTTTTGTGAATGGCGTCGACCTTCGCGTGGGATAGGAACTCGATAGGGATACCTAGTTGGATTACCTTTGGTGATGTTTCCTGGTATCTAGAGCAGAGAGTGTGGTCAAGGTGGGACCCGTATCCACCGGGAACGAAACCATCTTCGACCGTGAGAACATGCTTATAGGTTGAGAGGTATGTCAATATCTCTTCCGGAATCGGTTTGAGAATTTGAGGATCTACAACCGTGACATCGATTATCTTTTCGTTGCCGAGGTAGTTTGCTGCGTCTAAGGCAAACTCGGCCATTTTACCGACAGCCACGATTGCAATAGAAGAGTTTCCATGTCGCAGAACCTTTCCTCTTAGTCTTCCGTTGGAAGACAGCGGCATTCCGTCAAGTGAGATCGGTCCGGGCGTCTTCGGAAACCTAATTGTTGCAGGAGAGGGTAGTTTGAGCGCCTCTTCGAGCGACACCGCGAGGTCGCTTGTTGTGGCCGGTGCAAAGAGGGTCATATTTGGAACTGCCATCATCTCGACGATGTCCATCGTCCCGTTATGACTTGCTCCATCGTCTCCAGTGACCCCAGCTCGGTCTAGAACGAAAAGTACTGGTAAGTTATGCAGAGCAACATCGAAGTTGACTTGGTCGTAAGCTCTGTTCATAAAAGTCGAGTAGATCGCTACCACTGGACGAAGGCCGCCCATTGCCATGCCTGCGGCTGATGTGACTGCATGCCCCTCTGCAATTCCGACATCGAAGAAGCGGTCGGGAAATTTGCTTTGAAAATCTAGAAGCCCCGTAGGACCGGGCATCGCTGCGGTTATTGCAACGATCTCTTCTCGTTCAGAGCCGATGCGAACCAAATTTTCACTGAAGGTCTCAGTGAAGGATCTTCTCTTGGCTGAGTCAAAGGCGTTATTGCGTAATTTGAGGTCGTGGAGGCACTGGATTTCGTCCAGGATTGCTGGTTCGTATCCGTGACCCTTTTCGGTTTTGATGTGGACTACTATCGCGTTTTCCCATTCTTTTGCGCCATTGAAGGCGTATCGCATTGCCTCGATATCGTGGCCATCGATTGGTCCGGTATATCGAACCCCAAGTGCCTCAAAGAACACCCTCGGTTCGATCGCCTCACGTAGTGCGGTCGTAACCCCAATTATTCCGGTAGACGCTAGGGACCCGACCTTTGGCATATCGTGGAGGATGTTTCTTATTCGTTCTCTCGCCTGCATGTAGGCCGGGTTTAGGCGAATTTTGGTAAGCGATGATGAGAGTCGTGAGATCGTGGGGGCGTAGGATCGGCCATTGTCGTTCCATATGATTATGACTTTTTTGTCCGAATGACCGAGGTTGTTGAGAGCCTCGTAAGCGAGGCCACCAGTTAAGGCCCCATCACCGACTACGGCAACCACGTACCGCTCACCCTCACTGCTAGTTTGAAATTCTGCGGTCCCAACATAGGGACCGCGCTTTAGTTCGAGTGAAGTTGCCAGGCCGTAGGCGTAACTTAGAGCTGTCGATGCATGTGAATTTTCAATCCAGTCGTGCTCAGACTCGCGTCGCGATGGGTAGCCCGAGAGGCCGCCTTCTTGGCGAAGTGAATCAAAAAGATTTTTACGCCCGGTCAGTATTTTGTGGACGTAGGCCTGATGGCCGGTGTCAAATAGAAGAATATCCTTGGGGGACTTAAAGGAAAGATGGAGCGCCAAAGTCATCTCGACCGCACCGAGATTCGATCCAAGATGGCCGCCGGTGAGACTTACATGGTCAACGATAAATTCACGAATTTCAGTAGATAGTTGATCCAGTTCGCTACCACTTAGTTTACGCAGGTCGTCCGGTGAGTTTACTTTGTCAAGGATGGACATTAATTTTCTCCGTACACTTTGCGAGCATCTGCCTGGATCATCAAATGATTGTCGCCTCCATAAATTCTACGGCGATTCACACATGACTCAAGGTCACCTTGATAACTACGTAGCAGACCCGCTGTTTATTTCGTGAAAAAAGACCATGCGCCAAATTCGAACCGCAATCACGAGTTTACTACGCGATCTACAGCCAAGGGGTCCTGCCATTTGGAACAGCTTTCATCCGAGCTATTTAAACGCAATTGTCACAGATCTGCTTATTGAATGATGAACAGCTACAAGGCCTGCTTGTTCGGATATAACCACAGGGGCTGATGGATGAAGTTGGCTCGCAAAGTGAATTGGAATTGTGCCGCTTACATCCTCTTTGGCCGACGTCACCTGAAAGCTATTTGGATAGACCTCAACTTTGGTATGGCTGGAGCAACCAGTCACGCTAAAGATCTGAAATCTCCCAATTGTGGAGGATGGCTTCAGGTACGAAGCACCACCTACTACGAGATGCGCTTCTTGCTCAGACGAGTAGTCATAGGGCCCAGGTGGAAGAATTACAGCCGCGATATCGTAACTACAGAGCCAACTCTTGTAATCTTTCGAGAAGGTGCTTTTCGATGCGTAGAAGAGTGCATTGTCAGGCTGATCACTTTGTCTGAACCAACCTCTGGCAATCGCAATTCGGTACTTAGGGAGAAAGTAGGCACCTTCATGTAAAGCGGTGTCGACGTACTCAACCCTTTGGTTTCCATAGACGCTATGTAGCTTAGAAGCGAGTTTTATCCAATTCGAAGAGCTCTGGAGGTAGGCGGTTCCGGGGTCGGTCAGAGGTTCACTTGTGAATGAACCGAACCAAAAGATGCTCCAGAGCGCAGTTATTACCAAGATTGACCAACTTACTACTTCTGCAGACCCTTTGACTCGCGCTATGGCACGGGCAGGAGTTTGATTTAAATCCCTCGAAGCATAGCGCGACTCGCTGAATGGATTTTTCAGTAGTACCAACGCTGCGGTTATGGTTGGGGCAAATTCTCCTATTCGAGCGATGTTGCCACCTAGGGAAGATTGGACGAAGGCAAAATTTACAACGGCACCTATGAAGTATATGGCCGCTGCAATTGCAACTTCTATCCTTGAGTTTCTCAAGGAATAGAGGGCAATCAATGCGAGAAAGATCGATAGCTCCAAGAGGTCTGATAGGTAAAAGGGATAGCTACCCTTCGGGAAAAGGTTTCGAGTGGACAGCAGCTCGGCGATGGCTACGACTATCAGTGGTGAGATCTTTGTAAGGAGATATTTCGCGCTCGCTTTAGCTGTACTGGTTTTGTAAATCAATCGTGTAATTGCAATTGCTAAAGCCAGAGTTCCGATCCACAGGGTTGCGATAATCGAAAACAGGGATCCGATCACGATTAGAAAGGAGTAACATAGGGCGTTTCTACGTCGATTAAGCATTAGTGACGCTAATGCGAAAAAAGGTAGTGAAGATAGAAAAGGGTACGCTCCGGTTAGCATTAGCCCGGCAAGATTGACAGAGCAGATGAATGTAAATCCGTAGAGCTTTGCGCGATCCTTAGTCCTCGCCTTCGCAGGTTTACCGTTACTGTACTTGCGATACACACCCCAAGTAACGATAGCCGAGGTGGCAGAAAGGGCAATAATTGGTGGTGCGTAAACGTTGGTAATCGCAGCGAGAGGGTAGTAGGCAAGGCTATATCCAACGAATTCGACCTTGCCGAAGTACCACCAGGGGTCATAAGGAGCAAGGCTGTTGGTCAATCGAAATAACTCCGTTAGATGAAGATGAGCTGCAGTGTCATTTCCAAATGGAACTAAGAAGGCGATAGAAGTAGAAACTATGAGAGTTGCAAGAAATGCGACGATAGATAGCTTCGACTCGTAGAACAAGGGGAACTTGTTTTTTACCTTCAATTGCATCTCGCAGAGTGTTAGTGGAGCAGACGGCCACCATTAGCTTTATGAAAGTATAGATATAGTGCAGATTTTCGCCAACAAGCTTCTCATCATGGTTCGATCTAAGGTTTAGGGTTGTGGTTACGTGATGCATTACACCTACCTCATTTTGATGGGGCTCTGTTTGATTCTCACTCTTCCACTGGAGTTTGTGTTTCGCGCTCGGGTATATCGGCGACCGCTTGCCTTGGCTATCTCTGTTGCCGCGACCGCTTTAGCCTTTTCTGCCTTTGACCTTTTTTCGATCGAGTGGGGATGGTGGCACTACTCGGAACGGTACACCACCGGCCTAGATCTATTTGGACGACTTCCTATTGAAGAAGTCGTCTTCTTTGTTGTGATTCCAATTTGTTCGCTTTTGACGCTTGAGGCAGTGCGTTCGATGCTCAATCGTGGTCGAAAGGAGGCTTGACTTTAGTGCACGCCTATACAGTAGGTTCGATTATCGCGGCAATGTTTGCAATCTCGTTGGAGCTGCTTCTTGATAAAGGCAAGTTGTATCGGGAGTTGAGCTTTTGGATTTCGCTTGTAATTATCTTCTTCTTTCAAATATTGGTTGACGGCTACCTTACGAAGTTGTCATCGCCAGTGGTTATATACTCAATCCACCATTTTTCCGGTTTTAGATTTCCGCTTTCGATCCCGATTGAGGACTTTATCTATGGCTTTGCGATGATCCAGTTGACGATGACGATTTGGAATAGGTTAAAGCAGCGGTATCAGGTCTGAATAACCTGCCACTTGGGTTGCAATCGAATCTCCTAAAGGAAGGCGCGTTACTCTTAGTGCGATCCCCGAAGTAAGATGTCTATGTAGCCCTGAACTCTGTGGAGGAGCGGCCGTATGAAATTTTTACTGATAGTAGCCACATTTTTTATCATGGAACCAGTGGCGTATTTGGCGCACCGACTGATTATGCACGGAATCGGTTGGGCGCTCCACCGAAGCCACCACTCGGTAACGTTGAAGAAGATCGAGGCTAACGATGCCTACCCCGTTATATTCGCATCAGCCACGATTATTGCGATGGCTATTGGCACCAGCAATGGGAATCTGTCGTTTCTCCTATATGTCGGAATCGGTGTTACGGCCTATGGAATGGTCTACACCTTCATACATGACGTCTATATCCATGGGAGATTCTTTAGCGTACCCAAGGTAGCTCTCCTCGAGAGGTTGAAGTTTGACCATCAAATCCACCACCTCTACGGCAAGGAACCCTTTGGAATGCTCTTCCCCGTGGTTCCAAAGTCAGTTAGGGCAAGAGCCCTTAGCGTCTTAGCGTTGAATCGAGAGATGGGTGTTGACGAGCTCATCCCAGGTTGGTCAGCAAAGGGAAGTTATCAAGAGGTCTAATGCAAAGAGCTTCTACTCCTACCAAAAGCAGGCTTTGACGCAACAGGTGAAATGAGTCGTATAGCTCGCGGCAATCGACTTAACAATGTGTGTCGAATGCTTGATATATATCACCGGATTAAATCTCTCCAAAAATGAAGTGAACAAACCAAGCGATCGGTGTTTTCGAGCTCTGGTAGATTCGCTAAATTCACTTTTCTGCCGTTGGCGAACTTCTGGCGGAGATGTGAACTTTCTCTCATGCTTCCTGGTGAGCGCTAGAAATTTAAGTTCTCTCGCGCCTTTCTAAGTGGCGGCGTTTTGCGCTCGATATTGGAAAATCTACCCGTCGACGAGAGATTCGTGCTTTGAGGATCTCTTAATTTGGAGTCAACCTTGGACTATGGGTAAACCACGGCGAGTCTTAATTGATTGGGACTATGGGGCCAGCGGTATCTGGAAATGCTCGACGCGCGAGGAGATAACTGCGACTGCGCCTGAAGCGGGAAGATGGTCTGGCGAAGCTCCCGTAAATATGCCGGCTTCATTGCAATGGAGCAACTTACTGAGCCCTTCCCTCCTTGATTCTTTGAAGTCGTGGAACAGATCGTTTGAATCTGCTGATATGACCGACGAAAGGAATCGAGCATTGCTCGAAGATGAAGGGCGAAACCTGGCACTTTGTGTCCAGAGTGAATTAGGAGTTGAAAGTTGGGAGTTGTTCTATATCCATCAAGGTCGCGTCCATCGTATCAATCCGCCCGGTAGCTGGCCCATCAAAACATGGGAAGTCGACCTCCTTGGTTATCCACCGCCAGGCAATATGCTTTAGCAGCGAGCAAATCGTGCAAAATGGAGATGTGTTCACGTCACTTCGATCTAGAGCCTAAATAGGTTCAAATCCTTGCTCTGAAATTGAGTCCTACCTCAATTGAACCTAACTTCTGTCAAAGAGGTTGCGACAATATATCTTCGCCTAAAACAGACGCGGCTGCCAATTGAACAGAGGACGCCAAGCGAGATTTATTAGTTTTGTACGCATTTGCTCGATTCCATTGAAGCGCGCGCTGTGGCTATATTTATGGTGTGAACACAAAGCGGATAACCATATCAATCGCACGTATCGCCTTGAGCTTGGCGATCTTCGTAGTCTTTGTAATTCGAATGTACGTAATAATTACAAAGCACCAAGCTATCGTCGACTCACTTAGCTACTTTACCTATGAAAGTAACTTGTTTGCGGGGGTCGTCTTTGGATTGCTGGGATATCGGGCTATTAGAGGGCGTTCGATTGCAGATCTCCAAGGTTTTAGAGGTGCGGCTACGGCTTATCTCTTGATCACTGGCATCATCTTCAACCTTCTTCTGAATGCTCCATCCGTTGGTATCTCTGATGCTTTGGTGAATTTTCTCTACCACCATATAGCGCCACTCTACGTTGCTATCGACTTCATTGTTGATACCCCTAAACCTGCAATTACATTCAAGAGGGCACTTCTCTGGGTGATTTATCCAATCCTTTATATGGTCTATACATTTGTCCGGGGTGCCATCGTCAACTGGTATCCTTACCCGTTTTTTGACGCAGCGCACCATAGCACTGGTACCATCGCAACAAATGTGGTTGGACTTATAGTATTTGGCCTAATCCTATTTTTTGTTTTGACACAAATCTCGAAGCGCGTTCCTTCGCTATTTGCGACATCCGTTGACTCCTTTGACCTTGAGCGCTCTCCAAAGGCTTGATTTTGAACTTCGATGGATGGTGCCTAGGGCCTTTGGTGCGGCAAGCTTGCGTTAATCATACCTAGGGGTGGTGTCGTTCAAAAAAAGTGGCGTGAGCTAACATTCGGTAGATATCTATTTTGAGAGAGATTGTGCCATGAACACCTCGTTTGTTTTCGGAGTGAGTCTCCTAGACCTTGTGGTTTTGCTTGTCGTTGTGGTTTTGGTCATTCGCAGCGGTAGATCGGGTGGAATAGCAGTACTAGTAAAGCGCGAGATAGGGCAATTGGGAAGCTCTCAGGAGCGATTGGAACGAACGCTTAGGGCGGACAGCGCCCAAGGGCGCGAGGAGGCCAATAATGCCTCTAAGGCCACACGTGAAGAGGTAAATGCATTATTTAGGAACTTGAGCCACGACGTTAAGGAGACCTTATCTAGTTCACATGATGAACAGATGGAGCTCCTTGCAGAGCTAAATCGAGAGTTTTCGGAGGACTTCGAAAAGGTAAATCGCTCTCTAATTGATAACTTTGAATTGTTTCGAGGAGAGGTAAGCAATGCAATGTCATCGAGCCAGAAGTCTGTTCTCTCGGCTGTAAGCGAGATGTCTATACAGCATAAAAATCTGCTCGACTCCTTTTCAAAGCAGCTCGAGAGTCTAACGGCGATCAACCAAGAGATGCTAAAAGATATCCGTGAAACCCTCGAATCGAGGTTGAGCAAACTCCAAGAGGATAACGGACGCCGCCTCGAAGAGATGAGAGTTACGGTCGATGAAAAGCTTCAGTCGACACTGGAGCAGAGGTTGGGTGAGTCGTTCAAGCTAGTAAGCGATCGTCTCGAGCAGGTTCACAAGGGCCTCGGTGAAATGGCAACCCTCGCCTCTGGCGTTGGCGACCTAAAGAGAGTCTTGAGCAATGTAAAGACTCGTGGAACTATGGGAGAGGTTCAGCTTGAGACGATGCTGGAGCAGATACTAACTCCATCTCAATATCAGAGAAGCGTTCAGGTCAAAAGAAACAGTGGAGAGCGGGTGGACTTTGCTATCAAGCTTCCGGGCAAAGATGACGGAGGAGATGTAGTATGGCTTCCGATCGACTCAAAGTTCCCACTCGAAGACTACCAACGTCTGGTAGACGCCCAAGAGTTGGGTGAGATAGAAATAGTAAACAGTGCTGCTAGGCAATTGGAAGTAGCTATTCGCGCCCAAGCAAAGAGCATCTCGGAGAAGTACATAAACCCGCCATCTACGACCGACTTTGCAATTATGTTCGTGCCGGTCGAGGGTCTCTTTGCCGAGGTACTACGCCGTCCCGGACTTTGGGATCAACTTCAGCGCGAAAGTAAAGTTATAGTAACTGGTCCAACTACGATCTTGGCCATTTTGAATAGCCTTCAGATGGGCTTTAGAACGATCGCTATTGAAAAGCGATCGAGTGAAGTGTGGAAGCTTCTAGGGGCGGTCAAAACTGATTTTGAGAAGTTCGGAGGACTACTTGATAAGACTCAAAAGAAGTTAGAGGAGGCGAGTAACAACATAAGCGCTGCTTCTGTTAGAACCCGAGCTATTGAGCGGCGGTTACGCGATGTTCAAGAGGTGCCGATAGAAGGTGTTCTCGACGCGTTTGACGAACTACCAGGTATTGAAGCGGTCGATGAATAACTTCAACCCAGTCCTGCACCCCAAGGCAGTTAGATAACGACGGTACGTGCTGCAGTCTTTAGCTTGCGGTACATCGATACCGTAGCCCTGTGGCCAAATATCTGATAGTTAGACTTTTCTACCTCTTGCAAGATCCCAGAATATAGGTCTCTAGCTGCTTGAACGCACGCAGCTGATCGAGGAGGGAGGTAGCAATCTCCAGCTAATGATTGTAAGTAGTGCTCCCTGGCCCTATCGATTTCAAATGAAATAAGATCCCTCACCCTCTCGGAGTTCTTATTGAGTAACAGATCTTCAAGTGCGTCGAACTTTTCGACGTCGGAAAGGGGGAGATATATTCTGTTTCGCTTCAGGTCTTCTTCAACGTCGCGGATGAAGTTAGTCAGCTGAAATGCAAAGCCCAATTGACGAGCTGGTTCTCTGGCGTACTTTGACGAAGGTTCAAGAACTGGTAGCGTCATCTCGCCAATTACCGCTGCAGATCCCTCCATGTAGCCCAGTAGTTCATCGTAGGTCTCGTATCGAGTTTTGGAAAAGTCCATCTCCATCGAGTGCAGAAACTTGTCAAATAGCTCGACCTCTATGTCAAAGAGTTTCACCGTGTGTATAACGGCTCTAAGAATTGGATCGCTAGATTGACCGACCTTCAAATCGTGGTAGAAGTCGTCACTAAACTTCTTGAGTCTCTCTTTGCGAGACGCAAGATCGCTTGGATCAAAGTCGTCGACTATATCGTCGGCGTAACGGCAGAAGGCATAGAGTGAGTGGATGTACTTACGACTCGATTTAGGCAATAGGTAGGTCGAGTAGTAGTAGGATTTCCCGAATCTCTTGTTCAGTTCCTTGCAGCGCTCGTAAGAGAGCGCCAGTGCGTCCTTCTCGTCTTTCATCGCTATCTGTCACCAAGATAAATTCGAGTCCGCTCGGCTGCAAGGCGGCCTGATACTAGAACCATTGGAACGCCAACTCCCGGGGTTGTCGAAGCGCTGGCAAAGTAGAGGCCGGGGACTTTCTTGTCGCTATTTGCTGGGCGAAATGGACCGCTCTGGAAGAATCTATGAGATATAGAAAATGGAGTACCCATCTCCATTCCCATCGCTTGCCAATCGAGCGGGTCGATGATTCGTTCGGCCTCGATATCGTTTGGGTCGTCGCTCAAAATCTTCGCTCTTCTAAGCGATGACTTAAAGTTGTTGACGGCGTTTTCCCGCTCATTCTTCCAATCAATCTTTCCGCTTAAGTTAGGTACCGGCTCAAGGCAGTATAGGGAGGATCCCTCCCCCTTGGCAAGTTTGGGATCAGAGAATGAAGGGATTGTTACCAAGGTAGAAGCGTTGGTCATCTGTCGGCCTTGGTTGATGAGCTCAACAAAGGCCTCTTTCCAAGAATCACCAAAGAAGATATTGTGGTGGGCGACTTCGGCCCCCGGTTTAGCCTTAGACCCCATCAGCATCAGAAGCGCTGAGGGTGAATATTCGTTTTTGGCGATCTTTCGCGGCGGTGAGGGATAGCCAAGAAGTTGCTTGTACGTTATCGCGGCCTCGGCATTCGAAATTACAACATCAAAGGATTCGCGCGCCCCGTCTTCTAACTGCACCCCAGTTACTGCTCCGGACAAACCATTCGATCGAAGAATTGATGTGACCTTGGTACCTGTCCTTATCGATACTCCCCTTTCGGTGAGAACTTTACCGATGGCGATAGGAAGTTGAGCCATTCCGCCCTTAGGAAAGTAGACACCGGCGATGGTGTCCATATAGGTGATGACCGCATAGATTCCTAGTGCTTCGAATGGAGAGACCCCGGCATAGAGAGATTGAAATGAAAATAGTTTGACAAGCCTCTGGTCAGTGAAGTAGTCGCTCACAATTGAATTTAGTTTTTTGAAGGCACCAAGTTTGAGAAGTTTTATCGTGGGCGAAATTGGCTTTAAGAAGTCGAGAAGCGAATCGAAGTTTCGATCTATGAACTGATTAAACTCGGCGTCGTAGAGGTCTTTCAAATAATTCGAGAACCGCACGAAGGCCTCTGCATCCTTGGGGCCAGATATCGAACGAATCTCTTCAATCATCTCGTCTCGGTTAGCGCGGACTGAGATACTTCCCTCGCCGTACGGGTCGCTTCCGCTGGCAAAGTTTGCCTTGTACAGGGTATCTAGTTTGACGAGATCAAGGTAATCTGAGGCCTTTTCACCCAGTGCTGAAAAGACCGTCTCGATGATAGGCAGCATCGTTAGCACCGATGGTCCAGCGTCGATTGTATAGCCATTCGACTTGAATTGCGATGACTTGCCTCCTAGGTGGGAGTCAGCCTCGAAGATGGTGATTCTATAGCCTGATGAAACTAGATGGGCAGCTGCAGAGAGACCTCCGAGGCCACCTCCCACGATCGCAATGGAGCGAGCGTTACGGTTGGGACTATTGGTCGCCATTTCATATGTCCTTAGTTGATGAGATTGGGTCTTATTTCTGCCGATGTGCGATGTAAAGAGCGATCTCGTGCAATAACTCTTTGCCTTCGTCGTTGAGATAACTATTGTCTAGAGCCCTTAGAGACTGCTTGATGAGCAGGTCTATCCTCTGCTCGATTCGACTTCTAGCGCCACTGTGCTCAATCATTGCCATTACCTCTGCGATCGCATCCGTAGAATCCTGGCACTGTCTAAACAGCTCTGCGAATTTGACTCGCTCTTTCCCGTTGAGTAGGTTGATCGCCTCTGCTACCAACTCTGTCGGCTTTCCTTCTCTAAGGTCGTCGCCTACAGGCTTTCCAGTTAGAGAATCATCTCCGAATACTCCGAGAATGTCGTCTTGGAGTTGGAATGCCTCGCCAAGCGGAAGGCCAAAGTCGGAGAGTTGATCTAACTCTTCTTGACCCTTGCCGCAAAGGACTGCTCCAACGTGCATAGGGCGTTCGATGGTGTACTTGCCGGATTTATAGATATTTATCTTTCGAGCCATATCAACTGTTGGCTCACAGCGCGCTGTTCCGAGGAGATCTAGGTACTGCCCAATATTTACCTCGAGGCGAAGTTCGCTGTAGATCTTCCTTACTTCTATTGGAGCTTCCTCTATCATTATGTCGGCGTATACGAAGGCGAGATCTCCGGCTAGTATCCCTACTCCGTCGCCGAAGCGTCGAGACTCCCCGCGATAGTTTGACTTTGAGTGGTAAGCCGCAAACTCCTCGTGAACTGTTAGATTGCCGCGTCGCATCGATGATCCATCCATGATGTCGTCGTGGAGCAGGGCAAAGGTGTGAAGCAGCTCAAGAGCTGTCATAACTCGCTGGACTGTTTCGTCGTCTCGATCTCCACCGCTACCAATGAAGGCTGCATAGCAAAGACCGGGCCTGATCCTCTTTCCACCGGATATCACCATTGCAAAGAGGGAGTCGAATGGTAATCCTAGATTCTCATCGATTAGCGCCCATCGCCCACGCTCCGAAGTCATCAAAGTTTTGAGAATTCCGTCAACAATATCGGCCGCATCAACTAGGCCGCGGGGTGCACTGCTCAAAATTACCTCATTGGTCAAGTCGGAGACCTTTCAAAAACTTCATCGCAAGGCGCTTTCGCAACTCAAGACCGTCAAAAACCTACAACTGTTTAGCTACTTTTATCGCAAAATTATTTCGTGGCACGTAATACAGCTAGATGGTACGACAGTCGAAGTTCGCCCCCGCTGGACGTAAGTGATCATCTGCTCATGAATTCTAGCTTTCGCTAGATCGAGAATTGTCAGATCCAGCGGTGGCATTGGCGGATGCGACCGTTTCGAGGCGAGGAGCACCCATTGCAAATGATGGAGCTCCTAAGAGAGATGCCAGAACATTAATGCCGTAGACCACGAGACCGAATTCGATCGCTTGGGTGGTGGCGATTCCAAGAGGCTGCAGCATCAATACCAATGCTCCCTCTCGGATCCCAATCCCTCCTATGGTCAGTGGAAGCACCTGAAGCATGGCAACAGTTGGAACCATTACAAGAAGCTCTCGCCACGTAATGGCGATGTGGATCGCAGACGCGGCGAATAGGGCAGCCGTTACGATACTCAGTTGGTATGCGATCGCCCAGGAAATTAGCTTTACCAGAGATGTCGGATCCTCTTTAAATTGCTTGATTGCATCCTCTAAAGATGAGATAACTGCCGATAGCGCTCTGAATCTACCCCCCGGCTTTACCTGCTTTTTGAAGATAGTGAAGGTAATGAGGATCAAGAGGGCCGTAAGCGTTGCCGTTGCGACGGTGATTATGATCCCAGAGACTTTACCGAGGTGGAGCATCGCCGGGTCAAAGGCTATCCCAATCAATGCCAGGCACGGAAGTACTAACCATCCGGTGAGCCTCTCAATAATAACGCTAGCGAATCCCTCTGCCACCTGATCGCTTCGTCGTCCGAGCCATCTGGCTCTAACTATGTCTCCACCGACGGTAGAGGGGAGAAAGTTGCTTGCGAATAAGCCGACCAGCTGCAGTTTGAAAAGGTCGCTGAACTTATTCTTCACCTTCAGTACATCAAGTGCACCGCTCCACCGTTGGGCAGAAAGTGCGATCCCGACCAAGGTGGCGAGGAAGGCGATAGTGAGGAGACCGAAGCCCCTCTTTCCAATCTGGCCTATCCAACCTAGATGAACCTTGGTAGCGATTATAAAGAAGGTGACTACGGTTACGATGATTCGTAGGTAGTTGAAGGCCTTGTGGCGATCGAAATTCTTTACTGACCCAGCCCTGAAAACACCAAATTCTCTTTGCATCATTTGGCTGTCCTTAGGGTTAGTGGTTTGGTGAGATTGCCCGTTCTTGCTAGCTTAGGAAAACTTTCTCAGATCTTCATTATATTCCAAACTCGCCAAGTGGGGATTCACGCCTATTAAGACGGCGTCTTTGATAGCCTCATACTCGATAAAAGTAGGGTTATTAACCGAGTAGGTTCAGTTAACAACATTTAAATGCCCAAAGGTAGCGGAGGATTTTATGGTCGACGCAGACGTAGTGGAGAGAGTTTTACGCGCTGCTTTGGTAAGTGGAGGTGACTTCGCTGAAGTTTTTGTCGAAGAGAAGGCGACGTTTTCTGCTGCCCTCGACGATGGAAATGTCGAGGAGTTGTCCTCAGGAGTGGCGAGGGGGGCAGGAATTCGAGTTCGATTTGGCGATACGACCGGCTTTGCACATACGGCCGATCTAAGCGAGCGAGGGCTACTTCGTGCGGCTGAGGCTGCCTCAGCGGTCGCAATACGAAGCACGTCAGGGTCCTCAACGATCGCGCTTTCCCCTCGCCTTTTTGCGCCAGTCGATATCGAATCGATAATGGGGAGCTCAATATCGAAAGATCGAAAAGTAGAACTACTACTACGTCTAGACGCCGCCGCTCGATCTGCGGGAGCATCTATCAGGCAGGTTGGGGCCTCCTACGGCGATTCATTTAGGCGCTTTCTAGTTGCAAATTCGAATGGGACATTTGTCGAAGAAGAGCAGATCAGAACCAGGGTATCGGTTTCGACCGTAGCTGTGGGCGATACCGGTATGCAAGGTGGTTACGAGACGGTAGCTCGAACTATGGGATTTGAACTACTCGAAGAAGTCGACCTAGAAGAGCTTGCCGGTAGGGCCGCCCGCAGAGCTATCGCTAAATTGTCGGCACGCCCTGCACCCAGTGGCAAACTTCCGGTCGTATTGAATGGTCGTGGGGGAGGGGTGCTTTTTCATGAAGCCTGTGGCCATGGCCTAGAGGCTGACCATATCTCCAAAAACTCCTCTGTGTATACCGGTAAAGTTGGAGAGCAAGTTGCATCACCTCTAGTTACTCTGCTTGATGACGGAACCTTTAGTAAGCAGTGGGGAACCTATTCCTACGACGACGAGGGAAATCCAGCTAAGAGCAATGTCTTGATAAAAGATGGGGTGCTGGTCGACTACATGTGGGACCAAAACCAATCCGATCGAGCGGCAAGGGTTTCAAGTGGCAACGGTAGAAGACAAAGTTATGCCCATCTTCCGATGGTGAGGATGACTAATAGTTACTTGACCGCTGGTGAGTCGAATCCAGAGGAGATAATCGCCGATACCGAGTATGGCATCTATATCGCGCAGCTAGGCGGAGGTCAGGTAAACACTGCTACTGGCGACTTTGTCTTCGGAATGACTGAGGCCTACTTGATAGAAAATGGTGAGATTACAGCCCCACTTCGTGAGGCAAACTTGATTGGAAACGGTCCTGAGGTGCTAAGAAGTATCGACGCTGTAGCGGACGACTTTTCGATGGTTCCGGGTACTTGTGGTAAAGATGGCCAAAGTGTTCCCGTCGGGTGTGGGCAACCAACTCTTCGCATTACCGAGGTAACGATTGGCGGTACGGCAAATGGATGAATTGGAGAAGGCCGTCAAGTTTGTAAAGTCATCGATGATAGATGGCGAGGCCATGGAGGCCTTTATTCTCTCTGAACGTGAAGTAGCAATTCGAATCTACGAGCTTGAAATCGAGTCTTTGACGACAGCTGAGTCTTCGGGGGTTGGGATTCGGGTAGTGCGCAATGGGAGAACTGGCATATCTTATGCCGGCACCTTAGATCGAGAGGCGATCACTAGGGCGATTGAAGAGGCGCGAGACAACTCTCGATTTGGTTCGCCCGATGAATTTGCAGGAGTGGCTGAACCGGACGGCGTCGAACCTCCAGTTATGTCGTCGCAGTGGTCGCACGAGCTTCTTTCAACACCAATGGAAAAGAAGATTGAACTTGCCAGAGACCTAGAACGACTGACTCGTCGACGTGACAAGAGGATTCGCTCCCTCAACTCCTCTAACTACGGTGAAAGCGCCTTTGCAAGTGCGATTATCAACAGCAATGGGATAGAACGCTACAGCGAAGCTACCTATTGCTGGGCATATGCTCATGCCTTAGCTGGAGAGGGCGATGAGAGCCAAAGTGGCTTTGGAATGAGCGCAGCAAAAGACTTCTCGGAGATTGACATAGAATTTGCAGCAGCTGAAGCAGCCACCAAAGCAACTCGAATGCTGGGGGCGCGAAAACCTAGGTCGATGAAGACGATGGTGATCTTTGAACCTGAGGTTACGAGATCCTTCACCTCTATTGTGGCCGGCACCTTGTCGGCAGAGCGGGTCCAAAAGGGCAGAAGCCTTTTTGCGAATCGTATCGGGGAAGTAGTCGCCAGCTCAAAGCTGACTCTGGTCGACGACCCAACCGACGAGCGATTCTTCTCCGCCGTTCCTATTGACGATGAAGGCCTTGCATCTAGGCGCAACGTTATGATCGACAGGGGCGAGCTCAAAGGTTACTTTTACGACACCTATACCGGGCGAAAGGCTGGGGTTTCCTCGACCGGTTCGGCAAATCGCGGGGGAATCGCTGGCTCGACCGCTCCCGGGCCGCGAGGTTGTTACTTTGAGGCGGGTCAAATTTCCAGAGAAGATCTGATTGAATCAGTTGACTCTGCGATTTTGGTTCAATCTATCTCGGGTGTCCACTCCGGAGTTAATCCGATTAGTGGCGACTTCTCAGTTGGAGCAGAGGGGTTTGTCGTCACTAAGGGTTCCCTGGGTGAGCCGATCAAAGAGTTCACGATTTCGTCTACGATCCAAAAGATGCTGGGAGATGTGCGCGAAGTCGCCTCTGACTTGACATTTCGACTGGGTTCGGCTGCCGGAATGACCCTTGCAATAGACGACGTAAGCATAAGTGGTAATTAGAAACCCCATATGAAGTTAGATCTCCACACCCATACCTACGTAAGTGGTGACTCCAGCACCACCTTTGACGAGTATGTCTCAGGTTTGACTAAGAGTTCTATGGACGTTGTGGCCGTTACCGACCATCTACGGATCGATGGCGCCTTGGAGCTAAAGGTAAGGTTCCCCGATAAGGTCATCGTCGGCCAAGAATTTAGATGCGACCTTGGAGAAGTTATTGGGCTATATCTAGATGAGGCGATACCTCCTCTCCTCTCATTTGGCGAAGCGGTAGAGAGAATCAAAGATCAAGATGGTTTGGTTATGATCCCTCACCCTAACGATCTGGTCCGAGTATCGGTGGACTTGCGCGATATCGAAGGGTTTGCGTCACGAGGGCTAATTGACATAATCGAAGTTGGAAATTCAAAGTCAAAACCCGATGGTAGGTGCGGAGAGGCAAAGTCCTTTACAGATAGATTCGAGATATGTTCGGTCGCAAGCTCTGACGCACACGTTGAAGAAGCGATTGGATCGTCTTTTACCGAGACTCAATTCGATGTAGACTGCGACGATCCCAAGTCGCTTTTGACTGCCCTAAAGGGATCGACGCCTTGGATTTCGTACTTTGATCCCCCAAGAAGGTGGAAAAGCAGGGTAGTTCCCCCTAGCACAAATTCTTCATTTAAGTGACTTTGAGTTACATTTTCGTTTCCAGAGAACGTTTTTAAGTAGTTTCAGCGTTAGCGTTTTTAACGAAATATGTTGCACGGAACATAGGGCATCTGCGTGCTTGATGCGAGCTATGCGATTGCAGAACTCTTGAATTTGTGTAACAAAGTGATATGAGTGAGGTATTGACGTGGCAAAAGTAGTCATAGTGGGTGCGGGGTTCGCAGGATTGGCGGCGATGAGTACGCTCTCAGACGCTGGCGTTGATGTGACGCTAGTCGATCGTCATAACTTTGCAACGTTTCAACCCCTCCTTTATCAGGTTGCAACCGCTGGACTAAACCCTGGCGATGTCGCATTTCCAGTTAGAACTCTGCTAAGGAAGCGAAAGGGAGTTACTTTCCGACAGGGCATCTTGAGTGGAATTGACACAGCAGCAAATGAAATAGCTCTCGTTGACGGGGGTCGAATTCCATATGACTACCTCGTCTTGGCTATGGGTGCAACCACGAACTTCTTTAATGTTCCAGGTGCGGAAGAGAATTGCCATGCCATCTACACCTTGGATGAGGCCCTTGCGGTAAGAAACAAGGTCTTTTCGCTCTTTGAAAGGGCTGCTTCTCGGGGTAGCCGGGACAATACCCTGACGACGGTGGTAATAGGCGGTGGGGCAACCGGTGTTGAGATGGCAGGCGCTCTTGCAGAATTGAAGTTGCGGGCTTTTCGTACCGACTATCCGGCTCTAGATCCCGCGCAAGCCAGAGTCATCTTGATCGAAGCCCAAGACCGACTACTGGGCGCCTTTTCGCCTGAACTCTCCAAGTACGCTTCGGCTGAACTCAAGGGGAGAGGCGTCGAGGTTTATCTAAATACCACCGTTGAAGGCGTTACTCCAGAAGGAGTGCAGCTTAAGGATGGCAACTTTATCGACTCCCGACTAGTTATTTGGAGTGCGGGAGTTGGAGTTGCCAAGCAATTTGCTGAGCTAGGACTGCCTCAACACAGAAATGGTCGTTTCGAGGTCGGCGAAGACCTGCGAGTGAAGGGTTACGACAATATCTTCGCGGTTGGAGACGTTGCCGGGGGCATCCTGGGCGAAGGCCAACTCCTTCCGCAGCTTGCTCAGCCCGCAATTCAAACTGGTAGCTGTGCCGCCGAAAGCATAAAGTCTCTTCTAAATGGTGGTATAACTAAGAACTTCCACTACAAGGACAAGGGAACGATGGCGACTATCGGTCGTAACGCGGCTGTAGCTGAACTAACGGGCGGTATGAAACTGACCGGAACCACAGCTTGGGTAGCGTGGCTTGCCCTTCACTTGATGACGCTTCTTGGAGTGCGCAACCGCCTGTCGGTTTTGCTCAACTGGTCGTGGCACTATATTTCCTGGGGCCGTGGTCCCCGAGTAATACTCGGAGGATAATTCAATTAGAGGCAGGTGACGGCGTTGGCGCAGGAGGTGTCGAAGCCGTCTCCGTTGTCGTCTTCGCTGGCTCGGCCGTTGTTGCAGGTGCAGTTTCGGTTGCAGTAGTGGTTGGCGCTACTGCTGAAGTGGTTGAAGATCTAGAGTCGGTCTTGTAGAAGCCGCTCCCCTTGAAGGTGATTCCGATGTTTCCAAATACTTTTCTAAGTTCTCCGCCACATTTTTCGCACGTAGTAAGAGGATCGTCGGAGAAGCTCTGTTGTACCTCGAAGTTGTAAGAACATGATTTGCAAATGTACTCGTAACGAGGCATAGTAACTCCTAGTTTTTAGCACTCAATACTTTTGACTGCTAATTTTACCACCGCTAGGGGTGACTATGTGCATATCGTTGGTGACAGAACGTCAACTCGTAGTCGACAGTTGAAGAATCTAATGATTTTTTATCAATGCTTACTGTAATAATTGAAATTAAGTGTTGAATTGAATCTAGGAGAGTCCGCGAATGCCACGGAGGTCAGCTACTTGAATAAGGTTAGAAAAGCGGTGATCCCCGCTGCCGGTCTAGGAACTAGGTTTCTTCCAGCTACAAAGGCACAACCCAAGGAGATGCTTCCGGTTGTGGATAAACCGGCGATTCAATACGTTGTTGAAGAGGCGATTACGGCGGGACTCGACGATATATTGATCGTGACCGGTAGATCGAAAAGGTCGATTGAAGACCACTTCGATCGTTCCTTCGAGTTGGAGCACTATCTCAAAGAAGGACGCAAGGAGGCTGAACTAGAGGAGATTCGGGCAATAAGCCACCTTGCTGAAATACACTACGTGCGACAAGGAGAGCCCAAGGGGCTTGGCCACGCCGTTGCGGCGGCGCGCTCGCACGTTGGTAATGAGCCATTTGTAGTCTTGCTCGCTGACGACGTAGCGGTAACGCATTCAACCCTTCTAACCGAGATGCTGGATCAGTACTATAGAAATGGACGATCGGTCATTGCGGTTCGTGAGGTTCCAATGAGCGAGATTCATCTATATGGGTGCGTCGACCCCGAGTATATTTCGCCTAAATTTGCCAGGGTGTCGCAGATTGTGGAAAAGCCATCCATCGGAGAGGCTCCTTCTAACCTTGCAGTTACCGGTCGCTACATCTTTACCCCTGAGATCTTTGACTCAATTGCCAAAACTAGCGAAGGTAAGAATGGCGAGATTCAACTTACCGACGCCATATCTCTTTTGCTAGAAAAGCAGGCCATATACGCCTTAGTGACCGATGAGGTTCGTTACGATATCGGTAATAAGGTTGACTTTTTGCGAGCTACGGTTGAGACTGCGCTAAACCGTGAGGACCTCGGGGGAGTCTTTCGGGAGGTTTTGGCCGAGATCGTTATGGCCGATGAACGCCTTGCAAAGCTATGCACAGCTGGATTGCGCGAAGCTGGAGAATCGATCGATATAACTCACAAGTCGATTTAGATGGCCAATTAGAATTCGCTACCTTGCCGAGATCGCTTAAGATCTAAATGTATGATATCTCTTTCGGAAGCTCAGGAGTTTGTCCTTTCTAAGGTCGAGCGCAAGCGTGCGATCGCAACACCTATCGATAAAGCGATTGGCTTGGTAGTCTCAAGTGACGTAGTTTCTGCTATCGACATACCTCCCTTTGACAACACCGCAGTCGACGGATTCGCAATTGAGGAAAGTGCGCTAAATCTTTTATCTGGCCAAGGCAGTGTGACGCTGAAGGTAGCGGGCACCATAGCAGCTGGAGATGGTAGCAAGAGGGAGATCGCCGAGGGATCGACCTATCGCATTATGACTGGTGCAAGAGTCCCGGCTAATACCGCTTCAGTGGTTATGGTCGAAGATTCATCTGAAACTGAAGATGGGAAAGTTACATTAACAGGGGTATCTTCGCAGGGAAGCAATATTCGATCTAAAGGATCTGATGTGTCAGTTGGCGACGTTGTGGTTCCTGAGGGCACGATTCTGAACCCAAGCCATATTGGCACCCTCGCCTCGATCGGCCTCGTTCGTGTTCCCGTGTTTCGGCGCCTTCGAGTTGGGGTTCTATCGACTGGAGACGAACTCCGAGATGGCGGTGACGAGCTTGCAGAAGGACAAATATATGATTCAAATCGCCATAGCCTCTTAGCCGCACTTTCACAGAGTGGTGTCGAAGTAGTCGACCTGGGTATTATTCGTGATGATGCGGATCTAATAAGAGAGGCTCTTTCAAGTGCTGCTGAGGAGTTTGACGCAATTGCAACATCGGGGGGTGTAAGCGTTGGTGACTTCGACTACACCAAGGCGATCGTTCAAGAGCTCTCTCAGGGAAATGCCAAATGGATGCAGATAGCGATTAGGCCGGCAAAGCCTTTTGCATTTGGCGTTCTAAATGGTGCCGCCTTCTTTGGTTTACCAGGAAATCCGGTCTCTGCTCTTGTCAGTTTTGAGCTTTTGATGAAGCCGGCTTTAGCCAAGATGGCAGGCAAGAAAAGTTTGCTGCCCCAATTCATTTACGCGACCGCTCAGCACGGCTACAAACGGTCTTTAGATGGAAAGATACACTTCATTAGAGGTGTTATTGATATTGGTGACGACCAGGTTAGGGTCTCGCCGCTACCGAAGCAGTCGTCTCACAACCTAAATGAGATGTCTCAGTCGAATTGTCTTATCGAGGTTCCCGATTCGCAAGGGTTCGAGGCCGGTGAGGCGGTAAGGGTCCTCCTCAATTCAAGTGTTTGGATGTAAGCTTTAGACGCCTTCTGCAATAGAAGCCATTGGATGGTCTTGATGGAATTAGTAGACAATTATGGACGGCGAGTTCGAGATCTTAGAATCTCGATAACCGATCGGTGTAATTTCAGGTGCCAGTACTGCATGCCCGCCGAAGGAATGCAGTGGGTACCTAGGGACGAGATACTTACCTTTGAAGAGATCGAAAGGCTCGCTCGACTAGTAGTTGATCGATACGACTTTACTGGAATCAGGTTGACTGGCGGTGAGCCAACTATGCGATCTCAACTGGTACGACTGGTGGAGAGGCTGGCTGCGATTCGTCGACCCGACGGCCAAGCCCTTGATCTTGCGATGACGACTAATGGTGCCACACTTTCTCATCAAGCTATCGATCTTAAGGCGGCGGGACTTGGAAGGTTGAATATCTCGCTTGATACTTTGGACCGGAATCGCTTTGCCAAGATCACTCGCCGTGATCAATTTGACAAGGTGATAGAGGGAATCAAAGCGGCTCAAGCGGCTGGGTTTTCGAAGCTAAAGATCAACACCGTGGTGATGAGGGGCTACAACGACGATGAGGTGCTTGAGTTTATTGAATTTGGTCGAAAGAACCAGTTGAATATTCGTTTCATCGAGTTTATGCCACTCGACGGAGACGATATCTGGAACAACGACCTTGTGGTACCGTCGGACGAGATCGTGGAACAGATCTCTGCAAAGTATGAATTGGTGCAGATAGATAATGGTTCCGACCCAGCTTCTAGGTATGTTTTTTCGGATATGGACCTAGAGTTTGGCGTGATACCGACTGTGACCAAGCCATTTTGTGATTCGTGTGACCGAATTAGATTGACCGCCGAGGGCCAACTTCGAAATTGCCTATTTTCGGTAGAGGAGTACGACCTTAGAAAACTGCTTCGAACACATGCGAGTGACGAAGCAATATATTCGGTGATAGAGAGGGCAGTTGGCGATAAATGGCGCGGCCACTCCATTGGAAACGTGAATTTCCTTCGACCTAAGAGAAGTATGAGTCAGATTGGCGGCTAAAGGCTACTTGCAGGTACTTTAATCATCTAGTGTTTAATGTATGTCTGATTCAGGATTAACACATTTAGACCCACTTGGTCGCGCCAGAATGGTTGACGTAACTCCAAAAGAGCCAACTCACAGGCGTGCTGTGGCACGTTGTAGAGTCACCATGAAGCCAGAGACTACGGCCAAGGTGGCCAGCAACGCCATAAATAAGGGTGACGTTCTCGGCGCAGCCCGAATTGCGGGAATTCAAGCCGCAAAGCGGACTGCCGAGCTGATTCCTCTTTGCCACCCACTCCTTGTTGGCTCAGTTTATGTGAACTTCCAAATCGGTGACGACTACGTAGATGTTGAAGCTCAGGTTGAGACCGTTGATAGAACCGGCGTCGAGATGGAGGCCCTTACTTGCTGCTCAGTAGCAGCGCTAACTATATACGACATGTGTAAGTCGATCGATCGATCAATGACCGTCACAGACCTCGCACTTTGGGAGAAGATCGGTGGTAAGTCGGGTATTTGGAAGCGTCCCGGCCATGAGAATCTGGAAGAGCCACTCTTCTAAGTGGGTTATCTGGCCGCGAGAAACTAATCTTTAAGGCTGTGTAAAAGTGCACCGCCTTGCAAAGCGGTTGAAGTTGCTACTCCAAAAGAGGTTTTGTTTTGCCAAATGCCAAGGAAAAATTAGGTTTAGCGCTGCAGCGAATAGTTTGGTCGCGTCGAGCCACCTCTTGGGATGAGATGCAAAATCCAGGGCTACAGCGAGTGGTCGACTTACTTGTGGATAGAGTTGGGGATCGGCCAGATTGTCTTGCTGTAGACCTCGGTTGCGGTTCAGGTCAGCTTTCGATCCCTCTTTCCAAGCACGTTTCAAAGGTAATCGCACTTGATATCGCTCCAAAGATGATTGAGTTGCTTCGGGACAAACTATCTGGTCTTGGGGTGAACAATATCGTGGCTGCGGTCGGATCGGTTCAGGAGTACGGTATCACCAATGGTACCGTTGACCTCCTAGTCTCCAACTACGTCCTTCACCACCTCAGCGACAAAGAGAAGAGGGCATTCGCATTCGATGCCTTTCGCTGGCTCAAGCCAGGGGGAGAGTTGATCTTCGGGGATATGATGTTCGGCCGAGGTGGTACTCCTGAAGATCGTAAGGTCATTGCTGATAAGGTGAAACAGATGGCCAAGATGGGTCTTGGCGGATATTGGAGAATCATTAAAAACGGTTTTAGGTATATGTTCCGTTTTCAGGAGAAACCGATCTCTCAACAAGCCTGGACCGAGCTCCTTCGAGAAGCCGGATTCGTCGACATTGAAGTTGAACGGATCGTGGCGGAAGCTGGAATAATAAAAGCTCGTCGACCCTAGAGTTCGGTAAACGTTAGTTTAACTATGCGCAAAATGATTGCCAAATAACTAATTTCAGAACCTAGTTTTTGGTTAAACAAGTTAACTTATATTCGGCGAGGCTATCTGCCTCGGTATTTAACAAAGTTACCACGAGGCGACGCGGGATAATAATTATTGGGTCTATGACCGAGGATTGCTAGAGATTAGCTAATAGACGACGGAGGTGTAACGATGAACAGAACGCAGCTACAGCCTTCTGAACGCCTCAATCGCCTTCGTTTAGCTAGAGCTCGACGGGTGTTAGCGATTGCAGATATTCGTGCTTCGATAGTTCCCTTGAGTGGTCTTATTGGAATAACTGTCAAAAATCAATTCGGCGGAGAGATCGGAAAGGTAGACGACATTGTTGCCCGATGGTCTGAGGTCGTCGACTATCCGCCTCTCACGGGCCTCGTCGTAAGGGTCGGAAGGCGTCGAGCCTTTATCGATATTGACAAAGTAGAGATCCTTGGTGCTAGCCAAATAACGCTCCGATCGGCAAAGGTGGATCTGCGTGATTTTACCAAGCGAGCCGGTGAGGTCATCTTGGGTAAAGAGGTTCTCGACCATCAACTCGTTGACGTTGAAGGCGTTCAAGTCATTCGAGCGTCAGAACTATATGTAGCACATGCATTAGGTACGTTGAGGTTAGTAGGGGTAGAGGTAGGAGTCTCCGCCCTACTTAGGCGACTGATGATGCGTCGCATCAGAGCTCAAGCCAAACCCAAAAGAGTCATTGACTGGGGAGACGTCGCAGCCTTCGATGAGTCGTCTGGCTCGGTGAAACTTCGTGCTTCTCGGTCAAGTGGAGGCATCCGGCGGTTGCGCCCCTCCGAACTTGCTGAGCTCCTTTCAGATTTGGACCGCAAGGAGCGCGATGGCCTGATTGAGGCTCTTGGGGCTGAGGTTGTGGCAGACGCAATCGAGGAGATGGATAGCGACGATATTGAGGTCATTATCAACCAGAGTGATCCTGAGATCGCCGCTGATATCGTCGAAAATATGGAACCCGACGAGGCGGCTGAGGCACTTCGTGACCTCGAGGACGAAAAACGTCAGGAGATTCTGGATCTAATGGACCCAGACAAGGCGGCCGATCTAGAGGATTTGATCGACTACGAAGAAGATACCGCCGGTGGAATGATGACCACATCGTTGATCGAGGTTCCAATGGCAGAATCTATCGCCGAAGTTATAAAAAACTTAAGGAAGAATGCTGAGCATCGCTCAGATATTGATGCCGTGGTTGTGGTAGACGAAGATGGTAACTTTATGGCCGACATTCCACTCTTTGACCTTTTGGTCGCAGAAAATGAAGATGTGGCGATATCGTCTCTGATACCCGACGGCGATGATGATAGCTCTCAAACGGTCAACGTCGACGACGACGTTGACAAGATCGTAGAGGTCCTCACCTCTTCACGTAGGTCCAGCGTCATTGTGTTGGAAGATGGAATCGCTGTGGGCCGTATACTTGCCGACGACGTGATCGACGCCATCATCCCTGAAGAGCGACGCTTCCGCTTCCCAAGGCTACTGTCGTAGATTTCTCACAGGTGGATTGAAATGAATTTAAAGATCGCCTCAAAGGCTAAAGAGCTACGACCAAAAAAGTTCACAATCCTCGCCTACCTAGCTGCCCTTGGACCAGGATTGATAGCAGCAAATGCTGGCAATGACGCAGGTGGCGTAATTACCTACGCCTCTGCCGGATCTCAGTACGGTTATAAGACTCTCTTTTTCATGGTTTTGGTTACCGTGGGCCTAATCGTTGTACAAGAGATGGCGGCTCGGTTAGGTACCTTTTCAGGCAAGGGGTTGGCCTCTCTTATCCGAGAAGAGTTTTCGATCCGTATGACGGCGTTGGCTATGACAGCGTTGACGATTACAAACCTTGGTCTCGTCGTATCCGAGTTCGCCGGAATTGGTGCATCCTTTGGCTTATTTGGAGTTTCAAGGTATGTATCGATCCCAATCGCAGCAGTCGCCATCTGGGCTCTGGTACTGCTTGGATCATACAAGTACGCCGAGAGAGTATTCCTGATACTTTCGTTGGCTTTTTTTGCCTACCCCGTAGCCGCATTCATCTCCCACCCAAGTGTCTCAACTGTCGCCTCGAATCTGGTGGTACCTCACTTCATTCTTTCCAAGAGCTATGTCTATCTAGCAGTTGGTTTGATTGGAACCACCATCTCACCCTATATGCAACTTTATGCAGCTTCTGGGGTTGTCGATCGAGGCGTAAAGCCCGACGAGTACTCATTGGAGCGTTTCGATGCAGTTGGAGGTGCCGTATTTGCGAATGTCATCTCTATCTTTATGATCATTGCTACGGCTGCGGTAATTGGTGGAACGGGACCTCTAGCGTCGGCCCAGCAGGCGGCCTCGGCATTGAAGCCCGTTGCGGGTAGCTTTGATGTCTATCTGTTTGCTGCGGGACTGCTTGGGGCCTCTGCCCTTGCAGCAGCGGTGGTCCCATTGTCGACCTCTTATGCGCTAGCTGAGGCCATTGGATACGAGAGAAGCGTATCTAGCTCTTTTAGGGACGCCCCGGTCTTCGTTGGAATCTTTACGACCCAGATTATAATCGGTGCTGGTATAGCCCTTCTTCCATCAAACTTGATAACGTTTCTCGTCTTTGCCCAGGTTTTACAGGGCCTCGTAACTCCAATTATCCTCGCCTTCATTCTCAAACTTGCAAATAAACGATCGATATTGGGAGACAGGGCAAATACTCCGACCTTTAGAACGGTCGCTACCATCGTGGTAGCGAGCATTTCGATACTTTCATTAGTATTGTTAGTTCAAAGCGTCTTGGGTTGGTTACATATTGGCGGTTGAAGATAAAAAGCTAAAGATTGCATTTTGCATCTACAGGGGGAACCCGTACTCGGGTGGTCAGGGAGTATATACCAAGTACATGACGGCTGCACTCGCCGCTAGGGGTCATGAAGTTACGATCTTCTCCGGTCCACCATATCCAGATTTAGACGATAGGTGCGAACTCGTCGAGGTTCAATCGTTGGATGTATATCGAGGTGGAGACTCCATAAAGATCCCTCACCTTTCGGAGATCCATAGCCTCGCCGACTTATATGAGTTTGCATTAACTTTGACGGGTAGTTTTTGTGAGCCGAAGGCATTTGGCCTAAGGCTAAAGAAGTATCTCGTCCCTCGTCTGGATGAGTTTGATATCATCCATGATAATCAGTCACTTAACTCAACGTTGACCAAGATAGGCAAGGGACGCAAACCTGTTGTAACTGCGATACACCATCCGATTACGGTAGATCGCCAACTAGACCTTGAATCTGCTAAAGGGCTAGTTCGGCGCTTTGGAGTGTGGAGGTGGTACGGTTTCGTTCGATCACAAGTTCGGGCTGCTAGAAGTGCGCAGCAGATTATAACTGTCTCAGAGACGTCTAAGCAGGACGTAGCCTCTGAAATGGGCGCGAAACTAGAAAATATCGAAGTCGTTCACGTTGGAGTAGATACCAAGATATTTCACCCGATTGAGGGAGCGGTTCGCCATAAGTTTCGCATCGTTTCTACCTCTAGTGCAGACGTAGTCCTCAAAGGTTTGATCTATTTGGCGCAAGCTGCCTTGATACTCAAAGATGATTTTCCGGAGCTAGAGGTAAAGGTGCTTGGCACTCCACGCGGAGATAGCCAAGTTCATAGATTTGTAGCTGAAAATGGCCTCGACCAAATCTTTGACTTCGTGGGCCGTGTCACTCAAGAAGAGATGGTAAAGCTCTACTCTGAGTCGACCGTGGCGGTAGTGCCTAGCATCTACGAGGGATTCTCTTTCCCCTCTATCGAGGCAATGGCGTGTGGGGTTCCACTGGTGGCAACTTACGGTGGAGCAATTCCTGAAGTAGTCGGTGTCGATGGTAGCTGTGGCCTCCTTGTCCCTACTCGTGATGCGAACGCCCTTGCTGGTGCCATCAAGAGACTCTTTGAGGATGAAGATTTGAGGAATCGTCTTTCGGCTAACGGTCTGGAGCGGGTCTTTGAACGATATACCTGGGATAGGTGCGCAGAGAGGGTTGAGCAAATATACAACCGCATCTTATCTGACTTTTACGGTCGCCAAAGTGACTTTGAAGTTGTTGGGGATTAGTACGTGATCACCTTCGAACTTGATCGCTTTGGGGATCTCCATGGAACTTTGGTCCTTGACCTAGGCGCAGGTGGAGGTCGCCATACTATTGCTGCTCTCGAACGTGGTGCCACTGTTGTAAGTTTCGAGATTGCGCACGACCTTTTACTCGAAATTCAAGGTGCAATTCTGAGTGCCGAGGAGTATCTGGAACTTGAAGATGGTACATTTTCGATTCGAGCTAGCCAAGTCCAAGGTGATGGGTGCCTCCTTCCATTCCCAGATGAGACCTTCGACATTATTCTTGTGAGTGAAGTCCTTGAACACATCTTTGAAGATAGAAAGGTACTGTCTGAGGTCAAAAGAGTACTGAAGAAGAATGGAGCGGCTGCCGCTTCGGTTCCGCGCTACTTTGGAGAATTGATTAATTGGCTTCTTTCCAAGGAGTACCATTCCGCTAAAGGTGGCCATATACGGATCTACAGAAGGTCGCAACTTCGAGAACGGTGCAAGGTGGCGGGATTAGATGCCGTTGGATTTTCATACCACCACGGCCTACACACCCCATATTGGTGGCTGAAGTCGGTAGTCGGAATCGACAACGGTAAGAATCGCCTAGTTTCGAGGTATCACTCTAAATTGGTTGAGGTAATGATGGGTGAGCAACCAAAGATCGAAGAGTTTGAGGCCAAATTTCTCAACCCAATACTGGGTAAATCTCTTTCAATTTATCTGAGGCGTGATGATACAAGTGCAACAAAGTAGCGATCTCGAACAATATGAAACTTTTGCAAATGGCGATCTCGCTCTCACGAAGTTAGAGATCGAGGAGAGTGCGAGGTGGATTGAGGCGCTACAACTTGAATCCGGACTTGTGCCATGGCACGCCGGCGGCCACATTGATCCTTGGAATCACATTGAGTCAGTAATCGCCATGGCAATTGGTGGAAGAAGTTCCGCGGCGTTGCGGGGCCTCGATGGATTGATGAAGCTACAGAATCGGGACGGCTCATTTTGCCACTTCTATCTTTACGACGGAGTTAAAGAGGCTGATCGTGATCCAAACGTTATCTGTTACTTCGGAGTTGGAGCACTAGCGCTGACATCGATCTACGGAATAGATTTTGTGGCACCGTACACAAAAATGCTGATCGATGCCGTCAACTACGTCGTCTCGGTTCAAAGAAGAGATGGTCTTTTGCCCGCTTTGGTTACACCAGATGGATTTGAGAAGGGCAGGCCTCTACGTGCGGCAAACTGCTCGATCATGACCTCGCTTGATGCGGCGATCGTCTACGGAGATGCTGCAAATTTAGATCCAAAGGTAACAGAGCCTTGGAAAGAGTGTCTTTGGCTGCTGCGAGACTCCTATCGAGTCGCGGGTGACGAAAAGTTTGCCTCGACTTACGATTGGGCAATGGATTGGTATTACCCCATTTTGGCCATGGCGGGCTACGAAGAGAACGACCTCGACCTACGTTTTAGAGAGGGAAAGGATCGATTCTTTGAAGGGGGCTTTGGTGTTCGATGCAAGGCATCGAACAGATGGTTTACAGCCGCTGAGACTGCGGAGGCCGCTATCGCAGCTCTTTTAGTGGGGGAGGAAGATAGCGCCCGGCAACTCTTTGCAACCCTCAGTAGATTTCGCTCAAACGATGGAGGGTACGTAACTGGTATCGTTGAGCCCCAGGGAGTAACATTTCCTCCGCGGGAGAAGTCGAGTTACACTACTGCAGCGGTCGTGATCGCCTCGGAGATGGTGGCGAGAGATGTCTCATCCTCTTCATTTTCCGACGCCCTTTGCGCTCTAGGCCTCTAACGGCGCCTCAAAAAGTAAAGCGAACCTAGGTTTGTAACGTGAGTAAACTGCTCCGATGTTACGGCTCGAGTGTAGATCTCAAAAGGGGGCCTTCCACCTTTGGTTGGGTCTTCAAAGACGTCATGTATCGCAAGGACTCCACCTCGACGTACTAGAGGTGCATAAGAAAAGTAGTCGTTGAAGGCGACCTCTTCCCCGTGTCCTCCGTCGATGAAGATGAAATCGGCGCGATCCCTCAAAAAGTTTGTAGCAACCCTAGTTGAAGCGGTAATTGGAGCCACGTACTCGTCGAGGCTTAGAGAGTAGATCAGGGATCTAAATCTACTCAAGGTGTTGATGGTTGATCGTTCTCGGTCGTAGAGAGATTGGTCGAAGCTCTCCCACGATGGTCCGTTCTCTTCGCTGCCCAAATGGTGATCGACGGAGACGACGAATCCGTCGGTGGCTTTGGCGGCAAAACCGAGAAACGCAGTCGAAGTTCCGCAGTACGAGCCAACTTCGATGGCGTATCCTGACCCACCGGCCATGGCGAGGCTGGCCTCTTCAAAGAGCTTCATTCCCTCTTCGAATGTAAAGAAGCCTCGATTGATAGTTGAAAGACGCTCTAGGACTGAGAGGACCTCGGGTGTTAATGGATTTGTATTCATCCCTGTAAGTTACTTCATCGATCGCCATCTTGAATTGATTTGGGAAATATTAGCGAGAACGAGGATCCTTGTTGGTATGTCGATTCGACCTCAATGTGTCCTCCGACGTTTAAAGATGCTCTGCGAGCGATTGCAAGCCCAAGGCCGCTCCCCCCTCGCTCTCTGTCGCGAGCCTCGTCGACTCGGTAGAGGCGCTCGAAGATCTTGGTCAGCTCCTCTTCTTTGATCCCTATTCCTTGGTCAGCAACTGTTACTCGATAGAAGTCGTCACTTTGATTTTTTCCGGTGATATTGATAGTTGAATTCTCGTTGGAGTACCGTATCGCATTTGTCATAAAGTTGTTTAAGACCATTTCGATAAGTCGCCTATCTTGGTGCATCTGTGCCTCCTCGGTGTCGATCTCTATTTGAATTGAATTTTCGCGAGCGGAGTTGATGAACCTTCCGTGGAGAGAGCGAGTGAGCTCGACGGCACTGAAGTCCTCCCTTGATACGGTCTCGAGAAATTCGAGCTGGTTGAGAGATCTGAGATCGTCAAGGAGCGATCGAATGCGCTTAGTCTCAGATGAGATAAGTGATGAAGCCTCCTCAATTTCATCTGAATCGTCGATAATGTGATCTGCTATGGCAATCGCCAGGCCGCTAACAGCGCCGATCGGAGTAGCAATTTCATGGGCTAGATCTGATAGGAACCGGCGCTGCTCCTCATCCCCCTCTTCGAGCGTCTTCGCCATCCTGTCGAAAGCCGAGGCGAGTCTGTCAAACTCGGGGGGTAATGCGCTTTCGATCCTAGCACTGAGGTCACCAGATTCGATACGAGAAACCACCTTGGTGGTAGCTTCGACGGAATTTCCAATCTCGCGAGCGATGATCGAGGTCGCCCAAAATGCCCCTATTAGAACTCCGATAATCACTACCGCACTAATCGCGGTTAGCTCGGCGCTTACTGGGGTTGGGTCGGCGTGCGGTGCCACTACTAGCACTTTGTAGATTCCGTTAACCGAAGTTGTGGTCGAGGTGACCTGGCCACCAAGTTTGGAAGTCTCCGGTGTCGAGAAGGTCTTCTTCCCGTTGGTGTAGACGGCTACGTAGTACCCCTTAGCTGCATCAGTGGTGTCGTCTATCGCCTGTTGTGAGGCGTGATTCTGTACAAGCTGCAGGACAGCGGTGGCGATGGTTTGAGAGGTCTGCTTCAAGTCAGTTCTTTGACTGATGCGGGTTAATTGGGTAGCTAAGGTAAACGAGACGATAATCCCGATTGCACCGGTGAGAAAGAGTACGGACAAGACGCGAGAACGAATCGACTTTACCCGTCTCCGCGGAGCATGATTCGAAGTATTCTCAGGCGTCAAGTCTGTATCCAACTCCGCGCAGCGATGTGATGGTAGCTGAATCACCTAACTTCTTGCGCAGCGAGGCAACGTGTACGTCTATTGTCTTTTCGGTTATATAGGTGGTGCCCCATGCAGCCAGCAGTAAGGCCTCTCGCGTGAACACTTTGCCTGGTGACGTTGCGAGCTTCAAGATGAGATCAAACTCGCGCCGTGAGAGATCGACGTCCTTTCCTTCCACCACGCATCGTCGCGAATTCGGATCGATGATTAACGCACTGCCAACCTTGATGATGGTGTCGGTCGTGGTTTCTGAGAGGGCGCCGCTCGCTCGGCGAAGGTGGGCCCTGACTCGAGCTACAACCTCAGGAGCTGAAAATGGTTTGGAGATGTAGTCATCGGCTCCTATCTCAAGTCCAGCGACCCGAGAGCTCTCCTCACCCTTTGCCGTAACCATGAGTAGTGGGATATCACTCTTTCGCCGTATTGCCTTAACGAGTTCGAATCCGTCCATCCCGGGCATCATCACATCCAAAAGCGCGATATCTACCTGCTGTCGTTCAAAGATGGTCAATGCCCCTTGGGCGTCTGCGGCTTCTAAGACGTTGAAACCCTCTTTTTTGAGGTAACTTACAAGGATCCGACGCAGCGCCACCTCATCGTCGACGACTAGAACAGTTTGTCGGTCTTCCATTTTTCCTCCCCGCTGGGCGGCTTGATTCATCCCATTGCAGCCTTTATGAGTAAAGTTAATGGCCGCCACCACAGATAATTCTGATGTGGCGGCCATTTTACTAAACGTTTACCGCAAAGAGACGGGGCTATTTGATACTGGAACGAATCCGGTTGCTCAATAACTGATTTACCTCAAAGCGCTCTTTTATCTGCGTCAGTCGCTTTCCAGCCTCAGGAAGGGAGACACTATTTAGGAAGTTTCTAACTTCTGATGAACGTGCGCTGATGCTTGGGCCATAGAGCGAAGATGCTCCTTCGAACATTCTCGGCAAAGCAGCAGCCGGAAAGATCTCGAGAAGTTTTGAGTAGTTGGTGCGTATAAAGTCGAACGCAACCTCTCCCGCGGCCGATGAACCTAGCATCGACGAGAGTACGAATGGTGCATCTTGGCTTCGAATTTCGGTAATCGAAAGGGAGAGGGTTCGATCGATAAGCGAAAGGTCTTTGAATTCACTAAGGCCGCTTAGATACCGTTGCTCTTCGACTGGATCTTGTGCATTGCGATAGCGATCGAGGATGAAGGCGTAGTCAGCCTCGTCGCCGTTGTAGGCGACTATCGCTATGATCGACGCCGCAATCGCGGGATCGAGGCGCTTCTCGTGCGACATATCGAGTCGGAACTGGGCGTTTGCAAATTCAATGACCTCTTGATTTTGCCCTACTGTACCTAGGATATCTAAAGCCCTCCTTCGCGAGGCGCTTTGAGAGGCCGTGTCGCTCTCTGTGCTTTCAAAGCCAAGACTCTCTAGAACTGGCCCAAAGAGATCGTGTGCCAAATCGATAACACTTGAGTTGCCTGCATCACCGAGTGCCTTGGCGTATGCACCAAGGGCGCGAGCAATAATAGTGTCGATCGAAGATTCGATGATTCCCGCTCTTCGGTACGCCTTTGCTAGTTCGAAGAAGTCGTTGATCTCCATCTCGTTGCCAAGAACAAATGTAAAGGAGTCGGATATGAGGTTGAATGCTTCGATCTCTTCGAGAGATCCTAGATGTTGCGTAAGGTCGTTAAGAATCTCTGGAGAATACTTCACGTGGAAGTAGCCATCACCATGAGCATTTACGATCAGCGCCTCTTCGTCGGAGGCAATCTCGATCGAAGGACCTTCGAGCAGTACCTTGAGGTCGGTGTTTCCAGATGGGGATCGAACGCCTATTGGAATTTGCCATATAGATCCTATAGAAGACTCTAGATCGCCTTGTTCGATGAAGCTGTATGGCCTTTGGGTTAGCCTAAAACCATTAGGTACCTTCTCGACTGAGACTAGCGGTATTCCACCTTGAAATACCCAGGAGTCCATTATCGAACGTATTGGGGCATCTTCGGCCTCTTCAATGGCATCCCATAGATCTGTGGTTTCTGCATTGGCATATGAGTATTTGCGAAGGTAGTTCGAAACCCCAGCACGAAACTTCTCAATTCCGATGAAGCGCTCGAGCATACGTAATACGCTTCCACCCTTTTCGTAGGTGAGGAGATCAAACATCCCCCAACAGTCTCGCGGATGGTTGACAGGAAACTCTATGGGCCTTGTTGAATGGAGGGCGTCGACGTCTTGGGCTCGACCCTTGGAGACGCCAAAGGAGACCCACCTCTTCCACTTGGGTTCGAAGGCGTCGCAACAGAGAATCTCCATATATGTGGCAAAGGCTTCATTTAGCCAGATCCCGTTCCACCACTTCATGGTGGCTAGATCTCCGAACCACATGTGAGCTATCTCATGAGCGATAACGTCAACTGCTCGTTCGAGTTCCGGTTGAGATGCTGTCTCCTCTTCGATCACTACGAGTGGTTCGCGAAAGGTGATTGCACCCAAGTTTTCCATTGCACCGGCTGCAAAGTCGGGTATGGCAATGAGGTCCATCTTGGTTCCGGGATATTCGATCCCGAAGAAGTCGGTGAAGAAATTGAGGGAGTGTTCTGCAACTTTGATGGCAAAGGCGGTCTTTTCTCCCCACCCTGGTCTATGCACTACCCTTATTGGAACTCCTCGCACCACTTTGGGCGCAGTTGCTTCGAGTCTTCCAACCACGAATGCAACAAGATAGGTCGACATCTTCATTGTCTTTTCAAAGACGACCAATTTTTTGCCGTTATCCAGTTGCCTTTGCGAGATCTCGGCACCATTTGAGATTGCGAGATGATCCTTTTCAATTTCGAGAGAGATCTCAAAGGTAGCCTTGAAGGCTGGCTCATCGAAGCAAGGGAATGCTCTACGTGCATCGGTCGATTCAAATTGAGTTGTAGCAATAGCTACATTATTTCCTTCTGCGTCGCGATAATGGCTCTTGTAGAAGCCGGCTAACTTGTCGTTTAGTATGCCTGTAAAGTCGATCAGAATCCTCACCGTACCTGGTGAAAGTTGGGTCGCAGTGGTTATCTCGATGATTTCGTTCTCCTCATCGAGGCTGTGAGATATGCCGATAGAGTTTCCGTTCTGCTCGACTACGATCGCTGCAAACTCAAGTTCGGCGTAGTTAAGCCTGAAATTTGAAGCTGGAACATGGAGTTGACAGTCGATCTCTACTCGGCCGCTGAACGTTGCCTGCTCGATGTCGGGTGCCAAATATAGGTTGTAGTTCAGTGGTTTCAGATATTCGTATAAGCGATATGGTTCTTGAGTCACCTACCCTACCGTAGTAGAAAATTCACGATTGAGTGCACTATCTTTACCGGCTGAGTCCGCAAAGATTTGCTCTATTCGTTTTGATGTGAAGGGCCAGTCCAAACGTTGCTGGGTTAGTCAATCGATAATATTGGAGTGCAGTTGAAAAAGAGTTGGAGATCAAGATGAGGATTTTTGGCGTTGGACATGCAATTATGGATCTTTTTGTTGAGTCCAATGGTGATGTTCTTAGCAAGTTGAATATCGACGCAGGTTCGATGACGCTGATTAGCGAGGAAGAGTCTCGCAACTTGCTGAACTTTTTTTCACCTAGTAGGTTCTCATCTGGAGGATCGGTAGGAAACACTCTCGCTGCCTTAGGTAAATTTGGCACAGCTCCTACGTTTATGGGGGTAGTGGCTAGCGATAGTTTTGGAACGGCTTACGTCGAGGATCTTGTTAGCACCGGGGTTGCATTTCAAAATCTATCTAACGCAGAAGTTAACGGTTCGACTGGACACTGCATTGTAGTAGTGACTGAAGACGGACAGCGAACGATGTTCACCAACCTTGGGTCATCGGCAAAATTTTCGGACAATTTCGACCTCGATGAGGTACTGGGCGAGGTAGGAAGTGAGGAGAAGCTTGTCTACCTGGAAGGCTATTTGCTTGATTCTCCGAGTGGCGACCGGACCATAAGCAAGGTTTTGGCCAGCGATCGCTCAGATCTGAAGGTAGCCCTGACCCTCTCCGACTTCTTTCTGGTGGACCGACATCGCAAGCGAATCTGGGAGATCATTCGAAGTGGCCGGATATCGCTATTGTTTGCGAATGAGGCCGAGATCTTGGGGTTATGCAATGTCGAGAGTTCCGAGGTCGCCGGTAAGCAGGTGTCTCAGTTCGTCGCCGAGGTCGTAGTTACCCTTGGGGAGAGGGGTTCGATCGTCGTAGCGGGTGGAGAGCTATCAATGACGACTACCGAAGCAAGTGTCGTCGTAGATACCACCGGCGCCGGTGACCTCTTCGCCGCAGGTTATCTCTATGGCAAATACTTAGGTCGCGACCTTGCTAGTTGCTGTCGCTTTGGCAACGTGTGTGCTGGCGAGATCATATCTCACTTTGGCGCGCGTCTAGAGCGTGATGTTGTCTCGGTACTGGTCTAGAACTGTTAACGGGTTAGATTGCGTCCTTGAAGTGCTCTTCGTAGGCCTTACTAAGAGTTCTGAGTGCGATCATCGCTTGATCTTTTGGAAAGAAGATGTGGGCACCTGCGGCCATGGCTTCGTGGCGGATTGGCGCCGAATTTGCGGTAGAGAATGCAACTAGGAGAGTCCGCGGGCTATCCTTAGATATCTCGCGGATCGCACTTATCCCATCTAAAATCGGCATTCGAAGGTCGGTCATCGCGATATCGGGGTGTTCAGCATTGCAAATTGCAATTAGCTCGGCTCCATTGCGAGCGGCTCCCACCACACTTAGGTCGGGGCACCCATCGATCGCATGCACCAAGGCCTCACGGTAGTCGTCTGAATCGTCAGCAATAACTATGCGCATAACCGTCTCGGCCTCATTACTTCTAACTTGAATCCCATCAAGTATTGTCGACATTATTTGTCGATTTGTGACAATTGTTGTGACTTTTGATTAGTAAAAAAGTACTATCTTTCCCACCAGCCACCGATCGACCACATACGTCTGAGGGCGGTCTCAATATACTACGCCTTCGCAAAAGCGTATATTGCTTTGGACTCCATTTCAATTCGGAGTGGCGATACCTGAGAAAATCGGAGTGAGTCAAAGTGCCTAAAGACTTATTGCGACATGGTCGAACTTCTTAGAAGTTGCTCTTGTCGGAGTAATTCTCGATCGTATAGGCGAATTGAAATGGGTGTGGCCAATTTGAAGTATGCAAAGTGTTCTGAAATTTGGGGAGGAAGCTGTGTCCAGCAGGTAACCTATCCAGATTTTACCTGCCTTCTTGGACATAGCCGCGGGATCGACGGGCAGGACAGCGGAGACAAAGTAACCGTTCACTGGGACGGCTCGTCTGGCGAGGTAGACGTCGAGTCAATATTGAGGTCGGTCCTCTCCCCATACGTGGGAGAGCAGTTGGTATCGAAACTTCTTGAACAGATAGAGTTGACCGCCGAGGTCATTCGCGAGATATCACAAGCTCCAAATCTTCCACTCAATCGATTCGGCGATTGCCTAAAATTTCGGCAGATTCCCCGCAGGGCACTTGAGTTGATGGTCCACGATATGCTTGCCCTCCTTGAGGTTGACCCCAGATCTTCGTGGGTGGCGGGCTTTTCAAAGAACGAAGTTCCTCCCGCGCTTTGGGAGACCATTACTTCAAATGGAGTGGAGTATGTGACTGGTCCAGTTCCCAAGTCAGCCCATGACGCGAATATCGAAAGGTTGGTTGAGCTCTCTGGAGATCCGGTATTTCACCACACTTTGATCGGTGAGATCTGTAGGAGGGACTTACCTAAGAGGTGCGCTGATGATGCTCTTGCTCGCTTTAAGGCTACCGAAGGGGTGGATAAATGGGATCTGCAGGAGTCGATCGATCTCATCGAGGAGACCTATCGGCCCGTTGAAAGCCCCTTAGCATCCAAAGTCGGCTCGAGTAATTCCGTTAATTAGAGAGAATCGGTCTCGACCCTCTGTTGGCATCACCAAGGAGTGGAATTGTTGCGGAGAAGAAGATATAGTGCCCTTCGCTCGCATTGAGGGTAGTGAGCATACGGTTTATCTCCCTCGCACTGCTCTCCCACTTTGTCGATGCCACCAATCCCTCTTCTTGATACAAGGGAGACCATGGGGCGTCGCTTTTGAACATGGTTCGTTCTTTGATCTTGTCGCCCCGTAGATCGATATTTCGGATTGTAAATTGCCCGCCAACCGATTCGACGGAGTCGACAAGTAGTGGTATTCCAAGATGACCGGCGTTGCTGTGTCGTCGGATGGACGAAGACTTAAGTGATATTGCAATCTTTGAGACTTCGTTGAAGTCGTCGTCGTTTATGGGGTTGATCGACTCAACGAGCATCTCTGTCTTTGACGCCTTCACATTCAGGTAGATAAGTCCTCCATTTGCCCCCTTGAGGGCATTAGAGGCCAGCTCCTGAACGCACCTAAATCCCAAGAGCAAGGTCGACTCGGAGTGCGAGTCCCTATCTACCAACTCCCCCAACTCAACATTGGCCTTTATTTGGGTCTCACCACCCAACTCAATTGAAGCGATGTGCTCCCTTACTGCTTGCTCAAAGTCCATCCGAGCTAGCCCGGGTGGATAGAGTGTCGCAATCATATTTCTCATCCAATCGGTCGACTTATCGATCAGGGCGACGACAGGATCAACCGGGTCGAGACGTGTCTCTCCCCGCGCAATTTGTAGCCTCAATTTTGCAGCCGCTAAAAGTTGAAGGGGATTGTCGTGGATCGCCTCGGCGACCTCCCGTCGCTCTCGAAATTGCGAATTTAGAAGTGCGGTCTTTCGCTCTATGTCAGACTCCCGAAGTATTCCCTGTCGCATAGCTTCGATCGAGGCAGAGAGAGACTCTGTCTCTCGAGCTCCCTTTACAGTTACTGGAGTATTTAGACTCCCACCTGCTACCAAATTTGCGCCATCGCGAAGTCTTCCGATTGGTTGGACGATGAATCGAAAGAAGAGTATTCCCAAGGTTGCAATGACAAATAGTGATGCGATAGCCGCGATGGCAACTGTGTTTTTTAGTCTTACGAGGGCGGCTGTAGCGTCACGCCTAAGTGCATCATCGGTATGGAGTATCTGACGATTAAGGTTAGAAATCTTGGCGTTTAGCGAGTCGAAGCTCGCCTGGTCTTCTTGGAGGCTCGATTGAATAGCTGAAGGTAGGGCTCCTTGTTCAAGGGAAGGTACGCTCTCGTGGAGCGAAGCGGAGATCTCCCAACTAGACCCTGCAACTTGAACTTGGCGTAGAAGGGTGGAAAGCTTGGGGTAGTTGACAAGGGAGGCGGTAAGCACTTTGTAGGCCGATTCAACTTGGCTACTTCCACTGACAAATGGGGCCAGGAAGCTGGTATCTCCGGTGAGAACGTAGCCACGAAGGCCGGTCTCTTGGTTGAGATATCCGATAAGAAGCTTGCCAATAGAGTTCTCGGCTGGATGAAATATGCCGTTTGAAACGTTGGCAGTATTTACCTCGTTTGCTATCGCCCCGTATATCGCAATTGCATTTGCTATTGCCGTTAGCGAGAGGAATATGCCCGCAATTAGGAATATCGCCGAGAACGACAACTTAGCCTTGGCAGCTTTAAAGCGCTTTCTCACCTTCTCACCTCACTTCAAATAATAGGGCAATGGGTAGCTACGGGTGGTCTCACATGCTCTATCGTTCGACGTAGCCGAAGTCATGCAAGTTATATTCAAAATGACTATATTATCTTGAATTAGGGATAAATCCTAGCTATAGCTGATGTATAATTTTTAGTGTCTCGGATCTTTGCCGCAATTGGGGGAAGGCATAGGCTGACTCGACAAATAAATCTGTTGGGGGTCCTTTCCGTTCCTGAGTGTGGCGGACATTCGTGCAAGCAGATGTTCGACATCTGTAGCTGATTATTTCTATTGAGTCGGAGGCTCCGTTGTTGCCAGATGAACCTATCCGAGTTTTGATCGTGGAGGACCATACTGTCTTCGCCGAGACGATGTCGATGGCGCTCTCGACTCAATCAGATATGCGAGTGGTTGGCGTCGCCAAAGACGGCAACGAGGCCGCCAACTACATTTCGACCCGGGGATGTGATGTCGTTCTCATGGATATGAGGCTCGGTGACGACGAGGGGCTAGATGTAATTGAACGACTACGGGCACTCGATGAGAACATTGCGATATTGGTTCTGACGGCAGTAAGGGATGCCCGCAGTGCAGCTTTTGCTGTTTCGCACGGTGCGGCGGGTTTCTTGACGAAGGACGTTCCTCTTCATGACGTGATCCGTGGAATCCGAGATTCGGTCCGTGGTAGATCGGTAATGGAGCCATCTATGGCCACCGAGGTCCTATCAATCCTGTCTGGACGCAGGCAAAGGGTAGGAGATAACCTTACGAAGCGCGAGATCGAGGTTCTGCGAATGCTCGACGAAGGTAACTCCGCATCAGATATCTCCACTTCTCTTAACATCTCATTGAATACCGCACGTAACCACATCGCTAGGATAATTTCAAAGCTCGAGTGCCACTCAATGCTCGAAGCGGTCTCGACCGCTCGTCGAGAAGGAATTATCGAGTAGTAACTCGTAGGTTACATAGACGATTGTGAGTTTCAGATGACAAATCCGTGGCTCGAGCGCCGCGAAATGTACTATGCCCATCGTGGTGGAGCTCTAGAGGCCCCATCTTCAACTCTCTTCGCGATGGATCGTGCGGTGGAACTTGGACTACCCGGCCTCGAGCTAGACCTCCATTGCACGAAAGATGGCGTCATCGTAGTGCTTCACGATAACGAGGTTGATAGAACCACATCGGGTGACGGGCGCGCCTCGGATCTTAACTTTGAAGAGATCGTTGGTTTAGACAACGCCTATTGGTTTGTGCCGGGTGCCAACGAATACGCTTCGGTCGGCCGCCATGGTTCCGAGTACGCCTATCGTGGCAAATGGCCTAAGGATCCTCGGTTTGGAGTGGCAACCTTTCGCGAGGTTCTGGCACGGTACCCCAACACGATCGTCAACGTGGATATCAAGGCGGCTCCTGCGAATGCAGAACCCTACGAATCTCGCGTAGTTGAAGAGATATTAGATGCCAGAGCTCAAGAGAGGGTGATCGTTGCATCCTTCCGTGACTCATCACTCTTTGCAGTTCGCAAGCTTTCAGCTGAGATATTTACGTCGGCTGGTCCGGGCGAAATATCTGAGTTCTACTTCGCGCTCATCTCCGACTTCAAACAAGCAGTCGCCATCGCCAAGGCTTCACCATATATTGCATTTCAGATTCCCCATTTCTATGGTGAGATTGAATTAGCCACCAAGGAGTTCGTTGACGCTGCTCATGAGGGTGGTAAAGCCGTGCACGTTTGGACAATCAATGAAAAAGAGGAGATGGAACTTCTCATTGATCGCGGTGTTGATGGATTGATCACTGATCGTCCATCACTACTAAGGGAGCACTTCTAGCTCCTACTTCGGCCCGCTTTGAGTCTTGGGGCCTTGAGATAGAATGTTTTGTAGGCCTTTTCGTCTTTCCTTTAACTATTTCACGGAGACTCTGTTGCGCATTTTGGTAGCCATGTCAGGTGGGGTCGACTCTTCAGTTGCGGCACTGCTTCTAAAAGATGCAGGTCATGATGTGGTAGGCGCCACCATGAAGTTGTGGGGCGGGGTTAGCGACTCAGGGTGCTGCTCTGTGGCTGACGTTGCAGATGCGCGTATGGTGGCTAACAAAATCGGCGTAGAGCACCATGTCTTCAACTTTACTGAGGAGTTCGAGGATAAGGTAGTCTCTCACTATGTCGACTCATACGCAGGTGGGCTTACGCCAAACCCCTGCATCGAGTGCAATCGCAGTATCAAGTTCGACCTTTTTATCGATCGGGCGCTGCGTCTTGGCTTTGAGGCTGTGGCAACTGGCCACTACGCAAGGGTCGAAGAATTAAACGGTGAGCGCAAGCTTATGAGAGGTATCGACCCTAACAAAGATCAGTCTTATGTGATCTCCATGATCGGCCAAAGCCGCCTTTCGCACTTGCTGCTCCCGATAGGTGGGATGGAAAAGGATAAGGTACGACAGATCGCAAGTGATGCGGGGTTGATTACAGCGCAGAAGCCGGACTCTCAAGACGTTTGTTTTATCGCATCCACAACCTCAAGGGTCGAGTTTCTAGGGCAGCGTACCAAGTTGACCCCGGCGAAGGTTATAGATAGCGACAGTGGTGCCCTTCTAGGAGAGGTAGCTTCCCGCGAAGTGGTTACGATTGGTCAAAGGAAGGGACTCGGTACCCTTGGGGACTCGACTAGGCGTTACGTCGTAGACGTCGACACCGAAAAAAATACAGTGGTAATGGGTCGACTCGAAGAGACCTACACCGATACAATTCGATTCGGTCAAGTTGCCGCAATTGGTGCGGCTATAGAAATTGGCCAACGAGTGGAGATTCAGACCTCTGCCCATGGCCGAGTCTCGGTAGCAACGTTCATGGGTGATCAAGTTATGGTAGAGGACAAAGTTCGAAGGGTTGCCGCAGGCCAAACAATCGCCTTTTACGACGGAAATTGCGTCTTGGGCAGCGCTGTTGTAACTAGGTAAGCAGACATAACGCAACGAGAGAGTGTTGGGCGATAAAAAGTGACAGAAAATGCCAACGTATCTCCTAAGACGGAGATGGAGCGCCTAGCCAATCTTATTCGCCAGTGGGACCACGCCTACTACGTATTGAACGAGTCGATAGTCTCTGACTTCGAATACGACCAGTCAGTAATGCGATTGAAGGCACTCGAAGATCAATTTCCGGAGCTGAAAGATCTAGAATCGCCCACGGCGAGGGTGTCAGGGTATGCGGATCTGGCATTTAGCGAGGTACGCCACAGTTATCCGATGCAAAGCTTAGATAACGCCTTCTCTAGAGAAGAGCTCGAGGCTTGGCTAAAGAGGATCGGAGCTGACTTAGATCAAAAGCGGTTGGTCTTCGAATTGAAGATAGACGGTCTTGCGATGTCGCTCACCTACCGATCGGGAGTTCTCGTGAGAGCTGCTACTCGAGGTGACGGCACGGTTGGTGAAGATGTAACAGCCAATGTTATGGCGATAGATGCAGTCCCCAAGACCCTACCGGACTCGGAGATCGAAGAGTTGGAGGTTAGGGGGGAGATTTATATGCCCCTTTCTTCTTTTGAACGACATAATGAGGCGGCAATCGCCAAACTCAAAAACTACGAGGGATCCGCTGCTGATCGTCCCAAAGTGTTTGCAAACCCTAGAAATGCCGCATCAGGATCGCTACGAGTTAAAGATCCGAGTGTTACTAGGCAAAGGGGGTTAGCCTTCTTCGCCTACCAAATCGCCAACGACCTCCAAAACTTGACCGACTCCCACTACGAGTCATTGCAACTCTTGTCTCGCCTTGGCTTTTCAGTGAATCCCAATATTCGGTTAATTGAAGAGGTAGACGAGATCTTTTCCCTCTTTGGCAGGTGGGAGGAGAATCGCCACAGCCTCGACTACGACATCGACGGTGCGGTGATCAAGGTGGATTCATTTGCCGATCGCGCCAAGATGGGATCTACTTCTAGGGCTCCCCGATGGGCAATTGCCTATAAGTTTCCCCCTGAAGAAAAGACCACCCTTTTAGAAGACATCTTGGTTTCAATTGGTAAAACTGGAAGGGCGACCCCATTTGCCAAGATGACCCCAGTCTTCGTCGGTGGCTCTGAGGTAGCTATGGCGACACTTCACAATCAAGATCAAGTACGAGCCAAGGATCTTAGGGTTGGCGATATAGTCAGGTTGCGTAAAGCGGGGGACGTAATTCCAGAGGTTATGGGCCCGGTACTAGCGATGCGACCCGAGGGTTTAGTCGAATGGCAATTTCCAAAGGTATGTCCAGAGTGTGGGTCTGAACTACGTCGCGATGAAGGTGACGCCGACCACTACTGCGTTAATTATCGCTGTCCTGCCCAGGCGGTAGCGCGAATCGTACACTTTGCTTCTAGGCCGGCCCTTGATATCGAGGGGCTTGGAGAGACGATCGTGAAGCGCTTTTTCGACCTCGGTATCATCGCTGACGTAGCCGATATCTATAACCTCGACTACGAAATTCTCGTCTCATTGGATCGCTTTGGAGAAAAAAGTGTTACTACTCTGCTTCAGGCTATTGAGCGCTCCAAGACTGCTCCTTTGAATCGCTTTTTGGTCGGTCTAACGATCCGACATGTGGGAAGTGTTGCCGCCGATGCACTTGCAAGTAGGTTTGGTACCCTCGAGACTCTTCGTAATGCAACTGTGGAAGAGGTATCAGAGGTGGAAGGAGTCGGTCCGATTATCGCACGTTCTGTGGTCGACTTTTTCGCGCACGAGACGACCTCTGATCTCTTGGATCGAATGCTTCAAAGAGGGGTAGCTCCTTCTCCGATAGCCCAAAAGGCGATTCAAGGTGGTGCTCTCGCCGGACTTACGGTCGTAGTTACGGGTGGAGTAGATGGCTTTAGCCGTGACGGTATCACTCAAGCCATCAAAGATGTTGGTGGCAAGGCCGCATCGTCGGTCTCGGCCAAGACGCACTTACTTGTCGTTGGAGAGAACCCAGGTGCTTCAAAGCTCAAAAAGGCTCAAGAGTTGTCAATTCGTATGGTCGACGGAGTGTCTTTCGGAAAGCTGTTGTCAGGCGAAACCCCTCTTGATCAACTCGAAGAGTATGCGCCGTAGTGGTTCAAATTCTCAATCGAGTCGGTAGCTTCAATGTCAATCTAAACTCTAAGGGGTAAGGCCGGTTTGGTTGCAGTTATTCAGTAGCAGGTGCATTTGAAGAGTCCGAACGAAAAGATAGGTTCTGTACTTTCAGATCGTTTCGTCCTTATTGATATTGTTGGAACGGGTGGCTCAGGTGTGGTTTACCTGGCCCGCGACATGACCCTTGGTCGAAAGGTGGCTATAAAGTTACTGCACGAGGGGTCGAGCAACTACGCCACTTTTGCTCGACAATTCCACGCTGAGGCTAAGGCTGCTGCATCGCTAAACCACCCGAGCATCGTAAGAGTCTTTGACTCGGGGCAAAGTGACTCTGCACCGTATCTGGTATTTGAATTTCTTTCGGGGGGGACTCTTCGGGCGCTGCTGGATCGAGACATTACCCTCGATCACGCCCAGGCGTCAGCTGTGGCCCACGATATTGCGGCCGCGCTATCCTACGCCCACCAAAAGGGATATGTCCATAGAGATATCAAACCATCTAACTTACTCTTTGATGAGGACGGTCGTATAAGGGTCGCTGACTTTGGAATAGCACGGGCGCTCGCGGCGGCGGCTTGGACCGAGCCAGTCGGTGCGGTTGTTGGAACAGCGCGGTACGCCTCTCCGGAGCAGATCTTTGGCGAATCCTCCAATAAAGCGAGTGATATATACTCCTTTGCGCTCGTTGTAACAGAGTCGGTCACGGGAGTTCCTCCTTTTTTGGCAGATACAACATATGCGTCGGCTATGGCTAGAACTCACGGCGACTTTGATGTTCCAGAGGCCCTAGGTCCACTTCGCCCTATATTGCGCGCGATGTCACGCCTCGATCCAAGCGAGCGAATAAGCGCATCAGAGGCGGAAGAGGCATTTGGAGAGTTGTCGCGCCTCCTACCTCGTCCGTCGAAAGTGGCGGTGAGCCATTACGTAGCTTCAAGTTCGGTATTGGATCCACCAACCGTAGTCGCACCTTTGACCATAGACGATGACCCTAATGGGTTAGGATTTCAGCCATCTCAAAACCAGGATGCTGTAGCTGCTAACGAAGCGGTGGGAGGCGAGCCTATAGATGGGACTATGCAAAGCGCCAAAGCTTTGGACCTTGGATTAGTCGGCACCGACGCTACGATAAACTTTGAAGCAGCTGCTATCGACGCCACGAGAACCTTTGAGTTCGTTGAGGTTGTGGCTGGGAGCCGCGTCGGTCGCCTTCCATATGACCAAGATGAATCATTTGTCCCTTACGACCATGAAGTCGACGGGGCCAAAGAGGCGGTAGCAGGCGAAGAAGTTCCTGAGGCCGTGGTGGCCGACGATGAGGCCGAGGAGCACTCCGAAACCAAGAGAGGCAGGATTATCGGAATTGCGCTAGCTATTTTGCTACTTCTAGCCGGTGGTGGTGCTTACGCCTTGACCCTTGCCCAACACTCACCTACCCTCTATGCCACCCCTAATGTCATCTCCTTGACGGTAGCCCAAGCGAAGAGTTCCCTCACGCGGAGTCAACTTTCACTTGGAAGGATTTCATATCACAGCGATCCTTCGATTCCAAGTGGCTCAGTAATCTCGGAAAGGCCTTTTCCCGGTTCAAAGTTGACACAACACTCCTCGGTTTCTTTGGTGGTGTCGACGGGACCAGCGCCAGTAAGTGTCCCAAATGTTGTTGGGACATCGCTCGAAGGAGCCAACTACTCTTTGGTGACGGCAGGACTTAGCTCCAATGTAACGACTCAGTACTCCGAGACGGTTCCAAATGGGATTGTAATCTCGCAGAGTCCGTCGTCGGGAACCTTGAAGATTGGCTCAGTAGTGTCAATCATTGAGTCAAAAGGGCCGGCGCCTAGGAGCGTTCCAAGCCTCATCGGCGATAGTCAGAGTGCGGCCAACAATGCGCTCACCAGTATTGGTTTGGTGCCATCTGCTACGACTGCGTACTCCAACACCGTAGCTTCTGGACAGGTGATATCGCAATCTGTTGCACCCGGAAACATGGTAGCCCGCGGAACAACGATCTCATTTGTTGTATCGCTTGGGCCCCATCTAGTAACCGTCCCCGATCTGACCGCAACTCCTCTGAAACAGGCCGAAGCAGCGCTTGCAGCAGTTGGACTTTCGGTTGGAAACGTCTACGGTCCGAATGGAAATGGTGTGGTTATATTTCAAAACCCCACCGGTGGAACCTCCGTATTGTATGGCACCACGGTTGACGTATACACAATCGGTAAGTAGGCGACTGATCGCTAAGCGGTAATCTCTTTGAGGATATCGATCATCACTTGTGGGTTTGACTCGCCGGGTGCGAATTGACTTTGAAGGGCAACTAGCTTGGTAAAGTCTCCTGTGACTTTGATCTTTCCCTGCATGAAAGCACTCATTGCTACTTGGGCATCCATATCAACGAAGATCGCCTTAGCGGTGTTGTAGTCGATACGAATTGTTATATCCGCATCTTCTAGCTGACCCATTTCAATGTCGACGAATCCACTTGTGGTATCGATGTAGGTAGCTAGTTCACCGCCACCAAAAGGAACTTCGGTGACGATTTGGTTCATGCGAATCGAAGTGTCAGTCGCTGGTATGCCGTTTGTGTCGACGTATTCTTTGCGTAATTCGCGAACCTTATCGATCCACTCGGGTGATAAAAATGGGTACTTATCCAACTAAATCGCCTTCCTAACCTAGCTTTAGACTACCGTTCAAAACTGAAGTAGTTGCAGGCAAGCTTTGCAAATCGCCAAGTTGGATACTTTGGTCCCTCCTTTTGTGCCCTGTAAATTCCTTACGGCTCCAATTTAAAGAGAATTGCTGCTACGATTCGTTTCAAGCGGCCAAAACAAAGGAGATGCATTGAGTTTTTCGGCACCGGCAGACTTGCGCAGCGAAGTTTCATATTTGGACGGTACTCGTCCATTTCCGATCCTCTTCATACACGGTTACACCGGCACTCCCCAGACCCTCTATCCTCAATATCTTCGCGCCGCAGCTGAGGGTTTTAGCTTTGAAGTTCCACTATTACCAGGGCATGGAACCACAATTGAAGATATGGTAGAGACGCGATTCTCGGATTATGTGGCCAAAGTGGAGGCAGTAGCCGACTTACTAATCTCTAGGTATGGTTCGATCTTTGTGGTTGGAATTTCTATGGGCGGAGCGCTCTCCATCGACCTTGCCTTGAAGCGATCGGCCGAGGTTTGCGCGATGGTTCTCATAAACCCTCTAATAGCTCCTCCAGCCCCGGCATTCTTGGAGATGATCAATCAAGGTATCGAATCTGGCCTCGAAATTTTTCCAGCAGTCGGCTCCGATATCAAGGATCCCGATGTAAAGGAGGAGTCGTACGGCGGCTCTCCTCTGCGGGCTGCAAAGTCGATGTTCGAGGCGACCATAGAACTAGCCCCTCAGGTGGACAAGTTGGAGATGCCAATTCTGCTCTTCAACTCGGTCGACGATCATGTGGTCGCGCCTGACTCTGGTGAGTTACTCGTTGCAAAGTGCAAGAATATAGAGCAGGTTATCTTGAAGAACTCTTTCCACGTCGCAACATTGGACTTTGATAAAGAGATTATCTCCGATGGGATGATCTCGTTTTTCAATTCATTGCAGTAGCAGACTATCGCCTTGGCTTAGATAGGTCCGCGGTCGAAATAGGCTATGGACATGTCCAACGACGATATCTCTATTGAAACAACGCGCCATATCGCATACCTTGCGCGCTTAGCACTCGAAGATAGTGAAGTTAGCCAATATGCGGGGCAACTTTCAGCGATCCTAAAGCATGCAGAAGATATCTCTTCTCTTGACTTAGATGGCGTGGCACCAATGCGCCATACCTTGTCGGTTGTGAATATCATGCGAGAGGATGAGGTTCGTCCATCTCTCGATCGCGAAGAGGTGCTGGCCTCAGCACCAGATGCTCAAGCTTCGATGTTTTTAGTTCCAAAGATCGTGGGTGAAGAGTAAGTGAGTGATCATCAGTTTGTTGAAATGAGTGCGGTTCAAATCGCCGCAGGGGTTCGCTCCGGTGCTTTTAGCGCGGTTGAGGTAGTATCTGCTCACCTTAGCCAGATTGCGAATCACGAGGGTGAGGTACGATCATTCGTTACTCAAATGGGAGATCGAGCGCTTGCTGGAGCTAAGGCGGTTGACGAAAAGAGGGCTCGAGGCGAAGAACTCGGCGCCTTGGCAGGGGTACCGGTAGCGCTCAAAGACAATATGGCCTATCGTGGAGTGGAGACGACCTGCTCATCTAAGATCCTCAAAGGTTGGATTCCGCCATATACAGCGACGGTGATTGAACGCCTTGAATCAGCTGGAGCCATCGCCATCGGCAAGACCAACCTCGATGAATTTGCTATGGGCTCTTCGACTGAAAATTCGGCCTTTTCCCCGACAAGAAATCCTATCGACCTCTCGCGAGTGCCAGGGGGATCTTCCGGTGGAAGTGCAGCTAGCGTAGCTGCTCGTTTTGCCCCGATTGCAATTGGATCGGATACCGGCGGATCGATTCGACAGCCTGCATCGCTCTGTGGCATAGTAGGAGTGAAGCCTACCTATGGACTTGTCTCACGTTACGGCTTGATCGCCTTCGCCTCTTCGCTGGATCAGATCGGTCCGTTTGCTAGAAGCGTCGAGGACTCTTCTTTGGTGTTAGATGTTATTTCGGGCCACGACGATCGCGACTCAACTTCGCTATCGAGTAAAAGTTATAGCCATCAACCCTTAAATGGAGAGGTTAAGGGGCTGAGGATCGGCGTCATTACTGAGATGCTCGACGGTCTCTCTCCCGATGTTGAAAGGGCTCTCAATCAAGCTATCGAGTCTCTTCGTGCCCTTGGGGCAATCGTAGAAGAGGTATCGGTGCCAGCGGCAAAGTTCGGCCTTACCGCCTACTACCTAATTGCCCCTGCTGAAGCATCTTCTAACTTGGCGCGCTTTGACGGAGTGCGCTATGGGGTGCGGGTCGAAGGCAAAGATATGAATGAAACCTATGAACTTACTCGAGGCCAAGGATTTGGTCCCGAGGTTAAAAGGCGCATAATGCTCGGTACCTATGCCCTGTCGGCTGGTTACTACGATGCGCTCTATGGAAAGGCGCAAAAGGTTCGTACCCTAATTGCCAACGACTTTGATGCAGCCTATGGACGATTTGACGCCCTTATCTCGGCGACATCACCGACGGTTGCCTTCGAATTCGATTCGAAGAGTGATCCGCTCTCGATGTATATGTCTGATGTCTGCACTATCCCTTCCAACTTGGCTGGACACCCAGCCATGAGCGTTCCATTCGCTGGCGACGAGGACGGACTTCCTATTGGCATTCAAGTTCTTGCTCCATCGTTTGGCGAGGGCGTTATGTTCAAAGTTGCCGCAGCTTTAGAGGCAGCGGCTGATTATCGACCGGTCCCCCAGTGGGCCAGTACCGGAAAGTAGGGAGGTGCTAAATGTCTTTGAAAGATAAGTACTTAATCACGGTAGGACTTGAGGTTCACACGGAACTTCGAACCAAGACTAAGTTATTTTGTGGTTGTGCAAATCAATTTGGTGCCGAGCCAAACACCAACATATGCCCGGTGTGCCTTGGTTTGCCTGGATCCTTGCCGGTTGTAAATCGAAAAGCAGTTGAATATGCGATGCGTATCGGAACTGCATTAAACTGTGAGATCAAGCATTCGGTATTTCACCGCAAGAACTACTTCTACCCCGATATGCCAAAGGACTATCAGGTAACGCAGTACGATGAACCCACCTGCATCAACGGCTACATTGAGCTGCCGATAACGGGCAAGATAGTAAATATCGTAAGGGCTCATATCGAGGAAGATACTGGCAAGAGCACTCACATTGGAACAAGTGGACGCATTACTGGCGCCGACTATTCGCTAGTTGACTACAACCGCTCCGGTATTCCGCTAGTCGAGATCGTCTCGGCACCTGACATGGTAAGTGGCGAGGAGGCGCGAGAGTATGTGAGCGAGCTCCGCTCAATTCTCGTTGCCACCGGCGCTACCGATGGAAAGATGGAAGAGGGCTCTCTTCGTGTGGACGCCAACGTGTCGGTTAGACAAGTTGGAACCGACGAACTCGGAACTCGTTGCGAGATTAAAAACCTAAATTCGCTACGTTCTCTAGTACGTGCTATTACCTACGAGGCTCGGAGGCAGATGGAGATCGTCGAAGAGGGTGGCAAGGTTACTCAAGAGACTCGTCACTGGAATGAGGATCTTGGTCGCACATCGTCTCTACGTTCCAAGGAGGAGGCTTATGACTACCGCTACTTCCCGGAGCCCGATCTCTCTCCGCTAGATCCAACGACAGAGGAGATCGAAGCGATCAAGGCTAACTTGGGAACACTTCCACCGAAGAGGCGCGCAACTCTAGTAGAGCTAATAGGTGGCACTCCTACTAAATCCGAGATTGAACAGATTCAAACCGCGATCAACTTTGGCCTTGATGAGTTAATTCTCGCAGGAATCGACAGAAAAGTTCCCGCCAAATTGTCGTTGGCTCGATGCGCAAATGAAGTGGCAGGACTTATAACTAACCTCGATAGTTCTTATGTTGTCCCGAGTCACAAGATTCTCGAAGTTTTAGTTAAAGAGTCAATTGGGGAGCTGACTCCAACCCAATCAAAGACTGTCTTGGCACGAGTTGTCGAAGATGGTGGAGTTGACGTTTCGGCATTGATTGCGGAGCTTGGCTTTGTCGCGGCCTCTAGCGGTGAGATGGATCAGTTGGTTGACGAGATCATCTCAGAATCTCCAAGTGAGTGGGAGCGCTATGTAAGTGGTGAGGATCAGTTGGCCGGATTCTTTATAGGTAAAGCAATGAAGAAGTCCGGTGGTAAGGCAAATGGTAAATTGGTATCAAAATCTTTGAACGATCGACGTAGCCAACTGCAAGGGTAGCCCTGTCGGTAATTTTTTAATAAGGAGTTTCGCGTGTCTAATATGAAACCTCGATCGAGCGACGTAACTGATGGTTTTCGTCGCGCCCCTGCACGGGCAATGTTGCGTGCGGTTGGAATGAACGATGGCGATTGGAATAAGTCCCAAATCGGTGTTGCCTCTTCATGGAATGAGGTCACCCCATGCAATATGCCACTCGATGTACTAGCTAAGAAGTCCAAAGAGGGGGTATTTGCCGGTGGCGGATTTCCATTGGAGTTCAATACAATCGCAGTCTCCGATGGAATCTCGATGGGGCATGAGGGAATGCACGCAAGCTTGGTATCGCGTGAAGTGATCGCAGACAGTGTTGAGACGGTTATGCACGCCGAGCGCTTCGATGGTCTCGTTGCATTAGCTGGTTGCGATAAGAGCCTTCCCGGAATGCTGATGGCAGCCGCACGCCTCGATCTGCCAGCTGTGTTTCTCTACGGCGGGTCGATTATGCCCGGCCATCATCGTGGCGAAGCTATCGACATCGTTTCGGTCTTCGAAGCCGTCGGTGCGAGAGCGGCTGGCACGTTAACCGACGAAGAACTAGCGCTAATCGAGCGTGAGGCTTGCCCAACGATTGGATCATGTGCAGGCATGTTTACTGCTAACACCATGGCTTCTGCTGCTGAAGCATTAGGCATGGCCCTTCCAGGATCGTCATCTGCTCCGGCAGTTGACGTTCGCCGTATGGATTATGCCTTCCAGTCGGGCCAGGCTGTCATGAAGCTCCTTGAATTAGGGATCCGTCCACGCCAGATCTTGACCAAGGCGGCATTTGAAAATGCAATTGCTGTAGTTATGGCTCTCGGTGGCTCGACCAATGCAGTGCTTCACCTACTTGCGATCGCCCATGAGGCTCACGTTGAGCTTGACCTCGACGACTTCAACCGCGTTGCGGCTCGCACCCCACACCTAGCAGATACCAAGCCTCACGGTAAGTACCATATGAGCGATGTAGATCGCATCGGTGGTGTCCCTGTGGTCATGGCTCACCTTCTAGAGGCTGGTTTGATCGACGGTGATTGCATGACTGTTACTGGTAAGACCGTGGCTGAGAACTTGGCATTGATCAATCCTCCGAAGCCAGACGGCGATGTAATCCATCCACTTTCCGCTCCAATTCATGAGATAGGTGGAATTGCGGTACTACGCGGTTCGCTAGCCCCTAAGGGTGCCGTAGTCAAGGTGGCTGGAATCGATCAGTACTCATTTGATGGAACTGCAAGGGTCTTTGATGGAGAAGAGAAGGCACTTGATGCAATTCTGGCGGGTGAGATTCAGCCAAATACCGTCGTGGTCATCCGCTACGAAGGTCCAAAGGGCGGCCCAGGTATGCGCGAGATGTTAGCGGTCACTGGTGCCATGAAGGGTGCTGGCCGCGGTAGCGACTGCGCATTGGTCACCGATGGTCGCTTCTCGGGTGGAACCCACGGATTTTCAATCGGCCACGTTGCCCCAGAGGCGGTTGATTTGGGTCCAATCGCGGCAGTGCGCGATGGTGATCGAATCACCATTGACGTCCGTGATAAGTCGATCGATCTCCACGTCGATCCAGAAGAGATTGCAAAGCGCCTATCTGAAGTTAAGACTCCGGCACCTCGCTATGGATCTGGCGTCTTGGCTAAGTACGCAAAGCTAGTTCAAGGAGCCGAAATCGGCGCCGTTACCAATGCTTTTTAGTCTTCTATATGGTTGGCGATTGCAATAGCGGTCAAAGTCAATTATTGTTGAAGGTGTGAAAAGTTTTGTCTCGACCATTGTCGTAGTACTAGTTGTAATGTAGCGCCTCGAGAGGATTCTCTCGAGTGCGCTACATGTACCTCCCATTTGGGAGGTTTTTTTGTATATTACGACAATCGAAAAGCAATTTCAATTGTTTAGGAGTGGCTCACATGAGGATTACGGGCGCGCAAGCATTGGTCAAAAGCCTCGAGATGCAAGGCGTGGATGTAGTTTTCGGATTGCCTGGCGGTGCTATCTTGCCTGTCTACGATCCAATTATTGATTCACCAATCCGTCACATCTTGGTGCGGCACGAGCAAGGCGCAGGCCACATGGCGGAGGGATATGCCCAGGCTACTAATAAGCCTGGGGTTGCTATCGTTACCTCAGGTCCCGCCGCCACGAACATAGTAACGGCGCTTGCCGACGCCTATATGGACTCGATTCCGATCGTGGTAATTACTGGCCAAGTTGCGACTACTTCGATCGGCACCGATGCCTTCCAAGAGGCCGATACCACCGGAATTACCATGAGTATTACCAAGCACAATTGGCTAATCAAGGATGCTTCAGAGATTCCTCAGGTGGTGAAAGAGGCGTTCCATGTTGCAACTACAGGGCGCCCCGGACCGGTCTTGATCGATCTCCCCAAGGACGTCTCCAACCAGATGATGGATTGGTATTGGCCAGAGAGCGTTGACCTTCCTGGTTATAAGCCCAACACGAAGGGGCATCCGAGGTCGATTGCAGCTGCCGCCAAGTTGATCAAAGAGGCGAAGAGACCTGTCTTTTACATAGGCGGTGGGGTCATTCGATCTGGCGGGTCTGAGGCACTTAAAGTACTCGTTGATAAGTGCAATATGCCGGTTGTGACTACACTCATGGGGCGCGGCGCCTTCCCGGACGACCATCCGCTGTGCCTCGGTATGCCAGGCATGCATGGAACCTACACTGCAATTACCGCTATGCAAAAGTCAGATCTCCTGATCACCCTCGGAGCACGCTTCGACGATCGCGTTACCGGTAAAGTATCGGGCTTTGCGCCTGATGCAAAGATTATTCACGTTGACATCGATCCAGCTGAGCTCGGTAAGGTACGTAGGGCTGATGTTCCGATAGTCGGTGACGTGAAGCTAGTAATTGAAGAGTTGATCGAGGCCCTCGACAAGGGCGAGGTTGGAGAGATGGCCTTTTCGATCACTCAAGAGTGGCATGATCAGCTAAAGAGCTGGCAAGAGCAGTTCCCGCTTCGCTATGAAGAGGATCCAAAGGACGGATCGCTCAAGCCTCAATACGTCGTCGAGTGCCTCTCGAAGTTGGCGCCCGAGGGCACCATTTTGGCCTCTGGCGTTGGACAGCATCAGATGTGGGGATCGCAGTACTGGCACTTCAACGACGCTAATACTTGGATCAACTCCGGTGGCCTTGGAACCATGGGCTTTGCAATTCCAGCAGCCATTGGCGCCAAAGTCGGTCGTCCGGACAAGATGGTTTGGGCCGTCGACGGGGATGGGTGTTTTCAGATGACGGCTCAGGAGTTAGTGACTGCTTCGGCTGAGCGAATCCCTGTGAAGATCGCCCTGCTTAACAACGCCTATCTTGGTATGGTGCGTCAGTGGCAAGAGATGTTCTATGAGCAGCGGTACTCCGAGGTTTACCTCTCTCCTGACCTTCCTGACTACGTCAAGTGGGCTGAAGCGATGGGTTGCGTTGCATTTCGGGTCGAGACTCCCGAGGATGTTATCCCAACTATTGAAAAGGCAAACCAAATCAACGATCGATCTGTCGTGATTGAGTTTAGAACCGACTGGCGTGAAAAGGTATTTCCAATGGTTCCGTCTGGAGCAACTAACGATGAAGTGGTCTTGGGACCGATGTTCGAGGGACGATAGCGATGACCAATACACCTCCAAATCTGATTCCTATGTCAATGCCAGGTGGTAAGAGTGCCACCGAAATTGGCTATCACGTACTTAGTGTTCTCGTTGAAAACAAAGCTGGCGTTTTAGCTCGCGTTGCACAACTCTTCTCGCGACGTGGATACAATATTTACTCGCTTGCGGTAGCACCTACCGACGACGAGCGCTTCTCGCGGCTAACCGTCGTAGTAGATCTGGAGTCAGTAACTCTCGAGCAGATCACAAAGCAGCTCCACAAGTTGATTAACGTAATCAAGATCACCGAGATCGACCCACGGGAGTCGGTTCAGCAAGAGCTGCTTCTAGCGATCGTTGCAGCTGACACCCAAAGCCGTTCACAGATAATGGAATTGGCCGGAATCTTTGGGGCTAAGGTAATTGACGTCGGACTAGAGCGTTTAACATTGGCGTTGGCCGATACCCCCGATAGACTAGATGACTTCACGGATCTGATTAAAGTCTTCGGAATCATTGAGGTTCAGAGGACCGGGCGCGTTGCACTTACAAAGTTAGCGCGACCGTCTAACAGGGGCGGAATGAATAAAGGAAAGGCAAGTTAGCCACATGGCTGAGATGTACTACGAGAAGGATGCAGATGCTGATCTTCTCCTTGGAAAAAATGTTGCCGTAATTGGTTACGGCTCACAGGGTCACGCTCATGCGTTGAACCTCTCCGAGTCGGGCGTACCAGTTGTGGTAGGCCTCCGCGAGGGATCTTCTTCAGCAGCGAAGGCAAAAGAGGCTGGATTGACTGTAATGACGGTCGCAGAAGCTTCCGCTTGGGCCGATGTGGTTATGATTCTCGCACCTGACACTGCTCAAAAGAAGATCTATGATGAAGAGATTGCGCCCAACCTAAAAGATGGCGATACGCTTCTCTTTGCTCACGGTTTTAACATTCGTTATGGCCAAATTGCACCGTCTGCCACGATCAACGTCGGAATGGTAGCGCCTAAGGGCCCGGGCCACCTCCTCAGAAGGACGTATGCCGAAGGTGGCGGCATCCCTTCGCTTATCGCCGTCCATCAAGATCCAAGTGGTAATACTCACGCTCTTTCGCTGTCGTATGCTCACCATATTGGATCGACCAAAGCTGGCGTACTCGATACCACCTTCTCGGAAGAGACCGAGACTGATCTCTTCGGAGAACAAACGGTCCTTTGTGGTGGTCTAGCTTCCTTGGTTACCGCTGGCTTTGAGACCCTTGTTGAGGCGGGTTACCAGCCTGAGTCGGCCTACTTTGAGTGCTTGCACGAACTCAAGCTCATCGTCGACCTACTCTACGAACACGGTCTTTCGGGGATGTGGTTCTCAGTAAGCGAGACGGCTGAGTGGGGTGGACTCAAGAGTGGTCCCCGCGTAATCACCGATGCGGTAAAGGCTGAAATGAAGAACGTTCTAACTGATATCCAAGACGGTACATTTGCAAGGGAGTGGATCGCCGAGAATGAGTCTGGACAGGCAGAGTTCAATCGCCTTCGCGAAGATGCTGCCAATCATCCAATCGAGGCCGTTGGCCGAGAACTTCGCAAGATGATGCCTTTCCTTTCGAAGGCAAAAAATATTCGTGACGTTTCTGGCGGCTAATTGAACTTTGAAACAACGGTGCGCTCTGTTGCGAAAGAGATCAACTCGGCGCGCAGGGCGCACTTTTTTGACGTAAATGACAAGTTGACTGTGGTCGTGAAGGGCTACTTTATCGTTGCTATTGTCGGTATCATCGTTGATTTGATAACCAACTCAAGTGTATTGATAAAGATCGATAAGCCCTTTACATCCTCATTTATTCGGTACATCCCTACCATAACTCTGCTTATCTATACCGCGGCATTGAGCGTGGGCTTATCCGCGGGGGCAAAGGGTGGTCCGATTACAGTATTTCGCTCCGAGATGCGGCTTGTGTTTCTCTCCGGTACCGATCATCCTGAGCTGCTACGACGTAAGTATCTCAAGCTCGTCTTCCTTAGAAGTTATGTCTCAATTTTGGTTGGGATAGTGATTGGAGCCCTTCTTTACCATCTAAACAATGGATACAAACTTCTTCCGGCAGTAGCGATGGCGATAATTGCCTTTACAGCCTCCAATATCTACATAGGCGCATCGATAGTTGGAAACCTAACCAGAATTCGCCCCGAGTTTGTCTACCTGGTTTCGATCGCGGCTGCTATTGGAACTTACCTTTTCACGGTGACTAGCAACGTCTCCGCTATCGCAAACCTTGGCGGAGTATCATTATTTGCGGTAGGTCGCTATCCCTCCGAAGCATTAGTGATACCCATTTTTGCACTAGCTACTGTAGCAGCAGGTTTTTTGCTCGTCGCTCGCTTCGAACTGGAGCCCATCGAGAGACGATCGGAGTTGATTTCCAAGCTTCGCTTCGCTGTTGCGTTACGGGACATTCGAGGCGTTATCTCGCTCTCGCGGGCACTCGGTGACGGCGGTTATACCCCAAGGCGCTTGCCACAAATTCTTATGAATCTGACGATGCGTCCCCGTAGAAGCGCTACGTATCTTTCGTTTTCTAACTTTTACAACTGGCGTTTGCGACGCTATATTCGATTAGTTCTTACCGTTACCATCTCGGTATATGCCATCGATCTATCTATCGCTAGAGCGACGGTCGATGGATTAATTGCCCTCCCATTTGTAGTTCTCGCGGGCCTTGAGATGAGTGATACCGTTGGTTCACTTGTTGATCATCCCAATCAATTCATCAACTATCCAGTTGAAGATGGATGGCTGTTGTCGAGGTCATTGCTCTTTCCAGCGGTAGCTCTTGTAGTACTCTCGAGTGTTGTCAACCTCATAATTTTTGCAGCAACAAATATGGTTGCAGTTGAGGTATCGGCTCCAATCATTGCGGTCATGGCAATATCTGCTACATTCGCTGGTGGATTTGCACACTATAGGGGCTCGAAGGGTTCCTCGGTTTCGATGATCTCGATGGTTCCAGAGGCTGCAGCATTTGCCTATCTCGTAGATGCGTTGCCCGTGATATTTGCTAACAGTTGGATTATTGCAGTAATCAATACCAAGAATGCAATTGCGCACCTCCAGGTTCCATATAGCGAAGCAATCTCGACCTCATCATTTTTGCTGGTTGTCCCCCTTGCAATTTGGGCCTATATTTCCAACGGCCGCGTAGTGCGAGCAGAGTAACAAGAAGGCTTGAAAGTGGCTAACGATTCAAAGAAAAGTACCTCGTCTGCGATCACTGTAACGGATGTTGTCAAAAAATATGACGGGGGAACGATCCTTGACAAGGTCTCGTTCAAAGTATCCCAGGGATCTATTACCGTGCTCGTCGGAAGTAATGGTGCTGGTAAGTCCACATTGATTAAGGCGATCTGTGGACTGGTAAAACCCGACTCGGGAAATATCTTGCTCTTTGGTGCCAAAGCAGGATCAAGAGAGGCACGTATCGTCACCTCGGTAGCCTTCGATGAGCCTTCTTTGTATGCGGATCTAACTGTCTTTGAGCATCTCACATTTTCTGCGCGGCTATCGGGCATTGAGGACTCGGAAGAGCGACTCAACGAACTGCTGGAAAAGTTTGAGATCTCGTACCTCTCCGAACGTCTGCCGAGGGGATTTTCTAGAGGGCAACGTCAAAAGGTCGCACTTTCAATGGCTTTGGCACGATCGTTCAAGATCCTTTTACTGGATGAACCCTACGTCGGTCTAGATAGCGCGGGTAAGACGGCCTTGGTGGAGCTATTGAAAGAGGCACGCGCCCAAAAGGTGGCTGTGCTAATCGCAACGCACTCACCAGAGCTCGTGGCGATCGCTGACCAGATGATCACTCTAACCAATGGAAAAGTAACCTACACCGGTGAGCCTAAGATCGATCGAATCGAGCGTTAGTCGCCCGGTCTTTCTTTAAACAATGTTTGCATCTTCGTATTGCTCGTGAAGTGGTAAAAGTGTAGGGCTACGATCATGATGTGGGTTTCATAGATCGAGTAATTTCATTGGGTGGCCACGTGGCCAAGTGGTACGAGAGGCGAGTACTTCCAAGAGCAATAGATATTGTCTGTGGATCAAGCATCTTTTCCGGACTGCGCCAAAAGCTATTGGAGGGCCTTTCGGGAAATGTAGTTGAAATTGGCTTTGGCAGTGGTACCAACTCACCCTTTATACCTGCAACGGTTACCTCATACTTTGCTATTGAACCCTCATTAGATGCCCTTTCGCTGAGTGATGGGAGGCGGCGCGAGGTTACTTCACGCATTCGCCTTGTAGCGGCCTCGGGCGAGGCGCTACCAATGGCAACAGAGTCGATCGACTGCATTGTCTTCTCCTTCGTCCTCTGTTCGGTGGAAGATCCGAAGGCAATGATCGATGAGTGCGCAAGGATACTCAAACCCGGAGGTGAACTTCGATTTATCGAACATGGGAGATCCAATAACCACAATATGGCAAAGGTGCAGCAAATTCTTGATCCAATAGAGAGGGTGATAGCTGGTAACTGTCGTCTTTCGCGCAGACCATACGACTACATCGACGAAGTAGTTTGGCTGGGCAACGGAGGGATTGAGCGTTACCTCGGCCCCGCTTCGCCTTGGACGTATGTCTATAGTGCCAGATATGAAAAGCGGTAGTACGAAGTATCGCTTCGATACGACGTAATACCGCGGTTCAACCTACTAATGGTTATTGAATTAAGATCTGTTTGAGTCGGGGACTAGGGGCCTACTTCACCTTCGCTGCCCTCGCTATTTCGGCTTCGGCGACGCTCAATTCGATTGATTGCATTAAGGTAGGCCCTAGCAGATGCTTCAACCACGTCAGTGGAGACGCCTTTGCCCGATGCTTTAGATCCATTCGACTCGAGTTGGATTACGACGTCACCTAGTGCATCGACACCGCCAGTTACGGACGAAACAGAGAATCCGATGAGTGAGGCCTCGATGTTGGTCGCTTTTTGGATCGCCTTACCAGCGGCGTCGATCATGCCGTTGCCTTCTGAGGTAGCCTCAACTTTGCCGTCAGCAGTCGACAGAACCACCCTCGCAGTTGGGGTACCCACGGTTCCACCGGTTACAGCTAACTCCTCGAGTACGAAGGTGTCAGTAGTAAAGATGCCTAGTTCTTCGGCTACAATCGCCTCGAGGTCAGCCTCGGTAATATCGAGCTTTCTATCGGCAAGCTCTTTGAAGCGGGCGAATGCAGCAGTCAATGCATCACCTTGTACCTTGATCCCCATCTTCTCAAGAGAATCAGAGAATGCGTGGCGCCCAGAGTGCTTGCCTAGGACGATCTGAGATGACTTTTGGCCGACCGATTCGGCATCGATGATCTCATAGGTCTTCTTATTGGCGAGCACTCCGTGTTGGTGAATCCCCGACTCATGAGCGAATGCATTTCGGCCTACCACTGCTTTGTTGTACTGAAGGGGATATCCAGTCAACCGCGATACCAGTCGAGAGGTTCTTGCAATCTCTTCAGTCTTGATCTGGGTGTACATACCATTGAATTGGTCAGGTCGAATCTTTACCGCCATCACTACCTCTTCGAGCGCGGCATTGCCGGCTCTCTCGCCAAGGCCATTGACGCAGACTTCGATTTGACGAGCACCGGCTTGGGCGCCAGCAAGGCTGTTAGCAGTCGCGAGACCTAAGTCGTTGTGGCAGTGGGTCGAGATGATGTAGTCCCCGGGGACGTTTTTGCGAACATAGCTTATTAGAGCACCGAAGTCCCATGGAATTCCATACCCAACGGTATCTGGAATGTTGAGAGTGTTGGCACCGGCTTCGACAGCGGCCGTGAGCACTTCGATCATGAAGTCGAGTGGAGTTCTAGTAGCATCTTGAGGCGAAAACTCCACGTCACTTGTATGTTCTTTGGCTCTTGCTACTCCAGATCGCGTAGCTTCTAGAACTTGTGCGGGAGTCATTCGTAGCATTGACTCCATGTGAACCGGTGAGGTGGAGATAAAGACGTGGATCCGGGCTCGCTCGGCGTGGCGGAGGGCATCCCAGCATCGATCGACGTCGGAGAGGTGGGTGCGAGAAAGGGCAGCAATCGCAGGACCCTCTACCTTTCCCGCAATTAGGGAAACGGCGTCAAAGTCACCAGGACTTGCAACTGGAAATCCGGCCTCAATGTAGTCGACGTTTAGGCGGGCGAGTTGCTCAGCGATCTCTAGCTTTTCAGATGCATCAAGGGAGATTCCTGGTGACTGCTCACCATCTCTCAGTGTCGTGTCGAAAATTATGAGTTTCTCTGCTTCGCTTGTCATTTAGATGTCGCCTTTCGATTACGAATTTCAATTGGTTGAAACTTTGACATAAATAAAAAAACCTCCGTGTTCAAAATTGAACGCAGAGGTTAGTGCGGTTCTCGTTGAGAGCCGCACTCAAAGTAGCGATAGTAGTAGACCGATTTGATTTACAACCATAGAGTTAGATGTTAGCGCAACTAACCCTAGATGCGCTAATCGGTTCAATTTTTCCCTAATTTAATGTGGAGCTTGCTCTCTTCTTGAGGCGCTTTGTGGTGTGATAACTGCTCTTCGGTGTGGGTATGTCCAGAAGAAAGAAGTTCTTGAAGCAAGCAAAGAGCTAATATCGGACGAGGAGCACGTGGTAGGACTCCGAAGTGTCCGGTTCGCGTTGGTGCCTGCATCGGTTGTAGCAGCTCGACTTGCGCCGCAGCCTTCGCCGGGTGACGCACGGCTGACCGCTTCTGGCATGGCTGTGCAGTACGCGAACGTTAAAGCGGGCAGGGCAGCTCATTGCCGATTTGGGTTGAAGTATTCGTGTCGGTTGCGCTCTAGCAGTACCTTCCGTTCGGTTGGTCGGAAAACCGTTAGCATCACGCTGAACCGCGTGACCTTCCAGGGAAAGCATTGGAGGATGAAGAGCCGGGCAATGCCGGGCGACAAAGTCGCGTGCTGCGTATTCGCCCCGATGGGCGATGAGTGCAAGAGGCCGGTGTTCGCCTGGCTCGAAGCGTTCTCAGAAGCTTCAGCTTAGAACAAGATACAGTTCCTTGAGGTTGGGTTCTTGCTAGCTGGACAACTGCCGTCGTGACTGATGGCCGCGATGGCACAATTGATGCGGCTCGCCAAATGCTCTGACGTATTTCAATACCGCTCGGAGTGGCATCTGATGGACTCGGTCGAAAAGAAACTTATCACGAAAGCCCCACGGCGCCCGAAGTTCATGGTTCCTTTCCGGTAGGCGTTCATCACATGGGAGTTCTACGAGAAGTTCCATGTGATGGTAGTTCGCTTGCATTGGCTCAAAGTTGAGCGGCAACCGGAGGTGCTTGAACCGCTTATTGAGGAGTGTTTTGGAACCTTATCTGACGCGATAGTTCGGCTGCGCCAACCCCGTCACGGCGGCAGCCGGCCCATGAACTTAGATTGCTGAGTGCGCCCACCTGAGCGCACGGCCTTCCAGGGCAGTGACGTAGGCACCCTTACCTTCGATGTAGACCAGGCGGTCATATGGTGCGCGCGCGACGACTTCGCGTTTTAGAGCAGCGTAGCTGGCGGCTTCTTCGGGATGGGCTCGTAAGAAGTCACGCATCGCTATATGCCTGAACTCGTGCTCGCTACCCACTTGGCAGATGTGGAGGTGATGACTTCGAGGCCGCTCTGGCGGCTTGCCGAAGAAGTGAAAGTCCGGCGATTCCGGGTCTGGAGCAAATAAGTAACCGAGCCCCTTCAGTGGCTCGACAAAGACACCCCGTTGCTCGATGTTCGGCACCGAAAGTAGAAGGTCGAGGATCGGCTTTGCCGCAAGACCTGGCACGGAGGTTGAGCCAACATGCTCCAGTCGCGCTGCGACCACTCCCAGCCGCTCCCTGATGCGATGGAGTTCTTCCGCGGCGGCCACGGGCCACTCCGGGTCATAATCGACGATGCGAACAGCAGGATCGAAACGGTCATCCAGCGACGGATGCCGAGACAGCTTCTGCTGTTCGCAATATAGGTCTGCGCCTAAATCTAAATGGTATTGCGCGCAGCCCGGAACATCGTCATCCGAGCCAGAATTGTCGTAACTCAAAGCGACGCAGGGCTCTCTTTAGCAGGTTACAGCACGAGCGTAGATGATTCCACTAGCGCTGTTTATGGCCGAGAGAACTTCTTTTTCAACCTCGCGGTTAGTACTTAGAATCATAAGTGCAGTAAGCCCATCGTTTGATGGTCCAACAGCCATCGAAGAGATCGAATAGCCGGCGTCCCCAAGGATGGTTCCGATGAGTCCAATCTTTCCAGGAGCATCGTCGTTACGGACGACGAGCATGTAGGTGGACGGTGGGATCTCAACTCGGTGGCCATCGACCTCGACTATTCGGGCCTCTTTTGTCGGTTCAGAGACAGTAGCGCTAACTCGGTGCTTCGAACTTGAAACGGAAAGGAGGGATACGTAGTCGTTGGCGTTCTCCGAGAAGGTCTCAACTACTTCAAGACCCCTTTCTTTTGCCAAGGCCGGTGCGTTGACGTAGGATACCGGTTCGTTGGTTCCTGCTCCAAAAATGCCCTTGAGAGTTGACAATTGAAGAAGACGGGTGTCTCCGCCCGCCAGAAGTCCCTGATACTCGATGGTAACCTTGGTCGGCATTGAATCTTCGAGGGTTGCTAGAAACTTTCCAAGACTTTCGGCGAGCGGTAGGAACGGCTTTACAGACTCCTGGACCTCTGCGGCGCTGACATTTACTGCAAATGGTACGAAGTCGCCGGCGAGTGCGAGCTTTAGTTGCTCTGCAATGGTTACGCCGGCCTTGTCTTGTGCTTCAGTAGTCGAGGCACCGAGGTGGGGAGTGACTACTACGTTTGAGAGCGTGAAGAGCGGAGAGTCGGTGCAAGGTTCGCTATTGAAGACGTCGAGGGCTGCCCCGGCTATCTTTCCATTTGATAGAGCTTCGTAGAGGGCCTCTTCGTCGACGATTCCACCACGGGCGACGTTGATGACGCGCGCCGAAGGCTTTGCAATCTCGAGCATCTCTTTTCCGATGATACCTACAGTCTCCTTGCTCTTTGGCAGGTGGATCGTTATAAAGTCGGACCTTTGCATCAGTTCAGGAAGGTTGCAAAGCTCTACACCCATCTGCTTAGCACGTTCCGCCGATACGAATGGGTCATAGGCAATCAGCTTCATTCCAAATGCCAAGGCACGTTGAGCGACCAAAGCGCCGATGCGCCCTAAACCTACGACACCCAGGGTCTTTCCGAAGAGTTCGACGCCTTCCCACTTTGACCTCTCCCACTTTCCGTTTACAAGTGCGGAGTGCGCCTGGGGAACGTTGCGAGCTTGAGCAAGAATTAGAGCTACGGTTAATTCTGCGGCTGAGAGGATATTGGATTGAGGAGCGTTCACGACCATAACGCCTCTAGAGGTGGCATAAGCCACGTCAACGTTATCGAGGCCGATTCCAGCCCTACCAACCACTAAGAGTTCGTCAGCTTGGTCTAGGAGCTCTTTCGTGACTTTGGTCGCTGACCTAATGATTAGTCCAGCGGCGCCTTTGATCTCTTCCGCAAGTTCTTCCTTTGAGAGGTTGAGTTTGACATCTACGGTATGACCATCGTTTCTAAGAAGGTCTAGTCCGCTATCTGCAATCTCCTCAGTAACGAGAATTCGCGCCATTTCACTCCTAACGTGAGACGATAAATTTTGTGAAAAAATACAAGAAAAACTTGCATCTTTTTTACGTAAACATCCTAGTGGCTGGGGCGGTAAATCGAATAATCCTAAGATTCTTGCGATTTTAGGGTCCCCTCTAGCTGCGCTATCTCATCCAACGCCTTGCAGTAGTCAAGTTATTTCGCCAATAGCCATTAGTTGAAGTGCTTTCATAGGATTTTAAGGGGCATTTTTTTGTATCGAATTGGTAGTGAAATTTTATGACTTTCGCTTGAATCAAAGTCATTTTATGGATTTGAAATTTAACAAAATGAGCCAGCTTCATTATTGGTGAAGCTGGCTCATTCGAACCTTGGCTCGCTTATACAGGTCGTCTATTCGCTGGATTCACTAACTAGCTTGGCGATTCTCGAGATTCCTTCTTCTAGGTCAGTGTCGGAGAGGGCGTAGGAAAATCGGAAGTAACCAGGAGTACCAAACGCTTCACCCGGGACTACTGCCACCTTTGCTTGGTCGAGAATTACCTCCGCCAGTTGTGATGTGTTCGCGGGCCTTACGCCGTTGAAGCTTCGTCCAACTAGCGAGGTTACATCTGGATAGACGTAGAAGGCTCCCTTGGGTAAAGGGCACTTTACCCCTTCAATCTCATTGAGAAGCTTGGTTATGGTCTGGCGGCGGCGATCGAACGCACTTCGCATTGTAGCAACTGCACCTTGGTCACCGTTCAGGGCCTCAATTGTGGCTCGTTGCGGGATATTTGAGACGTTTGAGGTCTGCTGTGACTGGAGATTAGCCGCGGCGGCGATTACGTCCTTTGCCGCAACGATCCAGCCGACTCGCCATCCAGTCATGGCATATGTCTTTGCAACACCATTTACGACGATTATATTTTCGAGGCCCCGAGGGTCGTAATTAACTACCGAATGGGCAACTTCGCCATCATAGGTCAGGTGTTCGTAGATTTCATCTGACATGATCCAAAGGTCGTTGGTGGCGCAGAACTCGGCGAAGTTACGAGTCTCGTCTTCGTTGTAGACCGCACCCGATGGGTTCGATGGCGAGACAAAGAGTGCCATCTTGGTGCGACCTGTGCGATATCGATCGAGGTCTGCTGGAGTTACCTTGAAGCCACCTTCTAAGGTCGATGGAACAAATACAGGAACCCCACCGGCGAGCTTTACCGCCTCGGGGTATGTCGTCCAATACGGCTCAGGAATTAAAACTTCGTCGCCTGGATCAAGGATAGTTGCGAAGGCGTTATAGATGGCGTGCTTTCCGCCGTTGGTTACCACGGTGTTGCCAGCAGTGATCTCGTATCCTGAATCGCGCTTTGTCTTAGCTGCGATCGCCTCACGCAGTTCAGGGAGACCTGCGGCCGGCGTGTAGCGATGATTTCTTGGATCTGCACACGCTTTTGCGGCGGCCTCTACGATGTTTGTTGGAGTTGGAAAGTCAGGTTCCCCAGCGCCGAAGCCGATGACGTCGACGCCGCTTGCCTTTAGAGCCTTAGCTTTGGCATCAATCGCGAGTGTAGCTGATTCGGCAACGGATGAAATTCGGCGTGAGATTCTTGCTCTCTGCTCCGACATCTGATCGACCCCCTGAGGTGTGAATTTATATGAGCGATAGTACGGCTAATACTGATATCCTAATCCCTAGCGACCTGCTTCCCCGAGATGGTCGTTTTGGTTCAGGACCATCCAAGGTGCGTAAAGAGGCGGTAGATGCGCTCGCTGCGCGTGCGACCGATTTCCTCGGAACTTCACATAGGCAAAATACAGTCAAGTCCGTAGTTGGCGAGGTGCGATCCGGGCTCCGAGAGCTCTTTAGCCTCCCCGAAGGCTACGAAGTTGTTCTTGGAAATGGTGGTTCAACCTACTTTTGGGACACTGCTGTATTTTCACTGATCGCTAACAAGAGCCAGCACCTGTCATTCGGCGAGTTCTCTTCGAAGTTTGCCTCGTCTGCCAAGATGGCACCGTTCATCCAGGACCCGGCGGTCATAAAGGCTGAGCCAGGAAGCCGCCCAGAGGCAGTTGTGAACGACGAGATCGACCTATATGCATTCACGCACAATGAGACCTCAACTGGCGTTTCGATGGAGATTATCCGGCCCGCAGGTGCCAAGGGACTCGTTGCAGTCGATGCTACGAGTGCGGCGGCAGGACTTAGCGTCGAGGCGAGCCAATTCGACTGCTACTACTTTGCTCCGCAAAAGGCCTTCGCATCTGACGGAGGAATTTGGTTTGCTCTTATGTCGCCGGCGGCAATCGAGAGGGTAAAGGAGATCAAGGAGAGTGGTCGATATATTCCACCGGCACTCGACCTCTCCATTGCACTCGAAAACTCCGTTCTAAACCAGACTTACAACACCCCTGCTCTAGCAACAATCTTTTTGATGAATGAACAGATCAAGTGGATAAATGGTAACGGTGGACTTCCATTTTCGACCGAGCGATCAGCTAAGAGCTCGGGGATCGTCTATAGCTGGGCGATCGCATCTGACTTTGCTACGCCCTTTGTTCAAGATCCAAAGATGCGTTCAAACGTCGTAGCCACCATAGACTTCGATGAAAATATCGACGCTTCAAGCGTAGCTAGGGTCCTTCGCAAGAATGGAATTGTGGACGTCGAGCCGTATCGCAAGCTGGGAAGAAATCAGCTACGTATCGCTACCTTTCCTGCTGTGGATCCATCAGACGTTGAAGCACTCGTAGCATCTATCAATTACGTGGTTTCAAAATTCTAAGCAAGCTAAAGGGCCCCAAAGCTGAACTGTTATTGCTCGGTTCGCTTTGGGGCCTGTCCTACTATCTGATCGCCATCGGCCTTAGGGCGTTTTCTCCGGCTTGGGTGGTAGCTGGCCGCCTCCTATTCGCCACCATCACCCTCAAGGTTGTGATGAAGCGGCGGGGGATCGGGGTCACTTCCCTACAGCGCAAGGCACTATTTCGGGTTATGCCACTACAGGCATTGATAGCAAACACGCTCCCATTTCTTGCGATCTCTTTTGGCGAGACCAAGACGACAGCTGCAACAGCGGGAATGCTAAATGCCCTAACCCCGATTGCAACCTTCGTAATTGCTTTAGCGACCAAGGATAATGACCGCAAGAGCTGGTATAACTACGGTGGCCTCTTCTTGGGTATTGTGGGCGTTGCCCTAATATTGCAGCCCTGGAATACAACTGGAAGTGGCGCAATCCTTGGAGATATTGTTGTAGCGCTTGCCTCACTATCCTATGCTCTTGGATTTGTCTACACCAAGCGCTATGTAGTCGACGGTGACATTGAACCGTTGGCAGCTAGCTACTACCAAGTGTTCTTTGGGTTGTTGTTATCGATACCAACCCTATTTTTTATCTCGTTCCCTGCTAATTCGGTACGTACGTACATTGGCGCAGTTGCAGCGATCGTCACCCTAGGGGTTGTCCAGACCGGATTTGCCACTCTCATCTATCATCGTATCAATCGAAGCCTTGGTCCTACTGCATCTGCCTCGGTAACTTATATCGTCCCTCTCGTCGCAGTTATCTCTTCGATAGTTCTTTTAGGCGAGAGCGTAAATCTTCTCTTCGTAATAGGTGGCTTAACGATATTGACCTCGGTAGTAGCCATTACCCGAAGGTAGTCCAACCGAGGCCAATATCTAAATACTCTTTACTGAATCGATGTCTATCGAGCTAGGTTCGGGTAGAAGGATGGCCTACTCTTCTCGAAAGTGCTTATCTTGTCTTCCTTAGCCAAGGTCAATCCGATGTCGTCGAGGCCCTCCAAGAATCGGTAGCGAGTAAATTCGTTCAAATTGAACTTCGCCTCAAAACCAATTGAAGGTGCGGAGACCGACAGCGCTTCGATGTCGACTGTTATCTCGAGAGTCGGATCGTCGATTAGCGCCTTTTGAAGGGTTTTTATCTCTTCTTCGCTCAACTTAACAGGAACTAGACCAGCCTTTGTTGAGTTATTGAAGAAGATATCTCCGAATCTCGATGAGAGTACAGCCCGAAAGCCAAAGTCCATTAGTGCCCAGACCGCGTGCTCTCTCGACGAACCAGTTCCAAAGTTTTCCCCCGCGACGAGGATCGTGGCCTTGGAGTAGCGATCGTCGTTGAGGATAAATGATGCATCTTCGCGCCACTCTGAAAATAGCCCTGCGCCAAATCCAGTCCTCTCGACTCGCTTTAGCCAGTCGGATGGGATGATCTGGTCGGTGTCGACGTCGCTTCTCTCGAGCGGAACTGCATTTCCTGTGAATCTGACTGTTTTTTCCATATTGAATCTTCCTCGGCTACTACTTGAGATCGGCTGGTTCGGCTAGGTAGCCAACGATCGCGGTGGCTGCAGCTACCGCTGGTGAGACTAGGTGGGTTCGTCCACCTTTGCCTTGACGACCTTCAAAGTTACGATTTGATGTGGATGCAGAGCGCTCGCCAACCTTTAGTTGGTCAGGGTTCATGCCTAGACACATTGAACAACCAGCATTTCTCCACTCAAAGCCCGCTTCGATAAAGATTTTGTCGAGACCAAGTTCTTCGGCCTCTTGCTTTACCAAATGTGATCCTGGAACCACCATGGCTCGAATCTCATCGTGAACCTTGCGTCCCTGGACGACCTCTGCTGCGACCTTTAAGTCACTGATGCGGGAGTTGGTGCAAGATCCGATGAATACGGTGTCGACCTTTACCTCTTTTAGAGGTGTTCCAGCCTTTAGTCCCATGTAACGAAGGGCGCGCGCTGCGGCCTCGCGCTGGGCCGGCTCGCCAAAACCCTCTGGATCTGGAACTGAAGCAGAAAGTGGTGCTACTTGTGCTGGATTGGTGCCCCACGATACGAAGGGAGATAGCTTGGTGGCATCGATGTGAACGACCTTGTCAAAGACTGCGTCGGCATCTGTCTCTAAAGTCTTCCAGTAGGCAACGGCCTCATTGAGCTCTTCGCCACTTGGTGCGAATGGGCGTCCCTTGACGTAGTCGAAGGTCGTCTGATCTGGAGCAATCAATCCTGCGCGAGCCCCTGCCTCGATGGACATGTTGCAGACGGTCATCCGCTCTTCCATGGAGAGTTTACGGATCGCCTCGCCGCGGTACTCGATCACGTATCCAATTCCACCACCGGTGCCTATGGTTCCGATGATTGCGAGGATAAGATCTTTAGCGCTAACGCCCGGTGGAAGCTCTCCGTCTACTTCGATTGCCATCGTTCCAGGCTTTGATTGGGGAAGGGTTTGAGTCGCCAGCACGTGCTCGACCTCTGAGGTTCCGATACCGAATGCGAGTGCACCAAAGGCGCCGTGAGTTGCGGTGTGGCTGTCGCCACAAACAATCGTCATTCCTGGAAGGGTTAGCCCTTTTTCAGGACCTATCACGTGGACGATACCTTGATTGATGTCGCCCATTTTGTAGAGGGTGATGCCAAACTCCTCGCAGTTGCGATTGAGGACTTCAAGTTGCTTGGCTGAAATTGGGTCAGCTACTGGCTTGTCAATGTCGATCGTTGGCACATTGTGATCGGCTGTGGCAATCGTCAAATCGGGGCGGCGTGGCTTTCGTCCTGCCATGCGTAGGCCATCGAAGGCCTGTGGAGAAGTTACTTCATGAACTAGGTGCAGATCTATGTAGAGCAGGTCAGGACTGTCCTGACCGCTGGCAACAAGATGTGCATCCCAGATCTTTTCCGATAGGGTACGACCTGCCATTTGACCTTCCTGTTTCGATTGGATCCTGAGAACTTATAAGCGAGTCTTCGAGGTTCACTACAAAGACGTCCGATTTAGAAAGCGGCTTTGGCATCGCGAGGTGAACTCGAGCCATCGCGCCGCTGGGACTCAACTCAAAACGTCTTGCTTGATAGAAAAGCATAGTAAACCAAGGTCGACCTTGAGGCGAATCAGTGATGTTGGATGAGTTGGGTTCAGATTGGGTAAATTTTCGGCTAACTTCTAACGCATGAGTCAGACACTAACCAGACAAGCCTACGAGAGATTGGTCGCCGAATTAGACGAGCTGACCACGAGAGGTCGTATTGATATCGCCCGTGTCATCGAAGAGGCTCGCGCGCTCGGTGACCTTCGCGAAAACGGTGACTACCACGCCGCTAAGGATACTCAAGGAAAAATGGAGGCGCGGATACGTCAGATCGAGTCGATCCTCAAAGATGCAATAATCCTGGATGGCGCAGAAGAGCGCGATGATATCTCCGTCGGATGTGTTGTAACTCTGCGCTATGTGGGTGATGACGATACTGAAGAATACTTCTATGGATCGATTGAAGAGAAACGTGAAGGTATGGCCACTCTTTCACCTTCCAGCCCCCTTGGCCAAGCTATTGAAGGCAAGAAGATCGGCGATATCGTATCCTATCAAGCCCCAGGCGGCGAACTTGAAGTGGAAGTTGTGTCGATTGAAAGATAGCGAATTCAATTATTTCGTCATTTGAAAAAAAGTTGGATGTCCTAATAGTTGAATGACGGACCTTTGGCTGCTAAGATTAGCTGAAATTTGTTGTTAATAAACTCAAGTGAGGGTTTGTTGAACGTCGTCATCGCATCGTTCGGAGTAGTGATTTAAAGGGCTTGTGGTTCGCAAAGGTGGATCACAAGCTTCGACCGGCCACGTGAAAGTGGACGGTCTTTTTTATTTCTAACGAAAGACGACTCTTGTGAAGTTGGGGGTTATAGGTCGTGCACAAGACTGCACTCATAGGTGGAGATGGCATCGGTCCAGAAGTAGTTGACGAAGCGATGCGAGTGGTTGCCGCCACTAAGGTCCCTTTTACAACTTCCTCATATGACCTTGGTGCAGCTAGATACATTCGAGATAAGGTCGTTCTTCCAGAAGAGACTCTTGCGGAACTCCGTGGTTTTGACGCGATAATGCTTGGAGCTATCGGACCAGCGATTGGTTCTAAGGAGGTTCCGCCAGGGATCCTTGAGCGAGGACTGCTCTTGAAGCTTCGTTTTGAGCTTGATCTATACATCAACCATCGCCCATTCATTACTCCTCCCGGTGGCAACGGTGGTCGCTTTGAGGACGTTGACTTTATCGTCATTCGTGAGAACACCGAGGGAACATACGCTGGCGAAGGAGGGTTACTTCGTCGCGGAACCGCCCATGAGATAGCGACCCAAGGCTCTGTCAACACCAGATTCGGAGTCGAGCGTGCTGTTCGTTACGCCTTTGAATTGGCAAAATCGCGTCCTCGTAAGCACCTAACCTTGGTTCATAAGACGAACGTCCTCACCTTCTCGGGTGACCTCTGGCAACGCACATTCGATGAGGTCGCAAGTGAGTATCCAGATGTTGCGACGGCTTATAATCACGTTGATGCCGCTTGTATCTATATGGTTGATTCGCCCAGTCGATACGACGTGGTTGTTACCGACAACCTCTTTGGCGATATCATCACTGACCTTGCAGGTGCAATCTCCGGTGGAATTGGCCACGCCGCCTCCGCAAACCTAAATCCAGCCAGAACTGGCCCTTCGCTATTTGAGCCGGTACACGGTGCCGCTCACGACATCGTTGGAACTGGTAAGGCAAACCCCATCGCCGCGATTAGATCTGCTGCCTTGATGCTCGAATTCTTAGGTGAAGCAAAGGCGGCCAAGGCAATCTTTGAGGTTCTTGGAAACTACAATCCGGTTCCAAACATGACAACATCTGAAATTGGAAAAGAAATAGCAGAAAGGGTAGCAAATGCCAATTGAGAAGAGTGGTTACATCTGGATGAACGGTGAGTTCAAGGCATGGGACGATGCAAATATTCACGTTCTAACCCATGGACTTCACTACGGATCAGGCGTCTTCGAAGGCATTCGTGCCTACAAGACCCCAACTGGAACTGCAGTATTTCGTTTGGTAGATCACATCGACAGACTCTTTCAATCCGCCAAGATCTTCATGATCGATATTCCATTTACCCGTGAAGAACTGATCAATGGGACCCTTGAGCTCGTAAAGCGCAATGGCCTGGAAGAGTGCTACATTCGACCAATTGTTTATCTTGGCTACGGCGAGATGGGGCTCAACCCACTTGCGTGCAAGGCTGATGTCTCAATCGCTGCATGGAAGTGGGGAACCTACCTAGGCGCCGAGGGGCTAGCTAAAGGTATCCGCCTCAAGATCAGTTCGTGGGTGCGACACAACCCCAACTCTCTTCCGCCTGCAGCTAAAGGTACCGGTATGTACATCAACTCCTCCCTCGCTAAAGTAGAGGCCGTAAAGGCAGGATACGACGAGGCGATTCTTCTGTCGCCTCAGGGATATGTCTCTGAGTGCACCGGAGAGAACGTCTTTGTTGTGCGAAAGGGGAAGGTCTACACACCTCCGACTTCAGCTGGCGCGCTTGAAGGAATTACTCAGTCGACCGTAAGCGCTCTTGCAAATGACCTTGGTTACGAGGTAGAAGTTGCCAACCTTCTTCGCTCTGACCTCTATACCGCCGAAGAGATCTTCGTCTGCGGTACCGCTGCTGAGGTAACTCCGGCAGTGTCAGTTGATGATCGAATCGTCGGCGACGGCGTTCCAGGCGTCTTTACCAAGGCTATTCAAGCAGCCTACTTCAAAGCGGTTCATGGCGAATCCGACGACCACAAGGAGTGGCTAGATTATGTCGGCTGAAATCGACTTCGCGTTACCCTCGAGTGTTGACATTTACGATACGACACTTCGGGATGGCTCGCAACAAGAGGGTATATCGCTTACAGTCGATGACAAGTTGAAGGTTGCTGAGCAACTCGATCGCCTTGGGGTACGCTTCATCGAGGGCGGATGGCCTGGTGCCAATCCAAAGGATATCGAGTTCTTCAGGAGAGCTCCAAAGGAGCTCTCCTTCAATGTCGCAACGTTGGTTGCATTTGGATCCACTATGCGACCCGGTGCGGACCCGAGTATTGATGAGACTCTCCGGAACATGCTTGACTCGGAGACTGAAGCGGTCTGCATGGTAGCTAAATCGTGGGACTATCACGTCACCGAGGCCCTGCGAACCACCTTGGATGAGGCTGTTCGCATGGCTGAAGAGTCGGTGAAGTATCTAGTCGAGAGGGGTAGGCGAGTATTTTTCGACGCCGAGCACTTCTTCGACGGATATAAAAACAATCCAGAGTTTGCTCTCAGGGTTCTAAAGGCCGCTGAAGATGGCGGTGCTTCGACCTTGGTCCTCTGCGATACCAACGGTGGAACCTTGCCTCATCAGGTATCAAAGATCGTCTCGGCCGTAAAATCAACGACGGATCTTCAGATCGGTGTCCACTTCCACAATGATTCGGGTTGTGCTACCGCAAATGCTCTCACCTCTGTAGAGCTTGGAGCAACTCACGTTCAGGGTTGCATAAACGGATATGGAGAGCGAACCGGAAACACCGACCTTTCGGTGACTATCCCTAACCTCTCGCTCAAGATGGGTATCGATACAATTCCGAGAGAGCGAATCTCTCTCATAACCTCGGTGTCTCGCCACGTAGCCGAAGTGATAAATATTGCTACCGATCCGCAAAAGCCCTACGTCGGCGCTTCGGCATTTACCCACAAAGCTGGCCTTCACGTGAGCGCAATAGCGCGACGCAAGGACGCCTATGAGCACATTGCTCCTGAGACCGTCGGTAACGGGACCCGATTTGTGGTCTCTGAGATGGCGGGTCGATCGACCGTCGCCATCAAAGCCTCAGAGCTTGGGATCGAACTTGATAAGGATCAGATCGCAACTGTCCTAGACCACTTGAAGGTCCTCGAGCATCAGGGCTATCACTTCGAGACCGCCGATGGATCACTCGAGCTGCTCCTACGAAGAGCGACGGGATGGGAGCAGAAGTACTTTGAGGTCGAATCCTTCCGTGTAATTAACGATTGCCGTGCCGAAGGGGAGCCAAATACAGAGGCGACGGTGAAGCTTTGGGTAAACGGTACAAGGGTCGTCGACACTGCCGAAGGAAATGGTCCGGTAAATGCCTTAGATGGTGCACTTCGCAAGGGACTGGCTCAGGATTACCCAACCCTGTCAAGTGTCCACCTCACGGACTTCAAAGTCCGTGTCCTCGATTCAACTAGCGGCACTGGAGCCAAAGTTAGGGTGCTGATAACCTCGAGCGACTCAAATGGCCAGTGGACGACAATTGGAGTATCATCTAATGTCATAGACGCCTCTTGGCAGGCGCTGCAAGACTCGATAGTCGTCGGTCTTCTTCGCGCTGACGCCTAAGGCAATCTTACTTTTTTCTAAATGTGCGATTGTATAAGTGTGACCTTTGAAATGGGGAGAATTTGACTCAACCACATTATGTTCCAGTGAGCAAGGGATCGTCACTTCGTAAATTCGACTCTCTGTCACTGCCGAAATCTTGGAAGCTAAACCGTCCCGCTGAACTACCAGTAAATCGCAACAGTGCAGTGGAACAGGGAAAGCAGCTCGGTACTCCTGGTCCTGATAGTGGATTTGCAATGAAATTAGCAAGAGTAGCCCTTGAAGGCGTCACGGATCGTTCGGGACTAAGTGCGGCTGATATCAAGGCCGCTGTAGTTGCGGTAACCATTGCGCGAGCATCACTTTTTTCACGTGCTCCAGTAATGAACGATGTCCGTTTTGCAATAGCTTCTTTAGCGATTGGCTCGGAAAACCTTAGCCCTCGTGAAGTTGAGGTTCGTAATCATTTGGTTCGAGGAATCTCTCACGACTATATGAAGGCTAGAGACTTGGTTGGTCGATATGGTGTCGAGACCCTCAAACTAGATTCCGACAAGGTAACGCCCCAAGCTATATTCTCGTAGAGTTTGGAGGTGATTAGCCCCACGTCATTTGCGAGACCAATCGCGGCGGCGATGCTAAAGGTCTATCGATGCCTCTTGTGCTACTTTTATGTCGGGCAGGGCGGAAATATAAACATCCTCTGCTCGACCATTCCTTCATCGGTCACTTCGACTATGAGTTTATCCAAAGCGATGGAAATCATTAAGTTGAAGCCACAAAGAGTATGTACCCGTTCAATGCCAAGCACCGCAGGAGTCTTCACTTTTGGGCCGCTCTGTGGTTGAAGTATATGGATTTTGAAGGTGTTACTAACCGTCATCGCGTTTCCAGTTTCTCCTGCTTCAAGTTTGTATCACTGAACGTGTAAGGTGGCGCCTCCCGCTTGAGATACCTGTGCCATTGGGTCGTTGATGCTTTGCTTTGATGTCCGGAACAAACCGGAAGGTTCAAGTGTGTTGCTGAGCATTACCTCCACTTATATCGCGGAGCTGCTAGACCAACGATAACTTTGACTCTTCGCACGAGCAAATTGATAAACCGTTGTATTCATATTCGACGTCGGACCAATTACAGACCTCCTAACTTCTGGAATGGTGGAATCTCGTCGATAGCCGCTCTTCACTAACCGAATTTTTTCTTTGACTTTATTTCCAACGGCTTGAATGATAAATGGATATCAAGAGAGGCTAAAGGCGTTGCTGTTTGGCGAGTCAACAGCGAAAAGTGGCATGAGCAAATCGTAACCGAGGGATAGCCAATTCGAGCGTCGGTAGCGGACTTTGACTCCAAAGTAGGACTTATGGCAAACGTTCTGTACGACAATCCGCTGCCACGTTTCGTCGTCTCGCGTCTGATTCGAGAAACAGCGGATTGGTTCCTAGTGTCCCTAGTCATAAATTCCTTTAACTAAGGAATTAATCCCCTTTTGTAGTGTTTTACCTTTACAGAGGTATATTTCACTACACTTAGGAGAGTAATGGAAAAGAAGATCGGTCGACCTGCTTACAAGGTTGTACTTTCAGAGAGCGATAGAAAGTTTCTAGAGGGTGTAATTCGTGCTACAACCTCGCCGCAGTCTCATGTAACTCGTGCCAAGATTGCTCTTGGCGCAGCTGATGGCCTTAGCCACGAAGAAATCGTTAAATTGTCCGGTGTCTCAAGCTTTACTGTCTCTAAGTGGAGGAAGAGGTTCTCTCTCTTTGGGGTGTCAGTTCTATCTGACGCTCCACGAAGTGGAACCCCAAGAATTCACGACGATGACAAGATAGCTGAGATAATTCGTCTTACTACAACTACAGAACCAAAGAACGCTACGCAGTGGTCAACAACTGAGATGGCAAAGGTTGCTGGCGTCTCTCAATCAACAGTTTCTCGTATATGGAGAACCTTTGGACTAAAACCCCATCTCATTGAGTACTACAACATATCTAACGACCCTAACTTTACTTCCAAGGTTCGAGATGTAGTTGGACTCTATCTCAATCCCCCAGATGCAGCACTTGTGCTATGTGTCGATGAGAAGACTCAGATACAAGCACTTGTGACTCTTCCGCAATCTTTGGACCACCTCGCCGGAATCTTTGGACCATGAATCCATAATCTTTGGACCACCTCGCCGGAATCTTTGGACCACCTGATTCTTTATCTGATTAACTTTCTTTGTCGTTCTAAAAAAGCGGACACCAAAGGAGGAATGAACATAAATGGGTTCAAAGAAGTGGAAGGTGGATATGAAGGATATCCGTAATTTATTGGCACTTGTAGCCAAGGGTAGTTACAGCAATAGAGAGATAGCAA
>JAJZFV010000033.1 GCA_021805205.1 Actinomycetes bacterium | reverse complement strand
ACCATCTCGCCAGTAGCCGTTGGAGCAAAGCCCTCAAGGCGGGAGCGAAGAACCTCAGAAATACGCTCTGAACTAATTGACAACTCTGTCATTGGTTGCCTTTCAACCTTTACTTTCCTACTGCCGCTACTGACATACGACCCTTAATCAGGTCTAGTCGATGACGAACACTGCCATCGTAGATAGTGTCGCCAACTATAGCGAGAACTCCTCCCAATAATTGGGAATCTATGACTTCTCTAGTCTCAACCGTATAGCCACACAACGTCGATAGGGTGGACGAGATTCGACCGAGCCTATCTTGATCGATCGGAGCCGCAACCCGAATCTCTGCAACACGGGTTCGACGCAACTCGCCCGCTAGGGCGACAACCCTATCCACCAGTTGCAGTAGATCACGAATTCGACCTGCACTAACCATGTACCTTACGATCAATTCGAAGGAACGGTCAACCTCAGAGTCACCAAAGGTGAAAAGGTCACCGACGATCTCTTGACGGATCGAGGCAGAACTACCAACACCGCTGAGAGCCCGACTCAAAGCTCTGTTAGCCTCTAATACCGATCTAAATCCAAGGAGAAGAGACTCAACGTCCCCGATCTTTTCTTCTGAAGCCAACAGATCAAAGACGGCGCGCGCAAAGTATCGAACTCTTGCCGCAGTAACCTGTGCACCCGTAGACGGCAGAACCTCTTGATCGGCCATTCGGGCCACAAATCCCACGGTCTCGACTATCGAGTCAGCCTCTTCGAGGAGGACAATTTGCTTTAGAGTACCTATCGATGCAGGTGAAACCGATCCGGTGAATAAATCCGTAACCAAATCGATCTTGGTTGCGTGATCAATACCTGAATCATTTAAAACCTCAGAAAGAGAAGCTTCCCTCGAAAGCAAGCTGGAGATAGCCCGCAAATCACCGTAGTAGTCGATAGACTGCTGCAACGAAACGGCACCACATCCAGTTGCGTACCCGATTAACTGTTCTCTCAAGGTCGCGCCGCCTCGATCTCATTGATGAATTGATCGACCAATAGTGAAGCTGCGCCTTTATCGATCTCGGCCTTGATGACCTTTTCTGCGATCTCAAGAGAGAGACTTGCCATCTCCGCTCGCAACTCAGAAGCAACTCGCTCTCGCTCGATCCGAAGAGCCTCTTCGTTACGGGCGCGCAACTCTACGGCCTCTTCTTCAGCCTTAGCCAGAAGATCCCGCCGTAGTACTTCAGCCGTGTGTCTCGCCTCTTCGACGATCCGTGCAGCCTCTTTTTTAGCTTCATTCAATTGCTCGCGGTACTCAGCAAGTGTTCTCTCCGCATCGGTGCGTGCATTTGAAGCAGCATCTAGATCACCCTGAATCTTCGCTGTTCTATTCGCCATCATCACCTTAATGGGTGGATAGGCGAACTTTGCAAGGAAGAAGAAGAGTATGCCAAACGACAGGACTGAATAAATCAGTTCATTTGTCGATGGCAAAATTGGATTGAACGACTGCGAAGCAGCGATAATCGAAGACATAATTACCCGGTGTACTTAAGAAGAATGAATACGACGAATCCGATAAGGGCTAGAGCTTCGGTTAGTGCGAAACCTACGAATGCTAGACCACGAACGGCACCAGCAGTCTCAGGCTGACGCGAAACTGCCGAAACAGCCTGGCCAAAGATGAGTCCGATACCAATGCCAGGTCCAAGCGCTGCTAGACCATAGGCAAGACCGGAACCGATCTCAGCGAGACCCTTTCGCAAGTCTGGGTTATTAACCACGGCGACAACCGCCATGACCATATGGAACAACTTCTACCTCCTAAAGCGGGGAAACCCCGTTTTCCTTACTTCGAGCCTTCGTTTCACTCCAGCTCTTTTTGGTGGTATTCCCACCATTTGCCTCTACGTCTCCGCAGGGCAAACCCTATCAATCACAGCCGAAGCAGATGACATAAAACCGTTTTGAACTTAGTGAGCACCTTCCAAGGAGTCACCGATGTACACCGCTGCAAGTGTAGTAAAGATAAATGCCTGTAACAGCGAGACGAAAATCTCATATCCCGTCAGGGCGGTGAGTACAGCGAATGGGAGAGGAAGCAGTAGCAGGCCAACTCCCTTTACAAACAGGGCCTCAGAAAGAACTGCGAAGGTTATAAGCAGGAGGTGACCTGCAAGCATATTTCCGAAGAGACGAATTGCCAATGCGAATGGGCGAACTATAAAGGTCGAGAGAATCTCAATCGGAATAAGGATTCCCAGAACGCCTACTGGAACTCCTGAGGGAACAACGGCATCCTTGAAGTAACGGAGGCCTCGACGCTTTACACCTACGACGATGAAGGTGATGTAGACGGCAATGGCTAGTGGCATCGGAACTGCCATACGCGCTGTCGCTGGCATCTGGAAGATAGGCAGTACTTCGAAGATATTGCAAAAGAGGATAAAGAAGAAGAGTGCAGCTAGAAATGGAGCCCACTTTTCGCCTTCATTACCCATCGAATCCTTAGCGATCGAGTTCTCGATGAAGTCAACCGAGGCCTCAACTAGATTTTGGATACCTCTTGGCACCAAAGCCTTTTTACGTCCGGCTGCGAAGAAAAGTGCAAGGGTGATAAGCGCCGCCAAGAGCGTTATGAGCGTTACCTTGTTGAATGCTAGCGCTGAACCACCTAGAAAAAATGGCTTCCAATTCAACACCTCTGCAATTGGCGGAAAATTAATGGCGCCGAAAAACAAAGTTATTTTCTCCCCTTCTTACTTGGAAAAAGACCTGAGTAAGCAACACGTCCCGAGACTGAGCGAGC
>JAJZFV010000004.1:7201-47369 GCA_021805205.1 Actinomycetes bacterium | reverse complement strand
AAACTCATAACAGTTGCGTCTAAACGTTCCCATATTGGAAAGGATTTACCGCTTTGTTTGTTCCCGATAGAATTTAGCGAAAGTTTTATAACTTCCATCGCTTCGACTAAAAGTTCTCTAAAGCCCTTTACTCATCTCGCGTTCGATGGATTTGAGTCGACCATCTACGCCGTCGGTGAGATCAATATGAACAAAGGCGCTTGCCAGACTTTCGTGCCGAGCCTCATCCTTGAGAAGACCAAACATCATCTGGGCCACCATGCGGTAGCTCTCGTGCCCTTGAGGCTGCGTCCGAAGCTCCACGAGGTGGAGCAGTTGCCTCAGATTTAGATCGATCTGGAAACGTACCCTTGAGGCCATAGGAAGCATATACGATGCCACATATATTCCGTACTTATTTAAAAACTCGCCATAGTGTGGCTCAACCGCCAAGATAGCACAACGATACATATCGCTTTCACTCTCAGAGAGCGCCGACGACTCAAAAAATCCAAGTTCAACTCCGAGCCTCTGCCATTCAATCGACATAAGACGATGACGCTGAAGATCACGGAAGGCTCCGTAGTCGCACTCGACTTCAAAGCGATAGGTCGTAGCTTCGAAGGCTCGCGATGGACGGTGGCGACGATTTGATCGGTCACCGCAATATCTGGCAATTAGGGTTCGCTTCTCATCGGCACTGAGTTTGGAAACCACCTCTCTTGTCTGGTCAAAAGATAGATCGCTAGCTTCAAATGCGATCGCCTCTACAACCCTATCTTCGCCGTCTTTATCGAATCGAACCAACTTCACCTTCGGTACCGAGACGAACTTGGAGTCGAATAGGGCTTTCGTACTCTTAGGTGGCAAGAGTCCATCGACGACCGAGTTACTGCGGCGCGTCTGAGCGAGATATTCGACCCATGGATCGCGCCGCTCGCTCCGCTCGAGACGCGATGTCAATGCCGGTACCGTCAAACGAAGTTCTCGGCGCAGCTTCTCCCCCAGAGCTCTGCACTCAGATAACTCATCGGCAAGAAGGTGGAGGGCGAGCTGCTCGAGGGCTTGAGCCGAACCGAAGACCCCGACGTTAGAGGTGGTAGCAGTTGGCAATAGCCCCCTCGAAAGGTCAAGGGCTTTGGCACGCATTGTAGCGCGCATTGTAGGAGGTACATCTCCACTTACCTCGGCCGCCAAACGAGTGACGATGGTATCGGTCAAGTCTCGATAGGAGTCAAAGAGATCATCGACAACACGATGAAAGATATGCCTATCCTGGTGGTCAAGCTCAGAAGGAGCATGGTAGCGATAGTGACCGGAGTTATCACGATCGTCGTAGCGTATGTAACGGGTACTTTGCTCCAAGTAACTCATTAGCCTTGGACGCTCAACTACCTTTGTAGCTAGATTTGAAACCCCTTCGAAGGATATGTGAGCTGCACCCAGCTGAGCTACCGAATCATCTCCATACTCCGCCAAAACTCTAGAAAAGAGAGACGAGGCCTTCTCTTGCCCCACCGAGTGATCTCTTATTTGGATGGATACTTCATCAATTTCATAAAACTCATCGAGAAACAATCGGCGAAGCGACTTGGAGGATCGCGAATATCTCGCAAAGAGGGCAGCCTTGGTCTCTTCCGGCAGATTCACTACCGAAAATACGTTGTCGTCTACGTTCGAAAAAAAAGCAGATACGATAGCACGCTCTTCTTGTGAAAAGTTCGAAGCACTCATCGACATACTCCCCTACTTGCCTCTAGACGATGGCCTTTATTGAGATAACTACCCTACCCTCATAGACGCCTCGACTATGCCTCGACACAGCATCGCATCCAACTGCCGCAGGATCGACTTGAACTCAGGGTTCGTAGTAATAGTCTCCAGCTGACGGGCCAAATCCAAGATCTGCTTGACAAACCTAACAAAGTCGCCACCGGGTACTTGTCCGTCTCCAATCACACGACCTAGATCACGGCCGCGAGCCCATTGGCTGGCATAGACCATAAACCCCGATTCGACGCTCTTTGTGGGGGGAACCTTGTACTTTGCCTCTAACTGGTTTAGGCGTACCCTAATTGCCTGGACGCTTTCAAATCGCTCCTCCAGCTCTCGAGTCGGAAACCGGTCGCTACCCGGGGCAGAAGTACGCGGCTCAAAGACAAATATTGATAACAGAGCGGCCAATGAATAGGGGTCAAGTCCGTCGAATACACCTTCTTCAAGGGAAAGTTCGATCAGGAGGTCCGACTCGTGAAAAAGACCTGCTAGCCTTTCGCCACTTGGAGTAAGTGACCAACCTGAGATCAAGCCAAGGCCCTCTAGGAGCTCTATAACTCTATCAAACTGCCGTGAGAGTGAGTCGGTATGGCCGGCAACCTCAAGTTCAAGCTCCTTTATTCGCCCTTGGGCCCTGCGAAGCTTCTTCAAAGCGCCGAGGTGGCGTGAGAAGTCCTTACAACTTCTAAGTTGGTCCCTTATTGCTTCCGTCTCGACCTCTTCGGGCTGATCTGAATCGTCGATACTTTCGCGAGAGAGGCGCGGTTCAGTTGTTCCGCAATTTGCAATTGGATATTCGATCAACTTTGCAACCAAAGCTTCTACGTAAGCATGGCTCCAAGGATCATACTCTTCATCGACTATCGCGTTGTCGAGGGCCTTTGGCAAAAAGTCAATGAGGTTTGGTCGAATCTGATACCTAAAACCACTCGCACTTACAAGATGTGCCGTAACCTTTCCCCCCTTCTTCTTCGAGGTGGCTACGACTATCAACCGAGTCGAGGGAAGAGGTGACCCTTGAACCGAAGGAGCTACGAGGATATCGCCAGGTCTTAGACGCCCAATGTAACTGTGAATGAGCTTTTCCGGCGGAATCTGTCGCGTCGCCGCCCTCTTTGCCCTCTTTGAAACGTTGTCGTAGATCGCAGCGACATCTCCGTACTCACAAAGGACTGCCCTCTCTAACTCTGGAAGGCTATCTTTCAATCGCGCAATAGTAGCTTCGAGGTGAACCACCTCGGCACCGGAGCGAAACTGAGCAAAGGACAAGTTGAGGAGGTTGCGCGCGCTATCTGGTTCAAATCCCTTGACGAGGTTGGCCGCCATATTATATGTCGGTCTAAACGAAGAGGTGAGGGGGTAAGAATCCGTTGCCATAAGGTTAGCAACCGTTTCGAATGCCACAAAGGGGGACCAAAGTGATATCGCATAGCCAACGTTATCGATACCGCGACGCCCTGCCCTACCAGCTAGCTGAGTGTACTCAGCAGGGGTAAGTATCTCGTGAGTATCGCCGTTGAACTTATTCAGCTTTTCAATCACGACGCTACGGGCAGGCATGTTAATACCCAGCGAAAGAGTCTCAGTAGCAAAGACGACCTTTATTAGGCTACGAGCAAAGCACTCCTCGACTGCCTCCTTCATCGGGGGTACCATTCCAGCGTGATGAGCAGCGAAACCCGCCTCCATACCGGCTATGAAAGTGTCGTAACGAAGTGCCTCTAGGTCGGCCAGTGATAAGTTGGTTATGGAGCGGTCGACTATCTCGCGAATGATGCTCCGCTCAAATGGGGTGGTGAGTTTTACATTGCTGGCAAGAGCGCTCTCCACGGCTTGATCGCAGCCACTTCGAGAAAACACGAAGTAGATAGCGGGGAGCATCGAGCGCTCTGACAATTCATCGATCACCTCACCTCGGCGCGGAGGACGTCTTCTCGATCCATTGTGTTTATAGAATCCCCTTTGCTTTATACGTGGGTCATCGAAGCGAGAACACTCGCCATTTAGCTTGCCATCGATCAGCGCATCAAGGATCTTAAATGACCGTTCACGATCATCGTAGACGCCATAAAGGTGGTTTAACTCGACAGGTCGATGGCGCTCAACGATAACTTCAAGATCTCCGCGAACGGTCCTAATCCACTCTCCGAATTCGTCCAGGTTGGAGACGGTAGCCGATAGACAGATCAGCTTTGTGTGGCGCGGAAGGTGGATAATGACCTCTTCCCACACTGCCCCCCTGTAAGGGTTTTGAAGGTAGTGAACTTCGTCGAGGACTACATAAGCGAGGTCGTCCAAGTTAGCAGTGCCCTCATAGAGCATATTTCTTAGGACTTCGGTAGTCATTACCACCACCGGAGCATCGTTGTTTATGACGTTGTCTCCAGTAAGAAGGCCAACAGCCTCAGAGCTATAGAGGTCGACAAACTCGTTGTACTTTTGGTTCGAGAGAGCCTTGAGTGGGGTGGTGTAGAAGGCTCTAAGGCCTCTATTTATTGCTCTGTCAACGCCATACTGCGCAACCAAGGTCTTACCGCTACCGGTGGGCGCGGCGACCATTACACTTTTATCTTTATCGATGGCCTCAAATGCCTGAACCTGAAATTGATCCGGATCAACATTGAGTCGGCGCGTAAACGAATCGATCCCGAGGTTTGAAATATTGGGAAGAAAGACCATAGTTACCTGAATCACATCTTACGTGAAACTAGAGCCTTAGCCATTCGCCAATAGATACCGCTTACATATTTCAGCTAGAAGCCTCTGCTTTATCTGCGACTTTTCGCCTTCCAATTCGAGACTTTCCCTTATCTCGAAGTAGTATCCGACCGATGAGAATCGCTATCTCATAAAAGACGATCAACGGAACGGCTAGCGCAAAGAGGGAGAAAGGGTCGGAGCTCGGAATGACGACCGCAGCTACCGTTACGATAATAACTATTGCCCATCGTCGCCACGACGCGAGCTTCTTAGGAGTTACGACTTTAGCGAGCTGCAGAGCTACCAGCAATACCGGAAACTCAAAAGAGGTACCGAAGGCTGCCATAAGAAGGAAGATCAGGCTCAGGTAACTCGATGGGGTGTAGATCTGCCTTAATTGGCTGCCCCCGGCCGACTGCAAAAAGGCTAGAGCATGAGGAAATGTTATATAAGCAACGTATGCTCCAGCTACAAATAGGGCCAGCGAGGAGAAGACGAATGGCAATACGTATCTCTTCTCTTTGTCCTTCAAACCTGGCGTTATAAATCGCCAGAGCTGCCAGAGAATAACCGGCAAGGCAATAAACACGCCCCCGTAACCTGCCACTTTAATTCGAAGTGCAAATCCATCGATAGGACCAGTGACATAAAGCTGGCAGTGTCCTCCGGGGCTTATCTGGCAGTAGGGCTGAGTAAAAAAGCTAAGGATTGGCCCATAGACGAGATATGCAATTACGGAGCCCACGACGATCGACAGGACTATCTTTACGAGACGACCTCGCAATTCTGCGATGTGCTCTAACAGAGTCATTTGGCCGTCTGAAGGTGAATTTTTCTTGGATCTCTTGAAGTTCATGGTCTTGCCCTAGTTCCAAAAAACATCAGCGTTAGGCGAAACTCGGAGATTTTGGCCCCCAAAAGGCTGGCGATGAACCGACTCTAACCTATCGCCGTCCGACTCTCTCGACTCTAAGTCGCGATTCGAACCAAACATCTGAGCAGCATGTTCCTTTGACGGCCCTTGTACCGGAGCACTGCTCGAGGTAAAGGCTGATGTAACGATGTCAAAAGGGTCTCTTATCTCCCCGAATGCATCTTCCACCGCGCTTCTAACCGGTGCAATCTGATCAGTAATGGTGGACAATGCACCATTCATCTCATCGCGAATCCTATTTCGGACGCGGTTGATCTCATTCCAGTACTTGCCAACAGTTCTTATGGCTGATGGCAACTTGTCGGGGCCCAAAACCACCAATGCAACTGTAACGATTATAAGAATCTTGGTTGGATCAAGATTGAACATACAGAAAGACTACCTCTAAATTGTGTTGCGACAAACTAAGCGCTTACCGCAACTATTCGAGGCAGTCTATCTAGTTAGATGATTAGAACCTAGTCGTCTTGGGTCGTCTTCTTCCCTATCAAACGATCGAGCCATCCTTCAGTGGCTATCTGATAGTGGAAGTCCATGAGTTCGTCGTAGGAGATCGGCTCACCATGGTGCTCCTCCTCTAGTTCGAGAGGGAGTCTCCAAAAGCTCATTGTTACCCCAGAAGAAAGAAGAATGTCTACTACAGCCTTTTCCGCCGGCTTCGCAACTCGAAAACGACATCCTGGGCATCGAAAATTATAGGAGGCCGAGCCGTCGGTAGAACATACCATGACCTTGATATCGTTTAAGGTCAACTCTACGTCTCCACAAGACGGGCAGCTAGCCTTTATTAGAGGCATCGCGACTCCCTTCGCCAATCTGCATCCATACCAAACTTGCCCGGGGGTTTTTGCGCCCTCGAACCTTTCTATTTAGGTTATCGACGCGATCGCAACAAAGGTTTAAAAGCTTTCATCTATCATCACTCTTCAACCCGAGAATTCTGCAAAGGTGCTAGAAGAAAGCCATATGGGAGAATGGGTAGTAGATCATGATGACTTGACCCACGAAGTAAGAACCCGCAACGGGCCCAAAAAAGCGTGAATCGTATGAGTCGGTCCTGTTGTCACCCATCATGAAGTAATCACCTGGGGGAACCTTCGTTGGAGCAAGATTGTAAGTGGGGTCGTTCTTTGGTAGATAAGACTCCGAAAGAGGCTGACCATTGATATAGACCACCCCATTCTTCGCCGAAATGGTATCGCCTGGTAGGCCAATCACCCGCTTGACCAAATCCTGAATGTTTGGATCGACTTTATCGGCTGGAGGACGTCTAAATACGACGATATCGCCCCGCTTAACCCCGAATATCGCTAAATTTAGCTTCGATACCAGAATCCGGTCGTTGATTTTTAGAGTGGGAATCATGGATCCCGAAGGAATATAGAACGATTGGACTATGAAAACACGAAGTATTGTGGCGATGACCAACGAAGCTACTATGACATAAATATTCGATCTAAACCTCCGCTTTTTGGAGGTTGATACAGGCTGATCGGGCACTTGACTATCACTCAAGATCTATTGCTCATTTCAATGGCTATTAAAGACTCTCTAAAAGTTTATCTACGCGCTCGTCTTCAGATCTAAATGGGTCCTTTAGTAGGACAGTCCTCTGAGCTTGATCGTTCAACTTGAGATGTACCCAATCTACGGTAAAGTCTCTTCTCTTCTCGTTTGCCTTCTTGATAAACTCTCCGCGCAGTCGCGCGCGAGTGGTGGTTGGCGCAAACTCCATCGCCTTATCGATCGTCTCATCGTCCACCATACGCTCCACGAGGTTGCGACGATTCAATCTATAAAAAACTCCCCGTTCGCGAGATACATCGTGGTACTGGAGATCTATCAATGAAACCGCCGGATGATTTAGGGAGTATCCGTTCTTGTTCATATAGGCATCAATTAAGTTATATTTGATGACCCAGTCGATCTCTCTGCCAAGCGACAGCGGATCGTCGGCTATCTTAGTGAGAACGTACTCCCACATCTCGAGAGCCTTTGCCTCTGCCTCCGAAAGGGGATTTGTCGTTGCGAATCGAATCGCCTTCTCTAGGTACTCGCTCTGAATCTCCAGCGCCGATAGTTCTCTACCGTTGTTTAGACGAACCTTTCTGGTGCAGGTGGGGTCGTGAGATATATCTCGAATTGCTCGTATCGGATTTTCAATCGACATATCGCGAAGTACGACACCGGGATCCTCCAGCATCTTAAGCATTAACGACATAGCGCCAACCTTTAGAAAGTTGGTGTACTCGCTCATGTTTGAATCACCCACGATTACGTGAAGGCGACGGAACCGTTCCGCATCAGCGTGAGGTTCATCCCGAGAATTAATTATCGGACGAGAACGAGTTGTAGCAGATGACACGCCCTCCCAAATGTGCTCAGCTCTCTGGGCAATCGAGTAGATTGGACCTCTGGCGGTCTGCAAAACCTTACCTGCCCCGGCGTAGATCTGTCGAGATACCAAAAAGGGAATCAAGACTTCAGAGAATCGATTGAGCTCATCAGAACGAGTCGTCAAGTAGTTCTCATGGCATCCATAGGAGTTGCCTGCTGAGTCAGTGTTGTTTTTGAAGAGATATACGTCGCCACGGATACCCTCTTCGTGCATTCTGGCCTCTGCGCTATAGACGAGCCCCTCTAAGATTCTCTCGCCTGCTTTGTCGTGGGCTACGAGATCGTAAAGGGAGTCACACTCTGGGGTTGCGTACTCCGGGTGAGAGCCGACGTCTAGGTATAGGCGGGCACCATTGCCAAGGAATACGTTGGATGAACGACCCCATGAAACAACACGGCGAAATAGGTACCTGGCCACTTCATCTGGACTCAGCCGTCGTTGACCGCGTAACGTACACGTTACGCCGTACTCATTTTCGAGACCAAATATCCTTCGCTCGAGCATCAGCAGTCACCCTTCTCATCTATATCTTGGTGATGCCAATCAACCAAGCAACTCCTCTAATGGCTTTCCCGAGATTCGCCTAAATGTTCTGCGCCCATTGGATTCATCCATTACAGCAACTTCAAGTTCGTTGGGGGTGAGCTTACGCTCTGGACCTGCAAGTGCGCCGACGGCAGCTGACAAAGCCTCCTTGAGATTCATATCTTTTCTGTAGGTTGACGCAAAGCGGGAGGAGATGGCATCTGAGTCTCCACCGACGATGGAATAGGAGTCTTCGTCCATGACCGTACCGTCGTAGAGAATGTGAAAGAGCTGATTTGGCATCGATCCCCGTCCCAACTCAGCGACGACGATCTCCACCTCCATCGGCTTCATCTCGTGAGTAAATACCTGGCCTAAATATGAGGCGTATAGGTTGGCCAAAGAACGAGCATCTACGTCGTCACGGGAGTAGGCGTAGCCCTTTGTATCGGCATGACGAACTCCAGCAACTCGAAGTTGGTCGAATTCGTTATATTTTCCAACACCTGCAAAGGCGATTCGATCGTAGATCTCCGAGATCTTATGAAGCGATCGACTCGGATTTTCCGCACATAGTAGAATGCCGCCGGAGTAGATGGCACCAATCAGTGACCTACCCCTTGCAATACCTTTTCGGGCATAATCGGCACGATCCTTCATTACCTGTTCGGGTGCTACATAATAGGGCATTGACATTTACTGGCCACCACCGATTCCGCGTCGAGATGAAAATACTTCACTTGAGATCGAGGCGATCGTCTCCTCGGGAACATATTCAAATCCCCGCGAAGAAACTGACGCTACGATGGGGTATATCCCTCTCGCTACGTCGGGTCCTCCCGTAGCCGAATCCTCTTCTGCCGCCTCAACTAGGGCAGATACCGCAAGGCGAGCCGCACCTTCAAGATCGAGAGGTGTATCCTTCATCAAACCCGCCTTTATAACGCCCTTAGCATCGCGTCCACCAGATCCCGTAGTCTGGAAGGCAACCTCTTCGTAACGTCCACCCGTGATATCGAATGCAAATATACGACCCGTCTCTCTTATGAGGTCCCATCCAGCAAAGAGAGGAACCACAGCAAGTCCCTGCATCGCCATTGGAAGGTTAGCTCTTATCATCTGTCCAAGTTGATTCGCCTTTCCTTCTAGGGAAAGTACGACGCCCTCTACCTTTTCGTAGTGCTCAAGTTGGGTTTGAAAGAGTTTGACCATCTCCACGGCTGGACCAGCTGCTCCCGCGATAGCCACCGCTGAAAAGCGGTCCGCGGCAAAAACCTTCTCCATTCGACGATGCGCAATGAAGTTACCCTCAGTGGCACGTCTATCACCGGCCATGATCACTCCGTCACGATACTTGAAGGTCACGATGGTGGTGCCATGTGGAACTTCCACAACCCCATCTTTGGCGATAGCCTCCATATCGAAGGGCGATTGACCCATTTGCTTCAAAGTTTGTATGAAGCTAGGGCCTGGATCATTAATTGGTCCAAACAACGGCAGTGACAATTCGAAATTACTCCGTTTCAACTTTCATTGGTGCAACGATAACTCTAAGAGATGTTCAAATACTAAGGCACGGCCCTAGATTATTGTCCACCCTTTTGAACATAGTTCCGAACGAACTCTTCAGCATTGTCTTCTAGAACCTCATCGATCTCATCGAGGATGTCATCCAACTCAGCCTTTAGCTTTTCGTTCTTCTCACTTCCCTGCGCACCACTTTCCTCTGTGACCGTCTCTTCCGTGCGCGGTTGAGACGTCTTTTTGATCATCTCACGTTCAGCCATATAATCTTCTCCTAAGAACCTAACTTCGCTATAAGATCAGCAGCGGTATCGCAACTATCAAGCAACTTATCGACATGGGCCTTGGTGCCTTTAAGCGGATCCATCATCGGAATACGCCTCAACGGATCTTCGCCCAAATCGAAGATCATTGAATCCCAGTTAGCCGCCGCAACGCTCGCTCCGAACTTTTCTAAACACTTTCCTCGAAAGTATGCTCGAGTACGTTCAGGCGGTTCATGAACGGCTTGATTTACTTGATCGACATCGAATAGCTGCTGAACTTTCAACTTATAAAACAACGATTTTTCAAATCTTATGTCATGGTACTGCAGATCTATCGCCGCCAATTTGGGATCATCAAAGTCCAGACCGTGTCTTTGGGCATATCCTTCGACCAGTCGTCTCTTTGCAACCCAATCAAGGCGATCGCTCAAAAGATCGGGATCTGTCTCGAGCAGCCCTAAGACAACTTCCCATTGGCGGATCAATTCGCGTGCTTCGTCTTCATCGCCAAGGCAGTCCAACGATTCCCTTGCTGCATACTTATTGGCAGCTTCTAGATAGCGATACTGCAACTCGATTCCTGTGATACTTTGTCGACTCTCCAACGATAACGGTTTGGCAAGCGACAGATCGTATGAAACCTTTCGCAACGTTGCTACTGGATTTGAAACCTTGAGATCGATACCATCAAGATAACCATCTTCAATCATCGCCAAAACCAGCGCCGTCGTCCCCACCTTCAACCATGTCGCATATTGAGACATGTTGGCATCTCCGATGATCACATGGAGACGACGATACTTAGCCGCATCTGCGTGGGGTTCATCGCGGGTATTGACGATCGGACGCTTGAGCGTGGTCTCAAGTCCGACCTCCTCTTCGAAGAAGTCGGCGCGCTGACTCAACTGGAAGGGGACCTCTTCCTTTGCTACATAGTTCATCTCAGTGCCGACTTTACCCGCGCCAGTAAAGATCTGTCTCGTAACAAAGAAGGGAGTGATCTGCTCAACTATCTTTGAAAAGGGTACCGCTCGATCCATTAGATAGTTCTCGTGGCATCCGTAGGAGTTCCCTTTTCGGTCCGAATTATTCTTGTAAACGACGATCGACTGACTGGCTGGAAGTACCTTTTTAGCTGCAGCCATTGACCTGCGAAGCACCTCTTCACCGGCAAGATCGTAAAGTACTGCCTCCATTGGGGTGTAACACTCGGGTGAAGAGTATTCAGGGTGGGCGTGGTCTACGTAGTAACGCGCTCCATTGGTTAGAACAGTGTTGACCAGATGGGTCTCGACCTCAGGCGGCAGCTGAAACTCACGTCTAAATCCCCGTGCGTCGACCATTGGAGACTCATCAACAAAGTCCCATCCGACCTTCTTTGCCAGTAGGGCAAGATAAGAATTAACGAGCATCGACGATGACGTTATCGGGTTGGGATCGATCGCACCAACCGTAGATATTCCATACTCAGTTTCAACTCCGCAAATCTTCTTAACTGCCACTTAATCAACACCATTCATCCTCTAAGCACCTGTGCCACTTTGTTATAGATACTGTCCAGTACCCACCTTTTCAATTGATCGACCACCCTTGGCTTCTTTACCCTCGGCAACCAAAGTTCGAACATAGACAATACGCTCGCCCTTCTTGCCCGAGATCTTGGCCCAGTCGTCGGGGTTTGTAGTGTTGGGAAGATCCTCGTGCTCTTTGTACTCTTTGGCGATCGAGTAGATAAGGTCTTCGGTATTAATGCCGCCACCATTTCCGGCGATTGCACGCTTGATCGCACGCTTCTTTGCACGTCGAACAATATTCTCGATCATTGCACCCGATGAAAAGTCCTTATAAAAGAGGATCTCCTTGTCACCATTTTGATATGTAACCTCTAGGAACCGATTCTCATCGTCAGTGCGATACATCTCGTTCACTGTCTTTTCAATCATTGAACGAACCGCCTTCTCACGGTCTCCCCCGCCCAGCTCATCAATCTCACGAGCATCGATCGGAAGGTCACTCGTCAGATACCGGGCAAATATCTGAGCCGCAGCACTTTCGTTGGGTCGCTCAATCTTGATCTTCACGTCTAGACGCCCTGGGCGCAATATTGCGGGGTCGATCAAGTCCTCACGGTTGGACGCACCAATAACAATGACATTTCTCAATGTTTCGACGCCATCGATCTCAGCTAGTAGCTGAGGAACGATCGTGGACTCCATATCCGATGAGATCCCTGTTCCACGAGTCCTAAACAGTGAATCCATCTCATCGAAGAAGACAATGACTGGATTGCCCTCTTCGGACTTCTCTCTGGCTCTCTGGAATATCAATCGGATTTGACGCTCGGTCTCACCCACATATTTATTGAGCAACTCCGGCCCTTTGATATTCATAAAGTAGCTACGACCGGTGGCTTCGCCCTTCATTGCGGCAACCTTCTTAGCCAATGAGTTTGCAACGGCTTTTGCAATTAAGGTCTTGCCACATCCCGGAGGGCCATAGAGCAAAATTCCCTTTGGAGCCGGAAGGCGATACTCGAGGAATAGATCCCGGTGGAGAAACGGAAGCTCTACGGCGTCGGTAATCTCTTCGATTTGAGTATCCAATCCACCGACATCTTCATACGAGACATCTGGAACCTCTTCGAGAACCAACTCTTCAACCTCTGGTCGAGGCAACTTCTCTAGGAGCAGATTACTCCTTATGTCGAACAAGGCTGAATCGCCGCTCCTTAATTTCGTGCCCTTTAACGATCCAGAGACGCCCACGACCCTCTCTTCGTCAGCACGAGATGAGATCAGAACCCGCTCTCCATCTTCTAGGACATCTTTGATGGTGACTACTTCCCCAACTCGCTCTGAAGTTCGAGCAAGAATGACCGCAAATGATTCATTCAGAACGACTTCTTGTCCCGGATCTAAGTCACCAAGGTCGATTTCAGGATGGATGCTAACTCGCATCTTTCGCCCCGAGGTGACAATATCTACCGTTCCATCCTCGTTGGTGTCAAGCACGACACCGTAGGCCGAGGGAGGCTGGGTAAGTTTCTCGACCTCTTCCCTAAGATTTGCTATGTGTTCGCGCGCTTGCTGCAGGGTTACGGTCAACTTTTCATTTCGAATCTGTGACTGCGAAAGGGCTCCGTTTACCTCTAGAAGCTTCTCTTCGAGAGCCCGGACTCTAAGCGGAGAGTCAGCTAAACGCTTACGCAACTCACTAACTTGCTCTTTTAAAATCTCGATCGTCTCGACATCGTTTGTCACCCGCTGATCAAGCTCCTCGTTGACTTCATCATCGTTACTCAAAGCGACCACCTCCAAACTTTACGCTACACCCTATTTACCAATATCTAGCACCGTAGGGCTACCCAAATTATCAAGTAATTATTATTCACATTTGGCCCGTTGCCAATTCACTGAAAGGTGAAAATCGCCTCAGAGCGATGATGAAGTTCTTGCATTCCAAGAGCGCCTAAGAAGGCTCCAACGCCTTTGAGCCTCAACCTTCGGGAGAGAGGTCAACCCGATAATGTCAACTCAGTTGCAATCTCCAACGTGTCAAACGATCCCCACCCTTCTCGAACTGGAAAAGCGACTTTAAAGTTGCCAAATCCCCGTATAGATGTAACTATCGTCGTATTTCAATTGATCCTTGAAGATTCCGACATCTTGATCCAAAACACTCGAAAAGAACACTGACCACAACAAACACGGCAAACACGTCAATAATGTTGCTCTTGGTGCAAGGTTTAAACTTACAAAGAGCATCTAGATTGTATTTGGAAGAACGTTTCGCAGTCCCATGCGAGCTACTCGATGGTTAGAGGCTACAACGCCGTCGACACCTTAGTGGCCACTGGCAGACTAGCGATTTGAGCGAGAAAAGGCAGTGTCTCAATGAAGGTTTGGATCGACCAAGACCTATGCACCGGCGACGGGCTCTGTGAAGAGATCTGTCCACCAGTATTCACACTTCAGGAAGATGGACTGGCCTACGTCAAAGACGGAGGATCTGTGCTCAACAGCCCTGGAGGCTCCCAACAGATGGCTTCAGTACCTACTGAGCTCGAGAGCGCAGTAATCGAAGCCTCCGAAGAGTGCCCTGGGGAGTGCATCTTTGTAGAAGAGGCCTAGAGGTCTAACTCCACGCAACTGATCCGATACAGTGACCCTATCAATTAGCTAAGTAGCTAGCTTGATAGGGTCACTTTTGTAAGAGCTGCTAATGACAACACGTACTGCCTTCTTCGGCAAAGTTACCTAAAAACTTAGGGCAATAGTCTTAGCCTAAAGTTCGACGCCAATTCCAGAAGTGACTCGAAAACAGAATTACGGAACTAAAAGTCCTTTGCGCCACTTTCGCAAAGGACTTTTGAGATTTTATGGCGCTTTTAAAGCTAGAAAGGAGTTGTTGCTATAGACCAACCCAACTCTTACCGATGGGATAACGTCGCACTATAGCTTTCTAGCAACCGTCAAAAATCCGGTGTGAGCAACCATTCTGTGCTCAGGGCGAAGAACGTTCTCAGAGTAGTGCCACGGCCGAACCGATACCTCTACAGTTTGGGGCATAAAGTAGCGCCACTTGGCTAACGCTGCCCTAAATTGCTCCAGTTGTCCAACGCTGGTTTGGTAGGCCATAATGAGGCCGCCACTTCGCAATACACCCTCTAGATGGTCGACTACTCGCCACGGTTCGGGTAGATCGAGCAGAACCCGATCGAATGAACTCTCCGAGATCTCTTCGTAGACGTCCCTGAGCTCTACGCGATATCGATCTAAAGCCTCTTTTGGCAAAAACTTTTCGACGTTATTAAAAGCTCGGTTCTTGAAGTCCTCTCTGATTTCGTAACCCACTAAATCGACCCCCGCGTTTAATAGAGTCATCGAAAGTGCTCCGGAACCTACCCCCGACTCAAGCACCTTGAGGCCTGGCCTAATATCGCCCATCATCAGAATCTGGCCCAGATCCTTTGGGTATATGACCTGTGCGCCACGCGGCATCAACTCGATAATCTCCGAGATAGATGGCCTCACAACTCGGAAGTGTTTTCCTTTTCGAGTTTCGACGAGATAACCCTCAGCCTTCCCGATAATGAAATCGTGATCGATCATTCCGTTGTGGGTATTGGAGCCTGATCCAGCCTTCAAGACAATTATCTGTCCTCGACGCTTGTCGTCGAGGACCATCACGACTTCACCGTCGCCAAAGGACGCGTCGTCTTTAATATCCAAAATAAACCTCTGGTAGAAGTAGGGTTCGAGGGTAGGTCATTGACCTACGGTCGTCGCTTATTTGTGATCAGAAGAGACTCCCCTGGAGAAACTTTGACCTTTGTCGAATTTGGCGTAGCGCGACCCTTGATTTTTCTGTAAATGAAGAGAGCTATTGAGATATTGCGAACTATCGGCGAATAGCGTCTAGCGAGAGATAAAAGCTCTTTGCGACCACCATCGACTACCGTGGCGCCAACCAAGAACTTAAACAAACGAAATCCTTTAGAGGCGAGTGACTTCAACGATGGTACTCCTCTTTTTACCAAGTCGATACCCGATGTAAAGGGCTACCACAAATACGACGGCACCTACCGCGCTAGCAACCATCGGTACTGCCGGTGCAGCCTTCGATGCCGCCTGTGTAACGCCTTCTTCGATAGCTTCAAACTTCTTGGTTAGATCTTCTTTGGTTATCTTTTTATCAGCCATCATCGACCTACCTATTCAACTCTTTTGCCGACGCCTTACGAAATGCACTCTTGAGAGTAAGGCCTCCAATGACCAACAGAAAGAGAAAGACTAAAAAATAAGGTATCCAACTCAAATGACCCCTGAAGGTAGAGCCCGTCTCGCCTTGCAGAAGCCTAAGTATGGCGAGCGCCAAAAGCAGCAACCCCAAACTCATCAATATAGTTCCGGCCAAACCAAAGACTAGGTAACGACCCAGTTTCTTAGCTGGATCAAGCGTCTCCTGCTTGACATATGCGATAAGGGTCGTCTTCAGATCTTCAAAGGGACTTTTAGTTCCGAAAAAATCCTTAATTGCCACATTGGCTCCTCTATTGGACGTTTACCGCAGACCAAGCATCTTTTCATAGAATGCAATGTTTTCAGCGACGATCTCACCTAACATCTCTAGCCTATTTGAAGCAAAGCTCTGGTTGAGCATCTTGCGACGTTGATCGATCGTAAGTGGCGTTCGTGCACAAAGTTGCCACAGTCGCCTAATCGGATCGTCTGACAGCTCATTTGGGGAGAATAGCTCGACGTTCCCGCCCATTTCGATCGTTAAATTTAGAAGGTGATTGACGTAAGTGGAGAGATCCTTGAGCCTCTCCTCATCGGGATGATCGAGATCGGGAGTCGGTGCGATCAAAGCTACCGGATAAGGGTCGTCTGGAAGCCAACTCGCTATCGCAACCTTATCCTCGGCACTTACCTCCACGATCCGATCACCAGTAGGGATCAGTCCTGACGAGGAAATCCGAACTCGAATTCCATAGAGTGCCTCACGCTCTCGCACGGGAACAGTTATCTTTTCATCGGTGGTATCGACGATTACAAAGGTTCCCTCATTTCGTTCGCAATCACGTATCAGTTGATGGTATCGGGGTTCAAAGACTCGAAGTGTCATCGTCTCAGTTGGAAGTAAAACCACCTTCAACACAAAGACCCCCGAAGGCATCTCACCTATGTATGGAACATCGTTGTACATGAGCGCCTTTAGTCCCTCGGTCGCAAGAAGTATGTGGAACGTGCCGAAGCGACAAAACGATCCCGGTCGTCATGGACCCTCGCCTCAACGAATAGTACCCGCTCTCCGCCAGAAACAACTTCGGCTACACAGGTAAGTGTCGATCCAATAAAGACGGGTTTTAAAAAAGAGACCGCAAGATCGGTGTTCGAAGTAAAAACTTTTCTACCTGCAAATGTGACTGTGGCCGCGCCCATAGCCGAATCTATGAAGGCCGCTATAAATCCACCTTGCATGACATTGGCTGGGTTTGCAAAACGCTCATGGGCGACCATCTTCCAAACCGATTTACCTGGCGTCGCTTTGTCGACACACTCCATGCCAAGGGTCAGGTCACACGGCGGTGGTACCTGAATCTTCACCTGCGATGCCAAAAAGACTCCTTAAGGACTAGATACCGCACTATTTAAGTTGAGTCTACTTCTAGTACGCGGCACCCGAATGACAATATCGTCAAAGTTGAGGTCGTAAACGTGAGGAAAATACTTTGATGTCCTAGCAAAAATCTTGTAACCCTTATCGGTCGTTGCGAGTCTTTAATACAAAAGCTTCTATTGCTTTACGCAACAGGCACAATTAATTTTTATCTTGTTACTATTCTGGCGTTCTTTGCGAAATTATTTTCGTTGAAAATAGGCCCATGAAATGGTACTTCCTTTAATTTTACGTAAATCTTTTTATAATGAAATAAAAAATAATCTTTTTGCGTTAAGTGACCTCTCTAATTTATAATTAGGCGCTAACCTATGGTCATGCATCTTTTCCTCAAATCACTGATCGTCGCATTTGTAGTGACGCAGATCGCCATATTCACTACGACGATCTTTCTTCATAGGACAGCATCACACCGAGCGATCAAGCTCTCGAAGCCGGTCACTATGGCGTTTCGTATTATCACTTGGATCACAACAGGGATCCGACCCAGACAGTGGGTGGCGGTTCATAGGGTTCACCACGCCTATACCGACGTACCTGGAGATCCACACAGCCCAACAATCGAAGGCTTTGCTGCAATTCAATTTGGAAACGTGTACTACTACCGAAGAACCATCAAGATCCCAGGCCTAGTCGAAAGGTACGCCAAAGACCTAGCGCCTGACCGTCTCGACTCCGCACTTTTCGACCGAGCACTTCTAGGACTTGGAATCGGTATCGCAATTCTTGTTCTAGTCTTTGGCTGGCAAGTTGCACTCGTTGCATCTCTATTGCACACCGTTATGTATCTCCTACTTTCTGGCGCAATCAACGCCATTGGTCATACCTTCGGGCGCAAGACCTACGACAATCTCGCCACGAATAACAACTGGCTAGCGTTGCTAACCGCAGGAGAAGGACTCCACAATAACCACCACGCTGCTCCTACCTCTGCCAAGTTAGCTCTAGGCAAAATGCAGCTCGACCCGGCCTGGCCGATTATCTCTCTGCTTGTCGCCACAAAGCAGGCTAAAATCCGCCACAGCGAACCCAAGTTCGTGAATCCTCAGAGAATTTCTCGAGAAGTCGCACCTAGCTAATCACCTGGGCAAAGGGTAAAGACAACGAGACCTCCAACACGTAAAATTTGATTAGATCGTCGCATAAAAAAGTTCCTAGACTAGCGGTGAGAAGGTCAAATTGATCGAGTTGGAGGTCTTTCTTATGGCAAATGGTAAAAACGCCCATCTAAACGCTATGGCTGACTATGGGACGTCACCATGGATAGACAACATTTCCCGAGATTGGCTAGAAGACGGCACTTTGAGCCGCCTAATCGATGACGGAGTCGTAGGGCTCACCTCCAACCCGACCATATTCGCCAACGCCATCTCAAAATCTTCGGTATATGACGGTCAAATCAAAGAATTGAAAGCAAAAGGTTTTAGCGCTGGACAGATAGCCCTAGAACTAGCAAAGGCAGACGTTTCCGCTGCGGCAGCCCTCCTTGAGCCAGTTTCTACTCGAACTGGACACCTAGACGGATGGGTATCGCTAGAGGTAGATCCATTTCTCGCCTTCGACTCTGATGCGACCATCAAAGCAGCACGTGAGATAAGCCAAGAGTTGGTAATCGAGGGTGGGCACCGCAACGTGATGGTTAAGATTCCGGCTACGAAGGCAGGGCTAGGACCAATCGAAGAGGCGATTGCCTCAGGAATAAGTGTTAATGTGACACTGATCTTTTCGATCGAGCGGTACCGCGAGGTCTACGAGGCGTTTCTTCGAGGAGCAGAACGGGGATTAGCAGCTGGAGTTGACTACAGTCACCATCGCTCGGTAGCATCGTTCTTCGTAAGTCGACTTGATACAGCCGTCGACCCCCTTCTCAGCGAACACCCACACCTCCAAGGAAAGGTTGCAATTGCGCAGTCAAAGCTCGCCTATCAAAATTTCCTCACATTGGCCGGTAGCGAAAGATCGCAGCGCCTAATAGAGGCAGGTATTTCCCCTCAAAGACCCCTTTGGGCCTCTACCTCCTCCAAAAACCCCAGCTACCCAGATCTGATTTACGTGGACAATCTAATTGGACCAAATACGGTAAATACCATGCCACTAGCCACCATGGAGGCGGTAATTGACCACGGTGCAGCTCGCAAGAACTCTATTCTCGAAGGGGTAGAGGAGGCTCGAGAGCTGATCGAGGTAACACTCGGTTCTGTGGGTGTGGATCTCAACAAAGTTACCGCTGATCTCGAGAGTCAGGGAGTCAGTTCGTTCTCGGCCTCTTGGAAGCAACTCCTTGACGAAATCGAGAAAAAAGTAGGGTAAGCAAGATCAACAAGAGGTCGATAGTTTCGCACTAAAACCCTCAAACTCAACTTCATTTCATCCGATACAACCTTCAGTCGCCTTCTCAATCGATCGAAGGTTGTTGAATATGTAGAGGGATTTGATGACCGTAAGCACCGACGAGAGTAGGGACCAGATTTCAAGACAAGAACTAAAAGAGACTCTCCTTCAAAACATCGACTTGGTCGACAGGGTCATTGACATCATCGAAGGCTCTGCAAAGATCGCCGTAGCTGCTCGTGACTTTGCAAAACGCCTCGACCATACTTCGGAAGAGACCTCCACCATCACGGCATCGATCGAAGAGATGTCGGCTACGGCTAAAGAGATTTCCTCGAACGCACAGATTGCATCTGAGGTAGCAGAGACTTCGAGGGCTAACTCCGAAAAAGGTACCGCAGTCCTTGAACGTCTATTCGATCAGCTCAAAGAGATGGAGGACGCAGTGTCATCTATCTCTCACTCGATCGAAGATTTCGTAGCCGAGACCAAGATAATCACGAAGCTAACCGTAAATGTCACAGATATTGCCGACCAAACCAATCTCTTAGCGCTAAATGCTGCCATCGAATCGGCTAGGGCGGGAGTCCATGGAAAAGGTTTCGCAGTTGTGGCAGAACAGGTTCGAAATCTCGCCGACCGAACCCGAGATATGGCGCGTCAAATCGCAGAGAGCGCCACTTCGATCAACTCAAAGAGTGAGATGGTTAGGCAAGTCGCCTTACAAGGAAAAGAGATGGCATTCTCAAGTACCAGGCACGTTGAAGACGCCATAACTGTGATGAGTGACGCCGAACACGCCTCCATAGAGACCCGGGAGAGGATCCTTCAGATAGCCGCTGGAGCCGAAGAGCAGAGCGTAACATCCAGCGAGATGGCAAATAACGTATCCAACGTCGATGGAGAACTACTCAAGATCCGGAGCAACTTTAAAGCGATCACCGACGGAGTAATCAAACTGACCGAAAAAGGCCACTCCATAGCGGTCGATCTTACAAAAAATGGCCGCGACATCGAGGTCATTTCAATTGCCAAGGCCGATCACCTAATGTGGGTACAGCAGATAATGGCCCTCGTAGCACTTCCGGTCGAAGAGATCGACGAACAGACCGTTGCCAACGAGGGGAGCTGTCGTCTTGGGCGTTGGATCAATACGGCTGGTTACGAAAAGTACTTTGACCTCGTCTCTTTCACCGCACTGGTAGAGGCCCATACTGACGTCCACAAAACCGGATCCGGAGTAATTCGAGCCGCTCTGACCAAAAATAACGACAAGCTCTACAAGTTGAGCGAAAACTTATTCGAAAGCTCGAGCCTCGTTATGTCTCTCCTTGAGGATCTTAGATTTGCTATCATCTCGTCACAATTGGACCTCAACGACTGAGGTAAATACCGCTTCATCCTGCAAAATCAATGTCTTGAAGTGATAGATGATAATTACATCGTCCCATCTAATTTGCTGTAGCCTAACAACTGTAGACAGCGATGGAGGGCAAATGGCGATAGACCTCGTTACAAGGATTCTCGAACACGACACAACAATTTGGGGGCCCAAGAGCGTAGCTCCGAACCGTATTGGTTGGATCGATCTTGTCAATAGAACCAGCGAGTATGTAACCGATTTGAGTCGGTGGGCAGAGAGCATAGATCAAAGCCAGATAGTTGTATTGGGGATGGGTGGCAGTTCGCTAGGACCGCGCCTCTTCTCCGATTTGACTAAGAATCAAAATATCGCAAAGCGAAAATTAACGGTTGTGGACTCGACTGACCCAAGGTCACTCGAAGAGATCTCAATAACAGACACTGCATTTATCGTCTCATCAAAGTCAGGGACAACGGTAGAATCCGACTCCTACTTTAAATTCTTTTTCAGCCGCGTTAAAGATCCAAAGCGGTTTATTGTAATAACTGATCCGGGAACGGTACTAGATCAAGAAGCACGCGAGCTAGGCGTCGCAAGAGTCTTCAATACGCCGGAAAATGTTGGAGGAAGATTCTCGGTATTTACCGAGTTTGGACTCGTCCCAGCTGTCCTAGCTGGCGTAGATATAGAGAAGCTTCTAACCTACGCCAAGGCGGCGAACCTTGACCACTACGTCAACTTCGGTCTAACACTTGGAGAGGCGGCTAACGACAAAAATCGTTTCGCCCAATTTCCCTACGGCGATCGATCACGTCGATCGATATCGATGTGGACCGAGCAGATCCTTGCTGAGAGTACTGGCAAGGAGAAGAAGGGCGTAATTCCAATCACACCTACGGTTGAAGACAAGGGCTATCGTTCGAACGTCACAAACATTGACTTCTCCGACCTCGAATCGGTAGCAAAGCACCTCTACGGGATGCAATTTGCTACCGCCGCGGCAGGATACGCACTGGGGATCGATCCATTCAACGAACCCGATGTTGGAGTATCCAAAGAGATCACTCGAAGAGTCCTTGCGGGAGAGAAGTTTGATCCAACTCTCAATCGGATAGAGCTAGATGAGCTAGAGGGGTACATCGCCGACAAAAAGGACGAGGGAAAGTACTTTTCAATATCTGCATATCAACCACTCGCATTCGAAGACGAGCTTTATCTCCTGCGAGATCGACTCGCAGAGGTCTCCGGACCATCTCCAGTTGCTGCGGGCCTTGCCCCTCGTCACCTTCACTCAACAGGCCAACTCCATAAGGGGGGGCCAGCCAACTTGGAACTCATTCAGATCGTTTCGTCCAACTATGGACCTAAGGTGGAGATTCCGGGGCGCGACACCGACTTTGGCTCATTGATCAAAGCCCAAGCTGACGGCGATGCGATTGCCTGCCAAGACCGAGGACAAAAGGTAAGCAGAATATATGTGTGAACAACGATGACCAAGTCAAAAGTTACAATAACCGAAGAAATTCCCGCTTCTCTATCGGAAGCGGTGATGGACTTCGCTGAAAATAAAGGCGACTTCACGTTTTTGGCAACCGGTGGTAACCAAGCTACAAACTGCTACCCTACCCTCAAAGATATCTTTGGATCAAAGGTGTCTCATGCCAAGATCGTACTGGGTGACGAGCGCCTGGTACCGATGACTTCGTCATGGTCCAACACAGCGATGCTATTTAATCTCTTTGGCCAAGCTTCGGGAGCTCTTCAAATTTCGTCCCCAGTTTTGCCCTTTGAAGCAGAGTTGAAGCACGTCGAAGAGATAATGGCAAATGAAGAGATCGACCTAAATCAGAAGCGAGCTGAGATACTGGAAAAGTACTCGGCACTGCTGCGACAGGTAGTTGCGAACTACGACCGGATCATCTCCAAGTCACCAAAACCCACATTTGTCCACCTTGGACTTGGACCCGATGGCCACATCGCCTCTCTCTTTCCGACTCGTGACGATCTGGATATCTCAGGTAAGTTCTCACAGATCTCCTTGGATCTTGATCAAAATAACAAGATGCTACGAGCAACAGTCTCCTTAGAGACGCTAAACGCTGCCGAGATGGTGGTCGTAAGTGCCTCCGGTCCCGACAAAGGCAAGCTTATTGCAAGGGCGCTCGACCGAGACATGACGCTTCCAGTTTCGCATCTTTCACCAAGTGAGCTCGTCTTTTTAGTTGATGCCAGTGCTGCAGATGCAATCTACGGACGTTGACTGACGAATTTCCAACATGGGGGTATCGATATTTATATCCCTGCAAAGATTAATTCGATCTAAGCTCTATGGTCTAGCGTTGAAGAGTACAGCAGGTAGTTTTGACAAGCGATTCAAGATTTAAATCAAAGACGCCTCGGTCGTCGTTTTACTCCGACGAGATAGCCTCACTCGTCGAGAAGATCGCACCTAAAAAGAACCGAGATCTTATCTTTCAGGTTCTCAATGCCGCTGTAAACCTAGCCAGTGATGACACCGACCGACTCGACCTAAAGATAGTCTCTAGCGCCCTAATCGAGTTAAACGACGCCTTTACAACCTTCGCACCCTATCGAAGCGTTCGAAAGCTAACTATCTTTGGGTCCGCCAGAACCAAAGAGGATGATCCCAACTATCGCCTCACCGCCGAGATAGCAAAGCGCATCGCGAGTGAGGAGTGGATGGTCATAACCGGAGCCGGCCCTGGCATAATGGCGGCTGGCATTGAAGGTGCAGGACGAGATCGCTCCTTTGGGGTAAATATCAAACTCCCCTTTGAGAACAGCGCAAACCTCTTCATCGCACAAGATCCAAAATTAGTAGAGATGAAGTACTTTTTTACCAGAAAACTAATCTTCATGAAAGAGTCTGACGCCTTCGTTGTAATGCCCGGTGGTTTTGGCACCCTCGACGAGGCCTTCGAGCTTTTGACTTTAGTTCAGACCGGCAAAGCACAGCCCGCTCCAATCGTTCTCCTCGAGGCAACGGGGGAAGAGTACTGGATGCGATGGCTCGAATACGTGGAAGCTGAACTATTCAATCGGGGAATGGTCTCTCCACAGGATCGATCGCTATTTCGCATAACAGACGACGTGGATGAAGCGATAGAAGAGATATTGACCTTCTATCGCAACTACCACTCCATGAGATGGGTCGGAAACCTCCTAATCATAAGGATGAGGAAGGCCCCTAACCAAGAAGAGCTCGAAAAGATCAACGAAGATTTTGGCATCCTTTGCCAGAGTGGAACAATCGAAGCTATCCCGATTACAGGCACCGAAAAGGGCGAAAAGGACGCGGTTGAGATGGAAAGGATCGCCCTACGCTTCGACAGATCTTCCCACGGCCTCCTTCGACAATTGATCGACCGGCTCAACCGACTGTCAAGCATTTGCCAATAATTACCGATACTTAACACTGTGAAGACTTGCGCAGCATGTGGACTACCAGCCCCAGACGAATCATTGGCATGCGCATTTTGCGGGCAACTTTATGCTCAACCTGCAAACTTTTCGTTAGTGCCGACACCTACAAGCTTTAGCTGGATCGCCGGCGAAACCGAACTTGCTGAAGCTCGAATTGAGGACGGAATATGGCGACTTTACTCGCAAAACAGTGAGAAACCAGTAATTTCGCTCCTAGCAATCCGACGTGAGAATAAATTCACAGCGGCACTACTCGATCGTGATCTTGCACGAGTCGCCAATGTAGTGGTAAGGGTCAGAGATCCCAAAATAGAGCTAAGCCGAGCAAAGACCGAATCAAATAGATTTGTAGCGGTCGTAAATGACGAGTTACGTACCGTCTTAGTAATTCACGGAGATGGACCAACCGGGTTTCACTTTGTAAATCGCCTCGGTGACGTCGTTGCTCTCGCCTCCCCTCGAGAAGGTTTCATCCTCTCTGGCTTCGACGCCTTGATAACAGGCGGAAGTTACGAATTTCGTCCCCTTGAATTATTTTCGATATTACTTTCCCTGATGTTAGCCCAACTATCTAGCCCGGAAGTCGACTTCACCGACATCGATCACCTATGCATCGATGAGTCGAGTGACCTTGAAGGAAGCGGATCCGAAGAAATCTAGCCTGTGCCAACATTCACACCTACCAAGTGGTAACTTGTTGTTTGGGAGGATTCGAAATGGCAACGATGAAATACGCCCTACCTGTCGAACAGACCGGGTGGAAGGTCGCAGACAACAGCGGCGAAGTTCACTTTACATGGGACTACGACAAGTCACGCGAGAAACTACTACACCTCTACGACAAAGGCAAGAGGCGTCAATGGGACGCCCAGGTGAGGATCGACTGGGATCTAGCGGTCGACTTTACAAACCCTCTAGGAACCCCTGAAGACGGCGTTCCTATCTACGGTTCAAGAATCTGGGAAAAGATGAACCAAAAAGAACGCGAAGAGGTCAAATACCACCTTTCGTCGTGGCAGTTCTCCCAGTTTCTCCACGGAGAGCAGGGTGCATTAATTTGCGCTAGCAAGATCGTCCAAAATGTTCCAGACATCGATTCAAAGTACTACGCCGCTACCCAGGTAATGGATGAGGCACGACACGTAGAGGTCTACTCCACCTATTTGAAGAAGCTGGGCCTTGCCTACCCAATAAACCCTAGCCTCAGATCAATTCTCGACGATGTGATAAGCGACTCGCGTTGGGATATCACCTATCTTGGGATGCAAGTACTCATCGAAGGACTAGCGCTTGCTGCCTTCGGTCTTATTAGAACCTTTTCAACCAATGAGCTAGCCACATCGCTAACGGCCTACGTCATGCAAGACGAGGCGCGCCACGTAGCATTCGGCCGCAACGCCCTCAAGGACTACTACCCTCAGCTAACCGAAGCCGAACGCGAGGAGCGAGAAGAGTTTTGCGCAGAAGCGATAATGATAATGCGCGATAGGTTTCTTGCACACGAAGTATGGGACAACCTAAACGTCGACACCAAAGAGGCGGTCGACTTCGTCACCAACTCAGAGGGTCAGATAGCATTCCGGTCGCTCCTATTCATGCGAATCGTACCAGTTCTGCGCGATATTGGCCTATTTGGCAAGAAGATGCGTGACACATTTGAAAAGATTGGCGTGATGGGGTTCGCATCGATCGACCTCGACGAGGTTATGGCCGAGGACGAACAATTTGCCGACGACATCGATAAGAGGCGAATCAGCGACATCGAAGATGCCATCACAGCCGGGCAGGACTAAACCAAACTATCCATTGAAGGAGGAGCTAGGTGACAAGAACCTATACCCGGCTCCTCTTACAGTCTGAATCAACGCCTCGTGGCCAGGGATATTGATCTTCTTCCTCAGATAGCCCACGTACACGTCAACTATGTTGGAGCCTGGATCAAACGAGTAATCCCAAACGTGGTTCAAGATCTGAATCCTAGAGAGCACCTGATTTGGGTTTCTCATGAATAACTCTAGGAGTGCCCACTCTCTCTGAGCTAGTTCTATACGTCTACCACCACGAAACGCCACCTTTGCCACCAAGTCAAAGGTAACATCGCCGACTTCGAGAGTGGTTATAGAGGTGGTTTCATAGCTGCGTAGCGCCGCGCGGATTCTTGCCAAAAGCTCGTCGAAAGAGAACGGCTTGGTCACGTAGTCGGTCGCACCGGCGTTCAGTCCTTTGACCTTTTCCGATACCTCATCCCGAGCGGTCAAAATTATCACCGGCTTGTTGAACTTCTCACTTCTCCAATGAGCCAAGACTGATTTTCCGTCTTTTCCTGGAAGTCCAAGATCTAGCAGAACTAAATCCACGTCGTCCCTCATCAAAGGCACGACCGACATAGCCGAGTCACCATCTTGGATAAGAGTTGTAGCGTAACCCTCGGCTCGCAACCCTCTTGATACAAAACTTGCAATCTTTGGATCGTCTTCAACAATTACAATATTCATCGACTACTCCTATTTTGAAAAATCTAAGCCAGATCGCCATCGAGTTTGATGACATTTAGCGGAAGCGAAAAGGTAAAGCAAGCGCCGCCATAACTCGAACGGCGAACAGAGACGTAACCTTTGTGCGCCCTCGCCACTGCGTCAACAATCGAGAGACCCAACCCTGCGCCCTTCTTGTAAGGCTGATTCCCCCTTTCAAATCTTCGAAAGATCTCCTCCTCTTTGCCCTGAGGAACCCCAGGTCCAGAGTCTGAAATTGATATCTCTAGCAGGTCACCATTTGCGACGCCGGCTATCTCGATAACATCACCATCAGTAGTGACCTTGGTTGCATTTTCAATCAAGTTCAAGAGCGCACCCCTCACTCTTCCGGCGTCGAGGTCAACTACAATGTCGGGAGGTTCTACGTATCTCCAATCACGGTCAGCGATGACCACCGAAGAGGTATAGATATCTGCCAAGAAAGCCCGTAGCGCTACCGGCTCTGGGTTTATGAAGTCTCTCTCTAGGGTCCTGCCAAGAAGAAGCAGCTGATCGATCAAGTGACTCATAAACATGATCTCTTCTTTGGCTGCCTCAAAACTCTCTAAATTATCTGGCGAGAGCGGCTCTCCACTTCGCTCAATTAACTCCAAATTTCCCTTGATGATTGTGAGGGGGGTCTTAAGCTGATGCGAGACATCCGACAAAAGTCGCTTTTGTGAATCCATAATCTCTTCAAGGCGGTTCAACATATTGTCGAAGGTATGGGCCAAGAGCCCGACCTCATCAGTTGCCCCTTTGTACTCAATCCTTGTAGCGGTGTCGCCATCTGAAATCGCGATCGCGGCTGATGTAATTCGACCGACAGTATTTAGAACCCGCCGAAGCAAAAAGTAGCCGCTAGCCATAGTGAAGGCGAGCGCAACTCCGGCCTCGAATAGAACCAAAATCACCATCTGATGGTACTGCTGAACTTGTGAGACTAGATCGCTGGTTGCGACCATCACTCCCACCACCTTGCCAGAGACGATGATCGGTGCTCCAACGCCGAGATAGGGGGTACCTCCAAGCTTGAATTGGCTCTCTTCGGTAGCATGCGGCGGATTAGTTATCCAATTTCGAACTACCGAAGACCGAAGAACCGTCTGAGATCCATTTGAACCTAAAATAGGATCTCCGACGATGGATATCGCGATTGCACCTTGACTAGTTATCCGATGGTCTCGGATATAGCGCTCAGTAGCTGTGAAGAGGTTAGATATAGACGTTCCTTGGATCGAATGCTGAAACTCATATATCTCATCGACTAAGACAGTTCGAGTAACTCCTATCAGCTTCGACTCAAAGGTCTTAGAGATTTGTATGACTACTAATCCCAGAACGGCTGCCGTTACCACAAAGAGCGCCGCAACCAGACGCGGAACTGTACCGATACGCAGCTTCGACGCCTTTGGGGCGGAACTTGCGACGGGTTTCGAGCTCGTTGAGCTCTTGTTAATCCGTAAATCGTGGCCTCTTTGGCGCCGCATCGAGGGGGCCTCAAGCGCCTTAGAAGTTTTCATTCCTTGGCTACGCTTCTCTCTTTGGACTATGGCCATCTATCGCCTATGGTCTAATCTAGTCTGCAATCGAAGAGATCGCCTTAGTTGTCGCCGTGGCCCGAAGGAGAGACGGAGGTAGTTGCAGTAGTGGAGGGAGAACTATCACCCTCCGCCGTTGACGTAGCCGTGGTGTTCGGCGCAACAACAGTTGAAAGAGTAGATGAATCCCCATCGTGGCTTTGATCCTTGCCAGGGTTTGGAGCTTGAATTGTGGCGGCTGATACCGGAACCACCGTAGTCGTCGATCCGCCATGTGACGAAGGGTCGCCCTTACCCTTTCCGTCCACGATCGAATCTACAGAGGCCTGCGATTGATCCTGCTCACTACTCGAAAGCTCCGACGGAGACGAGGAGGCACTTTCATATGCGTATACCTTTGAGGTGGTTGGGACGATCTCAAGCGGTGCAGCCGTGACCGGTACGGTAGAGGTCGTAGATGACGCGACGACAACGGCAGCGGTGGTCGAGGTAGAGGTGACATAAGGTACGGTTGAGGTGGTAGTAGCTGCATTTGGCGATGGTGTAGCCTTTTCAGATGGCGTAATGAGTATCGCCTGTGGCAGCCGACTGCCTCCACCGAAGACGCCAAAATTCATAATCGAAGCGACGACTGCTCCGCCAACGATAGCCGGTGCTACAAATGAGATAACTCTAAGCGCCTTGGGCGAGGAGAACCTTTTAACCTTTACAGGGTTAGATTCCACGTTGAATTCTTCGCTCATCTCTACAACCATCCCTAAAACGACATAACTGTTAATCATCTCGATGCAAAAACTCTATTGAGTGGATGCCATAGATTCGATGATCGAGCACAGTTCTATGCGTCTATGAAAACTCTTAGCTCTATCTTTGCGCCACAAAAGCGAAAGTTCATGAAATAACCATGAGAGATTCCTAATCAATGGCCCCCACATGCCATAGTAAACCATTGAGCCAATAAAGAATTTTCCCTCGCATGTCGATAAGATGCTTTATGAGAGGGATCGTATTCCCAAAGAAACGAGGCAGTAGAGTAGCAAACGATGGCTTTACAGTCGTCGGTGTCCTTATTGCTGCCTCAATCTTGATGGTAGCGCTCATTCCAGCTAGTCAACTACTAGAAAAGACTCTTGGCGTCTCGGCTAACAATAGATCGAGAGTAACCGCAGCCTCGATTGTCACCTCAACTCTGGACTTGGATCGAACTCTGGCCGCATCGAATTTCACTCAATTTGTGAACGCCAATCTTGGAACCACATCGACCACTGAAGTGGTAAATGGATCAACTTACACCATTACGTCCTTGGTGGCATGGTCATCGGGTACCTTTTCGTCAGGGAGTTGTGGCACTACATCGTCGAAGACCTACAACCAACCAGTGATAGAAGTTAGTGTTCACGTCGCGTGGACCGGCACCGTTCCGAGCCCCCCTCAATTCTCAAATGAGATTCTTACTCCACCTGTAGGCGCCTACTCGAGCACCACAGGCAACATTTCAATCGGAATATTCAACGCACTAGGGGAGGGATCTCCTGGAGTATCAGTCGTTGCCACCAATGGAACTTCTACAATAACAACGGTAACCGATCAAAATGGATGCGCCTTCTTCCCCTTCCTGCAAGTCGGCAGCTATACCATCTCACTTCCATCATCCCTAAATCCCGGATTCGTCGACAACACCAACAATCCATCGCCATCGACTAGTACGGGAGTAACGCTGGGAAATACCACATCACTCCAATTCCAATACGACAAGGGGACCCTTATTAGCCTCTCAGATCCAATCGCACAAACCGTGGCATCGAAGTTTGGAATTGCAGTCGGCAACAGTGCCCTTCCAATCGGTGGAGCTTCGATATTGAACGGAAACTCCAACTCCTTCGGTCCAGTCTTTCCATTTTCCTCCGGATATCAGGTTTGGCTAGGATCTTGTTACTCTTTGAGCGGAATTCCACAGTTTCCACAACTCTCACAAGTTCCGATTACCTCGGTATCCCCAGGAAGCACTGTATCTGTTGCCCCGACATATACGACGGCAACCTTTACCGCTACCAGCGGCGGACTTCCCGCATCGGGTTATACAATCTCAGCAATCCCTGTGGCAGATTCAACTGGAACAAGTTGTTCCAACTCTACCGCGGTGCCATTGGGCGTCACCGATTCCAGTGGGGCTTTATCAGCTCCGATACCAATAGGGTACTTTGAATTTCAACTCATAGAGCCATCTGGAAGCGTAGCTTCAACGAGCACTCCCATGGCATCTAATGGAGGTGCGGCATCCTATGCAGTTGGAAACTAGGTCAATTCAAAGCGCCATCTCCACGGTGAATCGAATCAGATCATTTCTCGCTGTACGATCAAGCGAGGGAAGACTAAACGACGACGGATTAACGCTGGTGGAACTGCTCGTGGCCTCCGCACTCTTCTCGTTCATTCTGGTTATGACCTTAAATCTGGTTAACACCTTCGAGGTCTCGCGCTCAAATATCGCAGCTCGCTCAAACAATACCGGAACGGCGATGTCGGCAATGAACGAAATCACCAGAAACCTTAGAAACGCGATAAATCTATCGTCGTCTGCGACGCCCCTCGCCTTTGTTTCACCAGCAGAAGTCAAGTTCACCACCTTTGATCAATCAACCAACTCCACCAAGTCGCTCGATATCATCGCAACACCGCAGGCTGGGGGTAGTTGCCCCTGCTCACTCTACGAAAATGAATCATCTCCCACCACTTCATCACTTCTCCTAGCCACAAACCTAACATCAAATCAGATATTTACATTTGCCTCCGGTACGACCACCGATGGAAAAACTTTGTCGTTGGTAAGCGTTCCGATTAGCGGAACAGACCTAACGACGACACTGAGTCAGATTGCAGTCATAGACATAACATTGAACGTCTCACAATTAAATAGCGCTACCTCGGCAACGCTAAGTCAGACTGTAGCGCTCTCAAACGTCATCAACGGAACCAACACCGCCTACACCTATCAAGTTGCAAACAGCTTTTCACGATCTAAGAGGGTCATGGCATGAAGACGATAGTGCGCAAAGGTAAGGGGACCAAAAAGTGGTCGTTGGGACTCCGCGGCAACGATCGGGGAGAGGCGGCGGTAATAATCGCTGTCATGGCGGTAATGCTGCTAGCCGCGATACCGCTTGCCACTTATGCTGCAACCACAAATCAACTTCCACTTACTCGTGGAAACCAAGACCTTCAATCGGCACTTGGAGCGGCCCAATCTGGCGTGGCGGACTATATCAACCGCCTTAATCAAACTGCGCTAAATCAGGCAGGCAACTATTGGGAGTATTCCGCCACAAATCCACCGCCCGATGGAAATCAAGCCTTCACTAGCTGGGTCCAGGTTCCCGGTTCATCAACTGAATACTTTCACTACTCAGTCAACACTTCGACAACCGCATCGACCGGAATCGTAACGCTGACTTCCACTGGTCTTCAACTTCACGGGACGGCCAGCCAATTTCGAACCCTCAGAGTTCAACTTAGAACCAACGGCTTTCTTGATTACCTCCTTATGACCGACATGATGATGATCGATCCTGATCTCGCGATACATATAAGTAGCTTCCCCTCTGCGGCTGCCGCAGCCACAGATTGTTCCTACAAGTTTTCCCAACCAAACGACAACGCAAACGGTACCTCTGAGCTCGACTCAGATAGCTCCCAACAAGATCAATACACAACCGGACCAGAGTGGAATCAATGCTTTTCGCTCATCAACTTCTATGTCGGCGGCCAAACATTTAATGGGCCAATCATGACCAACGACATGTACTACTTCTCTGGAGATCCCGTCTTCAACGCTCGCGTCTACTCTGGATCAGCGACCCAATCATCGCACTCGTCCCATCCATATTGGATAGATCCGCTAAACGACTACTTCGGATATGACGAAACAACGGCTCCGGTCTTCGCTCACAGCGGCGACCCCTCATATCACGCCCCTTTGGCATTGCCCTCGACTAACACAGCCTTAAAATCAGCCGCACAAGTCGGTGGATGCACCTATTACGGACCAACTTCAATAACATTCACTGGCAACTCGATGGTTGTAAATAGTCCAGAGACTTCAGCGTCGTCGACAAATCCCGGATGCATAGGATCCGGTTCGCTTCCCCTACCTGCCAATGGAGTCATATACGAAGCGCAAATGCCCTCATCGATGGCGTGCGGCGTAAACAGCAATATCTCTGTCGGAGGAAGCGCCTACAGCTGCAGATCTAGCGAAATTGCAATTCAAGGTAGATTAACCGGGCAAGTCACAGTCGGCTCCGACGATAACATCGTCATTAGTGGCGACTTGGAGTACACCAGTTGTGGCTCTTCTACTTCGACCGATATTCTTGGCCTAGTGGCACAAAACTTTGTTCAGGTATCTTCAAAATTTGGATCCTCCAACACCACTAGCGACACCTGCTTCGGTCAGCCAAGTAACAACCCTGTGATAATGGCGGCGATACTTGCACTAAATCACAGCTTTATGGTTCAGAACTTCTGGAACACTAGGGGCCCACTTGGAACTATCTACCTGTATGGATCAATTGCAGGTAAGTACGCCGACATCGAGGGGACATTTTCGGGAAGTTCGATTGTCGAAGGGTATGGGACAACTTACACGTACGATCCACGCCTGGCGTATCTAACACCGCCATTCTTTCTATCGCCAGTCAACTCAGCTTGGACAACGACGCTATCTGCGGAAATTCCGAATCCAACGTCGTTGCCCACGATTCCGTGATCATTAAAGCTAAGGCATCTATTAGAGGGTGACGATCATCTTTCCGGTATTGGAGCCGGAAAAGAGGCCGAGGAAGGCACTAGGGGTATTTTCGAAGCCCTTTACAACCGTCTCGTCAAACTTCAATTTACCCTCTTGTATCCACGGAACCACCTCTTCATAGAAGCCCCGGCTACGATCCATGAAGTCGGTTACTATGAAACCTTGTAACTTTATGCGTCGTTGAACCGCTCTAAAGAGATTCCAAGCGCCCTGGGAACGCTCTGTTAGGTTGTACTCTGAGATAGATCCGCACAGTGCGAAGCGAGCAAAATCATTGGAGGCCTCTAGGGCTGCAATCAAGTGATCGCCACCTACGTTATCAAAGTAGATATCGATACCATCTGGTGCCGCATCCATGAGCTGGGCCTTAATGTCGCCGCCCCTATAGTCCAGGGCTTTGTCAAATCCAAGCTCGATTAGGCGGGAGACCTTTTGTGGACCGCCAGCACTTCCAATAACAGTGAGCCCCTTTATCTTGGCCATTTGACCTACGGCAGAACCTACAGCTCCAGCAGCTCCAGAGACAAATATCGTCTCGCCTTCTTTGGCATCAGCGATATAAAAGAGGCCGGCATAGGCGGTCAGACCCGGCATTCCAAGGATACCCAGATATGCAGTTGGTGAGATTCCAGTGGCATCCAACTTTCGATATCCTGCTGGATTTACCACTTGACTCTCTTGCCAGTCAAAGATACCGGTAAGAAGATCTCCCTCTTCAATTCCCTCAGCCCTGGATGAAACAACTCGAGCTATTGCGCCGCTTTGAATAGGGCCACCCACTGAAAATGGCGGGACGTAACTCTTTGCATCGTTCATTCTTCCCCGTAGATAAGGATCTACAGAAATGTGGACCAACTCAACGCCGACCTGTCCAGGGGCAACTTCTCCCACTTCTACCTCTTTGATGGTGAAGTTTTCATCGGTTGGAAGTCCTATCGGACGGCTTGCAAGTGTAATTTGACGAGTGACTGGCACGTTCTCTCCTAAAGAGACAAGATATGGCATTTCCATACAATTTGACAATTAATGAGCCTACAATTAGCGAGGCAGATTAGCTCGCTATATTGATATCGTAAGGGGCTAACCTCAGCAAGTACTTTAGAGAGTGCGTCTACGAGTTGTAGTTCAATTAAGGTGATGGTCGAAATGGAACGTAGAATGACTGACGGTATGAGAAGACAGCTAGATACCGCCTCGTATCAAGGTCTCGCAACATTTGCCCAACGCCCCTTTCTCACCGAACCACAAGAGCTAGATGAGTGGCAACCCGATGTAGCGGTAGTTGGAGCTCCGTGGGACGACTCAACGACGAATCGCCCAGGGGCGCGCTTTGGACCCCGCGCCCTTAGAGCACAGGCCTACGGACCTGGGACCTACCATATGGACTATGGGATTGAAATCTTCGAAGAACTCGAGGTTGTCGACTACGGAGATGCAATTTGTAGCCACGGGCTGTGGGAAGCCAGCCGACAGGCTATCGAAGAAAGAGTGCACCAAGTGGTATCACGTGGGATCGTCCCCCTTGTTATCGGAGGCGACCATGCAATTACATATCCAAGTGCAACGGCAGTAGCGCGCCACTTCGGCTACGGCGAAATTGGAATGGTTCACTTCGATGCCCACGCCGACACCGCCGAAGAGATAGATGGCAACTACGCCAGCCACGGTACTCCAATGCGAAGGCTCATAGAATCTGGCGCCATTAGGGGAGCAAACTTCGTTCAGGTTGGACTCCGTGGCTATTGGCCCCCTAAAGATGTCTTCGATTGGATGGGTGAACAGCAGATGAAGTGGCACACTATGAACGAGATCTACGAGCGCGGAGTCGTAGCTGTGATAGACCAGGCGATTGAAGAGGCTAGCGCATCTCCTAAAGGAATCTATCTATCAGTAGACATCGACGTCCTCGACCCCGGCTTTGCCCCTGGAACAGGCACACCCGAGCCAGGAGGCCTTGCTCCGGTGGATCTCCTTCGGGTCATTAGAAGGATATGTCGCAACGTCAACGTAGTCGCAGTCGACATCGTCGAGGTCTCTCCTCCATTTGACCACGCTGACGTCACTATCAACAACGCTCACCGAGTAGCTCTAGAGGCGATTGCTGGATTGGCGATGCGCCGACGAGACTTAAACGGTACCAATCTCGTTTCGGACTAACTCACCTAGGTCGGCTGCGATAACAGCAGGTACAATCTCATCGATCTCATCTACAGTTGAGACGCCTGAGAGCACCATTGCAAAGTCGCACCCTAGGCTAGCGGCAAATGCCCCATCGGTATCGATGCGATCCCCCACCATGAAACGGGGTGTTCCCACCATCTGCACTAAGAGATCGGCCATTGCTTGACCGGGTTTACCAGCAACGATTGGTTTAGCAAGTCCTGCTGTAGCGATCGCGGCAACTATCGATCCTGCACCAGGTAGCAGTCCTTGAGGAGTGGGATAGGTCGGATCAAGATTGGTGGCGATGAACTTAGCACCGTTGTGAATCGCCCTTGCTGCGCGCGCGATCTTGCCGTAGGTGATCTCACGATCCCATCCGACCACGACGGCATCCACCTCCGATGAGTCTCGAGCTTCGATTCCGCGTTCCTCAAGGGAGGGATATATTCCACTTGCTCCTACAACATAGACCGATGAGCCCTCCTTGAGGAGCGAAGCAGCTGCCATGGAGGAGGTAACGACAGTGGTCCCTTCAGCGCGAATTGCAAACTTAGAGAGCTTGGCACGATACTCATCTTGGGTCAACGAGGAGTTATTGGTGGCGAAGGTAACTGCCTCACCCGCATCTAGTAGTGCATTTATCGCCTCGACTGAACCAGGAATTGGATCATCGAGTAACCACACAACACCATCTAGATCGATTACCCAACCTTTACCCATATCTACTCCCAAGTTGTTAGCGACAATTGCCTTCGTACAAATACCGGTCCGGTACTGTAGGCTAGAAGCAGAATGGACTTAAGTCGCTACCAACGAACAAAATTGCCCCCTCCGGGGGATCTCTTGCCCTTTCGATCCGTGCGCCTCGATACGTCGATAGCTGGTCCGTCACACTTGTCACTAGCTAACATCGACGACTACCTAGTAGAGGACGAAGAGTTATCGATATATCTATACGAAGTATCGACTCGCTCTCTCAAAGTTCCGGTAAGGCTTCGAATGGTAGCGGTGGCCCAGATGGGAGATTTCGCCGAAGCAAGGATCACCCTCTTAGCGGTTGACTTTGACGTGGCTACACTACCATCTGCTAGTGCGATAGGACCCATATCACGCCTCGGAGATGCAAGGGGGCAACTCCATCGCCTCTTTGTTGTACCGTCTCCTTCGGTTGTGCGGCAAGTCATCACAACCCTGGGCGACTCCCCAGCTTGGGAGATCTCATCGCTAGAGGTTGGCGGCCCAAGCAACTATCAGATCTATCTGGTGGTCTCGACCCAGGATACAACAGATCTTTCACTTATAGACTTTTCGGAAAATCGAGACCTCAAATCAAGCCAACCACTAACTAACCCAAGTGACATCGAACAGATCCTGACCTTAGAATCAAAGCTTCTCTTCCATCCATTGTCGACCGGTACTCTAGATTTAGGGGGCAAGCTCAATGACGACGAGGTTGCGAATTGAGTACTAAAGCTTGATGTGAAGGTTTTGAGCTAAAAGAATTGCCGCCACTATAAAGCCAAAGATTACAATTGCTCGCCTTAACAGATCCGCAGGGATCTTCATTGCCGCCTTAGCCCCAAGCAGACCGCCCACTATAAAACCTATCGACATCAATAGACCATCGAGAATTGCTACGTGAGCCACGATGAGGTAGATAATGTCTCCGGTAGTGGCGATAATCGATGATATCGAGATCTTTAATGCGTTATTGCGCTGAATATCGCTGTGGTGAAAGATGGTAAGCGTCGAGAGAAGGATAATTCCAAGTCCTGCTCCAAAGTAAGAGCCATAGATAGAGGAGATAAATACCAAGATTGAAAGGGTGCGCATGCCCCCTTTATCAAAGCCCATACCCTCCAAAATATCGCTCAATCTCCCTTGATATGCAAGAAGTAGACAGGCCATGATAATCAAAAATGGAACTATCCCTTTAAAGACCGACGATGGGGTCGTCAATAGGATAATTGTCCCAAGGATCGCCCCGAGAATAGCAAAGGGCGCCACATTTCTTAGATCTCGCCTCTGCTCTACTAGCAAGCGTCGATAGCCATAGGTTCCACTCAAATAACCGGGCAGTGAAGCTAAAGAGTTTGTGATATTCGCAACTACTGGGCTATGGCCTACCAAAAGAAGCGCTGGATACGAGATCATCGTACCGCCCCCGGCAATTGAATTTACAAAACCCGCGCCACCTGCTGCAAAGAGAAGAAGAAGAACTCGATCGAGTGTACCTAGGTGCAAAATAAATCCGATTTCATAAAAGACGTATCAAAAGAATAGAGGTGGAGCGAAATACTTCGCTCCACCTCTCACCCATAGATCAACCTAAAAGCGTGACTAATATCCCCTTCTCATTATTTAGGCGATAGTAATGGCCTCATCTAGGTAGACGTCTTGAATTGCATTGAGGAGGTCTACACCCTCAGCACGCGGACGTTGAAATGCCTTACGCCCGGCGATCAGTCCGACTCCTCCGGCGCGCTTGTTGATAACAGCGGTTCGAACGGCTTCTGCCTTATCTGACGCTCCCTTTGACTCTCCACCGGAGTTGATTAGGCCGATTCGACCGTTATAGCAGTTTATAACCTGCCATCTGGTGAGATCGATTGGATTATCGGTGGTGAGATTGGAGTACACCAGAGGATCAGTGCGTCCGAAGCCAATCTTGACGTATCCTCCGTTGTTTTCAGGGAGCTTTTGCTTAATTATGTCCGCCTGAATCGTGACGCCAAGGTGGTTGGCTTGACCAGTAAGATCAGCGGCCAAGTGGTAGTCGGCTTCAGCGGTCTTGAAGGCAGGGTTGCGCAGATAGCACCACAGAATGGTGAACATTCCCAAGCGGTGGGCCTCGGCAAAGGCGGCCGATACCTCTTGGATCTGGCGGGTAGAATTTGGAGCACCGAAGTAGATCGTAGCCCCCACCCCAGCAGCACCTAGATCCCAAGCTTGGCGAACTTGTCCAAACATGACTTGATCTGGCTCAGCTGGAAGCGAGAGAAGTTCGTTGTGGTTCATCTTGACGATCATTGGAATTCGATGTGCATACTTTCGCGATACGATTCCAAGTGCGCCAAGGGTAGTGGTGACACCAGAACATCCAGCTTCTACAGCGAGTTCAACGATCTTCATCGGATCAAAGTACTCAGGAGTCTTTGCAAATGATGAGGCCCCTGAGTGCTCGATACCCTGGTCTACGGGGAGGATTGATAAGTATCCGGTATTTGCGAGTCGACCACCCCGGTAGAGAGAACCAAGAGAACGCAACACTTGCGGCGTTCTATCCGAATAGACAAATACGTCGTCGATTACGTCTTTACCTGAAAGAACCAAAGACTCCTTTGGCACTCCAACACAAGTGTGGTCGAGAAGATCCTTGGCGTCATCACCAAGAAGAGCTTCGATATCGGTCCCCAAAATATTCCTCCTCAAGTATGTCTAGATCTAAAACCTAGGCATTAAATTAGCGTAGGTCAGCCAGTCGCTCAGCGACATCATAGATACCAGGTTCATTCATGGCTATCTTTTGAAATAGCTTTCTTGCGTGAACAATATCGCCCACCTTTTCGTAGAGATCAGCTAGCACGTACCATTGACGAATTTCGATCAAACGTGGGTTGCGACGTTCAGTCTCTTCAAACCGCGACAATAGCGCAATGGCTTCGGTGAACTTCTTCTGATCTGCTAATGAACCAGCAAGGACTATCCGAGCTTCAGCCATTACTTCGGGAGATGGTGATACTTCACCCACCTCGTCGTAGATCTCGCGAACCTTATTATGGCGTCCAAGTGCTCTGTAGCAGTCCGCTATAACCGGGCCCTGATCAACAGATTTGGTAATCGCCTTAGAGGCTTCGAGATACTCAAGTGCCAACTTCCATCGACCAAGACGATAGAAGTTGAGGCCGATGATCTCTAACAGGGACTGCGATTGAGGCATTAGCTCAAGTAGCCCCACTAGAAGCTTTTGTGCATCACGATAACGGTCTGCCTGATACGCACGTACCCCTTCGGAGAACTCTCGCTTGATCCTCGCCACTCTGAACTTAGAAAGTCCCCGCGGAGTCTCCCTTGCGATAATCTCTTCGACGTTGTATCCGACGATACCGCCTCCAGTTTCGCTACGTTGCGGAGCCTTCCCTTTTGCCTTACCCTTGTCGACCCACTGGTCGAGAGGTTGGGGGGTGCTGTACTTCTTCGCAGGCGAATCGGATGGACTAAAACTCTGTCCATCGCTTCGAGGAGAGACTATTCGCGCACCTTTTCTCGTCAGTGCGCCATATTGACCAGTTGATTGACGAGAGGGGGAGGCGTTGGTCTCCCTTGGATTACGAGGGGCAGATAAGCCTCGAGGCCCTCGCCCTTCGCCCGTTTGGTTCCGGTTCGAATCTCCTCGGTATCCACCACGATCTTCCCGATCTTCAAAACGACGTGGTCGATCGCCACCATCTCGCTTAGGGCCAAATGAGTCACGTCGTTCGCGACGATCTCCACCAAATTCACCTCTTGGACGGTCTCTATCGAAGCTGCCCCTACCACCGGAGCGATCTGAGCCGCCTTGAGAAGAGCCGCCACGGTAGCCTCCGCGAGAAGAATCTCCTCGGTATCCACCACGATCTTCCCGATCTTCAAAACGACGTGGTCGATCGCCACCATCTCGCTTAGGGCCAAATGAGTCACGTCGTTCGCGACGATCTCCACCAAATTCACCTCTTGGAC
>JAJZFV010000004.1:0-7191 GCA_021805205.1 Actinomycetes bacterium | reverse complement strand
GAATCTCCTCGGTATCCACCACGATCTTCCCGATCTTCAAAACGACGTGGTCGATCGCCACCATCTCGCTTAGGGCCAAATGAGTCACGTCGTTCGCGACGATCTCCACCAAATTCACCTCTTGGACGGTCTCTATCGAAGCTGCCCCTACCACCGGAGCGATCTGAGCCGCCGCTTCGGTCTCGCTTTATATCGCGACCCGCGCCTGGTACGTAGGGTCGTGGTGGTCGCTGTGGGGCATCTTCACCATCGCGAACCACCTCTTTGTCTTCATCGAAGGGTCGTGGAGCACCATCTCGCGCTCCTTTGAAACGGGGATTTGATCTACCGGAGGAGCTTGCGCCGCGACGTCCACCACCTCCGAAGCTTCCGCCTCTTGAGTTTCCTCGTGAACTATTTCTATCTTCAGATGCCACAACTACTCCGCTACGGTTATCAATCTACGGCCTAAAAAATCAGCAGAACTGGCCAATTTACCGCAATACAAAGTTTAATAGCCTAGTCGAAGATGGTCAGATAAAGGTAGGTCGAGGCGATCGATGAAAGGTAATCGCATTCAATGACAAATCTGGGTCAAGTCATCAGGGCAAAGATGGTCCTGAACCTCAATTAATTTACTTACTAGAACAACCTTGACAGAGGCCCGATATCTCTACCGTATGTGAAATCATAGAGAATCCCTTTTCGCGAGCTATTTCATTGGCAGCTGCTTCAAAGGCATCGACTGTAAATTCAACGCTAACGCCGCAACTTCGACAGATAATGTGATGGTGGTGAGAGTCGATCTGACATTTTCGGTAGGTAGCCTCCCCAGTCAATGATCTGCTCACCTCGACAACCCCTTGCGCTTCGAGAGCCTTCAGCTGGGAATAAACCGTGGTGAGGCCGATCTGTACCCCATCGGTCCGCAATCTAGCAAAGATTTCTTGTGCGGATCTAAATGAGCGATTAGAGTCGAGGACCGTCTCCAACTGCTCCTTTTGTCGCGTCTTGCGACTTACCTTATCTGACGCAAAATCTTCTGGCATTACAATTGGTCTCCCTTCAATCCTTGACCAAGCACATCTAACTTTGAACAACGAAACGATCGGCAAATGGCTTGAGACGGGTCAGGAGATAAAAAGCAAAGCCAAAGGCTGTAATGAAAAAACTCACGGGATATGGCTGATAGAAGCCAACAAAAAGTCCAATCCAGGTAATTAGGAGAGCTATAGTTGTGGAAGCCAATATAGCTATTCGTGGCCTTCCGGACATCCTGATTGCAGCCGCCGCAGGCGTAACAAGTAGTGAAAATATGAGAAGTACCCCAATTATCTGGACTGCGACGGCTACGGTAACCGCAACAACCACTAAAAAAGCATACGAGATTAGACGAGTTGGAACTCCTTGAGAGTTGGCAACCTCTTCATCAAATGATGCAAATAGCAAAAGGTTGAGCGCTAAGCGCATAACAACCAGCAGGACGACTGCCGAACCAACCGTAAAGATAACGGAAGCATTTGAGATGCCTAAAATTTGTCCAAATAGAATTGAGTATGCTTCAGACGCATAACCCTGGTAGAGAGAGATAAACAGCACCCCCAAGCCAAGCATGAATGATAGGACAATTCCGATCTGCGAGTCCCTAAGTTCACCCCGCTTACCAAGGGCCCCCATCACGATTGCACCTACCGTAGTAAAGCCAAGTAGACCTTCAAGGGGGGTAAGCCCCACAACTACCGCACCAGCGGCTCCTGCAAATCCAACGTGCGACAGGGCGTGAGCAGCAAATGAAGAGCGACGAGAGACTATGAAGTAACCTACCGCTCCGGCGAGAATCGCAACAGCGCTACCAGCGATAAATGCATTTCGCATAAACGGATAACGAAGCATTACTAAAAGGTCATAGATGATGTTGAAAGAGAACGACGAAGTTGAATTCGCCGCCAATAGCACCTGATTATTAAGCATGATGAGCCTCGCTGAAGTCACCCATAATTGCAATCCTTCCGCTTGAGTCCCTTACAACCTCTACTGACAATTCGAATAGATCCGACAACCTTTCGGTAGTCAAGACTTCATCGGGATAGCCGCAAACTACCCTTCCATTTGCAACGAAAAGCACCTTATCAAGGTAGGGAAGAAGGGGGTTAAGGTCGTGCGCCACCAACATAACTCCAACCTTTCGTCCCCTGACAAGCTCAGAAACACTCTTTGCCAGCTGCGCCGAAGCTCTGATGTCAAGGTTGGAAAGTGGCTCGTCGAGCAAGAGAAGCTCTGGCTGCTGCGAAAGTGCTTGTGCAATGTAGACCCTCTGCAATTGCCCACCAGAGAGAGTTGATATCGAGCGATCTGCTAAATCAGCTATTCCCAATGAGCGAAGCGACTCCTCTACTAGCGCCTCACTTGCTGCTCTTTCGCTTTTAGAGCGGTTTATCAGGCGACGCGCTCGATGGGGAAGCAGGGCAAACTCCCGCGAGGTGATGACGGTATCTTGGTCCAGATTCCTTCGCTGTGGGACATAGCCTATCTTTCGACGCCCCTCGCCAACGTCCAATCCATCGATTCTCAATTCGCCAGATATAAGGCCAACTTGACCGGTGAGTGCCTTTAAGAGGGTCGACTTTCCAGAACCGTTAGGTCCAATCACAGCGGCAAACTCTCCGTGCAGCACTTGAAAGTTAGCACCTGACCATTGAGGTCGACCTTGATATCCGACCGTCAGATCTTTGGCTAATACTAAATCAACCACGTTAAACTACCTCGCTCTTCCTGCAGCCGCTATGGCCTTTACTTCATTGGAGATCCACCTTTGGTAACTTGCCCCCACTGGTTCGATGATCTCTGAAATACCCACCACCGGTATCGAGTTGGCTCTCGCCAGGGCCTTTATTGATTCGGTCAAAGGTGTAATCGTTTGGGTGTTGAAGATAAGCACCGAGATCTCTCGAGCCCTAATCTGCCTCTCCATGGCTATGGTCGATGCCACAGAGGGGTCGTTACCTTCGGCAACCGCCCTCATAAATGAGGTTGGCGATACCAAGTTAAGACCCCCGTATCGGGCGAAGTAGACAAATATATCCTCAGTTGCTCCGAATTTTTTCCCATGAAATAACGTCCTTAGTCCATTTATCTCGCCCTCGAGAGACTTCATCGAGGCAAGGAATTTCGCTTCATTCGCAGCAAAGTAGCTTCTATGAGATGGAAATTTAGAGGTCAAGACCTCAGTAATGGCGTGACTCACTCGTTCCACGTATCTTGGGTCGTACCAAAAGTGAGGATTTGCGCCCCTTGTGGCATGCAAAAGGTTAGCTACATTGATTTCGCTACGAGTGGCTGACGGGTTAGCGGCGAGTAGTTTTACGGCCCAATCGTCATAGCCTGCACCATTTACGATAGCGATCGACGATCGAGCGAATGTCCGGGCGGTCAACATCGACGCCTCGTATTCGTGCGGATCGGCATTGGGATCCGTCATCACTGAAACTACGTTTACAAACTTACCACCGATCTGCGATACGACACTTCCCCAGGTATCTTCGGCTGCAACCACGGTCACCGTAGACGTAGGGATTTTAGGCAAAGTTGCCAATTGAACTACGATTAGCCCGATAACCACTAATCCCGCGAACATCCACTTCTTACTTGCAATCATTTTCATTACGATTACATATAATAAGCGATCATCTTCCTTTATTCCGCCCCAAATGTGCGACGCACCACTAAATACAGGTGATGCTGGGCACTACTTTGACCTTTTTATGCGACTTTACGCAAGACTTAGAGGAACTCCGACACCGAGTAACAGTATGGTTTCTCAATCATCTTTTTGATCAAGTCAACTACCTATTGGCCTAGGTACCTATCGAGATTGAATAGGTTTCGTGATTTGTCAAATATCTCTTCGTCGGCGAGTTCACGCTTTGGACTTATGTCGCAATTTGGCACTCGAAACAGGTAAGCGTTCCAGTACGGAGTCATATTGAATTCTTCAAGTTTAACGTAAAGATGCCGCTCCAAGTCAATGTCGCGGGTACAACCTGCCGCCAAAAACTGATCGCGCCACCATGAAAATGATGCAATTGCAGTGTGGCCCTCAACCAAGTTGCCATTCTTATCCAAAGCTAGATCGACGGTTGGCACCGGACCTTGGTATTGATCACCTAATGATTTGTAGTAGTCGAGGCGTTCATCACGAACTTTGCCTTCGAACCACCCGTCAAGACCAACATCATTTGCCCCAAAGGAAGGCATTGTTAGGTAGATAAAACCTCGAGATATTCGAATCAACTCTTCAACCGCTAGGTGGATCCGCTCTGGAGGTAAGTGCTCTAGCGTTTCAAGGGCCACTACAACGTCTACAGACTTCGATTCGACCCTTAGCCCAGACAGAAGATCACCCCATGTGATACGGTCCGATACCTCATCCAGGCTATGCCTAACAGCAAAGCGGGAATAGTCAAACCCTCGCGCGTCGATATCTAGCTTCAAAAGGGCGCTTACTAAATGACCTTCTGCACATCCAACTTCCAAAACGCTATCAGGAGCGAATAGGTAATCGATAAGCGCGGCAGACAAGTCGCTCTTACTTGTGTCAATCGTGAGCGAATCATATCCGCTTATTCCCTCACGATCACCCGTGGTGCGTCCGAAACCAAAGTATGAGGGTCCATAAAATCCATTGAAATCATCGGAGAGATCGATAAGCTTCACCAACCGTAGACGAAATTTTGCTATTCGAGGATCTCGATAGCTGTAGCGACGTAACTTCACCGCCAACTCGTCGATGATGCGAAAGACTGGTTTGACCTTAAGCGCCAAGGTCGCAACCCTAACCGATATATCTCTTACCGACTTACTAAATCGCAAATTTATCCCTCGAAGTATTAGGACCATCCAAATGAGTCACTTGAAGCCTATAAAGCTTTTGAATCGTTAGGCACCGAGATCTTCTTTACTCGACGGGGCCCAAATTACTTCAATGAATGGTAGTAGCGTTTGGCCTTTGCCCTGTTGCCGCAGATCGCCATTGAGCACCAAACTCGATTATTAGTCGGCGACCGATCCATGAAGGGAGCCCTACAGGCTTCGTTTGCGCATACCTTAACGCGTGCACGCTTTTCGCCGTCTAATAGGATCTCACTAACCTCGGCTGCTACCTCCGCCACCTTCGCCTCAAAGGGCGAGGAGACCGTCACCACTACGATCTGCCCCTCTAAGTCGACTCCCAGTCGCCTCTTCGAAACTCCACTCGCGGTAATTCGGTTCAATACATCGACGCCAATTAATGCCTGATCCCGAACTTCCAACCGATTAAAGATCTGATAACCAATGATCGCCTCGGCGGCCTCACGAATCTCGATCAGCTGCGCTCGGATCACACCAATATCTTCGCAGAGATCGTCTTCTGACATTCCAAAAGATCGACTCAAGAAGGAAAGGGTTCTCTCGTCATCAATCAAGCGCTCAACTGAGCCTCTGCCCCTCGCACCCTTAGTCATCAACAAGTTGAAAAGCGGTGACCCTCCGTCGAATCGAAGAGCGGCCGCCACGTCATCTCTTGCCACTAAATTCCTAACTCCTTCAGCCAAAGGATTATCCGACGCGATTATGAAACTATCTCCACAAAAGCTGAAACAGCGCAACGATATCCAATGGCGATATTAGCAGAGTTAAGTTAAGGAATTTATTAACTTAACTTAATGAAGTTGCATCTTTTCCGCAGCGATTCGCAAACTATCCCGAGCATCCGGGTGAGCGATATTATCAATTATCTCGACTGCCTGCTCACTCTGGCTTTTTCCAAAGATCGAGGCGATCCCCCATTCCGTTACCAAAGCAGAATGCTGAAATGAAGTAACAGGTGCTTGAATTCGAGCGACGATGGTTGATGAACCACTCTTTGAGTGCCAGGAAGGAAGGGCAATTATTGCATTGCCACCAACTGAATGCAGTGCACCAACGATGAAGTCGGTCTGCCCACCAAATCCGGAGTAAATATTTCCACGAACAAAGCTCGCATTTGCTTGGGCATACAAATCAACCTCGATAGCGGTATTAATAGAAGTCATCTTTGGGTTCCGCGAAATCAATGAGGGATCATTTGTAACCTCAGTACGCCTCATCTGTATCCGCGGATTCAAATCGACCCATTGATAGAGTTCCTCAGATCCAAAGATAAAAGATGCAACTATGGGAACGCTATGGTCCAACGCACCGACCTTCTCCAATTCAAATACTCCATCAGAGAACATCTCTGACCATATCCTCAGTGATCGGTGCCCCTTCAAGGCATCAAGACAAGCATTAGGAATTGAACCGATACCCAACTGTAGTGTCGAACCATCGCCTACCAAACCTGCAACGTTGTAGCCGATAGTCATAGCAACCTCGTCAAGAGCACCTATCGCAGAAGAGGCAATCTTCTCATCGTGATAGATGCAATAATCGATGTGGTCCAAGTCGATCTCACCGTCACCATAGGTATAGGGCATATAGCTATTTACCTCGGCTACAACCAATGCTCCAACGCGCCTTGCCTCCTCAATAGCGGCTACCATTAGGTTCACCTCAATACCCAAAGAAACCCTGCCACCGATAACGCGCGAAACGTTCAACATAACGATGTCGGGCACGTGAGTAGTGTTCAATAAGCGCGGTACCAACGAAAGTCGCATAGGAATATACGAGAGCCAATCTTTCCTTTCCCTGTACGCAGGGCCAACGAAAGGAGTTTCCAGAACAATCCCATTTGGTATTGGAAAGACGTGCTGGGCATTTAGCGTGAACAACTTAAAGTCTTCAATAGACTTGCAAGCTAGATCTACAAGGTATGAAGGGGAAGCGAAGTTACCGCTAAAAACAATACGGGGGGAACTGTCTTGAAACCTCCCCAAAACACCCAACAACTCACCTTCTGATACAAACTTTGCCAAGATCTCACTTCCAAAGATTTAGAACAACCGACAAGACAAGGTTATCGCACCGCAGTAAGCCGCTGGTAGCCCAAGAAAATCGAAACCTAACACGCGACGCCACAGACAAAGCGCGAAAAGCGCCTTAAACAAAAACAGGGCTAGGTAACACTAGCCCTGTTAGTCATTTCGTTGTTATGTAGATCATTAGATGATCTAATTAGATATCCGGCGACGTCCTACTCTCCCAGGGGGTTGCCCCCCAAGTACCATCGGCGCTGGCGGTCTTCACTATACG
>JAJZFV010000030.1 GCA_021805205.1 Actinomycetes bacterium | reverse complement strand
GTGATGACTACCTCTTCTTGATCATTAATTACCGAATCCAAGGTTGCCGCGTAGTTGGCTCTGGACTCCGACATCGACATAATTTTCATATCACACCTCCGCGTGTACATTATAGTGTACATGTGGAGGTGTGGAGTCATGATAGCGGCTAAACGACTTACTCAAGCGTCGCAGTTACTGATGAGCAGCAGTTTCTCAAGTCAATGTGTCGCGTTGCGAGGAAAAGTACAACGGTTAGATGGAGATGGGAGAGACGAAGAGTTATACGCTGCTCGGCATTTCGGCAGAACTGGCCGTACTCCGACTGCCTCAGATTGGCCCGCTCGACTGGATAAACCAGCAAAAGTTTTATATCTGCAGTAGTGAAACTCGGCAGGTTCACTTCAGTCCGAGGATGAAGTGCGAGCCCTTTTTTATAAGTATTGAGCGTGGGAACGATGGGATTGTGGCGCATCGGCAGTGATCACCATTGAGGTTACCCAAAAGTAATGGACACATTGACTAGGCCGCTCGTACGGACTCCAATAATGTTAGTTCGTAACCAATTGGTGAGAGATTACCGATCTTCGAGTACCTCCTCCTATGGTTATAGAAGTCCATGTAACTCCTAACCCCAGCCCTCAATTCGGACATATTTTCAAATACGTGCCCGTAGAACTACTTAGAGACTCTCGGTCGACCAGTACGATTCAGCGGTTGCATGGTCGTAGCAAAATCTAAGTTTTACCCATTGACCGGATAATGCCATTCTGTTCACAAAGTTCCACGACACGACGATCGGTGAATTGGCTTCCACGATTGGTATGAAAAATTGTGCCTTGGATATCGTCTCCTCTCAGAGATATTGCCTGCTGGAGTGCCTCTAGAACAAGGCTAGTCCTCATATGGCGATCAACAGAGTATCCAAGTACTCTGCCCGAGTGCTCACCCTTTCTGCCAGGATTGTTGTCGCCTAGCTAGATTTATGTTTCCAAGAGGGCGAAGATGGAATCGACATGAAAAGGTATCCTGAGGAACTACGGAAAAAAGTAGTCGCGGCCCTTGATGAACTCGATAGTTCGAAGCCAGCGAATGCGAGCGCTATTTCCATCATCAACAGAGGTAGTGGCGACAGTTCGGACGTTTCACTATCAGTGCTTATCTCAGATAAGAGACAGACTCAGCAACCCGAGTCAGTCGATCGACAATTTCAAGGGATCTACTTAACGATTCATCGGAGTTCCCTCGGTCTTGATACTAGGTCATCCCTTCTGTATTTGAAGAGATACCAACCATCCTGAAACCTAGGGATCTTGAATGTCGCTTGGGGTGGTACCCCTTAGTTTCACACCCACGATATACAGTTTCTTTCAATCGCTTGGGGATTCAGTGTATACGATGTGTGTACAATATGTATACTCGTATTTATGAGTAAGCCTATAACAACTCGCCTAGACGAAGATGTTGTCCAAGCCATCGACAATGCCGTAGCTTGTGGGGTCGCTCCTAACCGAGGTGCGATAATATCTCGAGCCGTACGGGAATGGCTGAGCCATCACTCTGAAGAGGCAATAAAGGATTCCTACCGGAAGCGCTACGAGGCTATAGACCCTGACGACGAGGAACTGATTGCAAAGCTTGGGACACTGTCGGCGATGATATCGATAGATGGCAATAGGTGATCTTCAGAGGGGAAATCTGGGATGCCGAAATACCCGGAGTGGGTAGGCACCCAGTTGTTGTTGCAACCAGGGATACTGCAGTTCCTCTCCTTGCCAACCTGGTTTGCGTACTGGTGACCTCGAAATACCGAGGCCATGTCGCTGAAGTTGAAGTTGGACATGAAGAAGGACTTTCTCACACATCAGCGATAAACTGCGACAATATTTTCACATTGCCAAAGACCATGTTGACAAAAAGACGTGGATCCCTCGGACCCGTCGCTTTAGAAGCCTTTAACTCTGCTCTAGAGATTGCGCTGGGCTTAGGTAACTAGCCCCACGTCTCCGCACCGGATTTCGTAGGCGACCCGATACCCTCATTCGTGCCATGAGAATTGATCGCGATAAACCAGCACCCGCCAGCGCAATAATGTTTGGGCAATCCGCGAACAAAAGGACTCAGCTGAAGGCGGTTTTCGTCCGGTGACGTCCGCCATCATTGGTACCTCATTTGCAGTGGGAACCACGCATCCATCTACCGACCAGAAAAGTCTCGAATCCCATTCAAACCGGAATACCCAGTTGAGTGATCTGATGCGTAATCGATGGGCGCTCAAATAAGCAACTACATCGTCCTGTATGCGTCGCTCCTGTGCACTACGGACGTCACTGTAACATTGTGCAACTCTCCATCAATTAGGTAAAGTATCCGGTAGGTGCCACGACGAGCCGAAAAAACCTGCAAAAGGGCTCCTTCAAAGGCTTGCCGACTCGATACGGATTTTCTAATAAAGCTCCCGTAATGAATTCGTATGCAGCTAGAGCCACCTTTTCCGGAAAAGTTTCAGCTAGAGCGAGCGATGCGGAACGTGCAATCTTCAAATTGTAACGATCATCTCGCGACGACACGTCGCCCGGACCTAATCATCTCTTGCGCGAGCTCTTCAGGGCCTAATGTGTCACCTTCTTCGATGTCGGACAACCCCCTCTTATGGGCTTCAAGCAGCGCATTGTCCGACAGAATCGCAATAGTCTCGAGAATTGCGTCGTAATCGTCAGCTCCCAAGAGCACCGCCGCACGATGTCCACTCCTAGTAATTTCAATTCGCTCGTGTGTCGAACTAACCTCTTCAATTAGTTTCGACAATTGTGCGCGAGCGTCAGCTAGTGGAACTGTTTTCATGTACACAATTAAAGCCTTGATCGATCCTTTTCGGTCTTTTCGTCCAGGGTGACTTTCTGCCTTGTTGCTCCCATTGTGACGTCCTTTCCACCAACATTGTAGGTTGGCATAACAGGCGTGCACAGAAGCTGGGAAACCTAAATTATCAAAGCATGCCGCGAGTGACAAGATGGTGAACGAAAGCGCATCTGTTGACGAGGTTGCTCGCCACTTAGACGTGACGAAGACCACCGGCCACCGACGGAGGAACCAGTATGACTTATGGATCGTTTCTAAGGTGGGACTTCAGGTCGAAGTAATTGTCCAGCGGGGCGACCGCATCGGCGCCGACACTATGTTGGGCGCGCACACTAGCAATCTCGTCCTCAAACCGGGCTGGAACCAATGTGGGCCAGCGCCAACCCAACGAACACCTTGTCCAGCGGAACGAAACTCGGTGTATTCGTGGCACTCCGAGGTGCTCCGCTGTGCCTGTTTTGTTTAGGCTTTGGCAGAGGACCTAATGCATAGCGACGTCGCCTTTTGGATACTCATAGGATATGTAAGGAAGAGCAAAAGAGGCTTGGGGTGAGAACGGGAATCAGATGAGATGGTTCAGACGCAGTGCTATCGTTCCGATCGCACTGGTTACTGGCCCTGGGTTGACAGCATGGCGAAGTTCGCCGTCGGTTGCCCTAACGACCACTTCAACCGCACCTTCGGACCAAGTTACCTATCTCTGTCACGTCATCCCGCGGGTCCACCGCCTGATAGTAACTCGTCACGCACCAGGTAACCAGTTTCACTTTACGTTCCCCGCCGTAGTGGCGGTGACGAATGCCGCCGCCGCCCAAGCAGTTGCCACCTCCGCCTGTGCGCTACCCGACACGCCGAAGGGTGCCCAACATCGCCATGCTGAGTTCTATGTCTCCTATCACCTCGTCTTTGCGGTGCGAGGCGAAAAGGGCTTGGGTGGTGAAGCCATCGACGTTAACCCCACCGATTGTCAAGGGGTCACGGGTCTCGGAACCGTGCGTGAGGCCATATCCCATCCTGTCTTCTACCGGATCCCTGGGAACGGCAATGGGATTAAAGAACGCCAACTACATGACGTTCAGGGGATCCTAGGGGCTGCGTCGAATGACAAACTTGGACAAGCCGAATTCACGGCTTCCCGGCCCTACTTGGCTGACGAATCAGTGACTGCCAACTCCATCTAGGCGTCCCAGCGACCCCCAGAGTTCTATGGACTCGTGATGTGAGTGCCACAAGCGAGCTGTTCTGAATCCACCCGTTTGGATTTGAAGCCAGACCGACTTTACTGACGGCACTCGCCAGTGCTAGCCGTCAACGCGTCAAACATCGGCTGAGAGTGGCCATTGAGGGCCGTTAAAAGTACTACGCCGTGTACACAAAAGAGACACAATTGGCAAACTCAAGAGTATCGGCGTTCTTGAATTTCGCAACAACGCCAGTACCCATCTTTCCGGCACCGATCCGATTGCCGTGAACAAGCATGGCCAGGTGATCGGGTTTTGCATCCCGCTCGAACGGAACCAGGACGAAGTGCGACGTGCTATTGCCAAGTTGGGTGTCACGAGGAAGAAAGAGCTAGTATGCGCAGGAGTTTTCGACACCAGTGAGGAGGCGAGAATCGAAATATTTGATTGGATCTAATGGTAAAACCGGAAGAGGAGCCACTCACGTACTAGTGACATTTCGCCAACTGAGGATCCGTAAGTTAGCTGTATTGAAAGCTGCATTGATAAGCGGAGTTCCGTGTCGCGTTTGGTGAGTAATTCCACTCCTGGGTAGAAATTACGTAAAGCAACGCGACTCATAACTCACATCAACTGTGGAGCAATAAGTGGGGACCCGCCGGCGAAGTGCCTGTGACATCCGGTAGAGGGATACAAATTGTGTTTCATGCACCCAGCGAAGATGTAACCGTTGCATTAAAGTCCCGGGCTATCGTGCTAACGGTCAATATCTCAAACCAAATGCGACCCCTCCTGTTCGGTCATGATTGACAAGACTTTTGATTTCATAATTCTGCCGTCAGGCAGCTCAATGGAATATGCGCGTGCAAAGTTAGCTGCTGCGCCCATGCAAGAGTCGCGATCATTATTGAACTGCGGAAGCGGTAGTTATGTCGCTCCAGATTTCACTCCAAGTTGCTCCCCCATCGGCCGTAACCCAGATGCCTCCTGCTGTTCCACTTCCAGCCGCAACGACAAGCCACCCATGCTGTGGATTGACAAAGGTAACTTTAGAGATGCCACTGATAGCGTTATTGAATTGTGGCAGCGGGTTAGACCAATTCGCTGCACGGTCGTTGGTAATCCAGAGGTTATTGGAATCACCATAGATCATGGCGCTGTTGCTCGAAATGGCTACGATTCCGCCAATGTATCCAAGAACTTCATTTGCGCAAAGGAGGTAGCCACCGAACCTTTGTTTCGGACAAGAACTTTGCATCCAACTCGATCCCCCATCGATCGAAGTGGCAAATAACTTAGGCTCCGAACCGGCACCGTAATGATCTCCGCATCCGAGCCAAATAGTGCCATCGATAGCCTGCGATAGATACGCGTAGCTATCGACCCCGCACACACCAATATTTGAGCGCCAGCTCACACCGTGACTGCTGCTAAACAATATGGTAGAGGCCTGCGAAAGCTGTTGCTGGGTGGGTTCGCTCTTAGCGAAAGCGACTACCAAATCACCATTAGCCTCGGCACGAATCGAGGCGTTACCTATAATTGAGTCACCGTACCCTGCGACAAGGTTGTATGACCAACGCATCCCTTCGTTATTTGAACTCTGCAACTCCAAGTTGCAAACCTTTTGGAAGCATCTCTCCCAAAGCACGTAGTCGACTCCGTCAATTGAGGTCACCTCGAAGACGTTGGAGATGGTGGGTACAGCCTTCCAAGTTGCTCCCCCGTCACCACTTAGGAAAAGTCCATCAGTTCCGTATACAAAACCTTCACCTCTTTGGTCAAAGTAGATACTCTTAGGAAGCGTGCCCGACGAACAATTAGCGAATGCAACAGGTGCAGGTGCTAGAAAGTTCTTGCCTCCATCATCGGTCTTAGCTACTGCCACAGCACACGAATCGTTCACCGGCGATAGGTACGAAAACAGTCCATAGCCCGACGACGGTGATCTGAAGAATAGGTCGTCAACGTTTTGATAGACCGCACCGAGTTCAGCAAGACTATTCACCCCTGATGGCGAACTGACTTTATTTGACGGCACTGAAGAATGGACGTTTGAAGGGTCTGAGCTTTGGGTTGACCCACTTCTTTGACTTGTCGCTCCAGACTTTAGAGAGGCTTGGGTCTTTGTCGTCAAAGAGGTTGAAGTTGAGCCGCAAGAGGCGAGAAGGAGAAGGCTTATCCCAACACCCACCTTTTGTGATTTATTTAGGCGCTGAATCGGCTCGTAATTAAATACACACCCAATGAACCCCCCTACTAGTGAACGAATCGCCGAACAAACTGTATATCTTGACACTTCGGAGCCACATTTACGATTTAGAAGCCACCCCGTTTGAGATTGTAAATTTGTCAGGGGATTACCGAGGTTCGTCTGATTGCTTACTGAATCCTCGGCTAAAGGCTTGCGATCATCCTTGAATCGATTCATCTGAATAGATCTCCCTAAGGAACTCCAAAGCTCTCATCTTGTTCCGATTATCTTTGGCAGAACGATTCGGAGCTGCACTTTGGACGGCAACATCAAGAATCCTCCTAAGTCGAATAAGGACTTAGGACACGACCTTAACAGAAACAGTATCATAAAGCATTTAGTTTCTGCTTCTCGAAAGCGTCATGGGGGTATTTCACGTTTCAATGCCATCGACGCAACGTGCCCCATGGAGGATCATCAAATCGTCACGAGTACTTCAGGAAAGCCTGCGCAAGGGACTTCTCCAACTCTATTCTCCGACGAGATGCACGATTCAGATGGCGAACGTGGCTGACGCTCTGTGGTGTTATTACTGCCAGAGGAATCGGCTTCGACCTTCTCTTCATCAGTGAGCATTCGAGGAAATTCGTCCGATATTTAGACATGAGCACATCTTGAAGTAAGAGCTTGCATTGTTCATCTGGCGACATCCCATAAGGTTTAAGTTATGAGATAACTTGCCAATTGATCTTCGCATAGCTACAGGTCGAGGCCTCTAACTACGTAGTCGGAGTCACATCGAGGGAGTTAGAAGTATCTATGCTCGATCGTATAAGGCATGACCTAAATTTTGCTTATCAATGGGATCAGATGAAGAACTACAGACGACTCTGTGAGCTTCTGACTGCAGCAAAGATGCACCGCCGGCGTAAACGGATGAGCGCTCGAAATTCGGCTCGCGCCAACGCGATTTAAACTATTCTGCTACTCACAGGATCTCTGTCCTACGCAGTTGGGGAACAACGGGTTTAACTAGGTGGGCATAGGGTCATTTGTTCAAGCTAGCAGGGGCCAATCTGGTCCGTTTTTCCGTATGCCGTTCACCTTATCAAAAGGAAGCTTTTTGTCCATGAAGACCAACCCGACCGATGCAATTTCTTCAGGAGATTCTGCGGAGAAAGGTCTTCAAGTTCAAGTGAATCATCTAGATATCTGGTAGCTCAAACACAAATAGGGTCTACGGGGCGGTCGCCTCGAGCTCACCAATAGCTCCTTCTACCACACCGATGACCACTTCTAAAATATCGTGTACATATCGTGGCTCACGGATAAATGTCTGGATTTGGGCATCAAGAAACCGTGACATCTCTTTCTGGAATCCACTAACCGTAAGCGGCTGTCTAAGCAGCGCAACCCTTTCGGCCAACTGTTGGAGAAAACGAGCATAATCGAGATGGTAGTCGTTTATCTTGGAGCGCACAAAGTCGCCATTTAGTAGAACTGCGTCCTGGGTGAGCATATGAATATCCCATAGGTCCCTAGGCTTGATATAGTCGCGTGCTCCGAGCGCTACTATCTTGTCTGCCAGAATTTCCACTTTAGACTCGACTCTGAGCATGAGGGACCTGTAGCCAAGTGAGACATTGTTGGAAATAACTCGAATTGGTCGCACTTCGCCGGTATAGGAAGGAATCCTTGCCACTTCAAGGTGAATGACATAATTCTGTTTCAGAGGCCTATCAAAGTTTGGCAGCAAAATCTTTGACTTCCATCGCCCGACAGGCACACTGTCATTTTCATCAGGAAGGTATTCCTCTACCTCCGCCAATAGCCCATACGTAGCCCCCACGCTGTCTTTTAGCCGTTCCATAAATGGCTTCATTTGGGAGGGATCAAAATCTAGTCCACCAGCAAAATCTAAATCCTCAGAATATCGAACTCCGCCGTAGCAAAGGCGCAGTGCGGTTCCGCCTTGGAAGACCAAGGATGACGCACTCCCACTTTGAAGTAGCGCCTGAAGGATTTCGTAGTGCAAGAGTTCTTTCACCACCGCGGGTACGCTCGCCTGTCTTTCCCTTGCGATCTCCTGAGCCATTTCAAGCAAGGAAGTAAATTCGGCTGCCATCATGATTCCGTGGTTTCAATTAGCTCAACCATCTCTAGGTTGCGCTTGGTGAAACGTAGGTCTTCATATGCACGTTCTGGAGTTGCGACATGAATATCTCTACTCCTATCGAAAACAACCTCTGGTGATCGTGCCTTTCGCGACGTGTGAGTAAATTCAAGCACGCCGTATGGTGTGTAAAATACGGAGCTTCGTCCTGTGGTCATAAGCGTAAATCTCTGCGCTATCTGCGAAATCCATCCTGCATCGGACAGTACCGATTCGAGAGAGAGGTATGAAAAATCAAATGGCCTAATGATGGTTGCCAAAGCGAGAAGGGGCTCCGATGGCATACTTCTTGCTCTGGGATTTACATATATCCCACGAGCGATACGGACGATATTGCCTGCTCGAGTTTGATGCTTGAGGGATTGCTGAAGGTCGCCGTACGAGTCGTCAAATAGCATTTTGAGTCGAGGCACATCGAAAGCCCAAACCCCATGCCTGTCCCACTTGTCAAATGTTTGCAATAGCACGCATGTTTTCACGCAATCAAGCATACCAGATAATGATATAAAAATATCATTATCTGTATAGCATTGGCGGTGTTTAGGCCATTGGGACGAGTATTAGCTCATGACACACAAGCTTGCGACCCTTCACGTGGTTGCGATTTGATTTGAAAATTGACATCCAGTTAAAAGGGGTCACTGGAATGCCTGAGAGTTTTTTGAGATCGCAATTTGAAAAAAGCTACCTAACGAACTCACTAGCAATTCATTCACGGATATTGATTACCATTTGGTATATCCGCCGTTATCTGACATGACTACAAACGTTGTCAGGACTGCCTATCAGGAGTAGATCACGACTTGTGTCACTCCCAAATCGACTAAAGGCGCAACGACGATTCTTCAGACTCGGAAAGACAAAAGGGTTGGATATGGTCTCGATCAAAACGGGAAACCCTCTCTCCCAAAAAAGTTGTCACGAATCGGGATGACTATTCCGATTCTTTGGACCACCGTTTCCGAATCTTGAAATTAAAGCGATTGCTGGGCGAGGAAGTAAGCGCTCTCATATTAGACCAAATTGCAAGAAGCGAAATACCTTATCAACGGTGGAAACCTTTTCCACCTTCGATAGGCATCCTTAGAGTGCGTTTCACAAAATACATGAGCAATCGAAAAATAGTTTCGCACTCGCCTAAAGCCAAGCTCATAATCCCTATCCGAAGTTGCAAGGATTAGAGATCTGCACTTTAGTAGGCCCGAAGAACCGTTTAGAAAGACAGGTTCGCGCTTCCAATTCCAAGTTATAAGCATCAATACCCCCGACAGCATGCCGACCCCTAACAGGGAAAAGTCATCGACAAAATTGTCACACGAGCCTCCACGTAGTGAAAAGTCTCAAATAGCGATTGACTTGCGCATCCCTCCATTTTCGCACTATCGACTCTGAAAGCGATGAGATTGCCGTATACACCAAAAGCCACGATTTACGAATTACGGATGACTTCCCAACGAATCCGTAGGATTCAGATGGTGTCGAATCAATTGAGGCCAAACAGAAGCTTCATACGTTCCAAAGCGCATCGAACGGTAGGGCGGTAATTCGATCTCCAAACGACGCTGAACTGGTTCCGGTATGGAGAATAATTCCGGAGACAAAGCGACTCCCAAGTCGATCCCGTAGAAAGATGAGCCCCTTTGCATCTCGTGGCCCCGGAGTAAAGGTCGATTTGACCTCGATGCCAACCAAGCGTCCATCGGGGGTTTCTAGAATCAAATCTAACTCACCCGCATTTTGGTCACGAAAGTGGCTCATCTCTACCCTCTCGTAACTCCAGGTCATTCGTCGCCTTATCTCACCCGCCACGAAGCCCTCAAGTAGTCCACTTGCAAGGTTAGGACTTGCCGTTTGGGATAGCGCACTAGCGGAGACATTCATCAAACGCACTGCTAGACCTGAATCGAGGAGAGAAACCTTAGGCCTTGAAATGACTCGTGGAGCAAGATTTGATTTCCATGCTGGAATATGTTGTGTTAGGTAGAGCGTCTGAAGCAACTCTAAGTAGGGCACCAATGTTCGCCGAGGGATCGAAGTACCTCTAGAGATATCAGCGATATTTAGTTCGCCGCTACTTCTGGTTGCCAGTATTTTCAGAATTGTTGGCAGTTCTGAAATTCGATACAAATTAGCAACTTCTCCAGCATCTCGCCTAACGATCGCATCTGCGTAGTTATCGAACCAAATATTTCTTCGCGCAGCCGATCTTCTAGTTAGCACTTCGGGGTATCTTCCAGCCGTAACTATATCCATGTAGTCATTTCGCCATAAGTCACTTGAATAATCTAGAAACCTCTCCCCTGAAATGGTTTTATCAATAAACCTCTCCTTGTGACCGATGATTTCTCCCTGACTTAGACCGTACAGATTTATCGACTATGTCCTTCCAGCCAGACTGTCCCCAACGGTCGGAATGTTCAGTAAGTTAGCCGATCCAGTCAGCAAAAATCTTCCCAGTCGCTTATCCCTGTCAACAATCAACTTCAATACCAGAACTAACTCGGGTACACGTTGCACCTCATCAACCGTCAATAGACGATCAGGATCATGGTCAAGAAATCCAACTGGATCCATCCTTGCGCCGCAAGCCACGATCGAATCATCGAGTGTGACGAATCGTCCACCAACTTCTTCGACTATCTCTCGGGCAAGGGTAGTTTCACCGACTTGCCGCGCCCCCTGACTGACAACGATTCGCGTATCTTCAACGGCTTCGAGTATGCGTTCTTTGACATTTCGGGAGATATGATCCATGAATCTACCTTGCCTCGATAACGCCGATTTAAAGCACGAATTTCGCCGATTTGGGAGGCTCCCAATTTATCAATCCACCACTAATGTGAGTTTTGTATCCATAATGTAAATGGAGGCAATTTTCATGAAGTCCAAAAGGCATACCCCAGAACAGGTGTTGAAAAATATCGCCGAAGGGGACAAAATGCTCAACGAAGGCGCAACTGTAAGCGAGGTTGCCCGGAGCTTTGGAGTTACCGAGACGACATGGCACCTTGGTAAGAGCACCTACGGCGGAATTAAAGGCAACGACGTAAAGCGTCTCAAGGAACTCGAATCAGAGAACTCCTCTCTAAAAGGAATCGTTGCTGACCAGGCTCTTGATATTGCAATGCTCAAGGAGGTGGCTCAGGGAAACTTACTTTTCCCGAATCTTGGTTCGTATAGTAGTTCGTGAACTACAGATGCGATTCTCAGGTTTCAGAGAGAAGAGCCTGCAAGGTAGTAGGTCAAAATCGATCTATACAACGTAGAGCTCCCCGCGAGCGAAAGAGCGCAGATCTAGATGAGGAGATCACTCAACTCCTTAGAGCATTTGCCTTAGAAAACAAGCGTCAG
>JAJZFV010000010.1 GCA_021805205.1 Actinomycetes bacterium | reverse complement strand
TCGTTCGAAGGTGAGGACTTTATTGACAGGCTCCGCTATCACCATTCCACCCACGCCCTCTTAGAAACAAAGATCATGCTAGGTCACACAATGATTGACAGAGAGGGCTACCGAAATTCTCCGATTCTCTGTGACCGCGCGATTCTCTGTGATGACGATGGTTGAACTGCCTCTAATTTACTTTGGAATCACTACCACTTATGTCCCAATGTGGTTCCAAATGCACTCTCTCAACGTTTGGATATTTGAAATAGTCTCTAACTGCTGCGATTGAGCCCTATCACGGTTTGGTGGTGAGATAGCCCGATGGGCGCGCTTAGATATATCTAAAATCGCGCAGTGGTGAAATCTAGGATATTGAAATGAGGTTGATCACGATGCGATTGATGCAAGTGTCGAGGTTTATTGGCGTCCTGGATGCCCTGGTAGTGTGTTCCTTCGACATGGTCTTCGTAAGTTGGGGATTCAAACTCTTGAACACGACATCTGGGACGACCCTTCAGCCCGCGAATATGTTCGCAAGGTCGCTAGCGGCAACGAAACCGTTCTTACCGTAGTCATTGGCAATACGAAGCTTATAAATCCAACTGTTGATGAAGTTAGTAAGGTAATTCGACAGTCGAACCATGACCTACTTACAAACGGTAGTGAAAGTTTCCCGGATAATGATGGTCGCCGTGCGATTTTCCAATGGACAGTGATTGTGATCCTGGTGGCGTTGAGTTTTTACGTTGAGAAGTTAGGATTTGCCGCCTACAGCTGGGGATTTGACGTTATCAACGTGCTCTTTTGCGTAAGTTTTAGAACTTTTCGATCACGTAAGAGAAATAAAAAACACGAAAGCGACTGATGGCTTTCCGTTCCCCTCACCGAGGTCGACGGCTGAAAAGCATGAATTCGATCGCTCGCCTTTGCGCCGAAGTCGACCTCAGGGCAAGTAGTAAGCGATCTTGTTGTTCGAATATCTACGTCCCCTTCGCCGGACAACCTATCATTGCCGATCGCCATGGTTGCTCGAATGAGTCGATCACTATTTAGGGGAGCCGTTGGAAAATATCTTGGAATCAAGGTTCAACCTCCACCCACGAAAATTGGTTACCCGTCTACGTACATCGACCTCTCAGCACGTCTCGAGTAATGGACCTAGTAGTCCCCTTCTGGATCACTTTAAATCAAGGTGACTAGAGCCCTCTAGTTCATTTTGGGATTCCGTAAGCGCAGAGCATCTGTGAATCCGTATATCCCTGCGGTTCGGATGCATTATCGACCGCAGATGGTTGTGCCATCTAAGGCAGTTGTAATCGCGATTCCGTTGGAAACATTGATTCCGTCACTCTCCTACTCTCCTGTTTGAAATTCTGGTGTGTGGAGAAATTCAAAGTGTCTTCGCACCACTCCAATTGAAAGGCGTCTCACCGTGTTGGATAGCAAGTAGGAAGGATCGATAGAATGTATCATTGATATATATTAGTAATATATATCAATGGAGGATTGAAATATGGACATCGCAAAAGTCTTTCAAACCGGGCGAAGCCAAGCAGTTCGAATACCAAAGGAGTACCGATTCGCTGAAAGCGAGGTATCGATTCGACATTTTGGAAATGGTGTCTTACTGCTACCTATTAATCATTCATGGGAACTCTTGAGTGTTGCGTTAGGTGAATTTGAGCCGGAATTCAAAATTACGAGAGACCAACCAGAAATACAAAGTCGTCCAGAAATCGTGGGTGGATGACATACTTACTCGATACAAATATTTGCATTTACATCATCAACGATAAGCCTCATCATGTTTTGGAGAGATTCCAACTCGAGGATCCGGGCAATATCGGATTGTCCAGCGTAAGTGCTGCTGAATTAGCTTACGGTGTAGCTAAGAGCGGATCGACGAAAAATCAACGGGCGTTGGAGATGTTTATGTCCGCCCTAACCATACTGCCCTTTGATGAGCAGGTAATATGGGAGTATGGACGTATTCGATGTGAACTTGAACGAATTGGTCAGCCAATTGGCGGTCTTGATACCATGATTGCAGCACACGCTATTTCACTTAATGCCACATTAGTAACGAACAACACCAGAGAATTTGCTCGAGTTCGAGGACTAAGGCTCGAAAATTGGAGTTGAATCGACGAGGCTGTAAAACGGAGATTGCTTAGATCGCGCAAAAGGGACAACTTTTTGCGCAGCTGCTGAAGGTTGATCACAGATGTTCGTAGCCCGCATCAAAGTAGTCTGTGAAACCTTTAAATGTAGGGTGCCGGCTAACCGCGATCCCTCCTCGAATTTATTAATTTAGTCAGGACGCTCGTTTGAACTCTTCGTAGCGCTCAGCGAGACGGTCTTTATCCGGTTTAGCAGCGCGCTCTCTAGGGAGAAGAATTTTAATTCCTGCTACCTTTTGAATCCCGTGTAGCAGCATCTGTCCGTCAGTCTCTTTCATGAATCGTTCCTGCACGTCGACGACTCCATCTGGAGTTATCCCTACAAAGTTATTGTCGTAAGCCGCGTGGTGTATTTTGCAGAGTGATAGGCCATTGGGAACTACCGGGTCGCCGCGGACATTTCCGTCGGGGATAATGTGGGCTGCGTCGAGTAGCTTGGGATGGCGAAGTCGACAGATAGCACACGAAGTTTCGTAGGCATGAAGAACGCGCGCCCGAAAAACTGGCTGATGGAGGCGTGCTTGTGTGATCCGATCTATGTAACCACGTTGAAGTTCTTCCTTGTACGTTGAATATGCATTGAAGAGTGAAAGTGCTTCAGAAAAGCCAACGATGAATTCGTGTTGCGCAGCAATCTCTTGCAAAATATACATCGGGTACATGGGCAGGTAAAGTCCGCGGCGGATTCCGATGAAGTATGCGAGGGGTAGCCGTTCGTCCATCGCCATACGAAGAGCTCGATTATCGGAGTGCCCTGGATCAGTACCACGATACTTGTAGTGGATCATGCCGTCATTATCCGTGAGATCAACATAAGGAGGTGGCTTCGAAGGTGGAGTGAATGTTGTTCGAAACGTTAGCGCCGCTGCGATTCCTTGAAGCTTACGGATCCCAGATTGGAAAATTAGGCGTATTTGTCTGCCGCGGTGTTCAAATGAATTGATCTCAACAGATGTCAATACCCCGCTTGGGTTAAATTTAGCGAGTGCTTCGAGATGACGGAAGACCTCTTCTCTAAAGGCGCGTTCGTCCTCTGTTCCATTCGCTATCACCACAAATATTTATGTTACCCCAACTGCAATCCTTTTCAACTCGAGGACGAATTTTGTCCTTCTGTCGATAACTCGCCACGCTCACTATTACGACCATCATTATCCGTGATGATATTCGGTTGGATGGCTTAATGGAGAATCGAGATAAGACTGGTTTGACTCTATGGTCATGAGAGCGGTAGGTGGAGCAACTTACTCTGCGCGAGAGCAATTGTCTCTGATTCCAAGGGAAATGCCAAAGCATTGGATTCGAATCAAATTGCGGACAAGCCAGGTTGAAGTTTTGACACGTAGTCAAATATGACACTATTCATAGGTGACACCGCCAAGGTCGTGGAAGTCTCAAAACCGATCGATTGAGAATGAATGAATCAGAGGTAGATATCTCCGGTACGAAACTTGCCCACCAAATAAGGCACAGTTCGTACGGTAGATCTGGCCGTTGCTGGGTACCACCTAGATGTTCTTTCTTGAGAAACACTATCGTTTACGGAAGGATTTACAACAGCTCATAGGTGAAGGCCGTTGTTATACCGTTAGTTTTCCTGCCTTCGAGTTTCATGAGGCTGCTACGAGATAGAGGGCTCCTCTCCTCGCGTCCTTAGAGTTCTGATCCTAGAATTGACCTGTGACGCAGATATCAATTCTGTCGCTTAATGCTTCATTTCTCATATTGCTGGGGCGAGAAGATGAACTCTTGCGAGGACCTCGATGGACGCTCGTGAGAGGCTCAAAGAGCGCCATTACGCAGCGCTAGATGCACATTAATGAGCCCAAGTATCTCCACGGTTTGCTTGCAAGCCCGGTGATATCAGTTTCGAAGGAAGGGCGGTTCTGTAGTAGCGTCGACAATCAAATCACGTCGTAGATATCGAACACAGTAGGTCGACATTTCGTAAATATCCCCACGTTGACGCGCGTAGCAAAGGTCAGGTTGCGACACCTAAATAAAAATCGTCGAATCACTCAGCAAAAGACGTTGCTCGTGACTTAACTATTTAATGGTTTGACGAAAGTCGAAGCAGCACCTTGAATGAAAGGCCCGTACGAAAATTGAACCCAGCGTCATCAGACAATGAAGACGGGTCGACAGTCAGCAATGGAAATGATGACGATTTCGAACGATGGTATGAGCTGGCGTATCCGAAGCTACTAGCGACAATGGTACTTGTGATCGGTGATCTGGAGGAAGCAAAGGAGGTAGTCGATGAAGCTTGCGTACGGACTCTTGTTCATTGGTCCAAAATTGCCAAAATCGAGCGACCCGACGGATGGACCTATCGGGTTGCCTACAACGTCTTTAGACGGAGAGCTAGGCGGCGATCCTTTGAAAGCCGCTTTTTGAACCGCCAAACAAAGACTCCCGACCTACCGGCTCCAGCCGGAGAGATTTGGCTCCTTGTCAATGAGCTTCCGAGTCGACAAAGAGAGGTAGTGATGCTCCGTTATGTAGCCGATCTTACTGAACGCGAAATTGCAACCACGTTAGGCATTACAAGGGGCAGCGTCTCTAGATCGTTAGGTGCCGCTCGACAAAGACTTGCAGCCGATTTAGCAGAGCCGCCTAATCAGTCGGGAGACATTTCGGCAAGCAAAGAGGGCGGAAATAATCGAAGAGATTTGAAAACTGAAAATGTGCGAGAGAACCCTTCAAAACAATCGCCCGATGCGCTAGGGCACATTAAGACGGCGCAGATCCATAAAGGAGCACAATGTCACGATTGACTGACCTTACTAAGTCCCTACTAGAGGTGCCGCTTGCCGAGGCTCCTTCAATCTCCACACTTAGCCAGCGTGCTGATCGTCGCCGAGTTGAACACCGTCGCCGTGGTTTTGCCTTCGCAGCCATAGCTGTTATGGGAGTCGCAACTATTGGAACAACCCTTGAATTAAACATAGGTGCTCGTTCAAATGCACCTTTACTAAGCGCCCAAGTAACCGCGTTCACTAATCCTGGTCCGCCTCACCTTTTGAACGGGGAGGTTAGCTTTAGCCCTCAGCTCAGCGGTTGGAAACTAATTTCTGATCGACAATCAAACGTAAGTACGACTCCTGCCAACTATTCTCGGTCGATCACCTATGAAAATGACTCCACGAGTAGCGGAAAATCATTTACCATAACTATCAATCAGGGGACAGTGAATCCTGATTTCACAACACCTCCAACAGGTGGAATTGCAAATGCAACGATTAAGCAAGTGACGGTGGACGGAAATCGCGCACTTTTGATGCAAATTTCGAATCAAATTTCACATACATCGGTGAAAGGACCCAACGGGACCCAATCAATGACATTTAGCGGTGCTTGCACCGATGCGACGGCGACAAATTCAATGGCTTCTACATCAGTAAGTCCATGTAAAGGGATTACTCAATCAAGCAGAAAAGGTCCGAATACCATTTTGCAGTGGCAACTATCACCGATACTCGGGGTGCAGCTAGTTGGATTCAACCTAAGCCCTACAGAAATTCAGGCCATTGCTTCTGCCTTAGTAATCAATCCAGCCCTCGACGACTGCATGCCAGGGGGAACTCCGATTCACAGTGGCCAATGTGCGCCAGGGATAATCGCCTCACCGCCTGTTACTACGCCACAAGTCCCGATTGGTGGAACAGAGTTAGCCTATGGTACCGCGAAGAATCAGCCATGGGTATTTTCAGCCTCAGTGAGTGCTAGCAACTCATGGATGGAAGTTGTCTATGGTAATGCGGTTGTGACCTCTAGCGGAGGTACGAAACCAATGGCTACTGTCAATTGGGACAATGCAAGCAACGGGGAAACCTTTCTTTCGGGAACCGTGCCGAGTTGGGTCACTAGTGTCAGTGTCGCAGGTCCAAGCAATCAAACAACTGCCTTACTTCCCATCACACTCGACGGCTGGAGCTACTTCATATTACCGATGGGAGTAGCTACTGCACCGTGCAATGGTGTATGTTACGAGCCAATAAACGTAACCTTCCATGACGGATCAACTGTGGTAGGTCATGCCTCTATGGCAACCACAGAGACGAGCTACGGTGGTTTCAAATTATCGCAACCAACTTGATAACTGTGAAACCCATTTTGAGTATTGCTTTTTTGGATTACCAAGCAAACATTTCTATCCCACAACCCAGCAAAAGGCGGGCCATTGAAGGGCTATTGAATCGAAATTCGATCATTTCAAAAGTCAATTGAGAGCCTGATCTAATTGTGTATGAATCAGGGTGTGGTGTCAGGAATTTGCCTTGACGAACTATTTTGAGAGTGTTCGCGTGAGTTCTTGCGAAATGATGTGTACCCGTTCCTCTCGAAGGTATGGAGCGCGCTAATTCACCTGTCACCTAATATTCGGTGCAGGTACCGTAAGGTTGTAATTTCAATTGTTTACAAAGCTGATAATATTTGTCAGGTTAGACCTTATAATTCTCGTGAGTAGATTTGAAACATTAGGAGATCACGTATGTCAGTTCTAGACGAAGTCATTGCAGCCAACAAGGAGTACACCACGACCTTCGGTGAAAAGGCGAAACTTGCAATGCCACCAGCCCGCCACTTCGCAATCCTCACCTGTATGGATGCGCGACTGGATCCTGCAAAGTATGCGGGGCTAGCTGAAGGTGATGCTCACGTAATCAGAAATGCCGGTGGAAGAGCAACTGATGATGCAATTCGGTCACTGGTAATCTCTTACAAGCTTCTCGGTACAAAAGAATGGTTTGTAATTCACCACTCCAACTGCGGTATGGAGTTCTTCACCAATGAACTAATGGGTTCGTTGCTCTCTTCAAGTCTCGAGACTGCGGAACTTGGAGAAGATGGCTTTAGGGACGTCGGTGAGGGACCTGGTTCAACTGAAGGAAAGTACATCAATTGGCACACCATTGCCGATCAAGCCACATCGGTAGTCGAGGACGTAACACGCATCAAATCACATGCACTCGTTCCTGCATCGATTCCGGTTTATGGTTTCATATATGACGTTTCAACCGGTAGCTTGATCGAAGTTCCAAAAGCGACCGAGGTGGGCCAGGCTCGATAGGAGTTTTCCAATAGCTACGCTTTGCGTAACTATTGCCCACCTCGGGATGTACTAACGTGCCTCCTGAGGTGAGTTTTTGTTTTCTGCAGTTGAGAACGCGGCGTCGTTACAATACTTCAATATTCCTGATGTCGAAGTCAGATTTCTATGAATTTAAATCCGATCGCAGTCTGGTGACTTAGGGGTTCAGATAAACGATTAAGTGACGACGCCGCTCCGATTCCCTTTGGATATGAACAAAACTAACTTAATTCGAAATTGCTGTTTGGCGCAAGAAGTATGGAAGGAAGTTAGGTGCCCCTTTTTGGCAAGAGTGGCAGCGTAAATCATCGGGAGCTGCTCAACGCGCCCACTTTCCCAACGATAACGTATGGACGTAGTTCGAGTGCACCGCCCTGCTTTTGACGAGTTGTATTTTGATTCGAATTTATAAATCACCGAATCGAACTAAGCCCCAAGACTTTGTGAACCGATAGAGGTTCGAGCTCATACAACTACAGTGCCTTATTTGAGTGCTTGGCGACTTCGTCTCATCGCGTGTCTTACCATCTACTTTGGTTTACTCAGATCGTCTTTCAAACATTCACCGACGATGAACGCCATAGTGCTTCAATCTGCAATAGAGTTAGGGCAATCGATCAGCGAGGTTTGCGATGGTCATTGTCTCTTTAGTGCTATTGGTTTTGACCTTGTTCGTCGTAGCAGCTGGCGTCCACTTAGGTCCTCACTCTTCAATAGGAGCCGGAGCGTCATCATTTGTCATCGCAGGTGTCGCTGTTGCTTTCTTGGCTGGTAGCAGTCGATCGGTAACAACGCTTACCCTTCTGATATACGGATTGATCTTTGTTATATCCGTTGGAACCATTGCACTTGGCGTAAGAGGAGTAATGTCAAAGTCAAAGGCGCTTACTCCGCAACGCTACCTATCGCTGCTTGGTAGAACCGGAGTTGCTTCGACTGACTTAGCGCCCTCTGGAACCGTAACAGTTGATGGCGAGAGCTGGAGTGCGGACGCACTCGAGGGAACAATCAAAGAAGGAACCAACATATTCGTCGTTGAAGCCGATCAAATCCACCTAAAGGTAGCAATTGATACCTTTAGCCTAGCTAGTCAAAATGGCAATGAAATAGACAAGTCACAGAGTAAGGAAAGCGAAAATGGCACAGACCATAATTGAAGTAGTCGTAGCGGTCCTTCTGTTGTTCGGGGTTGTGAGGGTACTATTTTTAACCTTCAAGATCACCCGTGACTATCAACGGCTGGTTGTATTCAGGCTCGGTAAGTCCAATGGAGCGAAGGGGCCAGGGCTTGTTGTGATAAATCCAATCACCGATCGAATATCCCTTGTTGACCTTCGTGAGCAATTTCTCGAGATTCCTCATCAAACCGCTATTACAAAGGATAACGCGCCTATCTCTATTGACTTCATAATGTTCTATCGCGTCTTTGATCCGGTGACCTCCGTTGTTAATATTCGTGACTTCTCAGGAGCGGCGTTAAATATCGCTGCCACTACCCTTCGCAGTGTCGTAGGCGATATGGCGCTCGACGATGTTCTCTCCAAGAGAGAAGCGATGAATACCTCACTTCGCGTAAAGCTCGATGAAGTAACCGAGCGGTGGGGTGTAAAGGTAACCAACGTTGAGGTTCGAGAGATCAATCCCCCACCAGCTGTTCAAGAAGCAATGACTCGTCAGATGTCGGCCGAGCGAACCAGGCGTGCTGTCGTTACTGAATCCGAAGGAAAGAAGCAAGCAGCGATCACGGTTGCGGAAGGTCAAAAGCAAGCCGATGTTCTATCTGCAGAAGGCGCACAGCAGGCTGCGATACTTACAGCAGAAGCTGAGCGTCAATCTGCAATTCTTAGGGCAGAAGGACTTTCCGCTGCCCTATCTGTTATCGGAGAGATTGCAAAGGATGCTGACTCCAACACTCTGCTACTTCAATACCTCGGAGCGCTGAAGGAATTGGCCAACTCCCCTTCCACGAAGATCTTGTTCCCCATGGAGCTCACGAATTTGTTGTCGGGAGTTCGAGATATGGCTATGGGACAAGGTTCGGGTGTAAAAAAAAATAAGGATGTATCAAACGGCTAAGGCCAATGTTTGGAGAGTTCTCAACCGCCAATTTAATTTTTACCGTTGGAGAAGCTTTATCTAGGGATATTTATATTTCTTGAGCAGATGCCAATCATCGTGACACCTAGGGTTATTTTTCTGATCCGTATTCTTTTCGCGGATAGGAAATCTATAACCGATGGATTGTTGCGTTGGTTTGTTATCCGAGCTGTCTCTGCACCTTTTGCCAGTGGTCTTGGTTCTATTCGGTTCCGCCCAGCTCGCAATGGGATCGGTCGGCGGATTTTGGGCAGTTGCCGATGGAATACTACTGTGCATTGTCTCAGGGCTCGCCGATGCGTGGGTGTTGCTTGTGGAGATTTTTGGTAACAGTACTGGAAGTGAGCCGTGTTCTCTTCTTCTTGCCTTGTAAAGATCGTTTGAAATCTGATGCGCGGCGACAAATAAAAATTTTTGATGCTTTGTATGATCCGAACGCAAAGGAATAACTTTTAAAAATCCTTAACTCAAGGGTCCAAAAATTGCTTCTAAGTCTCTCTCGACGTCTTCTTCCGTAAAGGGTTTTTCGATTGCCTCCAATGGAAAGCTATCTCTGAGAGAGGTAATTGTCTGTTTCCCATCACTCATGACAGAGATCGCCGCGTCGAGATCCCACTTGACAATACTTGGGGTTCTTGACTTGTAAAAACCTATTTCTTTGATCTCGTACCGATCGTCCGTATCTAATATTGCATAGCCAACCAGCTGGTATATGTTGTTCGTCGACAGATATGGTGACTTAGTAGTTTTTATATCCATAAGACAATTGCCAACTATGAAGTCAGCATCCGCACCCCCAACATCAGTTGATCTTGCAAAAGTTGGGTTAGGTATAAATCGTTCTCCATAGAAAGGTCTGAAGTGTTCACTCGCGGCTCGACCTAGTTGTACTAAGTCGTCTATGTCCTCTTTTATACAAAGATTTAGCTGCTCGATCGGGGATAATGGAGAAACGCTTTTGGATATGGCGTTAGATTTAGCGGCGCTTCTTGCGATATGTTCGTACAAGGCTAGTACGTAGCAATATTGTGCCAATTCGACTTCTTCTGAAAGCGCCAAGGTGCGATTAAACGGATTTAGCATTTCTATGAATGACGTGAGAGAATCGCTAAAAGCCTCGTAAGAGTCTCTGAGGTGAGGATAGTACTTTCCTGCATGCCGTGCGACAAATCGGTCTGGTGGGGTGTTTGTGAAGAAGTAACGAATCCGATAGTCGACAGCTGTTCCGATAAGGGTCCAAGATACTTGTCCAGTCGGGACGATCGTTGCGTCCCCTGAACTTCGCCATTCGCTTTTGAATGGCTTCGTATTAGGGAGTTTTTGTTCGAAGTACTTCTTCGTCAAACTTCCGACCTCATTAATTCGAGATGTAAGTGACATTTGGCTTCTCCTGTCATTTGCGTTTATGTACGAAAGTTCAAGAATTACGCCCCATCCTCTTTGAGAATGCAAGCGACCACTTACTGGTGAGCTGGAAAAATTCACCAAAGTCGACATCGACCTCACCGTATTTATGCTACTCCCGACGCAACCTACTTAGGGAGGCTCCGACGGTGAAATGCCACCGGTCGAATGACGTAGTGTCAGTAACATAGTCTGTTACTCCACATGTCACTAGGTCGTATTCTGGACGGTGATCCGGGTGTTCATAATTTCTTTGGTAGTTTCTAAAGGGCATCTCGCGGATCGCAAGGGAAATCCCGCGATTCCGTCAATTCTGAAATTACGGTAGGGCCAGAGATTCGTGACCAGTTGCTAAAGTTCGTTGGAGCAGAGTTATGACCCTAGAACGCGCACAAGGATGTCTAATGGGACAGCTTTCAGGAGATGCCCTCGGCAGTTTGGTAGAGTTTCAGTCTCCAGATGAGATAAGGCGCCGTTACCCAAAGGGACTACGAGAACTTACAGACGGTGGCACTTGGAATACCATTGCCGGCCAACCTACCGATGATTCAGAGATGGCGCTGCTTTTGGCTCGGATGTTGATCGAGCGTGGTACTTACGATTCCAATGCTGCATTTGAATCGTATAGATTTTGGATCGACTCCAATCCCTTCGACTGCGGTATGACGACTTCCGCTGCTCTTCGAAGGTATCCGAACGAAGCTAGCCCGGCCAACGGAGCTATGATGCGGATCAGCCCTTTACGAATCTTTGGTGCTCATTACCCTTTGGATATAGTTGCGGAGTGGGCAATGCAAGACGCTACGCTAACTCATCCCAATCCGGTACCCTAGGTGTCAGGATGGTTGGCATCTGCTCAAGTAAAATATGTAAAACCCCGTAGGGCGAGAACTCCGGCGAACGATGATACTTTATCCAAAGGATCAAAAAGAAGCTGTTATCAGAAAAATAAGGACGCTCCTTTCAGATCCAAACATCCCAAGAGGTGCTTTTTCCCAACTTGCTAA
>JAJZFV010000024.1 GCA_021805205.1 Actinomycetes bacterium | reverse complement strand
GACAGCTAACAGTGTTGGAGGTTTCATCTATAACAAAGTCGTCGATGGTAAATCCGTCTTCTACCGCCATAGGTAGAGGACGGGGCTTTATGACTGTACTGTGTCCTTTTTCATCAAGATGTCTTGAACTAGGAAATTGAACTCATAAATTATGACTCGCTGTTTTAGATCCTCTGCTGGCACCCAATAGTCGAGAGCGGTAAGAGCCACTTGCGAAACGGACGCCCCAAGCGATGGAAGTGCTGCCACTTGATTGTCGCTTGCGCCAGAGCCTACTGTGCCGTCTTTTCGCTTATCGAATACAAACGCCACTCCCAAAAACCAACTTGGTCATCTCACAATGGGCGACCTAGCCACTATCAGGACCACTTTCTAAACCCTATTCACCCTCCTCGGCGAAGCGATAAGGAAGGCCAAAGTTCCTCCCTTACTAGGTATTGGGGCAATGCAATTGAATTTCTCTCCTGCAATTCAGATAAACGACCCGAGCTGCACAAGCACAGATAGATCTGAAGGATGTCGCATCAGCCATCGAACCCATCTGAAGCTGCAGCGCTAGCCCAATAAAGCTAGTCATGAATGTGACTAAAGCGCCGCAATCAGAGGGTGTCGATCGCCAATCGCAGCTTTTGCTTCGGCTCAATTGGCGAAATACGACGATGGCTCACCTAGTTCTCCTAGCGCCGAGATGGAGTCATACGCCACCACAAAATGAGGCAAATGCTAGCCACAACCTCAACCACAATCGAGTCTGCCACAAATGGAGCTCTAGAAGAATCTTTGAACCCAAAAAGACCGAAATTTATACTTTCGATCAAAGACAACAAAGTGGCTAGGGAAAATAAAGCACCTAGTAGCCCAACAAGTCGTTTAGGCAAAACAAAAATAACGACCGCCAAGGTTGTCGCTGTGATGGAATTTAGGAGAAACAGAATTCCGACAACCGGAATATTCTTGTAACCCTGCAGCCACAGATGAAAGTGAATCAAAGCTATTAGGACGAGACAAGTCGCGCCGAGATACCTTGTGAGCTGGGAGTATAGTTTTCTTGTTTCAAGTGCAAAGTGGTTAACCGACATCAATCACATATTCGTTGCAGAGGCGGATTTTGGATGATCCACCCTCAATACCAGAACACCGACGGAGCCTGCCATGGGATTATGAAATGGATTGAAAGGGTCCGAACCAGTAGTCAAGGTGCCGTAACCTGTCCCACAACTTTAGCTCCCAGCTTTGCATTCTTATGATTTTTGAAACACAATGAAACTGATTGGAACGCACTCTGACACATTTGTTAGGTGGGTTGCTGGGTGGAATGACTACGAACCAAGCAGACATCAGTTCGCTATTTCCGCTTACGTGAGTGTAAATTACTAAATCATTGATTTCGCTCTCTGTCTAATGTGCTCATCGACGTACTCCCCTTAACTTTGGTAAGGAAATTACGATCTTTTCCAGATGCAATCGAGCAAGCGGTTGTCCTCACTTATGCCAATTTCCTACTTAGCAATCCTTGACATTGCGCTATTGCACTGGTAAACGTCATCAATGTAAGCAAGTATTATGTCACGACTATACATAGTCAAGAAAGGACGGGGCTATGGCTGATCATAAAGTTACAACTGTTCGTCAGAGTACCGAGCAAGCTAGCGAACTTGAGGCTATTGCCAAAGTTGATGGTATTCCAGTCGCAGAAGTCATTAGAACTGCGATAGCCGAACACATCGCGAGAAAACGCGAAGATCCAGAGTTTCTAAAGCGCCTGCAATTACGCCTCAAAGAAGACCAAGAGATTCTTACCAAGCTCTCGCAGAGGTGACCAACAAAGTCCACTACCTATACCTCGCAGATTTTTTGCTGATTCGTTAAGCAGTTCTCCAGGTCAGAGCCGAGGTCTTGGCCCACCAGTGCGATCTACATCTTGCCGATTCGGCTTTGAATGCTCCAAGAGCTAGATTTGGTGGGGTTGAGTTTTATCCGGACTTCGCCCACAAAGCGGCTATTTTATGCTGGCATATCATTCGCAATCATCCACTACCCGATGGGAATAAACGGACCGCCTATCTGTGCCTTACAGAATTTGTCGAGCGCAACGGTTATATTTGGGTTCCGCCAATTGGTGACCCTGGTGGTGACCAAACCGTAGAGATGATGGTAGGGATAGCTGACAACAGGGTCAGTGTCGAAAAGCTCACCAGCTGGGTATTCGAGCGACTATCGGTGGCCCCCGAGTAAAAGGGGGCTTTGACGGCGTCCTGGTCCGGAAATTGAGTGATTTTGAGCCACAATTACCTTAATTTTCGGAATTCCCAAGTTCATGTTATCTACAAACTAGGATTTAATTGGCTTCGAACAGCACAAATGATGGTGGGCCCACCGGGACTCGAACCCGGGACCAAGGGATTATGAGTCCCCTGCTCTAACCGACTGAGCTACAGGCCCGAAAACATACTAATGTAATTTGCTCCGGAGCGATCCATAGATTTGCAATTCGACAGGTTGAAGTACTTGGTTTAGTTGCATTATCCTCAATAATTAGTGTTTCTAAGTGCTGATGTAGGCGAAACGTTCAAAGAAGAGTTGGTAGGATTCGACGCCGAGGTGATACCATTAGTCGACGTTGTCAACGTCGCCTGCGGTGGCCACGGAGGTACCTTCTCAAGTATCACCACTGCAATAAATCTGGCTAAAGAAAATCGTGTCAAAATTGCGGCTCACCCTTCCTATTTAGATCCTGAACACTTCGGTAGGAGGTCACTCGAGGTAGCAACTACATTGTTGCAGCAGCAGTTACAAGACCAGCTTTCATTCATAGGCGAAATCGCCGGAGAAATCCCTCGATTGATAAAGGCTCACGGTGCCCTCTACAACGATATGTTTTCAAACAGAGACCTAGCCGGTGTCTTTCTCGAAGCGATTATCCCACATGCAAAAGAGGCAACTATCGTTGGAGCCCCAGGTAGTGCCTTGGAGACGCTATGTTATGAAAGCGAGATCACTTTCATGAGGGAAGGGTTTGCGGATCGTCGATACCTCAAAGATGGCTCGCTTTCTCCACGGTCCACCGATGGCTCTCTCCTTAGCCAGCCCCACGAGATTATGGAACAGGTTCGAACAATCGTCGAAGAATCAGCCGTGATCTCTGCGACAGGGGAGAAGATACCCCTCTTAGTTGATACCATCTGCTTCCACGGAGATAATCGCCCTTCTGTCGATGCCCTTTATAAATTAACGTCCATACGAAGGGGCTCGAACTAACAGTGTCTAGGAAATGAATAACGTATCGAATGTTTCGCCAGCGAAAACACCTGTAATGATCCACCGCATACTACTCAACACCAAGATCGCGACGGCTGGTCCCTGTGGTTAGAGCTCGACGATTAAGCGATGAACTTATATACCTTGAAGGTTTAAGCAAGGAGGAGATCAATAGGGCCCTACAGTTGGAAGACCTTCCGCACCTTATCAACCTTTATCCTTTTGGCGATAAGTTGCTCATTGAATATCGTAGTGGCTTGTCGAATGATCAGGTGGAGGAGCTGACCACAGATTTACTAACTGACATCGACTACCTGAGAGGGATGATACTCGAAGGTGAAGGTGGGCGACTAGAGCCATCGCCACCAACTGAGCGATCAACCACCCACTACTTTGGCTTCATCCTTAATGGAGAAGATCTCGCCGAACTTTTATCGAAAGGTATCACGATAGACAATGTAATTGCTTACCTAGAAGATGGGGAGTTCATTGTCGAAGAGATCGCCTTTGCACCGGGGTTTCTCTACCTAAGTGGACTGCCCCAAGCCCTAAATATTCCGAGGCGAGCAACTCCAAGGGCTAGTGTACCACCACGATCATTGGCGATCGGAGGGCCTTATCTTGGGGTCTACTCCATCTCATCGCCCGGTGGCTGGAATATTATCGGAAGCGTGATCGAGGCGATTGAAGATCTGGTTATCGGAGGGACGATAAAGCGTGGCGATAAGGTCAAGTTGAACCTTCATCAAAGTGACACTTCGGATGCACCCCATAGCGGCAATTACAGTAAGTCAAAGTTCCATAGATCAGATATATCTGAGATCGATGACCATATAGGCGAAGGCGAGGCGGCTAATTCGCAACCTATCGCAACGATCGAGGTGGCTAAGATTACCTCGATCAAAGGTTCAGTAACCGTCCAAGGAGGATACCGCAATCACCTTGGCTCAGTAGCAATCTCTCGCTCGGGTCCAGTTGACCCCAAACTCCTCGAAATCGCCAACCGTGCAGTAGGAAATCCTATTGACGCGCCGTCATTAGAGATAGCACTTGGATCGTCGATCGAACTTAGTGTTATACGAGATGCCCACATAATCTTCACTCACCCAGGAGGCGGACTATCCATCGATGGACGTGAAGTTATTCCGATGTGCGTGATACCGGTAGCCACAGGGCAATCCGTCGTAGCCTCAAACCCCTTCGGCGGGGAGCGATCCTATCACTACCTTTCCGTAGGCGGCGGATTCACTTCGAGCCAAGCGGAAGCAGGTGAGGTGGCCTCCTTCGATACCCTGTCAAAGATCGGTCTAAAAGTCGAAATCGGAGAGGTACTCCATCGTCACCTTCGCTCTGGTCCTCTCAGATCCAACATCATGGTCGATGAAATAGCTATAGATGTATCACAAAGTGGCTTTAAACACCGGAAGTTCAAAGATAACGAGATACAAGGAGTAGCTGATTCCGATCGGCCCTTTGCCAAAATTGATCTAGCAAAGCCATTTAACTTAATCATTGGGCCAGATGAGAGGTGTTTTTCACCAGATGACCTTTCACTCCTCGATCAAAGAGTCTTTTTGATAACCGCGCGCAAATCTAGAAGTGGTCAGCACCTTGAGATCAGACCGAAGATCTATCCGACCCAGCAATTGGATAGATCGCACCCGATCGCTGCGGGTGCGCTACAGGTAAACCCGGATGGCAATGGCTTTGTCATCGGACGCGACCACCCCACCTCAGGTGGATATCCCGTCCTTGGCTACTTCAGTAAAGTAGGGCTAGCTCAAATCCTGCAGATGCCTCCAGGCCATTCATTCAAAATTAATGTCTCTCTGGCAAAAGATGTAACCAATAACGTCGAACCGGCAATTGCTATGCCAACTCCCAAGATGAACCCCGGTGACAACCAAGCGTCACATCCGCCGACCCACTTTGACCCTCCAAAACAAATACCCTCCGATACCCACCTCGCCACACATCACCAAAATGCCACCGAGACAGCCAAATACCCCTACCAGATCGTCGGCTATCTACCACTTGACGAACAGTTGAAGCGGTAACAACTCATCGATGATAATCTTCGATCAAACTTGGCGACTAACAGTGAGAGTTAATGTGAGCACAGTCGACTTTTCGTCCACAGCAGAGGTCCATTACCCCAATAAAACTCGACCCATCAAAAATTGATTTCGGGCGATAGCGCCAAAGTAGCCCCGGCTCACTTTGACGCAATTCTCATAGAGATTAATAACTCCTAGGAGAAGCAGATAACCTTGATCTACTGGGTGTAGTGCGATATGGAGCGAATAACCATGGGCGTACTCGACTCCGAATTATCGAAGTAGAAGGTCTCAGCCAAAAACCTATCATTTGGGATCTTGGAGTAGATAACGATTGAATCAATTCCAGTGAGGACTTGTACGATCTCGATACTGAGCTGAGGATAGAGCGACAACGCCCTCGCCCAATATTTTCCAACCGCCTCTCGACCTACCAACTTGCCACTCTCGACTCCTGCAATCCGGGTTACGGCGGGGGAGACCATCTCAAATCTGTCGTGGAGGAATGCAAGGATAGCATCTAAATCATGGTCGTTCCAAGCTTCTGCCCAATTTGCCGCGAAGTGAGCCGCAAAAGCGGGGTCGATCATGACACTGCCTTCCCGTTCGGTGAACCATCCAAAAATGAATTACCTTCGATAGTTGCGTATAAAAACTAAACACGTAAATAAATCAAAAGTTCATGATTTGATAACTTACCAAAATTAGTGATCATATCTATCTAAATCGACCCGAATTTAGAATTAGCTGACAATGTCGGAGCAAATGGGTACAAAGCGTAAAGAAATCAGACTCCGTGAAATAACCTTCAGAAAAACGCGAACCTTGATTATGCCGTCAGCTCTGCTATGGTCCGAATCGTATTTAGATCCCCGCCAACCACCATTGTGGTAACAACAGTTTCACTCCATCGCTCTAGCGAGTCCCGAATCTTCTCCTTCGGACCAATGAGCGCGACGTCTTCGACCATCTCCATGGTTACCGCTGCTAGAGCTTCGTCTTTGCGACCGGCTAGGTAAAGGCTCTGAATCTCCTCGCACTCTTTTTCGTAGCCCATCCGAATAAAGACATCAGCATGAAAATTGGTATCCTTTGCCCCCATTCCACCCACATATAGGCCGATCATCGGCCTTATCTTGTTGGCAGCGGTCTCAAGGTCGTCGTCGATTACCACTGGGACCGGACAAAAGACCTCAAAGTTCTCGATTGGACTTGGAGCGCTTCGCTTAGCAAACCCCTCCGCCAAAGCCTTCTTATAAAAATCATTCGATCGAGGGGAGAACCAGAATGGGAACCAACCATCTGCAACCTCTGCAGCAAGAGCTACATTTTTTGGCCCCTCTGCTGCAATCGCAATTGGGATGTTGGTTCTAAGCGGATGAATCGTTGACTTGAGAGCCTTTCCAAGGCCAGCACCCCCTTCATATGGAAGCGAGTAAAAGCTGCCAGAGTATTGAACTGGGCCCTCTCGCTCGATCACCTTTCTGGCAATCTCAACGTACTCCCGAGTTCTAAGGAGTGGCTTTGGATATGGCTGGCCGTACCACCCCTCAACAACCTGAGGACCAGATGCACCGATACCCATTATGAATCGTCCATTACTGAGATAGTCGAGCGACATAGCAGCCATCGCAGCTGCCGTCGGGGTTCGAGCGCTAAGCTGCATAATAGCCGTTCCTATACGCAATTTGGTAGTCTGCGACCCCCACCACGCAAGTGGAGTAAGGGCATCCGAGCCATAGGCTTCTGCAGTCCACATCGAATCGAAGCCAGCGTCTTCAGCGGCGTGGACCATCTCCATAGCTCCAGACGGAGGCTTAGATCCCCAGTATCCGAGTTGCAGTCCTAACTTTAACTTCGCCACTTCAAACCGCTTTCAAATAGGTGCCGCACCCTGTTCTGCACGGCCTTAGCCCTAAGCTACCAAAGGTTGGCCCTTGACTTCGTGACGAATTGAAATTACACACAAATACCAAGGCGATAAATGTCGCAAATCAACTGCTCATTAGGTAGGATTTCTTCCAAACGCAGCCCCGTCCACCACCCATTACGGTGTTATCTTTTTATGGGCAGTCTCACTCTACGCAGCGATGTGTAGAGTCTGCTCAAAGATGACACATTCGACGATTTGAGGAAACCAATGAAGATTGGCTTGATGATCACGTGCATTAACGACGCGCTCTATGCAGATACGGCGATCGCTGTGGTTAAAGTCCTAGAGCGCTTAGGGCACAACATCTACTTTCCCGAACAACAGAGCTGCTGTGGTCAAATGCACCTCAATTCGGGCTACCGAAAAGAGGGTATCGAACTAGCAAAGCGAAGTATCGCCGTCTTCGAAGAGTTCGACTACGTCGTCTCTCCCTCTGCAAGTTGCGTCGGCACTATTCGAGAGGTATACCACAACGCCGCAGTAGCCACCGGCGACCATAGATTTGAAGAGGTCACTACTACCTTTTCACCCAAAGTGTTCGAGTTCAGCGAGTTCCTCATCGATATTTTGGAGGTGGAAGATGTTGGTGCATCATTTCCCCACAAGGTTGCCTATCACCCCACTTGCCACTCCCTTCGCGTTACCAAAGCCGGCGATAGACCGATGCGTCTCTTGAATGCCGTGAGGAACCTTCAACTAATTGAACTTGAAAAGTCAGACTCCTGCTGTGGTTTCGGCGGCGTCTTTGCGCTGAAGAACTCCGATACTTCAATCGCGATGGGAAGTGACAAGTTCACCTCAGTTAAAAAAAGTGGCGCCGAGGTCCTCTGTTCCCTCGACAACTCGTGCCTCACCCACATCGGTGGCATCGCTGAGAAGATGAATAGCGGCCTTCGAGTTATGCACTTAGCCGAGATCCTCGCACAAACTGGAGACCAGAAGTGACATCTAGGACATTTGACGATCCACGTCCATTTCAAAAGCAAGTTATAAGTGCCCTCGCCGACTCTCAGTTGCGGGCCAACTTGGGACATGCAACATCGACGATCCGCAACAAGCGGGCCAAGGTAGTGGCCGAATTAGAAGACTGGGAGGCACTTAGAGACCACGGAGCCTACATCAAAGACTTAGCTCAGTCGATCCTCCCTGAGCTGATTCGCCAAGTAGAAGTAAATGTCACCGCCACAGGTGGCAAGGTCCACTTTGCCAAAGACGCAGCTGAGGCGAACCAGATCGCAATTGCTCTTACAAAGTCTTACGGCGCCAAATCGGTGGTAAAGATAAAGTCAATGGCGACCCAAGAGATCGAACTAAATAAAGCCTTCGAAGAGGCTGGCCTCGAGGCATTTGAGACCGACCTCGCTGAACTAATCGTGCAACTTGGCGACGATCTTCCCTCTCATATCCTTGTACCAGCTATTCACAAGAACCGTTCTCAAATCAGAGAGATCTTCATAGAAAAGATGGGGAGATCTGGAGTACCTGCACCAAAGGGCTTAACTGATAGCCCCAAAGAGTTGGCGGCGGCCGCTAGAAACCACCTTCGGGCTCGGTTTCTCGAAAGCAAAGTTGCGATCTCGGGAGGCAACTTTCTTGTAGCTGAGACTGGATCGATCGTCATCGTTGAGTCAGAGGGGAATGGTCGAATGTGCTTGACCCTACCTGAGACTTTGATTTCGGTAGTTGGAATCGACAAGATCGTACCCGACTGGAGCTCCCTTGAAGTCTTCCTTCAGCTACTACCGCGAAGCTCAACAGGGGAAAGGATGAACCCCTATACCTCGATCTTCACTGGAGTCACTGCAGGCGATGGCCCCAAAAATTTCCACCTCATCCTCATCGACAACGGTCGAACCGAAGCCCTTCAAGATCCAGTTGGACGAGAAGTATTACGGTGTATTCGTTGCTCAGCTTGTCTCAACGTCTGCCCCGTCTACGAACGGGCCGGGGGTCACTCCTATGGGTCTACCTATCCCGGTCCAATTGGGGCGGTGCTAGTTCCCCAGATTCGAAGGGGTTCAATTGGAAAGCTAGAGAAATCACTGCCGTATGCCTCATCTCTTTGTGGTGCATGTTACGAGGTCTGCCCGGTAAAGATTGACATTCCCAAGCTTCTAGTGGAGTTGCGATCTCAAAACGTCGATCGAGCCCGCGACCAAGGCGCCCTTACCGGGGAAAAGCTCCTAATGGAGGTGGTCTATGCCACCTTCAGAAGCCCTCGGCTATTTGCTAGCTCTCTCGACATAGCTAGAAAGGGTGCATCGCTTATCGGAAAGCGCAAGGTCAACATCGCGCCACCGCCCCTTTCTGCCTGGACCAAAGCTCGTTCACTACCACTGCCAAGGGGAGAATCGTTTCGCGACTGGATGCGGGAGAATCATCCAGATCACATCGTGGCCTCGGCAAAGGCTATGAGTGGGGAATCAATTACAAAAAGTACTACCAATGGACTTCGCCAACTTGGAAGATTTGGCCTCCACCTTCAGCACGATCTGGCAAAGAAGAGACTCCGTGGAAACTCAGATGGTATGGCAAGCTTCAAAGTTCCCAACCACCAGCCGATAGCTACACCTTACAAAGCCGACCTATCTATAGGACAGACGATCGATGAATTCGTAGCTCCAATCAAGGCGATCACCTCGTCTGGGTTCACCAAGCCGATAGAACCCACCACCTCGTATCGTACAAAAGGGGGACTTTCACCCCACGAGATCGTCGATCTCTTCATCGATAGAACTATCGACTACAAGGCCACTATTACAAGGTGTAACGAAAAAGAGCTGGCCAAAACGATTCAGGAACTTCTGTCTAAAAACCAAAGCTCATCACTAGTTGCCCCAAAGGACTTCAACCCCTACTGGCTAAGCGACAAGGTTCTAAAGTTTGTCACCTTCGACGATCAAATAAGTCACGACCGCCTCGATGCAATCGACTCAGTGGTCACAACATCTGCTGTGGCAGTTGCTTCTAGTGGAACCATTATCCTCGACGGCGGAGAGGGGCAGGGAAGAAGGGCGATCTCATTGATCGTAGATCACCACATCGCCGTCGTCTTTGAAGACCAGATAGTCGAAGTTCTACCTGAAGCGATCGGCAGGATAAATCATCGAGCACCCCAAACCTGGATCTCTGGTCCATCTGCAACATCGGATATAGAACTCGAAAGAGTTGAAGGTGTCCATGGCCCCCGCAAACTCGATGTGATCGTGGTGCGAAGGGGATAACCAATCTAGATCAGCATCGATCTAAAGAGCCGATAAAGGTCGTTCGTCAGACCTCGCCCATTATTGGTATTGAACTGAATTATCTACCTATCGATCCAAATAGCTAAAGTCAGGTCCAGTAAAGTTATTGTGGCAAAGCAAGATCTCAACTGAGCGATACCTCTGTCTCGCACAACATCTTCTTGAAGCAGTTGTGATTGGGATTAGGCCCATCGCCAAGTGGATTGATCAATAATTCCCTAATCGGGATAGCCACCGAGCATGCCCGGGAATCGATCTAACCACAGGTAGGGCAGTATCCCTTTGTGCGCTCCTGGCAACTACTTACCTACGGTTACTTAGACAAAAACTCTAAGAGGTGCTGCCTTTGGGTCCCTAAAGATTTGACGACCTCTTGGTGGCTTTGATCACCGGCATAGTCAGGCCTAGATTCGAATGAGGCACCATAGGTGAGTAGTAGCTTCACAGCCCTTACATTTCCACCTTGACATCCGTGCCATAGCGCTTGATCGAGATCACTTTGGCTAAAGGCTCCTTCTAAATCGTCACTTCCCGTTGCACTACGATCTATCCCTCGTAGCTCAATGAGCTCGGCTATACGGTCAGTCAATCCAACGCCCGCTGCCACCCATAGGCTATCAACTCGGGCACCTCGCGCTACTAGAAGTGCTGCCACGCTCCAGCATCCATAGCCAACGGCGTTATCAAGTGGTTTTCCGATCGATCCCCCAGCGCGGTTGATATCGGCTCCGCCGTCAATTAGAACCCTTGCTACATCGACGTCGTCACTACTTGCCAAATAGTGCAAAGGTGTCTCTGGCATCGAACCACCACAGTCGATATTTGGATTCCCGCCCGCCTCCATGATTAGCTTTGCCATCTCAGGGGCGTTATCAAAAAATCCAGGCCAATCGGTTATGACGTGTAGAGGCGTTCGCCAACTCTCTCTCGATCCATTATCTCCAATTAGTCGAACATTCGAAAGAGCTGCACTCATCTCGAAGAGCGCTCTAACTGTGGTTAGGTCACCCGCCTTCAGAGCGATCACTAATGAGATCGCATCAGCCGTAGAGGTTGACAGGAACCAGGGTTCATCTTCGATCGAAAACTTCAACTAATACCTCTTCCACGCCTCGATTTAACGCTTTGTTACCGCGTATCCATACCTTCTTAGACCTAGGACGCTGCTAAATAATGCACTACTCCAGCCTGGAAAATCGTGGCCTCCAAGTTAGGGTTTTTCTGTGTGGTTAAAGCAGCATTTGTCCTTGTCAGGTAGAATATATCTATGTTGGGAAGTG
>JAJZFV010000050.1 GCA_021805205.1 Actinomycetes bacterium | reverse complement strand
GCGATTCACGATGCAATTCCGGAGATGCACATCCACGGTTTCACGGCACTCGAAGTATTTGAAGGTGCGCGGAGATTGGATATCGACCTCGCGAGTTATCTGAAGCGATTGATGGCGGCGGGCCTCAAATCACTCCCAGGAACCGCAGCCGAGATATTGGTCGACAGTGTCCGCGAGATTCTCTGTCCGGACAAAATAAATACCTCGCAGTGGCTTGAAGTCCACGAAGTAGCCCACAGTGTCGGGCTTCGTTCCAATGTGACGATGATGTTTGGAGCTGTGGAGTCGCCTGATGATTGGGCAACGCACATCGTTCTTACCCGAGACCTTCAAAAGAGGACCGGTGGCTTTACAGAGTTTGTCGGGCTACCATTCGTCCATAACGCTACTCCACTGTATCTAACCAAAAGAGCGCGCCGTGGCCCAACTTGGCGCGAAGTTCTGCTTGTTCATGCCGTAGCTCGTATCGCATATCGAAATACAATTCCAAATGTTCAAGCTTCATGGGTGAAACTCGGAGTCAAAGGTGCGTCTCAACTACTTAGGGCCGGGGTGAACGATCTCGGTGGAACCTTGATGGAGGAGAATATATCTAGAGCTGCAGGAGCTGAGCACGGACAGTACCTCGATGCCGATGGTTTTGCGAGGATTGCTGCAGCGGTAGGTAGGCCGTTGAGGCAACGGAACACACTCTACGGATCGGTTCTAGGTCCGGTTTTGACAGCAACGATTTAGGCACATTTGTTGAGTACCTTATTTGGTGTTAGGCACCCTCCTCCAAGGTGGGGTAACTTCCACTTCGGGTTAGTCTAAGTCCTCTGCGTGAAATTTGCTATTTAAGGGATGAAGTATTTGTCACCGACGGATTGAGGTTCCTTTGAACTTGCTGCCTGGTTGCGTCGATTCGTTCATAGGAATTTGGATAATGTGAAGCACTAAAGCGCGTGCTTGAAAACGTCGACGATTGAATATGTAGTGATGAAAGGTTGCCCAAATATGGCGCTTTTAGGACCAGAATTGGAAGGCAGTATCCATCAAGTTTCTGAGTTAGGTCCAATCTTGTTGAAGATGGATAGCAGTGGAGCCAACGTCACCGAAGCCATGCTGGCTACCTTGCAACAGTTTTGGAACTCCGGCTCGCGCCATGAGGTACTCGAGTACTTTAAGGAGTACTTTTGGAAGCTTTGGTTTCAGCTAGATGTCAACCAATTGTACGAATGGCATTCTCGATTTTGTGAAGCAGGGGCACCGCTCGAATCTCCTCTAATTGCCGGATCGCTGCTTCCATTCTTGGGTGGTGGGTTGCGCTTCTCCCTGGCTCAGCTAGCTAATACATTACTTGGTGAGGGTGAGAATATGTTGACAGACATGACAAGGAGGCTAGGTTCACTCGACAGCGAAGTAGTTGCCCGTGCGTTATCTGAGAGTAATGATTTTCGGAATAAGTTTGACGCAATGACTGGATATCGCTCTGGTTCATCCAAATATTTTCCACGATCAGAAGGCATTTGTAAGGTTATTTACGACTCAGGGCTTGACGATTTTGACTCATCAATGTCCGTAGAAGTTGTTCCTTATTATCGTGAGGCGGCGATGCTTGAGACACGTATTGAAGCCCATGCAGGACGCTTCAATTCGACTTTATTAGTCGAAGGTGTGACTGACTATCAGGGTAAGCCTAAGCCCAGCTATTTTATGGATGTTTTCGACGACGCATTCCGCCGTCGAAACAGGATAAGGCATATAATTGTCGAATTTCCAGAGACCGATGATCCGTGGGTCAGGGATCGCTTGCAGCGAGATGCTGCTGTTCCTCTGCTTGCGCCGCTCGATCCGGAGGCAATCATATTTTCTTCAGATTTAGATGAATTATTTGACGTAACGCAATTGGAAGAGTATCGGAAGATTTGTAGTGAGGGGCCAGTTGCTGTCACCTCGGCCGTAATTATGCATTGTCTTTCGAATATCTCTAACACGCGGTGGATGCATCCCAAGACGTTTTTTAGAAAGCACCTGCCGGAATCGTTGAGCGCAATGCGGCTCATCCTAATGAAGTTGGGTCCATTGGCCGGATGGCATCTGACCTACTTCGGCGATTCGAACTTCATCATGGATAAGTTAAATGCATTTGCACACACAGAGAAGGAACCTGATCCAAATGAAATTATAAGTTCGGTGAGAAATACCGGTGTTGATATTGCCTCTTTAGAGATTTACGAGAATCTGCCTGAAGTTGTACGGCGCAAATGGTCGTCTTGTACGGTTCACTCTAACTGTGACTCAGTATTCCCAACCCGGTAGTTAGAGTTGCATGGGCAACCTCGCATTGGGTCGAGGTTCCGTTACTGAACCTTCTCACGTACGCGACACGACTCTCCCTAATTTAAAGGAGAACAGTAGTCGTGGAAGAATTGCGTTTATAACAGTCAAAGCCTCGTAGAAGGATTGACTTGGATTAAAGAAATGACGCAGTCAAACTTGCAGAGCTTTACAAATCGTTCCATTTGGCAGGTGGCTGATGATTTGAGTATCTCAAAAGTGACGTTCAACGACTGGGTCGGTAACGCTCGGAGAGCAAAGAAGGCTTCCAGTTAGACCATAAAGCCCCAAGCGGATATCGCTAACCGTAAATATGCATTTTTAATTGACCTTCTACCCGGTGGGTCCGAGCTACTCGGGGACATTGTTCCATATTGATTTCCCTAGCTTGGGTGATGGGGGTATCTCTTTCACTAATCGCCCGGAGTGAACGTTATGGGCCCGATGCAATACGCAGGCGCGAGCTTTGCTAATGTCTTGCCTGTAGCCAGCTTGAACATCGCCCGGGGTCACTGATCCGATCCTACTATGAGGGTTATAGAAATGGTAATAGTGAAAAACTCTGCGGCGAACACCAGCAGTGACTCTTCCGCAATCTTTGGACCGCCTCGTCGCAATCTTT
>JAJZFV010000022.1 GCA_021805205.1 Actinomycetes bacterium | reverse complement strand
CGTTTAACAATCTGTCACCCTCGGCAAGCTTTTGAATGACTTGTTCAGGTGTGTGCTTCTTACCCTTCATGAAAAATCCTCCCATTTATATTTTGGTCAGTATTCTCACATTAAGGGTGGATCATCCTGGATTCACCATGGCAGTCGCAACTCTTCCAATTTGTGCACCGAGTTTAAAAGTGGACAATCATCCCATCTTTATGGGTCCGAATCGTCTTTGACGATCTAACAAAGGAAGGTGACAACAATATTGGCAGAGAGGGGACTTCATGAAAATTGCTTCCATTTACATTATGGATACAAAACTCACATTAGTGGTGGATTAATAAATTGGGAGCCTTCCAATCCAATGTCGCTATGGACCTAAAAGTACTTACCTTACAGGGGTTGACTACCAGTTATGGGATCCTGGTTACCCACATGATGTTTAGGAGAGCGATGTAAGAGTCGATCGACCCAACGTAGATTTTAACGAAGCTGATTATGGGAATTAGTTAGTGGGTTTTATTCCGAATAATCAATCATGAAACTAACTAAATGTATCGTTATTTTAAGTTTTGCTTAATCTGCGATATGAAATCACCGATATCATCTTTCAAAGCTTTATTGAGGATTCCGTTGTGGAAGCAGGTTTCATACAGTGGCGTGTAAAGATTGCACACAGTTCTGCGTGGCAGAAGAATATGAATTCGATCGGGTTCTAATCTCAGTCCCCTCGCGAGAGATCCTCAACTTACTCGTCACAGCGCTCCGCAGTGGTGGATTTCAATTTGAAGTTGAAGGGAAAAGCGTTAAGCACATTGGCAAAGACTCAGCGTCGATGCTGCGCTACCTAGCCTACAAGGCAGACCTTAGCGACTTTCAACGACGCGAGATACAACTTTTAACGCTCAGAACCGATGAAGAAGTTACCTTTGATGCCGTAAGAAACCTGCAAACTCTCGATAAGTATCGACGGTCCATTGAACATCCGGAGGTTAAGACTTGCCTAGAAAACGGTCGGATAGAGACTCACTTCCAACCGCTGATCGACGTTGAAAGTAGGTCGCTCCACGGCTTCGAGGCGCTTTCAAGAGGGCGCGGAGCGAGTGGCGAGTTGATACCGCCGGGAATACTCTTCGACTACGCAAAGGCGAACAACGCTACCTTCTTTCTCGACCGCCTAACTCGTGAGACCGCAATCCGTAGTGCGGCTACTTTAGATCTTCCTGGTCGTATCTTTATTAATTTTCTCCCTAATGCAATATACGACCCCCGACAATGCCTACGCACTACCCTTCGAATTGCCAATGAGACCAATTTCGATGCAAGTCGGATTGTCTTTGAAGTCACTGAGACAGAGAGGATCGAAGATATGGACCACTTGGGTCGGATCTTCGACTACTACCGCCACAACGGCTTTAAGGTTGCTCTCGATGACGTTGGAAGTGGTTACGCCGGACTAAACGTCCTAATCGATCTGATGCCCGATATCATCAAAGTGGATCGAGAGATAATCACCAACATAGATCAAAATCCTCTAAAACAGTCAATCTTTAGGGGGCTTACCACCGCGGCTCGAGAACAAGGAATCGAAGTTGTAGCCGAAGGGGTCGAGACAAGTGAGGAACTTGAATTCGTTGCTAGTAACGGAGCCCACTTTGTCCAGGGATTTCTATTTGCCAAACCGAATGCCAATCCCCCTGTTTCATTAAATTGGCCAGCACCGTCAAGAGTTGGAGCGTAGATAACCTAGCCCGCTTCGGGAGATATCACGCGATCCGTACTGCACTTCGACGCACTTTCACTCTGCGAACGTAAACAACGGGATTCTGCCTTGCCGATAAATAGATCCGCCCTACTTTGTCACCGCCAATGGCAAGTGTCAAAGTAGGGCGGTTACTCACGAACCTAGAAGCATGGTCGTGAATCCTTATTTAGCCATTACGGCGACGTGGAGTGCCGTACTTTTGCTCGCGCCTCTGGTATCCACCTTCGCGGTTACCATTGGGGTCACCATAACGACCAGAGTCGTCACCACGGCTATTTCCAGAGTCACGATCTCTTCCATATGATGAAGATGATCCTTGATAAGAGGAGCCTCCGCCACGGTAGCTGCTATTGCCATAGGAGTTACCTTGACTAGAAGATCTAAATGGACGGTATCCGCCGCTACTTCCACCAGATCGGCGACCGCCACTACTCGAAGGGCGAGAGTCGGTATACTCAACCTCTTCGCCATCGAACTGCTCGAGAACTGCAATATTCTTGAGGCTCTGCTCTTCAGGGTTACCCATAAAGATTTGCTGCTTGAGTCCTAGATCTTTTTGTAAGCCATTTACTAGGCGCATCTGCGAGCGGCGAAGGAGGGTAACGACCGCACCTGAGGTTCCGGCTCGAGCTGTTCTTCCTGAGCGGTGGATATAAGCTTTGTGGTCTTCGGGAAGCTCGTAGTGAACTACCAAGTCGAGACCGACTACATCGATTCCACGGGCGGCAACATCGGTTGCTACCAGAATCGAGGTAGAGCCCTTCGAGAATCTACTAAGCACTCGCTCACGGGCACTTTGGCGCATATTGCCGTGAAGTGCGTCTACCTTTACACCTTCGGTGTTTAGCTCATCAGCTAGACGATCGGCATTGTCACGGGTTCGCACAAAGATGATCGATTTGCGTGCTGTCGATGTGACGCGCTTTACGATCGCCAATTTGTCGTAGTCGTGGGTCATCAAAAAGTAGTGGAGCATGTGATCGAGGGAACGATCGTCTGACTTGATCTCATGAAGTACAGGAGAGTTCATGTAGTTGTTAATGATCTTACGAACGTCACCATCTAGAGTCGCGCTAAAGAGCATCGTCTGGTGCTCGGATGATATTGCAGACAGGATCTCTTCGACTGGAGGTAGGAAGCCCATATCGGCCATACGGTCGGCTTCGTCGATTACCACGGTGGTGATGCCTGATAGATCGATAGATCTGCGATCCATCAAGTCAATGAGGCGACCCGGAGTAGCTACTACTACTTCAACACCTCGGGCTAGATCACGCATCTGGCGATCGATGGAAGAACCACCGTAGATCGCTGCAATGCGAGGAAGACCCTTACGCGGTTGGGTAAGTAAGGATAGAAATACATCGCGGACCTGAAGAGCGAGCTCTCTAGTCGGAACAAGGATCAAGGCTGAGGGCTTATAGGGTGCGCACCTTGGCACTCTTTGGAGTATTGGTAGCAAGAATGCGAGTGTCTTACCAGAGCCGGTACCAGCCATTGCAAGTACGTCATGGCCCTGTAGTGCATCGGGAATTACGACCGTCTGAATCGCCGTTGGTTCTTGAATATTATTTTCTGCAAGGCGAGTTGAGATGTGGGCATCCACACCAATTTCAATAAAGGTGGTCATTGTTACTTTCGTCTATGGGTACGGAATTTGGGACGACCGCCACACCGACTCATACACGAAGAAGAACTGACACAGTGGAAGTCTTTACGACTCACGCGAGTCTTACCGAACTAGCAAACATCATACGTGGAAAGATAGCAATATTCGGCCTAGGATGAGAATATTCCATATGATTTTCTAGAAAAGCTTGCCACTTATGAAAGAAATTAAGATGAAAATATCACCGGAAAAATCCGCTCTGATCTGGATAAATAAGTCGCACCATACCGTTTTGACTCAGGCGCATAATAAGAAATAAATTAACTTACCCTCTCTATACAAAGATTAATAAATCCTTCTCTCAACCTAATTACTCCAGTAACAGTCAATCACCTCCCGCAGCTACTCTAAATCGTGCTCGGGAACTGAATTTGACCCCCCAGTGCCGACTTTTCACTCCTGTTCTCCGACGATTAATTATCACTCTGCGATTTCCCTCTATGCAAAAAAGTAATCCATCTCCTTGGTTGAGTGGACGCACATCTCCCCTCACGATAAGGCACCGCAGCGGATTGAATAGTAGAAGTCGGAGCCGTGTATCTCTTATCCATGGAGAGCTGCTCCCAATGGTCCGTATTTCTTCGGTTAAATAAGGGGTCTAAAAGCTGATCTAGGTCGAGACTAGACCAATCGTCGCTGAGAGTGACACCGATGAAAAGGTCAATCCCAACAACTATACGAGCTCCAAAGGTAGAGATTTAGATCTATCAAATGACCTAAAGCAGTTCAAATAGCGCCCTCGATATTCCTAAACTAAGCCATTGTGACAAGCGAAAATAAGTATGGCCAATTAGCCCTCGTAGGTTCAGGAGAGTATCTCCCATCGATGCTCGAAGTGGAGAGATCCCTTCTAGCAGGAAAGGCTCCACGATACGTACAGATTCCAACTGCTGCTACCGGGGAATCAGCTTCGAGGGTTCAATACTGGGTTGACCTTGGGCGACGACAGGCAGAGCGTTTAGGGGTCGAATCGGTGCCTCTCGTAATCTCTAATCGAGAACAAGCAAATGACCCAAGTATCGTCGCTCAACTCCATGGGGCAGGCCTGATCTATCTCTCTGGAGGAGACCCACGACTCTTAGTTAGTACGCTAAGTGGAACTTTAGTTGCAGAGGCGATCGTGGAAGCTTGGAGGAACGGAACTTCGCTAGCTGGCTGTAGTGCCGGAGCGATGGCAATAGGGGGATGGGTGGTAGGATTCCGCCACATACCACCTCACTCTTACGAAGGGTTATCGATCTATCCCAACCTCGCAATTATCCCTCACTTCGATCGCGCCATCGGGAGGCTCCCAGAGTTCATAACTTCTCGCTCTTTTCGTCCACCGGAGGGTATCTCTTTGATCGGTGTGGACGAGGAGACCGCAATCGTAGGTGGACAAGAGCGATTTACTGTCATGGGGCGGGGTAGTGCATGGCTATTTGAAGAGGGTGGCCTAAAGCAGTTCAAAGCGCGAGAAACCATAGCCATCGATTGATCGCAGTGGCGTCATCTCGGGAAAGAAGAACGCTTGAAAGCTCGACTCAATCATCTGATACCTCTCTTTGAATCAGAGACCTCAACGTAATAACTCGATAGAGTGAGGTAGCTGAGCCAAGATCATCTTCTAGTAAATTTACCCGTTAAGATGGGCGAGTCCGAGACCAACTAACTTCGCTGTTATGTTACCTTGCCTCAAGGTAACAGTGATATGCGACGCAATAGCCGGGTTTATCGAGGATCGAATATCTGCTATAGGCTTTAGTAAATGAAGGTCTTTCACCTGATCGCTGTAGTCTCAACCAACAACGCAGTTAATGCAACGGCTACGATAGCTCTAAGCGTTGCAGTGGTGATGGTACTTTATTGGCTAGCTTCGATCGTCACGAAAAAGCAGAAGTCAAAGCATCTATCACTCTTGGTAACTACAACGCGAAAGTCAGCGGTTGCCCTAACTATTGCCATCTCTGGATCGGCCTCTATCAAGTTCGCCCCGCTTTCATGGCAGTCAAGCCTCGATTCGATTGCACGTATAGCTGCCATTCTGGCGATCGTTTGGATTATCGTCAACGTTTTGGCTGTCCTGTCGAGCATCATCATCGAGCGATTCGACGTAAACGTACCTGATAATCGTGACGCACGAAGAGCGGTAACCCAAATAAGCCTTATACATCGGGTAATTTCAATAACCATAATCATCATCGGAGTCTTGGTATCGCTTACAACCTTGCCCGTAGTTCGCACGTTTGGTACAACAGTTCTCGCTTCAGCTGGTGTATTGGGTATTGTTGCCGGGATCGCAGGTCAATCCACCCTCGGAAACATGATTGCTGGAATTCAAATTGCATTTTCGGGGGCATTGAAGATCGGAGACGTAGTGGTGGTTCAAAACCAGTGGGGAACCATAGAGACGATAACGCTGACCTACGTCGTCGTAAAGATATGGGATGAGCGAAGGCTGGTAATGCCGGTCTCGTACTTTGTAAACACCCCGTTTGAAAATTGGACTAGAGATACCTCCCAGATCCTTGGAACGGTACTAATCTTCGTCGACTACTCGATTTCGATAGATGATCTACGCAATGAACTGAAGTCATATGTAGAAAACCACCCTCTCTGGGATAAGAGGGTGGTTACGCTTCAGGTCGTAAATTCAACTGAGTTAGCGATTCAAATAAGAGCGCTAGTATCGGCGTCAACTTCGAGCAACTCTTGGAACCTTCGCTGCGACGTAAGGGAGCATCTGATCTCTTACCTACGGAATACTAGCCCTGGAAGCCTCCCCAAGGTTCATATCGATCTCTCCTCCACCGACTACGACCTCAATCAGAGCGAAGGCTAGCCTTTTGCTGATAGTCACGGCTTATTTCAGTAGCTTCTATAGCTATTACAACGTTAATTTGGAGTGATCTAAAAGTGCCAGATCGCTTCAAATAGATATTGTTGAAGTGGCTATTGAGGTAGGTATTTATATAAATTACCTAGAACTCTTCGTCAAATCCCACTGTTCCAGTGACCCCCATTTGATAGGCGGAGACACGCCTTTCGAAGAAGTTAGAAAGCTCTTGAACGTCTTGAAGCTCCATGAATGAGAAGGGGTTTCTAGAGCCATATATGGGAGGGATACCGAGGGTTGCGAGTCTTCTATCAGCAACGCTCTCAAGGTACTCCCTCATTTGGTCGAGCGGCATTCCAGTTACCCCTTGGTCCAGCATGTCTATGGCAAATTGATACTCACACTCGACCGCTTCTTGAATCATCTCCGTCACCTTCAACTCAAGATCTCGATCGAAGAGATCTGGCTCCTCGTTACGGATTGCATCGATAACGTCGAAGGCAAAGGCCATGTGCATCGATTCATCCCTAAATACCCAATTGGTACCGGTAGCAAGGCCATTTAATAGTCCTCGAGATCGGAGGTAGTAGACATAGGCAAATGCTCCGTAGAAGAATAGGCCCTCGACGCAGGCGGCAAAGCAGATCAAGTTGAGCAAAAAGATCTTCCTGCTCTCTCTATCCTTGAGATCCTCTAGGTCCGTCACGCTCTCCATCCAACGGAACATGAACTTAGCTTTCTTGGCGATCGAATCTATATTTTCTACCGCTGTGAATGCCTTGGCCCGCTCTGTCTCATCGGTTACGTAGGTATCGAGGAGATTGAGGTAGAACTGGATGTGAACCGCCTCTTCAAAGAGTTGTCGAGAGTAGAAGAGGCGAGCTTCGGGAGCATTTACATGTCGATAAAGGCTTACTACGACGTTGTTTGCAACGATGTTATCTCCGGTCGCAAAGAATGCAACCAGCCGACTGACAAGGTGGTGCTCGGCGTTGGTGAGTTTTGTCAAATCACTCAGGTCAGAGTGCAAGTCGACCTCTTCAACTGTCCAAGTGTTTTTGATTGAGTCTTTGTACCTTTCAAAGAACAGCGGGTAGCGCATTGGTCTAAGGGTGAGATTCATCCCTGGATCGAGGAGTCGAGAGCCAAATTTGGCTGCCTCGACTCCAACTTCTCGGATAGCACCTTTTATGGCGCCAACTTCGACATTTGCTGTCGGTTGCCGCGACTGCTTCATCGATTGGGATGGCGGAAATATTGAAATCTCGTTTAATTCATCAAAAGTTGTCATTGACAGGCCTCGCAGGTCTCGGGGTTTTCTAGGGAACACGCAATCGCATCGGTGATGGAGTAGGTGAAGTTCGTTATCGCAAGATCGCTACTAGAAGTAGTTAGCTTGTTTTCGGAGTAGTTGGCGTTAAGGTCGATGATCTCATCTACTACCGTTGGTGATTCAAAGCCGTTTCGATCAAATTCACTACGAGTTGTTACGACATCTACGGTTGTTGGTTCAGAGTTTTCTCTATCTGTGCTACCGATTTCACGGTTCGCAGCGCCATCGATCAAAGCGTCGTTGGTTTCAGATGGCACAGATACCCCTGACTTAGAGGAGGTCTCATTTGCTTGGTAGTTGAAGTCATACCTCGGTGATGTTGGATTCGAACGAGGCGCCAATGCGACGGTTGATGGATTGGGAGCTAGAACGCCTCCTGAGGCGCCGCCTCGACTTTGTCGATCTTCGCTCGAGACTGTTGCCTGCGCAATTCGACTTGCAGGTCGTGATCTGAGGTAGTAGGTGGACTTGAGTCCGGCCTTCCACGCATATAAGTACATGGAAGACAGTTTTCCAATTGTAGGAGTTTCAATGAAGAGGTTGAGCGATTGAGACTGGTCTACAAAGGGGCCACGGCGAGCCGCCAAATCGATCAAAGCCCGTTGTGGCAACTCCCAAGCAGTCCTAAAGAGGTTTCGAACATCTTCTGGTAGCTCATGGATCGTTTGAACCGAACCATTCGCCCTCTTGATCTCATCTCTTATCTCTGCGCTCCAAAGTCCAAGCTCCTTGAGCTGCTGTACCAGAGCATTGTTTACCTGCATAAACTCGCCCGATAATGTCTCGCGCTTATAGAGATTCGAGACCTGAGGTTCAATGCATTCATAACAGCCGGCGATCGAAGCTATGGTTGCGGTGGGGGCAATAGCGATAAGCAACGAGTTGCGAAGACCGAACTTAGCAATTCCTTCTCGCAGGACCGACAACCTCTGAAGCTGCGACCCCTCTACATGCCAGAGATCGAATTGAAGAAGCCCCTTCGAAGTGCGACTTTGTTCATAGCGGGGAAAAGCACCATAGCTTTGCGCTAACGAGCAGGAGGTCTCAAGTGCCGTTATGTAGATCTCTTCTGCAATCCTTGTCGAGAGCTCGAGAGCCTCTGGTGAGTCAAAGGGGAGTCGAAGCGCAAAGAATAGGTCTTGTAGCCCCATGACTCCGAGGCCAACGGGGCGCCAAAGTGGATTTGAGCGTGCAGCTTCTGCGCTGGGGTAGAAGTTAATGTCGATGACTCGATCGAGAAAGACCACCGCAGTTCGAACCGTTTGACGCAGTTTTTCTAGATCGAGCTGTGGTCTTTGGTCGAAGAATTGAATGTGCTGAGCTAGGTTTACCGAACCGAGGTTGCACACAGCTGTCTCATCATTTGAGGTCACCTCTGTTATTTCAGTACAGAGGTTGGAGAGGTGGACCACATTTTGGTCGATAAGGGTCTGATTGCACTTGGCGTTTGAGGCGTCCTTGAAGGTCATCCAACCATTTCCGGTCTGGGCCAGGGTCCTCATCATCTTTCCGTAGAGTTCACGTGCGCTGACACTTCTAACAGCAAGGCCTTGAGCCTCGGCATTCCTGTAGGCTAAGTCAAATCTCTCACCCCAAAGGTCAACTAAATCAGGTACGGTATCTGGATCAAAGAGCGACCACATCTCGTCGTTTTCAACTCGCCGCATAAACTCGTCACAGATCCAATTGGCAAGATTTATGTTGTGAGTACGCCGCGACTCTTCGCCCGTGTTGTCCCTTAGCTCAAGAAATTCTTCAATATCAGGGTGCCACGGTTCAAGGTAGACACATGCAGCCCCCTTTCGCTTACCGCCCTGGTTAACTGCTGCAACCGATGCGTCGAGGGTCTTTAAAAATGGGACGATGCCATTTGACTTGCCATTGGTTCCCCTGATCAGAGAGCCCCTTGAGCGGACCCTTGAAAAGCCGATCCCAATTCCCCCCGCGAATTTGCTCAATTTTGCGACTTGCTGATAACGATCGTAGATAGATTCGAGCTCATCTCTCGGCGAATCAATCAGGTAGCACGATGACATCTGAGTATGGCTAGTACCCGAATTAAAGAGGGTGGGAGACGAAGGAAGATAGGCTAGAGACGATATCAGGTTGTAGAAGTTGATGGCTTCATTGGTGTTTTTAGAGAGGCCGCAAGCAACTCTCATAAAGAAAAATTGAGGAGTTTCGATCACTGAGCGCTGTTGTGGATGGCGTAGTAGGTAGCGATCGTATACCGTCTTTAGACCAAAGTATTGAAATCTCTCATCGTTTGAGTCAGAGATGGCATAATCAAGCTTTCGGGCATTTGCCTGGACGAAGTTTGCAGTCTCCTCCCTAATCAAACCGCAGGCCGCGCCCATGGAAATCGATTGGCTAAAGGTTGCTACTCCCAAACCACGAACCTCTTTGTGAATGTAGTTCGAGAGAAGACGTGCAGCTAGAAGTGAGTATTCAGGCTCTTCAGAGATCATTCCCGCCGCGGTGTGGATCGATAACTCATCGAGTTCGGCCGTAGTTGCACCGTCATATAGCCCACTAATTGTTCGGGTAGCTACGCGCATGGGATCGACGTACTCTAGTCCGTTAGCACATCTATCGATGGCACGGACTATCTTGTTGACGTCAACTGCCTCAAGATCGCCATTTCGCTTGCGAACTTGCATCATCGACCGGCGGGTCGCCGTAGTTCCCGCTTGAAGTACTTGATCTCTGGTTACTTGAGCGCCCGAGGCAGTGATACTTTCGGTAGGATCAGTAAATTGGTCACTTCTACTGCTTTGACCTTGTGAGTGGACCTCAACTGTCGGAGGTGAGAGCTCCGCATCAAATAACATTGCCATTCTTAAATCAATCCTCTCGCTCGACGACCATCTTCGAGTGAGGTACGACGGACGCAAAGATTGAATAGCTCTGGTAAAGTTTCGGCCACTCTATTCAAGATGCGGGCGCCGACCCTCCCTCGGGGCCATGGTCCCTCACACCGATTTGGTGCGAGCAAGCTGGCAGGTATTCGGACTTATAGGCGCTTCCTCTTTTGAGGTCTCCTACCGACCGAAGCTTCCCAGAGTCTCCTCCAGTGCTAATCTCGGCTTTCGTTCCTATTTACCGCTGCGGGGCAGTTCTGGTCTTGCACCAGATTCCCTGTTGACTTACTTGAGTACAAATTCGAGTAAACCAGCTCTGGGAATACTATATATGGTAATTACAAGAGTGTAAGACACAATATGTAGTATTTGAGTAAAACCTTGAAAAATTTGGATCTACAACTTGGGTTACCTATAGGAGAAGCGGCATCGTTACAGATGTCTCTTTATGGATCGTCTGAATAGGTCGCCGAGACACCAAGCTCCGATGTCATGAAACTCGTTCAAATTGGATAGAAGTACTCTTACATATCAGCTTCGATTTAAGTAGTCGCTGGGGAACGTCTATCGATAGTTGCAATCGGTGCAACCCTAGAGAAGCATTCCCCTACAATCATCGCATCAATTTTGATGGGAAATAGGCGCCACAATTGCTAAGTGGTAAAGGTGGTTCAGTCGTCTGTGGTCGAGTCGATATGGCTTGGATAAATTTCAATGCCCATAGTGACCTATGGCAACCGCAACCATCGCTGGCGCAAAGACGCTGGCCCCCTCGAACCAATAGAGCAACCTACTTTGCTCCCAGCCCTGACATATTTAAACTAACTACACCTTAGGTAAGCCCCGAGATCAATTTCGATCGAAACTCTATCGACGCCAAACGGATGTTTCAATTCGATCCAAGTAAAGACTCAGATCGATCTGCACGAGACTTTCGAAGCTTTCGGCCATCGAATGATCAGCAAATGATTTAGCCTGATCTAGATCGAACCAACCGATCTCCTGACTCTCGCCCGAAGGTGCAATGGGATCGCGATCTTCGCCGATCAATAAATATTGAAAGTCCATGTGGTAATGGTCGCCTGCCACGTGGCATGCGATGTGCAGAAGATGGGGACCAGTAGAAGGATGTAGGACCTTTAGTCCCGTCTCTTCAAAAGATTCGCGTATCGCGCAATCCCAAGGACTCTCGTCCTTATCGATGTGACCACCAGGTTGAATCCAGATACCAAACTTCTTGTGGTTATGGAGAATTAAACCACGGTTGCCGAATATTATCGCTGACGCAGTGCAGTGGCGAGGGTTCAAGTGGCGGTCGAATAGATCTCTACGCTGATCAACTTCCTCGAGAACGATCCTCTTGTCGGCCGCTTGGCGAGCTGAGGCTGATCGAAAGCTAACCAGCGACTCGTACCAGGCATCAAACCAATTCACCTAGGAATCTCCTCGCTGCTACATGGGTCTTGACGTTAGATCAATTTAAAGATACACACTCCAGACAACCCAACAATCGTTCGAATCGTTCAAAGTCGCACTTCAATTATTGCTATCTAAAGCCCGTGATCATATCTTCGCGAACTTAGCAATCTAACAGATGGAATTAGCACGCCTCGCATCCGAAGAAGTGTCTTTTTTTATTCGCGCAAAGGGGTTGGAGTTGGACTTTACGGTTCGACACCCACCTCTCGCGTCCGCAGATTTCAAAAGGGCAGCGAGAGCATTCAGAAGCTGAAGGGTTTCTTGCATAGCTCGACAGTCGATTAAGTGTTCCGGAAACAGTTGCAAGCGTCTTCAACGCAGACTTGGTCTCGCCTGGATATGTGTGTCACGGAGATGGAATCTCGAGAGGTCAAACAAATTCAATATAGTTCCATGATCCGAATCAGCTTAGATGGGACAGACTATAAAGGTTCGAAGTGCAATCAATTAACAACAGAGCAGGCACCTCTATAAAAGTCGAGATAGGACGTGTTTCAACGATAAGATCGAACTTGAAGCTTCAACAATTTCAAGGTTGAAGGAAAGGCTCTGGAAGTTATGACAAGTTCAAATTCGAGCGGTAACTCCGACGCTCTGGTGATCTTTGGAATCACCGGCGACCTCGCGAAGAAGATGACCTATAGGTCTCTCTACCGCCTCCAAAAGGCGGGGCGCCTATATGTGAAGATAGTTGGCGTTGCAATGGATCAGATCAGCACTGATCAACTTCATAGCAACATAAAGACTGCGCTCGAGGCTGAGGGAGTAAAAGTCGAATCGAAGGTGTTTTCGGAACTCTGTAGCAAGATAACGTATCTCCGCGGTGACTTTTCTGATTCAAAGACTTTCCAAGATCTAAGCACGGAATTAAATGGAGTTGAGCGTCCGCTCTTCTACCTCGAAATCCCTCCCTCCCTCTTTGCTCCGGTAGTAGAACAACTTGCGGCGGCAGGTTTAATGAAAAACGGCCACGTCTTGATCGAAAAGCCATTTGGGAACGATCTAGCTTCAGCCAAAGCGCTCAACGACCGCCTCCACGCGGTGGTTCAAGAGGAGCAGATACTGCGCATCGACCACTTCCTAGGAAAGCAGCCAGTTATAGACCTCCTCTACTTGAGATTTGCTAATTACCTCTTTGAGCCAATGTGGAGTCGAAATTACATCGACTCTGTTCAGATCACATTGGCAGAGGATTTTGGGGTAGAAGATCGGGGCCACTTTTATGATCCGGTAGGTGCCCTCCGGGATGTAGTTCAAAATCACCTACTGCAAGTATTAGCCGCTGTGGCCATGGAAGCACCGATCGACGCCTCATATAGAGCACTGTGGGACCGGAAGATCGACGTCTTTCGTTCAATGGACGATGTCGACCCCACCCATTGCGTGAGGGGACAGTATCAGGGGTATCTTGATATTGATGGGGTCGCTAAGGGATCTGAGACCGAGACCTACGTTGCAATGAAGCTGCACATCAATAATTGGCGTTGGGCAGGAGTTCCATTTTTCATTCGAGCCGGCAAGGCTATGGCTACAACAAGTACCGAGATAGCAATTATTTACAGGGAACCCCCACAGTTATCATTCCTAGATGATCTGAGTAAATTGCCGCCAAATCGACTCATCCTCAGAATCGACCCGAATGAAGTTCTCAAGATCCAACTTCTCTCCAAGGCTCCAAATGGAGGCGGTGCTCGAGTCGTGCACTTAGACCTTCCCTTTGGAGACGAGGTAGGCGAGCCTCCACAGCCATATGAGCGCCTCATCCATAGCGCGATAGTCAAGGACTACTCTCTCTTTACTCGTGAGGACACTGTGGAAGAGACTTGGCGGGTATTGCAGCCCCTAATTGATAATCCACCAGCAGTAGAAATCTACGAAAAAGGTGGGTGGGGACCTGAGGGTCAGAGACATTTAACCAGGGGACATGGTCCTTGGGTAAATCTCTAGATCATAACTGGAAACCTTAGAGATGGACCAATCCTTCCCACACTCTCTATCTCCAGCTTATGACACCCTTCGATAGACTAAAGGCCAGGCAACGGCGGTTGGCCGACTTGAAAGTTTCCCGACATACCAATGCTTCTCAAAAAAAGCAACGATCTTGCGGCGATGTTACCCTCAATAAAAAAATCTAACCTCGGTCGATCCTATTTGTCGATCTACGAGTGGGGTGATGGTTGCGGCGCCGGTATTCGGGATTGGAGCAATTGCTAGAGGCCACGACCAACGAGTCAAAGTCAGTTTCAACAACGGTATTGCACCTCAGAGTAGTCGCCAGTGGCAAGGTGAGCCATGACGCTATGAAAGTACTTACTTTTGGATCTATTGAGCTATTGTCGCTTCAGTTAAGATGACTTCACCGTCAAGTTTGAACGATAAGGTCTCCTTGTAAGGCAGCCATCTTTTCCAAAGATTGGGAGAAGGAGTTATCGTTGATATCTAAGACGGTCACGTCAGTGAGAAATCCCTTGGCGAAGCAGCGTTCGCTATAGGGCCATGAAGTAATTCACCACTTGGTCGACCCAAACGGTGAATTTTAGTTAGCTGAAATTGTTATGAGAGATGAGAGTAAGGCGTTTACACGTTACTTATCATTTGATGGGATAATGAAGGTATGGCAAGTACAAAGGAAAACTCTAAAGACAGTGGTTCGAATCAGACTGCGGTAGACGGGGCAGTCAATCGATTTCTTCGAATCAACGCAGTGGATAAGTCTGGAGACCAACAAGAGTCGGCTCAGCGCCTCTTTAGTATTTCTATGGTTATCTCAGGATTTAGATGCATTCTAAGCTACGTCATTCTTCCCTTCGTGCTACCGCTACTAGGAGTTGGAGCGACCGCAGGAGTTGGGCCTGCCATTGGAATACCGGTCGGAGTCGTCGCCTTGGCATTTGATGCTCGAGGAATACGCAGGTTCTGGGCGATCGGCTACCGCTACAAGTGGCAAATGACTACGATCTATCTCATGGTAATGGCGCTAGTTACCTATCTTGTGGTCGTAGATATAGTTCATCTTTTTGCCAAGTAGACACCTATAGAGTTGCAGTTCCAGGGCAGTCAACCGTAGATTCGTATACAAATTTCTCTCCAAATTGGCCTTGCACTAATCTTTTGCGCATCAGTGATAGCCAAGCTAAATCCAAGGTCGTAAAATCTGCGGCTTGAGACCCCCAACTTATCACCCACGCTTGTCTCCATACCCAAACTCTAAACCAACCGCTGTTCCGGTCCTTGGCCAAGGACAGCTAATAGGAGAGCCCATCGGCCGACGATATGGAAAATTCACCGGCTTCGTAAGCTCAATGCGAGCTAGCCCCAGCGTTCTATCTGGCCTAGAGCAGCAAACGTGGCCTTCCAGGTTCGAATCGATGGATCTGGTTGGCAGTTGAATTAATCAATCCAAATAATTTTCAAAATTACTGGAGGCGAATTGCAAAGTTGCAAATTTCATCGTCCGCACTTTCAAGGACAAACCCCACACGCAGCAGTGAGCGCCGGGAGGCAATGTTACCGGGGGTTGTTGTCGCTATAACCTTCTTGACCTCATGGTTTTTGGCTAGAGCGACTAAAGCCGCAATGGCTTCTGCGGCGTAACCGCTTCCACGCGAAGATCGGGATAGACCGTACCCGATTTCCACACATCCTTCTTGAGGTACCCCTTTAAAACCTAAACCACCTATCGCTAACCCGTCAGAGAGTCGCGTTATTCTGTAGAAGCCGAACGGTCTTTGCTCTCCAAAGGTAGAAGTAGCGCGAAGAAACATCTCCGCTCCGACGACATCGCCTTCGAATGGAAAATCACTCGCCCATAGATCTGTAGGACCGGCACTTCGAGAGATAATTCGCTCGCCTTCAGCGACATCGATTGGGTGCAAAATGAGGCGCAGGGTTTGAATATCATCCGTCAAAATTCCGCCCCTCTTTTGAACCTTCAACCAGAAAGTGTCGCTCACAAAGCTTTGACCGTCGAAACAAGCTACACCAAAGAGTAGCTACCAAACAGATTCTTCTCGCGAAACTCCGACCAACTACTTCATCGACAGCCGCCTCGCCTGTACCAAACTGTAGTAACTGATGGTAGGAGTTGCGCCATGGACGGTCAGAAATTCGGTCGCAGCTTGAATTCGAAGATCGACGAAATTACCGCCAAGTTCAAGTTCGAAGCGCTAGCGCTTTCTCTTCCACCCCTTGCTCTTTTCACTTTGAATAGTTAATACGACCTTCGAAGTTGTGGTGCTTAACTAAATCACCCGACAGGATTTCAAGCGGGTAGGAAGAACAATAGGAGGGAAGCAAGAGAAACTAAACGGGATTGCTAAGGATCCAGTCACTATCCTTCCATAATCACTGCAATTAGAACTTCCTCCCTTCAATGTCAGCCGTAGATAATAAAATTTCAGACCTTTATCCGTAACTTAAATAGGGTCTTCAGCGGCGATTTTTAATCTATAACTGATTTTTACTGACCTTAGAAAGTTGGAATTCGGCGCTGATCTAGCTCTCACCCCCTCAAATGAGGATTGGTTGCTATTTTTTTGCTGTTCTTGGGACCTTATTTGATACACCTAAATGAAATACTAGTCCACGTTGAGTAAAAGCAATTTTTCACGCCGGAGACTGCGGTCATATCAAAATTTTATAACGGATCAAAGATAGCAATAAAAAGTGAGCAATTAAAGAGTGGAAGGTGCTTCAATGGCAAAATCACAAAGCTTTACATTTGATGGAGGAGCGTTAACTTATTGGGGAACTCAGGTTGCTGCGTTTTTTATAACCCTAGTTACCTTAGGTTTTGCATATTCCTTCGCCTAAGTCCTAAAGTTGAAGTGGAGAACCAAGCACACCAAAGTAAACGGGGTTCCTCTCGTGTTCAATGGAACTGCCTTTGGACTAATAGGGCGATGGCTTCTATGGTGGTTATTGACTATGGTTACGTTCGGAATCTACTCCTTTTGGGTAGCTCCAAGGCTAAACGGGTGGATAGTAGAGCACACTGATTTCAACTCCAGCGCACAACTTCCACCTTCTATTATGATCAACGGAGTAACCTACATTCCCTTAGAAACATCCGCCAACCTCCCATCGCAATTAAACAGTGTCGCTCCGCAGGTGCAACCAATGGAAGCTAAAGCTTTTGAACCTAAGCTAGAAATTGAGAGTTCTTCTAGCGACGATACCCTGAAGTAAACAAAGCGTTTGATCACCGCTTGGAGGGGTAAGTATAGAATTATCTGGTCGAAAGCTCTCCAAGCATCCTTGGACGTGGCACCTCGGAAATTCTTTTGAGTGAACCTTTCGCTTAGCGGAAACGGGTAACGATTGCATCTTTTCCGGATACCCAAGGGACCCGAATTACTTCAAAGGTGAGTCATCGCCTCTTGATTGAACTTCTCTGGACGCCAAACCATGCTCTCTTAGCTATAGACGCGATATACAAGCGATTGAGAACGGCAAAGGGGCGAGGCCGAAATCTTACAAGCTCTCTAACCGCGGTCTTTGACTCCATCAATAAAGTTGGAATAAGCCTTTGAAGCCCCCTCGGAAGTACGATCTAGCCGCCGCGGTGCTCATCAGCGGTTAGGTAATTAGATCTAACACGCACTTTTCTCAGCTTTAGCTTGGACAATTCATCGGAACAGTCAAATTAAGAATCACTGACATGTGAGCTAATTAGAAATTCATAAATATACCGCTAACTTCATTGATCACCCTAGAGTCTTGAAGTATATTAATCGAGTGTCAAACAAACTCAACAAGTATCCAAGACCATCTCTGTCAGTGCGCTTGCAAAATACCTTATCTAGGTGGACCAAACTCGTAGTAGTTCCTCTGTTGCTCGTGACTGGAATCTCAGCTGGAAGCCAAGTAGCATTTGCATCTTCGCATGGAACGAGTGCCTCCTCGTCATCGGATCATGTGGCTGTATGTGGCCTAACTGCGCGTGGAGATGCGCGATGTGGGGCGATCCAGCTACTAGACCCTTCACAGAATTGGCATCCAGGGCCAAAGGCGATACAACCTTCCAGGAAGCCAGGTAGTCCATCGACAACCTCTTCTCCGTCGGGATACTATCCTGGCGATCTTCAGAGCGCCTATGGCCTTCAGAGCGCTTTGGCGAATATGACAACACCGGGGGGAGCGACAGTGGCCATAGTCGACGCCTATGACGACCCCTATGCCGCATCCAACCTCGCGAACTATCGCACAACCATGAATTCGGCGATTGACCCGGCCACCAATCTTCAGGGGAGCAAGATCCCCCCGCTTTGCTCCTCGACTGTTACAAGTGGCTGTGTTCATTTTACAAAAGTCAACCAAACCGGCGGGACGAGCTACCCCACAGCAAATTCCAGTTGGAGCGAGGAGATCTCATTAGACCTAGATATGGTCTCGGCTATCTGCCCCGATTGTAATATCGTCCTTGTAGAGGCCTCTTCTAGTAGTTTTTCAAACCTTGCAGCAGCAGTGGCCTACGCCAAGTCCCTTCATCCAGCTGTCGTTACTAACAGCTACGGAGGAAGCGAGTTCAATACCGAGACCTCAGACAACGGGACCTACTCCTATTCGACTTCCGGTGGAAATACTGCCATCACGGCAGCCACCGGCGACAGCGGTTATGGCGTAGAGTTCCCGGCTGCCTCTCCCGACCTAACTGCGGTTGGAGGCACAACACTTACATACACTGGAACGGGTTCATCCCTGACTTGGAATCCACAGTCGGTATGGTCCGGTGCTGGTGCGGGGTGTTCTACCTATGAACCAATCCCAACCTGGCAAAATACTTCGGCATACGATCTATCTAGCGTGTGTGGAAATCGGCAGGTCGGAGATATTTCAGCCGTCGCTGATCCCAACACTGGAGTCGCTGTCTACGACACCTATGGAGTATCTGGCTGGCTTGTCTTCGGCGGAACCAGCGCCTCAACTCAAATCGTTGGGGCAATGTATGGACTTGCTGCCGGAGCTGGGAACGAGCAGCCGTCTCCAGCCAATATTTACAACGGTAGCGGTATCACTGCAGTAACCACAGGGTCAGACGGAAGCTGTGGCGGCACCTATCTCTGCCAAGCGGGAACTGGGGCTCCATCAAGTGGATATGCTGGTCCTGTGGGGGTCGGTGTTCCCAGCGGAATTGGCGCATTTTCGACATCCACTGCGGGTTCTTTGACCTTCAGCCCCAGCTCTGAAAGTACAGTCGCTGGTCAGGTCGTAGGACCTTTGACGGTAAATCTATCTTCAGCTGCACCTTCCACTGGCGTAACGATCAACCTATCCTCCACCTCTGGCGGCAGCTTCTCCTCATCACCAACGGGATCCTTTACCCCCACCTTGCAAGTGTCGGTAGGTTCCAACTCTTCCGTCTCGAGCAGCTTTTACTTCGAAGACACCGTCGCCGGAAGTGCTACTGTCACTGCTTCGGCTTTGGGTTGGAACTCGGCAGCTCTGCCAGTTACCGTGGGCCCAGGTGCCCTCGCAACTATCACTCTAACCCCCGCCTCTGCTACAGTCGCCGAAGGAAACACACAGGTCTTTAGCGCCACTGGAGCCGATGCTTACGGCAATGTAGTCAGCATCAATCCGCAATGGAGTACTTCAATTTCAACGAGTTCTGTAAGTCCTACTAACGGTAGCTCAACTACCTTCACCGCTGGAAGTACGGCTGCTACTGGAGTTGTCACCGCAACGGTAGGTGGAGTAAGCGACTCAGCTTCTGTTACCGTAACTGCACTTACCCCTATGAGCCTTAGCGTCACAAATGCTTCGACCACACGCAAGGGACCAAACTATTTGACTCCACTTACTGCCACGGCTACTACGACCGGAGCCGTCCCAGTAAGTGGAGCAAGTGCTACCGTTAGCGTCTATTCAGGGGCTTGTTCCACCGGCACCCTTGTGAGTACCTCGAGCGGAACGACAGCAAGCAATGGACAGTTCTCCTTTACCTTTAGTTCCAAGAAGCAGGGTTCATATTGCGCCCTAGCGACAGCCTCTAAAGGTGGTTATACATCCGCTACTGGTCAAGATAGCATTACCATCTAAATAGGGAGCGTTCCCGACATCTTTCACCACAGCTTTTGCCTCTGGTTCCACCTGGCAGAGTGGCAAAAGCTGTGGTGCTAAGCAAAGATAATAGAGACCGGGCTCGTAGTCAGTAATATCGTTAAACCAAAGTTGCTCTACGAGCAGTCCCTCTAAGGATCGCGTAGTTTGTGATGAAAATGAGAGACTACAAGATATTTTTCGGGCGGCAGCGATTATGTCGGCCTTAGTAGAGAACATCTCGCTCCGTAAACTACGCGAGTCGATGCTATTCGACTCCATGGTGGCCCGACCTAGCCGGAGCAACTTTGCAGCGGTATCGCTGGGATCTTGACTCAGTATTTCGGGGACCAGAGAGTTGAACCACCAATCGATAAACTTCCGAGTTGTAGTAAATTGACCAACTCGATTTAGCAAATCGGTATTGCTTTTCAACTGGGATCCAGCGATCATATGAGCAAAGTTCGGCTCACCTTTAGACACGGATACCTGATCTAGCTCTTTTCTCTCCTCAATCAAGGATCGATGAGATTTATCTGGCCTGAGATAGCTTTAGCCAACTCGCCAAAGAAGGTCTCGATCGCATATGGATCGTCGCCGCGGGCTCGCAAAAGCGAAACCTCTGGGGTAGGTGAGGTTGGGGAGCTCACCTCAACCGACGGATGTTGCATCGCAATTTCGCTGGTGAATCTCCTTAGGGCATCGATCGAAACCTCATGATATCCAACGATGTAGATTCCTCCTACAACACCTTTCCCCCCAGCGATGACCGTTTTGGATTCAACCTCGTTGTAGATGGGGTTATGTACCGTTGCGACCCTGTCAACTAACATGAGTTCGCCACCGTAATTAATCTCGATCATCATATCAACCCAGGTGCTTCCGATGGATTGGTCGGTGGTTGCAACCTTCGCAATCATTTCGGAGACGATCGCCCTAGAACCGTGCTCTACATCCAAATAGATCGACGAGATCAACTTTGAACCGGCATATGAGATGGTCGGGGCTTGAAGAGCGATCAGGCTTGAACTACCTGCGACACTAAAACGATATTCAATCACTGCATGAGTGTTTTCGGTCGCTACGTGAACCTTCGTCGCCGACTGGCTCTCGATCATCACCTTGCTGCGATCTCGAAGGCTGATCGAGATTGAATGGGACTCACAAGGAAAGAGTCCTGGGCCAATCTCGGTGAGAAAGTGGCGACGATGGCCAAGGGCTGATGTAGTTGGGTTGGAGAGTCGAAACTGTCCGGCTTGTTCTCGTAGTCGAGGGGACGAGGCGTAAAAATCGACCTTTAAGGAAGAGTCGCTTAATCGCCCTTCAACGAAGTGGATGCTATTTCCGACCTCAGAGTCTGCATCTGAGGCAGAAGCGGATATAGAGCTCGCTTCAGCCAGATTTCCCGCCTTCTCGCGGTCTAGACTGGCGTCCAATATCGATTGTCCCAAGATGGTATCAACTTGAAAATTAGCTTGAGTAGAGGCATCGTCGACGCCACCGCTATGCGGTGGCGCCTTGTCTAGCTCTGTCTCTTGGGATGTACTTGGAACCAACCTGATCGCCTTCACCCTTTCGACCCTCTCTTCGATCGACCACTACAATCTTTTGACTAGATTTGACGACGACTTTGGCGATAAAAATCTGTGAGACACCGTTGAGCGAGGTTGACAAAGGTAATCCATAGACTCCGACACGATTCATATGGGCCGCTATTCGATTGTCGTTGGAGATGGAGTAACCAACTAAATTGCCGTCTTCAAGCCGCCTCAATATCTGTTGTCGGACTTTATCGAGCAAATTAGATGAAGCCGTATATTCCGCTAGATGCTTCAAGCACCTCTAGTAGGGCCGCGATACTAACCGCATCTACGACTATGGCCCTTTAGCCAATATCGCCCAGTTGCTCTTGCCCTAGGGGCTCTGGTTGAAAAGATCTTCCCTAATTCAACTGCTCTAGGATCCACCTTGAGATCTCTTCAATTCCTCTTCCGTCGCCGAGGTCGGAAAAGATGGTCGAGCCATCACCACGAAGGGCTTTGGCGTCTCGTTCCATGACATTGAGGTTGGCCCCAACAAATGGAGCCAACGAGATCTTGTTTATTATCAAAAGGTCGGAGTAGGTTAATCCTGGCCCCCCCTTTCTTGGGATCTTATCGCCTTGGGCGACATCTATGACGTAGATGGTCTTATCGGCGAGGTCGGGGGAGAACATAGCGGTTAGATTGTCGCCACCTGATTCAACCAAGATCAGGTCCAATTCATCGCCGCACTGGTGGGTCAACTCATCGATAGCGGCAAGGTTCATCGAGACGTCGTCCCTAATCGCAGAGTGGGGACATCCTCCAGTCTCCACCCCAAGAATATGGCTCTGTGGCAAGATTCCAAGTTTGGTCAAAAACTCAGCATCTTCCTTGGTGTAGATATCATTTGTCACTACGCCGATGCGAATCGTCGACTGCAATGCCTCGATGATCCTCCTAACCAACATCGTCTTTCCCGATCCAACTGGCCCCCCAACTCCGATTCGCACAGCTCGCTTAGTCGCGGTAGTTGTCATATCATCTGTTGTCGTCATAACTCTTCTCCTTTTTGTATCTGATAAATTGATGTGTTTTAGGGGCCGGAGATTCGGTGAACTCCGGAACATCTACTTCCTGTAGCCACCTACGACTGAAACAATCGCGGCGAAAGGCTCTGGTGATCAATCTGATCCACTTCGATCGCCCAGTTTGTTACCGCTCCTCGACTTGTGATCTTGTTTGGTCGAGCACAGGCCAACTTTGAAGAGACTTGAATTAATTCAGCCATCATCTTCAGTTGTGCGAACTGGCCAATCTTGCCGCAGCGCACTAATACTGAGGTAGCGGCTAAGGCTTGACCTTGGAGATAGAAGAGGCGAAGGTAACTCTCATTCCAATCTAAAAGGTGCGACAGGTGGGCGACGAAAGTTGACGGTTCAAGATATTGTCCGCTATATATTCCTTCTGGGGTGACTCTATCTCTAAAGAGGTGAGCTGCTGCCGTTGCCATAGACTTCGAAAGGGTCTGTGCCGACCTTCGCCCCTCGATCGTGGACCTACTGACGTGAAGGCGCTTATCGAGATGGCGCGCTTTGTCGAGACCATCGATCGGCGAATTAAGTGCCCCTCGGACTTTGGAGATATTCTCGAGGTCTCCGTACCACAGAGAAAAGACCATATAGGTCCTTATCCACTCTAGGGCCCTGTCAATCTGGCCTCCTAGATTAGAGGTTGCAAATGTCTCAAAGCCAAAGCTGTGGCCGTAACTGCCGGCTGGAAACGCTGAGTCAAAGAAGTAGTGCATCTGAGCAATGTGATCAAGGCCAACGCTTTGACTTTTTTCAATAATATCTCCCACCTCTTTGCACCTCTTTTCAAAAACCATTATCTCAACTACTACCGAACCATCGAAGATAACTATCCGAGGTAGCACCCCACCAGATCGTCGCCTCCACTGCTTAGATCAAGTAAGCACCTAGAGGTGGCTAGGAGCAACCGTTCGCGATACAACCGATCCTTCTTCGTGTCGCCATTGACTATCAAAACAGGAAGTATCGCTGAGCTAACGGAAGTACTTCAGCTGGCTTCGAGGTCATAATCTCACCGTCGAGTCGAACCTCATAGGTCTGAGGATTGACCTCAATTACCCCGACTCTGTCATTTAGTAGCATCGACGCCTTGGTGATATTGCGGGTCTGGCGAACGGCTATCCTCTTTCGATTTGAACTTGAGTGCGTCGGCCCTTCGGCTAACGACGCAGCCGAGACGAAGGTTACTCCTAGGGCGCTGGCTGCTAGCCCCATCGATCCAAATTGAGCCTTGTAGAGGCGCGGCTCTGGAGTCGGGATAGAGGCGTTTGGGTCTCCGCTCACAGAATATGCAATCATCCCGGATTTGATAATCATCTCCGGCTTCACTCCGAAGAAGGCTGGCTTCCATAGGACCAGATCGGCCATCTTTCCGATCTCGATTGAGCCAACGTGCCCCGATATCCCATTTGCTATTGCTGGATTTATGGTGTACTTGGCGATGTATCTCTTGACCCGGCTATTGTCGGCTCGATCACTGTCCCCTTCAAGTGGGCCACGCTCGTGCTTCATCTTGTCCGCTGTCTGCCAAGTACGGATAATTACCTCCCCAACACGCCCCATAGCTTGACTATCGGAGGCGATCATCGAGATTGCACCTAGGTCATGGAGCACGTCTTCAGCAGCGATGGTCTCTGCCCGGATCCTGGAGTCGGCAAAGGCGATATCTTCGGCGACCGACTTATCGAGATGGTGACAGACCATCAACATATCAAGGTGCTCTTCGATGGTGTTCTTGGTATAGGGTCGAGTTGGATTGGTACTAGAGGGTAAAAAGTTGGATATACCCGCCACCCGCATAATGTCTGGGGCGTGACCCCCACCCGCTCCTTCGGTATGGAAGGCGTGAATCGTCCTGCCGCCGATCGCAGCTATGGTTCGTTCGACAAATCCACTCTCATTCAAAGTATCAGTGTGGATCGCAACCTGTACGTCCATCTCATCGGCGATATCGAGGCAGGTTGAGATAGCTCTTGGGGTCGATCCCCAATCCTCATGGAGTTTTAGCCCCATGGCACCCGCTATGACCTGCTCCCTTATCGCTTTGTGCGATGAAGAGTTACCCTTACCCATAAATCCAACGTTCATGGGTTGATCTTCGAACGCCTCCATCATCTTTTTCATGTACCAACTGCCAGGTGTTACGGTTGTAGCGTTGGTACCGGTTGCTGGGCCAGTTCCACCTCCAATCATGGTGGTAACTCCTGCGGAGATCGCAACTTGGATTTGATCGGCCGAGATAAAGTGAATGTGGCAGTCGATACCACCCGCTGTCAAAATCATCTTCTCTCCGGCGATGATCTCGGTGCTTGCACCAATCTCAATCGTCACCCCTGAAGATACCAAAGAGTTTCCAGCACTACCGATACCAATGATATGACCGTCGCGGATAGCGATATCGGCCTTATAGATACCGCTATAGTCAACGACGATTGCATTGGTGATGACCAAGTCCGGCGCTCCATCGGCCCTAGTGATCTGCGGATTTTGACCCATTGCATCACGAATCGTCTTTCCCCCGCCGAACTTTGCCTCTTCGCCTTTGGTGGTGAGATCTTTTTCAATCTCAATCACTAGCGAAGTATCACCAAGGCGTACCCTATCACCAACGGTTGGACCATAGTGACTCACATAATTAGACCTTGAAAGGTAACTAGCCAACAGAAGCCCCCTTAATTTGTCCGAGCGATCCCCTGAACTTGATCAGTGGAACCACACGTCTTTGGCCAGGCTCAAATCGAATCGCAGTTCCGCTGGCTATAGCCAAGCGGCAGTTGAAGCTCTTCTCACGATCGAAGATCAGAGAGTCGTTGGTCTCATAAAAGTGAAAGTGAGAACCGACTTGTATCGGGCGATCACCATCGTTGACAACTTGGAGTTCGAAGATCTCCGAACCGAGGTTTATCTCGACATCTTCATCCTCTATTAAAAATTCACCTGGAATCATGGTTCACGCCTTTTCAAAATTGCTAGCCCAGCAGATAAGTCAGATCGAACACTCGTCATACGAAGTCATTAGAGCCAACATGCGACTCCAAATAGTCACCTTCCGATTAAGAGATAGGGTGGTGCACCGTCACTAACTTTGTGCCGTCAGGAAAGGTGGCCTCGACCTGTATCTCCTCGATCATCTCGGCCACTCCCTCCATCACCTGTCTACTTGAGAGAATCGAGGTCCCATAGACCATCAACTCCGCGACGCTCTTCCCATCGCGAGCACGCTCGAGTAATTCACATGTGATAAGCGAGACGGCTTCCGGGTAGTTCAAAAGTAGCCCTCGGTCGAGGCGCCTCCGCGCCAGGTCACCTGCCACCACCATAAGGAGCTTTTCTTTGTCACGTTCGGTAAGGAGCATCTCAGAGCCGCTTTCATTTGAATTTGCCACGCAGAATTGTTTCAACAATAAATCTAAACTCACACAGAATTATTCATTTTTGTACCGATTTAACAAAGATGAAACAATTTCTTCGTCTGTATTTCAAGATCGCATTGCTTTATTCATATCAAGCACGTTCTATTTCAAGCAATATTGACGAGGCCGAGGCTTCTTTATTTCGAATATCAATCTTTTAGCAAATTCTATCTTTAATGAAGGTATGCGCCCGAATTGAAAACAGTTTGTTTCGTGGCGCTTAGAGATTAGTACGCAATTGGGCTCTTCTGTTTAGCAAAGCGACGCTTTAGCTACTCCATTTGAGTCTGGTAGAGCTGTAGCTAAGAGCGGATCAAAGAGGTTAGGACACTGGTGATAGTCGCATCGCTAAAGGCTCTTATCATCGCTGGATGAAACCCTCTGGTCTCTTATTGAAATCGCTCCTGAAATGGTAATTTCTCTCGCAGCTAATGGAGTTAACATCGTGTTCACGAAAGTATACAAAGTTGAAACATTTGCCACGATATCATTATCTCTATCGATTTAGAGTTACGATCCGCAGTTGACTCATCGAGCGGAACAGACAAATCTAGCAATGGTATGTCGCTATCGATGTTTAATAGGCTAAGAGGCTTCGAAAGGAAAAGTTTGGATAATACGGGACGGTAGCGAGGCTACTTCAGAGCAATAAGCGTCTAGGGTTCCACGATTTTTCGGTTCGGTCCAAGAGATGCGCACGGCAATGTGCCGTTACACGGAGGGATAAAAGCCCGGGAGATCTAAAAAGCTTCTGGGGTTATTTAACTCCAGTGGCGCTTTCATGGACATGTTAAAAACTCGAAAGGAGCTGCGCTTATGCAAAGCAAAGTTAGATTATTCCGAAGTCAAATCGCTCAAAGTAAGAATCCAGAATCCCCAACATCGCTAAGAAGTGCTAGCGCCACTGGAGCGCTAAGCGCAGCTAAGCGCAGCTTCACCAAGCGATCTGTAGCAGCCCTTGCCGTTGCCACAACCATCCTCGCGGCTTGCGGTTCTTCATCAGCAACGCCATCTACCGCGCTCTCATCTAACTCGGCCCCGACGATTGGGTCACCCACATCAAAGACTTTAAATCTGGCCTTCACCGCCGATACCCAGCCGCCAGATCCCGACGTCTTCTACGCCGGGCAGGGGCTGGCAATTACCACCTCGGTCTACGAAGGTTTAGTACAATACCAGCAAGTACCTGTGACCTATACCGGAAATATTTCATTTTCTCCATCAAAGACCCGAGCCGCAATCGTACCCGACCTCGCCACCTCTTGGACCGTCTCTCCCGATGGACTAACCTATACCTTCAACCTTCGCAAGGGAGTAACCTTCCACGACGGTACCCCATTTACCTCAGCTGCAGTGGCGGCCTCCTTCGCACGTCGCACCGCGGTAAACCAGGGGCCCGCATATATGGTCGCCGACGTCGCAAGCGTCGACACCTCCAATCCATACGTGGCCGTGGTTCATCTCAAGCAGCCGGTTAGTGCCTTTCTTGACTATCTAGCCTCTGCATATGGTCCGAAGATGGAGTCACCGACTGTACTTAGCGCACACGCCTCTAACGACAACGATCAGGCTTGGCTAGCAGCCCACGATGCCGGAACTGGCCCATACTACATCTCATCGGTGACCCCGGGCCAGCAGTACACCCTCAAGGCCTACCCCGGATATTGGGGGGCTAAGCCTTACTACACCACGGTGAATATAAAGATCATCCCAAGTATCTCAACTCAAGAGCTAGAGCTTCGGAGCGGCAAGATCACGATGTTGATGCACGGCCTCTCCACCTCGGCGATTGCAAGCTTCAGGGCAGATCCTTCCTTCCACGTCTATGCAGTACCAACCCTTGAGACGCCGATGCTCTGGGTAAATCCCAATACCAAACTCCTATCGACCCAGGCAGTCCGCGTTGCTCTAGCCAAGGCTATCAATCGTGCAGAGATTGTAAAGTTCATCTACCCCGGTAGGGCAACTGTGGCGACCCAGATCTACCCAGTGGGAGAACTACCATCGAATCAAGCGGTTGACAATCCTCCCTTTGATCCCAAGGCTTTGGCTAAGGTAATTCCAGCGAGTGAGGCAAATACCACCATCACCTTGGGCTACGATGCTCCATCTCCATCGGATGCCCAGATGGCAGCGCTAATTCAGACTCAACTTGCAGCTGCAGGCCTCCACGTCAACGTTCGTAGCTATACCTCGACTGCGCTCTATGGATTCGTCGGAAATCCAACCGGAGCACCAGATATCTTGGCGGTTACCAACTGGCCCGATGCACAGGCACCAGATACTTGGGCTCGCATCGTAATGACGCCCAATGGGGGATTGAACTACCTAAATTGCTCGGTACCAGCTGGCACCAACTATCTAAATCAAGGGTTGAATACAACCTCTGCAGCCACGGCCCAGCAAGATGCGGCCCTAGCGGGCGATGCATTTGCAGCCTCTGGGTGTTGGGATCCAATTGCAAATCGAGGAGATACCATCGTTGCCCCAACTTGGATGAAGGGTATCGTCCATCAAGTTCCCGTCCCCCGCACCGTGGTTCTCGCAGACCTACATCCGTAGGTCTAGGGGTGAATTTAGGTATAAAAGATGGAAACGGATTTAATGAACTACGCCTACGTCGAAGAGGATAAGACCGAAGATGAGATCGTCAAAGTAACTGGCCTCAACGTCTGGCTTCGGAGAGGTCGACAAGATAGCCACATCTTGAAGGACGTCGATCTAGCCATCAAGAAAGGTGAGATCGTCGCCCTAGTTGGAGAGTCGGGTTCCGGAAAGTCAGTCTTAGGGATGACACTACTAGGGCTCCTGCCCCGTAGCTCTACCCCGAAGGTTGACGGCAAGGTCTCGATCCTAGGATCTGAGATGACCTCGATCTCACGCAAGGAGCTTCGAAATCTCAGAAGGCACTCCATAAGTGGGATTTTTCAAGACCCGATGAGCTCTCTTAACCCGTCGATGAAGATCGCTACCCAGATGAAAGAGGTAACTAGCGACCTCGAGCGAGCAGTCGAGGCCCTTGTCCAAGTTGCGATAAAAGATCCTAAGTCAGTCCTTGGGCGCTTTCCATTCCAGCTCTCGGGTGGACAGCGCCAAAGGGTGATGATCGCAATGGCTCTAGCCAAAGAGCCAGCCCTAATCGTTGCAGACGAACCAACCACCGCCCTCGATGTAACGGTGCAAGCCCAGATACTCTTCTTGATCAAACAGCTACGACGAAACTTCGAGACCGGATTTCTTTTCGTAACCCACGATCTAGGAGTTGCATCGGAGATCGCAGATTCAGTGGTAGTTCTTCTGGCGGGAAGGGTACTAGAGAAGGGGCCGACTGCCGATATTCTGTCTCGACCGGCGCACCCTTATACCAGAGAGTTGATCTCATCTCGCCTAACCATGGACCAAGATCAGGGGCTTCGCCTTAGAACTAACCCCAGGGATCAAGTACAAGCGGTAGTCGTAGATGGCTGTCCATATGCAACGAGGTGTGAAAATGCCCTTGAGATCTGCCATAGCCAATTTCCAACGACGACATCTGTCGGAGATGGATGGACAATTGCATGTCACAATCCAACCCCAAGATCGGTCTCGGGAGATCTCTCTTTGGAGGTTCAAAGGCGGAAGGTAGAAGGCGAGGAGAGCAAAATAGTCGTCCTCGAGGCGGTGGCGATAGAAAAGACCTTCCGTTCCCGCGAAAGCCGGGCCGAGGCGACTCCAGTTCTGGTGAATGTCGATCTTGAGTTGCACCAAGGAGAGGTAGTTAGCCTGGTGGGGGAGTCGGGGTCGGGAAAGTCAACTTTCTTACGCATCCTTGCTGGGCTCGAGGAGGCGACCTCAGGGACCTTAGTGAGAAACGATAATGTTATGCCCAAGATGGTCTTTCAGGACTCTGGGTCATCGCTTACCCCGTGGCTCACCGTTCGAGAACTCCTCCGGGAGGCAATCTCTGCTAAGTCACTTAGCAAGGCCGAGATCGAGCGAGAGGTTGAGGAGGTCGCGGCTAAGGTTGACTTGAGCACCAAAGTACTCGCCTCTAGGGCTGCTTCTCTCTCGGGTGGGCAGCGTCAACGAGTAGCGATCGCTCGCTGTGTCATCTCTCCGCCATCGATACTTTTGTGCGACGAACCAACAAGTGCATTAGATGCATCTCTAGTAGCTGGGACTTTGAACCTACTTCTATCTCTGTCGGAGAGACTTCAAATGGCGATGGTCTTCGTAACCCACGACTTAGCAGTAGCTCGGTATGTATCGAGTCGAATCATGGTGATGCTCGGTGGTCGAATAGTGGAGTCAGGAGACTCCGACGAAGTCTGTGCCAAGCCGCTTCACCCCTATACCCGAATGCTACTCCAGTCACTTCCGGGTGAAGGCAATGAACTAAAGGCTTCGATCGCGGAGATGGATAGCGAACTTACCTCGGTAGGGTGTGCCTTCTCCAGTCGTTGCCCCGAAGCGATGGAGATCTGCCGGACAACTCCTCCCCAAGTAGTTCATATCTCTCGCCAAAGATATGCCGCGTGCCATCTTTTAGAAGGAGGGCTCTCATGAGCACCCTTGCTCCAGCTAGAACCAGGGTTCGACCGAGCTTCTCAATCTCGGTCGATCGCCACAAGGTCGCGATATCGGTCTTGATAGCGGTAACTTTGATAGCACTTCTAGCACCGGTACTAGCGCCAGATAATCCACTGGTTCCGGTCGATCAACCCTTCCTCCAACCCTTTACCTTGGCTCACCTCCTTGGGACCGACTCTGTGGGTCGCGACGTCCTCTCGAGGGTGCTCTTGGGGGTGCGCTCTAGTTGGCTCTCTGCAATCGCAGTGATCCTATTTGGAGTGGTAATCGGTGGAACAGTAGGAATGATCGCCGGTGTATCAAGCGATAGGATTGACTCACTTCTGATGAGGATAACCGATGGCTTTCTGGCTTTTCCTGGACCGGTGCTAGCCATCGCGGTGGTGGCTTCGTTGGGAGCTTCGCTATTTCATACCCTGATTGCAGTGGCGATTGTATGGTGGCCCCTCTATGCCCGAATTGTGCGAGGAGAGGCGCGAGCGATAATGTCACGGCCACACATCGAGGCGGCTAGAACCTTCAACGTCGGTGGTTTTAGGTTGGCGATGCGCCACGTGCTACCTGGTGTGGTACCGGCGATAATAGTTACCGCATCACTTGACGTCGGAAACCTCGTAATTACTCTGTCGGGGCTATCGTTTCTTGGTCTTGGTGCTCCAGCTCCAGCTCCAGAGCTTGGTGCCATGGCGGCACGTAACCTTCAATACCTATTGCAGCAGTGGTGGGTCTGCGTCATGCCAGCCCTAGCCATTGCGATCATGGCGATCATCTCAAACTTCGCCGGTGATGCACTTCGTGACTTTGGATCGAGAGGACAGTAGTGTCGACTTCAATCTTCTTTATAAAGTTTGTAGCAAAGCGAATTGGAGCCGCGATCGCGATCGTAATCGGATTGACTGCGGTCCTGTTCTTCCTCCAAAGCATCTCGCACACTAACCCGGTTCACGCAATGCTCGGTGCTGGTGCTACACCAAAGGCGATCGCCGCCGAGGAGGTAAAGCTTGGTCTGAACCATCCGGTGATCGTCCAATACTTCAACTACCTAAATGGCCTCCTCCACGGAAACTTGGGGATGTCGTATCGGACTAGACGGCCAGTTGCATCAGATCTAGCTACATATCTTCCCGCGACCCTAGAGCTGGCCTTTTACTCTTTGATCCTGGCTATCGTATTGGGTCTTCTTCTAGGGGTCCTTTCTGCCGGGGAGTTCAAGGGTACCAAAGTCCTTCGCTTTGTACTGGTAGCTGGTGCATCAACTCCGCAATTTCTCCTTGCGATCGGAGGGCTACTTCTCTTCTACGGAAAGTTGAACCTCCTTCCCGCAACGGGGCGGATCGGGATCAATAATCCGCCCAATGGCCCGACTGGCTTCTACACCATCGATGGTCTACTCAATGGCAATATCGGGGTGACGATAGATGCCTTCAAATATCTGCTGTTACCGAGCTTTTCGGTGGCTATTAGCCCAGCAGTTTCAATCGGTCGAGTCCTTCGCGGATCTTTGATTGAGGCAATGGGGCAAGACTTTATAAAGACCGCCAACTCCAAGGGGCTCTCCCGATTTCGGGTCTTGATAGTCCACGCATTGCGTAACTCCCTTGGGCCTGCCCTATCGATGACAGGGCTTCAGGCTGGATTGATGTTCGCAGGAGTAGTAGTCATCGAGGACGTCTTTGCTTGGCCAGGGATTGGATACTACACCGCCCAGTCGATACCAAGTGGCGACTTTCCAGCGATAGCAGGTGTCACCTTGGTCCTTGGAATCGGCTACGTCATCATCAACACCTTGGTTGATTTAGCTCAGATCTTTGCCGATCCCCGACTACGTCACCTCGAGATGAGAAAGAGCAGCGCAAAAAAGCCGCTCTCAAATCTAACTCCAAACGCAATTTAGCGACAATCTTCTCCCACATCCTCAAATACAAAAGAGGGCAAATACCCCTCTAGTTGGGTGTGAGTAACGATCAACGACAACAATGAAAGGTATGAAATAACTATGAGCCACTCCGACCACGACCACTATCAGCCTCGCCACGGCAAAGAGGCGAAGTTCGCAGTTGAGGCAGAAGCCAATCTTCCCACCACCATGTGGGAGAAGGAGAAGGCTTGGGCACTTGAGGTTGGTCTACAGGGGGCAGATAGTCTTCGCGACAAGTCGATCCCAACCTTTTCCAGAGGGGAGTTGCCCCACTTCGCCGGAATCAATACCTTCTTGAAGGCACAATATCTAGAGGATGTACGAGAGTGCGGCAACTTTGACGTAGCGGTCTTGGGTGCACCCCTTGACGCTGGAACTACCTATCGCCCCGGCACCCGCTTTGGCCCACAGGGTATCCGCCGGATCTCTGCCCTCTATGGAACATATAGCTTTGAACTTGGCGTGGACCTTCGCGAAACTATCACCATTGCCGACCTCGGTGACATCTTTACCATCCCTGCAAACATCGAAAAGAGCTTCGACCAGATCTCAAAGGCTGTATCACACGTCTATGCGAGTGGGGCATTCCCGGTGGTACTCGGTGGAGACCACTCGATTGGCTATCCAACCGTTAGGGGAGTAGCAGAGCACCTTGATGGCAATCTCGGAATCATCCACTTCGACCGCCATGTCGATACTCAAGAGTACGACTTGGATGAGCGGATGCATACCACTCCTTGGTTCCATGCCACCGATATACCAAATGTTCCCCCGAAGAACTTAGTTCAGATTGGTATCGGCGGGTGGCAGGCCCCTCGACCTGGCGTAGCCGCTGGACGGGAGCGTCAGACCACGATCATGACCGTCAATGACTGCGTAGAGATGGGCGTGGCTGAGGCTGCTGAGGCTGCCCTTGAAGTTGCCTTCCATGACGCCGAGGCGGTTTGGCTCTCCTTCGACGTTGACTGCCTCGACGCAGCATTCGTCCCAGGAACCGGTTGGCCAGAGCCAGGTGGCTTTCTCCCTCGTGAAGTGCTAAAGATGATCCAGATTATTGGGGCTGAAAAGCTTGCCGGAATAGAAGTAGTGGAGTGCTCCCCGCCCTATGACAATGCAGATATAACATCGTTGATAGCAACCAGAGTCATATGCGATACCTTGGCTTGCCAAGTTCGCGCTGGCCACCTCCCAAGAAATAAGTAAGTTTTAGGAGATGGCAAATACATCATCGGGGGTAAAGCAGATAATAATGCTCACCTTGGGCTGGGAGGAGCTACCAAAGGCTTGGTCGATTCATGGAATCGACCAAAGTGAACGCCTGGTCGAACCAGTACCGGCGCTACTCGTTGAGACTATTGATGGATGGGTGCTTCTCGATACTGGATTCAACAAGGCGCTCATTGAAGATGGAGCGCTCTTTGATCGCTTCCACTCAAAGTTCCATCAGATCCTTCCCATCCTTCCTGCCTATGGTACCGATCCGCTCCTTGACGCACTAGATCGCCATGGACTATCGGTAGATCGTCTATTGGCAGTAGCGGTGAGCCACCTTCACAACGACCATGCCGGTGGCCTTCGCCACTTTGGCGGTAGCGATACCCCTGTCTACATTCAATCAAAGGAGCTTGAATTTGGACTAGGGGATATCGCTAAGGCGCAAGGCCACGGCCTTGCGAGGGTCGACTACGACGATCCGAGACTCAATTTCAAGAAGATCTCTGGTGATGTTGAGATTGCCCCTGGCATTCGGGCAATCTCAACTCCGGGCCATACCCCAGGCCACCAGAGCTTCATGGTCGACTTTCCCCAAGCAAATGGTGCGAACGGCTTCATCTTCGCCTTTGATGCAGGAGATTTAAAGGAGAACTTTGAGTCAGAGTTGGCAATTGGTGGCTTCATTGACGTTGAAGCTAGCGATACCCTCGATCAGATTCGAAAGCTCAAATCACTTGCGCGAGAGAAACAAATGGTAATCGTCCCTGGCCACGATCCAACAATTTGGCCCACTATCGAAGAGGGCCTTTCGAGGATATTAAAGTAGTACTACCTTAGGGTAAAAGAGATAGTCCATTGAGGATATCTTTTACGACCCTAGGGGCTTTAGAGACGCCACTTCGTCGAAATTCGTTCAATTGAGGCAAGCTAAGAGGGTTGACAAAGTGCGATGTGCCAATTTCGGACTATAGAGAAAATTCGATGGTAGAAGGCCTAGAGCCAAGGCTGTGGTGCTGTATCCATCTGGCCTTGGCTCTGAGTCAAAACTTTCGAAGAGGTCTTCTAGAGACCCGCGAGAATCACTAACAATTGGTAGTAGCTTTTCGAGGCGGTATCGACTTTGCGACAACCAATAACATCTTAAATTTTTTATGCAATTTTGCGAGTTTGCAAATGGACTCTTAGTGCCGTGATCTTCGGCGAGATCTACCGACCACGGTGATCGGACAACAGAAAAGCTCCACATCGAAAGTGCTAAAGAGGCTCCGAAGGGCTAAACAAATTCGTGAGCCGAGCTGCCAATAGAGAAAATAATGCATCCAAAGCGATCCACAGTGACGACGACTCATCCCTAAATGATTGGTATATGGTTGAGTAGCTATGCCAGTTAGATGAAAAATTTCGAGGTCAATGCGTCGAGATGTCTTACGGTAATGAAGTGGTCTCTGCGTTAAACAGAATTAGCCGAATTATTTCCATCCGATCCTTATGGAGGATTTGCGACAATCTACGAGACTCATAGGCAAATACTTGACTTTATTCGTCACTACGACAGCGATCATAAATTCGTTCCCATCAAGCACGAACCGTCCTGTCAGACTACGTGTGGCGAACGCACCTCTGCACTTACCAAGTAGCGCGATGCACTCGCTCTACCACGAAGCAGCAGCAAAGATGACGGCCGATGACGGCAATCACTTCGAGCGCGAAGGGGTAATATCGATCGCCTTTAACCTTCTTCATATAACGAATATGCTCGACACCGAAATTTATTGATGACGCAAACTCCAATGCTTTAGGACTCTAAGTGGCAAGGTCGAATAGGGCTTACCATCTGGATCATAGCAAAAACAAAAAAGCATCAGAGATGGTTCGCTAAGAAATAACTGATTATGAGGTATTCAAAGAGTACTGACTATTCCCCATTGGAGTCAAAGTCGGACGTTTCGTGGGGTTGGAGACCCCGATTGGGACAGAGACTTGCGAGTACGAGCGGATGGGCGGCGTTTCTACCGCTTTTTAGATGCTGCTACTTTCCGCGTGAGTTCCAAATAGGGGTATCGATTATCTAGATACTTCGGATTTGTTCCCCACCAAGTAAGAGAGTGCAAGATGGCTAGCCGCCAAAGATTTGGCGCTCACCGTGACTCTCTAGGGCTTCAAGGATCTGGGCGAGTCCCCCACCTTCGATTGCATCAAGTAACGCTTTGTGGCGCATCACACCGATTTCGTAGTCGCCTGATACCGTGGTCTCTTGGCGAAGATTATCGGACATACATAGCTGCATCTTATCCATTAGGCCAATGTAGGTCTTGAGGAGCAGGCTATGGTTGGCCATCGATACTAAAGCTACGTGAAAGTCCCTATTGGACTTTACGATTCCCCCGTGGTCATTGTCGAGTGCGGCCTTAGTCATATCGTTTAGTGCGTTACGCATCTCTTCGATGCTCTTAGAATTAGGCATGGGAAATGAGGTTGTAACCGCAAAGCGTTCAAGGACCCCACGAAGTGAGTAGATCTCGGCCACCTCTTGTGCAGAGAGGGATACGACCCTACTTCCCCTTCTCGGTAGTTGCTCTACGATCCCGCGCTGTGCTAACTCCCGAAGTGCCTCCCTTAAAGGGGGGCGGCTAATCCCAAGTTCTTCTCCGAGTTGCTCTTCAACTAACTTGTCGCCTGGCTTATACTTGCCAATGTAAATCAGCCTTTGGATCTCGGCAACCGCTAAATCGACCAAGCTTCTCTGTTCTAACGCCACTACTTTGCGCCTCCGCCTCGAAGTAATGATCTTACAGACGTTAAGTGCGGTCTATCAAATACAAAATACTATTCCTAGGGTTGGCCCCAGTGTGGTATCGACTCATAATTCTCAAGTGGCCGATGCATCATAGGGGCAGCTGGGGGAAAATTAGACCGCTGGAACTTCTACCCACTTTTATCCGCGGTGAGATCGAAGATCAAGGTGCGATATTGCCCATAGCGCGGCAAGTGGGGGAGTGCGAACAGCGGTTCTAAGAAGCGATCCCTTAACCTCGCCTCCTAGATAATCCATTGGGTCGATACGAGTTGACTCAATTCCTCTAGTCGTCTAGTCTCCTAGAACGCTTACTTGTTCTTCTCCGTCGATATCGCTATCGTCATCGAGGTGGAACCTAACTAGCTGATATAGCGTAGTAAAGATATCATCAAAGGATCCGAGGCTGCTGTTAATTCGGTTTTTCGGAATGGCAGCGACAGGATCGAGGGCGAGACTGTCTAATTGCCCCAATCGCTCAGTAAGCAGGTTTGTCGAGGCCTTTCCGTAGCGGCGAATGGAAGTAACTCTTCCGATATCGCTGTAGGTGGGCCAGCCAAATGAGTCGGTTATGTTATCGGGATTATTATCCGTTACAACCTTTGACTCATCTTTGCGCATTTGAGAGATTAATTCGTTGAGTGCCTTGGGGTCAATTCCAAGAAATGTCAATGCTAAGTCGAGATTGCTTTGAACCTTATCTGCGATCGCATTTGCCAATGCAACTTGGTGCTTACATATTGGCTCCCAGTCGTAACAGTCGCAATATCCAATCATCTCAAGGTGATCGTTGAATAAGTTACTACCATCACTCAAAGTCAACTCCGCGAGCTTCAAGTTCAGAGTTCCCTCGCGAAAGTCCACATAACAGGCGGGGTCATTTGCAATTGCACCCGCGATTACTTCTGTATGATCATTGAAGCCTTCGCCGATGCGTATCGCGACATCGTACCTCTCCGATGACGAGCCGCGAACAGTCCCAACTCCAAGATTGCGAGTAATCGTCACTCTCTTGGCGACATTTCCCTTTCGCCAATAAGACCTACCCCTCGAAGCCCTATCCTTGCCGGCCATTTTGTCTATCTTGTCTAAAAGTATTTTGAGCCACCAATTTCGCTTGTTATTGCTGCGCGATGGAGGCTCTGTTACATGGTCGATGCTATCGAGTACAAACTCTCGCTCATCTATATCAAGTTCATTGAAGTTCTTGGAAAAGATGATCTGCGATATTAGGTCCAACGGCGATGAGTCCACTTTTTTCAACCTTACCTTATGACTCGCTGACGTATCTCGCTTCGACGGATGAGAGGCTCAATAGATCCATCAAATCTCCATCGTCAAGCTCTGTTATCCAAGTCTCGCCAGTTGAGATAAGACTTTCGGCGAGTTGCTTTTTGGACTCTATTATTGAATCGATTCGCTCTTCAAGGGTCCCCTCGCAGATCAGCTTGCGAACCACAACGTCTTTTCGTTGCCCAATCCTAAACGCCCTATCGGTAGCTTGGGATTCAACTGCTGAATTCCACCATCTGTCGTAGTGGATGACGTGATTTGCAGCTGTTAAGTTTAGACCAGTACCTCCTGCCTTTAGAGAGAGAAGAAAGATTGATGGCCCTTCACTTGAGGCGAATTCGCCTACCATCGAATCGCGTTGAGGCATAGTTGATCCTCCATGGAGATAAAGGACTCTCTGCCGAAAACGCTCTTGCAGGTGTTGGTGGAGGAGGCTTCCAAAGGTGGCAAACTGAGTAAAGATTATCACCTTCTCACCGCCCTCCAAGATCTCCTCTAATAACTCCTCTAGCCGACCCATCTTTGCCGAAGACCCACGTAGGACAGTTGCATCCTGGTTTATGGTTGGATGGTTGCAGATCTGCTTTAGCTTTGTTATCGATGCTAAAATTGCACCACGACGCGCCATCTTGCTTGCTCCCTCCAAGGACTCCTTTAAAGAATTGACGGTGTCCTTATAGAGAATCTCCTGATCCCTAGAGAGGCCACAGTACTCCTTGACTTCGATCTTGTCGGGTAGATCTGAGATTATAGACTTATCGGTCTTTAGCCTCCTGAGTAAAAATGGAGCAACCGACCGACTTAGATGGGCAGCGACGATCTGGTTACCCTCTCGCTCGATAGGAATTGAGAACCTAGTTCGGAAGCTACCTCTCGAGCCGAGAAGGCCAGGGTTGATGAAGTTCATTATCGCCCATAGCTCACCTGTGTGATTTTCAACTGGAGTACCGGTGAGTGCGATCCTTCGATTTGAAGTAAGTGAATTAGCGGCAATTGTCATCGCTGCAGTTGGGTTTTTAATGTTTTGGGCTTCGTCGACTACGATGCGGTGCCACCTGATCGAAGAGAGGCTTTCGATATCTCTGGCGAGCAGCGAATAGCTGGTAATTACAACGTCGTGCTTTTGTACGGCTTCAGCAAACTCCCTGCCATCTGCCCGATTCGAGCCGTGGTGAATCATAACCGAAAGCAAGGGGTAAAAGCGTGCGAATTCGCGCCTCCAGTTTCCAACGACTGAAACTGGGGCGACAATCAATGTGGCAGAGGAGTGAACTATCGCCAGATTAGCGTTCTCTGAGACTTCAATCTCGGCATGGTCCATTGATTGTTGTTGCATCAGTCGCTCTTGGTGCTCTTGAGCGAGAAGCGCAATCACCTGGGCGGTTTTTCCAAGTCCCATGTCGTCGGCGAGGCACGCGCCAAGGCCAATTGCCTCGAGTGATGCCACCCATTCGACCCCTCGTCTTTGATAGTCCCGCAAAGAGAGGGGAAATCCATTTGGTTCGACAAATGGTCTTTTGTCTTGAAGACGAACTTTTGCCATCTGGTCGATGAGGCTTTGGGGATCTGGCCGATCGATAGAGACAAGTTCTTCATCGTCGATGTCTCCAATCGACTCAGCTAAGAGAGCCGCTAGAGTTCGATTTGATCGTTGTTCGTGGCGCTTTAGGTACGAAAGTGCTCGACTTAGGCTGCGGTGATCGACGAAGAACCAATCATCGTCTACCTTTACAATTGGACTTTTACTAGCTAGTAGCTCCTCGATCTCCTTACTAGAAAGTTGGCGCTCTCCAATTGTGACCGTGGCACTGTAGCTATAGAGGGCATCGAGTCCCAGCTTTGGATTATTTGACTTTACTGGAGCGCTTGAGATTTGCACCCTTGGCTTTACGGCTTCTCGCAAGCTACGAGGCAGGAGGAGAACTACACCTTCATCTTCAGCTAGTGGGGAGGCTACCTCGCGAACGAAGGTTATCAATTGGTCGCTATTTAGGTAAATTCTTGCGTTCTTTCCTAGCTTTGACGCCTCTTCAACCAAGGGATCGTAAGGGGCAACCTTCGAGAGTGCTCGCAAATAGATCAATTCCGCCTCATCTGCGGTTATTGCCATCTCTGCCAAAGCTGGATCGATTCCAATTGAATCACTCAAATCTAAAAATACCCCTAGTGAGCCGCTGCTGCAGAGGCCAAAGGCAATCTCCCACCTCTCATCATCTTGGTCCCGTATTAGCATTGGAGTACCATCGGTGACTTCGTTGTTGCTCATCGGGTCAACCAAGGGATGACTTGCTTTACCATCGTCTTGCGCACCTAAGAAAGGGGTTTGATGGTCGGCAGTTTCGAAGTACCCCGGAGGAGAGACTCTAAGTGCCAGGCGCAGTGGTGCCAGCTCTGCCTTTAGCTTCTCCTGCCATTCGACGAGAAGCTCTGGTATTCGGCCACTTATCTGAAACAGGTCGGACCTTGGCGACAACAGGTCGCCTGAAAGACCTGCCACAAAGTCGTCTAAGGGTTTGACTATAACGGTTGGTCGCGTCGTATCAAGGACCACGTCGTGAATCGCTCGGCGAACTTCCTGATCCAACATGGTATCGATCGCTCTACGTAGCAACTTTGGTGGTAGCGCATCGCTTTGATCTCGAGTTGGTAGAACTTTGGCAAATAGTTCACCGGGAGCTTCTTCGAGAATTCTTCGAACAAAACGAACGTCATTTCGTCCCAAGACAGAACTCCAACGACAATAGCCCATCTTTGCCGCATAGTCTGTTGGCTCCAGCGATGGTACAAATTGTTGCCGCTTGATGAGTGAGATGACAAATTGCGCAATGATCTCTAGGGTTTGAATTGCTGGTGTGTCGATGAATCCTATGGAATCTTCGGATCTATCGTCAACCACCTCTAGATCGCGGAGGTTATCGATAATATTGAGTACCTCAGTAGCGCTAAGGTACCGCCGAGTTCCAATAACTGAAAGTGTGAATGTTGAGAGCCCTGATTTTTTCACTTGGTCATAGGGCAATTCGATCCAATTTGCCGGCGATGGTCTAGGTATCCCTGCCGCTACCTGAGGGAGGCGAAGCTTTCCTTCACTAATGTAGATCCCATCAGGACCAAGCGCACCCTCGATAGCACTACGAACGCGCGACCGACGCCCGGTATCACGCCACGCAAAGGGATGGTAACCTCCCTGGTTCAGCTTCGGGCCACCTTCAGACCATTTCGTCTCTTCAAACCAAAAGGAGATCTTTCCGGTCGCCTCGATAGCGCTTTGGATAAATAGAGACAGCTTCTCTCCTGCCGTTAATGGAGGCAAATCGACCCTGAGCCAATAAACCTTATCGTAAGACTTCTAACGGTCATTTTAGCAAGGGGGTGCAAGTTGACGTTATTACCGTTCGCGATCAAGATTTAACTGGGACCCGCTTAAGCAAACCCCAAACCATTACATGAGAGGAAAAGAGAAACGGGGCTGTGAACTATCGTCGATTAGACCCGGTGAGTCAGAGTTTTATCAAGGAAGCTTCTCTCAATAACCATAAGGTCCAAAAAAGACACTTGTGGCTTGGTAATTGATTTTGCTACACATTGATCTGCTGAAGGCAATCGTATGCGATTATCTATTCATCAACTGTTTTGCTCCACCGAGAAAGCTTTACTAACTGGAATGCAAATCGACTTACCCGTTTGTTCGAAGCACTCAAGGTCATCCAATTTCGGGCTCAATATCAATTTAGATGTGCGGTAGTTTTTGACTCCATTTTCCAGTACTTCCGGCAACCCGATATTAATCGGATGGCGACAGGTCAAACTATCAGATGAAGATGAACTGTGTAAATGGTTTATCCATCAAGATACGCAAGAGGCGAAAATGGAACTTTCAGCGGATCAACTTTGGGCATGGTGCAAAACCAAAGGTAGGTAAGTGTCGAATCAAGTAATTGTAAATTGCTCAAGAAATAACTCGTAATTCCAGTGCACCGAAAATACACGATGGGTACGTGTTAGGTGTATGGCTAAGATTAGAACAAATATTGAAATCGTAGACGCTTACCTCAAGGCCATCATGGATCGTTATGCAATCCACACAAAGACCGAAGCGGTCAATTTAGCTTTACGATTGATGGCGGGTCAACCCATGACTAAAGAAGAGGCACTTGCCATGCGCGGTGCAAATGCAATCGCCGAAATCCCAGAAGATACCAAACCGACGCCTCAATGATCTTGGGGGACACCTCGGCATGGATTGAATATGACCAGTGCTACTGGAAGCGCAGTTGACATGCGAGTAACTGAACTTATGAGTAGCAGCGGTCCATTAGTCGTTACGGAACCAGTAATCATGGAGATATTAGCTGGGGCGAGAAGCGACCGCCGATCCCATCTGTACCAACGAAATCCGTATCACAGCACTGGCATTTAGCGGACGGTCGGTTCGCCTCTCGTCCTGTCTAAAGGTTGCAACCGGTAAAACGACAGAAAACCGCTGGCCGTCCGCTTCTGCTTCCCTCACTCTGCAAGGTATAGAAGATCTCTTTTATTACGCAACTCATTTTAAAACCGCAGGATCTAATTTTCCCACTTCAGCGAATTCTCCATTTTGTGACATCCACAGATTACAGACATCAAAAACGCACGGTCCTCTATTCGGTTTTAGCAACTTTGTGATTTGCTGTATTTGACGTTCAAGCTTAAGGCCCAATTTGATAACCCATGCCCAAATCAGGCCGACTACGTGGTTCCTACCATCGCACGTAAAGTGACCCTAAATACTACTGTCTCAGCTTGATTTGCCACCTTATCAGGGGAGTTGGATAGACAGCTTACTTCAGTCTAGATAGCCTAAATATTCCGGGAGTGCACTTGAAATCCAGATGCCTCACCCCGAAACTGACACCGATCATCTCAGAGCGCGCAACGCCGCAGTGACGCTTAGCTGATTCTCGCGAAGTTAGCTCACACCTACACTTTGCTGTCGATACTTCGACTGTACGACTCTGATATCCGAAGTCATCAAAAGCAAGAGATGGAATATTAGCACTACAGTGACTCTCTCTGTCAGTATGGTATCACCACGATTTATATAGATCAATGCGATTACATCAATGCAAGCAACTGAGTGTTACATTGAATTAAGACGTTGTCGTACTTCAACCTACGTGTTTATAGATGCCTAGTAGAGGTCAAGTGCGATTGAAAGGGTAATTGCTTGAATCCTAATTTGAATCAGGAAAGCTCATTGGAGCGACACTTCGAGATCGCCGAAACAACGGTTGACGAATTGATGCATATTGTAAATTCCATCAACACCAGAGGCAAAAAAGCTAAAAAAGCCTCTCAAACCGGATCGGTTCGCGACTTCATTATTGCGGTCACTGAATTGAGGAGCTTGGTCGAAGATCTTGGTTCGGCAGCGAATGACCTTAGCACCCTCGCAGAAGTTGACGTCTCAGAGATGATGGAGTCAGGCTCATACAAGGAGGAGCTCTTCTCACTTTGCGAGAAGGAAGACATCAGGATCATCGAATCCGATGGAAAGTTTCTCAGTTATCCAACGATCATCTCTTTATCTCCATCCGATGCAAGTGTGATCATTGAAAAGAAAAAACAGCGGGGGATTCGCCCTAGCTTTTTGGTCTCTCAGTTGAAGGGGCTTGCAAAGCGTCAATTTGGATTAAAGCCTGAGACATTCATTGAGATGCTAGCAACCGCCTATGACCTAGTAGTAGCCGAAAAGCAACTCCAACCAGGTACAGTCGTCAAGCTCATGGATCTCTTTAGAGTCTTGACTATTCTCCCTGCAGCCAAAATATATACAAAGTCAGAGTTTGTACGAGATATCTACTTACTTGATCAAAGTGGAGTAGACACGACGCGCGGTGGCCGTATCCTAAAATTGCCAGCAAGTGCAATGACTCGTAGTTCCGGCACTATGGAGACCGTAGCTAAAGGTGGTCAAATCAAACTTTATGCGGGAATCTCTTTCGAGGTAACCCAATGATCGACAACGATGCTTACCTTGACTTTTTCTCAAAAGAGTATCTAACTGACTACCTTCCCAAAGGCGGTGTAACTACTAAGTTCGTAGTTCCACCCCTCAATGAAGAGCTCAACTTCATCGAGACCATCACTTCAAAGGCACATTCGAATGGCTACGCTGTGGCTCAGATCGATTCAGCGACCTCCAAGGTGCAGATGATCGAACAGATTTTTTTTGGCATCGCAAGGCAGATCGATTGGCAAAAGCTGGCGAATAGCTTCGCGAGACTCGCGGCGCATAGCGCTGGATATCCGGTTCCAAACGACGATCAAGATCTTTCACTAGCGATGCTGGCATTTTCCTATGGGGCCGATGAACGAGAGGTCAAACGCGACATCAATATTGTTCTTCAGCAAAAGATCTTCAAGGACTACTCGATGGTAGGAGAGTTTCGCGTCGCCATGATGCGGCTATGTCAATACGAGTTGAAGAGCGGACAGGTAACCGATCTAGAGCGCGATTCAATCCTATCTTGGCTTGAGGGATCTTTGAAGCAGATCTCACTACTAAAGAGTGCCTTGATCTTTCGAAAGATCACACGTTCAAATGCGAGGGCGATGCTGTTTTCGCTCTCACGGTGGATTGTGGCGAATGGCTATCGTGGATTTTTACTCACCATCGACATCCGCAATTTTCAAAGAGCAAATAACGACCTCGGCGATGCTACTTCCGGGATAACCTATAGCCGCAACGCGATAATAGACGCTTACGAATCGCTTCGTCAACTCATCGACAATGCCGATGAGTTTTCCAATTTTGCGACATTCGTCATCGTTTCACCGGAGTTTTTGAGCAATGACGTCCGTGGACTCTCTGCCTATCAGGCGCTGAAGTTGCGAATTTATGATGAGGTAAGAGATAAGAACCGCGACAACCCTTATTCGACCCTGATTTCGCTCTCATCTTCCAAAGAAGACTCCATCTACGATCACATAGAGGATAACTTGGCAACCTTGAATGAGGTAAAGCAATGATCTCCGATCAAGATCTATCCGAAGAAACAAGACAAAGCGCCCGGCGCGCAATCGAGGCACTTCGATCTGGAGTTCCCAATGGCGCGAGCGTTAGAGCACTTGGAACAACACAAAGTTCTATCGTAGATCGATTTGAAGGTTTGCTCAGGGATACAGCCAAGGAAGCGGCCGATCGATCTGCTCCTGGGATGATCATAAAGGGTGGATTTGGCTCCGGAAAGAGCCACCTACTTGAGTATTTAGGCGAAGTCGCCTTGGCTCAAAATTTCGTTGTTTCGAAAATTGTCATATCTAAAGAGACTCAACTTCATAACACCACCTCTATGTTTCGCGCCGCAATTGCATCGGCTAAAGTGCCGCAAAGATCGGGCTCAGCTATCGCTGAAATTGCTGCCTCACTGAACTTCGATTCTCCCAACTACTCCGACTTCTTTTCGTGGCTTCATCTGCCCGAATCCAAACTTGATCAGCGCCTCAGCGCATCACTACGACTGTTCCACAATTACCAGGGCGATGATGAGTTCGCCGAGAAGATTACTAATTTTTGGGCCGGAGAACCCTTCTCGATAGCAGAGATGAGGAAGCGGCTGCGCGAAGCTGGTTGGCTAAGCGAATACTCCCTTCGAGCCACCAAGGAGATAGATCTCTCCTTGGACCGATTTGCCTTTGTTTCACGATTAATCGTTGCAGCAGGTTTTTCCGGATGGGTGCTTTTGATCGACGAAGTTGAGTTAATCGGACGTTACTCGCTGATGCAGCGTGCAAAGTCGTATGCCGAGATTCGTCGTTGGGTCGAGGGATCAAAGAAGTATCCAGATGCACCGATAATTTCAGTACTTACCACTGTGGATGACTTTGAAGGGGAGGTCCTGATTGGCAAAGGCGACTACGTCAAGGTTCCCCAACGGTTAGCAGCTAAGGGCCGACTCGACGAGACCAAGCTTTCTCTCGATGCGATAGCCGGAATGAAGATATTGGGAGGTAGACAATCCGCACTTCAACCGCCGGATGAGCAAGAGTTAAATGTTACCTATGAGGCGATTAGGAAGATCCACGGAACCGCCTACAGCTGGGATCCTCCCCAAGTTACCGGATTAGAGAGGTTGAGCTCAAATCGAATGCGCCAGTACGTTCGAGCCTGGATTAATGAATGGGACTTGATCCGCCTCGACCCTAACTTTATACCGGAGACGACCGTTACAGCGGTTGAAATTGAATACGGTGAGGACGATGATTTGACACAGTCGCCGTTGTTTGAAGGGGTTGAAAACTCTTAGGCAAGGCCAATTGCTCTGAATTTCAGCTGTAAAGCATACCTTCGTCCGATCAATTATTCACGCCTTTGTAGGTGCGATCCGACTCTCCTATAGTCTTTGGACCACCTACATATTGAATCGAATGACTGCTATTTACTTTTTGAACTTTGCCACAAATGTCAATAGAGCCATCGATGGGTCTAAATAAAAAGAAGATGTATACTAGCCAATCCGTATTGGTATTAGCCTTACTCACCGTTACAGCGTCGCAGTTCTGGGTATTGAGCTTCTCCCGTCGGATCCCTAATTCTCCTAACTCCAGCCAGGTGAATCATTTTTATATTTCAGCGATACAAACCGCACTTTGCTTGCAATCGCAGGCAAACTTTACATACCGCTACGACGTTTTGTCAATATAGCTGAAGGCTCTCCCTTCTTACTTTTAATTGAAGAGAGCCTGATCCCGCGCCGCGTATCGTGAGAAGGGCAAAAGTTTACACGTTTATTGAGAAGAGGAATAATTTGGCTTCTAACAGAGAGGTCCAAGTGCCCATTTCCATCGGGCGAGGGCATTGATACTGTCAATCAAAGAGACCGATAATCGAACTTCGCGATGCTCCCAACTACCTGATTTGCTAAGAATGTTGACTTCAACCTCGATCTATATTTTTACAGTGGCGAGAAAGAGGCGGAGATCAAGATGGCAACACGTGTAGCGGTACCGCTAAGGCGAAAAAACCCAAAGCTAAAGGTTTCACCCTTAATGATGAAACCTTTAGCTCCTGGGGGAAAGATTGGTTCGCCTGCTAGCTGCAAGCGAACCCTAAATCAGGGTCGTCGCCTATCCCTTGGAGTTGTACATAGCTGCAACTTGTGAAGAGCTGATGCTTAGCACTGTATGTAGATTTCCTGATGCATCAAATTGTTGCACATCAAAGCCAGAGAAGACGTTATGGTACTGATTGAAGTCCAGTGGTCCACTTGCACCCTGATAGTTGATCTTCTTACCTTGCTTCAACAAAGCAACACCTTGAGCATACGTATAGACCGGAGTTCCTGGTGGATTCGTTACCTTGGTAATGTCATTTACCCAAACGTGTGGATTTGTCGAGTTGGCCGCCGTCATAGCAAGGGCTGCTATTACAACCGCATCGTACATGGCCGGTGAGGCAGGCAGTGGCTTAGAGGTATTCCATTGACCCTTATATGCCGCTAGAAACTCGTTATAAGCAGGAGCATAAGCTGCAGGAGCTGCCATTCCAGTCATCCACTTACTCGCATCGGCCAGGCCAATAGCTTGGGCTAGCTGAATCGAAGTACCAGTATCACCAGTTATGAAGTGAACATTTAGATGGCCCAATTGCTTTACGTTTGCAAAGAGGGTCGCAGCAGTCTGCGGGTCAGCGTGGAAGAAGACACACTGTGGATTTTTAGCAAATGCTCGAGACACTTCAGATAGATAGGAACTTTGGCCAGCTTGGATCTGCTCATTATCTAGAATCGTTCCACCATTGCCGGTAAATGCCGTGGTCAGAGGTGGTACTTCAGCCTGCGCATTTGCATCTGAGGTATAGATCAAAGATGCCTTTGTACAATTCAAACCCTTCAATGCATAATAGGCCTCTCCAGCTAGGAGAACTGAGTCAGATGGGAAGGTTCGAAAGATGTAAGACTGAGTCATGTGGTCGAGCTGCGTGGTACCACCTTCCATCAGGTCTACAACCTTCTGCTGCTGCAGCATGTTGATAACACCCATAATTTCAAGTGAACTAGGTCCAGTTACGAAATTTGGGTTCTGAAGCTGAAGTGACTTCCAAGCAGTTACAGCATCGACCGGATCACCTGCGGTATCCTGCAATGACGTAGTCAGTTGATGACCTAATACTCCACCATGATGGTTGATCTCATAGACACCGGCTTTTACACCGTGGTCGAACCATTGGCCAACGAATGCTTCTGCGCCGGACATGGGCAAAAGCTCGCCGACGGTAAGCGGACCGCTGGATTGTGCTGTCGTCGCCGAGCCAGAGCTCGAACCCGATGACGAAGATGCTGCGGCCCCGCTTCCACACGCTGCTGCAACTAGCGACAACGACGCAAGTGCTGCCGCTGTCTTTCCCCACTTCTTAATACCCTTCACGGGCACCCCCTTCTTTTTTCATACCGATACCTCTCGCCAAATATGGCGATAGAAATCAAACAACTTTTTTTGAAGCTGCGGCCAGCAAAGTACCCCATTGATAACCAGGTGGCCCACATTGCAGCGTCCAATAATCTTTCACTGCGCAATATTTAGTCAGTGAAAGTCCCCCGTTTGCGCATCAGCTACTACGCGACCACCTCGCTTTCGGTGTCATGGGCAGCTGCAGTAGCACCCAAAAAGATTTCGCCGAGGTCAAGTTCTGCTACTTGGCTAGCTGGACCATCCAAACGATTTCGCCCTGCCACAAGGACATAGACCCACTCGGAGTTTGAAATTGCGCGATCTACGTTCTGCTCAATTACGACAATTGAGGTTCCGGTCTTGGCTATTCGGCCAACTTGATCCCATACCACGTCGACGTAGATTGGAGAGAGGCCAGCGGTAGGCTCATCGAGGAGAAGTACCTTGGGGTCGGCCATCAATGCCCGAGCCATCCCCAACATATTCCTTTGACCACCAGAGAGCTCCCCACCTTTTCGGTTGTGGGCCTTTTTGAGATCTGGAAATATATCAAGTACGACATCAACCCGTTGGGCAAGACCACGCCTATTAGAGTAGGCGCCCATCTCGAGATTCTCCTTGATGGTCATAGTGGTAAAGATATTGTCTACTTGCGGAACATATGCCATACCCGCTCGCGCTAGCCGAAACGAAGGCAAGCCCCTGACGTTTTGACCATCTAAAATCACACTGCCACCAGTCACATCTGTAATCCCAAAGAGTGACTTCATAAAGGTTGACTTACCGGCTCCGTTTGGCCCAACGATACTAACGACTTGACCGACCTTGGCCTTCATCGAGACGTCCCATATGATTGGTGTCTTCCCATATCCTCCACATAGTCCATTAACCTCCAACACGCTCATGAACTTCACCCCCCAAATACGCTTCAACGACGTCACGATTCTGTCTAAGTTCCCCTAAGGTACCCTCGGCGAGGCGCTTACCAACGGCCATAACCACAACTCTTGAACAGATCTTGTCCACCACTTCAAGGTTGTGTTCAACTAGGAGCATGGACATTCCAGTAGATCGATTTAGCTCCAAAAGGTGCTGGCCAAGAATTTCAATAAGGGCTGGGGTAACACCTGCCATCGGCTCATCTAGGAGAAGCATCTTTGGCTTTGCCATGACAGCTCTCGAAAGCTCAAGTAGGCGCTTCTGGCCACCAGAGAGATTTGATGCATACTCATTGCGCAGCCGATAAAGGCCGAAGGTATTCAAAATGTCGTTTGCTTCAGCCACTAATTGATTGGTCTCATCCTTGGATTTCTTAGGCCTAAAGACTGCATTGATGAGGCTCTCCCCACTTTGCCCTAGTCGGACAACTAGGAGATTTTCTAGAACGGTCATACCGCCAAACTCTCTAGAGATCTGATAGGTGCGGATCAACCCCCCTTGAGCTCTTTTGTAGGTTGGAAGGCCAGAGATGTTGTTCCCATCAAAGATGATTGAACCCGAGGTTATTGAGACCGCACCAGCAATAGAGCCAACCATGGTGGATTTTCCAGCGCCATTTGGTCCAATAAGGGCGGTGATCGTACCCTTCTCGACAGTAAAGGAACAGCCGTCGATCGCCTTCAATCCACCAAATGCCACATGGACATCGTTTACTTCTAGAACATTTGACATTTAGACCTCCACGGCTAGATCTTGATCAACCTTCGCTCCAGCAAAGGTTTGGGCATACTTATCTTTCAGCGGAAGCTCATAGAACTTTGCCTTCTTCTCGGGCAATACGCCCTGGGGTCTAAACCAAATGCTCAGTATGACCAGAGAGCCGATGATGATATTTCGAAGATCTGGCACAAGATTAGGACTAGAGGACACCTGAGGTAGGTACCTGGTGCCTTCATTGAAGATCACCGCAACGAGCAGCGAACCAAGCATTGCTCCTATGTTGTTTCCTCTTCCACCAACCAAAAGTGCAGCCCAAACAACGAAGGTCTCGCCCGTGGTCCAACCTGCTGGCGATAGGGCGCCAATGTATTGGATAGTTAGTACTCCTCCGATTCCAACGATCGTCGAACCGATGACCATTGCGAGCATCCGAACTTTGAAGGTATTCTTCCCGAAGGCATCAACTACGTCCTGATCCTCCCGTATTGCACGCATCGAACGACCAAGCGGAGAAGAGTAAAGCTGATTAGCAAACCACCACACTGCCAACATCACCACGCCTGAGATGACAACGAAGATCCACGAGAAGGTATTGGGGTGGTTATTTGCCACGCTTTGGAATGGCTGATTTACAGAAAACAAGCCAGCCCAGCCATCAAATAGCTTGTTGTTATCGCCAGAGAGGCCATAGAGCAAGGTACCTGTGGCAAGGGTAACAATAGCCAGATAGTCAGATCGGAGGCGCTTTAAAGCAATCAATCCGATCAAATATCCAAGAGCTCCTGAGGCCACCACTCCAGCAATTGATGCGAGTGGCCACGGCCAATGGAGGCCAAGGATATAAAAGACTTGATTGGATGCGTTTGCCGGCGGCATTACGAATACCGCATAGAAATATGCGCCCATTGCCATAAAGGTAATTACGGTAAAGTTCAATATCCCTGCGTAACCGAATTGAATATTGAGACCGAGGGTAAAGATATTGTAGGTAAAAAAGGTGACCAAGATTGTCGCCAAATACCCAAGTACGACTGACATATATCATCTCCTAGTTGGAAAATTATTACTGAATTAGAGGTGGCCAATTTCGCGATCAACTTGACCAAGAGAGCTCTTAGTCGAACCGAGAGGCACCTTCAGGAGCACCCATATTGATATTCAAGGAACGTCAACTTTTGCTTTTCTGGTTTAGGCTTTACCCTTTGCTGGAATCAAACCTTGAGGACGTACCAGAAGCATGATAACGAGTACCAGGAAGGCGATATCCTGCTTGTAAGCCGAAGAGATGAAGACGGTAGATACCTCTGTAACGAGCCCGATAATGAGGGCTCCCAACATTGCTCCATAAGTGTGGCCGATTCCGCCAAGGATCACTGCGGCGAAGATGACAAAGAGAAGTGCGTCACCGCTTGTCGTCTGAAACGATACGATATTCAAAGCCAGGACGATACCGCCAAGTCCTGCTAGTGTCCCTAGTCAGAAATTCACTCAGTAAATGGTCCGAGATACTTCTCCATGGATTTGAAGATCTCGTCAGCCGTCTTATGCCATCTAAAAGGGCGAGGATTCTCATTCCAAGTCTCAGTCCAT
>JAJZFV010000049.1 GCA_021805205.1 Actinomycetes bacterium | reverse complement strand
AAATCCCATCGTCTTACCATAGCCATAACAGCTAGGTGACTGTCTCATAAATTGCAACTACGACGTACATGGTTTTGCGACCATACAATATTGAAACTATCGACGACGCGACTTTGAAGTTTGCGACCACTCTTTTTTAAACTTGCGACAGCCACTAGAATACCTGAAATCAACCAGTCGATTTTTGATTTAGTTGGGATTTATCCGTCGTTCGTTCTCCTATTTTTGACGATTGGTGAAAACTTTCACCATAAGCAACAGGACTCTTGAACCTTCTCGCGATACGCGACACGATTCTCTCTAATTCGAAGGGGAATAGTAGGCATGGGAAAATAGATTCCAAAAAAGTCAAAACCTCGTAGAAAGTTTGACTCGCACTTCAAAAGTGACGCGGTAAAACTTGCGGAGATACAGACATTGTTCCACTAAGCAGGCAGTAGTGGAGTTGCGCATCTCAGAGGCGACACTCAAAAGGGGTCCACAACTCTCAGAAATTAGTGATTGAATAGGGACAACCCCGATGAACGATCGAACTGGCTTGAGGAGCTAAACCGTCTCAGCGGGGGGATTAACGAAGCTCGTAAATGCAACGAGTTTAAAGCGCCCTTCGTCTCTACGCTTTGTAGATAACCGAAACTCGAACCTAACTACGGCGCTTACACCATCGATGTTCGGATGCCACGATCCTCCGAACGGCGTGCCCTGAAGAGCCTTACCCGAATTTTGATCTATCTATTGTCACTGGTATCGAAAGTAGAGCCAATACGAGAAGTTAGCCGCTACTCGTGAGAATCTCAAGGGAAGGCTAATTGAAGCTTTCTCAGCTAATCGCAGGATATTGGGGGCGACGAAGCTAAATTCTCTGCTCAGAGATAGCTGTATCGATGTTTCAGGAGCGAGAGTCAGTCGCTTGATGGCAGAGTTATCCTTACTGACGCTTGTGGAGGAGCTAAGTCGATCACTACTAAGCCGAAGACGATGCAATGAAGTGTTCTGATTTGGCCCGGCCTAACTTTACAGTCTCTGCGACAAACTAGCTCTCAACTTAGTTACCTGACCTAAATTGCCCATATTGACACCAGGGAGCGCTGACTGCACCCGGCATTTACCGCAGAAGCGATACACCCAAGAAGTCTTAAGGTGTCGATGGACACCGGATATCATTATCGATTCCCGAGAAAGTGCTAGATATACAAGGGAACGGTATTGATATCGGATACCGATTATGACCCTGACTACGGACCCTAGGTACTCAAGCAATAGCTTTAGGGAGATACTTGACCTCTTTCAACTCTTAGAAGAAAATGAAAAGCGAAAATGGTACTTTCAAAAATGCCCTAGCTTGGGTGCGTTTGCACTTGGTTTAAGAAGAGACTCGTCAATGAAGCCACCTATCGCAGCACTCAACGGCGAGAGTAAAGATCTTGGGCTGTACCACTGGTCCAGTCGTGAAAAATGGCATATATGCATCGGTTATATTTCGACAGTCGAGTTTGAAAGGACGGCAATGTTCGAAGCTAAATAGACAAGCCCTAGCTCAAAGTTGCGTTTGGTGAGCAATTTGACGTGCGATGATCCACTGTAGAGGCGAAATACTTCAAGGAGCTAACCCGTTGCGTACGAGCATTTACGTGTAAGTAACACTAGGGGCGATATCGATTAGCTATCTAGTACGTATCCTCGGATTCCTCAACCTCATCGTCTAAGTCACCTTTGAATAAAGGTGAGTAACTCTCTTCGACCCTAGAGAGTGCATCTCTAAGGACTCCCCTGACCATCTCACGCGATGAAACTGAGATGTCACCCAATTCAGCGATCTCGCTACGCAATTTGGCAGACTTGATCTCTAACTCGCTTACTTGGTCTGCAAGTTCACTTAGCTCTCTTTCACGAGTTGCTTGAGCTTCGCTTCGGGCATTGGCAATGACGAGCTCGGCCTCACGTTGAGCCCTTTCGACCAACTCTTTGGATTCAGCCTCTGTCCTTTTGACCAACTCGTCGGCAGATTGCTTTGCCAACGCGAAGATTTCAATCAGGTCTTGGTTGGCGTCCTTGGGCGGTGAAGTCCTTGCATCACGATTCGTGTCACCCGAATTGCCAGCAATAGCCTCGGAGAGAGCTGCCTTTAGGCGCATAATCTCATCGTTAGCCTGACTCAACTTTTCGAGCAGCGCTTCGTAACGACGATCTTTTTCTTCTATACCCCGAGCTACCTGCTCAAGAAAAGCATCGACGTCGTCGGGATTGTATCCTCGAACCCTATCGCGAAATTGAGCTTCGCGAACCTGATCAGCACTAAAGTCCATGCCTTAGATGGTAGCAAGGTTTGAATTACAGCGATGTATCTATGGTAAAAAAGTTGAAAATATGATCTGTAGCAAATCCAAACCTATAACGTCTAACTCTCTACTACGTGATGGATCTTGATTCAAATCGGAACCAAGGATTCCACCTAGGGGAGAGGCGAGATCGTCGTGTAATCGTAGATATAACTCGACTCTGAGATCCACGGCAGGTCGACCGCAATCAAAAAGATTTCGGGGTTATGGTAAGGGTCGAACGATAGACATCAGAACTTGTATCGCAAGAAGAACCACCAATGGAGATAGATCTAATGCTATCGAACCGAATGAAATTGGCGGTATCAGCCTTTGAAGGGGTCTAAAGACGGGGTCAGTGAGCTTGTGCATATAGAAGTTAGCCTTCTCAACTGGAGAACCAGGAGTTATGGGGAAGAAGCTAAGGATTATCTGCACGATAATTACAAGAACGTAAAGCTCTAAGCCTCTGTAGAGTATCTCTTGGATTAGTCGCAACTGCAAACCTCTTCTAGCTACAAAGAAATCACTTCGACAGAGAACGCTCCTCTATCGACCATCGATAGCTCCTAGGCTACCACAGCGATAGCCCTAAAGAGCACCTCGCTGAAGCAGGCGCTCCTTCTCCTCTTGAGAAACGGTCACATTTGGAGGAGTGAGCAAGTAGATCTTGTGAGATATGCGCTCCATATGGCCGTCTAGGACGAAGGTCACGCCGGAGCAAAAGTCGATAACTCGCCTTGGAGAAGTCGAAGCCACGTACTGGAGATTCAAAATTACCGGGAATCCGTCACGCAAAAGCATGGCAACCTCGGTCGAGTCCTTGAAGTCCTTTGGAAAGATGATGTGAACGGTCTGCTTCCCTTGCTGTTGGTTGATTGGCTTTACGCTACCAAGACCGGTCTTTCCGCTTCGATCAAGAGTTTGAGGAGCTCCAAGATCACGAGGAGGAATTGGTTCCGCGCTACGGGGGCTAGTTCGCTCGACAAAGTTAGGTCGCGACTCCTCATAGACGGGGCGTGGCGCAAATTGAGGTGCAGTCTTCGCCCTGGCCTCATTTATCAAAATATTACCGCCGCCACTTGGCTGGCTCTGGTTGGCAACAGGCCCATCTACATCCAATTCGGGATCAAAGTCCTCGAGCGGGTCGGCAAGGCCGAGCCACTCTATTAATCGTCTAGTTTTAGAAGCCATAGCAACCCCAATGCTTGTCCATACCCACCTACAAATCTACCCTAGATTTATTAAGCAACGCCCGAAACAACTATTTCGAAGGTCGCTCGCCGAATATCGACCTTCCTAAGCGAACCAAAGTAGATCCAAATTCAATGGCGTCTTCGTAGTCGTCGCTCATACCCATCGAAAGCTTTCCAAGACCAATTCGTTTAGCTATCGAGGCAACCTGGGCGAAGCAGTTCCTGCGCCCATCGCGATCGACATTTGGAGCTACCGTCATCAATCCAACTACATTCAAGCCGGCCTCGATAGCGTGGCCTAGAGCGCCATCTATCTCGCCTATCAAAAATCCGTTCCTCTGGCCACCAACGGCGCAATCGACTTGGAGATAGATCTCCCCACCAAAAGTGAGCTTTTCCAAAGCGTCGAGCTCTACTAATCGACCAACGCTTTGAATTGCTGTCGCATAAGGTGAAAACTTTGGCAGCGACCTACGCTGCAACGGCCCGATCATATGCCAATGAACTCCGGAGAGGCGTCGATCGGTGGCCTTATTTATTAGCTCGCTAGCGTAATTTTCTCCAAAAGATCGAACCCCGCCATCGACTAGGAGTGAGATCCTGTCGATGCCCACGGTCTTAGATACAGCCAATAGCTCAGTTCGACCAGATGATAAGGTAGCGATTCGCGAAGCTATATCGTTGTATCGGGCTAGAGGACCGTCATCGTCACTCTCGTTGCGGGAAACATCTTTCATATCAAGAACGACCCCATGCGAAGAGAGGCGTCACCGCCGCGATATGAGTAGTAGGATTCACTATTACAGATGGTACAAGGGGGCTCTTCCCCAATTACCTCAACGTTAATACGCTTCAAGATCTCCAATGCGCCCCGGTATAAGTCGAGGGTTATCTGTCCCGAGCGCCCTGTAGCCACCATATCCACGTCGATCAAGGATGAGAGCTCTACCGCGTGCTCTTGGCCAAAGTCATAACAGCAAGATCTTGCAAACGGACCAAAGATGCCTTGGAGATGAACATCCCCAAGGTTACTTACCGCCTCTTCAATCACTCCCGAGCTAAGGCCCTTCCATCCGGCATGAACGATAGTGAAGCGCCTCCTCTTCTTAGACCAAAGCGCAAGCGGAATACAATCTGCAGTTAGCACCGTGGGTTGCATCAGATGCCGAAGTTCAGTCCCAAAAGAGATGGCATCTCCGTCTACGAGATCGGCCTCGGCGGTAGAAAGGGCACCATATTCATCGGCTGAAACCACGATATTTGAGTGGATCTGCCGCAGGCGCAAGATCGCCTCGGCCCCCACCAGCTCGCTCCTCTGCTCGATCGACCAACCCCTAGGGTCACCTTCATCCCGAGTACTCGTAACAAAGGAAGTGCCGTCGTCGAAGATACCATTTAATCTCATAAAAACCCCGAGTGAGTCCGCAAAATTCAATGCTCAATCTAGCCACTTAAATGTGGCAGAGCAAAGTATTTCCTACCAAATCGCTAGCGAGGGAGAGAGGTCCGAATGACAGAACCCTCCGTCTACATACCAAAGCGATCTCTGATGCAAATTCAGCAATCCCAACCTCGCCATCGGGCTCAATGCTCTTCTAACCGCAACGGTGAGCCACGGCGCGCCATCTTAGAAGGCTCGCCGTGGTGTAGCAGGCCACCATATCGCCTTTAGGCGCCAACGACTTCAGATCGGTCTCGAATTTGCCCTACAACTGCAACTCGACACCACCTTTTGGCAGACGGTCTTCGCAGTCAGCTTTAGTTGAGTCTCTTTATGAAGTCAGGAACGTCTGGATCATCGTCGTCATCGTCGTCATCGATCGATCGATAACCTCCACTATCCTCACTGTTCTGGCTTTCAATACCAGACTTGGGAGATGAACCGTTGTAACTTGGCTGAGAGGAGGTACCTCCGCTAGCCGGTCTGTCAACGTTTAGTGACGGGATCGGCTTAATGTTTCCCCGATCCTCGGAGCCCTTGGCATAGAGGTCGCGATCTTCGGCCGATATGGTGGGCACAGAAGTTGGGCGATCATTGAAGCCAGTGGCTATGACCGTGACCTTGACCGCATCACCGAGGCTTTCGTCGCAGACAGCGCCAAAGATGATCTCAGCGTCACGATCTGCCATCTCTTCAATTCGAGCACTCGCGTTGAAGATCTCCATCATCGTCAGCTGGCTCGATCCGGCAAAGTTTACAAGTACCGCCTTGGCGCCGCGCATCGTAGTTTCTAGGAGATGGCTTGTAGTCGCCATGGTCATTGCCTTAATCGCTCGATCCTCACCAGAGGCCGTAGCAACACCCATGATTGCAGTTCCAGCTGATGACATGATACGACGAACGTCTGCAAAGTCGGTATTTATAATCCCAGAGTTGGTTATCAGGTCTGTAATACCTTGTACCGCCTGAAGTAGTACATCGTCTACCATCTTGAAGGCGTCGACGAAAGAGGTCTTCTCTGTAGATGCTGCAATAACTCGATCGTTAGGAATAATGATAAGGGTATCCACCTGATCCCTTAGGGCTTTGATACCCTCTTCAGCCTGCTTCGTCCTACGCGAACCCTCGAATGAGAATGGCTTTGTTACCACTCCGATCGTAAGCGCTCCCGCCTTTTTGGCGATCTCTGCTACAACTGGAGCAGCTCCTGTACCGGTTCCACCACCTTCACCAGCAGCGATGAATACCATATCGGATCCCATTAGAACGTCTTCGATCTCAGCCTCGTGATCGAGTGCTGCCTGACGACCGACTGAAGGATCAGATCCTGCACCTAGACCTTTGGTGAGCTCACGTCCGATCTGGAGAGTAACACCTGCTTCACTTTGAGCAAGAACTTGAGCATCCGTGTTTACCACGATAAACTCGACCCCACTGAGGCCACTCTCGATCATTCGATTTACAGCATTTCCACCGGCGCCACCGACACCTACGACGCGGATCATAGCCACGTAATTGTGGTTATGTGAATCACTGCCGATCATCTACTTCACCCCGTTAAACCGTTGAACTACCAAAACTATAATTTCTGCTACCGCGACCGCGGATATCTTGGCACGGGCAGAGACCTCCACCCTCACAGCGGTTGGAGGTTGGCAGCAAGTCTTGAATAGTCTAATCTAGCCAATTCCAACAGAGAGACTTCGCCGATAAAAAAAATTTGATTGAAAATTAAAAGAGTTGGAAAGTAAAAAACTAAATTTGCAAAACACCACACCTACCTCCGAATCGATGGCGCACCTAAAGAGCTGCCATCAAAGAAGTAAAGCGAACCTGAGATTACCGCAGTTGGGAATCACTTCGAAAAAATAGCGCATTTCCGCTCTGAACAGGAATAACTTGTCCAAATATCGAACTGAGTTGCCTCAGTTACCCCAAACGATACAAGAATTGGTTACTCCACAAGCGAACGCGCGAAAGAGCGTATCAAATTCTCCCATCGGCCCAGATTTATTGTTATTTACTGAAAGCTAAGCCATATATTTGACTTAATTGAATCGCAAGTGACGCACGATTTAATCCAACAAATACTCAAATAAAAAAGGGTTAGAGATAACTTAGTTTCAACTTATATAAATAAATCGAGCCATCTTCGCTCGCACGCTGCCCAGTTCGATTGGCAACCATTGCCGCCAGTTGCCGATACTACGATAGATTCGATCACCTAGTGGTTGCAGACCGCAACATAAACGGTGCAATTTTCTTCAGTAAAATGGCTACAATCAAATCGGTAATTACCCACTTTTAGCTTTATTACCCCTTGAAAGCCGGGACCGAGAGATAAAAGGGGGACTTCAAGTTGGAGAGGTCGATCAAAAATGGGCGCGGAAGTTGAGAGGTCGAGAAAATTCTTGCCAGAACCGCAGAAGAGTTAGCAACCGAATTGGCGTCGGCGTAGTAGATCAGATCACCCCGTGAATCCTCCACTCCAACTCCATATCCGTTGAAAACATAGATCGATAGAATCTTTGACTGAGACAGGGACCAGCTTGAAATGATGGAAGAGATGCGTCCCAACACAACTTGGACATCGGCCACCTTGGTCATCGGCGAACAGCTAAAGTCCGTAGCACTATCTGTGAAGACCTGCGCTCGAGAGCTACATATGATCGGCAATGCAACCGGAGGGGAGACACCAGCTAGGGGTTGACCTCTTCCATTCAATGCAACCCGAGATAGAGTAGTGAAGTTAGTGAGAACATCGTAGGAAGCTTTAGCTGACACCAAATCAATGGTGACAGTGTTGGGAAAGGTCTTAGTTACAGTTGCGGCTCCGATATTTGGATCGGTGTCGAAGTTCCTAGCAATCTTGCCAACGTCAACGTTAAAGTAATTAGATCCTTTAATGGCATCGGTAAAACTCAATACCTCGGCCCTTGATACCAATTTTCCTTGTATCACGATCCGCACCTTTGATATGGCAAATAACGAAGAGTTGACCAAGGTTCCAATCAGTAAAGCAATCAAGACCACAAATATCGTCATCACCACCAGAGTGACCTGTCGACGACTTAGGCGCCTCTTTGTTCCAGCGAAATTTGCTATTACGCCACCGTCGAAGCCTCCATCATCGTGGCCACTTTGCCCTCTACGTCCAACTCGAACCTTCATGTGCCACTCGGCAATCCATAAGTGTCTGCAAATCCGACCAGCTTTATTTCGGTAAATAGCCTTACTCCAAACTTGCCTAAAACCAGGTCTCTCACCGATGCCATAAGGGAAATTACGTCACTAGCTTTGGCGTCAGGGTCGGCTTGTATAAAATTTGCGTGTTTTGGGGAGACCTCGGCACCACCGATACGCATCGACTTTGCTCCAGCGGCCTCAATCAGTCTCCCGGCCGAATCACCAGGAGGATTAACGAAGACACTTCCCGCGTTTTGTCCTCCAGGCTGATGCTCGCGCCTCCAAGTAACGATATCGGAGAGGCGGGCTTTGATCTTCTCGGGATCATCTTGTCCAGAAGATGCCAACTTCGCACTCACTACGACGTGGCTCGAGGCGAGGTTTGACCTCCTGTATCCAAATTCAAATTGCGACGTTGGCCGAGTAGTAAATTCTCCTGAAATGAGGTCGAATACACGAGCTTCGATCAATGAATCGGCAGTTTGAGAACCATGGCCACCGGCATTCATCTTTACCGCCCCGCCCAAGGTTCCGGGAACGCCAACTGCCCACTCCAGGCCAGTAACCCCCCTAGCGGCTACTTGGCGCGCTAAAATCGGCAAGGAGATGAGTGCTCCCGCATCTATCGTCGTATCGTTTACCTCAACCTGCTTGTACTTCTCGCCCAGTACCACTGCCACTATCGACAATTGGCCATCGGCGACTAGGAGGTTTGATCCATTTCCAATCACCAACAGTCCATGATCTAGATCGGGTACAATTTGGCTCAGCAAAACCAGATCGTTATCGCTTTCGATTCTGACGATGCAAGTGGCACTACCACCTACCTTGTAAGTGGTTCGACTCCTGAGGCTTCGATCATTTGCGAAATTTAGACCGAGATCAGTAAGTACAACCTCTAACTCATTCATCATTTGATCAACCTCGGTATCCTCCCCTGGCTTCAATCGAAACGATCTCGTTGTAGAGGGATGTAATATCGCCAGCCCCAAGGGTCAGCACTATGTCGCCCTCTTCGATTAAAGGCGCCACTATATCGGCGAGGTCGCTACGAGATGGGTGATACATCACATCTACATCTGGATAGTTACCATTTAGCTCAACTGCGATCAACTCTCCACTAACACCTGGGATCGAAGCCTCTCCAGCGGTATATACGTCGGTAACAACCACCACATCAGCCGCCGACAAAGACCTTGCGAAGTCCAAGGAGAGGCGCTGAGTTCGAGAGAATCGGTGGGGCTGAAAGACAGCTACTACCCTGCGATGGGGATAACGCATTCGAGTCGCCTCGATCGTGGCGTCGATCTCCGAAGGGAGGTGGGCGTAGTCGTCGACTATGAGGGCTCCGTTAAATTCACCCTTCAATTGATAGCGCCTAGCTACCCCGAGGAAGTTAGAGATTGCACTCGCGGAGGTCTCCATTGGAACACCGATTTGATGGGCCATGGCGATCGCCGCCGTAGCGTTCATCACATTATGTCGTCCCGGAATCATTAAAGTAGACTCCACGAAAGTTCCGTCAGGGGCAGTCACCGAATAGGCAAGGTTTCCCTCCTCGATCGAGAGGACCCTAGCAACATAATCTGTTCCGGCTCGATCAGAAAAGGAGACTATACCGTCGCCCGAGAGGGAGTCAGTGTCACCTAGGTAACGACCGATCACCTTCGGACCAGGAGCTGCTTTTACAAAAGTTGCGAAGTGATCCCGCTGATCGGCGTAGTCTCGATAGTTCTCTAGATGGTCTGGTTCAATATTATTGACTATAACTCCATAGGCGCCAAGGCCGAGGAAGCTCTTATCGGATTCGTCGGCCTCCACTACGAAGTATTCTCCATCACCATAGGCTGCCGAAGTCCCGGTCTCGTTCAACTCCCCACCGATGATATAGGAGGGCTCAAGGCCCGCCTTGATCAAGGCCAGAGCGAGCATTGAGGTAGTTGTTGTCTTGCCGTGGGTTCCGGCGACCGCCAACGGCTTCTTCCCTTGCATCAATGTGGAGAAGAAGGCCCGTCGATCTATGACCGGTATCGATCTAGCGTGTGCAGCTGCCACCTCAACGTTGCTAGAGCGAATTGCAGATGAGATTAGGACCAGATCTGCACCATCTATGTTTTCGCTGAGGTGGCCAACGTAAAGGTCAACCCCATAACCCCTGAGGCGCTCAAACGCCGATGAGGCCTTTAAGTCCGAGCCTGAGACGTGGATCTGTCGCTCCGATAAGATGATCGCTATAGCTGACATTCCAGCTCCACCCACGCCAACTATGTGAACGTGGGAGAGTTGTTCTAGATCAATTTGGGACATACCATGCCTTTCGAGTTACATCAAACCACTACCACTGGTGGTATTTGGCTTTGAGGTCGATCTAGTCCCGACTAGAGACTCTCAATGAGGGAGAGGACCGCTACCGAGATTTTACTTGCCGCATCTACTTCATCAAACTTACCTAGCTCTTCAACCGCCCTCCCAAGCGCACTGCTTATGGCGCGCCTCAAGTTTGTGGAGTTGACCTCACTATCGACTAGTACCACACCCCGTCCATTTTCGAGGTACCACAGTGCATTCTTCGTTTGATGATCGTTGGGAGAGTTTGGAAGTGGAATTAAAACTGCCGCCTTACCGAGAGCTGCCAACTCAGCTACCGTATTTGATCCTGCCCGCGAAATGACGACGTCGGCGACCTTCAACTTTTCTATCAGATCATTGTCGTACTCCGCGATTGAAAGGGTTACTCCATCTACATTTAGTGGAAACTTTCGGGAGGCGACAAACTGTGCGAAGTCCCTCTGTCCAACTACCAGATAGACCAAGGTCGATCCGCCACCGCCGACATCACCCGATTCAACTAGCGCCAGCACCGACTGATTAATGGTACGAGCCCCAAGTGAACCACCAAAGGCCACGATGAAACGGTCGTAGGGGTCGGCGGTATCGGAAATGGTAGAGATGATTGCATTGCGATCGGCCGTATCGGCACTAAGAGCTTCAAGAGCGGACCTTCGAAGGGGAACGCCACTACTTTTATTTTTGGATGAAAATGCATTGAAGGTAGCTTTAGCACCGATGCGAAAGAACCTATTTGCCCGACCCATCACTGAGTTAGTCTCCACGACAACTACGTCATTGACTTTGAATAATAGTCCAACCCTCGCAACCGCTGAGATATAACCACCGAACATAATTAATACCTGAGGCTCTTCAACGCCAGACAACTTTAATTTTTTACCCAGGGTCAAGGCAGCCCATGTGATCTTTATCAACCCCAGGACTTTATCGATTGATCCTCCAGTAAGGCCACCAATCGATAGCGCTACTCTGCGATATCGGGTATCGGAAAATATACGATCCTCAATCGGTCGCGAAGAGGTGATAAATGCGATCTGTTCACTAGAGACCCCCTTTGCCTCCAGTGCCTCCGCTACGGCTAGTGCCGGATATATATGCCCGCCCGTTCCTGCTGCGGCAATCAAAATCACCCTCAAACCTACCTTCGCCGTCGATCTACCATAGATGGCACCCATCCTATTAGGTCAAGGCTGGCCAAATTGGCATCACGGTTACCACCACTTGCGATAGCAAGCGTCCTGTTTAGCATCGATATCCTTTTAGATCTATCTAAAGTGATCCCAATGGCTCAACAGAGAGGGCATAAACTCGATATTTGGCTACGAAATAGCCGCAGGTGGAGAAATGAAGGATAGCTGCGAAGGCGATCTTCAGATCCGCTTCATAGTATTTGTAGTCAAAAGAGTAGGAGAAAAACCTCCAAGAGGATGCTCATCGAGGGCAGATGAGCAGGATACTCCAAAGAGCTGTGTTGATACTTAGATATTGGATCTAAGCGATCATCAGAGATAACATCGAAGTTGTGACTTACAAAACCATCTTCGAACCGTTTCGCATCCACTCGGTAGAACCGATCCGCCTCACCACCAAACAAGAGCGTCAGCGATATATCAAAGAAGTTCGGCTAAATGTCTTCTCGCTCTCAGCTAAAGACGTAATCATCGATCTATTGACCGACTCTGGCACTGGAGCCATGAGCAGAGATCAATGGGCTGCAATTCAACACGGGGACGAGTCATATGCTGGATCCCCCTCGTTTGCACTCTTCAAAGAGGCAGTACAGTCCCTCTTCGACTACAAGCACATCATCCCGACGCACCAGGGGCGGGCAGCCGAGAAGATCCTCTTTGGCAGCGCCCTAAAGGCAGGCGACTACATCTTTTCCAACACCCACTTCGACACTACTAGAGCCAATATCGAGTACGTCGGAGCTAACGCTGTAGACCTTTTGATCGAAGAGGGGCGTAACCCTGCGACGATCCACCCATTCAAAGGCAATATGGATGTAGCTGCGCTTAGAGGCGAGATCGAGAGAGTTGGACCGGAGAATGTTCCCCTCGTAATGCTAACCATTACAAATAACTCCGGTGGAGGCCAACCGGTATCTATTGCCAACGTTCGTGAGGTAGCACAAGTGGCCCACTCCTATGGAATCCCATTGATAATAGATGGATGCCGCTTCGCTGAAAACTCCTACTTCGTCAAGATGCGAGAGGAAGAGTTCAAGGACCACTCAATTGAAGAGATCGTAAAGGAGACCTTTTCATATTCTGACGGCATGACGATGTCAGCCAAGAAGGACCCGATGGGCAACATCGGCGGCTGGTTAGCCCTAAACTCCGACCAACTTGCCGATGGAGCCCGAAACCTCCTGATCCTTACTGAAGGATTTCCAACCTATGGCGGCTTGGCGGGTCGAGACTTAGAGGCGCTCGCAGTAGGAGTACGAGAGGCGATCTCGGAGGATTACTTAAACTATCGGATAACTTCCACCCACTACCTCGGCGAAGCTCTAGACAAAATAGGGGTGCCACTAGTAAAACCCTTTGGGGGTCACGCCATATACATCGACGCTAGGGCGATGCTTCCTCACATACCCCCTCTTCAATATCCAGGTCAAGCACTTGCCATCGCCCTCTATGAAGAAGGTGGGATCCGAGCCAGTGAAATAGGGACGGTTATGTTCGGCCAACAGCCCGACGGTAGCGAGAGAGCCGCCGCCATGGATCTCCTAAGGCTTGCAATTCCAAGGCGCACCTACACCCAAAGTCATATCGATTATGTCATTGAGGTGATTACAAACGTCTACAACAAGAGAGAGGAGCTGAGAGGGCTAAAGATCACCTACTCTCCTCCTCAACTGCGCCACTTCACAGCTGAATTTGAGTGGATTAGCTAAAGACGAGGATTTGAACCTCCATTAGACCACGTTGTAACTACTTGAATTTCTCCCCTCGCCTCGGGGCTTGGGGAATTGCTCTTTTGCCACCTCGAGATCGAAGGTAGATCACCGACGACGAACTAACCCCTTGAAGGATCTATACCTTTACCCGCCTCTCGGTCTTTCGCGCAACCTTGTATACCACACCTAGGGCTACCATGAAAAAGACCATCGAAGATCCACCGTAGGAGATCAGTGGTAGGGGGACGCCTGTAACTGGAAGTACTCCAAGAACGGCTCCGACGTTTAGGAGCGTCTGCACTGCAATCCAGACCGCAACACCAGCACAAAATATCGATTCAAATCTATCCTGTGCCAGTTGGGAGATTCTAAAGATCAAACCAGCAAGGCCTAGTAGTAGAACAAGAACGATGACAGCGCCGATAACGCCGGTCTCTTGGCCAACGATGGCGTAGATAAAGTCGGTCTGGGCATTGGGAAGATAACCCCACTTTGAGATGCCAGCTCCAACTCCAACGCCGTGGAGACCACCGGTAGCAAAAGCCACCAATCCCTGTACTTCTTGGTAGGAGTAGCCCAAACGGTTCTGCCACGGATGCAAGAATGAGAAGAAGCGGTTACGTCTATAGGCTGTATATGTAACTGAGAAGAGACCACCTACAAACAGTGCAGTGACGAAGGGTAGAAAGTACCTCATCCTCATTCCAACCAAAAAGAGGATCAAGGTTAGGATCAAACCCACAACGACGGAGGTTCCCATATCAGGCTCGATCAAGATTAGTCCCATAGCTGCCCCTGAGACTATGATCGCAGGCATAGCCCCCTTAAGCGTTGTAGCGCGCCCTTTGACTGGTGCGGCAAAGAAGCTTGCAAGAAAGCCAACTAACGCAAGTTTGGCGAACTCTGAGGGTTGAAAGGTGAGAAAGGAAAATCCAATCCATCTCCTAGCACCCGAGACTTTGATCCCAATTCCCGGAACCAAGACGACCAGGAGCAAGACGTTAGCTAGGAGGATCGGAGCCCTAAAAAAGGCCGCCAAGTAGATACCTGGAACCTTTGAGATCACGAAGAAGACCACAGCCGAAATAATGAGCCAAACCATCTGCTTTTCAAAGATGGCAAATGGAGAGTGCGAGATCGCGGAGGCGAGTGATGGGGCAAAGGTCGTAGATAGCACCATGGCTGCACCAATCACCGTCACAACCCCGATTAGCACTAGCAGAGGCAAGCCGTAATTTCCATCGACATAGGTAACTTCAGAATCCACTAGCTCTCGGTCATAGCCATAGTCGGCCAGCCTGCCGGTTACTCTGTCGCTAAAGTTGCCCATAGCACCCCGGCTCGCAAATGAAACCCTTCGTTCCCTCTGTGATAGATCATTGGCCTCGCCCACTTCTTGGTCGATGGAGTCTTGACTGTAACCTCTTTCATCTTGGAGGTGGCCATTTATTAGAGTGAACTTGCGCATCAGATGAACCTCACATGTCCTTCGCCCTTAGATCGCGCCAGGGCTGCGACCGCCCGCTTGAAGTCCTTACCACGCTCTACGTAGGAACTATACATATCCCACGAGGTCACCGCAGGGGATAACGCTATCGTCGAACCAGCAACAGCCATCGAAAATGCCCGCTCAACAGCGCCATCCATATCCTTTTCAATTGCGACAGGTACCGAGGTCACAGAAAAGACTTCGGCGATAGCAAGTGCCGACTCTCCAATGGCAACCACGCCGATCAAACGATCGCTTAGAGCCCGAAGAGGGGTGAGATCGATACCCTTATTTCGCCCCCCCATGATCGCCACAACCTGAGAGAAGTTGGAAAGGTCATTTACGGTGGCGTCGGGAGTAGTGGCCTTGGAGTCGTCGTAGATCGAGATCTCCATCACTTCTCCGACGTACTCGAGTCGGTGGGCAAGGCCAGCAAAGGTTGTAACAACATGCCGAATAGCACTGTCGTTTGCCCCAAGAACTTTGGCCAAGGCCGCCGAAAAGATAAAGTTGGTTAGATCGTGATTGAATCTCCGTGCCAACTCAGCTAACTCTATCTCGATCGAATCTGCGAGAAAAAGGTGCTCCTCATCGAAGAAGTAACTTTCATCAGGAAGTAAATGATAGGAAAATCCATAGTCATCGAGGCGCTCACGCACCACAGGAAAGTCACCGCTGATGAAGGTATCTCCACCGTTAGCCACAAAGCTAGCGATCTTAACTTTGGCGTCGAGGTAAGAGTCGACCGTTCCGTGCCAATCGAGGTGATCGGGGGCGAAGTTTAATATCGCTGCAGCATTTAGCTTGAGATCTTGGCTATAAGCCAGTTGAAAAGAGGAGGCTTCAACGACAAATGCTTCGTATTGCCTTCCATATGCATTAGAGAGCGGATCGCCGATATTGCCAAATAGTCCATTATTTACCCCCGAAGCCTCGAGCATCCGTTGGGTCAAAGTAGCAACAGTGGTCTTGCCATTGGTGCCAGTTATTGCGACCATTGGACCCGGTACATAGCGGCGTGCAAAGGAGAGTTCGGATTCAACGTGAATTCCAAGCGAAAAGAGAGGATGCGATGGCGATATTCCCGGTGAGACAACTACAAGATCGACCCCGGCGGTGCTATCGCTGTCGCAGGTGTCGATGAATCTAAAGTCAGGGTTCTCCCTGCGATCGCCTTCACTCGGAGCCACGTCTTGATAGATCACCGTATCGAAGCCCAAAGCACGACAAAGTGCGCCAGCACCCTTTCCAGCTCTACCAAATCCCCCTATAAGTACCTTCAAAGTCAACTCCTCGGAATCTATTCGATAGATGTCACTACGGCTTTGCCAACGGTCCCAAAGAGAGAAAGTCCGCGTAAAAGAGGCCCATGGCAAGGGCGGTAAAGACACCGGCGATCATCCAAAACCTCACGATGACTGTGGTCTCAGGCCAACCCATCAACTCAAAGTGATGGTGAAGCGGCGCCATTTTAAAGACTCTTCGACCAAATGCCCTAAAGCTAATGACTTGAATCACCACCGATAGGGTCACTATAACGAAGAGCCCCGCCAAAATCGGCAACCAAAGATCGAGACCCATTAGCAAAGTTGCTGCACCAAGGGCGGCTCCAATGGCCAGCGAGCCAGTATCGCCCATGAATATCTTCGCTGGGGCCGCATTCCACCATAGAAATCCAGCCAATCCTCCAACCATTCCGACCATAACGATCGCAAGATCTAGCGATCCATTGATGTGATAGACCGCGTAGTGGCGAAACTCCCAGTAGCCAACTATGGTGAGGGCGCCGAAGGAGAAGATAGCAGATCCGCCGGCGAGGCCATCGAGGCCGTCGGTTAGGTTCACTGCATTTGACGATCCGATCACTACGACAATCGCAAAAATAATCCACAGAGGAGTTGGAACGTTGATAGTAAATCCGCCGCTACGAACGAAGTTAATCGTCGATGGGACGTGGAGAACGTAGTGAGCTACGAAGGCGAAGGCGGCGGCAACTACTATCTGACCAGTTATTTTGGCGCTCTTAGTCAGACCGAGGGAGCGCTCCTTCCGAACCTTGATAAAGTCATCCAGAAAGCCAACTAGGCCAGCTCCGATGGTCACCCCTATCAATGTAAGGGCCTGTTTCGAAATCGGTACACCAAGGTTGGCGTGAGCTGCAGCATACCCGAGGATTAGACCGATCAAAATAGCGATCCCGCCCATAGTCGGCGTACCAGCTTTGGTAACGTGGCGCTTTGGACCATCCTCACGAATCTGCTGGCCGATCTTGTACGCCCGCAAGATCTTAATTAGGTAATTTGTAGCAGAGACGGCGATGATGAAGGCGATAGCACTAGATACGAGAATTGCTATCACTTGCTCAACGCCTCCGTAGCCACCTCAAAGTCGCTAAAGGGCATTGTGTGATCCATAATTACTTGGTACCTCTCGTGGCCCTTTCCAGCTATCAAGACAATGTCGTGTGGTTCGGCCAAAGCAATCGCCCGCTCAATCGCGGCTCGTCGATCTAATTCGATCTCAAAGTCGAAACCACCTGAAAAACCGGAGACTATCGCCTTTACAATCTCATTAGGGTCTTCTTGGCGGGGATTATCGTTAGTAACTATTGCAAAGTCGGCTAGCTTCGCTACGACCTCTCCCATGAGATGACGTTTTGTTACATCGCGGTTGCCCCCGGCGCCAAAGACCGTTACAACCCTACCACCATCGCTCAAAGTAGCCCTTAGTGCCCTCAACACTTGTTCTAGTGCATCGGGCGAGTGTGCGTAATCGACGTAAACCCTAACGTTATTAGAGACTCCAACCAATTGCAGTCGTCCATCGACTCCTTTAAAGCTTCGAATTGCATCGGCAATATCGTGAAGGCGATAACCGAGTTGGCGAACCGCAAATATGGAGGCCAAAAGGTTGGAGAGGTTGTGCTCACCAAAGAGCGAAGCAAAAAATCGAACACCATGTAGCTCAAAGTAGGTGCCACTCGAGGTAAACGAGAGAAGATTGACATCTTTTACTGAAAACGATATCAGCGGAATCTCCGCTGAAAGAATTAACCTTCTACCGAAACTGCTATCACGATTTACCACTCCGAACCTGGAACGACCAGCCCTAAAGAGCTTCTCTTTAGCTCGAAAGTAGTTCTCTAAGCTTCCGTGATAGTCCAAATGATCCGGGGTCAAGTTGGTAAAGACCGCAATGTCAAAGAGTAGATCGGCCAAGCGACCCTCTTCCAGGGCGATCGAGCTAACTTCCATAGCGCAACTAGCGCTTCCTTGAGTGACCAAAGCGTCGAGGCGGCGATATAGTTCAGGGGCCTCAGGGGTGGTGAGGTTTCCATTTAAAGTCCCAATTACGCCACAGGGGCTACCTAATTCACTCAAGATATGGCCTATTAGATGGGTTACCGTTGTCTTTCCATTGGTTCCTGTCACTCCAATTAGAGCCACCCGTGAGTTCAAATCACCATAGAACTTCGTAACAAGCCTCGCCAAGATACTCCGAGATAGCCCCGGTACGACGATGACACGCTCGCCTGCTACTTCACTCGATGCGCTAACAACAGCTGCAGCCCCTTTAGCTAGTGCATCGTCGATAAATTTAGAACCACTATTGATTCGACCATTAAGGGCAACAAAGAGGTCACCCGCGACGACCCTGCGCGAATCGATCGAAATACCAGAGACGTCAATGTCACCTTCACTAGAACTAAGCGAGCTTGCAAAATCTGCGAGCAATTCACTTAATAAAATGATGACCCCCTTGGTACTTCTTCTCATGGAATGTGATCCAAGTCTCAAGGCTAATCGCCCACTCATTAGGTGGCGTCGACCGCGGGTCGCGGACTAACTCGATTGAAATCGGAGATCATTTGGCCTTCTTACCTGCCAGCACAGGCCCTACCATGTAACGAGATCCTAACCCTACCGACGAACTTATAGCAGGTGGACGTGGTCACACTTGGAACTTTGGAGAGGACGAAGTGCTTCGGTGGCACATTCGATAACGCCGTACCCGCCGGACCGACCACATCTGGTGAGACGACCCTCGCGCCAAGGTGAGCCAGTGAATAGGTCATCACATCCGAAAAGACTTTGGCCGAAGTAAGGCCTCCATATAGTTGCTTAGGTTCAGTAAGTACCACTATCGCTGACAACGGAACTGAGGAGTTGGTCGTAAAGCCTACAAATGTAGCCATGTACTGCCCTGGGATATAGCCAAGGGTTGGATTATTGGGGTATGCGATCTGGGCTGTTCCAGTCTTACCCGAGATTGAAAACCCAGGAACAGCGGCCGCTGGTGCAGTTGAATTTGCATTGGTTACACCAGATAGAAGCGAACGCATCGTAGCTGCGAGAGAGGGCGAGATTACCCTTCGAGCAGTAGGGGTAATTGCCTTTCCGCCAATAGATAGAGCTAAGCGTGGCTTATAGAGCTTACCACCAGCGGCGATCACGTTATATGAGTCGAGGACCTGTAACGGAGTTGCAAGTTCATCTTGACCAATTGGAACTGCCCCTCTAGCTGTGGCAGACTGCTTCGAAACCGGATCTAGATAACCGTATGAACTCCCGGTGAGGTCAAGTCCAGTTGGCACTCCCCAGCCAAAGTTGTTGAATGATCTATTGATCGTGGAAGGAGAGAGCCTAGAGGCCACCATGATCGTCCCAACGTTCGAAGACTGCGCCAGGATATCTTTGGGAGTCAAGATCTCCGGAGGGTGAACTTCAGCGTCGTGAAATGTCCAGCCACCAACATGGATTGAATAGGGTACCACTAGCTCACTCTGTGGCGTTACTACTCCCGCCTTAAGGGCCGCAGCAAAGGTGGCGATCTTTGCCACCGAGCCAGGCTCATAGGCATCGGTTACAGCATTTACGGTTCCACTCTGCTGGGTAAAGGTAAACGGGGGTTGAGGTTGATTTAGTGGAGCCACAGGAGACGCGGTTGAGTTAGGTGGCTGCCCCGCCGTCTCACCCACCATCGCATAGATATCGCCGTTGGTTGGGTTCATCACAACGACAGTTCCAGTTCGAGCTTGGGAAGCAACCATCTCGGACGATAAGGCACTCTCAGCATCTAATTGGATTGAGGTATCCAAAGTGGTCACTACATTCAAACCAGGTACCGACGCCTTCACAACCTTGGGAGGTACTGGAAGGTTGCTGTTCAGAGGTGCGCTCGAAATAATCTCAGATCCGGGTGTACCTGTTAGTACCGAATTGAAGTAGCTCTCTAGCCCTCCTTGGGCTTGTCCATAGAGAGTCACTTTACCGATCAGTGCCTGAGCCATCGCCTGATTGGGATCGACTCTAATTGGATCGTCGATCATGGATATTCCTGGCAACGGATCTGCAAGTCCATGCGCAGTTGCACTGTTTATGGCAGCATTGATAGCCTTCACCTGAGCATCCGTTATCTGCCTAGCCACGTACGCGAACTGCCCCGGCATGATCAGAGCGCCATGAATTTGAGGCTCAGGAATATTCAATATCGACGAAAGTAGCTGTGCTTCAGCGATTGGGTTTTGAACCTGAGCTGGATCGACCACGACAGTCTTAGCTGGCCTAGATGCAGCCAAAACCACCCCGTTTCGATCCAAGATCGAACCACGAATCGGTGTAATTGTTTGATAGTTAACACCTACGAGCCGAGATAAATCAAGGTAACTCGACGACGGCGCCATCGAGACCAGCACCAATCGAACCACTATCAGGAGGGCAAAGACGATAACTACAATCGAGAGAAAGCGCCCGCGTTTCCTAGAGATTGCCCTTTGGGGTGGCCGATAGTGATGGCCGCCACCGCCAAAGGAGTTACCCCCGTTGGATTTCCTTTGATCTACAAGTGTCATCTCAGTTACCCTTGCGTTGACGAAGCGACTGTAGCAGGCGTTGATGAGGCGGTAGTTGTAGGCGGAGAGGTAGTCGCCGGCACCGTTGAAGGAGTGGAGGTGGAACTTTGCTGGGCTGTAGTCGACGAGGTTGAAGCCACGGCAGCTGCACTATTGCTTGGCACCTTATTAGCAACGGCTGCACTTGATGACGCCGACTGAGATTGGCTCTGGCCACCTGAACTAGGTGAAACTACGGTGGTCGGTACCGCACCTGCTGGGGTGTAATATTCAGAGTATGGCTGAGAGGTTGCAGAGTAGAAGGCAAGGTGGTTATTTGTCGCGACGCCACTTGTAGTCGCAAAGGTCATGTGAAGCTTAGCCTGAGCATAGCGCGCTATTCGTGCCGGCGAGGCTAATGTCGCTTCGGTTAGGCCCAACTGCTGATTGCTGTTTTTGAGTGACGCGATCGTAGAGTTGTAGCTATCCACGGCCAACGACATCTTTCCGATCTCAGCTTGAGCAACGACACCAGCTAAGACTGAAAGCGCCACTACGGTTAGTGCGGTCAGATAAAAGAATCGCTTAACCAGAAGTGGTCTACGGATCTCCTTTAGCTCTTCTCCAGTTGGGAGCGGCCTTAGATGTGCTGGGCGATGTAGCCCTTCATCGAACTTTCGATCGATCTGTGCCTCTTGTAAATACCTCGGGGCATAGGCAGTTTCAGCAGATCCTTGCCGCCTAGTTGAGGAATCCGAAGTGAAGTAACCCGATCGACTATCTCGCGGACTGGAACGCCTCTTTCGTCCGCCTTCTGCAACGTACGAAGGGGTCAGAGCCGACGATGAACGCCGTTGAGTCGACTCGCTCGTGCGGGCATCGCGTAACCAATCTTCAAATGTACCGGCGCTTGGGTTATTAAATTGTTCTTGGCTAAGTGTCACGCGAGAACTCCATCTGGGGTCGAACCAATTCTTCTTCAGTTATTTCAATTGCACGCAAGCGTGCAGAGCGACTCCGAGAGTTCTCCTTTAGTTCATCGCTGCGAGGCATTACCCTCTTCAGCAGATACCGTGCTCGTTTAGTTGCACCACAGACGCACGGCAATCTGGGGGGGCAAGTACAGTTGCCTTCAACTGCGACCCTGAAGGCACGCTTTACTCTCTCATCTTCACCAGAGTGGTAGGAGATAATCGCCGCCACCGATCCCACCGGCAGCTCCTCGTCGATAAATGTCAGTAAGAGGTCTAGCTCGTCTAGCTCTCTATTTACCGCGATGCGCAATGCTTGAAAGGTAGCGACTACGGCACCCTTGCGGACGTGGCCGTAACCCTTCGGTATCGACGCCTCAACAACTTCAACCAATGCTGCGGTTGAAGAAATTGGGAGCGCCTCTTTGACCAATTTCGCAATTCGTGATGCGAAACGCCTCTCCCCGTTTACCGCTATCAATCGAGCAAGGTCATCTTGATCGATCAACTCGAGCAGCTCGGCAGCCGTAGTAGGGTCATTGGCCGACATCCTCATATCGAGGGGTCCGCCCTCTCTTATTGAAAAGCCTCGAGCTGGGTCATCGAATTGGCGAGAGGAGACTCCAAGATCAGCCAACACACCAGCTATTGGTGCCTCGCCAATGAATTCATCGAAATCGCCTCGAGCCAGTTCTTTCCCGATTACCGAAAATGGAGAATTGACGGCAACAAATCGATCACCAAACCTAGCAAGGCGTTCAGTAGCGGCTCCAATTGCCTCTGGATCTCTATCAAATCCAATTATACGGATCTCTTCGATAGTGGTAAGAAGCGCGTCACTATGGCCCCCGCCGCCGAGGGTGGCGTCAAAGATAACTCCGGTTTTACCTGAAAACAGATCAGCAACCTCACGCCAAAGCACTGGCGAATGGTAGTGGCTTGCGAATTTAGAGGAGTAGGGCTCGTTAGCGAACATCTTGGCTTTCCATATGAGATCGCCAAATATCGACACTCCAAAGCTCGATGGTTTGAAGGGCGCCCACCACCAAAACTTCCTTACTCAAGGTTGCATAGTCGCGCAATCGTTGTGGAATTGGCAACCTTCCAGTTGCATCGATTTCACCCAAGAACGCTTCGCTCGACCATGACCTCATTCGGCGTCTAGCGGTCACATCCTCTTCAAGGTCGGCGTTCAAGTACCGATCTGAATAGGCATTAAAGTCCTGAGATCGCCAGATCGTCAAGCATGGATCTCCATATTGCGACTTAGAGACGACGCAACTCTGTCCCAAATCCTTACGGAGTTGCGATGGCAGGGTTAGTCGTCCCTTGGGGTCGAGATTGTGTTCGTGGATACCGATGAATCGTGGCGCTTCTACTGCTGTCATCGCTACCCCCTCTCACAGTTACGCCCCAATACGTTCCCTTTCATTCCACTTTACACCAAAATGCCCCACACACAAACTAAAGTTACTCATTGTGGTGAAAACAGCTTCAAATTTTCAGCAAAGGCTCACTTATTGCTGAGTGAAATTGAGAGCCAGCCCCGATTGCTTTGCGTGAACTCTAGGATCAAAGGGGAGATGGCGGAGTTCCAATACATTCAAAGGCCCTTTTTTGCTGCATCTATCAGCGATACTATCGAAGGGCTGCTTCGAAATAGCGAAGTCGAAGTATCGAAAAGAACCGTGGTTTTATGTGGAGCTATCGACTTCGGAGTAGTAATCGGATCTACCCAGAAGATATCACCGGCCCTGCACGACTATTCAATTCGCCATACGACACCCATCCATCGGCGAAGTTCTGGTGGTAGCGCGGTGATCATCGAACCGGGGAACTCTATCTGGATTGATATCTTCCTCCCCCCCAACGACCCACTTGCCTCCACCTCTATCGAAAAGACCTTTGAAGTCGCCTCAGTTGGTTGGACCGCTGTTCTGGCATCGTTTGGCGTAGTTGCCGAAACCTATAGGGGCAGCTACTCTTTGAAGAGTGGGTACCGAGAGATCTGTTTTGCTGGTAGGGCTCACGGTGAGATCCTCGTCGACCAAAAAAAGGTAGTTGGTATGGCCCAGAGGCGCAGGCGCATTGGAACCTACATTCACACGATGGCATATATCGATTTTCCCTTTTTAGAGACTATCGAGGCAACATATGGACTCAAAACGGATCCGATTGAATTGGAAAGTCTAGGGATTGGATCGCTTTCACAGTTTGGCAACTTTACCGCAGAGGCTACGGACAGCTACCTCGAAATCTTTACTCAAGCGCTAAATCAGCAAAGGCTTTGAGAAGAGCCAAGTTCAATTCGTAGATGACCTATCACAAAATATTTAGAAACTACTCATTGCTAGGAGATTGCTGCGTACGAAGGAACTTCGCTATCGCCTATATATGGGAGCCACTCGTCCTTGGGATTGCCAAGTAGATAGATCCAACTCTTTGCCCGTGGAGCAACGGGCTGGCGCCTTAGGACGAAGTTGGTCTCATGAAGAAGGCGATCTTCCTTACGTGAATTACATGGTTTGCACGAAGCAACGACGTTGTCCCAGGCATGGCCACCACCTTTACTCTTTGGGATTACATGGTCAATGTTCTCAGCCGGAGCTCCACAATATTGACATTTATAGTTATCACGAATAAAGACAGCCCGCTTAGTAAGGGCAACCCTCTTGGGGTATGGAACTCTGACGTAGTACTTCAACCTTACGATGGAGGGCTCTTGGAATGTTAGATGCTCTGAATGATAGAGCGTCTCCGCAGATGCAACTATCTCAGCCTTGCCGCAATATACGAGTGCGATGGCGCGATGGGAAGATATTACTCCGAGGGCTTCGTAACTCGCGTTGAGAACAAGAGCCCTGGACACTATTAGCCCCTCACCGTGGTGTGGTGATGGAAGAAGGCCGCTGCGAAGAGCGTAAGAGGTTGCCCTAGGGTTCTAGGATCACTGTTTGCTCCTGCAGTTAGTCGAGACATATCGCCCCCGAATGCGGCATCACTTATCTTGATTTTACACCCAAAGTCGTCGCTGCGTGCGACACCATTCAAGATATTCAAGAAGGTCTTTACTCGGAGGTAGAGCATCGACCGATCCATACAAGGTCTCCATGCGAAAGCGCAAATAGGCCATCGAAGGCGTAGGCAGGTAGGGAAAAGACGCCCACCACCTGCGACGTGTAAAGGCCTTCAACTGAACGATGGCCGTGAGATAGAGTGATGGTCTAGATAAAATCGCTACGGCCGAAACGGTCGACCATGCCACTATCCTCAAAACAACCTTCACTCGCCTCACGGCATCATTCTAGCGTCCATTAGCTATTTTGCACCTTTGACCACGACCCTTCGTCGGCACGCGGCTCCTTTGGCAAACCCAATACCATCTCTCCAAGGATGTTCTTTTGCACCTGCGAGGTACCGGCGTAGATAGTCCCAGCACGAGCATTCAAGAAGGTCATATCCCAAGAACCGCTGGTATTTGGAGCACCGGGATCGTCGGTTTGAAATGCCGAAGTTGGGCGACGCCCTACTACTTCAAGAGCATTTGCCCCCAAGATATCTAAAGCCAACTCAGTAACAACCTGGTGGTACTCGCTCCAGTACAACTTCGAGATCGATGCCTCCGGACCGGGATGTTTTCCGGACAAGAATTGCGACAGGGTACGAAGTCCAAGGTAACGCATAACTTCTACCCTGCTGTAGCACCACGCTATCCGCTGGCGAATCAGTGGATCGTCGTTGACGCCACGCTCTTTGGCCATTTCAATCAAGCGATCTAGCTCCTGGCGAAAGCGTATCGGAAGAATAGCTGCCGCCTCGCCCCGCTCGTATCCGAGTAGTGTCATCGCAACCGACCATCCTTGACCGACCTGGCCAACTATATTCTCTTTGGCGGTACGAGCATTTGTGAAGAAGACCTCGTTGAACTCCGATTCGCCCGAGATCATCTTGATCGGTCGCACCTCTACACCCTCTTGGTCCATCGGAACCAAGAGAAATGAGATACCTTTGTGCTTCGGAGCCTCTGGATCGGTTCTAGTTAATACAAATATCCAGTTGGCTAAGTGACCAGCAGAGGTCCAAATCTTCTGGCCGTTTATTACCCACTCATCGCCGTCCAACACAGCACGAGTACCTAGATTTGCCAGATCACTCCCGGCATTGGGTTCACTGTAACCCTGGCACCATCTATCTTCGCCAGAGAGTATTCGAGGTAGAAAGTGTCTCTTTTGATCTTCCGTGCCCCATTGGATGATGGTGTTTCCAACCATCTGAATTCCAAAGACGTCATTTGGCCCACCGGTTGGAACCCCAGCCTTTGCGAACTCCTCTACCAAGACGACCTGTTCGAGTGGGGAGAGTCCTGCTCCACCATACTCCTTTGGCCAATAGGGAGCTAGGAGACCATTTTCATAGAGAATGGTGCGCCACTTTTCTGTGAAAGCTGGAACCTCGTCTTCACTTATAGTCCCAACTCCTCCGAAGCCCTCTGGAAGGTTATTGCGAAGGAAACTCTGGATCTTTGCTCGATACTCTTCTGCTGAAGCGGGATATGTCATGTCCATAACTTCGAAGCTATCGCAAAACAGAACGATAAATGGTTCAAAAGAAGAAGAGCACCCAATTGGGTGCTCATTCGTCGCAACAGATCTAGATAGTGGGCAAATATTTGAAGTAAAGCTTTTCTTTACTTATCCTTCGGTCCGAACTTTCGGCGCAACTTCGAAGAGATGTCCTTCGGTTTTGCCGCTTTGTTTCCTGGAGTTCGACCAGATGTAAGATCGTGCCAACTCGCTTTTCCGAGTCTGCGCAAGTTTTGCTCAAAGACTACTGACGAGACCAACATTATCCCGAAGCCGATTGCGCCTAAAGCAAATGAAGTCGAAAATGTAAAGATGGTGAAGGCAAGTCCTAGAAAAAAGGTAAGCGACGACCACTTGCAATTGCGCCCCGCATGGCGGTAGACAGTCTCCTCTTTGACGCGCGCGGCAAAGTTGGGATCTGACTCATAAAAGTTCTTTTCGATCTCTCGAAGAATGTTCTGCTCATGTTCTGAAAGAGGCACTCTTCACTCCTCCACTATTTCCGGGCCCTACCCACGAGACCTCGGTGTTGGCGACTTACCACTCAATAACTTACAACAATGTTACATCTCAAACCTTCCAATTAAAGGTCGACCTTTCAAGTATCTTTCTTTAACTGCTTTTGAGATATATCTCCGCCTCTTCAAGCATAGTACGCAGGGTCTTGTAAATACCAGAACCATCATCTTTTCCCACTTCAAAGGAGTACTCATCCACCCCGGCAGCCATAACCAACAGTACGTCACAGCCCGATAATTCACCGATATCGACACCAGATGCACTATCAATAGAGACGAAAGTCGCATTTTTCGTGGATAAGAAAACTGACCGTGCTCCAGAGTTTAAAATCGCCTCAATATCTCCGCCAATTCGTGGACGCAGGCGAAAGTTGACTGAGACGCTTATCCCCTTCTCGGCGATCTTGGAGACTAAATACGAAGTAGCCTCCGAGAGAAAGTGGTATGAACTTGACCGTACTTCAACTTCGATCATTTTGTCTGGTCCTAGCTGGGCTCATTCAATTAGAGATGCCCCTACTAGCTTAGAAGTTCATCGCCTTTGGGTTTGCCATAATCCGAAACGCCTCGGCATAAGTGACACCGGCCCTCTTTCCAACCTGCCTCGCGCCAACGATCAGATTCTCAAGGATGTGTTCTTCATCCCCTTGTACTTGGCTGCGATGACTTCGTACGCTATCTCTCTTGGCGTCAATCGTCGAAGAGATATCAATAGCCACATTTGCCTCGAGGGTTCCCGACATCATCACATACGATACCTGATGAGACCTCCCAGCCTCCGGGAAGTAAAGAGGAGACCCCGAAGCGGGAAAGATTGAATCTAGGACCGCCATACCCAACTCTCGATGGTCCCTATGGTTGAAGTAAGTTGTGCCAAAGAAGTGGGCGCTCGGGTCGTGGGTAACCACGACGTCGGGTCGAAAGGCACGTACCTCAGCCACAATTGAACGCCTAAGTGCTACCGAATTTTCAACTTCTCCATCGTCGATACCGAGCAAAGAGTACTCGCTAACTCCGAGGATACGACTTGCTTCATCGACCTCACTCTTACGCAACTCGATAAGGTCTTGAGAACTCGCACTCTCAGATAGGGTGCCCTTATCTCCGTTGCAGGCCACGATGAGACGTATCACCGTTCCAGCCTTGGAAAATAAAGATAGTGTACCTCCCACCCCGATATCGGCATCGTCAGGGTGGGCAAAGATAGCGAGGAGTCTCCTTGGAGTCTCACGTATTAAATGAAGCTTTTCGCCAGCCACTAAGAAGGTCCCGACTACCAGTTGCCTTGAGGGATTGAATTTATGATCTCGATGGCATCGTCTATATCACTGTCTTCTAGGTCGCTATGGGTTACAAAACGTATCGTTCGATGATCGAGGGCATTTGCCTTGATACCACGACCCGCAATATCTTCAACGAATGCTACCGCATTAGAAACGGTAAAGATAACGATGTTTGTCTCTAGGTCGTCAAGGCGCGAATCGAAGACTACGACACGATTTCGAATGGCTGACGCTAGACGAGCGGCACGTTGATGGTCAAGCGTTAATCGATCTACCATCTCATTTAGAGCCACGATCCCAGCAGCTGCGATGATGCCTGCTTGGCGCATCTGACCACCGAGTGCTGCCCTCTCTTGTCTCGCCCTCTCGATGAAGTCCTTAGTTCCGGCGAGAAGAGATCCCACCGGCGCTGACAACCCCTTGCTAACACAGCTCATAACGGTATCGACATGGGAGCAGATCTCGGCGGAGGAAAGTCCCGAAGCTACATGGGCGTTGAAGAGTCGGGCACCATCGAGGTGAATTGGAGTCTTTCCAGCAGCTTCACGTAGCGCCTTTAGTTCTGCTTCTCGCCAGTACTTGCCACCCGACTCCATATGAGTATTTTCAATAGCAACTAGAGAGACTCTCTGGTCGTAGAAGCCCGACGCAGTCAACTTCTCCGAAACCAGATCACCTCCAAAGCGGCCGTCTTCATCTCTAAGTGGAAGAAAGGAGACGCCAGCATTTCTAGCAACGCCGCCGTATTCGTAGGTCAAAATGTGCTGTCGCTCTCCCGCTATTATGTAGGTACCTGGCGCACAATGAGTTCGAATTGCAACTTGATTTGCCATCACCCCGCTTGGTAGATATAGAGCTGCCTCCTTACCTACCCTTTGGGCAAAGAGCTCTTCCAACTCGACAACTGTCGGATCGTCACGATAGAGATCGTCACCCACCACCGCAACTGCCATTGCATGGCGCATCTTTTCGGTCGGTCTAGTTACGGTATCGGACCTAAGGTCAATGAACTCTCTTTTCATGGCTTATGATCCTACATTTCATATTGGTTACAGTAAACCGAAATTAGGCCTCAAGGCCTGGATCGCCCCTTATTCGACTCAATCGATTAATCCCAGGGGGTAACCTTCAAGGCATGAATCCAGAAGCAGAGCGCCACCAATATTCTCAAGAGATCGCACAGAGAGCAGCAACCTTCATACGGGACAAGGTTAACGAAGGGGTGATCGAAGTTGCACTAAAGTCATCTAGAACTGACATGGTTACCCAGGTCGACCGAGCTACCGAACAACTTATAAAAGACGCCATCCTCGAGAGGTTTCCCGATGACTCAATCCAAGGTGAAGAGTACGGAGAGATAAACGGATCTTCAAGGTATCAATGGGTGATAGATCCCATAGATGGAACCACAAACTTTGTATATGGATTTGCTGGATACGCAGTTTCAATTGGCATCTACGACCGCGAGCTCAACAGAACTGTATCAGGCTGCGTTTTAGATGTCCCACGCGGCAACATCTACAGTGCGCTGATCTCACAGAATGCATTGAAAAATGGTAAGAGTATTACCGTAAATCAGCGAAAAACTCTAAGTGAAGCATTGTTAGCGACTGGATTTTCATATTCTGACGAAATCCGCAAGATTCAAGGGCGAATCATAAATGAAAACATCACCAAGATTCGCGACATTCGCCGCGCAGGGGCTGCCTCGCTCGATCTATCTATGGTCGCATCGGGAGAAGTTGACGGCTACTACGAAATGGGGTTGCAGCGCTGGGATTACATCGCTGGAGCGTTCATAGTCGAACAAGCCGGCGGCGTCGTAACCGGAGGTCTAAACAAATTACCGTCATACGAATTGGTAATTGCTGGTTGTCCTGAGCTAGTCGTTCAAATCGAAGAGATGGTAAATTTAGATCGATATCGCTAAAAATTTATCTTTATAAATATCACACTATCGATAATTTGTAAATTAAACATCCAGAAATTATCCCTAATTATGTAGCAGCGAAACGCTTGGTCAAGATTTCTAACGCATTAACGCCAGATGATGAATCACTGAGAATTAGTCACAATAACTAAAACTCTCAATCCATTATTGAACTATAACTGCAGGTAGATGTGGCGATGAACGCCGGAAATAGTCAATATAACTATTTGGTATCTATTTGAAATTCGGATAGTAAATATTTACTATATTTTCATCGTAACAATGAATTAGCAAAACAAAAAAAGATATTCAAATTCAAAAAAAACAGCAAAATTTGCCTTCCTTGAATTGAAATGTGCAGATTATGGAACTATGTTCTAGGAACGATCACTGAGCGGGGTGCTCACTGATCGCATATAAGTACACCTATGGGGGTAAACACATGAGCATACGTCGGACACTCACCGACACCTTGGGACGATCTGGAAAGACTTCCCGCATCACCAAAGGGGCAATGGCGACCGCTGCACTAGCACTTATTGCGAGCGCTTGCGGTAGTGGATCTGCTTCCTCGAGCAACTCTTCCGCTGCAACCACCGCTGCTCCAGCAACGACTGCTGCAGCGCCACAGATCACAACCTCCTCCCTTGACAGCTCATTTGCTGCCATGACGAGTTTGAAGCCACTCGTGGCACAAGGCAAGGGCAAGGTTGCAATCATCCTGCCTGACACCCAGTCTTCGGCACGTTACGTCTCCTTCGACGCTCCTTATCTAACCAAAGCGTTCCAGATGGCAGGCTACTCTTCCAGCGACTTCATCATCGAAAATGCACAGGGAAGCGATGCTACTCAGCTTTCAGATGCACAAGCTGCGATAACTAACGGTGCCTCTGTACTAGCCGTTGACCCAATCGACTCCGGCGTTGGCGCCTCGATCGAGTCCTATGCAGCCTCCCATGGTGTAAAGGTCATCGACTACGACCGAATCACTCTGAATGGTTCTGCTAGCTACTACGTCTCCTTCGACAACGTCCAAGTCGGAAAACTCATTGGCCAATCCTTCCTAAGCTGTATTTCAAACTGGGGTGTAAAGAACCCGCAGGTTTACGTCATGGACGGTTCGCCAACCGACAACAACGCTACCCTCTTCGCACAGGGTTACAACTCGGTCATCAACCCAGCCATTCAGGCAGGCAAACTGACCAAAGTTGGAGAGATCGCAGTTACCAACTGGGATAACCAAGTTGCTTTGACCGACTTCCAGCAGGCCTATCAAGCCCATCCAAACATCAACGCAGTCGTAACTGCAAACGATGGAATTGGAAACGCAGTGGTTTCGGCTCTCAAGAGCTTGAACGTAGCGCCTAAGACAGTCCCAACCACAGGACAGGATGCAACCCTGCAAGGTATGACCAACATCCTCGAGGGCTATCAGTGCTCCTCGATCTACAAGCCGATCTACCTTGAGGCCCAGGCTACAGTAGCACTTGCAACCTACCTCCGTGCAGGTATGACACCACCGGCTGGACTTGTAAATGGAACCACAAACAACAAGACCACCAACGTGCCATCTGTTCTACTAACCCCAATCACTGTAACTGCTAGCAATATGGCCTCTACGGTCATCAAGGATGGCTTCATCCAGGCTTCAGCTCTATGCGTTGGAAACGTAGCCGCACTTTGCGCCGAGAATGGCATCAGCTAGTCAGAAGCTGAAACGCGCCGACTCTTAGTTAGCGGACAATAAGCGTGGAAGCCGGGATCATACACCAATCGATCCCGGCTTCTTCTATGTAAAGAGTGAATCCAATTGCCTCAGGGGAAAAAGGAGTCCAATATGGATCAAGGGGGCCAAACGGCCGCTAATGACTCGAGCAGAGCGCTACTCGAGTTAAGGGGAGTATCGAAACACTTTGGACCGGTACAGTCCCTTACAGATGTAAACATGTCTGCTCCAAGCGGTATGGTTACCGCGCTGGTAGGAGACAACGGAGCGGGAAAATCAACTCTAGTCAAGTGCATTGCGGGAATACACTCACCCGACGATGGCGGACATATCTACTTCGACGGTAAAGAAGTAACGATGAAGAGTCCTAAGGATGCCGCATCTCATGGTATCGAAACCGTATACCAAGATCTAGCCCTTTGCGACAATCTAGACATCGTACAGAACATGTTCCTTGGTCGAGAGTTGCGAAAGGGCCTCTTCTTAGACGAAGACGCCATGGAAAACGCAGCCAAGGAGACGCTCGCCAGCCTCTCAGTAACCACTATTCGCTCAATTCGACAACCAGTAGCATCGCTCTCGGGTGGCCAACGTCAAGCAGTAGCAGTAGCTAAAGCGGTTATGTGGAATGCAAAGCTGGTTATCATGGACGAACCAACCGCTGCACTTGGCGTAGCACAGACCAAGATGGTCCTCGAACTCGTTCGCACTCTAGCCGATCGAGGTCTTGGGGTAATCATCATCTCCCACAACATGAACGACGTCTTCAAGGTCGCCGACCGAATCGCAGTACTTCGCCTCGGCAGAATGGTCGCTGAAGATCGTTCAGATAAGTTCGACCGACAGATCATTGTAGACCTCATGACTACCGGTGTTAGTACCCGAGCCCGATCAGAAGACGCACTTAGTGGTGCGGAAGGTGGAGCCCACTAGAGATGGCAACGAATCAAGAAGACATTAAAGCTACAGCTGACGTAGTTGCAGCAGTTGAGGGAGACCCAACCGCCGCCAATACAGCCAACTACTTCGAGGTTGCAACCTTCGGAGAGTACGTAAAAGCATCGATTGCCAAGGTCAAAGGTGGCGACTCAGGGATCCTTCCCGTAATCGTAGGATTAGTAATAATTGCGGTTATCTTTCAATCTTTGAACAGCAACTTCCTATCCGCCGGAAACCTCATTAACCTTCTATCACAGGGCGCGGCCTATATTCTCCTCTCGTTGGGAGAGATCTACGCCCTACTATTAGGTGAGATCGACCTTTCAATAGGATATGTCGCCGGCGTTGCGGGAATAGTTATGGCCCAACTAGCCTCAGCACAGCACAACTGGCCGTGGTGGGCAGCTATCATCGTCGCACTGATCGTTGCAACTGCAATCGGGGCTCTTCAAGGTACCATCATCACTCGAGTCGGTCTACCATCCTTCGTCGTAACCCTTGCGGGACTCCTCGGATGGCAAGGCGTCATGTTGATCATCCTAGGTAACGGCGGAACTCTTCCAATTAGCTCAAACGTCCTCAACGACCTAGCAAATGGCTCGCTAAATACCGTGGCTACTGTGATCTCGATAGTCGCCATCGTTGCGATCTATGCAGCCGTCGTTATGACACGAGAGATAAAGAGAAAGAGGAAGGCACTTCATAGATCACCGGCATCACTCGCCTACATCAAGATCGGTGGCGCAGTTATCGGTGGAGTGGCTCTAATCCTTATCTCCAATGCCAACCGCGGTGTTCTCGTTCCGATCAGGGGTCTTCCTTGGGTGGTTCTCATCGTCGTAGCATTCGTAGTTATGTGGACCATCCTTCTCTCCAAGACTCGATATGGGCGTTACGTCTATGCTGTCGGTGGCAACGCTGAAGCAGCTCGCCGAGGAGGAGTCAACCTAGCTCGAGTTCGCACTGGCGCCTTTGCACTTGCTTCATTGACTGCTGGTGCAGCTGGAATCATCTACGCTTCACGACTACGCTCGGTTTCAACCAGCCTCGACGGAGGCACCTTGGTACTCTATGCAGTAGCGGCAGCCGTTATCGGTGGAACTTCCCTCTTTGGAGGAAAGGGCAAGCCTATACATGCCATCCTTGGAGGTATCGTAATTGCTGGAATCGATAACGGAATGGGACTACTTGGTATTAGCGCTGCAGCTCGACTCGTAGTAACCGGCCTCGTTCTTCTAGCAGCTGTACTTATCGACGCTCTGGCCAGAAGGTCCAAAACAGCTCGTTAGACCCAAACTACTACAGCTAAAACAACCACATATAGAGAGGGGGCCGGTCGACCGGCCCCCTCTCTATATGTGGTTCGTTATAACAACCTAGCTCTGTTATTAGCCCCAACCGGAGAGCGGCTAGCAGAGCTAGGGCTAAGCCGAAGGAGGTGACTCCTTTTCAAGCTTGGCCGGGAGAGGCCCTGAATCAATTCGCAGAAATGCTGCCTCGCGCTCAAAGTCGTCGATCTGATCGAAACCTTTATAGACCGAAGCAAATCGAAGATAGGCGACTTTGTCTACCTCCTTCAACAGCTCCAGAACGGCTAACCCTATTTCAGAAGAGTTCACCTCTCCTGAATTACCCCTGATTCGGTCTTCTAGCTCCACAACTAAACCCTCAATATCACTATCGTCAAAGGGACGACCCTTCAGGGCAGAGACTAACCCGCCGTAAAGCTTTGCCCTATCATAGGGTTCACGGAGGCCTGAACGCTTGATGACAACAAGCGGCGCCTCCTCCACGCGCTCGAAGGTTGAAAAACGCCTCGAACATGCCAGGCACTCCCGACGCCGACGAATCGCCTTGCCATCTTCGATTACCCGTGAATCGAGAACCTTATCATCTAAATTTCCACAGACAGGGCAACGCAAAGTTTTCTCTCATCTCCTTACAGATAAGAGAATAGCCTTTCCCACCCTCGACTTGACGTCGACTAACCGACGGCGATAGTTTGCCCGGGAACAATCGTAGTTCCATGCACCTCTTGCATAAGTTGATACTCTAATTGGCTTACCGAACCACCATTTGCAAAGTGCGAAGCGATGGAGTAGATGGTATCTCCCGGCTGCACCACATAAGAAACCTTCGAAGAGGCAACGCCGCCGAAGGACGAGGCGATTACGACCAAGAGAGCGATGGAAAGGATAGTAATGCTGATCACAACAACTAGGTGATTATACGCATTCTCAAAGGCGAGGTTTACCCCTCGCTTTTGATCGATCTGTCGATTATAAGTGGACTTTGATCGGCGTGCAGACCTACGGGCCCTTCTAAATGCAGAAGTAGAAGGAGGCGCAGCAATAAATGGAATAATCTTTGCAGTAGAGGCGGCTTCCTTGAGGTGATCTGAAAAGCTAATCACCTTCGCCTCTTCAAAGCCAGCAATAGGGATACTGGCTTCACTAAAAGACTCATAGTCGAATACATTTGGACGTTCATCGCGAGAAGAGTGCGACCAACGGTAAACCTCTAATTCATGAACGCCCTCTCGCGATGCCATTTCACTATCCTCCAGACCCTTATCGAACATGAATGCTATCATATCGAACAGGTGTTCGTTCTAATGAATAGAACAAATGTTCCAACACGGACTATTCCCGTGATAGGATGAGATTATGAGCAGCAACGACTCCCTGGTACTATCGTCAAAGAGGCGTGAAATCCTCTCCTACATTGAAGAGAGGCTTCGAACTACTGGGTATCCTCCATCTGTTCGAGAGATCGCCACCGCATGCAATCTTCTTTCGCCGTCGTCGGTACAATTTCACCTCAAGGCACTTCAGGATCAGGGGTACATAACGCGAGATCCTTCGAAACCCAGAGCGCTCAAGGTAAACATCCCTTCGAGCGCCCCTAGCTATGAATCGTCAATCGAGGTTCCGCTCCTCGGCTATGTTGCTGCAGGCCATGGTGTCTTAGCCGAAGAGGTGATAAGTGATGAAAGGATCGTTGTTCCAGCTTCATTAGGCGATCCTTCTAACCTGTTCGCCCTATCGATAAAGGGAGACTCCATGATCGGCGAGGGGATCTTTGAGCGTGATGTAGTAATTGCCAGACGCCAAAGTACCGCCGTTACCGGTGAACTAGTTGTTGCCGGAGTCCGAGAAGAAAGTGAAGCTACTGTCAAAAGAATTGAATTTGATCGCAATCAAAATCAAATTATGCTGAAGCCGTCGAACCCCGCTTACACAACGATGATCTTCCCCGCAGATGACGTCAAGGTCTACGGAAAAGTTATATTTATGCAGCGCTTCTTCTAGGGTATCGCTCTTCGACTCAACGAGAGGTTTGGATGTAGCAAGTTTCGCACTCGGTACATCTTCTTCCAAGCGCAATTGAAGGTATTCTAAATTATCGCGAGCAACCTTGGATCGAAAGGAAGAACAAGTTTTCGACTGATCGATATGCCAGATGGCAGTCTTCCAAAAGAAGGATTCATCCTAGCCGAGCGATCTAATGAGTCTCTCAAGCACATCGAATGCTTCAATCAGCTCGTTTCGGGAGATTACTTCGTCTTTGGTGTGCGCAAGCTCTGGATCACCAGGGCCGAAATTCACCGCCGGAATACCTCGTTCATAGAAGAAGGCAACGTCGGTCCAGCCCAACTTGGCTCTCAAGCCCCTAGTTCCACTTCGCTGCAGTGCCGCAATAACCGAATTTTCGAGCGAAGGAGGAGCCGCTGGTGCGCTCTCTACCACTTCGACCGAGTCACCTTGGTCAGGATCTAACTCTTGGCTTATCAGGGAGACGTACTTAGCGATAGTGACGTCGTCGCTCGCAGATGGCGCATAACGGAGGTTTATCGTAACTTCCGCGCAATCTGGTACAACGTTGCCGGCGATGCCCCCTTCGATCTTGGTCGCAACTAAGGCTGGCCTATAGGTAACACCGCCAAAGTCGACGACGTCTTGATTGAAGTGATCTAGGAAAGCTAGTAGTTTCCAACATCTTTCAATGGCATTTATACCCATCCAGGCCCGAGCGCTATGAGACCTCTTACCCCTTATGGTCGCCTTTATTCGCGCGGTCCCCTGACATCCAGCTTCGATAAAGCCACCAGTAGGCTCAAGTAGGATCGCACCAGCACCATTGAGCAGATCGCCTTTTGAACGTTCGATCTCGAGCAGTCCCGAGAAGCTCCTAGATATCTCTTCCGAGGCGTAGAAGATAAATCTCAGATTGTCTCTACCTGCAAAGGCACCGGCCAAGGCAACCATTACCGCGACACCCGACTTCATATCGACCGAACCTAGGCCAGCGATCATGTCCTTTTTCACTACCGCTTTCACATCCCCAAATGCAGGAACGGTGTCGAGATGGCCGGCGAGTACCAGCCCCTTGGTGCTGTCGTAGCGTCGCGATGTCAGGACCAAGTTGTTACCTATTCGATTTAGGTCGTAGCCATCTATATCGCGAAGCACCTCCACGAGGTAGTCGCAGATGGCACTCTCGTTCCTTGAAATCGACTCAATGTCAACTAACTCTTTGGTTCTACTAAAGAGTAGATCCCCGATGGACTCCACCATTTAAACTGCAATTCCACTCTCACGAAGGAAGGCGTTGAGGGCGGTCTTATCGTGGCGCTCGCCTTCATTTAGCCTCTTGATTATAAGAACCGCCGGAATATAGAAGTCTCCCCCTGGATAGCTCCTCTTGCGCGATCCCGCAATCGCAACCGACCACGGCGGAATGTATCCCCGCGAGACTTCTTCGCCAGTTTCGGTATCGATAACTGGAATCGACGGGTTCAAGATGACACCTGCGGCAACAACCGCTCCAGTACCAACTCGAGCCCCTTCAGTGATCATTGCCCTAGAGCCGATGAAGGCCTCGTCTTCGATGACGACCGGCGCTGCTTGGGGTGGTTCAAGGACTCCACCGATTCCAACCCCACCTGAGAGGTGGACCCTCTTTCCAATCTGAGCGCATGAACCAACCGTGGCCCAGGTATCGACCATGGTATCTTCTTCGACTCGTGCGCCGATATTTACATAACTTGGCATCATCGTAACACCGGGAGCGAGAAAAGATCCCCACCTGGCTGACGCACCAGGAACGACCCGAACACCAAGCGACTCATATCCCCGCTTCAAGCGAATCTTATCGCGATACTCAAATGGATACGACTCCATCGTAGTGGCGCCAGAGGCCCTAAAAAGAAGAAGGATTGCCTGCTTGATCCACTCATTTACTACGACGCTACCCTTATCGTTTAAGTAGGCGACCCGAAGCGAACCATCATCCAGACCTTCAATAACGTTATGAATGACGCTAACCACATCAGGGTCAAAAAAGTCGACCGATCCACGATTATCCCAAAGCTCTACTATCTTTTGCGACAAATCAGCCATATGCCAACCCTCTATCTATCTCTATTAAAATCTTCGTTTCAACCAAATTCATGGGTAACGGCTTCAATAATAAAATCGCACTAAAGCGATAACAAAACTCTATCGAGCGCCTCATCAGATGCCACAGCTGCGACCCTTACGAAGTTTGCATAATTTGGAGAATAGAACTCGCCGGGCGATACGATAATCCCGGTGCGCTTTGCGATCGACGTCGCAATCGCAAAGCCGTCTTTCTCATCCTTTGCGTCAAACCAGAGATAAAACCCCCCATCGGGCATCTTTGGTTGATATCCAAGTGCGGTAAAGATCGCGATTAGCTTTTCAAGGCGGCCCCTGTACCTCTTTGCCTCATCTTCTACGTGTTCATCGTCGTCTAAGAGGCGCGCCCCTAACTCTTGGAATGGTCCGGGAATCATCATGCCGGCGTGCTTTCGAACTTCACTCAAGTAGTGAATTAAGGTTGAATCACCGGCATAAAATCCGACGCGTCCACCTGCAAAGTTTGATCTTTTAGAGAGGGAGTGCACAGCTAATACCCCTTCGGTTCCCTCACTTAGGGCGCTGTACCTATCCCCGTTCCAACTGTATTCGACGTAGCATTCGTCAGATATGACCACGAAGTCGTATTGGCGAGCCACCTGAAGCACATTTGCAACTGAATAGATCTCACCCGTCGGATTAGATGGAGAGTTGGTCCAGATTAGAAGGGTTCGCTCAAGGAGATCCTTAGGGATCGATTCAATATTTAGCCTTCCATCTTCAAGGGCCACAGGAACGTATTTTAGGCCACTCAAGATTGCCCCCATAGCATATGTTGGATAGGAGACCTCAGGGTAGAGCACAACATCGCGCTCTGGGCGTCGAAGGTGGAGATACCAAGGGGTCGAAGCGACAAACTCCTTGGATCCAACACAGGCTGCCACCTCATTCAAAGTCAAAGTTACGCCAAGTCGTCGCGACATCCAAGCGATTGCTGAACTTCTGAGCTGGTTGGAACCGATCGAGGTGGGATAACCATTTATCAGATCGAACGAGAGCTCACGAAACTTTGACGGCAGAGGATCTATCGGCGTACCGATCGACAGATCAAGGAGCTCTAATCCGTATTCGTGAGGGAGCTTCCTGATGTCCTTTAAACGATCATGTGGATATGGAGGCGGGGTAAAGGACATGTCTCCTCTTCAAAATCAGCTTTTACTAACCTACAATGTAGTCTTCAAAGTAAGAGATGCTTGTAGTGTCGAGGCGGGCAGTCACCTCGTAGGAGTCTTCCTTGGAGACAATGGAGAGGACTTCACCCTCGACTTGAAGGCGTGCTAAGACATCACCGAACTCATAGCCGATCTCGAGGACCAGCACTTTGGTACCAGCACGAATGAAAGCCGCCACCGCGTCTCTAAGTCCGTCGATATTGGTATTGTGCAAAGCAGATACGAAGATTGCTCCGGGGTACCTCTCCTCAAGTGCGGCCCGATCTATCTCTTTATCGGCCTTGTTGAAGACGAGAAGCTCTCGCAACTTACCGGCGCCGATCTCATCGAGGACCTCTCGAACCGCCCGAATCTGAGAGTCAGGGTCACTAGCAGAGGCGTCAACTACGTGGATCAAAAAGTCAGACTCGGTCACCACCTCGAGGGTCGATCGAAAGGACTCTATCAATTGGTGGGGTAACTTTTTAATAAAACCTACGGTGTCAGAGAGGAGAAAGGCTTCACCACCTGGAAGGGCTACCCTTCGAGTACGTGTGTCCAAAGTGGCAAAGAGGCGATCTTCTACCAGTACATCGGAGTGAGCTAGCGCATTCAAGAGCGAAGACTTGCCAGCGTTGGTGTAGCCAACGAGAGATGCTGTCTTATTTCGTGACCTGCTCCTCGCCGAGGCTTGAACTCTACGCGTAGAGGAGTAGGTCTCAAGTTGTCGCTTGAGGCGGGCAATCTTGTCTTGGATGCGCCTTCGGTCCTCTTCTAGCTTGGTCTCTCCCGGTCCTCTGGTTCCAATACGTCCAACCTGCTGTGAGAGTTGGCCGCCCTTGCCCCTTAAGCGAGGCAGGCGGTAACTAAGCAGAGCCAACTCGACTTGGGCTTTACCCTCCATACTTTTGGCGTTTTGGGCAAATATATCTAAGATCAAAGCGGTGCGATCGATAGCCGTTCTTCCTAGAACTTTTTCGAGGTTTCGTTGTTGGGCTGGAGTCAATTCATCGTCAAAGATAACCGTATCGCAGTCGGTGGCATATGACAATTCGCGCAGCTCCTCCACCTTTCCCCTACCAATGAAGTAGGCCGGATCGGGCGAGCCCATGCGCTGAGTCAATCGGCCCACAACATCTGCTCCCGCAGTATCGACTAGAAGTGCCAACTCATCTAAAGATTCGTCAACTTCCTCCTGCGAGATGTGGGGAAGCACTGCTCCAACTACAACTATCTTTTCGCGAAAGTGACGCTCAATTAACGTCAATGTATCCGCCAACCCCTCTCATCTAAAGTGGCCATAGTGACTCAGACGGAGCGACCTTGGCAACGAAGGAGGCTGGACCTTCGAGATAAAACTCGCCCCTTTGGCCATTGTAGCTTACCGAGAGCTCCCCTCCAGGGTTTTTGATCGTTGCCGATGCCAGCTCCTGACCGCCCCTAAGGCTGCGCAATACCGCTCCAACTGCAGTAGATCCAGAGCCACAGGCCAAGGTGAATCCCGCACCGCGCTCAAATACGATCATCTCAACCTCGCCAGCGGTAAGAGTTGCTGCTTCTTTTGGCACAACCCATTCAACATTTACACCACCGGGATAGTCAATTTGAAACTGAAGGGCCTCTTCGGCGATCGCATCGCGAAAGCTCTCAAGGTTCTGTAGCGGCTGTTCTGCCAAAAATACCAAGTGAGGATTTCCAACGTTTGCCAGGTAAGCCGCCCAGTTTTGACCGCCAATTTTGCTCTTAAAGTCGGCCGTTGGCGAGACCTGAACCTCCCCCATCGAGGAGCTAATCCGAGCAGTGTCGCCGTTTATGGCGTGGATTATAACCCCCCTAACCCCCGCATCGGTAGTCACGTCAAATTCCCGCTCTCGAACTAAGTGCATCCGACGGATGTGAAATCCTAGGCATCTCAGCCCATTTCCAGAGATTGCCGCCCTCGAACCATCACTGTTGTAGAGGTGCATCGTGGGAGTTCCGCTTAGGGTCAACATAATCAGGCCATCTGCACCGACACCGTAATTACGGTCACAGAGTCTCTTAGCTCCCTCGTTAAATTCAAGTTTCGGTACATCTTCAACTTCTGCTACGAGGAAGTCGTTACCGATACCCTGATACTTATAGAGCCAATTACTATCGCTATTCACTCCTCCAAGGCTAGCAACGCGAGGTTTGGGAACTCTCGTGGATTGAAGTTGGTCACTCAAAGCAGAGACAATTAGCTACAAAATCCGCTGCTACGGATATATAGATAACTTTAAGGTGATATTCAACTTTATTTTGGATCACTTTTACCTTGGACGATTTAGATGTAGATCAGAAAAGGCAGCGACATTCAACTTCCGAGGAGCGACGCACCCCAAAGTCTCCACAAGGAAGGTCGTAGATGGAGCCCCCATCGGCCTTTTTAGGTCTAACGCCCCATTGCGGAAACGCAATGGGGCTAATTTATTTTTAGGTGCATATATCGATCCACAGTTGTTTGGTGCAAAATTGAACTCTAGGCAGTGCCATTATGGTCAAGATGTAAAAGAGAGAGTCTTCTAACGATGCGATTTGAGCGCTACGAGGTTTTGGGAAGGGGCAGCAGAGGGGAGTACTTCTCATACCGTCTGTGTGAGACTGAAGAAAACGAGGCGTCAAACTTCCCAGTTAGGAAAAAACCGCGCCTGAGGCTACTTCAAATCACAGATATTCAGCTGGCAGATCCCAACTCTCCAAATCGCTTCGAATTTGTAAATAAACTCCACGACATTGCGGCGGCAAGACCATTTATACCAGGCCATCGCCCCAGCGAATTGTTGACCCTTCACGCTGCCATCGCAGCTGTAGATAGAGCAAATTCAATTCACCAAGAACGCGAAGTTCAAGTGGCCCTCATAACGGGGGATGTGATCGACTCGACTCAATTGAATGAAGCGAAGGCAGCCTTAGCCATAATCGAAGGGGGAGAGGTAGACCCGCGCAAGCTGTTCGGTGACTACCAGGGCGTCCAAAGCGAGGCCATTGACGACCCCTTCTACTACAAGCCCGATGCCGCCGATGATCTCATGGGAGAGCTATATGGCTTTCCACGAATAGCAGGATACCTTGAGGCAACTTTAAGGCCGCAGGTAAGTCCGGGGCTTTCGATGCCGTGGCTAATCGCAAATGGAAACCATGAAGTTCTGGTGCAGGGTATGGGCGCCTCAAATGAGAGGGCCAACCAACACGCGCAGGGTGCTAAAAAACCAGTAGCACTGACCACAGATGGGATCGACTTTGCCGCCCTCGCTAAGAGGTACGAAGCAGATGCAACCGCACTTGCGCCTCTAGTCACATCGATAGAGATAAATCCACTGCAACGGAGGCGACTTCTCGCCGATGGAGAGTTTGGCGCCTTGATACGAGTCGCTAAAGGCCTACCACTTGGCCATGGTCTCTCCACCTACACCCTCGGTGAGATGAACTACTTCTGGTACTTTGAAGATGGCAACTTCGCAGTCGTTGCCCTTGACACAGCAAATAGAGCTGGCGGGGCTCGGGGTAGCTTTACCGAAGAGTGCTATCTCAAATTACAAGAACACCTCTACGCCATAAAAGAGCACCACCCTACTGCACTGATAATTGTTATAAGCCACCACAGTCTCGAAGAGATCGACTTCGAAGCTTCCCAGGTCACCGAAGAGCAGATTGAAGCCATCATGAGCAGCTATAAAGTACTCCTTTGGCTCTCCGGACACACTCACAAAGATCGAGTCATCACTAATGTCTCAAATAAAGACCGCACCTTTATCGAAGTAACCAGTGCCTCTATCGCCGATTGGCCCGCCACCATACGCGAAGTGGAGATCTACGACGACGTCAAAGAGGGGACGATAACGGTGACACTAAGAAGCCACATGGTTTCCAATGGAGCTAGCTTCACAGGTAGAGGCGAAATTGAAACCGGACAGATGAGCGAATTGCTTGGGATCCACAGTTCGATAATCGCCAATACAGCCTCGCTCTACGGTCTCAACATCGAAGAGTCACGCCTCGATGCGATCACGATTGAGTGCGACCGTGATCGGTACCTATAACTGAGCCATATCGCCCTACACCCATCTTTACAAATTGGACATGCATGTGGTCGAGACAGTACTTCCCCGATCGTCGAATAAACCGCTGGCGAAAAGATCAGGCGATGGAGATGCCGTCGCCTCCAAAGTTCTTGACTTGGTACATCAGATGATCAGCCATACGAAGTAGTGCATCTGGCTCGTCTTGACCTGGATAAGAGATTGCAACTCCGACTGAGGCAGATACATTTACCCTTTCGTGGGTCGAAGTGAAAATTGGAACCTTTATTGACTTTAGGATTCGATCAACCACACGCCTCGCATCCTCTACATCAGCTATATCTCCCAAGATGCAGACGAATTCATCTCCTCCAATTCGAGCTACCGTATCGACCTCACGTAGACAATTTTCGATCCTTCTGGCGACAGCGATTAGTATCTCATCCCCGATTACGTGACCAAAGGTATCATTTACAGGCTTGAAGTCATCTAGGTCAAAGAATGCAATGGCGGTGAACTTACCAGAACGCTTGTTTCGATTCAATTGATCCTGGGTCTTGGCCATTAAGAGAGTACGGTTTGGAAGGTTAGTAAGAGGATCGTGGTGGGCCATGAAGTCAAGCTTGTGCTGGGTATCCATGATCTCGGTAATGTCGGTATACATTATGACGTAGAGGTCGATCGAACCACCTCTACCCGCTAGGGCAGAGATACTGGCGACGGCTGCAAATTCTGCGCCATCTTTACGCGGAACTCGAATTGGCCCAGACCAATCTTTACCTAACAAAATCCTGCGCGCAACTTCTTCATCTTCGAGGATGGATATGTACTTGCTCGTTACCTCACGACCAGCATCTCCAATTACTTCTACGTGTTCATAACCTGTCATTCGGGTAAAGGCTGGGTTGATATCTACGATCTTTCGATCGGAGTCAAGAACGATGATGGCCTCGGAGCTGATCTTGAATACCGTTGAACCCTGACGCAGTTGCTTATCGGCCTCGATCTTGGTAGTAAGGTCAGTTCCAACCGTGACAAAGAAGCTAGCAGTGCCAAGTTCATCGTAGATGGCTCGATTTTGCCACTCAATTGTGCGTCGCTCGCCGTCGTGTCTAGTCCAAGCGGCAAAGGAGTGGCTAATTACTTGCCCTTCAAGCGCACTCTCGAACCATTCAATAGCTCCCTGTCGCCCCTCCTCGGTAAAGAACCGCAGGGTATAGAGGGGTACACTTTGCAACTCTTGAAGCGACTTACCTGTGAAGTCCTCCACCGGATCGTTACAGTAGACGACTCGCCCGCTCCTATCGAGGACGATAATCATCTGCGGAACGACATCTAGGATCTGAGATGCAAACTCAAGGTCGGTTTCGATCTGGTGGAGCGCTTTGCTCTTAGTAGTTACATCGACGCCATAGATTACAACTGCAAGATCGGAGTCTTCGTTGTCCTCTGCGATTCGCTTGTAGTGCATCTCCATAAGTCGACGACTTCCATCGCGATGGTGGTGCCAAATCTCATAGACTCCACCGCTTCCGTTGCGCAAAGTCTCAACGAACGCATTGACCACCATCTCATGATCCTCGGGTGCTACCCACTTCCTCCACACCTCATCTTGGTAGATCACGTCTACGCTCGAGTAACCAGTCAACTCCTCAGCCTGACGATTGAAGCGCACGATCCTACCCTTTGAATCGAGGACCATAATTGCAGCAGATACTGTATTCAGAACAGCTCGGTTGAGTTTTCGCTCCCTCCATAGAGCTGCGTTATAGACGTCCTCATCTGGTCTAACCAGGAGCAAGTAGCCAAATGTATAGGCGTCAGCGTCGAGGGCCGCGATGAAGATCCTAAATGCCCGACCCACCCCATGATCATCGTAGATTACGACGATGGTATCGTTGGTCTTTCCGTATTCACTCTCAATTATCGACCTAAGCTGGCTTCCACCCCTTAGTCGGCCTAAATCCCTAAAGTTAATCGTGACATCAGAAGAGACGTCGAGGCCAAGACGCCTTCTTGTGCGAGGATCCAGCCCTGTTATCTCGCCGCTTATTCGGTCGTAATGGATAAAGATTGACTCTTCGCGCGAAGTTATCGCCTCTAGCATTCTCTTATCGGCCTCGTACCTATCGGGACGCTGATAGGCCTCTACCGCACGAGATATGAATTCGGCGGTAGCGTCAAGGAGAATCCTAAGGAACTCGCTGGGGTCCTGCTCTTGGTACCCAGAAATTGAAAAAGTTCCAATTACTTCACCACTTACTTGCCTTACAGGAGACGACCAGCAGGTAGCTAGTCCAAGATTGTGCGCAATATTGAGGGCATCTTTCCACCTCGGGTCATAGGCGATCGAGGAGACTAGAGTGCTGACATTGTGCTTCACAGCATATGAACAAGATCCGTAGGTATCTCCCACTGGAACCTTAGATAGAAGTTCCCAACGTTCCCGATCCAAAGAGGGACAAGCTACAACGGATATGGTCCCACCATTATCCTTCATCATCACGGCAGCGATGGAGTTAGGGACTATCGCTTCGACTCGCTTACACACCACGTCGTAGAAGTCATTCAAAGATCCATAAGAGTAGAAGGCGTCAAATCCGTCAAATAAAAGATCTACAAGATCTCTGGCTTGCAAGGTGCCGATTCCACCATGGCCAATGACCTTTGAATCCCAGTCGCTGAGGTCTTGTCTCCTTGCAACGGCACTCGAAACCACTCCCCGGGATATTCGTTCAGAAAATACTGAGATCAACTCGGCTTCGAGTGCTACGAACGCATACAGACCGTGGGAGGCCTCACGCTCGCTGGTGAATGCACCGATAATCGACCGACACTTTTCATCGAGGAGGCTCCCCAATCCAGTTACCAAGTCTCGAATAATATCGGAGGTAGAGATATTTGTGGCGTAGGACCCCATCGCCCCAATCCGTCGCGACCACCTCCGCAGAAAAGCGATCGCACCGAGCGGCGTCGAAACCCTATTGGAGACCGGTTGAGGTTGGAAACCACCTACCCACTCAACTACGGCATCAAAGGTTAACGGGGCAGAGATTCCATACCCCTGTCCAAAGTCAGCTCCAACCAGTGAAACTGCTTCAATCAATGCATCCCGCTCGAGACCCTCTACTACCACCTTCATTCCTAGGTCATGAGCCAAGTCAGTGAGGTGGGCTACCACATCGATCGAGCTTATTGGATCGGTGGCACTTCGAATAAGTCCTTGATCGATCTTGACCTCAAAGAAGCCAAAACTCTCCAAACGAAGTAGTGATGAGTATCCAGCACCTAGATCATCTTGGGCTAGGTGAACCCTAATTTCAGCGAAGCTTGCAAGATTTGACGCAGTCGCAGTGCTGACGGCGTACAGATCCTCTTCTTCAGTCAATTCAAGAGTTATTACCCCCGGTGAGAGGTCGAAGTCGCGCAGTGCCGCCTTGACCACCTCGACGTAGCGAGGATCACGCAACCCTTGGGACGGAAGATTAAAGTTAATTCCACAGTAGATTCCCTTAGCTCGCCACTGGCAGATAGAGGTAAAACCTTGGCGAATCCCCTCTTTGAAGAGATAGAAGAGGTCCTCCGAACCAAGGGCGGGAAAGAATTCAGCGGGAGAGGTAAGACGACCGTCGTCGCTCCTAAGGCGAGCTAGTGCCTCGACCTTGACGAACTCTCCGGTGACAAGATTGATGATCGGCTGATAAACCATCTCTAGTGCGCCTCCATAGAGGCGCGTCCTAATAGCTGAGCGCTCCGAGAGGCTAATTGCCCGACCTCCGTCGAGGCGTGGTAGAGAAGATGAAACGACGTGTGCGATGTGCTCTAGGGCACGGCGCCGCCGAGATACAGAAAAATAGCCGGGAGTCGCACCATAAACAGTAAGCACCGCTACGGTCTCACCATGGATATTCGAGATTGGCAGTGCCGCGATAGAACGCACTCCGATGCCGCGTAGGAATCTTCCCCAAGGGCGCATACCAGGATCCATCTCAATCGAGTCACTGATCTCAACCTTGCCACTACGCCAAGCACGCGAAGCGACGTGATCTCCATTTGACGCCGATTGAGCAATTGACACCTTGGGAATTTCCCCATTTTCCATATAAAAGAGGAACTTTTCGTATAGGTCACCAGATGAGTGTTGATACTGAAAGAGGCCACCATTGTCAGGACGGGAGAAGTCGGCGTTCACAACACCGTATAACTTGCAGACAACCGTAACTAAAGTCCGAACAAGATCTACAGAGGTAGTGGTATTTGATACCGCAGAGTCGATCTCTCCGTTGAGCTGATCGATCTGTTCGTCAAGCTCCTCCTCAGACTCTAAAACCGCTTGTGTAATTGCATCGAGGCGCTGTAGGGCGCACTCCAGATACTTGGTCGATACCTCACGCGCAAGATTCGATGCATCGATCTTTTCGATAAGTATTTCAGCGAACTTTCGATTGGTCTTGAGCATCCAGACCGGTCGAATTCCAACTCGGGCGTGTATCCGACCAAGGCGCTTTAGAAGGTCTACTGTCTCTAGGAGCGAAAGTGGTGGAGTAAGTAACTGACTGACAAAACTGCGATGAAAGATGCGAAGCGAGGTTACGTCACTAGCGAGCATCAGGGCAAAAAATGAGGAAGCTTCATCGTCGATTGCAAAGGTGCCGTAGAAGAATTCGAGGTACTCATCGATGGCAGCATTAATCAGTTCCGTAGGAACCTCAATAGCTCGCCTATCCCACTCCGTTAGAGTTACGTAAGCACCCAAAATCAACCTCGAAGAGCTAACAAACTAGAGCAACAACAAACAAAACAACTACTTCGACTACCATCTCCATCGACTGCGATTGAGATTCACAAGCAGCACTTACCCAAGGGTAGTCTTCGCTCCTTACGGTGCTATATCGGCACGTGAATCAATTACTGTAAACCATAAGTAACTTGAGCTAATAGCCATTCAGTCGGGGGCCTTGCAAAGTCTCGACCTACCTTCGCGGGTGCCTCTACCTAGCACCGTTGCAAGCTTAACACCACATTTGTGGTCGATTATAGAAATTAAGCCTTCAAATACTCGAGCAGATGCGATGGGCTTGGTATTTATTAGCGTGACGTCAGATAATCAATGGCATCATCTGGCCCTTCAAACCATTTAACGCGTGGATCTCGACGAAACCACGCCATCTGACGCTTGGCGAAGTTACGAGACCTCATAATAATCGTCTCCTTCGTTTCATCTAGCGTTAGTTCCCCTTTGATGTAGTTGAAAATCTCGCTATAACCAATCGCCCTAGCTGCCGTTAGAGATAACTCGAAGTTTTTGAGAAGAGATGCGCACTCATCCACCCATCCTCGTTCAAACAGAAGCTCATTTCTAGCTCGTATACGCTCCTCAAGTCGATCACGCCCCGGGAAGAGACCTATTATTTCACCACTCGACTCCGGATAGGCGTCGACACCAGGGCCAAATGAACTAAAAGGGCGTTTAGTGATCTCTATTACTTCTAGAGCTCTTACGATCCTTCGCAAGTTGGCCGGTTCAATCTTCTGCGCTGCAGTTGGATCGAGTTCGACAAGGCGACTGTATCCCCACTCAATTCCATATTGAGCCACTTGATGCGCTATCTCCTCGCGCAAGGCTGGATCGGTTGGAGGGGGTTCGAGGTGATCGAATACCGCCGTGTGATAGAGGCCTGATCCTCCCACAAAAATTACCGGCACTTCACTGGATCTCGCCTCTATCGTCGCTGTCATCTTTGAAAATTGAGCGACTGAGTACTCTTGGTCTGGATCGACTATGTCAATCATATGACAGGCGATGCCGGCGAGCTCATCGCTGGATGGTTTAGCAGTACCAATATTCATGTAGCGATAGATCGCCATCGAGTCGCACGAGATAACGCTGGGAATAGCCAACGTCTTCGCTAGTGCGATCGAGAGGGCGGTCTTTCCCGAGGCGGTTGGACCAACGATACTGATGCGACGCCTCTCCGCTATCTTCAAATCTTCTCCTTGAACCGTCTGAAAATATTATGAAACAAAGTCGTTCAAAGACGACGTGTATTGCATTTTTATAAAAACTTGTATTTACAAGTGCGCTTTTTTTAAGCCATGAGGCCTAATAAATTCACATTCCATAAACAATGTAAGTGTGACAAATGAAGTTAAGTTTATAAAACCAGGTACTACGTGGAACGAAGTGTACGCGCGGGCCATGGCGCTCGCTCCCGGAGCATTTGAGCAAGATCGAATCAATAACCTCTGGGGCGGAGAGTGGCAGCGCGTTGGAACTCCACACAACGCAATCTCGTCCATCGACGGCTCCGCCATCATCGGACCATCGATGCTCGACGCAGAAGAGGCACACGTAGCTCTTACCGCCTGCGTCAAGGAGCATGAGGTATGGTCGAAGATAGACCTTCAAGAGCGTAAGGAGCGAGTTGCCCGCGCGATAGCCAAACTTCGCGCCAACGAAGATGTCCTCGCCCTTCTTTTGGTCTGGGAGATTGGAAAGCCATTCCGTCAGGCTATGACTTCGGTAGATCGAACCATCGGTGGGGTTGAGTGGTATTTGGAAAATATCGACAAGATGATGGAAGGACGAAAGCCTCTAAGTGGCCCGGTCTCCAATATCGCATCTTGGAACTACCCACTTAGCGTTCTAGCACACGCAATGTTTGTACAGATGCTGGCTGGAAATGCAGTAATCGCAAAGTCGCCAACCGATGGTGGAGTAGCTGCCCTGACACTGGCTATGGCATTTGCTCGCGAAGAGGGCCTACCGGTAACAGTCGTATCAGGATCCGGAGGACGACTTAGCCCAGTGTTGGTTCGCTCACCAGAAATTGGGTGTCTCGCCTTCGTTGGAGGTAAAGATACCGGTGGTCAGATCGCATCAGAGTTGGTCAGGGTTGAGAAGCGCCACATGCTCGAGCAAGAGGGGCTCAACGCGTGGGGAATCTGGGACTTCACCCAGTGGAACCTCCTTGCAGGGCACATCAAGAAGGGTTACGAATACGGAAAGCAACGTTGTACTGCTTATCCTCGTTTCGTCGTACAACGGTCGCTCTTCGATCAATTCCTAGAGACCTACATTCCAGTGGTCGACTCGCTCAAAGTTGGGAATCCTCTAGCAGTAGCCAACGCCGACGATCCCCTTCCCGACGTAGACTTCGGCCCAGTTATCAACGCCGCTAAGGCCAGAGAGTTAAATCTAAAAGTGGAAGAGGCAATGGCAAAGGGTGGCATCCCTCTATTTAGAGGCGAACTATCTGACGACAACTTTATACCAGGCCAAAACCGTGACGCTTACTTCGCACCCGTTTCTATCCTGAACCCACCAAGCTCTAGCGCACTGTATCACAGCGAGCCCTTTGGACCGGTTGACACAGTTGTTATCGTCGATACCCCCGCCGAGATGCTAAGCGCGATGAACGTATCAAACGGAGCTTTGGTCTCATCCATTGCTTGTGACAATGTAGAACTAGCAAAGCGTCTAGCCGAAGAGGTAAATGCATACAAGGTCGGCATAAATGCCCCTAGATCGCGCGGAGACCGCGACGAACCATTCGGTGGCAAAGGTGCTTCATGGAAAGGTGCATTTGTAGGTGGGCAATATCTGGTACAAGCTGTAACAGAGGGACCTGCGGGCGAGAGACTTTATGGAAACTTCCCCGACTATCAGCTCTATCCACCGGCATAGACCAATTCAATAGCTAGCCTAAATTTTCCGCCAGCTACAAAAATGGCAATCTAAAACTTAATGGACCCCTTTGGTTTTATCTCCAAAGGGGTCTTTAATTTTCACGACAACATACACCGTTGGCGTAAACACGATCTCGACCAATGGTCCAAGGGCGGCTAATTAGATTTGGGGAAACAAAAATCAAGAGCACAGCCACTTTGAAGCGAAATCCAATGCTATCCTACTTGTGACATGACCTGATGCAAGGCCAATAACTCTGCGATGAACTAGCGAATCCGTTGTCAAACTTTCACCAAATCTAATTTCAACATAGATCGAAACTATGTGATTTTTGAACTACCCCGCAACCGCAACAGATGCAACTGAGTCCACGGCTCGTTTGAGTTTTAGATCCGCGGCAGATCCTAGATAGGTGGCGTCACCGAAGGAGAAGACTCCACCATCTGCTGCAACTAACCAGTAT
>JAJZFV010000003.1 GCA_021805205.1 Actinomycetes bacterium | reverse complement strand
TAATGTCGAAAGCGCGCTAGACGATGGGGTTGCAGTCGACTTTGAACCTGCAGGCTCAATTCCGTGATCTCCGTCGCCGTCCTTCTTTCCTGGAGCACCTGCCGCCTGAGACGTGGTGGCTTGTGGTAAGGATAGGGTGTTCTCTCTTAATCAGATCTAGCGGTTTGAGTGGTAGTTTTTAGGTCGGACTTTATTTTTGTCTTTGTCTTAGTGATTATCTAGGTTATGTTACTTGAAAATTTGTAGTTTTGAAGGAGTTGGTCTTGAGTAACGCTGAAATGTGGAATGAGAGATATAGAGGTACCGACAGCCTTTGGATCGGCGACGCGGATCGATCCTTAGTTGAGGCGATCTCCGGGATTGAGGTCGGTTCAGCAGTTGACATTGGAGCGGGTGAGGGTCGCAATAGTGTCCTTTTGGCCAGGAATGGATGGTCAACAACGGCGGTTGACTTTTCGGAGGTAGCGCTGACACGACTTCAACAGGTTATTGATCGTGAGAACCTTACTGCTAAGACGGTTCTGATGGACGTCAACGAATATTTAGAGGTACCAGAGGTCTTCGATTTGAGTGTTATGGCAAATATGCATCCTCCAATTGATCAAAGGCGCCGACTTTATGAGGGACTCCTTAGATCGACAAGAAATGGTGGACATATATTCATCACTGGCCACCATAAGGAGTCTCTTGGATTCGCAGGTCCCGCAAATATAGAGATGTTGATCGACGAAGATGAGGTTAGAGAAGCCTTTGGCGATAGCGTGGAGTACCTCCGATTGGAAAAGGTTGTTGACGTTGCAGATCATGGCCATAGCGCCCCTAACCTAGTTGCCTTTTTGAAACGGCGATGATTTTGGCTTATCATCCTCGTAATTTAGGCTCACCATGATCGTACTTTGTAAGTACATTTGGCTTTATCATTTAGTCTGGTGGAACTCTTTTTTGCAATTGATACGCCATATTTGGATGGGTTTCTCGATGAGCTACGACTCTTATACGGTCGCAGCGAAAATACGATCGACTCCTACTTTCAGGACCTCAGCACACTCTCTCGCATAGTCGGTGCTTCAAGAGCCTTGATCGACCTCGACGAGGAGGATCTAAGAAGTGCCATAAGCCTTTATGCAATAGATCATGCGCCTTCTTCAGTTGCTCGGCTACAGGTAACGCTGCGTGCATTCTTTCAATATTTAATCCATGAGCATTATCGTGCATCGTCGCCAATGGAAAAGATAGAGAGTGTACGTGCGCCTGTAAACCTGCCCGAGGTTCTCTCGATTGAAGAGATTGTGCGCCTCCTGGAATGTTGCAATCTTGAAACCCAAAGGGGTATGCGAGATCGGCTTATTTTGGAATTTATGTACGGCTCGGGTCTTAGGGTCTCTGAGGTAGTGTCTGCAAAGGTGGACGATATCGACTTCGAGCAGGGAGTGCTAAGGGTAAATGGGAAGGGCAGTCGGATCCGTGTTGTACCCCTGGCAACCTCTACACGAAAGTTGCTTCAAAGGTATCTCTTCGATGGAATAAGAAGTTCTTTTTTAATAGGTAGGGTTCGAAGAGAGGAGATATTTCTCTCTACGCGTGGTGGCATTATTTCGAGACAGTACGTATGGCAAATCGTCGTCAAGTATGGTAAGGCGGCGGGGATCCAAGCCCCTTTGCACCCTCATACCCTTCGCCACAGCTGCGCAACGCATATGTTGAACGCTGGAGCAGATGTTCGGACCATCCAAGTTCTCCTCGGACACGTCTCTATCTCTACGACGCAGATATATACTCACGTTACCCCAGAGCATCTTCTCGAGGTCTATCGCACCAGCCACCCAAGGGCAATGGAAGCCATTTAGAAAGAGAGTTTCGTGACCCTCGAGGCTCCCTTTGTTTTTATTTTTTACGGTTGAAAGTGACAGTTCGTTCCATTTTTTATACAGGGCGCTGAATCATTTATGGGCTGCAGCCTCGATATCTTTGAAATAGCCAACAACTGATTCTTGCTATTTACTAATTTGGCGTAAAATAGAGTTTAGTGACTCAAAAGCTGTTGGAAATAAAGGGCAAAAACATACTTATCCTCGTCGGCGTAGCGCTCGTAGCCGCTATCGCCGTATCAAAGGGGATACTAACTGTTTATACCGGAATCAACATCCTCGCTGCACTTACCGCTCTCGTATTTCATGAAGTATCGCATGGCGTTGTCGCGCTCTACTACGGTGATGCAACTGCGCACCGCGCCGGTAGGCTCAGCCTCTCTCCTAGAGCTCACATTGACCCATTTGGAACCGTGATTCTTCCACTAATGCTACTTCTACTCGGATTCCCTCCATTTGGATATGCAAAGCCTGTGCCGATTAACCTCTCAGGGGCACGGCATCGCAAGCGCGCTGAGCTCATGGTGGCCCTCGCTGGTCCCTTCACGAATCTGGTCTTAGCAGTAGCCTCAGGCTTTGCCTTGAAGGTGTTGCTCTTTTCCAACAAGTACCAGGGGTATGCTTCGCTCACCTCGAGCGGTTTTACCGCCACTGCCCTTATCGCTTACTTCCTGCTCTTTTTTGGGGTAGTGAACGTTATTTACTTCGTCCTAAATATGATTCCACTCCCTCCATTGGATGGATCGGCGATTTTGAGAAGAGTTGTTGGCCCTGAGCGCTATCAAGTAATAGCTGCAAAGATGAAGTACGGTATTCCAATTCTTCTCTTTGTCGTATTTCTCTTTCCAGGGGTGTTTGGAATAATCTTTTCTCCCTTTGAGCACCTGTGGCTCTCGATATTTGTCCCAAACGGCATCGTTCTCTAATCCAATCTTGATCTTTGAATGTGCTCCAGTTCCAAATCCATCACCGGGAATTGGTGGACACTTGGTTAGCGGTTTTACAATTTAGCCTCGATTCAATTTTGTAAATTTAAGGAAAGCACCATCGACATTTGCTAGGGTGATATTATTCGGATATGAACGATCGGTTTTCGATCATCTTCAGCACTTTAAACCGGGGGGCAAAGTGGGACTTCTTGATAGCTATTCCATCTCCTTTGATCACTTTATAGGCGGCGAGAGAGTCGCTTCGGAGAGGAGCTTCGACGATATCTCTCCTATCGATGGCTCTGTTATAGCCCAGGTTTCAGCAGGTGGACGCCATGAAGCGTATTTAGCTATAACTGCTGCAGAAAAGGGATTTGAGATATGGAGTCGAACCAAGCGAAGTGAGCGAGCGGCAATCATGCGAACCATCGCCACTCTTATAGAGGAGCGGGTCGAGGTATTAGCTATGGTCGAGACCATCGACAACGGATCGCTTTTAAGGTCTCACCTTCGGTCCGTTATGCCAAGGGTAGCTCACAACTTCCGCTTCTTCGCCCAATTCCTCGAAGAGGGGCTCGACTACCCCGACTTTGAAACTCGAGGGCATAAAAATCACGTTAGCTACGATCCTTCAGGGCCATCACTACTTATTTCGCCCTGGAATGCACCGTTGATGTTAGAGACTTGGAAGATTGCTCCAGCACTTGCTGCTGGCAATTCGGTCGTTTTAAAGCCCTCTGAATGGTCACCCCTTACCGCATCAATCTTGGCTGATATAACTAAAGACGCAGGACTTCCAGATGGTGTCTTTAACGTGGTTCAGGGGATAGGCGAGGAGGTGGGACCACACTTAGTTGGCGACCATAGAATTGCTCGTATTTCATTTACTGGGTCGGTGCCTACTGCCAAAGCAATTGCTTCTCTTGCAGCTAAGAATCTGACTCCTTGTTCATTTGAGCTAGGAGGAAAGTCTCCCTTTATCGTCTTTGGTGACGCTGATCTCGACTTGGCGGTGAAGTTAGCCATCGATCAATTCGATAACGCTGGGCAAGTATGCCTCTCTGGGACTCGCCTTTTGATCGAAGATGATATCTTCGATCAATTTATTGATCGATTCACCATAGCCCAATCTCAACTGCGCCAGGGAGATCCTCGCGCAGATTTAGCCGATATTGGCCCACAGATTCACCCAGAGCACCTAGATCGGATCGATCGCTTCGTACAAAGGGCTAAAGCCAATGGATCGAAGTTGATCTTTGGGGGAGAGCGAAATCTGGACCTAGGGGGCCTCTACTACCGCCCCACGCTCTTTGTTGAGGATCGGATCGATACCGAGATCTTCCAAGAAGAGATCTTTGGACCGGTGCTTGTAGCCAAGGCATTTAGTGGAGTCCAAGAGGCGATTGCGATCGCTAATTCGACCAAATTTGGCCTCGCAGGCGTGGTGGTTACTTCGTCCAGGGAGGTTGCAGAGCGGGTCTCATCTGAGGTTGTGGCTGGAACTATCTGGAACAACTGCTTCTTCGTGCGTGATTTGAGCGCGCCCTTTGGAGGATCTAAGAGTTCTGGAGTAGGGCGCGAAGGTGGTCATTGGTCGTTTGACTTTTTCTGCGACGTAAAGAACTCCGTCTTTGCGCCAACTGGATGGGCAAGCTAATGGGAGAAGTAGTGGCTAGTGCCCTTATTGCCCATGTTCCAACTATCGTTCTACCCCCCGATGTACGGAGATCTCTAAACAACGGGAAGGAGTCGACTTTAGTCACTGGATTAGAGAGGCTTCGAAAGGACTTCTTTGAGGGTGACAACTACGACCTTGTAATTGTCTTTGACTCTCACTGGTTCACTACGGTTGAATTCGTGGTGACATCCCATGAACGGCGAAGCGGTTACTTTACCTCTGAGGAACTTCCAAGGGGTATGTCTCAAAGGCGCTACGACATCAAGGGGGATCCAACGTTTGCAAAGGCGATCGAAGAGGCGGGAGAGGTGAGGGGGACCTGGGTGACCGCGATCGATGACCCATTCCTTCCGATCAACTACGCCACTACTAACGTCTGGGAGTACCTCGGTAGAGGTATCGATCGACCCTGGATATCGATCGGTGTCTGTCAAACCGCCACTAAAGATGACTTTCTGTTGTTGGGTAGTGCGGTAGCAGATGCTATTGGTGCTAGCGATAAGCGGGTAGTACTAATTGCCTCCGGTGCCATGTCGCACACCTTTTGGCCACTGAAAGAGTTGCGTAACCACGAAGCGGCAGGTGTTGAACACATATTTTCAACTGAGGCCTATGAGGCAGATATGGTTCGTTTAGCTGCCCTTGAGCGTGGTGATCACGCTTTAGTAATTGACACTATGGACGACTTCTACAGATTTAGGCCAGAGGCAAGATTTGGCCACTACCTAATGATGGCAGGGGCATGTGGTGGCAGGGACTTCAAAGTTCACGGAAGGCGCTATGGAGAGTATGAAAATTCTATCGGAACTGGCCAAGTTCACGTCTTTTTTGACCATCGTCGCTAAAGCCTCATTCCAATACTTCCCCAGGTTGGGCACGAATAACACTACACGACATCAGGAGATTTAAATGACGGTTGAGTATCGCAGGATACTTTTGAATGGACAAGTTACAGAGGTCCTTCGCCAAGGTGAGGTGTTGGTTTCGGGCGACGGAAGGAGAGTGGCGATCGATGCTGCGGTTCACCTCCCACCGGTAGTTCCCACCAAAATCATCGCGGTGCATCTGAACTACCTGTCTCGAGTGGAGGAGTTCAAGACCGAGTTACCGTCGGCTCCTACCTACTTCATGAAGCCGACTTCAGCGCTCAACGGTCACCGTGGAGAGGTAGTTCGTCCTATAGGTTGCAAGTGGTTGAATTACGAGGGTGAAATTGCGATCGTGGTTGGCAAGGTCGCACGAAACGTCGCGGTTGAAGATGCGAAATCCTATATCCGTGGCTACACAATTGCGAACGACTATGGCCTCCACGACTTTCGTGATACCGATGCCGGATCGATGCTACGAGTCAAGGGTTCAGATACCCTTTGCCCACTTGGACCCGGTATCGTAGAGGGCTTTGACCCCTTTGACGCAAAGATAAGGACCATGGTAAATGGAGAGGTAGTTCAAGAGGCTTCAACATCCGAGATGATGTGGGATATGCACTATCTCTTCGCTGACCTTTGCCGAACTATAACCCTATACCCCGGTGATGTGATCCTCTCCGGGACCCCCGCTAACTCTAGGCCAGTTGCCCCAGGGGATGTGGTAGAGGTCGAAGTTGAGGGGTTGGGGCGTTTGGCAAACTACATCGTTGATGGACCAACTGCAATTAACCAAAGATATGGGGCTCAGCCAACGGAGTCAGAGGAGGTAATCTCAACCGCTCTAGGCGGTGACTGGGAGTTTAGGGGGATTCGACCTCCGTTAAGAGGGTAAATTTCGTCTCATCTTCGTCTTATTGATCTAAACCCCGGGAAAGATATCGTTTCGTTTGAGTTTTTCTACTTTATTGAAAGGTGAAATCTGTGAAGGTAGTTGTCGATCTAAATAAGTGCTCTGATCATGGCCAGTGTGTCTTTGCCGCCCCTGAAGTCTTCGAGTTGGACAATCGCGGTGAGCTAAGTTTCAGAAAGTTTGCTAAGGATATCTACATGTCCGAGGAGCTCGATGAGTCCTTGAGAGATTCTGTAGAGGAGGCAGCCGACATCTGTCCGATGCAGGCCATCGAGGTAGAAGATTAAATAGGTTCAAAGGAGACTGTAAAGCGAAAATTAAAGAGACGCATGTAAATGCATGCGTATCTTGGAGCGGAAGTTAAGTGAAGCAAATTGTAGTTGTGGGTGCATCGTTATCCGGGGTCAGGGCCGCCGATTCGATACTGAAGCACAATAACGAGACTGAAGTTGTTTTGATTGGAGACGAAGTTCATCTGCCCTATAATCGACCTCCGCTTTCGAAAGAGGCCTTGGCTTCAGCTTCTGACCTTGATTCGTTAAAGCTTCGAATCGCCAATAAAGATGGACGACTCAAGGTCAGCCTCGGAAGTGCTGTAACCTCACACGATGGCAGGGGTAGAACAGTGACGATCGACGACGAAGGTACCCTACCATATGATTGCCTAGTGGTAGCTTCGGGGATATCGCCACGAAAGCTCGAGATCCCACGGGATGACTCGGCGATCTTTCAGTTGCGCACCTACGATGACATGGTGCGACTGTCTCAGCGATTGGGTGGTTCCGGGTCCAAGCAAAAGCGAGTCGTGGTTGTGGGAGCTGGCTTTATCGGCTGTGAGATCGCCGCGACATTGACACTTCTGAGCCACGATATAACTGTTGTGGCACCCGAAGAGGCGCCGATGGTGAGACCGTTGGGCGCAGTTCTCGGGAATGAGATTCGGCGGCGACATGAGGAACGTGGCGTCAAATTTGTTATGGGTCAATTCCCTACCGCCATTGCTAAAAGGACGAACAACTCCAATGTAGGTAAATCTGGCCAGGGAAATATTGAGGTAATCCTCTCCGATGGCTCTGTTATAGAGTGTGATCTTGTGGTCGAAGCGGTCGGCAGTTACCCAAATACCTCTTTCTTGGATCAGACTCTCTTTGATCTCAAGGACGGAATCTTGGTAGACGAGAGGCTACACGCTGGATCGGGCGTCTTTGCCGTTGGAGATGTAGCTCGCTATCCTAACTTGATGGTCGATACCGTTCCGAGGAGGATCGAGCACTGGGGTTTGGCGGTCGACTCGGGGCGTTACGTCGGTAAGAGTGTCAACGCATACTTGAACGATGGTGAGGTCGAGCCTTTTACAACGCTTCCTGCATTCTGGTCTGATCAATTTGATATTCGAATGCAATCCTTTGGCCTCCCCGGCCTAGCCTCTAGCCCCGATTCGATCTCGCTTTTAGAGAGAGAGCTGAAGGGAGATTGCGCCTTTGGCTATCATCGTGAAGATCAACTCGTAGGAGTGGTTCTAATTGGGATGAACCCAGAGCACCGTCGCTTCAAAGAATTAGTTGAGAGTAGCCTTTCGAAGGGTTAGATCAATGGCTGCGGCACATCGGAGTGTATAGACAGTGTCTTTGATCGATCTTTAGTACCTGAAAGAGCTCTACAGCAGTCGCAGGATCCGAACTTGCGCATTGGTGAGCAAAGCTTTGAGCATAGGGGCGGCCCCCATATTAGCAGCAACGTTGAAGAAGGGGAGCCCGTTCTCTTTCGGTGTATTCTCTAATCTTTGCAATTTCGTCGTTCGAGTAACGGCTAGATAAATTTTTTGTAGGGAGGTCCGCTCGTTACGATGCAATAGTAATTCAACATCCAGAAGGAGCCGTGTAGTTTGTGCTTCAACCTTGTTGCATGAGGACCCAGACAAAGTTGAAATGGCCCTTTTCCTTGTCGTATGTCAGTAGATCTCTGCCACCTAATCCACCTCTAGCTATAAAAGTGGTGGTGCCTTGGGCTAATGTTTCAATCTCGTCAAAAGGCAATCACCCACCAGATGGACGATCCATTTGGTTGTTGCAATACTTTCCCAAATAGCCAACCCTATTGCGGAGAGATATGGCCCTACTGCGATTTAGATGGTTATAAAGTGCACAAAAAACGCCTGTCGCTTAACCTTGGCCCAAGCTAGCTTAGGAGACTTTATCGTTAGTTATGCAACCTAAGGTATTCGTACCTCCCCGGGGTCGATCAGGTAAAGCATCGTGACTTCTTGCCTGCTCCAAGTATGGCTTTGACTGGATTTTCCGCACGCAAATCACCCGCCACGACCCCTTCACTTAGCCTCTAATAAGGGATGCTATAAAGTAGCGACAAGCAAGGCGGGGTACAAAGCTAACGAACTATGGCCTTTATGTAAGGTGTCTTCTCCCTTTGAGGAGGAAGATCAGTCGGTTGGACTGGTGACTTTGTTAGTAAGTAGATATGTGGTCGACCTCTGGTAACAGCCTTCAGTTGCCATGGTGCTACGGGCGCTGCTAGTTGAAGACATTCGATAGGTGATTTGGGGCAACGACGTCGGTTTAGAGAGAGGCTGCGACTATTGATGCAATGGTGAGAGCTGCACCTGTGTATTGCACCAAAGAGAGGCGCTCTTTAGAGTACTTGGCCGCTAGGGCAGTAGTCGCCAATGGATAGGTCGCACCAATTGCGCCGGCGATAGCAATGGACGATCTAGCTGCTGCCACAATATAGAAGCCGTTGGCCGAGACGTCGAGGATGCCGATTAGTGAGAGAAAGATTCCACCTCGAACTCCATTGAACTTGAGCTTCTTCTTCCCAATCAATAGAAGGGCTCCGATAAAGATTACGTTGGTGATTCTTTGGATGGCCAGGGTATTCATCGTTCCAGCTGAGGCTGACCTTGCTAGAAAGATGTAGACGATCCCGAATCCAAGGGCCGATGCAATAGACATGGCGACCACTTTGAGGTCCTCGCGGTGTGGGCTTGTAATGTGAGAGGAGCTAACTATGGTCACTCCGGCGATACAGCCCAAAACTCCTATCCACTGCAGGGCGCTAATCGATTCTCCAATTAGAAATCCATAGATGACAGGGACCGCTCCAGATGTGGCGTTGATCGGCCCTACTATTCCCATCGGACCGATTGCTAGGGCTCGATAGTAGAGAATTAGGGCAAGTGGTCCAACTAACCCCGCGATAACTGCGTTAACTAGTGCACCTTTTAGCGTTAGGCCACCGGTTGCAATGACTATGGTCAATACAGCCACCATCGCCGCAAATTGGGAGAATAAAACGGCTACCAGAGAGTCGATGGTACGTGATGCAACGCCGCCAAAGTAGTCAGACGTACCCCACGAAATCGAAGAAGCTATGGCTAATAGAAGGCCCAAGATCAGTATCTTTCCACGTCAGAGTATCTATCCTAACTGGAGCGGCACTACTTTTAGGATTCGTCCAAGAAACAAAGATGTAACAATCTCAAAGTATCTACTCTTTGGCCTACTTGGACATATCGAAGTTGAGATTTAGCCAGCCGGTTGTTAGATAGGGATTGCAATGTCGTCTAGAAGCAACGATCTATTTTGACTGGAGATCTTATGATTGTGTAAAGCACTTCGAAGGTGTTTGCGATGTAACTAGCTTTGGGTTGCCCAAGAGGAGCAGTTAGAGCTCCTCTTGGGCAAAGATGGCACCTTGAAGGACTGATCTACAGCTATGCCGATCCGTTTGCCACAGCAGGAGTGGCCACGATAACAGCTTGTGGCTTCTTCTTGGTCGTAGTGTAAATTAGAGCGACTATGAAGACTCCGAGTCCGCCGTAGGAGGCGTAGATAGTCGGCGCCGGTACCTTGTAGATCGATCCAAAGATGGCTGCCGCAATGGTAATTCCACTTACTGTAGTTGCGAGATATACCGCCCACCTTCTGGGGTGGTCTGCCAATCCCTTTATTGCTCCGATCGCCACCAATAGGTAGACGATGGAAAGTGCAAATGGGCCGAAGGTACTTAGCCAGGAGAAGATAGCGGCGTAGTGTGGCGTCTGCGGTAGGGCGAAGAGGCCACTGTCGAACTTTGTCAATAAGATCACGGCCAAGTAGAGGGCTAGGATCAGGATCGATGCTCCCTTTGGAGTTCCTCGCCCACTGTTGGTAGTCGATAGCGAAGCAGAGAGCCAACGGTCTCTTGCCATTGCGAAGAGGCCCCTAGACGCTGAGACGGATACCCCCACATACACCGCGAGCATGTCAAAGATGACTACCAACTCCAGGAGGCGCCTAATCGCAATCGATCCATACCCTCCAGAGTGGGCGGGGCTACCTAAGGCGAAGAGGGGTCCAGCCGCTGCTGCGGTGATTGCCTTTATTGAGAATCCAAAGCCGGCCACTTGGGCATATGCAGCTAGAACATAGAAGACCGCAGCTATTAAAAGTGCAGTTAGGACCGCTCGCGGAATATCTCTCTTGGGATGTTCGGTCTCTTCGGCTAAGTTTGCCGAGGTCTCGAAGCCAGTGAATAGAAGCACTCCGTAGAGGACGCCAAAGAGGATTCCTTTCATTCCATTTGGTGAGGTAGATGGATTGAAAGCCTTGAATGAGTTGTGTGATCCAACTTGGATGATGACGTCGATGAAGAAGATAGTTACTACCAGGAGCGAGAACCCAGCCAAGATTAGTTGGGTTCGGGTAGAGATCGAGACTCCTGCAAAGAGGAGACCACCAGCTATTAGTAGTAGGAGGATGTCCCAAGCGAAGTATGGAATTGCGGTGAAGTTAAACTCTGAGGCCAAGGTGTCGTGGATGGTGCCACCAATCAGCACTAAGATCCCACCGCCAAGAGCCATGATTCCGACGTAGTAAGCTATCCCGGCCGCCGCACCAATCTTCTTACCTAGGCCATCGGTGACGTAGTCGTAGAGGGATCCTGCAGCGTGGATTCTTTTGGCATATTCACTGATTATCCAACCTAAGCCAAGTAGTCCAATAGTTGCTAGTAGGACAGCCAGTGGCGCCGCACCCCCGGCCCCATTTCCTGAGACGTTTACTCCAACTAGAAGGGGAATGAGAAAGGCCGACGAAAAGACCGGACCCATGAACCCCACAGATTGCGCCACTGCATCTGTTATCTTTAGTTTCTTGCTCCCACCGAGCTCATTTCGGACCTCACTCATGGCCGATGCCCACTCGCAGTTTAATCATTTTGCCCCCAAGACACTCATTTTGAGTCCACCAAAAGATTGGTTGGACTGATTATAAACCATTCGTATACGTACAATCGAATAGAAATTAAAATTCATGCGGATCCGTATGAATTTTCCGGAGTGACTCAATCGACGGCAAAGTGGTCGAAGTCGAAGGCGTGCTTTGGGGCGGCTTTATCTACCGAGTATAAAAATGACTGACTCTTATCGGTTATGAGTGTGTTACTACGATATTGCGGTTCGTGGTATCAACTGAGGTGGTGTCGTAGGTGGTTCCATTAGACGCTATATTGATGGCATATGCCGAGGATGTATCTCCACTTGGTGCTGTTGAGGTCCATGAAAGGTTGGTGAAGGTGACCGCGGGACTGAAGGGCGCAAGTGCTGTGAGATAGTTCCCTAGGGTAGGAGCTTCGACTATCCACTCCGCAGAGTCGTTGCTCCCATAGGCATCGTAAAAGACGGTTGTTGAGTACTTTGAACCGGTGGTGGCGTCGTTTAAGGATATAGTCCAATCGTTTCCAGTGGTATTGGCGATCGAGATCGTTACGGTATCGCCGAAGTTGACGTTGAGAGGAATACTTACCGATCCAGCCGGGAAGAGCTCGTACCATCCACTCTCCGACACCTGTCCTGTGCTATCGGCGCCACAGTTTACCCCTGCTTGAATTATCGACGTGGTGTCCCATCCACCCAGTCCAACCCACTCTGCCATCATTGAAGATCCGCTCGAGCTACATCCTATCGACGATGGAACGTTGAAAGTGGCTGAGACGGCTGAGTAGGTATAGGGTGCATTATTTGCAAGTACGTAACCCGACCAATTTCTAGAGTTTGAAATCGATGTCACTGGGATAAGAGGCTGTCCCGATGCTACGGTTGGAGGCTGAGGGGAGGAGTTAACGGGAGCAGGTGGCGGCGGGGGAGCAAAGTCGATGATTGCTACTATCGGCTGAGCCAACTTAATGGCTCCAGTCGAGCCAAAGAAGGCCGCATCTCCGTAGGAGAAGATTCCACCATCTGATGCAACTAACCAATAACCTTTACCATCTGGAGTAGAAGCCATCCCAACGATTGGCTTATTTAGAGTCATGGCTCCAGTCGAGCCGTAGAAGGCCGCATCTCCGTAGGAGAAGATTCCACCATCTGATGCAACTAACCAATAACCCTTACCATCTGGAGTAGAAGCCATCCCAACGATTGGCTTATTTAGAGTCATGGCTC